>NZ_JAGIOH010000001.1:4963278-6309056 GCF_017876625.1 Streptomyces syringium
CGGACGACGAGTCGATCAACAACGGCGCGACCATGGCCAAGTACGCCGCCGAGGGCGCCCATGTCACGCTCGTGACGTGCACGCTCGGCGAAGAGGGCGAGGTGATCCCGCCCGATCTGGCGCACCTCGCCGCCGATCGCGACGACACCCTCGGCCCGTACCGCGTCGCCGAACTCGCCGCCGCGATGAAGGAGCTGGGCGTCACCGACCACCGCTTCCTCGGCGGACCCGGGCGGTACAGAGACTCCGGCATGATGGGCGCCCCGCAGAACGAGCACCCCGGCTGCTTCTGGCGGGCCGAGGTGGACGAGGCCGCCGCGCACCTCGTCGAGGTGATCCGCGAGATCCGGCCCCAGGTGCTCGTCACCTACGACCCGGACGGCGGCTACGGCCACCCCGACCACATCCAGGCCCACCGCGTCGCGATGCGCGCCGTCGAGCTGGCGGCGGAGCCGGTCTTCCGCCGGGACCTCGGCGATCCGCACGCCGTCCCCAAGGTCTACTGGAACTGCGTCCCGCTCTCGGTCGTCGAGGCGGGCTTCGCACGGCTGCGCGAGCAGGGCAAGGACATGCCCTTCCCGGGCATCGCCTCGCCCGCCGACGTGCCCGGTGTCGTGCCCGACGACGAGGTGACGGCCGCGGTCGACAGCTCTCCCTACGCCGCGGCGAAGGCGGCCGCGATGCGCGCCCACGCCACGCAGATCGCCGTGGACGGCCCCTTCTTCGCGCTCTCCAACGACCTCGGGCAGCCGCTGCTCGGCGACGAGTACTACCGGCTCGTCCGCGGCTCGTCCGCGGCCGGCCGCGAGGACGACCTCTTCGCGGGGGTGGCCTGATGAAGGGTCTCACTCCACAGCTCGGTTTCGGCCGGATCGCGGCGTTCGCCGGACTTGCCGTGCTAGGGGCCCTGGTCGGCGTCGCCGGGTCGCTGGTGCAAGGCGGCTGGTTCCCCGGCGGGTTGCTGCTCGCGCTGCTCGGCATCGCCGCGCTCTGCTACGGCGGAGTGACGGCCACCGGGAGCAGATCCGGCGGTGTGGCACCCGGGGTCGGCTGGCTGCTCGCCGTGCTGATGCTGACGGCGAGCCGCCCGGAGGGGGACTTCCTCTTCGGGGCCGGACTCGGCTCGTACGCCTTTCTGCTGGGCGGAATGGTCGTGGCTGTGATCTGCGCCACGGTGCCCAAACTGTCGCAACCGGGCGGACCGTCGGTCCGACTTGGGAAGTGACGTGACGATTTCTGCCTGACGCGTCCGAGGCACGAAGGCGCGCACCGCGCTCCCGCCCGCCGGGCTGATCCGACGGTCGTCAAGTGCGTGCCGGTGGTGCCCAGTATGGTGGTGCGCGCCGCCGAGCTACCCCTGGCCTTCGGCATGGGCGACCCCGAGCGAGGTCATCGAGGGCGGCGGAGAGTAACCGGGAGAACCTGCTTTGAGCCGTGAATCTGACACTTCGTCCTCTGGGCCCCAGGGGCGCGGTGGCGCCGCGTACCCGTCGGGCACCACGCCCTACGGCACCCGCGATGTGCCGCCCGGCGCCGCCGGCACAGACGAGCCCGCCGGGCCGCCCACGCCGGAAGAGCCCAAGACCGAGACCACGATGACGACGCGGATCCGCATCAACATCCCGGGCTCGCGACCCATTCCGCCGGTCATCATGCGCACGCCCGTCGAGGACGGCACGGCCGGGAAGGCATCCGCCGCCCCGGACCCCGCTGCCGGTCCCGGCGCGTCGTCGGCCGCCGGCCCGGACCGGGGGGCCGAGCCCCCGAGGACCAAGCCCAGCCTGCCCCGCCGCCCGGAGCCGTCGGCCACGCCGCCGGCCGCGCCGGAGGCGGACCGAGGGGACGGCAAGGGCGAGAAGACCAGCGACTGGTTCGCCCCGCGCAAGTCGGGCCCGGCCGCCCCCGCCGCGGCTCCCGCGCCGGGCCTGCCCCGCCGTCAGGTGGGCCAGAGCGCCCCGCCGCCGGTGACGCCGCAGCCGCCCGCCGCGGGTGGCGGCGCGCCGTGGGTGCGGGACACCTCGGCCGACGCCTCCGCGCAGCCGCCCGCCCCGGGCCAGGGGTCCATGACGGGCTCGGCTCCGTGGCAGGGCGCCCCCGCCGCGAGCGGCTCCGCGCCGTGGGTCCGCGACACGTCGGGCACCACCGCCCCGGCCGGTGCCGCCCCCTGGCAGGACGGGCAGAACTCCGCCGCGCCGTGGCCCGGCGAGTCCTCCGTCACGGGTGCCATGGCGCAGCCGACCGTCCCCGGGCAGAATTCCGTCGGCGCACCGCCGTGGGCCGAGCCCGAGACCACCCAGCAGTTCCAGGCGCCGAGCCTCGACGACCCGTTCGTGTACCCCCAGGGCAGCGCGGCCGCGGGCGCGTTCGCACCGGGTCGTACGGACACCCCGCGCGAGGGCTTCCCGGCCATACAGACCCCGCCTCCGGTCGGTGGTGCCCCACGGCCGCCCCAGGGCAAGCAGCAGCCCCAGCAGGGCCAGGGCCGGCCGGGTCAGACCCAGCAGGCTCCGCAGGCGACGCCGGGCAAGCAGTCCAAGAAGCGCAAGGCCAAGGTGCCCGCGCCCACGCCTCCCGTCGGCCAGATGCCCGGCGAGACGCTGGTGAGCGGCGTGCCCCCGGTGTCGCCCGGTGGCTCGGTCCCCAAGCCCGTCGACAGCGGCGCGCCCCGTGTGCCGGTGCCGAAGCCCAAGTCGGGCGTTCCGGCGCCGAAGCCGGCCGCGCCCGCGGCCAAGAGCGCGCCCAAGGCAGCGGCGAAGAGCGCGCCCAAGAAGAAGGGCCGCTCGAAGCTCGTCCTGCTGGGCGGCGGTCTGGTCGCGCTGGTCGGTGTCGCGTACGGCGCCGGGCTGCTGCTCGACCACGCGGACGTGCCGAACGGCACCACCGTGCTCGGCGTGGACATCGGCGGCACCTCGAAGGAGGAGGCCGTCAAGAAGCTCGACTCCGCCCTCGGCGAGCGGGCGAGCGCGCCGCTGACGGTGTCCATCGCGGGCAAGGAGGCGCAGCTCAAGCCGTCCGTGGCGGGCCTGTCCATCGACACCCAGGCCACGGTGCGGGCCGCGGCCGGCCGGGACTACAACCCGGTCACCGTCCTCGGTTCGCTGATCGGCGGCACCCGCGAGGCCGAGCCCACGCTGAACGTGGACGAGGAGAAGGTCGCCGCCGCGCTCAAGACGCTGGCCGGTGAGAGCGGCGCGGCCAAGGACGGCACGATCAAGTTCGAGCCGGGCAAGGCCGTCCCCGTCTACGGCAAGCCGTACCAGGGCCTGGACAACGCCAAGGCGGTCAAGGCCGTCTCGGACGCCTACCGCGAGCGCGCGGCGGGCGGTGCGAGCAAGACCGTCGAGCTGCCCAGCGCACCCCAGACGCCCAAGGTCGGCAATGCCGAGGTCGACCGGATGATGGCGGCCTTCGCGAAGCCCGCGATGTCCGGCCTGGTCACGGTCCAGACCGACGCGGCGCACCGGATCCAGTTCGGTCCGGACCTCTCGCTGCCGAAGATCCTCTCGGTCAAGGAGGTCGACGGGAAGCTCGTCGAGAACTACAACCTGGAAGCGCTGAAGGAGCTGTACGGCAGCCGCTTCAACGGCGTCCTCATCCAGCGGGGCAACGGCACGAAGACCGCCGTCACCCCCCAGGACGTGGTCGGCGCCCTCCGCAAGGCGCTGATCGGCAAGACGCCCGCCGAGCGCGTCGGCGTGATCCCGCTCAACCCGAGCTGATCGCGCACATCCTCGCAAGGCCCGTGGGAGCCCCCGCGCCGCATCCGGCGCGGGGGCTCCCGCATGTTCCGCGGCACCCATGACATCTGTCATTCGAGGTTCACGACGGCTGACACTGCCGCCGGACCGGCCCGGCCAGCGAGGATTGCCGTCATGACCACCACAGGCAACATGTTCACGGGGGACGGGCGCCGCACCGGCGCCCCCGTGGTCAGTTTTGAGAACGTCAGCAAGAGTTACGGCGATGTGCGCGCGGTCGCCGATCTGGACCTCAGGCTCTACCCGGGCGAGACCGTCGCCCTGCTCGGCCCCAACGGTGCCGGCAAGTCGTCCACCCTCGATCTGCTCCTGGGGCTGCGCAACCCCGACGCGGGCCGCGTCGAACTGTTCGGCACCACCCCGCAGCAGGCCATCGCGCGCGGCAAGGTCGGGGCGATGCTGCAGACCGGCGGCCTCATGGAGGATGTGAAGGTCCGTCAGCTCGTGCGGCTCGCGTGCGATCTGCATCCGCAGGCGTACCCCGTCGAGCAGGTCATGGAGCACGCGGGCATCGCCGAGATCGCCGACCGCCTGGTCAACAAGCTGTCCGGCGGCCAGGAGCAGCGGGTGCGGTTCGCGATGGCGACCGCGGGCGCCAGCGACCTCATCGTGCTGGACGAGCCGACGACCGGCATGGACGTCACCTCCCGCCAGGCGTTCTGGAGCGTGATGCGCGAGCAGGCGCGCCAGGGCCGCGCGGTGCTGTTCGCCACGCACTATCTGGAGGAGGCCGACGCCATCGCCGACCGTGTCGTCGTGCTGCACCGCGGCCGGGTGCTCGCGGACGGCTCGGCGGCCGAGATCAAGGCGAAGGCCGGGGCCCGGCGGATCGTCTTCGACCTCGACGGGCACATCTCCGAGGCCGCGCTGCGCGAGCTGCCCTTCCTCGCCGCCCTGGAGATATCGGGCCGCACGGTCCGCATCCAGTCGCACGATGCCGACGCGACCGTGCACGCGGTGTACGGGCTCGGTCTCTTCCCGCGCAACCTCGAGGTCGCGGGCCTCGGCCTGGAGCAGGCCTTCATCGCCATCACCGACGCCGCGACCGCCGAGGAGGCGGCAGCATGAACACCCTGATCAAGCTCGAGATCCAGCGCACGCTGCGCAACAAGAAGTTCATGTTCTTCTCGGTGGTCTACCCCGCCGCGCTCTATCTGCTGATCGCGGGCGGCGCGAGCAGCACCGAGATCGTGGGCGACAGCAAGCTGACGCTGCCGCTGCTGATGATGGTCTCCATGGCCTCCTTCGGTGCCATCACCGCCGTCCTCGTCGGCAACAGCGAGAAGATCGCCAAGGAGCGGGAGAAGGGCTGGGTGCGCCAGCTGCGGCTCACCGCCCTGCCGGGCCGCGGCTACGTCCTGTCGAAGATCGCCTCGGCCGCCGTGGTGTCGCTGCCGTCGATCGTCTTCGTCTTCGTCATCGCCGCGGCCGTCAAGGACGTCCGGATGGACGCGGCCTGGCAGTGGTTCGCGCTGACGGGCGCGATCTGGGCCGGCAGCATCGTCTTCGCCGCCCTCGGCGTCGCGGTGGGCTACCTCGCCACGGGGGACGCCGTACGGCCCATCACGATGATCATCTACTTCGGGCTGTCGATGCTGGGCGGCCTGTGGATGCCGACCGCGGAGTTCCCCGGGTGGCTGCAGGACATCGCCGAGTGGATGCCCACCCACGCCTATGCCGCCCTCGGCCAGGCCATCGAGCTGGGCGGCGCGCCGCACGCCAAGGACGTGGTGATCCTGGTCGGCTACCTGGTGCTGTTCACCGGCGCGGCCACCTGGCTGTACCACAAGGACACCCACAAGGCATGAGGGAACGGGCGGTGCCCGAAGGCCGGGAGACACTGCGAGGATGACGGAGCGCGAGGACCACGCCGTGGACAGGGGATTCATCCGGATCGGCGAGGCACCCGAGGACTGGCGGCAGATGCTGGCCAAGGGCTGCTGGACCCTTCTCTACATGCTGTACCTGGCCGTCGTGGTGGGGGACCTGACCGACGGCCACCACACGGGCCCCGCCACGGTGCTGGGCTGGGCGGGGTTGACCGTCTTCGTCCTCGTGTACCTCTTCATGGTCCTCGGCCGGCGCCCCTGCGGCCGTCTCTCCCGCCGTCAGCTCGGCACCCTCGCCGGGCTGTACGCGCTGGCCGTGGTGCTGGCACTGGCGCTCGGGTCGGTGTGGCTGGTGCTGCTGGTGTACGTCGCCGTCTCGGCCGGCGTCATGCTGCCCACGAAATGGGCGCTGCGGGTCATCCCGTTCGTCGCCGCCTCCGAGCTGGTGATCGGCTTGGCGGAGGGGGCGGACATCTCGCGCCAGCTGACGCTGGTGCTGCCGACGCTGCTGGGCGGCGCGGCGATGATGGGCATCGTCCAGATGGGGCGCACCATGCGCGAGCTGCGCGAGGCCCGCGCCACCGTCGCCCATCTCGCGGCCAATGAGGAGCGGCTGCGGCTCGCCCGTGACCTGCACGACCTGCTGGGGCACTCGCTGTCCTTGATCACGCTCAAGAGCGAGCTGGCCGGACGGATGCTGCCCGACCGGCCCGGACAGGCCGCCCAGCAGGTCGCGGACATCGAGCGGGTCAGCCGGCAGGCGCTGGTGGACGTCCGGGAGGCCGTGAGCGGCTTCCGCCGTCCGACGCTGGACGCCGAGATCGCGGGCGCCCGTACCGCGCTGGCCGCCGCGGGCGTCGCCGCCGCCGTCGGCGGCGCGAGCGGCCACGCCGGACTGCCGGCGGAGGAGGAGGGCGCGCTGGCGTGGGCGCTGCGCGAGGCCGTGACGAATGTGGTGCGGCACAGCGGCGCGAGCCGCTGCGAGGTGACGCTCGAGGAGCAGGGGGACGAGCTGTGCCTGACCGTCACCGACAACGGCCACGGCCCCGCCCGGCCGCACGGCAACGGCCTGACGGGCCTGGCCGAGCGGCTGGCCCTCGCCGGCGGCCGGCTGGAGACCGGGCGCGGACCGCGGGGCGGCTTCCGGCTGCGGGCGCGCGTACCGCTCACCCGCAGCCCGGCGCCCGGGCCCGCCGAGCCGCACCCCGCGGGGCCGGCCACGGCCCCTGGCGAACGGCCTAACCTGTCGCTGTGAACGATCTTCCCGCGCGCCCCGACGACCACAGCCCCGCCGGCCCCGTCCGGGTGCTCCTCGCCGAGGACCAGTCCATGGTCCGCGAGGCGCTCGCCGCGCTGCTCGGGCTGGAGGGGGACATCGAGGTCGTCACCCAGGTGGCCCGGGGCGACGAGGTGCTGGACGCCGCCCGGGGCACGGCCGTCGACGTGGCGCTCCTCGACATCGAGATGCCGGGGATGACCGGGCTGGAGGCCGCCGCGCTGCTGCGCCGTGAACTGCCCGGCCTGAAGATCGTGATCCTGACGACGTTCGGGCGGCCCGGGTATCTGCGCCGGGCGATGGAGGCCGGGGCGGACGCCTTCCTGGTCAAGGACGCGCCCGCCGCCCAGCTCGCGGACGCCGTACGGCGCGTGCTGCGCGGGGAGCGGGTCATCGACCCGACGCTCGCGGCGGCCGCGCTCGCCGAGGGCGCGAATCCGCTGACCGACCGCGAGCGGGCCGTCCTGCACGCCTCCGCCGACGGCTCGACCAATGCCGAGCTGGCCACGGCCCTGCACCTCTCGCAGGGCACGGTCCGCAACTACCTCTCCACGGCCATCCAGAAGACCGGCGCCCGCAACCGCGCGGAGGCCGTCCGCATCGCCCGGGACAAGGGCTGGCTCTGACCGGTGGACGCGCGGCTTTCAGTTGAGCATCGCCCGCGCCGCGCGCGCCTGGCCCAGCACGGTCCTGGCCGTGCCCGGCTCCACCGCCGCGATCACCTCCGCGTACTCCTCCAGCTCCCGCGCGCCGCGCAGGAAGTCCCCGCGCTCCACGAGCAGCTCGGCGCGCTCGTAGCGCAGCCGGGCGGGGTGGCGGGGGAGCAGCAGGGAGAGTTCGAGGGCCCACAGCTGGACGTCGCTGCGCTCGGGCCGGGCGGCGGCCCAGGCACGGATGTTGTTCAGCACCCGCAGCACGATGTCCAGCGGCTCCGCGGGGGCGAACATCGACGGTGACAGCGGGGCCCCGGTCGCGCCCGCGACCAGCAGCCCGGCGTCCTCGTCGGACAGCGGACGGCCGCCGTCGAAGGGGTCGACCAGCACCTTCTCCCCGTACGGGTCGCCGAAGCCGACGACGAAGTGGCCGGGCAGCGCCACCCCGTACACGGGCGCGCCCGCCCGCCGTGCCACCTCCAGCCACACCACGGACAGCAGGATCGGCAGGCCGCGGCGGCGCAGCAGCACCTCGTCGAGCAGCGAGGACTCCAGCCTGCGGTAGTCCGCGGGGGAGCCGTGGAAGCCGCAGCGCTCACCGAGCAGCTGCGCGAGCGCCTCCGCCCACCGCCCCGGCCCGGCCTGGCGGCCGAGCGCCGGCAGCAGGCCGGCGAGCCGGTCCAGCTCTATCTGCGCGGCGTCGATCCGGTCCTCCTCCGAGGGGGCCTCCTCCGGCGGGGCCTTCGCCCGGGACCCGGACCCGGCGTGCGCTTCGGCGGCGACCAGCAGACAGAGCAGGGCGAGGTCCGGGCGCACCTCCCGGGCCGCCTCCGTGAACCGCTGCCGTCGGCCGGTCGTCTCGTGCATACGTGCCTCGTACCCGCTCGGGGCGGTGGACGACAAGCCCATCGCCGGTTTCCATGATGCGGCCGCGACGGTTCCTAGCGCTGGGGCTCGCGGCGGTAGTGATAGGTGTGGTGCGTGGTGAAGCCGAGGTCGTCGTAGAGGCCGTGGGCGGCGCCGTTGTCCGTCTCGACCTGGAGGTACGCGGCCGAGGCGCCCTCGTCGAGGGCGCGCTGGGCCAGCCGTGCCATCACCAGGGTGCCCAGCCCCCGCCGGCGGTGGGCGGGGCCGACCTCCAGCGCGGCGAAACCCGCCCACCGGCCGTCCACCACACAGCGGCCGATCGCCGCCGGACCGGTCTCGCCCGGCCCGCCCGGCACGGTCGCGAACCAGACCGACGGCCCGCCGGACAGCACCGCCAGCGCGTCGTCGGCGCTCCCGGCGGCCGTCGCGGCCCTCCCGTACGCTCCCCGCCACTCCTCGGACGGCTCGCGGGAGAGCAGGGCCTCGTCCGTGGCCGTGCGGGGCGCCCGGTCGGCGATCGGCGCCAGCCCGGCGATGCGCATCACGGCGTGCCGCTCGGCCGTCCAGCCACGGCCGGCGAGCTCGGCGTCAAGCATCGCGTCCGTCGCCGCGTCACCCGTGGTGACCTGCACCAACGCGGGCAGTGAGCGCTCGGCGTACCACGCGGTGACATGGTCCAGGGCGGCCGGCAGCGGCAGTCCGCAATCACCGAGGGGCAGCACCGAGTTGGCCCGGGCGGTGAAGCCGCCCGCCGCCCGCAGGGTCCAGTCGCCCAGCCGCCCGGTCTCCCGCGCGGGCCAGCCGCGCGCCGCGACCTCCTGGAGCTCGCGCGTGCTCGTGGCCGGGCCGCGCCGCCGCGCGGGGGTGTCCGGCACGACCTTCCCCGCGACGAGCGCCGACTCCTCGACCTCGACCGTTTCCCCGTTCCGGCGTGTGATCCGCAACACACCGTGGTCCCAGGAGGAGAGCACCCCCACCGCGTCGGTGAAGCGCTCCGGTGAACGCTCGCGGTCGTTCAGGAGACGTACAGATACCCTTTTTCCTACATCAGCGGCATTGATCCGGACTTCCAGTCGTCCGCCCGTGGTGAATTCCACAGCTCTCCCCACCCCTCTTGTTCGTCATGTGCCCGGAAACGGAGATACTAGGTGTGGGCATCGACGACGCCGCGCTCCCGCGCGAGATGAGCCCTACCGAGGAGGAACGACAGCGTGACCTACGTCATCGCGCAGCCTTGTGTCGACGTGAAGGACAAGGCGTGCATCGAGGAGTGCCCCGTCGACTGCATCTACGAGGGCTCCCGGTCCTTGTACATCCACCCGGACGAATGCGTCGACTGTGGTGCCTGTGAGCCGGTATGCCCCGTGGAAGCGATCTTCTACGAGGACGACACTCCTGAGGAGTGGAAGGACTACTACAAGGCGAACGTCGAGTTCTTCGACGAGCTCGGTTCGCCCGGTGGTGCCTCCAAGCTCGGCCTGATCGAGCGTGATCACCCCTTCATCGCGGCGCTGCCGCCGCAGGCCGAGGGCGAGCACTGATCGCCCCGCGCAGCGCCGCCGCGGCCCCGTACGGCACTTCCGCCGTACGGGGCCGCGGCGTTTCCACGGCGGACCGCCGACACAAGACCGACTTCGGACTGACGTAAGAGAGAGAATCGTGGGCGCAGTCTCCTCCCGCCTCCCCGCCTTCCCCTGGGACCGCCTCGAGCCCTACAAGGCCACCGCCGCGGCCCACCCGGACGGCATCGTGGACCTGTCGGTGGGCACCCCCGTCGACCCCGTCCCCGAGCTGATCCGGCGGGCGCTGACCGATGCGGCGGACAGCCCCGGCTACCCCACGGTGTGGGGGACGCCCGCGCTGCGCGCGGCCCTGACCGGCTGGGCCGCGAGCCGCCTGGGCGCCGAGGGACTGGCCGAGACCAATGTGCTGCCCGTCGTCGGCTCCAAGGAGCTGGTGGCCTGGCTGCCGACCCAGCTCGGCCTCACTGCCGGCGACAAGGTCGGCTACCCGCGGCTCGCCTACCCGACGTACGAGGTCGGCGCGCGGCTCGCGGGCGCCGAGCCCGTCGTCTACGACGACCCGACGGAGCTGGACCCCACCGGCCTCAAGCTGCTCTGGCTCAACTCCCCGTCCAACCCGACGGGCCGCGTCCTGTCGGCGGACGAGCTGCGGCGCACGGTCGCCTGGGCGCGCGAGCACGGCGTGCTGCTCTTCAGCGACGAGTGCTACCTGGAGCTGGGCTGGGAGGCCGACCCGGTCTCCGTGCTGCACCCGGAGATCTGCGGCGGCTCCTACGAGGGCATCGTCGCCGTCCACTCCCTCTCCAAGCGCTCGAACCTGGCGGGCTACCGCGCGGCGTTCCTCGCCGGTGACGCCGCCGTCCTCGGCGAGCTGCTCCAGATCCGCAAGCACGGCGGCATGATGGTCGCCGCCCCCGTCCAGGCCGCCACCGTCGCCGCCCTCGGCGACACCGCGCACGTCACCGAGCAGCGCGAGCGCTACGCCCGCCGCCGGGCCGCCCTGCGCGCGGCCTTCGAGGGCGCGGGCTTCCGGATCGAGCACAGCGAGGCGTCGCTGTACCTGTGGGCCACGCGCGACGAGCCGTGCTGGGACACCGTCGGCGAGCTCTCCAAGCGCGGCATCCTCGTCGCGCCCGGGGACTTCTACGGAACGGCGGGCGAGCGCTTCGTGCGGATCGCCTTCACCGCGACCGACGAGCGGGTCGCGGCGGCGGTCAGCCGGCTCGCGGAATAGCCGGTCCCGCGCGGATCCGCCCGAGCGGCGGATCCGACGCGGCAGGCATGCGAAAGGGCCCGGGAGGCGACTCCCGGGCCCTCTCGCGTGAGCGGCGCGCTGCTGGATCAGCCGCCCAGCGGGGTGCTGGGCAGCCCGCCCTTGGTCGCGGAGTTGGCGGTCTCGCCCACGACCTTGCCGGCGGAGGAGCCGACCTGGCCCGCGGCCTTCTGGACGACCGGGGTGGCCTCCTTGCTGACCTTGCCGACGGTCTTGGTGGCGGCGGGTACGCCCTCGACGGCCTTGCCCCCGAGGTTGGTCGCCGTGCCACCGGCCTGGTCGGTGACCGCGCTCACGTTGTTGGTCACGTTCGCGGTGTCCAGGGCGCTCAGGGGGGCCTGGGTCACGTCCGCGGCGCTCGCGGCGCCGGCCGCGCCGACGGCGCCGGCGGCACCCGCTGCGACGAGGAGTGCCGCCTGGGCGATCCGACGCGTGAGGGGGAGGGACATGTTGCTCCTTTGACGGAGTGAGAGGAGGTTTGCTGTCCGGCTCGCTGGCTGGCGAGCGGACGCAGTGACTACCGCGCGAATCCCCTGAAGGTTGCGGTGCCCCAGGGTAAAGAGTTCGTAATGCGTCGCATTATCAGCTCTGTGAAAATCCGGGCAAACGTGACGGTCCGCAGTGCAGTGCGGAAGGCTTACAAGCCTTTAGTCACAAGGGATTCGGGTAAATCCCGCCGCCCTCCCGGGCATGCGGTGAGCACGGCATTCGCGTACGTCGGGCATCCCCCGCAAGGGGGTGCTGTCGCACTACTGATCGGTGGTGATCCGGACGGTGGGAGTCGTATCCGCACCCGATTCCCCGGCGTGTGCCGCGCTCTTCCGCCAGCCCGCGGCGGAATCCTCGGCCGTCCATACCCGGCCGTCGAAGGAGACGCGCTCGATACGCAGTTCGGCGGCGTGCGCCACCGCCCACGACGCCAACGCCCAGCCGCGCCGCGGCAGATCGTCCTCCGTCGACGCCGCCCGCAGCGGGACCGTCACCGTGCGGGCGCCCGCGGCGCCCTTGGCGCCGCCGCCGGCCCCGGCGCCCACGACGGGGCGCACCAGCGCGCCGAACTCCCGCGTCAGCTTCGCCTGTACCGCCGACGGGTCGCCCGGCTTCCCGTCGCCGGGGCTCCTCGTGCAGCTGAACGCGGCCGCCGTGCGGCCGGTGAGCGCCGAGGCGAGCAGCGCCGCGCGCGGCTCGTGCTTGGCGTACGCCTGCGGGAACCCGCTGCGCTGCACCTTCTGCGCGGCCACCGTCAGCGGCAGCCGCGAATAGCCCGGCACCTCGACCAGATGAGCGTAGAACTTCCCCGACGCGTACACCGGATCGGTGATCTGCTGCGCGGTGCCCCAGCCCTGGGTGGGCCGCTGCTGGAACAGACCCAGCGAATCGCGGTCGCCGTGGTGGATGTTGCGCAGCCCCGACTCCTGCATGGCAGTCGCCAGCGCGATCGTCACCGCCCGCTCCGGCAGGACGCGGGAGGTGCCCACAGCGGAGATCGTCGCGGCGTTGACCGCCTGTTCGGGATCGAGTGCGTACTCCTCGCCGTGGTCCCGGACGACACACCGGGGCGCACCCGGACCGGCCGTCATGAAATGCGCCACCAGATACCCGATCAATGCCAGCAGCACGGCACAGGCGGCCACGGTACGCAGCAGTCGGCCACGGCGGGCGAGGGAGATCCGGGACATGCGGGCCACGTTACTGGAGAGACATAAGAATCGATTGAGCCGGACCGTGCCTTTCCCGGTCCCATGCCTTTCGAGCTCCTTTCCCGAAGTGCCCGAAATCGCCCCGGGACTCCTCGAACACGACCGCGAGAGTTAGAGTCGCGGCATGGACCATGCCGCACTTGACCTGTCCCTCGACGCGAGCACTCTGACCGCTCGGCTCGTCGACTTCCCGTCGGTGAGCGGTGACGAGAAAGCCCTCGCGGACGCCGTCGAACAAGCGCTGCGCACCCTGCCCCACCTCACGGTCGACCGGTACGGCAACAACGTCGTGGCCCGTACGAACCTGGGCCGCGCCGAGCGCGTCGTGCTGGCCGGCCACCTGGACACCGTTCCGATCGCCGACAACGTCCCCTCCCGGCTGGACGACGACGGCTATCTGTGGGGCTGCGGCACCAGCGACATGAAGTCCGGCGTCGCCGTGCAGCTGCGCATCGCCGCGACGGTCCCCGAGCCGAACCGCGACCTGACCTTCGTCTTCTACGACAACGAAGAGGTCGCCGCCCACCTCAACGGCCTCGGCCACATCGCCGAGGCGCACCCCGACTGGCTCGCCGGAGACTTCGCCGTCCTGCTGGAACCCTCCAGCGGCCAGGTCGAGGGCGGCTGCCAGGGCACCCTGCGGGTGCTGCTGCACACCCAGGGCGAGCGGGCCCACTCGGCGCGCTCCTGGATGGGCAGCAACGCCATCCACACGGCGGCGCCGATCCTCGCGCGGCTGGCGGCCTACGAGCCGCGGCGCCCGGTGATCGACGGACTGGAGTACCGGGAGGGGCTCAACGCCGTCCGCATCGAGGGCGGCGTCGCGGGCAACGTCATCCCCGACGCCTGCACCGTCACCGTCAACTTCCGCTACGCGCCCGACCGCAGCGAGGCCGAGGCGCTCGGCTTCGTCCGCGAGTTCTTCGCGGACTGCGGGGTGGCCGAGCTGGTGGTGGACGACCACTCGGCCGCCGCACTGCCCGGACTGTCCCACCCGGCCGCCGTCGCCTTCATGGCGGCCGTCGGCGGAACGGCGAAGCCGAAGTTCGGCTGGACGGACGTCTCACGCTTCAGCGCCCTCGGCGTGCCAGCGGTGAACTACGGCCCCGGCGACCCGCTGCTCGCGCACAAGCGCGACGAGCGGGTGCTGGCCTCCCTGGTCGACGACTGCGCGGAGCGGCTGCGCGCCTGGCTGACGAGCTGACGCTTCCTCGGACCCCGCTGGTCACGAGCGCCCTCCGCAATCGCGAATTCCGCTGCTCGCCCCGTGCGGGGGCCTAGGCTGATCGGAAGATCCTTCCCCCGCTTCCGGCGGGGAGGCCCCATGCGGAGGGAGCACGGTATGGACAGTCCCGACGGCAGGCGCGCGCAGCGGGAACAGCGCCGGGGGCCGGTCACACGCCGGCACGGTCAGATGCAGCAGGGGACCACCGACCAGCACCTGCTGGACACGAGAGGGACCGCGGACTGGGTGCACGAGGACCCCTTCCGGGTCATGCGCATCCAGTCCGAGTTCGTCGAGGGCTTCGGGGCCCTCGCCGAACTGCCACCGGCCATCAGCGTGTTCGGCTCGGCCCGGACACCCCGTGACTCGTCGGAGTACGAGGCCGGGGTCGCGATCGGACGCGGCCTGGTCGAGGCGGGCTTCGCGGTGATCACGGGCGGTGGGCCCGGGGCGATGGAAGCGGCGAACAAGGGCGCGACGGAGGCGGGCGGCGTCTCGGTCGGCCTCGGCATCGAGCTGCCCTTCGAGCAGGGGCTCAACCCGTATGTGAACCTCGGGGTCGACTTCCGCTACTTCTTCGTGCGCAAGACGATGTTCGTGAAGTACGCGAGCGGGTTCGTCGTCCTGCCCGGCGGCCTCGGCACGCTCGACGAGCTGTTCGAGGCACTGACCCTCGTCCAGACGAAGAAGGTCACGCGCTTCCCGATCGTGCTCTTCGGCACCGAGTACTGGCAGGGCCTGGTCGACTGGCTGCGCGGCACGCTGATCGCGCAGGGCAAGGCGGGGGCGCACGACCTCCAGCTCTTCCACATCACGGATGACGTCGACGAGGCGATCGGCTTGGTGACGAAGGAAGCGGGGACGTAACGGGGGCTTCGCCCCGGACCGCGGTCCGGGGCGCCGGACGGGCTCGTTTCCGAGCCCGTCCGGCGCTTGATTTGGCCTAGGCGAGTCCGCGCCTGGCCACCGCAGGTGCCCGGTGACCGGCGATGGAGGCGACCATGTCCAGCACCTGCTTCGTCTCCGCGACCTCGTGGACGCGGTAGACCTGGGCTCCCAGCCACGCCGAGACGGCCGTCGTCGCGAGGGTGCCCAGCACCCGCTCCTTCACCGGCTTGTCGAGCGTCTCGCCCACGAAGTCCTTGTTCGACAGGGAGACGAGCACCGGCCAGCCGGTCTCCGTCATCTCGCCGAGCCGCCGGGTGGCCTCCAGCGAGTGCCGGGTGTTCTTCCCGAAGTCGTGGCCCGGGTCGATCATGATGCCGTCGCGCCGGACCCCGAGGCGGGCGGCCCGCTCGGCCAGTCCGAGGGTCACCCGCAGGATGTCCGCCATCACGTCGTCGTACTCCGTCCGGTGCGGCCGGGTGCGCGGCTCGACACCGCCCGCGTGGGTGCACACGAGCCCCGCGCCGTACCGGGCGGCGACCTCGGCGAGCTTGGGGTCGACCCCGCCCCACGCGTCGTTGAGCACGTCCGCGCCGGCCTCGCAGACCGCTTCGCCGACGTCGTGCCGCCAGGTGTCCACGCTGATCACCACGTCCGGGTGGCGCCTGCGCACCTCGGCCACGAAGCCGACCGTGCGGCGCGCCTCCTCCTCGGCGGTCACCTCCTCGCCGGGACCGGCCTTCACGCCGCCGATGTCGATGATGGCGGCACCTTCCGACACCGCCTGCTCGACCCGGTCCAGCGCGGGCTCGTCGTGGAAGGTGGCGCCCTGGTCGTAGAAGGAGTCCGGCGTCCGGTTGACGATCGCCATGATCACCGGTTCACGCTCGTCGAACTCGCGTCGTCCAAGCCGCAGCATTTTCCGTACTCCCTCTCCGTGGTCCGCCAGCGACCTTAACTGTCAGTGGGGCATGGCACGATCGTGGAGCACGGTTTGGCTTGCGGAATACCGACGCACCGCGTGACGGGCGCACCTCGGGGAGATGGTCGTGTTCTGGTTCTTTCTCATCACGCTGCTCGTGGTGGTCGCCGCGGTGACGCTCGCCGTCGGCGGCGGCAGCGGCGGCGGTGCCCTGGCCGACGCGGCGCCCGACCGGATCGGCCCGCAGCTGCCCGCCGAGCGCCCCTTGGGCCGGGCCGACGTCGACGCGCTGCGGCTGCCGGTCGCCCTGCGCGGCTACCGCATGGTCGAGACCGACGACGCCCTGGACCGGCTCGCGGCCGAGCTGGCCGAGCGCGACGCCCGGATCGCCGAGCTGGAGGCGGCGCTCGCGGGAGCGCAGGCGTCGGCCATGAGCGGGCCCGGACTGCTGAAGGGCGAGTCCGGTCACCCGGCCCGCGAAGGCGGTGGCCAGGAGACGGGGCGGTACGCCGACGGGCGTGCGGACGGTGACGCGACGGCGGACGACCGGAACGGGGGATCGGGATCATGAGCGTGGGTGCGGTCGCCGGTCCGGACGGGCTGGCGCGCTGTCCGTGGGGCCTGGAGGCGGAGTCCATGGCGGACTACCGCGTCTATCACGACACCGAGTGGGGCCTCCCGGTGCGCGGTGACGACGCGCTGTACGAGCGGATGTGCCTGGAAGCGTTCCAGTCCGGGCTGTCGTGGCTGACGATCCTGCGCCGCCGGGAGGGCTTCCGGGCGGCCTTCGCCGGATTCTCCATCCCCGCGGTGGCGGCCTTCACGGACGCGGACGCGGAGCGGCTGCTGGCCGACCCGGGCATCATCCGCAACCGCGCCAAGATCGCGGCCGCGATCGGCAACGCCAAGGTCGCGGCGCAGTGGGAGCCCGGCGAGCTGGACGCGCTCATCTGGTCCTACGCCCCGGGGCCCGACCGGCCCGTACCGCGCACGTGGGCCGACGTACCCGCGACGACCCCCGAGTCCACGGCACTGGCCAAGGAACTCAAGAAGCGCGGCTTCCGTTTCATCGGCCCCACGACCGCGTACGCCTTGATGCAGGCGTGCGGCCTGGTGGACGACCACCTGGCGGACTGCCACGCCAGGCGGCTGCCGCCGCCGGGGTCCGCGACGGCCTGACGGGCCGCTTGGTCTTGCCGCCTGCGGCGGCGGGCGCTCTGCGGGCGCGTCCTCAAACGCCGGACGGGCTTGATCGGGCTGAGCTCAGCCACCACCAGCCCGTCCGGCGTTTGAGGACACCGCCGGCGCCCGAGACGCCTGGCGTCAGCGCCCCACGTACTTCGGCTTCTCCTTCTTCAGGAAGGCGTCCACGGCGATCCGGTGATCGTCGGAGGCGCCCGCCTTGCCCTGGAGCTCGTTCTCCTTGGCCAGTGCCTCGGTCAGCGAGTGGCCGGCGGCGAAGTCCAGGGACGCCTTGATCGCCGCGTAGGCGAAGGTCGGGCCGTCCGCCAGCCGGCGGGCCACGGCGCTCGCCTCGGCGGCCAGCTCGGCGGCCGGGACGACCTTGTTCGCGATGCCCAGCTCCTGCGCCTCCTGCGCGCTGACATTGCGCGGGAAGAGCAGCAGATCGGCGGCGCGGCTCTGGCCGATGAGGCGGGGGAGGGTCCAGGAGACGCCCGAGTCGGCGGTGAGCGCCACCCCGGCGAAAGAGGTGTTGAAGCCCGCGGTGTCCGCGACCACGCGGTAGTCCGCCGCGAAGGCGAAGCCCGCGCCCGCGCCCGCCGCGACCCCGTTGACCCCGGCGACGACGGGCTTCGGCATGCCCGTGATCGCGGTGACGATCGGGTTGTAGTGCTCCGCGACCGTGCTCATGACCTTCTCGGCGTCCCGGCCGAGCAGCTCGACGTGTTCCTTGAGGTCCTGGCCGACACAGAAGGCGCGGCCGGTGGCGGTGAGCAGTACGGCCCGTACGGCCGGGTCGCCGGCCGCCTCGCCCAGGGCCCGGAGCAGCGCGACCTTGGTCTCGATGTTCAGCGCGTTCATGGCGTCGGGACGATTCAATGTGATCGTCGCGAGCCCGTCGTTCACCTGGTACAACACGGTGTCGGCCATGGTGCGGTCCCTCCCTCGGTCGGCTGTGGTCAGGGCTCAGCATGCCGGAGATCATCCGCAGTCGATATGTGACCTGCGTCAAAGAATCGGGACTCTGTGCGGGTGTGGTGGCGGAGCAGTATCGCAGCCGGATCCCCGAATTGGGTGGTTTTGCGCGAGAGCGTTGTCGAAGGGATGCGGACCGATGTTGGTCATCGGGTCGCGCGATGCGGGATAATGGCCTGGAAGCAATGTGTTCGATGCCGGTGATGCGGAGCCCTGCCAGGGACCCGTCGGCTGACGATGAGCTGGTTTCAGGAAGGGGAACGAGCATGGCGGCCATGAAGCCGCGGACGGGCGATGGCCCGCTCGAGGTGACCAAGGAGGGGCGGGGCATCGTCATGCGGGTTCCGCTCGAAGGCGGCGGTCGTCTCGTCGTCGAGCTGACACCGGACGAGGCCGAGGCCCTCGGAGACGCCCTGAAGAAGGTCGTCGGCTGACGCAGGCCCACGATTCTTTCCACTGCCCCGGCAGCCGGACCACCGGCACCGGGGCAGTGGCATGTCCGGAGCCCGGCACGTCAGGGCAGGACCCGCCCCGCCCTGCCGCGCCGCCGCCCCCGTAGCTCAGCCGCTCAGCCGCGCCGCACCGCGCACAGCAGCCCGTCGCCGACCGGCAGCAGGGACGGCAGCAGCACGGTGGACTCCCGTACCGCCCGGAGCAGTTCACGCAGCCGCTGGACCTCCGCGGGCTGCGCCGCGGAGTCCACGGTGCGGCCGTCGGCGAAGACGCCCTCGAAGCAGACGAGGCCGCCGGGCCGCAGCAGGCGCAACGATTCGGCTAGGTAGTCGAGGCACTCCAGCCGGTCGCCGTCGCAGAAGACCAGGTCGTACCCGCCGTCGGCGAGGCGCGGCAGCACCTCCAGCGCGCGGCCGGGGATGAAGCGCGCCCGGTTGCCGGCGAAGCCCGCCGCGCGGAACGCCTGCCGGGCGAACTGCTGGCTCTCGGGGTCGCTGTCCACCGTCGTCAGCACGCCGTCGGGCCGCATGCCGTGCAGGAGGTGGATGCCGGAGACCCCGGTGCCGGTGCCGATCTCGGCGACGGCCTTGGCATCCACCGCCGCGGCGAGCAGGCGCAGCGCGGCGCCGGTGCCGGACGACACCGAGCGGAGACCTGCCTCACGGGCCCGGTCACGGGCCCAGCGCAACGCCTCGTCCTCGGCGACGAACGCATCGGCGAACGCCCAGCTCGTCTGCCGGTTGCCGGTAATGGCCCTCTCCTGTCCCCGTAGTCGACGCACCCGTGACTGTATCCGCTGACCACGGGAACCCGCAGATGGGACCGGGCGTTGGGAGGAGCAGAGGCAGTTGGCGGACCAAGACCAAAAGCAGGTCAAAAATACTTATCCGGAGCTAACGGGCGGGGTGGATATGGTAGGGGCTCTACTGGAGACCGCCAGAGCCGACAGGGGAGGTGCGGCTGCGGCCGGAGACCGTCGGAGAGCGCCGCGGCGCTTTCGCAGGTCCGCCGTCGAGCCGAAATCCGTGACCAACACTGCTGACAACCCCACCCGCACCGCAGACGCATCCACCGCGGCTTTCGCCACCGATGCGGATGCTCAGGCGTGGACCCCTCCCACCTGGGAGGAGATCGTCAGCACTCACAGCGGCCGGGTCTACCGTCTCGCCTACCGCCTGACCGGGAACCAGCACGATGCCGAGGACCTCACGCAGGAGGTCTTCGTCCGTGTCTTCCGTTCGCTGTCCACGTACACCCCGGGCACGTTCGAGGGCTGGCTGCACCGCATCACCACCAATCTCTTCCTCGACATGGTCCGGCGCCGTCAGCGCATCCGCTTCGACGCGCTGGGCGACGACGCCGCGGAGCGGCTGCCCAGCCGCGAGCCCTCCCCGCAGCAGCACTTCAACGACACGCACTTCGACGCGGACGTCCAGCAGGCGCTGGACACCCTCGCCCCGGAGTTCCGCGCCGCGGTGGTCCTGTGCGACATCGAAGGACTGTCCTACGAGGAGATCGCCGCGACCCTCGGCGTGAAGCTCGGCACCGTGCGCAGCCGTATCCACCGCGGCCGCTCCCATCTGCGCAAGGCACTGCAGCACCGCTCGCCCGCCGCCCGGGCCGAGCAGCGCGCGGTGGCGGGGGTGGCTCCCGGCGTTCCTTTGGGTAGGGAGGTCGGGATCGCGTGACCGGTTCAGGCGGTCAGTCCCCCGCCGAGCACCATCTCGGCGACCGCCTCGCGGCCCTGGTCGACGGGGAGTTGGGACACGACTCTCGGGAGCGGGTGCTCGCGCACCTGGCGACCTGCTGGACATGCAAAGCGGAAGCCGACGCTCAGCGCCGGCTCAAAAACGTGTTCGCCCAGGCGGCGCCCCCGCCGCTGTCCGACAGCCTGCTCGCGCGGCTCCAGGGCCTGCCGGCCACCGGGGGCGATGACGCGCAGGACGGACGGCAGGGCCCGGGCGGTCCGGGAAAAGGCGCCTTCGGCGTACGGGCGGAGGAGCTGGCTCTGCTCCCGGGCGTCGACCACCGGCCCCTTGAGCGCGGCTTCCGTACCCACGACGTGGAGCGCGGCAGCGTGCGCGGGCGCCGGTTCGCCTTCGCCGCGGCCGGTGCCGTGTCGCTCGCCGCGTTCGCCCTCGGCGGCTCCCAGCCGCTGGAGACGACCGTGGACAGCCCCCGGGCCCGTGCGGAGAACGCCCGGCGGGTCGCGAGCCCGCTCGCCATGGCCCCCGGCCGGGTCCGTGAGGACACCCGCCGGGAGCGGGGGATGGCCGCCGCCTCGCAGGACCGGCCCACCGCGATGAGCGCCCCCGTGGTGCCCACCTCGCTGAGCGTGGCCCTGCTGCGTCCCTCCGGGGCGCCGCTGCTGCCGCCGCTGATCCGCACCACGCTCGCCGTCCCGACGGCGCTCCCGTCCCCGCCCGCGGCAGGCTCCTCCACTTCGCACTGACAGCCGAGGCCCTCTGCGCACAACCGGGCAGACCTGGTTGAATCCATAGTGGGCCGCGCATGCCTCGGGCGATGCCGCGCGCCCTCAGGCGAACCGTGGGGAGAAGATGGACGAGGGGAAGGCGGGGGCTCTCGGGCCCAAGCCGCAGTGGTGGAGCCGTCCGCGCCGGGCGCAGGGCGGCCGGCCGGACGGAGCGGGCGAGCAGCCCGTACCCCCGGGGGCGGAGCCCTGTGCGGGCACCGAGGGCACGCCCGCCGCCGGGACGCGGCCCGTGGCGCCGCCCCTGCCGCAGGACGCACCGCGGCAGGCGTACCCCGCGCACCCGGCCGGGCAGGCCCCCGCGGACGCGGCGGCCCCGCCCGTCACCGCCGCCCCCGGCCACGACGGCGCCCCGGCCCCCCTGCACGCCCCCGATCCGTACGGGACGCCCCCGTACGGCGGTCCGGGCCCCTGGGCCCCCGCGCCGCCCGTCCAGCGCCCGGTGACCCCGGCGCACGGCACCCAGCTGCCGCAGGCGGCCGTCACCCCTGCGCACGGCACTCCCTTCCCGGCCGCGGCGCCCCCGGCCGGGCCCCAGCCGGGTCCCTGGCAGTACGACCCCTGGGCACCCCGCCCGCACGGCGCTTCGGGCTCCCACACCGTCGAGGCGCCGGTGCGGCGGGCCCGGCGCGGCAGGCTCGTGGCGGGGGCCGCCCTGGTGGCCCTGGCCGCCGGCGGCGTCGGCGGCGCGATCGGTGCCCACCTGGAGCGGGACGGCGGCATCGGCGGGAACGTGACGCTGCCGCAGGCGTCCGCGGAGAAGGCGAGCCGCGCCCCCGGGAGCATCGCGGGCATCGCCGCCCGCGCGCTGCCCGGTGTGGTGACGATCCATGTGCGCGGCGGCGAGGACCAGGGCACCGGCACGGGCTTCGTGCTCGACAAGCGGGGTCACATCCTCACCAACAACCACGTCGTGGAGCCCGCCGGGGCCGACGGCGCCATATCCGTGACCTTCAACGGCGGCCAGACCGCCAAGGCCACCGTCGTCGGCCGGGACAGCGGCTACGACCTGGCCGTCATCAAGGTCACCGGCGTCTCCGGGCTGACCCCGCTGCCCCTGGGCAATTCGGACTCCGTCCAGGTCGGCGACTCCGTCGTCGCCATCGGGGCGCCGTTCGACCTCGCGGGCACGGTCACCACCGGCATCATCAGCGCCAAGGAACGCCCGATCACCGCGGGCGGTGAGAAGCGCGACGGCAGCGACGTCAGCTATGTCGACGCGCTGCAGACCGATGCGCCCATAAATCCGGGCAATTCCGGCGGCCCCCTGGTGGACGCCCAGGCCCGCGTCATCGGCATCAACAGCGCCATCCGCTCCGCCGGGAGCGAGGACGGCCCCGGCGGTGGCCAGGGCGGCAGCATCGGCCTGGGCTTCGCCATACCGATCAACCAGGCCAAGCGGGTCGCCGAAGAGCTGATCAACACCGGTAAGGCCACCCACCCGGTCATCGGCGTGACGCTCGACATGGAGTACACGGGCGACGGCGCGCGGGTGAACACCAAGGGCGCCAAGGGCCCCGCCGTGACCCCCGGCGGGCCGGGCGACAAGGCGGGCATCGAGCCCCGGGACGTGATCACCAAGGTGGACGGCGTTCCGGTGCACAGCGGCCAGGAGCTGATCGTCAAGATCCGCAGTCATCGCCCGGGCGACCGGCTCGGCCTGACCGTCGAGCGCGACGGCCGGGAGCGCACCGTGCGACTGACCCTGGGATCGGCGGACGCGGGCTGACAGGCTTTGGCCCGATGTTGGTCCGGCTGTTCCCTCGGCCCACCCCGGGCCAGGTACCGTGATAGATGGCCTGGCCCGTCGGCCACTGACGCATCAAGGAGCTGCAACGTGCTCGACATAGGATTCTTCGAGCTGGTCGCGCTCGCCGTGCTGGCGGTGCTCATCTTCGGCCCGGACAAGCTGCCCAAGGTCATCCAGGACGTGTCCCGCACCCTGCGCAAGATCCGGCAGTTCTCCGAGAGCGCCAAGGAGGACATCCGCTCCGAGCTGGGCCCGGAATTCAAGGACTTCGAGTTCGAGGACCTGAACCCCAAGACCTTCGTCCGCAAGCACGTCCTGGACAAGGACGAGCTGGGACTGAAGGAGATCCGCAGCGGCTTCGACTTCAAGTCGGAGATGGCCGAGGTCACGGACGCCGTGCACGGCCGCGAATCCACCCGGCCGGCCCCCTCCGCGGGCGCCCCGGGCACCCCGGACCTGCTGAAGAAGCAGGCCACGCGGGATGCCGGCACACCGCCGCCGTTCGATTCCGACGCCACCTGAGTCCGCGTATGCCGGGCGCCATTGACGGGGGTGGCTATCCTCCCTGTGTTTGGGGTGAAGTCGTCCTTGAGGGGCGTGCTCGCCCGGGCCGGCAGGGCAACAAGGAGGCGCCACGCAGATGGAGACGACGAGTCGGGTAGGGGCCCAGGGGGCCGGTACAACCGATGCGTCCGCCGTGGACACCGCGTCCGCGGTGCAGGAAGCGGCACAGGGCGGGACCGGTACCCGGCGGTCGGTCGACGGCTATCTGATGGCTTCGTTCCCGTGGTACGGCCTGGACGAGGCGTACACCGGGCGGCGCTGGCTGATGCAGGTGGGCGCCGCCGCCGACGGCACGGTGGAACACGGGGCGACGGGCCACGGCGAGGAGCCCTCACTGCGCGGCGAGCAGACCGGCGGCCACGGCTCCCGGCAGCGCTTCGCGGTCGTGGTGACCGTCGCGAGCCGCCCGCTGCGGCGCAGCGCCGACGGTACGGGCGTGCTGGAGGCCACCTCGGTCTCCTCGGCGGCCTGGCTCGCCGGCTCGGGGCTGCTGTCGTGCACGTGGCCCGCGCAGATGGAGCGGGCCCTGCGGCAGGACTGGCTGGACCAGCAGACGGCGCTGGCCTGGGAGCTCGCGGACCATCTGGACGACGCGTCCTGGTCGACGCTGTCGCTCCCGGTGGACGGTGTGCCGACCGCATTCCGCTACCGCGAGTCCGAGTACGGCTGGGTCCTCGCGGGATCCGCCGAAGGAGGGGTCCACCTGGGCGCGTACGGGCGCGGCATGAGCGCGTACGGCATGGGCTTCTCGGTGATCAAGGAGATCACCTCCTACGAGCACTGACCGGCATCCGGGCATGAGTCCGGCATCCGGGCATGAGTAAGGGGCGGCCTCCGAGGGAGGCCGCCCCTTACCGTCCGGCTCTGCGACCGGTCAGAACTTATTGCGCGGGGTGATGCCCAGCGACATGCCCGACAGACCGCGCTGGCGGCCGCCCAGCTTGCCGGCGATGGCGCGCAGCGCGCTGCCCGCCGGGGACTCCGGGTCGGTCAGGACGACGGGCCTGCCCTCGTCGCCGCCCTCGCGCAGCCGCACGTCGATCGGGATGGAACCCAGCACCGGCACGTTCGCGCCCGTGGTCCGGGTCAGCCCGTCGGCGACGCGCTGACCGCCGCCCGAACCGAACACGTCGACCATCTCGTCGCAGTGCGGGCAGGGCAGCCCGGACATGTTCTCCACGACGCCGACGATCTTCTGGTGGGTCTGCACGGCGATCGAACCGGCGCGCTCGGCGACCTCGGCGGCGGCCTGCTGAGGGGTCGTCACCACCAGGATCTCGGCGTTCGGCACGAGCTGCGCGACGGAGATCGCGATGTCGCCGGTGCCCGGCGGCAGGTCCAGCAGCAGGACGTCGAGATCGCCCCAGTAGACATCCGCGAGGAACTGCTGGAGCGCGCGGTGCAGCATCGGGCCGCGCCACACCACCGGGGCGTTGCCCGGGGTGAACATCCCGATCGAGATGACCTTCACGCCGTTCGCCGACGGCGGCATGATCATGTTCTCGACCTGGGTGGGCTTGCCCTCGGCGCCCAGCATGCGCGGCACCGAGTGGCCGTAGATGTCCGCGTCGACGACGCCGACCTTCAGCCCGTCGGCCGCCATCGCCGCCGCCAGGTTGACCGTCACCGAGGACTTGCCGACGCCGCCCTTGCCGGAGGCGACAGCGTAGACACGGGTCAGCGAGCCGGGCTGGGCGAAGGGCACCTCGCGCTCGGCGGTGCCGCCGCGCAGCGCGGAGGCCAGCTCCTTGCGCTGCTCGTCGCTCATCACGTCCAGCTCGACGGTGACGCCCGTGACGCCGGCGACGCCCGCGACCGCGTCCCGTACGTTCTTCGTGATCGTCTCGCGCATCGGGCAACCGGACACCGTCAGGTACACGACCACGGCGACCGTGCCGTCCGCGGCGATCCCGACGGATTTGACCATGCCCAGCTCGGTGATCGGCCGGTGGATCTCGGGGTCGTTCACCGTCGCGAGCGCGGCGCGGATCGCGTCCTCGCTCGGCGCGGAGCCCGGTGCAGTGTCGGTAGCCATACGGTCGATGGTACGGCGCCCGACCCGGGCCGCGGAAAGGGCTGTCAGCGGTCGCGTTCCTCACTCTCTTCCGGGAATATCCGCCGCTGTTCCAGTTCCTTCACCAGGTCCTGGAACTCCGAGCGGATCCAGTCCCGCGTGGCGACCTCGCCGAGCCCCATCCGCAGCGCCGCGATCTCCCGCGTGAGGTACTCGGTGTCCGCGATGGACCGCTCGTTCTGCTTGCGGTCCTGCTCCAGATTGACCCGGTCCCGGTCGTCCTGCCGGTTCTGCGCCAGCAGGATCAGCGGCGCCGCGTACGAGGCCTGGAGCGACAGCATCAGGGTCAGGAAGATGAACGGGTACGTGTCCCACCGCAGATGAGGGGGCGCGGATGTGTTCCACACCACCCACAGGATGATGACGATCGTCATCCACACGATGAAGCGGCCCGTGCCCAGGAACCGGGCGATCCGCTCCGAGGCGTGGCCGAAGGCCTCCGGGTCGTACGTCGGCAGCCAGCTGCGCCGCTTGACCCGGGGCTGGTCCAGCCGCACCCGCTGCGGGGCGGCGGACTGTGCCTTGGCCCGCTCCTTGGCCCGGTCCTTGGACTCGCCGCGCTCCCCGCGCGGGGTGAGCCCGAAGTCGCGGCCGCGGTCAGTGCCCATCGACGCTCTCCCGCAGGTCGCTCATGTCCAGCGCGCCGTGGTGCAGCTCGGTCTCCCGCCAGTCCTCGGGCAGCAGGTGGTCCAGGACGTCGTCGACGGTCACCGCGCCCAGCAGCGAGCCGCTCTCGTCCACGACGGGCGCCGCGACCATGTTGTAGGTCGCCAGATAGCTGGTGACGGCCGGCAGCGGGGTGCCCGGCGGCAGCGGCCGCAGATCCGTGTCGGCGATCGAGCCGACGAGCGTGAACGGCGGGTCGCGCAGCAGCCGCTGGAAGTGCACGGTGCCCAGGTACTTGCCCGTCGGCGTCTCGTCCGGCGGCCGGCAGACGTAGACCTGCGCGGCGAGCGCGGGGGACAGATCGGGGTTGCGCACCCGGGCCAGCGCGTCGGCGACGGTGGCGTCCGGGCGCAGCACGATCGGTTCGGTGGTCATCAGCCCGCCGGCCGTCCGCTCCTCGTACGCCAGCAGCCGCCGGACGTCGGCGGCGTCACCCGGCTGCATCAGCGTCAGCAGCCGCTCCATCTCCTCCTCGGGCAGCTCCGAGAGCAGATCGGCCGCGTCGTCCGGGTCCATCGCCTCCAGGACGTCGGCGGCGCGCTCCTCCTTCAGCTTGCCGAGGATCTCGATCTGGTCGTCCTCCGGCAGCTCCTCCAGCACGTCCGCCAGCCGGTCGTCGTCCAGCGCCGCCGCCACCTCCGAGCGCCGCTTGGGCGTCAGGTGGTGCAGCACATTGGCGAGGTCGGCCGGGCGCAGCCGCTCGAAGGTCGCCAGGAGGTTCTCCGCGCCCTGCCCCTGTTCCTCCATGGAGAAGCCCGTCACGGCCGACCACTCGACGGTCAGCGTCTCGCCCTTGCGGCGCAGCGCCCCGCCCTTGCCGCGCCGCACGAAGACCTTGTCGATCTCCCAGTCGCGGCGGGCCGGCAGCTGGGTGATCGACACATCGAGGACCGTGACCTCGGCGTCCTTCGGATCCGCGTCGGCCAGCCGCACCCGCCGGTCCAGCAGCTCGCCGAGGATCAGCCGCTCGGTCGGCCGCTGCTCGAAGCGCCGCATGTTGACCACGCCTGTGGTGATGACCTGGCCGGACTCGACCCCGGTCACCCGGGTCATCGGCAGAAAGATCCGGCGCCGGCTGACGACCTCCACGACCAGCCCGAGGACACGCGGGGGGCGGCCACCGACCCGCAGCATCGCCACCAGGTCGCGCACCCGGCCCACCTGGTCGCCGTTCGGATCGAAGACGGCCACACCCGAGAGGTGCGAGACGAAGACCCGGGGGCCTGCTGCCATGCCGCGAACCTCCTGACCCTGGCCGTTCCCCGGCCGGTCACCGGCCGATCTGCGATTCAGGCTAACGTGACCGGCTGCGCCCCGCCGCGAGGGTGCGCCCGTACGGTCTCCGCGCGTACGCTCCGGGCGGCGCGGGTACGCTGCCGTACTCCCATCGGTAACAGGAGGCAGGAGCCAAGGTGCGAACCCGGAACGCGGCCCTCGTCGGGATGGTGTGCGCCGCCCTGGCCGCGACGCTCACGGCCTGCGGCGGTGGCACCCCCGAGGACCCCGACAAGGGGACCAACGGTGTCGGCAAGCTCGAGGCCACGGTCATCCAGACCAAGGCCCGCGCGGCCGCCCGCAGCGCCGCCGCGGTCCACCTCTCCGGCAACGTCGTCAGCCAGGGCCGCACGTACAAGCTCGACATGCGGCTGAAGAAGGACGGCGGCATGGGCCGGGTCTCCTCCAACGGCAGCACCTTCGAGCTGCTGCGCGTCGGCGACGCCCTGTTCCTGAAGGCGAACAAGGCGTTCTGGTCGCACGACGCCGTCCCCGGCCAGGGCGCGACGGGCACCCCGGGGGCCGCCACGCCGAAGCCGTCCGCCAAGGGCGACGCCGCGGCCGCGGCCGACAAGCTCGACGACAAATACGTGAAGGTCCCGGCCGGCGACCCCTCCTACCAGCAGTTCAAGGGCTTCACCGACAAGGACGTCCTCCTCGACGGCCTCCTCGGCCTGCAGGGCAAGCTCGCCCGCGGCGAGCACGGCACCGTCGGCGGCGTCCGGACGATCCGCATCAGCGGCGGCGCGGGCAACGGCGGCCAGCTCGACGTCTCGCTCAAGGGCACCCCCTACCCGCTGCGCGTGCAGCGCGCGGGTGGCGGGGGACAGCTGGAACTGGGCGGCTGGGGCCAGGACTTCGCGCTGGCCGTGCCCGAGAAGAAGCAGATGGTCGACTACGGGAAGCAGATCCCGCGGACCGGCTAACGCCGCTTCTTGCGCCCCAGGCCCTTGCGCAACAGCTTGGGCAGGGCCGCGGGCATCGGCTGCCGGGTCGTGGCGGACGTCGGCAGCGGCCTGGCGGCCAGCGAACCGTCGGGCAGCTCACCGGTCGCCCCGTTCGGCTCGATCCGCAGCACCCGGCAGTCGCGGGCCCACCGCTCCTCGATCGACTCGGCGTCCGGCGCGTTGAGCCGCTTGCCCTTCAGTTCGGCCACGGCCCCGTCCCACGCCTCGCCCCGGGGCTCCAGCACGGTGACCCGCCCGGCCCACATGACGAGCCGCCCGCCCTTGTCCTTGCTGCGCACGGTCACGGTCGCCACACCGCCGTCCTCGAGCGCGAGCCCGTCCAACGGCTGCTCCCCGGGCCCGCCCACGAGATGCACGGCACCCTCGTGCCACACATGCCACAGCGCACGGCTGGGCCCGGTGGGCCCTTCCACCCAGATGAGACCGGACTTCTTGGTGGCCTCTTCGATCAGGGCCTGCGTCAGCGTCATGCGATTACCTTAAGCGGCGGGCACACCGGTCCACTGGCGTGGAGGCATGCCGGGTCCTTGTCTTCCCTCCCCTCCCAGGGGCGGAGGCGCCGCAGGCCCACGGGCCCGGCCTCCGGCCGGGCCCGCACAGGGGCCGACGGCCCGAGCCGCACCGAGCCCGCCGGGGCGAACAGTCGGAGAAACAGCCAAGCGCAGCGCATACGCTGAGAAGCGTGAGAGCAGCCCGTGCCCGTCGTGGCGACCCGTCCCCCGCGATATCCACCGACCCGCGGGGGCCCGAAGGGCAAGGCATGCGACCCGGGATGCGTACGGATCTGGTGCTGCTCGCGACAGCCATCGCCGGTGTCTCGCTCTCCGCCCCGCTCATCGCCGCCACCGCGGCCCCCGCGCTCGCCATCGCGTTCTGGCGCAACGCCATGGCCGTCGGCGCGCTCACCCCCTTCGCCCTGTTCCGGCACCGCGCGGAGCTGTTCGGCATGGGCCGTCGCGCGCTGCTGCTGGCCGTCGCCGCGGGGGCGCTGCTCGCCGTGCACTTCGCGGTGTGGCTGCCGAGCCTGCACATGACCTCGGTCGCCTCCTCGACCGCGCTGGTCACCACCACCCCGATCTGGACGACGCTCCTGCTGTGCCTGCGCGGCCACCGGCCGCCGGCGCTCGTCTGGGCGGGCACCGCCCTCGCCTTCCTCGGCGTCGTGATCCTCACGGGCGTGGACCTGTCCCTCTCCCCGCGCGCCCTTGCCGGGGACGCCCTGGCCCTGGCGGGCGGCATGGCGGCGGCGGGGTACGTGCTGCTGGGAGCGGAGGTGCGGCGGACGGTGGGCACCCTCGCGTACACGTACGTCTGCTACGCCACGACGACCGTGCTGCTGCTCGTCACCTGTCTCGTCTCGGGCTCCGCCCTGGGCGGCTACAGCGGCGGGACGTGGCTCAAGCTGGCCGTGCTGACCGTCTGCGCCCAACTGCTCGGGCACTCCCTCATCAACCGGGTCGTCAAGGGCCTCGGCCCGTCCGTCACCTCGA
This sequence comes from Streptomyces syringium, assembly GCF_017876625.1. NCBI lineage: Bacteria > Bacillati > Actinomycetota > Actinomycetes > Kitasatosporales > Streptomycetaceae > Streptomyces > Streptomyces syringium. Next base: position 4,993,078 of record NZ_JAGIOH010000001.1, read on the forward strand.
CGGCGATCCTGCTGGAGACGCCGGGCGCGGCCCTGATCGCGGCCGTCTGGCTGGGCCAGACACCGTCGGCCGCGGCCTACCCTGCACTCGCGGTGATCATGGCGGGCCTGGCCCTGGTGATCATGGCGGACCGCACCCGGAAGCCGCCGGTGGAAACGGGCGTCTGACGCAAGGCCGCAACGGCCCCTACAGCCACCCGTTCCGCTTGCTGTGTCTCCCGGGGGCAACCCCCGGACCCCCGGCCGGTGCCGCCCGCCGTGCTCGTCCTACAGCCACCCGTTCCGCTTGCTGTGTCTCCCGGGGGGCAACCCCCGGACCCCCGGCCGGTGCCGCCCGCCATGTCCGCCCTACAGCCACCCGTTCCGCTTGAACCCCCGGTGGATCGCCACACAGATCGTGACCGTGACGGCCAGGACCGTCGGGTAGCCGTACTTCCAGCGGAGCTCCGGCATGACGTCGAAGTTCATGCCGTAGATCCCCGCGATCATCGTCGGCACGGCGAAGATCGCCGCCCACGAGGTGATCTTGCGCATGTCCTCGTTCTGCGCGACCGACGCCTGCGCGAGGTTGGCCTGGAGGATGGAGTTGAGCAGGTCGTCGAAGGAGACCACCTGCTCGTGCACGCGCGCGAGGTGGTCCGCGACGTCGCGGAAGTACTTCTGGATGTCCGGGTCCACCAGCCGCATCGGCCGCTCGCTCAGCAGCTGCATCGGCCGCATCAGCGGGGTGACCGCCCGCTTGAACTCCAGCACCTCACGCTTGAGCTGGTAGATCCGGCCCGCGTCGCCACCGCGCGAAGTGCCCTTGCTGGGCGCGGAGAAGACATCGATCTCCACCTCGTCGATGTCGTCCTGCACCGCGTCGGCGACCGCGATGTAGCCGTCGACCACCTGGTCGGCGATCGCGTGCAGAACGGCCGAGGGGCCCTTGCCGAGCAGCACCGGGTCGTCCTGGAGGCGGTGGCGCAGCGCACGCAGCGAGCCCTGGCCGCCGTGCCGGACCGTGATGATGAAGTCCCGGCCGGTGAAGCACATCACCTCGCCGGTCTCCACCACCTCGCTGGTGGCGGTCAGTTCGGTGTGCTCGACGTAGTGGATGGTCTTGAAGACGGTGAAGAGGGTGTCGTCGTAGCGCTCCAGCTTCGGCCGCTGGTGGGCGTGGATCGCGTCCTCCACGGCGAGCGGGTGGAGCCCGAACTCCCGGGCGATACCGGAGAACTCACGCTCGGTCGGCTCGTGCAGCCCGATCCACGCGAAGCCTCCGTCGGCCCGTACGCGCCGCATGGCCTCCGCCGGGCTGATGTGGGCGCTCGCGCGCTTGCCGTCGCGGTAGACGGCGCAGTCGACCACGGCGCTGTTGGTGGCGGGGTCCCGGGTCGTGTCGTACGTGTAAGGGGTGTCCCCCCGGCGGAGGGCGGGGCGGACGGCTGCACGCAGGTCGCGGATCATCGACATGGCTGGCTCCTTCACGGGCCGGCCGTCAGCCATGGGCGCGGGCGCAACGCGGCCGGGAACGTGGACGTGAGTGCCTGGGCAGGGGGCTACGTCCGCGAATCGGGCGGCGCTTCGTGCGGTGCGTGGAGGCTGACGGCAGTTCGCAGAGAACTTCGCAGAGAACACGGAACAAAGCGAGACGAAGGCGCTCTTCCGTCAAGTACTGCGGGCGCGAAAGGACTTCCGGGGCCGGGACGGCCGATAGGGCGGCCGGGTCGCAGAAGGCTCTTGGGTCACACAGGGCGCGTCCGGAGCGGAGGGACGGGAGAACTGTCGGTACTGCACGGTCGACTAGGATCCACCGCAGCCCCACCTCCTCCGGCCGGTCCCCGCTGAGGGACGAACGTAATTCCCTGACCAGAGGTCAAGGCTAGCAGCCGCGTGGCGTACCGGACCCCGCCTTTGCCCGTTCGATACGCGTTCTATGCTCGCTGCATGTCAGACGTTCTCGCACTGGTCGAGGCCCGGCTGCGGACGGCCCTGGGCGAGCCCGACGCACGCGCCGCGGTCACCTTCCTGGGCACGGACCGCATCGAGGTCCTGCGCTTCACCGCTTCCGACGCCGGCGGCGAGGTCGTCCGCTACGCCACCCTCGGGATGTCCGCCCAGCCCATGGCCGACCCGACGGCCACCCTCGTCGACCCGCTGCGCGGCCCCCGCGCCGAGCTGGTCCTCACGGTCCGCAAGGGCCGGGCCGACACCGACAAGGTGCTCCGTCCGCTCGCCGTGCTCGCCGCGTCCCCGCAGGTGGAGGGCGTCATCGTGGCGCCGGGCGCGTCGCTGGACACCGGTGAGCCGCTCTGGCCGGAGGCCCCCTTCACGTCCGTGCTCGTCGCCGAGTCCGGCGGGCTGGTCGAGGATCTGGAGCTGGACGAGCCGATGGAGCCGGTCCGCTTCCTCCCGCTGCTGCCGATGACACCCAATGAGGCGGCGTGGAAGCGGGTGCAGGGCGCGGCGGCCCTGGAGGAGCGGTGGCTTCGGCACGGGACCGATCTGCGCGATCCGCTGCGCGCCGGGGTCCCGCTGGGCTGATCAAGGCTCTCCGCGACGCGCGACCGACCGCGGCCGCCGTGGGGCGCGCGGCGGCTTCCGCGCCCCGCCCCGGTGCCGGATATGACTCGGACGTGACCGGAGCGACGGGCCGCCCGTGGGAATGCGCCATGACTCCGCCCGGACGGGTGATCGTCCTTGACGCGGCGCCGACCGCGGAGGACCGTTGGACCCTATGAGGGGCGAACCCAGTTGCCCGAAGTGCGGTGGCCGGGTGCGGGCGCCCGGTCTCTTCGCCGACTCCTGGCAGTGCGGCGTGCACGGAGCTGTGCACCCCTTGCAGCCCGTCGTCCCGCCGAGCGTCGAGGCACTGGCCGTCGTGGTCAACCGGGCCCGGGTCCCGGTGTGGATGCCCTGGCCCCTGCCGGTGGGCTGGCTCTTCACCGGCGTGGCGTGCGCGGGCGACGACCGCAGTGGCGGGCGGGCCACCGCCGTCGCCTGTTCCGGCCCCGGCCCGCTGGGCGGCCCCGGTGAGCTGCTGCTCGTCGCCGAGGAGCTGGGCGTCGGCCTCGGCGCGCGCTACGCGGGCATCGACGGCCCGGACCCCGGCCCCCATATGTGTGTGGACCGCCCGCCGGCCGCCAAAGTGCACGCCGCCGGCCGTCCCACCCCCCTCTGGCACGTCGAGGGCGCGCCCCACGACCGGGCCGTGTTCGCGGGCGAGGCGCGCGGGCTGTGGCTGTGGGCCGTCGTCTGGCCGGAGCGGTCGGGGCTGTTGATGTACGACGAGCTGGTGCTCACCGATCTGCGCGACGCGGGCGCGGAGGTGGATCTGCTGCCGTGCGGCGCGCTGTCGCCGCGCATCCTGTCGCCGGGGCCCCGCTGAGGCCCGGAGGCTCGATCCGGGCCGCGCCGAGGAGATCCGTCCGGACGCCCCGACGCACGCCAAGCTTCCGTAAGTGATCGCGCATGTCCCTTGACCGGGCCGGACCCGGTCGTATTCAGGCCGTATTCAAACGACGGCTATCCTGAACCGGTCCTGTCCATACCGCTTGCCGTGGGGAGCCGTGTCGTGCGCATCGATCTGCACACCCACTCCACGGCCTCGGACGGTACGGACACCCCCGCCGAGCTGGTCCGCAACGCGGCCGCCGCCGGGCTGGACGTCGTCGCGCTGACCGACCACGACGGGGTCGGCGGCCACGCGGAGGCCATCGCGGCCCTCCCCGCGGGCCTCACCCTCGTCACCGGCGCCGAGCTCTCCTGCCGTCTGGCCCCCTCCCCGTCCGGGGAAGCCGCCGTCGGCGTGCACATGCTGGCCTACCTCTTCGATCCGCTGGAGCCGGAGCTGGCCCGCGAGCGCGAGCTGGTGCGCGACGACCGGGTGCCCCGCGCGCGCGGCATGGTCGCCAAGCTCCGTGAGCTGGGCGTGCCGGTCACCTGGGAGCGGGTGGCGGAGCTCGCCGCCGGCGGCGCCGTGGGCCGGCCGCACGTGGCCACCGCCATGGTCGAGCTCGGTGTGATCGACACCGTCTCGGACGCCTTCACCTCCGACTGGCTGGCCAATGACGGCCGGGCCTACGTCGACAAGCACGAACTCGACCCCTTCGACGCCATCCGGCTGGTCAAGGCGGCAGGCGGGGTCACCGTCCTCGCGCACCCGCTGGCCATCAAGCGCGGCCGGTGCGTGTCGGAGAGCGCGATAGCCGACCTGGCCTCGGCCGGTCTGGACGGCATCGAGGTGGACCACATGGACCACGACGAGCCGACCCGCGCCCGGCTGCGCGGCCTCGCCGCCGACCTCGGTCTGCTGACCACCGGTTCCAGCGACTACCACGGCAGCCGCAAGACCTGCGAGCTCGGCGAGTACACGACCGACCCGGAAATCTACGGCGAGATCACGCGTCGCGCGACGGGCGCGTTCCCCGTCCCCGGCGCGGGCGGCTGACCCACCCCGGGCCCTCGCCGCCCCCCCGGCCCGCCCTCCTGCCCTCCGGGTTCCCGTACGGACCCGACCGTGTCCGTACGCCCGTACCCACCCCTACGCCATCGGCACCCGCGCTCCTTCGCGCTCCCCACCTCCCCGCTCGCACCACTCCTGCAAGGCCCTCACTGTGTTCGACATCGCTGTCTTCGGATCCCTCTTCCTCACGCTTTTCGTGATCATGGACCCGCCCGGCATCACGCCGATCTTCCTCGCCCTCACCTCCGGCCGCCCCGCCAAGATCCAGCGGAAGATGGCCTGGCAGGCGGCGGCGGTCGCGTTCTGTGTGATCGCCGTCTTCGGCATCTGCGGTCAGCAGATCCTGGACTATCTGCACATCACGACGCCCGCGCTGATGATCGCCGGTGGTCTGCTCCTGCTGCTCATCGCCCTGGACCTGCTCACGGGCAAGTCGGAGGAGCCGACGCAGACCAAGGACGTCAATGTCGCGCTCGTGCCGCTGGGCATGCCGCTGCTCGCCGGCCCCGGTGCGATCGTCTCGGTGATCCTCGCGGTGCAGCACGCGGACGGCTTCGCCGGGCAGGTGTCGGTGTGGACGGCGATCGCCGCGATGCACATCGTGCTCTGGCTCGTGATGCGCTACTCGCTGCTGATCATCCGGGTCATCAAGGACGGCGGCGTGGTGCTCGTGACGCGGCTCGCGGGCATGATGCTCTCCGCGCTCGCCGTGCAGCAGATCATCAACGGTGTCACCCAGGTCATCAACGGCACCTGACGTCTCGGCCGAACCGCCCCGGACATACGAAACGCCCCCGTACGATCGAGCGTACGGGGGCGTCGGCCGTTGCCGAACGTAAGGCGTTACCGGACCGAGGTACTGGCCGGGCGGATGTAGATGCGCTGGCCGATCTGGGCGGCCTGCTGCACGATCCGGTTGACGGAGGCGGCGTCCACGACGGTGCTGTCCACGGCGGAGCCGTCGACGTCGTCCAGGCGCATGATCTCGAAGCGCAAGGCTTCTCCCTTCGTCTGATCCTCCTGAGGAGAACTTCAATGAGTAGTGACGCGCGCGGCGACAGTGCGGCGCGTTCTACATGTGTCCAACGAGGTGGTACCTGCAAACATTCCCTACGCTAAGGAAATTTTTAACTTGACTAATTACCGGTCAGTAGCGTGACGGCTTGTGTCCGCTGTGTGACCACCACGACAATGAGATGTGTATGAATGACACGCAGGGCCTCACCGGCCCCCAAGAGCACCCCGGCCCCCTGGACCTCGCCGCGCTCGCCGCCGGTGTCGAGCGGACGAACGAGCTGCTCACCCGGGTGCTGGCCGAGGTTGCGACCACCCCCTCCACCCACGCGATCTTCGTCGACGCCGGCTACGTCTACGCCGCGGCGGGGCGGCTCGTCACCGGCACCGAGGACCGGCGCACCTTCGACCTCGACGCGGAAGGGCTGATCGAGGCCTTCATCGACCGGGCGCGCACGATCTTCCCCGACAGCCGGCTGCTGCGCGTCTATTGGTACGACGGGGCCCGCCGCCGGATCCACACCACCGAGCAGCAGAGCATCGCCGAGCTCCCCGACGTCAAGGTCCGGCTCGGCAACCTCAACGCCAACAACCAGCAGAAGGGCGTCGACTCCCTCATCCGCACCGACCTCGAATCCCTCGCCCGGCACCGCGCCATCAGCGACGCGGCGCTCATCGGGGGCGACGAGGACCTCGTCTCCGCGGTCGAGGCCGCACAGGGCTACGGCGCACGCGTCCACCTCTGGGGCATCGAGGCCGTCGGCGGCCGGAACCAGGCCGAGCCGCTGCTGTGGGAAGTCGACAGCCAGCGCACCTTCGACCTCGACTTCTGCAAGCCCTACGTGACCCGGCGCGCCGTCTACGAGCCCTTCGGCGACGCCCCCGTCCACCAGGGGCCCGCCCCCACCCGCGACGACGTGCGGTTCGTCGGCGCCCGGGTCGCCGCCCAGTGGCTCGGCTCGCGCGGCCGGGCCACGCTCGCCGAGCTGCTGCCCGGCCACCCCTATCTGCCCGGTTCCGTCGACCAGGAGCTGCTGGTCGAGGCGGAGGCGCTGCTCGGCCTGTCCCTGCGCGGCCACGCGGATCTGCGCCGGGCGCTGCGGGACGGCTTCTGGGATCACCTGCGCACCCAGTACTGAACCGCGGTCGCCGGGAGACAGTCGTACGGTCGTAGGTAGGGCCCGCGCCCGGTGACATCACCGTGCGTGCCCGCGCGTGCCGGAATGCGCGCGGGGGAAGCGAGTGGAACCCTGACTAGGGGCACGGTCGCGGAGGTCGCGGCCGCCCATGACCGTCGGCGAAGTGCGGAAGAGAAACGAGGCGATCGGCCATGTCGGCCTCCGACCGTGCCGGGCGCGGGGCGCCCTGCTGGGTGAGCCTGCTGACCAGCAACCTCACCGCGGCCCAGGACTTCTACAGTGCGGTGATGGGCTGGACGTTCCGGCCGGGCAGCCTGGGCGAGGCCTTCTCGGTGGCGCTCGCCGACGGCAAGCCCGTCGCCGGTCTCGGCAACGTCGCCAAGTCCATGGGCGTCCCCGTCTCCTGGACCTCCTACTTCGCCGTCGACGACGCCGACGTCGTGGCGGCGCGGATCCGCGAGCGCGGCGCGACCGTCGCGGTCGGGCCGATCGCCGTCGGCCGCGGCCGGGCCGCGCTGGCGGCGGACCCGGCGGGGGCCGTGTTCGGCTTCTGGGAGGGCCAGCTCCTGCCCGGGTGGCACATCGGCCACGGCGGCGCGCCCGCCTGGCTGGAGCTGCGCACCCGGGACGCCTTCGCCGCCGCCATGTTCTACGGCGAGGTCTTCGAATGGGCCACGGACCGGCCGGGCCGCATCGAGGTCCGCTACGAGGACGACGCGGTCATGGTGCTGGCCGGCGGGCAGACGGTGGCCTGTCTGCGCGGCGGCGGCGTCGAGGCCGCCCCCGACCCCCGGGTCCGGCCGCGCTGGCACGTCTACTTCTGCGTCGACGACGTCGAGAAGGCCGTGGAGGCGGCCCTCGCGGCGGGCGGCACGGTCGCCGCCGAGCCCGGCCGCTCGGCGGTGGGCCGCGAGGCGACCCTGCGCGACCCGGAGGGCGGACTCTTCACGGTGACGGCGCAGGCCGATTGCTAGGCCGACGGGCTGGTGTGCTGTGTCCTCAATCGCCGGACGGGCTTGTACAAGCCCGCTGGGGGCACCTCCCAGCGGTAGCTGGGGGAGATTGAGGACGCGCCCGCAGGGCGCTCGCCGCCGCAGGCGGCAACGACGGCCAGACATCGCCCGCGGCGGCACCGCGCCTTCAGTCCGCCAGGTCCCAGAAGCGGATGAGCGCCTCCGCCGTGGCGGCCGGGCGTTCGGCGTTGGGGGAGTGGCCCGCGCCCTGGACGACGGTGCGCACCGCCGACAGCTCCTTGGCCATCGCGTCGATCGACGGCACCGGCCAGGCGTAGTCCAGCGCCCCGGAGATCACGTGCTTGGGCAGTGCCACCCCGGCCAGCTCCTGCGTGCGGTCCGGTTCGCTGATCAACTGGCGCCCGGTCGCGATGAGTTGCTCCGGCGTCGTGCCCATCCAGCGCCGGCGCAAGAACGCGTCCAGCTCCGGCGACGTGTCCTCGGCGGGACCGTTCTCCGCGTCCACCCGCCGCATCTCCTGCCAGACCGCCTCCATGTCCAGCGTGGTCAGGGCGTGGATCAGCATCCGGGTCCGGTCCTGCTGCACCGCGGAGATCGCGGCGGGACCGCAGCTCATGACGGTCAGCGAGCGGAACGGCGACGCGTCCGCGAGCACGGCGGCGCGCGTGATCAGCCCGCCGAGGGAGTGCCCGAGCAGATGGACGTCACCGCCCAACGCGGCCGCCTGCGCGAGGACGTCCCGGGCCAGCTCGCCCTGCTCGTACGCACCCTCCGCGCGCGGCCCGCCGCTCTCGTGCTGCCCCCGGCCGTCGACGGCGACGGCACGGTACCCGGCGTCCGCGAGGGGCTCCAGCAGTGCGACGAAGTCCTCCTTGCTGCCGGTGAATCCGGGGACGAGCAACACCGTGCCGCGCGCCCGCGACGAGGGCTGCGCGTCGTGCACGGCGAACTCTCCGCGCGAGGTGGCGAGGCGGTACGCGCGTGCGCACACGGGGAGGGTGAAAAAGGGCGGCCGGCTCATGGCACGAGGCTAACGCCACGTCCGACAGCGGCCGGACCCGCGGGTTCGCGAGGACGACCCGTGGCCGGGGGATGCCCGGCCCGACCCCGGATACGCCGACGGCCGGCCACCCCGTGTGGGGTGTCCGGCCGTCGGTGGTGGTGCGTCAGCCCTCGGTGGTGACCTTGGGCTTGGTGGTGCGCGTGCGCTTCGGCTTGGCCGGGGCCTCGTCCGTCACCTCGGCTGCGGGCTTCGCGGCGGCGGCCTTCGTGGCGCGCGTGCGCTTCGGCTTCGCCTCGGCGGCCGGGGCGGCCTCGGGCTCGGCGGCGACGGCCTTCTTCGCGCGGGTGCGCTTGGGCTTGGCCTCCGTGACCTCGGCCGCCTCGACGACAGCCTCGGCGACCGGAGCGACGGCCTTCTTGGCACGGGTCCGCTTGGGCTTGGCCTCGGCCGCCTCGGCGGTCTCCACCACGGCCTCCGCCTTCGCGGCGGCGGCCTTGCGGGTCCGCTTCGGCTTCTCCTCGACGACCGGGGCCGTCTCGGCGACGGGCTCGGCGGCGACGGCCTTCCTGGCACGCGTGCGCTTGGGCTTGACCTCGGCCTCAGCGGCTTCGACCGTCTCGGCGACGGCCTCGGCGGCCGGGGCGGCGGCCTTCCTGGCGCGGGTGCGCTTCGGCTTGACCTCGGCGGTCTCCTCGGCCACAGGGGCCTCGACGACAGCAGCGGCCTCGACCGGAGCGGCGGCCTTCTTCGCCCGGGTGCGCTTGGGCTTCGTCTCCGTGACCTCGGCGACCTCCGCGACCTCGACGGCCGGGGCGGCGACGGTCTCCACCGCGGCCACGGCCTTCTTGGCGCGGGTGCGCTTGGGCTTGGTCTCCGCGACCTCGGCGACCTCGACGGCCTCCGCGACCGGGGCCGTCTCGACGACGGCCTCGGCGGCCGGGGCGACGGCCTTCCTGGCGCGGGTGCGCTTCGGCTTGACCTCGGCGGTCTCCTCGGCCACAGGGGCCTCGACGACAGCAGCGGCCTCGACCGGAGCGGCAGCCTTCTTCGCCCGGGTGCGGCGGACCGGCTTGGCCGGGGCGGCCTCGGCGGCCGGTGCCGGTGCGACCGTCTGGAAGTCGGCCTCGGGCTCGGCCACGACGGCCTTACGGGCGCGGGTCCGCTTCGGGGCGACCGGAGCCGCCTCGGTGGCCTGGGCCGGAATGACCGGGGCGGCGGCCGCCGCGACCACGGTCTGGACCGTCTGGAAGTCGGGCTCGGGGTCCTTCCGCACGGCCTCCAGCGGCGCGAGGGGCGCGAGGGCGCCCTGCGGCCGGGTGCCACGCGTACGACGACGGCGCTGCTGACGGTCGGCCTGCTGCTCCGAGGCCGGGGCCTTCGCGGCCGGGGCCTCGGTGGACGGGGCGGAGGCGGCCTCGGTCGTCACGGGCGTGACGGCGGCCGGGGAGCCGGAGCCGGAACCGCTGCGGGTGCGACGGCGACGGCGCGGCTTCGCGGGCGTCTCCGGAGCGGACTGCTCCGTGGAGGTCGGGGCCTGCGTCGGGGCGGGCGTCTCGGCGACGGCGTCCGAGCCACCGCGGGTGCGACGGCGCTGACGGGGGGTGCGGGTACGGGCCGGGCGCTCTTCCGCCACCGGCGCCGACGCCTGCTTCGGGCCGCGGCCGCGACCACGGCCGCCGGTCTCGCCGAGGTCCTCGATCTCCTCGGCCGCGAGCCCGGCGCGCGTCCGCTCGGAACGCGGCAGGATGCCCTTGGTGCCGGCCGGGATGCCCAGCAGCTCGTAGAGGTGCGGGGAGGTGGAGTACGTCTCCTCCGGCTCGTCGAACGGCAGGTCGAGCGCCTTGTTGATCAGCTTCCAGCGCGGGATGTCGTCCCAGTCGACCAGCGTGATGGCCGTACCCGACTTGCCCGCGCGGCCGGTGCGGCCGATGCGGTGCAGGTAGGTCTTCTCGTCCTCGGGGGTCTGGTAATTGATCACATGGGTGACGTTGTCGACGTCGATACCGCGGGCGGCGACGTCGGTGCAGACCAGGACGTCGACCTTGCCGTTGCGGAACGCGCGCAGCGCCTGCTCGCGGGCGCCCTGACCGAGGTCGCCGTGGACCGCGCCGGAGGCGAAGCCGCGACGCGCGAGCTGGTCGGCGATATCCGCCGCCGTCCGCTTCGTCCGACAGAAGATCATCGCGAGCGCGCGGCCGTCCGACTGGAGGATGCGCGAGACCATCTCCGGCTTGTCCATGTTGTGGGCGCGGAAGACGTGCTGCGTGATGTTGGCGACGGTCTGGCCCTCGTCGTCCGGCGCGGTGGCGCGGATGTGCGTGGGCTGCGTCATGTAGCGGCGGGCGAGGTTGATGACCGCGCCCGGCATGGTCGCCGAGAACAGCATCGTCTGGCGCTTGGCCGGCAGCATCGTGATGATCCGCTCGACGTCGGGCAGGAAGCCCAGGTCGAGCATCTCGTCGGCCTCGTCCAGGACGAGGGCCTTCACGTGCGAGAGGTCGAGCTTGCGCTGGCCGGCGAGGTCGAGCAGACGGCCGGGCGTACCGACGATCACGTCGACGCCCTTCTTGAGCGCCTCGACCTGCGGCTCGTAGGCACGGCCGCCGTAGATCGCCAGGACCCGCACATTGCGGACCTTGCCGGCGGTGAGGAGGTCGTTGGTGACCTGCTGGCACAGCTCGCGGGTGGGGACGACCACGAGGGCCTGCGGGGCGTCGGTCAGCTGCTCGGGCTTGGCCCGGCCCGACTCGATGTCGGCGGGGACGACGACGCGCTCCAGCAGGGGCAGGCCGAAGCCCAGCGTCTTGCCGGTGCCGGTCTTGGCCTGGCCGATGACGTCGGAGCCCGACAGGGCCACCGGGAGCGTCATCTCCTGGATCGGGAAGGGGTGCACGATGCCGACGGCTTCGAGGGCTTCGGCGATTTCGGGGAGAATCCCGAGGTCTCGGAAAGTGGGCTGAGATGTCAGCGGATTGCCTCTTCTGTGAGACGCGGCGCGAGGCGGCGAAGGGGGTCGTACGTACCGCGCCGGGGTACTGTCCGGCCTGGGGAAGCCGGAAGACGCGGGACCACTGCCTTCGCTCGAGCTCTCGTGCCGCGAGCGGATCCCTCCAGATGTGCGTACGTCTCGTACACACCGCGCGGAGGGCGGTCGGTTTTGTGGAAGCCGATCGGGCCACCGACCGGGCATCCGCTGGAACTCTGGGGACTGATGAGTGGCGTCTCCAGAAGACACAGCATTGGAACAGCCCACCGAATACTCGGCAGGCGCATTACCACTGTACCCCGGAAACGCGCATGTGTGTCCGGACAATCCTTCGGACGGATGTGGATGAAGTGGCTGACCAGGGCCTTCCCCCTGTAGCGGGGCGGGCTAGGGTGCCTTTCATGGAGACGCCCGACAAGGCCAACGAGCCCGCCGACGAAGCACTGACCGGAATCGCCGCCCAGGACTGGGCCCAGGCCTCCGCCGACCCGCAGTACCGCGCCGCCGTGGTGGACCTGCTGGGCGCCCTCGCCTACGGCGAGCTGGCCGCCTTCGAGCGGCTCGCGGAGGACGCCAAGCTGGCGCCCACGCTCGACGACAAGGCCGAGCTGGCCAAGATGGCCACCGCCGAGTTCCAGCACTTCCAGCGGCTGCGTGACCGGCTCACCGCGATCGATGTGGAGCCGACCGGCGCCATGCAGCCCTTCGCGGCGGCCCTGGACGAGTTCCACCGCCAGACGGCGCCCTCGGACTGGCTGGAGGGCCTGGTCAAGGCCTACGTCGGCGACTCGATCGCCAGTGACTTCTACCGCGAGGTGGCGGCCCGGCTGGACTCCGACACCCGCGCCCTGGTGCTGACCGTGCTGGACGACACCGGCCACGCGATCTTCGCGGTCGAGAAGGTCCGGGCCGCGATCGAGGCCGAGCCGCGGGTCGGCGGGCGGCTGGCGCTGTGGGCCCGGCGGCTGATGGGCGAGGCGCTCTCGCAGGCGCAGCGCGTGGTGGCCGAGCGTGACTCGCTCTCCACGATGCTGGTCGGCGGGGTGGCCGACGGCTTCGACCTCGCGGAGGTCGGGAAGATGTTCTCCCGCATCACCGAGGCGCACACCAAGCGGATGGCCGCGCTCGGCCTCGCGGCATAGCGGCGGCTTCGCGCGCCATCGGCGCACGCGCGCGGGCCGGTGCGCGTGCGCCGGCCGGTGCGCGCGGCTCCGGGCGGCTCCGCTTCAAGCAGTGGCTGATCGGCGGGGCGCCCGGTTCGCCGGGCGCAGCAGCAGGGACTGCAGGGCGACGGCCACGCAGAGGGAGGCGATCAGGGTGGCCACCGCGTGGCCGGCCCCGAGGACCGAATGGGTCAGCAGGGCGCCGAACAGCGCGGAGACCGGTCCGGTGGTCAGCGCCAGGAGCCGGGAGCGGAACTGCCCGTAACGCTCGGGCAGCCAGCGCAGGGCTCCGTAGGAGACGGCGAGGCCGATGAGGACCGAGCCGAGCGCTTCCCAGAGGATCATGGTCACTTCCCTCCCGTGCGGGGGCCGAGGAGCAGGTGCAAATCGGTCGTAGCGGTCTTACCCCATGCCCGTCCGCGGCAACCCTCGTCCCGGTGGCCGCGTCGGGGTACGACGACGGCTGCGACGCCGGGTACGACGACGGCGGGGCCCCGGTGAATTCCGCACCGGGGCCCCGCCGTTCGTCACTGCCGTCCGACTGCGGACTCAGAGCGCGCTGAAACCGACCCGACGGGCGGTCGGCTCGCCGAGCTCCACGTACGCCAGTCGCTCGGAGGGCACCAGGACCTTGCGGCCGTGGTCGTCCACCAGGCTCAGCAGCGGCGTCTTGCCGCCGAGGGCGTCGGCGACCAGGCGCTCGACCTCTTCGGCAGACTGCCCGCTCTCCAGAACGATCTCGCGGGGTGCGTGCTGCACGCCGATCTTGACCTCCACGGCTTATGTCCCTCCGAAGATGTGGGTCCCCCAGGGCAGAGCCCAGGGGAGGGGTACGCGGTCAACCGCGCCGTACCTTCCACACATTAGCCCGGTACGAGGACGAGCCGAGCCGGTCTCCGCTCGCTCGCAGCGAACAGGGGTGGATCACCGAAGACCGGCCGGAGCCGCCTCAGAGCTCGGGGGCGTTCTTGGGGAAGCCCGCGATGCCGCGCCACGCCAGCGACGTGAGGAGCTGGACGGCCGTCTCGCGCGGGACCGTGCTCTCGCTGGAGAGCCAGTAGCGGGCGACGACCTGGGAGACGCCGCCGAGGCCCACGGCCAGCAGCATGGCCTCGTCCTTCGACAGGCCGGTGTCCTCGGCGATGACCTCGCTGATGGCCGTCGCGCACTCCAGGGAGACCTTGTCGACCCGCTCGCGCACGGCCGGCTCGTTGGTCAGATCGGACTCGAAGACGAGCCGGAAGGCGCCGCCCTCGTCCTCCACGTACGCGAAGTAGGCGTCCATGGTGGCCGCCACGCGCAGCTTGTTGTCCGAGGTGGAGGCGAGCGCGGTGCGTACCGCGTGCAGCAGGGACTCGCAGTGCTGGTCCAGCAGGGCCAGGTAGAGGTCCAGCTTGCCGGGGAAGTGCTGGTACAGCACCGGCTTGCTGACGCCGGCGCGCTCGGCGATGTCGTCCATCGCCGCCGCGTGGTACCCCTGCGCCACGAAGACCTCCTGGGCCGCGCCCAGGAGCTGATTGCGTCGGGCTCGGCGCGGCAGGCGCGTGCCTCGCGGGCGCGCCTCGGTCTGCTCGATGGCTGTCACGCCGCCTCCCATGATTGTTCCGTGCACGGTGTGCACCGCGCCCGCCATCGTACTTTTGGGTAACCGGGCCGTGCGTGGTCGGAGCGGAGAATTTCACGTACCGGACGCTGTGGGAAGCCGACAAATACCCGACAATCGGTGCAGGTCACCCCAGGTGACCCCGGGTTACCTGGCGGTATGGCGGTCGCGGTCACCGGTAGTCGTCCTCGTCCTCCTCCACGATCCGCGCCTGCTCCAGGAGGTCCGCCTCATTGGCGGAGTCGGGGTCGGGGGGCGGCTGTGGGTCGTCCCGGCGGGGTGCGATGTCCGCGTGCTGTTCCGCGGCGTCGGCCTCCGGTGCCTCGACATCGAATTCCGTGACTTCCTCGTCGTCCTCGAACGTCGCGGGGTCGGACGGGTCGATGGTCATGCGGAGCCTCTTTCCCGGTCTGCCTGATCGAGCCTTGTCGTTCGTGGTGTCCCGTGCGATGTTCCGGGCTGCGCTGCTGCTTCTCCGTGGCCTGCCGTGCTCTTGCCGCGCTCTTGCCGTGCCCTTCAAGGGTCCCTCATGCCCTTGTGCTTATGAGCCTAGGAGAGGCGGCTTCCCGCCGCCAGGCGATCTGTGACGGCCGCCATAGGGGGTCGGGCGTGATCGTCTCGTAACATTGCCCGCATGTCATCGACCCAGTCGCCGGACGCCCGCGCCGTACCCGTGGTGCCACCCACGCGGTCCTCGCAGGTCAGCGAGGGCGAGGAACTGCGCACCGTGACCCTGCCCGGGGCCACGCTGGCCGTGCGCTCCCGGCCCGCCGCACGGCCGGGGCTGCCGCCCGCGCTCTACGTCCACGGACTCGGCGGTTCCGCGCAGAACTGGTCCGCCCTCATGGAGCGGCTCACGGACACCGTCGACGGCGAGGCGCTGGACCTGCCCGGCTTCGGGTACTCGCCACCGCCGGACGACGGCGACTACTCCATCACCGCGTACGCCCGCGTGGTCATCCGCCACCTCGACGCGGCCGGCCGCGGCCCGGTGCACCTGGTCGGCAATTCGATGGGCGGCGCGATCACCACCCGGGTCGCCGCCGTCAGACCGGACCTCGTCCGCACCCTCACGCTCGTCTCGCCCGCCCTGCCCGAGCTCCGCCCGCAGCGCACGGCCGTGCCCACCGGGCTGCTCGCGGTGCCGGGCATCGTCTCGCTCTTCGCCCGGATGACCAAGGACTGGACACCCGAGCGGCGGACCCGCGAGGTGCTCGCGCTCTGTTACGGCGACCCCGCGCGGGTGTCGCCGGAGGGGTTCGCCCTGGCGGTCGCGGAGTACGAGCGCCGGCTGGAGCTGCCGTACTTCTGGGACGTCATGGCCCGCTCGGCGCGCGGCATCGTCGACGCGTACACCCTGGGCGGCCAGCACTCGCTGTGGCGCCAGGCGGAGAAGGTCCTTGCCCCTACGCTGCTCGTGTACGGAACGCGCGACCAGCTCGTCTCCTACCGCATGGCGCACCGCGCGGCCAAGGCTTTCCGCGACTCGCGGTTGCTGACGCTGCTGGACGCGGGTCACGTCGCCATGATGGAGGATCCGGACGCGGTGGCCCGTGCCTTCCGCGAACTCCTCGCGGTCCCCGCGAGCACGTCTGAACGGAGCGCCCCGCCCCGTGGGTAAACACAGCGCACGCGCCCCCCAGGCCGCACAGGAGCCCGCGGCGTCGGCCGGCCCCGGTACGGGCCGCAGGCGCGCACCGGCCGGCCAGGGCCCGCCGGCCCCGCGCTCGGAGACGCCGGGCCCGGACCGGGCGCGCCACCGTGCCGCTCCCGATCAGGGTGCGGCGGGCGGCGGCGGCCCGGCGGATGAGGCCATTCGGCCGTCCGCCCGAAGCGGGCATCCCGCTCCCGCCGAGCCGGGCCTCGGATGGGGCTTCATCGGCCCGCAGCGCGGGGAGAGCACCCGGGGCGCGGGGCACGGCTATGCGCCGCCCGGGTACGGCTCCACTGTGTTCGGCGGCCATGGCCATGGATCTTCCGGGCATGATCCAGATGTGTATGAGACTTCCGGGTACGGCCCCTCCGGCCAGGCACCCGCTCCCGCCGCCGCGTACGTCCCCCCGGTGTACGTCCCTTCCGGGGACTACGGCTCCGACGACCCCGACCGGAATTCGCTGCCCACGCCGCGGGGCACGGGTGGCGGCGGCAATCGACGGGTCGCCGCGCCGAGAACCGGCGGACCGGCGCGGACCGTGACCGGTGTGGCCGCGGCCGTGGTGACGGCCGTGCTGGCCGTCGTCGTCGGGGGACAGGTCGAGGACACGGCGGAGGACAAGGCCCAGGCGCGGTCCGCTGACGTCGAGCGGCACAGATCCGAGGCAGCCTCGCGCTCCGACAGCCGGCCCACGCCGAACGGCGGCGCGGCCGTCCCCCTCTCGTACGACCAGAAGATGGCGAAGAAGTACCCGCTGGACGCGAAGGCGAAGGCGTCCGGCACGTTCGAGGCCGTGGGCGGCCATGACCGGGGCCCCGGTAAGGGTGAAGTCCTGCGCTACCGCGTTGACGTGGAGAAGGGGCTGCCGCTCGACGGGGCGCTCTTCGCCGAGGCCGTGCACCGGACTCTCAACGACGACCGCAGCTGGGGCCACGGCGGCAAGCGGACGTTCGAGCGCGTCCCCTCCAAGGACGTCGATTTCGTCATCACCCTGGCCAGCCCCGGCACGACGCACACGTGGTGTGCCAAGTCGAGCCTGGACACCACGCAGGACAACGTCTCCTGCGACTCCGCCGCGACCGACCGCGTGATGATCAACGCCTATCGGTGGGCGCAGGGCGCACAGACGTACGGCGACCAGATGCACGCCTACCGGGAGATGCTGATCAACCACGAGGTCGGTCACCGCCTCGGGCGCGACCACGAGTCCTGCGAGACGCAGGGCGCCCTGGCGCCGGTGATGATGCAGCAGACCAAGTTCCTGACCACCGACGGCGTGACGTGCCGCCCCAACGCCTGGCCCTTCCCCAAGGGCGGGTGACGGACCGGGAGTGACCGGGAGCGGGCAGGTATACCGTCCCGTTATTTTCTCACGTGGTGAGACATTCGGTCTCTGATGCTGAGACACCTTTGCCAGTGGCCGAAAATTCGTTCAGTGTTCTGGCCATGTCGCACCACCACGCCTCCGAGATCGCCGGCTTCGAGCTGGCGCTGATCGGCGTGGCCGCGCACGCAGTCGCCGACATCCTCTGTCGCTGAGACCGCCCTTCCCCCGCGTACTTCCGCGTTGCCCTCCGGGGCCGCGCCCGCCGGGGGCGGTCCCGCGCTCCGCTGCGCTCTTCCAACCGCCTTCCGTGGGTGCTTTCCGCTCTCCTTTTCTCGCTTCCGCGAAAGGCATACCCCGTCATGCGTCACATGTCCGTCATATCCCGCCGCGTGGCCGCGGCCGCCGTCAGTGTGGTCCTGATCGGAGGCGCGGCGGCCTGCGGCCCGGAGGGCAACGACGGCGCCGAGGGCGACGGCGGAGCCCAGGGCTCCGCGAAGAAGGGCGGCACCCTCACCGTCCTCAACCGGCAGCCGCAGAAGCAGTTCGACCCCGCCCGCCTCTACACCTCCGGCGGCGGCAACATCCCCTCGCTCGTCTACCGCACCCTCACCACCCGCAACCGCGAGGACGGCGCCAAGGGCACCGAGGTCGTCCCCGACCTCGCCACGGACACCGGCACGCCGAGCGACGACGCGAAGACGTGGACGTACAAGCTCAAGGACGGGCTGAAGTACGAGGACGGCTCGCCCATCACCGCCGCCGACATCAAGTACGGCGTCGAGCGCTCCTTCGCGGCCGAACTCTCCGGCAGCGCGCCCTACTTGCGCGACTGGCTGATCGGCGGTGACACCTACCAGGGTCCGTACAAGGAGAAGAAGGGCCTCGACTCGATCGAGACGCCCGACGCGAAGACCCTCGTCTTCAAGCTGCGCAAGTCCGTGGGCGACTTCCCCTACTTCGCCACCTCCACCCAGTTCGCCCCCGTGCCCAAGGCGAAGGACACCGGCGTCAAGTACGCCGAGCACCCCGTCTCCTCCGGCCCCTACAGGGTCGTGAAGAACGTCGGTGACGGCGAGCAGATGGTGCTGGAGCGCAACACCCACTGGTCCGAGGAGACCGACAAGGAGCGGCACGCCTACCCCGACCGGATCGAGGTCAAGTCCGGTCTGTCCTCGGCGGTCATCAACCAGCGCCTCTCCAGCGGCCAGGGCGCGGACGCCGCCGCCGTGACCACCGACACCAACCTCGGCCCCGCCGAACTCGCCCAGGTCACCGGCGACAAGAAGCTCGCCGGCCGGGTCGGCACCGGCCACTTCGGCTACACCAACTACCTGGCCTTCAACCCCGAGGTGAAGCCCTTCGACGACCCGAAGGTGCGCGAGGCCATCTCCTACGCGATCAACCGCACCAGCGTGGTGAACGCGGCGGGCGGCTCCTCGCTGGCCGAGCCGGCGACGACCTTCCTGCCGAACCAGAAGTCCTTCGGCTTCACGCCCTACGACCACTTCCCGGCGGGGAAGACCGGCAACGCGGCCAAAGCCAAGGAGCTGCTGAAGGAGGCCGGTCACGAGGACGGCCTGGAGATCACGCTGACGCATTCCACCGCCCAGGACTTCGAGACCAGCCCCGAGATCGCCACCGCCGTCCAGGCCGCGCTCAAGGAGGCAGGCATCAAGGTCAAGCTCGAGGGTCTGGAGATCAACGACTACGACGAGAAGACCCACAGCCTCGACAAGCAGCCGGGCCTCTTCCTCGCCCACTGGGGTGCCGACTGGCCCTCCGGCGGCCCCTTCCTCGCGCCGATCTTCGACGGCCGGCAGATCGTCAAGGAGGGCGCGGGCAACTACAACGCCTCCCGCCTCGACGACTCCAAGGTCAACGACGAGATCGACGCGATCAACAAGGTCACCGACCACGGTGCCGCGGCCGAGCGCTGGGGCGCCCTCGACCGCAAGATCGGCGAGCAGGCGCTGACGGTGCCGCTCTTCCACCCGGTCTACAAGCGCCTCTACGGCAAGAGCGTCAAGAACGTCGTCATCAGCGACTGGACCGGCGTCCTCGACGTCTCGCAGGTCGCGGTCAAGTGACGGACCTCCTCATCACCTCGGAACCGGAGGCGGGAGACGCTCCCGCCTCCGGCGCCCGGCAGGTCTGGCGGCGGCTGAGGGCGCGCAAGTCCGCGGTCGCGGCCGCCGCCGTGCTGGGCCTTCTCGTCCTCCTCGCCCTCGCCGCGCCCCTGCTGGCCGCGCTGGAGGGCCAGGACCCGAACACGTACCACGACACGCTCGTGGACTCCGCACGCGGCGGCGTGCCGCTCGGTGACTTCGGCGGCATCAGCGCCGAGCACTGGCTCGGCGTCGAACCGGGCACCGGCCGCGACATGTTCGTACGGCTCCTCTACGGCGCCCGCGTCTCGCTGCTCGTCGCCCTCGGCGCCACCGTCGTCCAGGTGCTCATCGGCCTCGCCGTGGGCCTGGCCGCCGCGCTCGGCAACCGGTTCGTCGACAGCGCGCTCAGCCACCTCACCGATGTGATGGTCGCGATGCCCCTGCTCGTCTTCGCCATCGCCCTGATGGCCGTCGTGCCGGCGGACTTCCCGCGGCCGCTGCTGCTCGTCTTCGCCATCGGCCTGCTCGCCTGGGGCCCCATGGCGCGGCTCGTGCGCGGCCAGACGCTGAGCCTGAAGAAGCTCGACTACGTCTCGGCCGCCCGGCTGACCGGCGGTTCGTCCTGGCGGGTCGCCCGGCGCGAGCTGCTGCCCGCGCTCGCCGCGCCCGTGATCACCTATGCGGCCATCCTGCTGCCGAGCAACATCGTCATCGAGGCGAGCATGTCCTTCCTCGGCGTGGGCGTGAAACCGCCGACGCCCTCCTGGGGGCAGATGCTCTCCACGGCCACCACGTGGTTCCGCTCGGACCCCGCGTACGTGCTGCTGCCCGCGCTGCTGCTGTTCGTCACCACGCTCGCCTTCACCGTGCTCGCCGACGGCGTGCGCGTCGCGCTCGACCCGCGCGAGGCGTCCCGGCTGCGGGTCGGCAGGGGCGGACGCACCTCCCGCAAGACCCGTCCGGGAGGCCCGGCGTGATCACCTACTTCCTGCGCCGCGCACTGGGCGCGGTCGCCGTCGTCCTCGTGCTCTCGGCCGTCGTCTACGTGACGTTCTACGTCGCGCCCGGCGACCCCGCGCGCCTGGCGTGCGGCCCGCGCTGCAACCCCGAGCAGATCCGGCAGGTCCGCGAGCAGCTCGCGCTCGACGACCCCCTCCTGGTGCAGTACTGGCACTTCCTGCAGGGCGTCTTCGTCGGCTCGGACTACTCCGCCGGCACCGCCGTGCTGCACTGCGACGCGCCCTGCTTCGGCCTCTCGTACCAGAACAACCAGCAGGTCACCGACCTGCTCGTCGAGCGGCTGCCCGCCACGGCCTCGCTGGCCGTCGGCGCCATGGTCGTCTGGCTCGTGGTGGGCATCGGCACCGGCCTGCTGTCCGCGCTGCGGCGCGGCGGGGTGACCGAACGGGTCCTGACCTGGCTCACCCTCGCCGGCACCGCCACCCCGGTCTTCATCAGCGGCCTGGTGCTGTTGATGATCTTCTGCGCGTATCTGGAATGGCTGCCCTTCCCGTCCTACGTGCCGCTGACCGAGGACCCCGAGCAGTGGGCCTGGAACATGCTGCTGCCCTGGGTGGCGCTCGGCCTGCTCGAATCCGCCAAGTACGCGCGCCTCACCCGCAGCTCCACCCTGGAGACGCTGGCCGAGGACCACATCCGCACCTTCCGCGCCTACGGGGTGCGCGAGCGGTCGCTGGTCGCGCGGCACGCCCTGCGGGGCGCGCTGGCCCCGGTCATCGCCCTGACCGCCGCCGACTTCGGGTCGATCTTCGGCGGCGCGGTGCTGACCGAGATGATGTTCGGCCTGCCCGGCATCGGCCAGCTGCTGGTGCGCTCCACGCAGACCATCGACCTGCCGGTCGTCGTGGCCGTCGTGGTGATCACCGGTGCCGCCGTCGTGATCGCCAACATCGTGGCGGACGTGCTCTACGCCGTCGCCGACCGAAGGGTGGCCCTGCGATGACCGCCGACCTCCAGCCCCTGGTGTCCGTGGCCGACCTGTCCATCGTCTTCCCCACCGGGGACGGCGTCGTACGGGCCGTCGACGGTCTCTCCTTCGAGCTCGCCCCCGGCGGGGCGCTCGCCATCGTCGGCGAGTCCGGTTCGGGCAAGAGCACGGCCGCGTACGCGCTGCTCGGTCTGCACCGCGGTACGGGCGCCCAGGTCACCGGCTCGGTGCGGGTCGCCGGCCACGACGTGTCGGCCGCGGACGACGCAGAACTGCGCCGGGTGCGGGGCGGGGTGGCGGCCATGGTCTTCCAGGACCCGCTCTCCTCCCTCGACCCGTACCAGGCCATCGGCGACCAGATCGCCGAGGTCTACCGCGTCCACCGCCCGGGTGCCTCCCGGCGGGACGCCCGGGCGCGGGCGGCCGAGGTGCTGGACCGGGTCGGCATCCCGGACGCGGCCCGCCGCGCCCGCTCCCGCCCGCACGAGTTCAGCGGCGGCATGCGTCAGCGCGCCCTCATCGCCATGGCGCTCGCCTGCGAGCCCCGCCTCCTCGTCGCCGACGAGCCCACCACGGCCCTCGACGTCACCGTCCAGGCCCAGATCCTCGGCCTGCTGCGCGAGCTGCGCGAGGAGACCGGCATGGGCCTGCTCCTCGTCACCCATGACCTGGGCGTGGCGGCCGGGAGCGTCGACGACCTGTTGGTGATGAAGGACGGCCGCGCGGTCGAGCGCGGCCCGGTCCGCGCGCTGCTGGGCGCGCCGCGCGAGCCGTACACGCGTGACCTGTTGGCCGCCGTCCCGCGGATAAACGTACGGCGGACGGGCCTTTTCAAGCCGTCCGCCGACGGGCCTTCCGACGGCTCTTCAGACGACACACCGCTGCTCGAGGCCACTGGACTGCGCCGTGAGTTCGGGCGCGGCAAGCGGGCCGTCACCGCCGTGGACGGTGTGTCGCTGACCGTGCGCGCCGGGGAGACGGTCGGTGTCGTCGGCGAGTCCGGGAGCGGGAAGACGACGCTCGGCCGGATGCTGGTGCGGCTCCTGGAGCCCACCGGCGGGGAGCTGCGCTACCGGGGCCGTGACATCGGGGCGCTGCGCGAGCGGGAGCTGCGGACCTTCCGCAGCGAGCTGCAAATGGTCTTCCAGGACCCGGTCTCCTCGCTCAACCCCCGGCGCAGCGTCGGGGAGTCGATCGCCGACCCGCTGCGGGCCGCCGGGAAGCTGGGCGACGCGGAGATCGTCGCGCGCGTGCGGGAACTGCTGGAGCGGGTGGGGCTCGATCCCGGCGCGTACCACCGCTATCCGCACGAGTTCAGCGGTGGCCAGCGCCAGCGCGTGGGCATCGCCCGGGCGCTCGCGCCCGAGCCCCGGCTGATCGTCTGCGACGAGCCCGTCTCGGCCCTGGACGTCACCACCCAGGCGCAGGTCGTACGGCTGCTCGGCGAGCTCCAGCGCGACCTGGGGCTGGCGCTCGTCTTCATCGCGCACGACCTCGCCGTGGTGCGGCAGGTCAGCGACCGGCTGGTCGTGATGCGCGGCGGGCGGATCGTCGAGGAGGGCCCCGCCGACTCCGTCTACGAGCAGCCCCGGCACCCCTACACCCAGGGTCTGCTGGCGGCCGTACCCCTGCTCGAACCGGCGGAAGCCGTCGCATAGCGCGGAGTAACGCCGCATCTCCTGGAAAGTCACGTGCGTTCACCCCTTCCGGTGGCGCGACGGACAACCGTCCATCGCGCCACCGGGGACCGCGCATAGCGTGCTCCCGCTGCCGTTCGGCGGTTGCCGACGTGGCCATCAGGGAGAGACGGGGGTGCGCTCGTGCGCGTGGGACTGCTGACCGAGGGTGGATACCCGTACGGCGCGGGCGAGGGCGGCCGGTGGTGCGAGCGACTGGTCCGCGAGCTCGACGGGCACGACTTCGAGATCTACGCACTGAGCCGCGGCGCCCGTGAGGCACAGCGCGAGGAACAGGGCGGGCCCTGTGAACTCCCGGGCCAGGTGCGGCGGGTACGGACGGCCCCGCTGTGGGGCGAACCGGCGCCCCGGGCCGGGGGGCGTGCGTACGGAGCGTACGGTCGGCGCGAACGGCGCGCTTTCGACGCGCACTTCGGGGACCTGATCGCGGCGGTCAGCTCGCCGGGGGAGCCCTCGTCGGCCGATCTGGCGTACCGTTTCGCCGACGGTCTGTACGGACTCGCCGAGCTGGCCCGTGACGTCGGCGGCCTGGCGGGCGCGCTCCGCTCCGAACAGGCCCTGCGCGCCCTGGAGAGAGCCTGCCGGGCACCGGGCGCGCACCCCGCCGCCTACGGCACCCGTGTCGCGGACCTCCTCCTCGTCTCCGGGCTCCTGGAGCGGGCCCTGAGACCGCTGTCCCTCGACTGGTACGGCGCGTCCGGCAGTGGCGCGGACGACGAGCGGGGGCTGGCCGGCGTCGACCTGTGCCACGCGAGCTCGGGCGGCGCCGCCGCGCTGCCGGGCCTGCTGGCCAAACGCTTCTTCGGGACCCCGCTCCTCGTCACCGAGTACGGGGTCCGGCTCCGGGCGTACTACCTGCTGGAGGGCGGCGCGGGTCCTGCCGCGGACGGGGCGGGCGAGGCGGCCGGCGAGCGGGGCGCGGGTCTGTCCCTGGCCGTCCGGACGCTGCTCTCCGCCTTCCACCGGCGGCTGACCGCCGAGATCTACGACCGGGCCGCGCTGGTCACCCACGGCGACGTCCGGGACCGGCGCTGGCAGGAGCACTGCGGCGCGGACCGCAAGCGGCTGCGCACGGTCCACCCCGGCGTCGACCCGAGCCGCTACGACACGGTGGGCGAGGGCGTGGGCCGGGCCGACGCGGCCCGCACGGACGACGGCCGCACCCTGGTCTGGGTGGGGGGCCGCCCCGAACCCGCCCTGTGGCAGGCGCTCGCCGAGCTGCGCGAGGCCGAGCCCGATGTCCGACTCCGCGTCGTCGGCCCCCCGGACCCGGGGCCGCCACCGGGCTCCAGGCCCCCCGCGGAGCTGGCCCCGGCCGTCTCCTTCGAGGAGACCGCCTCGTTCGACGAAGCCGGCGACCCGGACGTCTACGCCTCCGCCAGTGTCGTTCTCCTCGCCGGGTCCGCGGACGGCTTTCCGGCACCGCTCGTGGAGGCGATGCTCTGCGGCCGGGCCACGGTCTCGCCCGACATCGGCGTGGTGCGGGACGTCATCGGCGGGACCGGCCCGGTCGTCCCGCCGGGCGACGCCCGGGCGCTCGCCGAGGCCGCTCTCGCGCTGCTGCGCGACCCCGAGCGGCGGGCGCGGCTCGGGGCCGCCGCCCGGGCCCGGGCGCTCGAACTCTTCACCGTCGAGCGGAACGTGGCCGCCTACCACGGGATCTATCTGGAAGTCCTCTCCCGCGCCCCGGTGCGGCAGGAGACCCCGGACCCCTCCGTGCCGTTCGCCCACGCCGCCGACGCCCACCCGCCGCTGCCCTGGAGCCGTTCCGCCGCACCCACCTGGGCGGGCCGCCCATGACGAATCCCCTCACCGGCGACGGCTCCCCGACCGCCGCCGCCGGCATACCCGCAGCCCCCGCCGGTCCCGCCGATCCGGTCAAGACGCTCATCCAACGGCACCACCTCCTGTGCGCCCGTGCCGCGGACCCCGTCGAACTCGCCGCCGCCCTCGAGGCGCGCGGCGTCACGGACCGGGTGGCGGCGGAGTGCCGGCACCGCGATGTGTTCTCCCTGGCGGAAGAGATCCACGCACGCGTGGAGCGCGCCGACGGCCCGCTGCCGGTCGAGTCCGCGGCACCGGCCGCCGACGGATCTGACGTCCAGGGATCGGACGCCCGCGGCCCCGGTGCGTTCGACCGGCGGGCGTACGACCGCAGCCCGTACGGCTGGGGCTTCCTGGGCTGGCTCTGCTGCCTCTGGCTGGTCGCGTACGGCCTCGTCGGCGAGCGCCTGCTCATCGAACTGCTCGGCAGCCACCGGGGACTCACCCCGCCCAGCGTCGCCGCGGCCGCCGCGCCGACCGCCGTCGCGCTGGCCTGTGCCGTCGCCCCGGCGGCCTGGTGCGGCTACTGGTTCGGCACGCGGGCGTGCCGCGCGCTCGCGACCAGCCGGGGGCTGGCGGAGTTCGGGGCGCGGGTGCGGCCGCTGCTCCTCGCGGCGGTCGGTGCGTTCGTCGCCCTGCTGCTCGCGCTCCTGTGGGCCGCGCGCACGGCGGTGCCCTCGGGGGTCACGGCGCCGGGCACCCGGCTGGGCGGCCCCTTCGCCGCCGCCCTGGAGTCCGCCGGGCAGCTCGCCGCCCCGGCGCCCACCACCCCGCCCGCCGTCGCCTACGGCGCCGTGGCCGCCCTCGGCGTGCTCCTCTTCGTCGGCCGGCTGCTGGCGGCGCACGGCTTCGGCAGGGCGGCCGTCACCGCCGCGCTCGCCGCCTGCGCGGCGGAGGCCACCCCGCTCGGCATGCTCCTGGCGGCACGGCTGCCCGGCTGCGCGGGCCTGGAGGAACCCGTCGCCCGGGCGGCTGAGGCGTACGGGGCCGCCGCCCTCCCCCTCGCGGCGTGCGCCGTCCCCGCGCTCGCCCTGCTGGCCTACTCCTTCTCCGCTCTGTCCCGCGCCTGCGCCCATGGCCGCGGGGATCTCGCGTACGCGCCGGGTCACATCCGCCCAGGCTCCTCCCCCTACGCCCCCGCGCCGGAGGCATAGCGCAGGAGCCCTCGCCCGGTGACCTTCGATCCGCCGCCACGCGGCACGCCGCACACCCCGTTAGAGGAGCAAGAAAGATGACCGTTCACCCCCTCAGCACCGCCGGGCGAGAGCGAGGGCGCGACCGATGAGGGTCCTTCTTCTCGGCGCCAACGGCTACCTCGGCCGCTACGTGGCCGACCGGCTGCTCGCCGACCCCGCCGTCCAGCTCACCGCCCTCGGCCGGGGCGACGAGGCGGACGTCCGCTTCGACCTGGCCACCGGCAGCCCCGGTGCGCTCACCCGGTTCCTGAACGCCGTCCACCCCGGCGTGGTGATCAACTGCGCGGGCGCCACCCGCGGCGGCGCCCGCGACCTGGCGCGGCACAACACCGTCGCCGTCGCCACGGTCTGCGAGTCGCTGCGCCGCAGCGGCTGCGGCGCCCGCCTGGTGCAGGTGGGGTGCTCCTCGGAGTACGGGCCCTCGCAGCCCGGCTCCTCCACGGCCGAGGACGCCGTGCCGCGCCCCGGCGGCCCGTACGGGGTGAGCAAGCTCGCCGCCACCGAGCTGGTGCTCGGCTCCGGTCTGGACGCCATCGTGCTGCGGGTCTTCTCCCCGGTGGGCCCCGGCACCCCCGCCGGTTCGCCGCTGGGCCGGCTCGCCGAGTCCATGCGCCGCGCGATGCAGAGCGGCGACAACGAACTCAAGCTCAGCGGCCTCGGCGTCCAGCGCGACTTCGTCGACGTCCGCGACATCGCCCGGGCCGTCCACGCGGCCTCCCTCTCCGCCGCCCAGGGCGCCGTCAACATCGGCACCGGCCGCGCCGTCCGGCTACGGGACGCCGCCTCGCTCCTCGCCCGGGTCGCGGGCTTCGGCGGCGCCCTCCACGAGCTGGACGACCCGCATCTGGGCAGCCCGCCCGCGTACCCCTATCCCGACGGCTGCGGCACCTGGCAGCAGGCCGACGTGCGGACCGCCCGCGACCGGCTCGGCTGGCGGCCCCGGATCGGCCTGGAGGAGTCGCTCGCCGACATCTGGATGGAGGCGGCATGTCGCATCTGATCTCCTCGGGGCACCGCCGCTCCGCGCCGCCGGGCGAATCACCGCTCCGCTTCGGCGTCCCCGGCTTCGCCCACCCCCTGGTCGCCCCCCTCGAATGGGGTGAACTGGCCCGCGCCGAGGTCCGCTTGGACTGGACGGTGCTCAACGTCGCGAGCGGCCCCGGCAGCCGTCCCGACCCGTACTGCCTGACCGCCGCCACCCGGCTGCGCGAGGCGGGGGTCCGCGTCCTCGGTCACCTGGACGTGGGGTTCGGCTCGCGCCCCTTCGGTGAACTGGTGTCGGAGGCCCAGCGCTTCCTGAACTGGTACAAGGTCGACGGCTTCTCGCTGGACCGCGCGCCGACCGAGGCCGGCGCCCTCCCCGGCATCCGGCGGGTGGTCACCACCCTGCGCACCCTGCGCGAGAGCGCCTACGTCGTCCTCGTCCACGGCACGCACCCGTGCTCCGGCTACGCCAACCTCGCCGATCAACTCGTCACCTTCGCCGGGCCCTGGTCCCGCTACCGCTGGTCCCAGGTCGCCGAGTGGACCGCCGACCACCCGCCGGAGCGCTTCTGCCACCTCGTGCACGGCGTGCCGCGCCCGCACCTGGACGAGGCCCTGCGGATCGCCCGCTGGCAGGGCGCGGGCACCGTCTACCTCACCGACCGGACGGATCGCGACGAAGCGGACCCCTGGGAGTCCATGCCCGGCTACTGGGACGAAATCGTCTCGCGCATCGGACCGGGTCTCTCGGAATGAGACGGGGCGTGGCAGGGTTACAGGGGAAGTACGTACGTCGCCTGCATGTTCCCCGCGCTTGGCGGGGATGACCCTGGAGACCCCGTGTCGCTGCCACCCCTGGTCGAGCCGGCTGCCGAGCTCACCGTCGAAGAGGTCCGTCGGTACTCCCGCCACCTGATCATCCCGGACGTCGGGATGGACGGGCAGAAGCGCCTCAAGAACGCCAAGGTGCTCTGCGTGGGGGCCGGCGGCCTCGGCTCACCCGCCCTCATGTACCTCGCCGCGGCCGGTGTCGGCACGCTGGGCATCGTGGAGTTCGACGAGGTCGACGAGTCGAATCTGCAGCGCCAGATCATCCACAGCCAGGCGGACATCGGCCGTTCCAAGGCGGAGTCGGCCCGCGACTCGGTCCTCGGCATCAACCCGTACGTGAACGTCGTCCTCCACCAGGAGCGCCTGGAGGCGGACAACGTCAAGGAGATCTTCTCCCAGTACGACCTGATCGTGGACGGCACCGACAACTTCGCCACCCGCTATCTCGTCAACGACGCGTGCGTGCTGCTGAACAAGCCGTACGTGTGGGGCTCGATCTACCGCTTCGACGGCCAGGCCTCGGTGTTCTGGAGCGAGCACGGTCCCTGCTACCGCTGCCTCTACCCCGAGCCCCCGCCGCCGGGCATGGTGCCCTCCTGCGCCGAGGGCGGCGTGCTCGGGGTGCTCTGCGCCTCGATCGGCTCCATCCAGGTCAACGAGGCCATCAAGCTGCTCGCGGGCATCGGCGAACCGCTGGTCGGCCGACTGATGATCTACGACGCCCTGGAGATGAGCTACCGCCAGGTCAAGATCCGCAAGGACCCCGAGTGCGCGGTCTGCGGCGAGAACCCGACGGTCACCGAGCTCATCGACTACGAGGCCTTCTGCGGCGTCGTCTCGGAGGAGGCCCAGGAGGCCGCCGCCGGGTCCACGATCACTCCCAAGCAGCTCAAGGAGTGGATCGACGAGGGCGACGACATCGACATCATCGACGTCCGCGAGCCGAACGAGTACGAGATCGTCTCCATCCCCGGCGCCCGGCTGATCCCGAAGAACGAGTTCCTGATGGGCAGCGCCCTCCAGGGCCTCCCGCAGGACAAGAAGATTGTCCTGCACTGCAAGACAGGTGTCCGCTCCGCGGAGGTCCTCGCGGTCCTCAAGGCCGCGGGCTTCGCCGACGCGGTCCACGTCGGCGGCGGCGTGATCGGCTGGGTCCACCAGATCGAGCCCGAGAAGCCCGTCTACTAGACGCACTCAGGCACTGATGACGAAGGGCCGGTCCGCTGACGCGGACCGGCCCTTCGCTCGCGTCCTTACGAACAGCTCAAGCCGGCGGCCGGGACCTTGCCGTCGAGCAGATAGCCGTCGACCGCGCGCGTCATGCAGGCGTTGCCGCTGTTGTACGCGCCGTGGCCCTCGCCCCGGTACGTCACCTCGATGCCGACCCCCTCGCCGAGCTGCCGCGCCATCTTCCGCGCGCCCTCGTACGGCGTGGCCGGGTCGCCCGTATTGCCGATCACGACGATCGGGGCGGCGCCCTCGGCGCGCACGTCCGGCGACTTCCACTGCCCCTTGACCGGCCAGTCCGAGCAGCCGAGCAGCGACCAGGCCGCCGACTCCCCGAAGACCGGCGACGCCTTGCGGAACTCCGCCAGGTTCGCCTTCACGTCGTCCACGGTGTAGCGCTGCTCGGCGTCGGCGCAGGAGATGGCCCTGTTGGCCGCCTGGAGGTTGCTGTAGCGGCCGTCGGGGTTACGGCCGGCGAGGGAGTCGAAGAGCAGCAGCAGGGTGTCGCCGGTGCCCTTGCCCATGGCCTCCTGGAGCCCGGCTGTCAGGTACTTCCAGGTCTCCTTGGAGTACAGCGCGGCCGCGATGCCGTTCACGGCCTCGTCCTGGGTGAGCCTGCGGCCGCCCTGCGAGGTGGGCAGCGGCTTCGTGTCGAGCTTCTTCAGCAGATCGGTGATCTGGTCCTGCGTGGGGCAGCCCGGGGCGCCCTGGGAGGCGCAGTCCTTCAGGTAATTGCCGAGGGCGAGCTGGAAGCCCTTCGTCTGGCCGAGGCCGCCCCCCACCGGGTCCTGCGTCGGGTCGACGACGGCGTCGAGGACGGCGCGGCCGACCTTCTTCGGGAACAAGTGGGCGTAGACGCCGCCCAGTTCCGTGCCGTAGGAGATACCGAAGTAGTGGAGCTTGGCGTCACCGAGGGCGGCCCGCAGCCGGTCCAGGTCGCGGGCGGTGTTCGTCGTGGTCACATGGGGGAGCACCTTGGCCGAATTACGTCGGCAGGCGTCCACGTAGGCCTTGTTGGAGGCCAGGGCCGTGCGGAGTTCGGCGTCGTCGTCGGGGGTGAAGTCGAGCTGCGCGGCGGCGTCCAGCTCCGCGTCGCTCTGGCACCGCACCCCCGCGCTCTCGCCGACCCCGCGCGGGTCGAAGCTCACGAGGTCGTAACGGCCGCGCAGTTTGTCGTAGCTGTCGGCGAAACCCGGCAGGGTCGCCACGCCGGAGCCACCGGGGCCGCCGAAGTTGAAGACGAGGGACCCGATACGGCGCGAGGTGTCCTTGGCCTTGATCCGGATCAGCGCCAGGTCGATCTTCTCGCCGTCCGGTTTGGCGTAGTCCAGCGGTACGGGCAGCTTCGCGCACTCCCACGCCCTGCCGGGCGCCTTGCCGTCGCCGCCCTGGATGGCGGTGGGGGCGGAGCACTTCTGCCAGCGCAGGGAGCTGTTTCCGGAGGCGCGGTCCTCCGAGCCGTTCTTGCCGTCGATGGGCCTGCCGTTCTCGCACCCCGTGGCGGCGAGGACGATCGCGAGGGCGGCGGAGGCGAGGGCGGTGGCCCGTAGCCGTATGGGACTCATGGCCCAAACTCTACGGACCGGCCGAGGGGGAGGTGGCGGGGCCGCCGGGAAACGCCGCAGGCGGGGGAGCGCGGCACCGGTGGCGAGCCGGGTCAGGTGCGCAGGCGCGCGCAGCCCGCCCGCTCGGCCGCCCCCTCGACGAGGGCCGGGAAGGCGACGCGCGCGTCGTCGAGCCGGGTGTGGGTGCGGCCCGGGCCGGTGCGCAGGGCGAAGACCGTGGGTCGGCCGGCGCAGTCGGCGCGCACGAGGGCGCGCGTCGCCTCGATACGGCCGGTGGCCCGCCAGCCGGGCGCGGGCGGCCGGTCGCCCGTGAGGCCGTCGAAGAGGGTGACGAGCCGGGGGATGCCGATCGCCGCCCACCGGATCGCCGGCCGGCCGTCGGCGGCGGGGACGGCGCAGGTCCGCAGGGTGCCGCGGGAGCCGCCCGCCGCTCTGGCGGGGCGCCCGGTGCCCTTGGCCTCCCCGGCCGCGAGCGAGGGTATGGCGCAGTCGTCACCCGCCCCCGGGTCCGCGCCCCCGCCCGCGCCGCCCGGTCCGTCCTCGGCTGTGGCGTGCGGTAACCGCAGGGGTGGTCCGGAAGCGCAACTGCTCACGTTTATCGCTCGATTGGCTATTTCTATCAGCAGTTTTCCGGTTATCTCCGGTGCCGAGCCCTGGGGGAAGCCGGGGTGGCCGACGCGGGCGGCGGAGCCGGTGAAGGTGCCGGTCAGGGACACGACGGAGGGGCGGCCGCCCACATCGCAGCTCTCGGGCAGCACCAGCGCGCCGGATCCCGCCGTGGCGAACCCGGGGAGCCCGCCGGGCAGGGCCGTGCCGCCGCCCGCGAACAGCCCGTCCAGCCAGCTCCGCCGCTGGTCGGCGCCGCGCGGTCCGGTGTCCAGCCGGACCGTGACGCGCTGCCGGTACGCCTCCGGGCCCCGGCCGCCGCGCCAGCTCAAGGTGCAGTGGCCGCTGGGCCGTCCGGGCGTGGGGGCGCGCTCGTCGGCGGTACGGTGGCGGACGCCGCGCTGGAAGAGGCCGCCGTCCCGTGCATCCCCGGGCCAGGTGCCCCAGCAGTACCCGGGCGGTGCGATCGGTCTGAACTGCGTCTGCCACAGGGCCACCAGGGCGGCCACCAGGGCCGCGATGGCCAGGGCCCCGGTGAGCAGCCGTGTCGTGCGCCCGGTGGTCCGTGACGTGCTGTACGGCATCTCGTCACCCCGCTCGTCGACTCGCCTGCCCAGTGCGGAACTTCAGTGCGGGGAATCGTAGTGCGGGCCACTGACATTCGATCCGGTGTGTCCGAAGCGCCGGTGTGATGTGCTATGTGTGCTATGAGCAGACCGTGCCGGACGTGGGCACCGTGCCGTCCAGCAGATACGCGTCGACCACCCTCGTGACGCACGCGTTGCCGCTGTCGTAGGCGCCGTGCCCCTGGCCGCGGAAGGTCATCTCCACGCCGACGCCCGGGCCCAGTTCGCGCGCCATCTCGTGTGCCCCCTCGTACGGCGTGGCCGGGTCGCCGGTGTTGCCGACGACGAGGACGGGCGCGGAGCCCTTGGCGCTCACGTCGGGGTTCTGCCAGGTCCCCTTGGCGGGCCAGCCGGTGCACTGGGTGAGGCTCCAGGCCATGAACTCCCCGAAGACCGGGGACGCCTTGCGGAACTCGGGCACCTTCTCCTCGAT
Source organism: Streptomyces syringium (assembly GCF_017876625.1). NCBI lineage: Bacteria > Bacillati > Actinomycetota > Actinomycetes > Kitasatosporales > Streptomycetaceae > Streptomyces > Streptomyces syringium. The sequence continues at coordinate 5,025,432 of NZ_JAGIOH010000001.1, forward strand.
CTCGGCGGCCGTGTAGCGCTGCGCGAAGTCGGCGCAGTTGACGGCGGCGAGGGAGGCCTGGAGCGAGCTGTAGCGGCCGTCCTCGCCCCGGCCGTTCATGGAGTCACCGAGGGCGAGCAGGAGTTTGCCGTCGCCGTTCTCGGCGTCCTCGACGCCTTCGGTGAGGTAGTCCCAGAAGTCCTTGGAGTACAGCGCCTGGGCGATGCCGCCGGTGGCGAGGGACTCGGTCAGCTCGCGGGTGTCCCCGGCGGGCACCGGATCGCTGTCCAGGCGCTTGAGCAGATCGGTGATCTGGTCCTCGGTGGGGCAGTTGTCGGAGGTCACCGCGCAGGCGTCCATGTAGTTGCCGAGGGCCAGCTGGAAGCCCTTGGCCTGGCCGAGGGCGCCCTGCACGGGGTCGTCGGACGGATCCACGACGGCGTCGAGGACGGCCCGGCCGACCTTCTTGGGGAACAAGTGGGCGTAGACCCCGCCCAGTTCGGTCCCGTACGAGACGCCGAAGTAGTGCAGCTTGTCGTCGCCGAGCACCTGGCGCATCAGGTCCATGTCGCGGGCCGCGTTCTGCGTCCCGACGTGCGGCAGGATCTTCCCGGAGTTCTTCTCGCAGCCGGAGGCGTATCTCCCGACCCGTTCCACCAGGGCCTTTTCCTCGTCCTTGCCGTCGGGTGTGCCGTCGGCCGCGTAGTAGACGTCGAGGTCCTTGTCGCCCAGGCAGGTCACCCCGTCGCTGCGGCCGACGCCGCGCGGGTCGAAGCTCACCAGGTCGTAGCGGGTGCGCAGCGTCTTGTAGTCGTCGGCGAAGGCCGGGAGGGAGGCGACGCCGGAGCCGCCGGGGCCGCCGAAGTTGAAGACGAGCGAGCCGATGCGGCGGGCCCGGTCGGTGGCCTTGGCGCGGATCATGGCGATGCCGAGGCTGCCCCTGTCGGGGCGGCCGTAGTCCAGGGGAGCGCGCAGCGTCGCGCACTCCCAGTCGGGGCCCGGCGCCTTGCCGGTGCCCTGGCTGGTGCTGGGCGCCGGGCAGGTCTTCCAGTCCAGCCGCTGCCCGGCCGACGCGGACGCGGCTTCCGCACGGTCGGCGCCGCCGCCGTCGCAGCCGGTCACCACGCCCGTCAGGAGTACCGCGCAGAGCAGGGCGCCGGCCCTCAGCGGTCTGGACACGGTGGCACTCCCGGAGCTCGGGGGAAGCGGGTGCTTCCATCCTCCGGCCGGGGGTGAGAGGGGCGCGCGGCGTGCGGGGCGTACGGGTTAGCCGTGTCCGGCGGGTAGTCCTGCCGACGGCTGCTCGTCCTGCCGGCTGCGGGCCGTCTTGCCGCCTGCGGCGGCGGGCGCCCTGCGGGCACGTCCTCAAACGCCGCTTGTTCCGGCTGGGCTCAGCCGGCAGGGGTGCGGGGCGTACGGCCTCGGCTGCCGCCGTCACAGTGCGACGAACGTGACCTCGGTCGCCTTGACGCTCACCCACACCGGCACGCCTTCGGCCAACGACAGGTCGGCGGCGGCGGACGGGGTGATCTCGGCGACCACGTCCGGCTCGCCGTCCACCAGGACGCGCAGCCGGCCGCCCTGCGCGGTGATCTCCCGGACCGTGCCCCGCCAGACGTTACGGGGGCTGCCGGTGGGCCGGGCGGTGTGCAGGGACACCGCCTCGGGACCCACGACGGCCAGCCCGACGGTGGCCTCCCCGGGCACCGGGTCCGCGACGACCAGGTTCGCGCCGCCGTCGAGCAGCAGCGTCGGCCCGCCCGTGGACTTGCCCGGCCAGGCGTTGCGCCCGAGCATGCGGGCCACCCAGGGGGAGCGGGGGTGCCGGGTCAGCTCGGCCGGTGACGCGTACTGGACGGTCCGGCCGTCTTCCAGCACGAGGATCCGGTCGGCGAGCGACACGGCCTCCACCGGGTCGTGGGTGACCATCAGGCAGACGCCGGGGAAGTCCGCGAGGTGGGTGCGCAGGGTGTGCCGGACATGGGCCCGCGTCGACGGGTCGAGCGAGGCCAGCGGCTCGTCGAGCAGCAGCAGTCGGGGGCGCGCGGCAAGGGCGCGCGCCAATGCCACTCGCTGCGCCTGGCCGCCGCTGAGCATGCCGGGCTTGCGGTGGGCGAGCTGTCCGACGCCCAGCCGGTCGAGCCAGCGCCGCGCCTCGCGGCGCGCCTCGTTCTTGGGCACGCCCTGGGCGCGCAGACCGTAGGCGGTGTTGGCGAGAGCGGTCAGATGCGGGAAGAGGGCGCCGTCCTGGGGGACCCAGGCGATGCGGCGCCGGTGCGCGGGGACGTCGGACACGTCCGTCCCGCCGAGGGTCAAGGCGGCCGCGGTGGCGCGGGGGGTGAGGCCGAGGAGGGCCCGCAGGAGCGTGGTCTTGCCGGCGCCGTTGGGGCCGACGACGGCGATGGTGGTGCCGGCGGGCGCGTCGAGGTCCGCGGTGGTCGCGCCGGTCACGGTGGCGCGCAGGGGCCGTGGCCCGTCCGCCGGGCCCGCCGGTGCGGGCGCGGTTGCCTGCGGCTCATTCGGTGCTGTGGGCTCGGGGACACCGGCCGCCGGCCCTGTGTCGTCCCGTCCGGGCGTCAGCCAGCGCCCGCGCAGTGCCAGCAGGACGGCCGTGGCGATGGCCAGCAGGAGCAGCGAGACCGCCGTCGCCCCCTCGGGGTCCTCCTGCAGCAGCAGATAGACCTGGAGCGGGAGGGTCTGCGTCGTCCCCGGCAGATTGCCCGCGAAGGTGATCGTCGCACCGAACTCGCCGAGGGCGCGGGCCCAGCACAGGGCGGCGCCCGCGATCAGTCCCGGCCCGACCATGGGCAGGGTGATCGTGCGGAACACCCGCAAGGGGGCGGCGCCGAGTGATGTCGCGGTCTCCTCGTAGCGCGGGTGGAGCCCCGCGAGCGCCCCCTCCAGGCTGATCACGAGGAACGGCATCGACACGAACGCCGACGCCAGCACGGCCCCCGCCGTGGAGAACGGCAGGGTGACGCCGAACCAGGACTCCAGCCACGGCCCGAGGATCCCCCGCCGCCCGAACCCCTGGAGCAGCGCGACACCGGCGACCGTCGGCGGCAGCACCATCGGCAGCATCACCAGGCACCGCACCGCCGCCTTGCCGGGGAAGTTCACCCGGGCCAGCAGCCACGCGAGCGGCACGCCGAGCGCCAGCGAGAGCAGCAGCGCCCAGCCGGAGACGAGCAGCGAGAGCCCGAGCGCCTCGGTGACCTCGTGCGATCCGAGGCGGGAGGGGAGGGTGCCCCAAGGGGTACGGGCGAGAATGCCCGCCAGGGGCAGCAGCAGAAAGGCCATCCCCAGCGCGGCGGGCAGCCCGAGCGCCAGGGGCGTGCGCCCCCGGCGCGTACGGGCTCCGGTCGTGGTTGCTGTCACGGTTGCTGGAATCCCGCTGCCCGCAGCAGCTTCTGTGCCTCGTCCGAGGCCAGCCACTTCACGAAGTCACCGGCCTGCCCGGCGCTCTTGGAGCCCTTGAGGGTGGCGGCGGGGTAGGAGGCGACCGCGTTCTGCGCGTCGGGGACGGTGACGGTGGTGATCTTGTCCTTGGCCGAGGCCGCGTCGGTGAGGTACACGATCCCGGCGTCGGCCTCGCCGAGCGTGACCTTGCTGAGCACCGCCCGGACGTTCGGCTCCTCGGAGACCGGCTTCACCGTGACGTGCTGCTGGTCGAGGACCTTGCGGCTGTAGCGGCCCACGGGCACCTCGGGAGCGGCCAGGACGACCTTGAGATCGCTCTTGGCGAGGTCCGCGAGCCCCTTGACGTTCTTCGGGTTGCCCTTGGCGGTGGCGATCGTGAGCCGGTTCTTCGCGATGACGGTGGGGGCGCCGGTGTCGGCCTTGAGACCGTCCATGGTCTTGGTGTCGGCGGTGACGAGCGCGTCGGCGGGCACGCCCTGGCGCACCTGCGCCGCCAGCTCCTGGGACCCGGCGAAGGAGAACCGCACCCTCGTGCCCGGGTGCCCCTTCTCGTATGCGGCCCCGGCCTTCTTGAAGACATCGGTGAGGGAGGCGGCGGCGAGCACGGTCAGCGTGGCCGGCTTCTTCTCGCCGTTGCCCTTGTCGTTGTTCTTGTCGCCGCTGCCGCAGGCGGTGACCAGAGGGACGAGCAGTGCACCGGCCAGAACGGGCAGGGCGGCGCGGCGTACGAAACTGCGGTGCATCGGGGTCTCCAGACGGGCCGGGCGGTCAGACGCGGTCGATGTGCACATTGGTGGCCTTCACCCTGGCCACGGCCTCCATGCCGACGACGAGCCCCAGCTCCTCCACGGCCTCGCGCGTCAGGAGCGAGACGAGGCGGTGCGGTCCGGCCTGGACCTCGACCTGCGCGGCGACGTCGCCGAGCTTGACGGCGGTGATGATGCCGGGAAAGGCGTTACGGGCGGTGGTGTACGTCCCGTCGTCGCCCTCGGCGCTGTGCGTTTGCGCTTCGGCGGCGAGCGCGACGGAGAAGGCGGCGAGGTCGGGGCCGTCGATGATCCGCTTGCCCGCGTCGTCCCTCCGGGTGGGAATCCGCCCGGCGTCGGCCCAGCGCCGGACGGTATCGGAACTGACGCCGAGGAGCCGGGCCGCCCGCCCGATGGTGTATGACCGCATACGCGGCACGGTATGGCCATGCAGCCCGCAGATGCAAGGTGGTTTTTGTCGTTTGCCTGGCAGATGCGGTGCCCTGGCCTGGGCGGGTTGGCGTTGTCCGTGCCCTCGGGCCCCGCGTCGGCTGCGGTACGTGTGCCCTCAATCGCCGGGCGGGCTTGATCGGGCGGCTGTGGCCTGGGCCCGGCCACACGGCACGGGCGGCGACCTGGGGCTGTGGCCCCGGCAGTGGGCGGGCGCGCCTGGCCCTGCGCAGGGCCAGCGGCCGGGGCTGGCTCACAGGAGTCGGGGGTCAGGGCCAGGGGCAGAGGTCTCGCCTGGCTCGGCGGGCGCGGCGGCGCGACGCAGTCGGTGCGCGCCGTACCCCCCGCCCGCAGGGCGCCCGTGGGGGTCGCGGCCTGTACGCGCCCGTAGGACGAAGCCCTCCGGCGTGACGCCCCGCATCCGCCCGTAGGGCGACCGTCGATGTGCCGGCCCGCACCCGACCAGCAGGCCGGCACTCCGTGGCCGGGGCCGACGCTCAAGGCCGGGGGCCAACCCCCAAGGGCGTCTCTCCCGCCCGCCCGCAGGGTGCGCAAGCACCCCGCCGCCAACGCGACGGGCCCCGCCCGCAGGGCGCCAACGCCGTCGGGGTCGCGGCCTGCACGCGCCCGTAGGACGAAGCCCTCCGGCGTGGTGGCCCGCGACCGCCCGCAGGGTGCAAACGCCCCGCCATCGGCGTGACAGCCCCCGCCCGCCGGGCGCCGGCGACCCCGCCCGCAGGGCGACCCCTGGGTGGCCGGGCCGCACTCGGCCAACAGGCCGCCACCCCCCGTGGCAGGGGCAGCAGCCTGCTAAATCGCTCCCTTGCGGGTCAGATGCGAGAACGACACCCACCCCGGCAGCACCGGCAGCCACAGCGTCATCAAGCGGAACAGCAGTACCGCCGGGGCCGCCTGTTCCGCCGGGAGGCCGGCGAAGGTCAGGGCGCCGGTGAGGGCGAATTCCACCGCGCCGACGCCGCCGGGGGTCGGGGCCGCCGAGCCCAGGGCGTTGGCCGTCAGGAAGACCACCGCGATGCTCGCGTAGCTCAGCTCGCCGCCGAAGGCGCGGATCGAGGCGTCCAGGCACATCACGTTCGCCGCCGTCAGCAGCAGCATGCCGCCGATGCCGGAGGCGAGCTTCTGCGGGCGCTGGAGCACGTCCAGCATGCGCGGTACGACGCCCGCGAACAGCGACCGCACCCGCGTCGCCACGAACTTCCGCAGCACCGGGATCGCGGCCACGACGAGCACCAGCACCGCCGCCGTCAGCAGCCCGCCGATGACCGTCCGGGAGGGGCCGATCGACGAGCTCCGCTCGGTGCCGGTCACATAGCCGAAGGACAGCAGCAGCATGATGTGGCAGGCCAGGCCGAAGAGCTGGGACGCGCCGACGCTCGCCACGGCCAGGCCCGGGCGGACGCCCGCGCGCTGCAGGAAGCGGGTGTTCAGGGCCACGCCGCCGACCGCCGCCGGGGCGACGAGCTTCACGAAGGAGCCCGCGACCTGCGCGAGGACCGTCCGCCCGAACTTCACCTTCTCCGGGACGAAGCCCAGCAGGCTCAGCGCCGCGGCGACGTAGGTGAGGGCCTGGAAGCCCACCGCGACCGCCACCCACGCCCAGTTGGCCTTGTCGACGAGATCGCCGAACTGGATGTGCGTGAGCTGGGAGAGCAGGAAGTACGCGGCGAACGCGCCCGCCACGAAGGTGACCAGGGTGCGCGGCTTGATCCGCTCCAGGCGCACGGGCTCTATCGGCGCCTGCGGCCGGATCAGCAGCACCTGTTGGCGGATCTGCGCGAGCAGGTCCTCCTCGCGGGCCTCCTCCAGCGCCTCGCCGATCGCCTTCTTCTCCGCCTGCCGCTCGGCCTTGAGCGCCTTGCGGCCCGCGCTCTCGGACTCGGCGGGCTCGGCCTCGGCCCCGTTCGCGGCGTTCTCCTTGGCGGCGCGCGCCGCCTCCAGGACCTTCTCGCGTTCCCGCTGGGCGCGCTCGCGCGCCAGCTGCCGCAAGGTGGCGCGGCTGACGCGGGTGAGGGCGAGCGGCTGGAGCAGCGGCAGGCTGTTCGCGACGGCGTCCGGCCCGAGGACGGCCACGCCCGCGGCCACCGCCCGCTCGGCGCCGACCCGCAGGCCGAGCGTGACGAGCAGCTGTGCCACGTCCATCCGCAGCACCACGTCGCCGGCGGCGATCTCGCCGCCGCGCAGGTCGGTCAGGACGACGTTGCCGGAACGATCCACCAGCAGGGCGTCACCGTCCAGGCGCCGGTGCGCGATCCGCCTCGACTGCAGCGCCCGGACCTGACGCCAGGCCCCGGCCATCAGTTCGTCGGTGATCTCCTCGGCCGGGATGGCGTCGAGGGTGCGGCCGCCGATGTGCTCGTAGACGAGCATCACGGCGTCCGGGCCGAGTTCGGAGGTGGCGATGAGCTTGGGGGCGTTGGCGCCGGCGGCGATGGCCGCGTAGGCGAGCAGCGCCTCCTGTTCGAGGGCCTGGCGCAGGGTCTGGAGGCTGCGGCGCTGGTTGATGCCGCGCACCGCGAGCCGCCGCCACAGGCGGTAGAAGAAGCCCTGCGCCTGCTGCTCGCGGTCGACGACCGTGACGTCGAGGGGCGGGCCGTCCTCCAGGGTGACGATGTAGCGGCGCCCCCGGTCGTGGTGGCGGTCCGGCTCGGTGTCCGCCGGGTCCTCCGAGCGCAGCGCGGTGACCGGCTTGAAGCCGACGCGGCGCAGCCCGGCGAGGAGGTTCTGGCCGGTGGGGCGGACGTTCGGTGAGCCGACGGCGTAGAGCGTGCCGTAGGCGACGGTCCAGCCGATCAGCACGGTGGTGACGATCGAGAACGGCGTGGTGTAGCCGTTGACCAGCACCGCGAAGGCGTCCAGCAGCAGCACGGCCCACATCGCGACCCGCCAGCGCGGCCGGCGGGACATCCCGACGGCCGTCATATAGGCGATCACGGGGGCCAGATAGCCGTGCACGGGGTCGGTGAGGCCGCCGGTGGGGGCGGCGCGGGTGAGGGCCGCGCGGATGGTCTCCGGGGCGGTCTCGGCGACCCACAGGTCGGTCGCGAGGGAGACGCCGTGCGCGAGGACGGCCGCGAGGACGCCGTCGGCGATGCGCAGTCCGTCCCGTTTGATGAGTCGTTCGATGGCGAAGGCCACCGGGACGATGAAGATGGCGATGTTGGCGGCGAGCCCCGCGAAGTTCGCCAGCAGCTGCGGTGCCCGGCCCGTGCTGTCGCCGATGTCCTTCGACAGGCCGGCGGTGGTGCCGTGGGCGAAGGCGGCGAGGGCGAGCACCAGGGCGATGCCGAGGATGCCGAGGAAGAGCCGGACCAGGTCGGCGGGCCGGTGCACACGGGCGGGCAGCAGCGGTTCGTCGCCGGAGACCTGGTCGATGTGCGCCTCGCAGCCGCGGCCGGTCTCGCCGCTCTCGCAGCCGTAGGGGCCGGAGGGCGGCGTTTTGCCGAGGCTCACGCCGGGGCGGTCACCCGGGTCGCCGCCGTGGCGGGGCAGCTCTTTGGGGGCGCGGGCCCCCTCGGGAGGCTGCGCGCCCTGCTCGTCCGTCTCTTCTTGGTCTCGTATCACCAGTTCACCGCCCGGAAGATGGTGGCATGACCCCGCCGGGCAAGGGGGCATCAGGGTGCATTTCGGGGGCGCGGACTCCGGATCGTACGCCCTGTAGTGCAAAGACGCACTCTCGGTGATCTTGTGGGGTCCGCGCAAGAGGGCCCCGGCGTTGTCGGTGCGGTGCGGCAGTATGGACCGGATGAGCGAGGACGTGACGACGGACCACGGGCCGGCCGCCGGGCTTCCCGAGTACGCGGAGCGGGTGCTGGCCGTCGCCGAGCTGATCCCGCCCGGCCGGGTGATGACCTACGGGGACGTCGCCGAGTGGCTCGGGGAGGGCGGGCCCCGGCAGGTGGGGCGTGTCATGGCGCTCTACGGCGGGCCGGTGCCCTGGTGGCGGGTGGTCCGCGCGGACGGCGCGCTGCTGCCCGGCCACGAGCTGCGCGCCCTGGACCACTACCGCGACGAAGGCACCCCGCTGCGGGAGGCCGGCCGCGGCGCCGACGGCCATCTGCCCCGGCTCGACATGCGACGGGCCCGCTGGGACGGCACCGGCGCCGACGACGCCGCGCCGGGTGTGAATCCGCACACCTGACGGCCCCGCCCGTCCGGGCACCGCCCGACCCCGCCGGAGCCCGTGACGCCTGGGCGTAATCCGAACGGATGAGGTGGCTGCGGCGGCTCGGCGGCACCCGGGACGCCCTGCGCCCGGGGTGCCTCCTGGCGTAGCGTCGGGGGCCGCCCTCCGTCGTCTGCCCCGCCTCACCCCCAGGCCGCTTCCCGGCCCGTACGGCCGTACGTCACCCCGCACCTCCACCAGGACCGGCAACCCACGTGAGCTCCTCCGTATCGTCCCGCCCGCCGCAGCAGCAGCTGAGACGGCCCTCTTCGCGCGCGTACCGCCTCGTGCGCACCCGGCCGGGCCCGGTGGGCCCTCCTGAGCTGGACGCACGACAGCGCGCCGTGGTTGACCACCGGGACGGGCCGCTGCTGGTGCTCGCCGGACCGGGCACGGGCAAGACGACGACGCTCGTCGAGGCGGTCGCCGAGCGGGTGCGGCGGGGCACCGACCCCGAGCGGATCCTCGTCCTCACCTTCAGCCGCAAGGCCGCGGTCGAACTCCGGGACCGGATGGCCGCCCGGCTGGGCGCCGCCCACGGCCTGCGGGCCACGACCTTCCACTCGTACTGCTACGCCCTGGTCCGCGCCCACCAGGACGTCGACCTCTTCATCGACCCCCTGCGGCTGCTGTCCGGACCCGAGCAGGACGTCGTCGTGCGCGAGCTGCTCGCCGGACAGGCCGAGCTGGAGCGCGCCGGGCGCGAGGCGGTGCGCTGGCCCGACGAGCTTCGCGCGTGCCTGACCACGCGCGGCTTCGCCGACGAGGTCCGCGCCGTCCTCGCGCGCAGCCGCGAGCTGGGACTCGGCCCCGGGGCCCTCGGCGCCTTCGCCGCCCGCACCGGCCGCCCCGACTGGCGGGCCGCCGCGTCCTTCCTCGCCGAGTACCTCGACGTGCTCGACATGCGCGGAGTGCTCGACTACGCCGAACTCGTGCACCGGGCCGTGCTGCTCGCGGAGCAGCCCGACGTCGCCGCCGAGCTGGCCCTGCGCTACGACGCGGTCTTCGTCGACGAGTACCAGGACACCGACGCCGCCCAGGTGCGCCTGCTGCGCGCGCTCGCGGGCGGCGGGCGCACCCTGGTCGCCTTCGGCGACCCCGACCAGTCGATCTACGCCTTCCGGGGCGCCGACGTGAACGGCATCCTCGACTTCCCCGACGCCTTCCCCCGCCGGGACGGCTCCGCCGCCCCGGTCGAGGTCCTCACCGTCTCCCGCCGCTCCGGCGCCGCCCTCCTCGCCGCGACCCGGCTGCTCACCCGCCGGATGCCGCTGACCCGCCTGCCGGCCCGGGCCGTGCGCGCCCACCGGGAGCTGACGGCCGTCCGCGAGGGCGGCCGGGTGGAGGCGTACACCTACCCGACGCCGGGCGCGGAGGTCGACAACATCGCCGACATCCTGCGCCGCGCCCACCTGGAGGACGGCGTCCCCTGGCACGACATGGCCGTCCTCGTCCGCGCGGGGGCCCGCTCCATACCGGGCCTGCGCCGCGCCCTGACCTCGGCGGGCGTCCCCGTGGAGGTCGACGGCGACGACCTGCCGCTGCGCCACGAACCCGCGGTCTCCCCGCTGCTGACGGCCCTGCGCGCGGTCGCCGAACCCTCGGGCCCGTCCGGTGCCTCCCACACCTCCCGCCGGCCGGCCCGGCTCGATCCCGAGACGGCGCTCACCCTGCTCACCTCGCCGCTCGGCGGCATGGACGCCGCGGACCTGCGCAGGCTGGGCCGCGCCCTGCGGGACGAGGAACGCGCCGCGGGCCATGCCGTGCCGCGCCCCTCGGACGTCCTCCTCGCGGAGGCGCTCGCGGAACCGGAGCGTCTCGTGGCGCACGACCCGTCCTACGCGCGGGGCGCGCAGCGCCTGGGCGCGCTCCTGCGCACCGCCCGTGAGCTCCTCGAAGGCGGCGGCACCGCCGAAGAGGCGCTCTGGGCGCTGTGGAACGGCACCACCTGGCCGGAGCGGCTGGAGCGGGCCGCCCGGCGCGGCGGGGCCGGTGGGCGGAACGCGGACCGCGACCTGGACGCGGTGTGCGCGCTGTTCGAGACGGCTGCCCGCGCGGAGGAGCGCACCGGCGGCCGGGGCGCCCTGAACTTCCTGGACGAGCTCGACGCCCAGGACATCGCCGCCGACACCCTCACCCGCCGCGCCCTGCGGCCCGACGCCGTACGCCTGATGACCGCGCACCGCTCCAAGGGCCTGGAGTGGCGGGTGGTCGTCGTCGCCGGGGTCCAGGAAGGCCTCTGGCCGGACCTGCGGCGCCGGGGCTCGCTCCTGGAGGCCGACCGCATCGGACGCGACGGCCTCGCCGAGCCGCTCAGCCCCGGCGCGCTGCTCGCCGAGGAGCGCCGCCTGTTCTACGTGGCCGCCACGCGTGCGCGCGAGCGCGTGGTCGTCACCGCCGTCAAGGCGGCCGCCGAGGACGGTGACCAGCCCTCCCGGTTCCTGGCCGAGCTGGGCACCGAGCCCGTCGACGTCACCCAGCGCCCGCGCCGCCCCCTGGCCGTCGCCGCGCTCGTCGCCGAACTGCGCGCCACCACCGTCGACCCCGACGCCTCGGACGCCCTGCGGGCCGCGGCGGCCGAGCGGCTCGCCCGGCTCGCGGCGCTGAGCGACGACGAGGGCCAGCCCCTCGTCCCCGCCGCCCACCCCTACCGCTGGTGGGGCCTGGACGAGCCGACGCACAGCGAGGCACCGCTGCGCGACCGGGAACACCCCGTCGCCCTGTCCGGCTCCGCCCTCGACCAACTGGCCAACACCTGCTCGCTCCAGTGGTTCCTCGGCCGCGAGGTGAAGGCGGACGCCCCCGCCACCGCCGCCCAGGGCTTCGGCAACGTCGTGCACGTCCTGGCCGACGAGGTCGCCTCCGGGCGCACCCCGGCCGACCTCGACGTCCTCATGGAACGCCTCGACTCCGTGTGGGACGCGCTGGCCTTCGACGCGCCCTGGAAGTCGACGCAGGAGAAGGAGAACGCCCGCGCCGCCCTGGAACGCTTCCTGCGCTGGCACGTGATGGAGCGCGGCGGCCGCACCCCCGTCGCCACCGAGCACTCCTTCGACGTCACCCTGAAGGCCACCGGGGACTACCGGGTGCGCGTCCGGGGCTCCATGGACCGGGTGGAGACGGACGCGCACGGCCGCGCCTACGTCGTCGACTTCAAGACCGGCAAGGGCGCGGTCTCCACGAACGACGTGGCCCGCCACCCCCAGCTCGCCGTCTACCAGCTCGCGGTCGAGCAGGGCGCCGTCGACGACCTCTTCGACGGGGTGCGCCCGACGGCGGGCGGCGCGGAACTCGTACAGCTGCGGCAGGGGGCCGCGAAGAAGGAAGGCGGCGACGCCCTGCCCAAGGTGCAGGCGCAGGACCCGCTGGGGGAGGGCGAGTGGATCAGCGGTCTCCTCGCCGAGGCGGCCGGCCGGGTCCTGGAGGAGCGCTTCGCCCCCCGCCCGGGCCGGCACTGCACCCACTGCTCCTTCCGCGCCTCCTGCACGGCCCGGCCGGAGGGCCGCCAGATCGTCGAGTGAGGTCCGGCACGTGCGGCCGGTGAGGACGGTCCAGCGCGGGGGCGAGGGCCCTGACCTGCGGAGTTCAAGGATGTCAGTGCGGGCCGTTAGCGTTTTCGTGTGACCCCGCGCCTGACCGACCCCGAGCAGCTCAAGGAGCTGCTCGGCATTCCGTTCACCCCGGAGCAGACGGCCTGCATCACCGCGCCGCCCGCCCCGCAGGTCATCGTGGCCGGAGCCGGTTCGGGCAAGACCACCGTCATGGCCGCCCGCGTGGTCTGGCTCGTCGGCACCGGACAGGTCGCACCCGAGCAGGTCCTCGGCCTCACCTTCACCAACAAGGCGGCGGGCGAGCTGTCCGAGCGGGTGCGCAAGGCCCTCGTCGAGGCGGGCGTCACCGACCCGGAGCCGAGCGACCCCGACCGGGCGCCCGGCGACCCGCAGATCTCCACCTACCACGCCTTCGCCGGCCGGCTCCTGAAGGAGCACGGCCTGCGCATCGGCCTGGAGCCCAGCTCCCGGCTGCTCGCCGACGCCACCCGCTTCCAGCTCGCCGCCCGCGTGCTGCGCACCTCACCCGGCCCGTACCCCGCGCTCACCCGCTCCTTCGGCGATCTCGTCTCCGACCTCCTCGCCCTCGACGGCGAACTCGCCGAGCACCTCGTACGCCCCGAGAAGCTCCGGGCGTACGACACCGAGCTGCTGACCGCCCTCGAGAGCGCCAAGCTCTCCAACGCCGAGCTGCGCCAGGTGCCCGGAACCGCCCGCGCCCGCCTCGAACTCCTCGGCCTGGTGGCCGCCTACCGCAAGGAGAAGCGGGCCCGCGACCTCCTCGACTTCGGCGACCAGATCGCCCTGTCAGCCGAGCTGGCCGGCACCCGGCCGGAGGTCGGCCGGATCCTGCGCGAGCAGTTCGCGGTCGTCCTCCTCGACGAGTACCAGGACACCTCCGTGGCCCAGCGGCTGCTGCTCGCGGGCCTGTTCGGCGGGGGCACGGGGCACGCCGTCACCGCCGTCGGCGACCCCTGCCAGGCCATCTACGGCTGGCGCGGGGCCTCCGTGGCCAACCTCGACGACTTCCCGCACCACTTCCCCTACGCCGACGGGCGCCCCGCCCAGCGCTTCGCGCTCAGCGAGAACCGCCGCAGCGGCGGCCGGCTCCTGGAGCTGGCCAACGGCCTGGCCGCCCCGCTGCGGGAGCGCCACGAAGGAGTCGAGGCCCTGCGGCCCGCCCCCGGCGCCGAGCGCGACGGCGTGGTGCGCTGCGCCCTGCTGCCCACCCACGCCGAGGAGCTGGACTGGCTCGCGGACTCCCTCGCCCATCTGGTGCGCACGGGCACCCGGCCCGGTGACATCGCGGTGCTGTGCCGCACCGCCGTCGACTTCGCGCAGATCCAGGGTGCCCTCGTCGAGCGGGACGTGCCCGTGGAGGTCGTCGGCCTGTCCGGGCTGCTGCACCTGCCGGAGATCGCCGACCTCGTCGCCGTCTGCGAGGTGCTCCAGGACCCCACGGCCAACGCCGCGCTCGTCCGGCTCCTGGTCGGCCCCCGCTGGCGCATCGGCCCCCGTGACCTGGCGCTGCTCGGGCGCCGCGCGCGGACGCTCGTGCCCTACGGCAGCGCGGGCTCGGACCCCGACCGGCGCCTCGCCGAGGCGGTCGAAGGCGTCGACCCGGCCGAGGCCGTATCGCTCGCCGACGCCCTCGACACCTTCCTGACCGCCGGCCCGGACGACGGACTGCCGTTCTCCGCCGCGGCCCGCGTCCGCTTCGCCCGGCTCGCCAGAGAACTGCGCGAGCTGCGGCGCTCCCTGGCCGACCCGCTCATGGACGTCCTCCACCGGGTGCTCGCCACCACCGGCCTGGAGGTCGAGCTCTCCGCGTCGCCGCAGGCGCTGGCCGCCCGCCGCCGCGAGACGCTCTCCTCGTTCCTGGACATCGCCGCGGGCTTCGCCGCCGTCGACGGCGAGGCCACCCTGCTCGCCTTCCTCGGCTTCCTGCGCACCGCCGCCCAGTACGAGAAGGGCCTCGACAGCTCCCTGCCCGGCGGGGAGAACACCGTCAAGGTCCTCACCGCCCACAAGTCCAAGGGCCTGGAGTGGGACGTGGTCGCGGTCCCCGGCCTCGTCACGAAGACCTTCCCCAGCGAGCAGTCCCGCGAGTCCTGGACGGCCCAGGCGAAGGTGCTGCCGCACGCGCTGCGGGGCGACGCGGACACCCTCCCCGACGTCGGCGCCTGGGACGCCAAGGGGCTCGCCGCCTTCAAGGCGGCCATGAAGGAACACCAGCGCATCGAGGAGCTCCGCCTCGGCTACGTCACCTTCACCCGGCCCCGGTCGCTGCTCCTGGCCTCCGGCCACTGGTGGGGACCGAGCCAGAAGAAGCCGCGCGGCCCGTCCGCCTTCCTCGAAGCCCTGCGCGAGCACTGCGAGTCGGGCCACGGCGAGATCGAGGCCTGGGCACAGGAACCGGAGGAGGGCGAGGAGAACCCGGCCCTGGAGGAGTCGGCCGCGGAGCGCTCCTGGCCGCTGCCCCTGGACTCCGCGTCCCTCGCCCGCCGCCGCACCGCCGCGGACGCGGTCCTCGCCCACCTCGCCCGCCTGGCGGACCACCCGGAGGACCACCCCGCCGCGGCCGTCCACGACGCCCCGCACCCGGCCACCACCGCCCACGACCCCGACTGGCCACCGCCGCCGGAGGACGAGCCCTTCGACGAGGCCGCTTTCGACGAGGTTCTTGACGACGACCTCGCGGCCTGGGACACGCTGCCCACCACGCGCCCGGCGGCGGCCGACGAGCCGTCCGGCGCCGAAGGCTCCGAGGACCCGGCCGCGCACGGCGTGCTGCCCGGACCCCGGCGGGCACCGGGCGGCCCCGACCACGCCGCCTCCCGCCCCGACCCGGCCGGGGGCCGCCCCCACCCGGAGCCGGACGGTGACGCCGGCGAAGATGACGCCGGTGAAGAGACGCCCAGCCGCGGCGGACCGCCGCGGCTGCTGCCCGAGGAAGCCCGGCTCGTCGGCTCCTGGGACCGCGACCTGGACGCGCTCGCGGGCGAGCTGCGGCGGGCCCGCGCGAGCGTGCGGGACGTGGTCGTGCCGTCGTCGCTGAGCGCCTCGCAGCTGGTCAGGCTGGCCGCCGACCCGGACGGGTTCGCGCGGGAGCTGGCCCGCCCCATGCCGCGCCCGCCGCAGCCCGCCGCGCGCCGCGGCACCCGCTTCCACGCCTGGGTGGAGTCCCGCTTCGAGGAGCTGCCGCTCCCGCTGCTCGGCCCCGAGGAGCTGCCGGGCGGCGCCGACGACGAGGACGCCGACGGCCTCGCCCCGGAGATCGCTGACGAGCGCGACCTCGCCGAGCTCAAGGAGGCCTTCGAGCGCACCGCCTACGCCCGGCGCACCCCCTACCGCGTGGAGGTGCCCGTGCAGCTCACCCTCGCGGGCCGAGTGATCCGCGGGCGGATTGACGCGGTGTACCGCGAGCGCGGCCCGCAGGGCGACACCTACGAGATCGTCGACTGGAAGACGAACCGCGACCACGACGCCGACCCCCTCCAGCTCGCGATCTACCGCCTCGCCTGGGCCGAACAGCACGGCCTGCCGCTGTCCGCCGTCGCCGCCGCCTTCGTGTACGTCCGCGACGGCGAGACGCACCGCCCCGCGGGACTCCCGGACCGCGCGGGCCTGGAGCGGCTCCTCCTCGGGGAGGACGGGTGAGAAACCCGGTCATGGCCACACCGCGTGGCCGGTTAGGCTCGATGCCATGAGCTACACCCCGGACAGCGCCGTCCGCGCGTACATCGAAGGCCACCGCGCCGCCTTCCTCGACGATCTCGTCGAATGGCTCCGCATCCCCTCGGTGTCGGCCGACCCCGGCCGTGCCGCCGACGTCCGCCGCAGCGCGGACTGGCTGGCCGCGAAGCTCACCGAGACCGGCTTCCCCACCGCCGAGGTCTGGGAGACCGACGGCGCCCCGGCGGTCTACGCCGAGTGGCCCTCCGGTGACGAGGGCGCCCCGACGGTCCTGGTCTACGGCCACCACGACGTCCAGCCCGCCGCCGTCGAGGACGGCTGGCACACCGAGCCCTTCGAGCCCGTCGTCAAGGACGGCAGGCTGTACGCGCGCGGCGCCGCCGACGACAAGGGCCAGGTCTTCTTCCACACCCTGGGCGTCCGCGCCCACCTGGCGGCGACCGGCCGCACCGCACCGGCCGTCAACCTCAAGCTGCTGATCGAGGGTGAGGAGGAGTCGGGTTCGGCGCACTTCCCCGACCTCGTCCGCGCCCACGCGGACCGCCTCGCCTGCGACGCCGTGATCGTCTCCGACACCGGCATGTGGTCCGAGGACACCCCGACCGTCTGCACCGGCATGCGCGGCCTCACGGACTGCCAGATCGACCTCTTCGGCCCGGACCAGGACATCCACTCCGGTTCCTTCGGCGGCGCCGTGCCCAACCCGGCGACCGAGGCCGCCCGGCTGGTCGCCGCCCTGCACGACGAGGACCGCCGCGTGGCGATCCCCGGCTTCTACGACGGTGTCGTGGAGCTCACCGACCGCGAGCGCGAACTCTTCGCCGAGCTGCCCTTCGACGAGAAGCAGTGGCTGCGCACCGCCCACTCGCACGGCGCCCTCGGCGAGAGCGGCTACACCACGCTGGAGCGCATCTGGGCCCGGCCCACCGCCGAGGTCAACGGCATCGGCGGTGGCTACCAGGGCCCCGGCGGCAAGACGATCGTGCCGTCCGCCGCACAGCTCAAGCTGTCCTTCCGACTGGTCGCCGGCCAGGACGGAGACCGCGTCCAGCAGGCCGTGCGCGACTGGGTCACCGGCCGGCTGCCGGAGGGCATCCGGCACGAGATCACCTTCTGGGGCGCGACCCGCCCCTGCCTGACCCCGCTCGACCACCCGGCTCTGCAGTCGGTCGCCCGCGCCATGGGCCGCGCCTTCGGGCAGCAGGTCCGTTTCACGCGCGAGGGCGGCTCCGGACCGGCCGCCGACCTCCAGGACGTGCTCGGCGTCCCGGTGCTGTTCCTCGGCATCTCGGTGCCCTCGGACGGCTGGCACGCGCCGAACGAGAAGGTCGAGCTGGACCTGCTCATGAAGGGCGTCGAGACCGCCGCCTACCTGTGGGGCGACCTCGCCGAGCACGGGCGCGCGCGGTAGCTCCGGCTTTCGCTCGCGTCCGTGATGCACACCACCATTCGTAGGGGGAGTTGGAAGCAGCAGTGACCACCTGGACCGATCTCTCAGCCGTCCGGCCCATCACGCTCAGTGGCGCGAGCGGCATCGACCGTGCCGCGCACCACCGTCTGGACGAGGCGTGGCTCTCCGCCGCGTGGAGCCACCCGTCCACACGGGTCTTCGTGGTCTCCGGCGGCCAGGTCCTGATCGACGACACCCCGGACGGCCGCACCGAGCTGGTGATGACCCCGGCCTTCGAGGCGCCGGTCACCGAGACGCACCGCTACTTCCTCGGCCAGGACGAGAAGGGCGTGGCCTACTTCGCCCTGCAGAAGGACACCCTGCCGGGCCGGATGGACCAGTCGGCGCGCGCCGCGGGGCTCCGCGAGGCGGGCCTGCTGCTGTCGCAGCGCGACGCCGGGCTGCTGGTGCACGCGGTGGCCCTGGAGAACTGGCAGCGGCTGCACCGCTTCTGCTCGCGCTGCGGCGAGCGCACGGTCGTCGCGGCCGCGGGCCACATCCGCCGCTGCCCGGCCTGTGGCGCCGAGCACTACCCGCGCACCGACCCGGCCGTGATCATGCTGGTCACGGACAAGGAGGACAGGGCGCTGCTGGGCCGGCAGATGCACTGGCCCGAGGGCCGCTTCTCGACCCTCGCGGGCTTCGTCGAGCCGGGCGAGTCCATCGAGGAGGCCGTGCGCCGCGAGGTCGCCGAGGAGGCGGGCGTGGTGGTCGGTGACGTGGAGTACGTCGCCAGCCAGCCGTGGCCCTTCCCGTCCAGCCTGATGCTGGGCTTCATGGCCCGGGCCACGTCCTCCGACATCCAGGTGGACGGCGAGGAGATCCACGAGGCCCGCTGGTTCTCACGGGCGGACCTGCGGGCCGCGTTCGAGTCCGGGGAGGTGCTCCCTCCGACGGGCATCTCGATCGCGGCCCGCCTGATCGAGCTCTGGTACGGCGAACCGCTGCCGCAGGGCCAGAGCTGGAGCTGACGCGCGGGGCGTCAGACCGCGAGGGCCTGCTTCACCTGGGCGAGGCTCGGGTTCGTCATGACGATGTGATCGCCACCGTTCGGGGGAACGACCAGAACGGTGGGGACCGTCTGGTTGCCGCCGTTCGCCTTCTCCACGAAGGCCGCCGAGTCGGCGTCGAGCTCGATGTTGACCTCGTTGTAGGTGATCCCCTCGCGGTCCATCTGGCTCTTCAGCCGGCGGCAGTAGCCGCACCAGGTGGTGCTGTACATCGTCACGGTGCCCGACATTCGACCTCGCGCTCCTTCGTTCATGGGTGCTTTTCCGGTGGTAGAACGCGCACCTACCCCCGACCATTCCCGGCATTAGTACGACTGCCAGGTCACGCCTGTGGACAACATTCCCGGTCGCCTCCGCCGACCTGGCAGCATGGCGGGGTGACAGCAGCAACGCACTCCTCTCTCTTCCCGCAGGTCCCTGACTCTGCCGACGCGGTGCTCGACGGGCTCGACCCCGAGCAGCGCGAGGTGGCCACGGCCCTGAGCGGACCGGTGTGCGTGCTGGCCGGAGCCGGTACGGGCAAGACCCGGGCGATCACCCATCGCATCGCTTACGGCGTCCGCTCCGGGCTGCTCCAGCCGTCGAGTGTGCTCGCGGTCACCTTCACCAACCGCGCGGCGGGCGAGATGCGCGGCCGGCTGCGCCAGCTCGGCGCGGGCGGTGTCCAGGCCCGCACCTTCCACTCCGCCGCCCTGCGGCAGCTCCAGTACTTCTGGCCGAAGGCCGTCGGTGGTGAGGTGCCCCGCCTCGTCGAGCGCAAGATCCAGCTCGTGGCGGAGTCCGCCGCCCGCTGCCGGGTCCGCCTCGACCGCAATGAGCTGCGTGATGTGACGGGCGAGATCGAGTGGTCGAAGGTCACCCAGACCGTCCCCGAGGACTATCCGGCCGCCGCCGCCAAGACCGGCCGCGAGGCCCCCCGCGATCCCGCCGAGATCGCCCGGATCTACGGGATGTACGAGCAGCTCAAGCGCGACCGCGGAGTGATCGACTTCGAGGACGTGCTGCTGCTGACCGTCGGCGTCCTCCAGGACCGGCACGACATCGCCGAGACGGTCCGCCGCCAGTACCAGCACTTCGTCGTCGACGAGTACCAGGACGTGAGCCCGCTCCAGCAGCGGCTCCTGGAGCTGTGGCTCGGGGACCGGGACAATCTGTGCGTCGTCGGCGACGCCAGCCAGACCATCTACTCCTTCACCGGCGCCACCCCGGACTATCTGCTCGACTTCCGCGTCCGCCACCCGCAGGCCACGGTCGTGAAGCTGATCCGCGACTACCGCTCCACCCCCCAGGTGGTGCGCCTGGCCAACGGCCTGCTGGCCCAGGCCCGCGGCCGGGCCGCCGAGCACCGCTTGGAGCTGGTCTCCCAGCGCGAGTCCGGCCCCGAGCCCCACTACTGCGCCTACGGGGACGAGCCGGCCGAGGCCGAGGGCACCGCCCGCCGGGTCCGGGACCTGATCGACTCCGGGGTGCCCGCGAGCGAGATCGCGATCCTCTACCGCATCAACGCCCAGTCCGAGGTCTACGAGCAGGCCCTCGCCGACGCCGGGGTGCCCTATCAGCTGCGCGGCGCCGAGCGGTTCTTCGAGCGGCCCGAGGTGCGCGAGGCCGGGCTGCTGCTGCGCGGCGCGGCCCGCGCAGGCGGTGCGGACGCACAGATCGCCGACGCCGATGACGTGCCCTCCCAGGTGCGCGCCGTGCTCGGCACCCGTGGATGGACGGCCGAGCCGCCCGCCGGGTCGGGCGCGGTCCGCGACCGCTGGGAGTCCCTCGCGGCCCTGGTGCGGCTCGCCGAGGACTTCGTGCGGGCCAAGCCGGCCGCCACCCTCGCCGATCTCGTGGCCGAGCTGGACGAGCGGGCCTCCGCCCAGCACGCGCCGACCGTGGAAGGTGTGACTCTCGCCTCACTTCACGCGGCCAAGGGCCTGGAGTGGGACGCCGTCTTCCTGGTCGGGCTCACCGAAGGCATGATGCCGATCACTTACGCCAAGACCGATGAGCAGGTCGAGGAGGAGCGTCGGCTCCTCTATGTCGGCGTCACCCGGGCCCGCCGTCACCTCTCCCTCTCCTGGGCGCTCTCCCGCGCCCCCGGCGGCCGTGCGTCCCGGCGCCCCAGCCGCTTCCTGAACGGGCTGCGGCCGGGCTCCGCCGCACCCCGCCCGGGAGCGGCCGGCGCAGCGGCGGGCCAGGGGGGTGTGGAGCGCGGCGCCGCCGCCCGGCGGAAGCGACGCGGACCGGCCCTGTGCCGGGTCTGCGGGCGGACGTTGACGGATGCGGGCGAGATCAAACTGATGCGCTGCGAGGACTGTCCCTCGGAGCTCGACGAGGCGCTCTACGAGCGGCTGCGCGACTGGCGGGCCGGACAGGCCGAGCTGCTGGGCCAGCCTGCCTACTGCGTCTTCACCGACAAGACACTTCTCGCGATCGCCGAGGCCGTTCCGGGAACCGAATCGGAGCTTTCCTGCATCTCAGGTGTCGGAGGACGGAAGCTCGACAAGTTCGGTGCCGATGTCCTGGCTCTCTGCTCCGGCCGTGAGCCGATGTCGTCGGACGCGCCTTCGGACGCGACCGAAGACTCTCCCGAAAAATAGTTTGCGCGCGCGGACGGCATACCCATAGCCTTCCGAGCAGGGAAACCGCGGTTCTTCCAAGAGTCGCTGGTTCCGTGCTGTACTGAACTGTCCCGGACCGGGTTTTCACCGGTCCCCCGAGACGCCGAGAGGAGGCGGAGACCAATGATCAGCTTCATGAGCTTCAACAAAATGACCGATCGCTCGGTCGTCGCCACCTGCCCGCTCGGCGGTTCCCTCCGGGGCACCGGTCTGCCCTTCGGCGGCGCGGAACTCATCGTCATTGAGGAGCGACCGAGCAAGGCGTCTGCGATGAAGGCAGCGGGGACGGCACAGGCCCAGGCCTATGCCCCCGTAGCGACGATCAATGGCGCCGGATCCCTGAACGCGCAGCAGTACCAGCACCACACGATGTGGGCCTTCCGTGGGCTCGAACCCTGGAGAGATCCAGCCTGATCGGCATGATCAGGTCGGCACCTTCCAGGGCCGCGGAACCCACACCGGGATCCGCGGCCCTTTTGTTTGCCCCGAACCGGGGCGCCAGCCCGGCTACCAGCCGGAACAACAGACGAGGAAACAACCCCGTGCAACTCAAGGCACACACCCCGTCAGTAGCGACCGACCTGATCCCCCCGCCTGTCCCCACGGAGGACACCTTGACTCCCCTCACCGCCCTCACCGAGCTCGACGACGCCATCGAGAACCTCGGCGTCCCGGTCCCGTGCCGCAGCTATGACCCCGAGGTCTTCTTCGCCGAGACCCCGGCCGACGTCGAGTACGCCAAGTCGCTCTGCCAGACCTGCCCGCTGCGCGAGGCCTGTCTGGCCGGCGCCAAGGACCGCCGTGAGCCGTGGGGCGTCTGGGGCGGCGAGCTGTTCGTCCAGGGCGTGGTCGTGGCCCGCAAGCGTCCGCGTGGCCGTCCGCGCAAGAACCCGGTCGCCGCATGAACACCCTCCTCGGCACCATCGACCGCCCCACCACGCACGACCCCAAGAAGCAGGATCCGACGATGCAGCGCCCGTCCCACGAGCCGGCCGGCTCGAAGACCCCCACCCGTGACACCTCCAGCGCGACCGCTTCGCGCCAGAACAGGAACCTCGAAATGCAACTCATCCCAGAAGCCCTGGCCCGTGCTCATATGCATGAACGCCTCCGGGAGGCCGAGGCCGAACGCGGTGCCGTTCGCCTGGTCGCCGCCCGACGGATGCAGCGGCGCGCCGAGCGCGCCTCGCTGCGCGCCCGCCGGGCCCTCGCCATGGCCGTCATGCACTGACCGGAAGCCCGGTCGGCGGTAAGAGCGGCGGCAGTGGCCGCTATACCACGAGACACCCGCGGGGCCGGTCCATTCGGACCGGCCCCGCGCTGCGTTGGGTGCGTTGAGCCCTCGCGGCCTCTTCGCGGGGATATCGTCTGGGAGGTGGACCAGCAGAACACGCATGAATCAGTGCAGTCGGACCCTGAGGCCACCGAGAAAGCCGTGTGCGCCCGCTGTGGTACCACCGCCGACGGTACGCCGCCGACCTGGACCTGCTCCGTCGAGAACGGCCGCCGCAGCTATCTCTGCGACGACTGCGCTCGCGCCAACATCAGATCGATCGAGAGCCGTCTCGACTCCTCCTGGTGGTGACCCCCGCC
The DNA here is from genome assembly GCF_017876625.1 of Streptomyces syringium. Taxonomy (NCBI): domain Bacteria; kingdom Bacillati; phylum Actinomycetota; class Actinomycetes; order Kitasatosporales; family Streptomycetaceae; genus Streptomyces; species Streptomyces syringium. Next base: position 5,048,119 of record NZ_JAGIOH010000001.1, read on the forward strand.
CCGGCCCGGCCCGTCAGACGGGCGCTTCCCGGCTCTCGTCGGCTGCCGCGAAGCCGGGCACCCACGCCTCCATCTCCTCCCGCAGTCGCACGGTCGCACCCAGCTGACACAGCACTCCGATCGTGCTCATCGTCACCCGGTGTATCAACAGATACGCCGGGGGCAGATTGAGCTGCCGGGCCAGTTGGTACGCGGGGGAGCGGTGATCGGCGATCCGGGCCGCCTGGGCGCGCAGCCAGCTCCGGGTGAAGGTGAACTCCTCCGCCTGGGCGGGCTCGATGATCGGCAGCAGATAGTCCAGCACCGCGCCGGGCTCCAGCTCGATCTCCGGCTTGACGAACCCCTCCTCCCGCAGCAGCTCGTGGACCGCTTCCGCCTCGCCGTCCAGCGTCAGCCGCAGCGCGGTGCCGATCTCGACCGGCAGCCCCTGCGGCAGCCGGTCCACGGTGCCGAAGTCCAGCACGCCCAGCCGCCATTTCTCCGGCGGGCCGTCCGGGTGGTCCCCGGTGATCAGACGGAAGTTGCCCGGGTGCGGATCGGCGTGCAGCAGCCCCGTCCGGGCGGCGCCAGAGAAGAGGAACCGCGCCAGCAGCTGGCCCGCCCGGTCCCGCTGCTCCGGAGTGCCGTCCGCTATCACCTCGGACAGCGGCACCCCCTCCAGCCACTCCGTCACCAGCACTTGGTCGCTCTGGTGCACCACGGCCGGCACCGTCACATCCGGGTCGCCCGCGAACTCCGTCGCGTGCGCGTCCTGGGCGCGGGCCTCCAGCTCGTAATCCAGCTCCTCGGACACCCGGTCGCGCAGCTCGGAGATGAGGGGCTTGAGGTCCATGCCGGGGATCAACGGCCCCAGCAGCCGGGCGAAGCGACCCAGTTGCGTCAGATCGGAGAGCAGCGCCTCGCCCGCCCCTGGGTACTGCACCTTGACCGCGACCTCGCGCCCGTCGTGCCAGACCGCGCGGTGCACCTGCCCGATCGACGCCGCCGCCGCGGGCCGGTCGTCGAACTCCTCGAACAGATCCCGCCAGTCCTCGCCGAGCCGCTCCGCCAGGGCCGCGTGCACCGACTTCGCCGGCAGCGGGGGCGCGGCCTCCTGGAGCTTGGTGAGCGCCGCCCGGTAGGGCCCGGCGATCTGCTCGGGGAGCGCCGACTCGAAGACGGACAGGGCCTGACCCAGCTTCATCGCACCCCCCTTCAGCTGACCGAGGGTCGCGAAGAGCTGTTCGGCCGTGCGCTGTTGCAACTCCGCCGCGATCAGCTCCGCGGGCCGGCCGCCGATGCGTTTCCCGAGTCCGAGCGCCGTGCGCCCCGCGAACCCCAGTGGCAGCGCGGCCAACTTGGCGGTACGGGTGACCGCCTTGCGGGGTAGATCAGACATGCGCCCCTCCAACTCGCTGAACGGCCACGCCGTGGACGGCGGTTACCCGTTCATTGTCCCGTGCGACGCCCCCGCGGCCGAGGCATATCCGGGATACGAAGATCCCGCCGCGCCGCACGGGCACCGCGGATGCGGCTCGACGGGCCGGGGAGACCAGGCCGGACCCGGCAGAGCCAGCTCCAGACGGACCCCCGCGCTCGCCGGGGACCCACCGTCGAGAAAGGCCAGAGCCCTCGCCACGGTCAGCCCCGCCACCACCGTGGCCAGTGCCATGTCGCAAGACGGTACCCCCGTGCCCCGGCCGGACCTCCACTGGGCGAGCATCCGGGGCCACGCGGCGTCCCGCTCGGCGCGACCCAGCTCGATACAGCCGGCGCACGCCGACCCGCCCGGCAGCACCAGCGGCCCCACCAGCCCGGTGGCCTCCAGGACCCCCGCGTACAGATGCGGGGTCCCCGACGCGATGAGCTCCTCGGCCGCGGCGGGCTCCGGGGCGTAGGCCGCGAGGCCGTCGCGCGGAGCGAACACCACCAGCGCCAGCGGTGGCGGGCCGGTGTCCGGCGGGCCGCCGTCCTCGCCCGCACCGGCGTCCCGGTCGCGGCCTTCGCCGCCGCGGGCCCGGGGGCGGGGGAGCGGCGCGGCCTGCCGCACCACCCGGCGGGCGGCGGCCTCCCGCCGCTCCCCGGCCCGCTCGGCGCCCACCCCGCCGGGCGCCACGTCCCACGGCTCGACACAGCCGCCGTCCAGCACGTCGACCTGGCCCACCCCCGACGCGGACAGCAGTGCCGCGACGGCCGCCCCCACCCGCCCCGCGCCCCGCACCTGAACCCGCGTCGCCTGCCGCGCGCTCATCAGCCGCGCCGCCGCGCCGGGTTCGGGATGCAGCACCGACAGCGAGGCCAGGTCCGGGCGCAGCCGCTCCAGGCCGCCGCCCCGGCCGCGCAGGGCGGCGGCAGCCTCGCCGCCGCCCCGGGGGTCGTCGAGCAGCCCGGCCTGGCTCAGCCGCTCCACCAGGGCGTCCGTCCGCCCGTCCGGCAGCCCGAGATCGCGCGCCGCCGCACGGAGCAGCGGCAGCCCCCGGGTCCCGTCGAGCAGGCCCAGAAAGCTGCCGGTCGCGGTGTCCACCGGACCGACCACCACCGCGTGGGCCGGGGCCACCCCGAACTGCACCGTCTCGCGGTCGCGCCAGCTCCGGCGCAGCGCGGGCTTGAGCATCGGATGGGGGGAGCCGGGCGGCTCGCCGGCCGGGCGGGTGCGGGGATGTACGGCGAAGGGCCGGGCCCGTCCCGGGGCGGGGAATTCCTCGGCGTCGTGACGGACGGCGGCTCGGTGCGCGGAGTTCTTCTGCATGGCTTCCCCCTCGGTCGGCCTTCAGCATGCGCGCCCCGCCGCATCACCGTGCGAAGTTGTCCACAAGCAGGGGGTGATTGTCATACAAGCCGTGCGCTCTGCGGGTGTTTCCCCGGCAACCGAGCGAGGGGCGGGACTTCACGCGCCGCCAGCAGGTAACGTCGGGGCCGTGCCCGTCGACCCACTGCACAGTGCCGCAAGACCACCGCGCAGCGCCCCGAGCCCGCTCTCCAGTGGCTCGGACGCGTACGCGGTGGAGGTCCGCCGGAGTTCGCGCCGCCGCAGAACGGTCTCCGCCTACCGGGAGGGTGAGCGCACCGTCGTCCTCATCCCCGCCCGGATGTCGGAGGCGGAGGAGAAGCGGTGGGTGGGCGTGATGCTCGACAGACTCGCGGCGCAGGAGAGCAAGCGGATGCTCGGCGACGCCGAGCTGGCCGACCGGGCGCAGCGGCTCTCCGCCCAGTACCTCGACGGCCGGGCCCGCCCCGCCACGGTCCGCTGGGTCACCAATCAGAACACCCGATGGGGCTCGTGCACCCCCGCCGAGGGCAGCATCCGTCTCTCCCACCGGCTCCAGGGCATGCCCGAGTACGTCGTGGACTACGTCCTGCTCCACGAGTTGGCGCATCTGTTGGTCCCCGGGCACGGCCCGCGCTTCTGGGAGCTCCTCGAGGCCTATCCGCGCACCGAGCGTGCCCGCGGGTACCTCGAAGGTGTGGTCGCCGCCGACCGGCTGCCGCATCTCCCTGCCGCCCGCAGCGAATGACGCCGCCGGCCGGGTGACACCCCCGGCCGCCCGCGCCCGGGGCGGCGCGGGCCCGCTCGCCTCCGCGCCGCCCCGGGCCCCCGCACGCCCCGGAATCGCTGGCTGTGAGGGTCAGCCGTTAGCCTGACGCAACGCATTCATCGCAGGTTCGGATGGGGGACGGTCGTAACGCATGGCCAGGGAATTCCAGCGCGGCCACAAGGCCAAGATCAGTGACCTGACAGCGGGGACCGATCTGTACATCGGTGTGCAGATCTCCGGGCCCGGGCTGTCCTTCGACATCAGCTGCTTCGGGCTCGACGCCCAGGAGCGGCTGTCCGACGACCGGTACTTCATCTTCTTCAATCAGCCGAAGTCCCCCGAGGAGTCCATTCAGCAGCTCGGCGCGCAGGCCGGTGACACGGAGTCCTTCCGGGTCACGCTCGACCGCATTCCGGCACACATCCGGAAGCTCTCCTTCACGGCGACGCTCGACGGCGCGGGCCAGATGTCGCAGATCGGCCCCGGTTACGTCCGTATCGTCGCGGGCGGTGCGGAAGTCGCGCGGTACTCCTTCACCGGCGCCGAATTCAGTACCGAGCGCGCGGTGATGCTCGGCGACATCTATATGAAGGACGTCTGGCGGTTCGCCGCCGTCGGCCAGGGCTTCGACGGCGGTCTGGAAGCGCTGCTCACCAACTTCGGCGGCGAGGTCCTGGAGGAGGAGCCGGAACAGGCTTCTGCCCCCGCCCCTGCCGCGGCCGCCCCCGCCCCCGCCTTCGCGCCCCCGGCGGCGCAGGCGAGCGCGCCCCCGGCCTTCGCCGCGCCGCAGGCCCCTGCACCGCCGCAGACCCCGCAGCCCGCGCCCGCCGCGCCGACCCCGCCGCCCGCCCAGGGCTTCGCGCCCCCGCCCGGCAGCACCCCGCCGCCCGCCGCCCCCGCGGTGCACGCGGCCGCCACGATCGCCGCGCCGATCGCCCCGCCCGGCTTCTTCGCCGGCCAGTCCGGCACGGGCCAGCAGACCCCGCCCGGCGGCACGGTCCCGCCGCCGCCCGGCCAGCCCGGTGTGCCCGGTCAGCCGGCCCCGTACGGCCAGCAGCAGCCGGCCCCTTACGGGCACCCCGGCCAGCACCCCGGCCAGCACCCCAACCAGCACCCCAACCAGCAGCAGCCCTACGGACACCCGGGCCAGCCCGGTCAGCCGTTCCCCGGCCAGCCGGCGCCGTACCCCGGTCAGCCCGGTCAGCCGACGCCCTACGGCGGGCCCCCGCCCGCGGCGCCCCAGGGCACGCCCCCGCACGGCATGCCCCAGGGCACGCCCCCGCAGGGCGGCACCCCCGTGGGCGTCCAGGCCGCGCTCGAGAAGTACCGCGAGGCGCCCACCGGGCAGCGGTGGACCCTGCAGAACCCCCGGCTCATCCGCGTCGACCTCGGCACCGACCCGCAGCCCGTGCTCGCCCGCCAGGGCAGCATGGTGCTCTACCAGGGCAAGGTCGACTTCGGCTACAAGGGCGCCGGGTTCGCCGGCCGGATCATGGGCAACGCCACCGGCCAGGAGATGCAGCTGATGCGCTGCACCGGCCGGGGACAGGTGTTCCTGGCGGAGAACTCCGCCCATGTGCACCCCATCGAGCTCCAGGGCGACGGCATCTGCGTCTCCGCGGAGTCGGTGCTCGCCTTCGACGAGTCGCTCCAGCACGAGGTGCGCCGGATCGAGGGGCACGGCATCCCCGGCGGCGCGCTGTTCACCATGCAGTTCCAGGGGCACGGCACCGTGGTCGTCAAGACCAACGGCGTTCCCGTGGTCCTGCCGGTCACCCCGACCACCTACGCCGACAGCAACGCCATCGTCGCCTGGTCCGCCGCCGCCCAGGTGGTCGTCTCCAGCCAGGTGCGGCTGCGCCGCAACGCCTACCCGGGCCACAGCGGGGAGACCGTGAACCTCCAATTCCGCGGCGCGCCCGGCAATTTCATCGTCGTCCAGCCCTACGAGGTCTGAGGGAGCCCGAAATGACCATGAACCAGACTCCGATCTCGGGCTACGCCCCGACGCCCGTCGCGGCCCGGATGGAGAACCACGGCAGCAGCATGCTCAAGGTGGCCATGCAGTCCGGCCACGACCTGTTCGCCCGCACGGGCTCGATGATCGCCTACGAGGGCTTCGTCCAGTACGAGGCGAATCCGCCCGCCATCCGTCAGATGGCCTCCCAGTGGGTCACCGGCGAGGGCATGCCGCTCATGAAGTGCCACGGTGACGGGCTGCTCTACCTCGCCGACTACGGGGCGGACGTCGTCTGCCTCCAGCTCAACGGGGACTCGCTCTCCGTCAACGGCACCAACATCCTCGCCTTCGACGCGCATCTGCAGTGGGGTGTGCAGCGGGTGAAGGGCATGGCGAAGTTCGCGGGCCAGGGCCTGTTCAACGTGGCCATCTCCGGCACCGGCTGGGTCGCGCTCACCTCGCGCGGCACCCCGATCGTCGTCGACTGCGGTCGCGGCGAGGACGAGACCTATGTGGACCCCGATGCCCTCGTGGCCTGGTCCACGGGCCTCAAGATGAAGGGGAAGCGCAGCTTCAAGGCTTCCTCGATGATCGGCCGGGGCAGCGGCGAGGCGTACCAGCTGGGCTTCTCGGGCCAGGGGTTCGTGGTCGTACAGCCCAGCGAGGACAGCACTGACCGGCTCCGGGCCCGGGGCTGAGGGGGAGCGAAGACATATGCAGAGCCCGCTTTTCGGCCACACCGAGGCCCAGTCCCAGGACCGCTACGCGCTCCAGAACCCGCAGTTGCTGCGGGTGCTGCTCACCGGCCACGACGACATCCTCGCCCGCAAGGGCTCGATGGTCGCCTACCAGGGCATGATGGAGTTCGACGGCGAGTTCCTGACGCGGGGCCAGCAGACCGCCCGGGCCCACACGGGTGAGGTCCTGGACCTGATGCGCTGCTCGGGGCAGGGCACGGTCTATTTCGCCAACCTCGCGCAGTATGTCCACGTCGTCGACGTGGACCACAACGGTCTGACCGTGGACGCCGCCTACGTCCTCGCGATGGACTCCACCCTGCACTGGGACACCATCGCGGTGGACAGCCAGTTCGGGATCTCCGGTTCGGGCGCGTACAACCTCGTCATCTCCGGGCAGGGCAAGGTCGCGCTCATGACCTCCGGCCAGCCCCTGATGCTCCAGGTCACCCCGGACAAATACGTCAACGCCGACGCGGACGCCGTCGTGGCGTGGTCGACGTCGCTCGTCGTGCAGATGCAGGCGCCGACGTCCTCGTCGAGCGTCTTCCGTCGGCGCGGCAGCACGGGAGAGGGCTGGGAGCTGAACTTCCAGGGCCACGGCTACGCCCTCGTGCAGCCCAGCGAGCTGCTTCCGCCCCAGGGCGCGGAGATCGGCCAGGGGGCGCTGGCCCAGTACGGCCTCGGCCAGCAGGGCGCGCACGGTCAGAACCAGGGCAACATCTGGTCCAACCGCTGAGCGATGCGTAAGGGGCGTCACCCCAGGGGTGACGCCCCTTACGCGTGCGCGCTCACAGGTGGGCGAGCGTCCGCTCCATCAGCCGGACGACCGACTCGTCGGCCACCGCGGCCACCTCGTGGTACGCGAACCAGCGCAGGTCCAGCGACTCGTCGCTGATGGCCTCCACCGCGCCCTCCGGCACCAGCGCCGCGTACTGCACATCGAGGTGCCAATTGCAGGGCGAGGGAATCGGATGCCGGTCCAGCCGGACCGGACCGACCGGCAGCAGGGTCAGCCCCTTGATGCCGGACTCCTCGGTCGCCTCCCGCAGCGCCGCCTCCGCGAGCGTGCTGTCGCCCGGCTCGCAGTGGCCGCCCATCTGGAGCCACATCCGCAGCTTGCGGTGCAGGGTGAGCAGCACCTTGCCGCGCGCCGGGTCGATCACCAGCGCGCTCGCCGTGATGTGCCCGGCCCGGCAGGGCTTCCACGTGCCGTCCGGGTGCTCGGCCAGGTGATCCAGATAGAGATCGCGCAGCTCCTCCTGGTCCCCGTACTCCTTCAGGACGAGGACGGCGTTCTCATGGAGGCTCACTTGTCGCCTTCGCCCTTGTCCTCGCCCTTTTCGTCATCCTTGGGAGAGTCCCCGGCGGAGTCCTTCTTCAGGTCCGGCTTCGCGGACCCGCTTCCGGCCGCCTCGCCCAGCATCTTGTCGAGCTCGGAGAAGTCCAGGTGCTCGCGGTGCACGAAGCCGTCCGGGTCGTCCAGGTCGGCGGCCGTCGGCAGCATGTCCGGGTGCTCCCACAGGGCGTCGCGGCCCTCCAGGCCCCGTGCGTCGGTCAGCGATGCCCACAGCCGCGAGGCGTCCCGCAGGCGGCGCGGCCGCAGCTCCAGGCCGATCAGGGTGGCGAAGGTCTGCTCCGCCGGACCGCCGGACGCGCGGCGGCGGCGCAGCGTCTCGCGCAGCGCGCCGGCCGACGGCAGGTGCGGCGAGGCGGCCGCGTGCACGACCGCGTCGACCCAGCCCTCGACCAGCGCGAGCGCGGTCTCCAGGCGGGCGAGGGCCGCCTTCTGCTCCGGGGTGTCCTCCGGCTGGAACATGCCCTGCTGAAGGGCGTCCTGCAGCTGCTCCGGGTGCGAGGGGTCGAGCTGGCCGACCACGTCCTCCAGCTTGGAGGTGTCGACCTTGATGCCCCGGGCGTAGCCCTCGACCGCGCCGAACAGGTGCGAGCGCAGCCACGGCACGTGGGCGAAGAGCCGCTGGTGGGCGGCTTCCCGCAGGGCCAGGTACAGGCGGACCTCGTCCTGCGGCACCCCGAGCCCGGAGCCGAGCGACGCGATGTTCACCGGCAGCAGGGCGGCCTTGCCCGCGGGGCCGAGCGGCAGACCGATGTCGGTCGAACCGACCACCTCGCCGGCCAGCACGCCCACGGCCTGGCCGATCTGCTGGCCGAACATGGCCCCGCCCATCTGCCGCATCATCCCGAGCAGCGGGCCGGCCATGGCCTGCATCTCCTCGGGAAGCACGTCGCCCATGGCGGCGCCGACGCGCTCGGCGACCGGGTCGACCAGGTCCTTCCACACCGGGAGGGTCGCCTCGACCCACTCCGCGCGGCTCCAGGCGACCGCCGTGCCCGCGCCCGACGGCAGCGACGTCACGCCGTCCAGCCACAGGTCGGCCAGGCGCACGGCCTCCTCGACGGCGGCCCGCTCGCCCGGCGTGACGCTGGCGTCCTTGCCGCCGTCGGCGGTGCCCTGCGCGACGGTCTGCCGCGCGATGTCCTTGGCCATGTCCCAGTTCACCGGGCCGCCCTCGTACGAGAGCATCTGGCCCAGCTGCTGGAACGCGGCGCCCAGATCGCCCGGGTTCATGGAGCCGAACATCGCGGCGAAGGGGTTGTCCCCACCGCCCGCGGCCCCGCCGAACCCGAACGGATTCGCCGGTCCCTGGCCGCCGCCCTGGCTGCCGCCCTTCTTCTTGCCGTCGTCGCCGTTCTCCGGCTCCTCCGGCGGAAGACCGAATCCGAATGGGTTGTCACTCACGGGTTTCCTCGGCTCGTAGGGCCGCCGGCGTGGAACCGGCGGCGAATGCCCGACATCACTACCCAGCGTAGACACCTCTGCGGTATCCGGGCTTGGTGCTTCGCCGACCCGGGGCCTGCGGCAGGATGGACGTCACCTGGTACGTACGCGTCATCACACTTACGTACTGAAGACAACCGCTGGAGACGCCCGGTGAGTTCCCCCGACCGAGAAGTTCGCGCAGCGCGAAACGGTTCCGCGCGAGACAGTACGGCCCTGCCCGGCCGCCGACCCGTCGTCGCCGTCACCGGTGCCGCGAGCGGCGTCGGCGCGCTGCTCACGCAGCGGCTGGCCGCATCAGAAGAGATCAAGCAGGTCGTGGCGATAGACGAGCGCCGCGGCGATGTGACCGAGGCGCAGTGGCATGTGCTGGACGTCCGCGACCCGGCGATCGCGGAGAAGCTGCGCGGTGCCGACGTCGTCGTCCACCTCGCCCTGGACCTCGACCTGGAGACCGACCCCGCCGCCCGCACCGCCTACAACGTGCGCGGCACCCAGACCGTGCTGACCGCCGCCGCGGCCGCCGGGGTGCACCGCGTCGTGCTGTGCACCTCCGCGATGGTCTACGGGGCCCGGCCGGACAACGCCGTGCCGCTCGCCGAGGACGCCGAGCTGCGCGCGACCGCCGAGGCCACCGGCGTCGGTGACCTGCTGGAGATCGAGCGGCTCGCCAAGCGCGCGCCCCGCGCCCACCCCGGGCTGAACGTCACCGTGCTGCGTCCCGCTGTCCTCGTCGGCGGCACCGACACCGCCCTCACCCGCTACTTCGAGTCGCCCCGCCTCCTGGTGGTCGCCGGATCCCGGCCGACCTGGCAGTTCTGCCACGTGGAGGACCTGGTGAGCGCCCTGGAGTTCGCCGCCCTGGAGAAGGCCGAGGGCGATCTCGCGGTGGGCTGCGACGGCTGGCTGGAGCAGGAGGAGGTCGAGGAGCTGACCGGCATCCGGCGCATGGAGCTGCCCTCGGCGGTCGCGCTGGGCGCGGCCTCCCGGCTGCACCGCCTCGGCCTGACCCCCTCGCCCGCGGGTGATCTCGAGTACACGATGCACCCGTGGGTGGTCAGCGGCAGCAGGCTGCACGACGCCGGCTGGCGGCCGCGCTGGACCAACGAGGAGGTCCTCGCGGAGCTGCTGGAGGAGGTCGCGGGCCGGCACACGGTCGCGGGCCGCCGGCTCGGCCGCAAGGACGCCACCACGCTGGGCGCCGCGGGGGCGACCGTCGCCCTGGTGGGCACCGCCGCGCTGGTCCGCCGTGCCCGCAAGGCGCGCCGCCGCCTGTAGACCCCGCCGGGGCCGCTGTAGGACCCTCCATACGGCGTTCCGGGCGGCCTGGTGAAACACCATTCACCACCGCCGCCCCGCGTGCGGCACGATGGACCGTATGGCCCGTACGTATGACCGCTCCGGCGGCCACCCCGGTGAGCTCGCCGCCCTGGATCCGATCCGCCTCCTCGCCGTCCGTGACACCCCGCTGTCGCTGGACGAGGTCTTCGCGGCGGTCGGCGACGACGCCGCGGGGGGCACCGCGCTCTTCGTGGGCACGGTGCGCGACCACGACGGCGGTGCGGACGTGGACGGGCTCGGCTACTCCGCGCACCCCACGGCCGAGGCCGAGCTGCGCCGCGTCGCGGAGAAGATCGCGGCGGACTTCCCGGTACGGGCGCTCGCCGCGGTGCACCGGGTGGGGGAGCTCGCCATCGGCGACCTGGCGGTCGTGGTGGCCGTCTCCTGCCCGCACCGGGCCGAGGCCTTCGCGGCGTGCCGCCGGCTGATCGACGACCTCAAGGCGGAGGTCCCGATCTGGAAGCACCAGAAGTTCACGGACGGGACAGAAGAATGGGTCGGCGCGTAGCGCCGTCGGCATGGGGGCACCTCCCAGCGGTAGCTGGGGGAGGGTGGGGGCTTAGTTCGTCCCCGCAGGCCAGACCCCTATTGGCTGACCCGGGTTGCGTAACCGGGCCCCTGACGTAAGCGTTGAGACGGCGGACGTTTAATCTGCTCATCAGTCAGTTGCGCTTCGGAAGGGGTCGGGAGGCCGGCATGGCGGCACTTGCATGGTTGCTGATCCCCGTGGCCGCGGCCTGCGCCGCCGCCCTGTGGGGGAGTTGGGCGGCCCGCAACCGCAAGGTCGGCGATGTCGCGGAACTGGCGGGCTACGAGCGGTTCCGCGCCGCCATGGAACGCCGTGAGTCCGGCGTCTCGCCGGACTCCGACGCGGCCTAGCGGGCGCTGCCCCGTACGGACCGCCCCGGGGGTGGACTGTCGGACCCGTCCCGTACTGTCGTTCCATGCCCCGCCGCACCGCGACGATGCTCGCCTCCCTCCTGATGCTGATCGCGCTGCTCTGCGCAGGCGTGCTGATCCCCGTGCCGTACGCGGAGATGTCGCCGGGGCCGACGTACAACACCCTCGGTGAGCACGACGGTGAGCCGGTGCTCCAGATCTCGGGCCACAAGACGTATCCGACCAGCGGCAATCTCAATATGACGACGGTCCGCGTCACCGGCTCGCAGTACCGGATGAATCTGGTCGAAGCGGTCTACGGCTGGCTCGCGCACGACAATCTGGTGGTCCCGCACAGCACGCTCTATCCGGATGACAAGACTCCGGACCAGCTGAACCAGGAGACCGCCGAGGAATTCAGCCAGTCCCAGGAGAGTGCCAAGGTGGCGGCGCTCAAGGAGCTGAAGATCCCGGTCGGCACGCGCGTCGTCGTGGCGCAGGTCGTCAAGGGCAGCCCGGCCGAGGGTGCCTTGCACGCGGGCGATGTGATCAAGGCCGTCGACGGTACGGAGATCAAGCAGCCCGGCGACGTGGCCGAGCTCGTCACCAAGCACCAGCCCGGCCAGGAGGTCTCCTTCCTGGTCGTTCCGGCCAAGGAGGCGGCCGCGGCGGAGAAGGAGAAGCGGGCGCCGAGGCAGGAGCGGACGGTCAGCCTCATCACGGGCAAGGCACCCGACAAGCGGGCCATAGTCGGCATCCAGGCCGGGATCGACCACACGTTCCCGTTCACCATCAACATCAAGCTGACGGACGTCGGCGGGCCGAGCGCCGGGCTGATGTTCGCCCTCGGGATAGTCGACAAGCTGACCCCGGAGGACCTCACCGGCGGCAAGTTCATCGCCGGTACGGGCACGATCGAGGACACCGGCAAGGTCGGGCCGATCGGCGGGATCGAGATGAAGACGGTCGCCGCGCGGGCCAAGGGCGCCCGGTTCTTCCTCACGCCCAAGGACAATTGCGCGGCGGCCGCCAGGGACACCCCCAAGGGCCTCACGCTCGTCAAGGTCGACACCATAGGTGACGCGACGAAGGCCCTGGAGAAGATCCGCAAGGGTGACGCGGCGAGCCTGCCGAGCTGCTCGACGGGCCGCTAGGCGTCACCCCCCAGGCGGACGGGCGGGCGTCAGCCCTCGAACGTGGCCGCGAGGGCCTCGGCCAGGCCCGGTACGAGGTCGGCCCCGGTCAGCACCTCGTTCGGTGAGTCCTTCTCCCGCAGGCGCAGCGCCGACTCGCGCGCGCCGTCACGCAGCACCGCGACGGTCATCCGGACCTCCTGGCGGTCCGGGTGCGCCGCGACCCACTTGGCGAGCTGCTTCTCGTTCATCCCGTTCGGCACGGTCCCCTCGGCGGACGGCGGCAGCATCAGCCGCTCCACGGTCAGGGCGCAGCCGACCACCGCGTCGGGCCAGGCGATGGTGCCGAGGAACTTGTCGAGGGCGGTGCCGCGCGGCAGCTCGTCCTGCTCGATCGGGGTGAGGGAGGTGGCGTTGCCGGGGGTTTCGTCGAGGCCGAGCTGGGCGGCCAGGCCGGGCTCCTGGGCGCGCAGTTTCGCGGTGTCGACCAGGGCGAAGAGGCGGGCGGGCTGGTCCCAGCCGAGGCCGGAGGCGTACTCGTCGATTTCGAGCACGGCTCGGGTCAGCGGGCTGGCGGCCATCGGGGTGCCGGGTTCGGAAGGGCTGGGGAAGCTGGGAAAGCTGGACATGGTCACAATCGTGCCCTGAGAGTGACCAAAAACGGGAACTGAGTAAAGCCTCGGTAAGTTGCCACACTGGGTCCTACTATCGCTGGGCCTGATCGACAGCTTCATCGACAGCGAACTTCGAGGTGCGCACCTTGGCTTTCCAGATGCCGGACCGCGGCGGAGGCCCGACGAGGCCACGGATGAGAGTCGGCCGCCCGTCCCGGCGTGTCCGGACCCTGCTCATGACGTTGGGAGTGCTGGCCGTGCTGGCCATGCTCTTCGTCATGTTCGCGGGGTACTGGACGCAATGGCTCTGGTACCGCTCCGTGCACTACTCCTCCGTCTTCACCACCACCCTGGGCACCAAGATCGGTCTGTTCGCGGTCTTCGGACTGCTGATGGCCCTCGCGGTGGGATTCAACATCTGGCTGGCGCACCGGCTGCGGCCGCCGCTGAGCGCGATGTCGGGGGAGCAGGAGAGCCTCGACCGCTACCGGATGAGCATCGCGCCCTACAAGAAGTGGGTGCTGCTGGCCATCGCCTCGCTCGTCGGCCTGGTCGCCGGCGCGTCCGCGGCCGGGCAGTGGCGCACCTGGCTCATGTGGGTCAACGGCGTGTCCTTCGGTCAGAAGGACCCGCAGTTCCACAAGGACATCGCGTTCTACACGTTCGATCTGCCCTGGTACCGCTTCCTGCTGAGCTTCGGCTTCGCGGCCGCGGTCCTGTCGCTGATCGCCGCGACCCTGGTGCACTACCTCTACAACGGTCTGCGGCCCACCAGCCCGGGCTCACGGGCCACCGCGGCGGCCACCGGACACCTGTCGGTGCTGCTCGGCATCTTCGTCACGCTCAAGGCCGTCGCCTACTGGCTCGACCGGTACGGCCTGGCGGTGAAGTCCAGCGGGCTGAAGTCCACCGAGGGCTGGACGGGTCTGCGGTACGTCGACGCCAACGCCTATCTGCCGGCCAAGACCATCCTCTTCATCATCGCGCTGATCTGCGCCGTGCTGTTCTTCGCGACGCTCTGGCGGCGCACCTGGCAGCTGCCGGTGATCGGCTTCGGTCTGATGGTGCTCTCGGCGGTCCTGATCGGCGGGCTCTACCCGGCGATCGTGCAGAAGTTCCAGGTCCAGCCGAACGAGCAGGCCAAGGAAGCCCCGTACATCAAGAAGAACATCACCGCGACGCGCGAGGCCTACGGCATCGACGGCTCGAAGGTGACGGACTACGCGGGCACCAGCGACCTCAAGGGCAAGGACAAGCAGAAGCTGCGCGACGCGGCCGATTCGACCGCCAGCCTGCGGATGCTCGACCCGAACATCGTCTCGCCCACGTTCCAGCAGCTCCAGCAGGTCCGTGGGTACTACCAGTTCCCGTCCACCCTGGACGTCGACCGCTACAAGGTCGACGGCAAGGAGACGGACACGGTCGTCGGTCTGCGCGAGCTGAACATCAACGGCATCCCCGAGCGCAATTGGATCAACGACCACTTCAAGTACACCCACGGCTACGGCGCCATCACCGCGAAGGGCACCGCCACCGTCGGTGAGGGCGACCCGGACTTCACCGAGAAGAACCTGCCGACCACCGGCAAGCTCGGCTCGTACGAGCAGCGGGTGTACTACGGCGAGAAGACGACGCAGTACTCGATCGTCGGCGGGCCGCAGAAGGAGCTGGACTACTCCGGCGACAGGGGCGAGAAGAGCTACAGCTACCGGGGCAAGAGCGGTGTGAACCTCTCGAACCCGGTCAACAGGGCCGCCTACGCGGTGGCCTTCGGCGAGCCGCAGATCCTCTACTCCGGTGCCATCGGGGAAGGTTCGCGGATCCTGTACAACCGCACGCCCAAGGAGCGCGTCGAGGCGGTCGCCCCGTGGCTGACCATCGACGGCGACGCCTACCCGGCGGTCGTCGGCGGCCGCATCCAGTGGATCGTGGACGCCTACACCACGACCAACGGCTATCCGTACGCGTCCCGGACGACCCTCGGTGACACGACGGCGGACTCGCTGACCACCGGACAGCGGGCGGTGGTGGCCCAGCAGAACCAGGTCAACTACATCCGCAATTCGGTGAAGGCGACCGTGGACGCCTATGACGGCACGGTGAAGCTGTACCAGTGGGACACCAAGGACCCGGTGCTCAAGACCTGGATGAAGGCCTTCCCGGGAACGGTGAAGGCCAAGAGCCAGATCTCCTCGGACCTGATGGACCACATGCGCTACCCGCAGGACCTCTTCAAGGTCCAGCGCGAGCTGCTCACCCGCTACCACGTCACCAGCCCGGGCACGTTCTACACCGGCAGTGAGCGCTGGGAGGTGCCGAACGACCCGACCACCAAGTCGAAGAACGCGGTGCCGCCGTACTACCTCAGCATGAAGATGCCGGACCAGCAGGAGCAGTCGTTCTCGCTGACGACGACGCTGACGCCGAAGAGCCGGGAGAACCTCGGTGCCTTCATGGCCGTCGACGCCGACGCGAAGAGCCCCGGCTACGGCAAGATCAGAATCCTGAAACTGCCGTCCGAGACCACGGTGTCGGGCCCCCAGCAGGTGCAGAGCAAGTTCAACGGTGACCCCGAGATCGCCAACAAGATCAATATCTTGAAGCGCGGGGACTCCGAGATCGAGTACGGCAATCTGCTGACCGTGCCGCTCGACGGCGGGCTGCTGTACGTCGAGCCGGTCTATGTGCGCGGCGCCGGCACGAACTTCCCCCGGCTGAAGAAGGTCCTGGTGACCTACGGGGAGAAGACCGCCTTCGAGGACGACCTCACCAAGGCGCTGGACGTGGTCTTCGGGGTCAGGAGTCCGGACACCGGCACCGAGCCACCGGCGGACACCCCCACGAAGCCGCCGTCCCAGGACCCCACGGTCAAGCAGGCCCTGAAGGACGCCCAGGACGCCTTCGACGCGAGCCAGAAGGCGCTCGACGACAAGGACTGGACGGCCTACGGCAAGGCCCAGCAGAGCCTGAAGGAGGCCCTGGACCGGGCCGCCAAGGCCGAGGCCAAGGCCGCCGAGAAGACGGCCAAGCCGGGCAGCTGAGAAGTCCGGTGAGGCCCCATCCCGCGCCGTGGTACGGTTGTTTCACAACGGCGCGGGGTGGAGCAGCTCGGTAGCTCGCTGGGCTCATAACCCAGAGGTCGCAGGTTCAAATCCTGTCCCCGCTACTCAAAGACAAGGCCCGGAGTCCTCGGACTCCGGGCCTTGTCGTGTGTCCGGGGCGGGTGTCCCGAAATTTTGCTGACCCGTACCCCGGCGCGCCGTGGCCTGTGGGGGTTGTGTGCGGGGCTTCTGAATAGAGTTTGCAGCACGGCCGTGTCGGGAAGTCGGGAAGTCGACAAAACGCTGAAGTGACCTCATCGGCTGCGGTATACCAGGTGTACGCGGGTTGCGGGTGGTGCGACGATGGGTCTTATGGGGGACAGGACGAGGTTGTTGGCGACACGTCGGCTTGTGGAGGCTCCCGGTGACGGGAGCGATCAGGAACCGCAGGCGTTCGGCTCGGAGGCGGCCGGCCCCGGCGGGAGCGCCGACGCGGGCGACCTCTCCACCGATGCTGCCGACCTCGAACTCGAAACCGCCCGGCGCCGGGCCGAGGAGTCCGGCGACCCCGCCGCCCTCAGCATGCTCGGCGCGCTGTTGCTGCGCCGCGGCGACCTCGACGGCGCCGAGCGCCACCTGAGGGCCGCGACCGCCGACGGCGATCGCTCCGCCGCCAACAACCTGGGCGTCCTGCTGCACCAGCGCGGCTACGCGGACGAGGCCGCCTCCTGGTGGCGCGTCGCCGCCGTCGCCGGTTCCGCCGCCGCGGCCCACGCCCTCGGCCGCTACCACCGCGAGCGCGGCGACGAGCCCGCCGCCGAGTACTGGCTGCGGCAGTCCGCCGAGTCCGGGCACGCCCTCGGCGCGTACGCCCTCGCGGATCTGCTGGAGCACCGCAGCGACGTGGGCGCCGAGCGCTGGTTCCGCTCCGCCGCCGAGCGCGGGCACCGCGAGGCCGCCTACCGCCTCGCGCGCATCCTCGACGGCCGGGCGCCGCGCCGCGGCACGGGCCCCGGCGGCCTCGCCGGGCTGGACGGCCTCGGGGACGGCCCCGGCGGCCTCGGCCCCTCCACCGGCACCCGCTACGCCTCGGCCGGCGGCGTCGACACCTCGGTCCGTGATCTGCGGGCCGCGGCGGCCGGCCGCCGCGACGAGAGCGCGGCCGGCGAGGCCGAGCAGTGGTACCGGCAGGCCGCCGCCCGCGGCCACCGGCGCGCCGCCCTGCACCTGGGCACGCTGCTGGAGGCGCGCGGCGAGATCCAGGAGGCCGGGCGCTGGTACCTGACCTCCGCCAAGGACGGGGAGTCGCGCGCCGCGTGCGCCCTCGGCTTCCTGCTGCGCGACGCCGGCGACACCGAGAGCGCCGCGATCTGGTGGCGCCGCGCCGCCCAGGACGGCGACGGCAACGCCGCCAACGCCCTGGGCGCCCTGCACGCCGACCGGGGCGAGTCGCAGCAGGCCGAGCGCTGGTACCGCGCCGCGCTCGACGCCGGTGATGTCAACGGCGCCTACAACCTCGGCCTGCTCTGCGCCGAGCAGGGGCGCACCGCGCAGGCCGAGCAGTGGTACCGCCGCGCCGCCTACGCCGGGCACCAGGAGGCCGCCAACGCGCTGGCCGTGCTGCTGCTGCAGGGCGGCGACTCCGCCGGGGCCGAGCCGTGGTTCTCCAAGGCCGCCGAGGCGGGCAGCGTCGACGCCGCGTTCAACCTGGGCATCCTCTACGCCGGGCGGGACGAGGAGCGCTCGGCCTTCGAGTGGTACGAGCGCGCCGCGGCCGCCGGACACACCGACGCGGCCCTCCAGGTCGCCATGGTCCTGCTGCGGGACGGCGAGGACGAGGAGGCGGAGCGCCATCTGCGGGTCGCCGTGCGCGGCGGCAGCGCCGAGGCGGCCTTCCGGCTGGGCGCGCTGCTCGACCGCGACGACGAGGCGTGGGAGGAGTGCGAGAAGTGGTACGGGCACGCCGCCCGGCAGGGCCACCGGCGGGCCCAGGTCCGGCTCGGCATGCTCGTCGCCGCGCGGGGTGACGTGGTCGAGGCCGCGCACTGGTACCGCCAGGCCGCCGAGGCCGGCAGCCGTAACGGCGCCTTCAACCTCGGGCTGCTGCTCGCGCGCGAGGGCAGCGAGCCGGAGGCGGCGCTGTGGTGGGCCAGGGCCGCGCAGGCCGGTCACGGGCGGGCCGCGCTCCGGCTCGCCCTGCTGGCGGCCCGGCGCGGCAATCTGGCCGAGGGGCAGCACTGGTGCGCCCGCGCCGTCGAGCTCGGCCCGGCCGAGGTCGCCGAGCGGGCGGCGCGGCTGCGGGACGCGTTGCAGCAGGAACTGTCGGCGTAAGGGCGGCGGGCGCCCCCACCGGCCCCGCGGCCCGGGGCTGCGGCGTCCCGGCCGTGGCCGCCCGGAGGCCGTTCGCACGCGTGTTTGCACACCCGTTTGCCTGAAGGGCTACCGCCGGGTTACAGTTGGGTCAACGACGCGGGGTGGAGCAGCTCGGTAGCTCGCTGGGCTCATAACCCAGAGGTCGCAGGTTCAAATCCTGTCCCCGCTACTCGAAGACAAGGCCCGGATCCTTCAAGGATCCGGGCCTTTGTCGTGTGCCCGGACGGACGCCGCCCGCCCGGAGCGGGGCGCGCGAAGCGGCGGCGGCCACAGGCCGCCGCCGTCTGTCACGGGCGGCGCGTCACGCCGTCGAGCAGTTCGGGCAGATGCCGCGGTACGTCACCTCGACCGCCGAGACCTGGAAGCCGAAGCGCTCGTGCGCCGGAAGGTCGGCGAGCAGGTCCCCGGAGGGGTGGACGTCGCGGATCGTGCCGCACCGCGAGCACACCAGATGCTGGTGCGCGTGGTGGGCGTTCGGGTCGTAGCGCTTGGCGCGCCCGTCCGTGCTCACCTCGAGGATCTCGCCCAGGGAGACCAGCTCGCCGAGGGTGTTGTACACCGTCGCGCGCGAGATCTCGGGCAGGAGGTCGGCCGCCTTGGCGTGCACCTCGTCCGCGGTGTAGTGCACGTGGTCCCCGTCGAGGACCTCGGCGACGACGCGTCGCTGTGCGGTCAGCCGCCAGCCGCGTCCCCGGAGCCGTTCCAGCAGGTCACTCATGCCATCACCTATCAGTCAGATAGGACCAGCGTAGCAGCGCCCCTCGTCCATCAATGGATCGCGTATTTATCTCTGATCCATCTTGACTTAGACAATGTCCAATGTAGGATCGAGTTCGGCTCGGGCCTCCGGAGACGGCGGATGCGGGCCCGGTGACAGGACGAAAAAGACGGAGGCGCACGTGTCGGTTCAGGGCGAGGCCATTTCGGGAACGGGTCCGCTGACCACGGAGTCCGGAGCTCCGGTCGCGGACAACCAGAACAGCGAGTCCGCGGGCCTCGGCGGCCCCGTCCTGGTGCAGGACCAGTCGCTGATGGAGAAGCTCGCGCACTTCAACCGCGAGCGGATCCCGGAGCGCGTGGTGCACGCCCGCGGCGCCGGGGCGTACGGCACCTTCACCGTGACGGCGGACGTCACCCGGTACACCCGGGCCAAGTTCCTCTCCGAGGTCGGCAAGCAGACCGAGACGTTCCTGCGCTTCTCCACCGTCGCGGGCAACCTCGGCTCGGCCGACGCGGTGCGCGACCCCCGCGGTTTCGCGCTGAAGTTCTACACCGAAGAGGGGAACTACGACCTCGTCGGCAACAACACCCCGGTGTTCTTCATCAAGGACGCCATCAAGTTCCCCGACTTCATCCACACCCAGAAGCGCGACCCCTACACCGGCTCGCAGGAGGCGGACAACGTCTGGGACTTCTGGGGTCTGTCGCCGGAGTCCACGCACCAGGTGACCTGGCTCTTCGGTGACCGCGGCATCCCGGCCACGCTGCGCCACATGAACGGCTACGGCTCCCACACCTTCCAGTGGAACAACGAGGCCGGCGAGGTCTTCTGGGTCAAGTACCACTTCAAGACCGACCAGGGGATCAAGAACCTCACCACCGCGGAGGCCAACCAGCTCTCCGGCATGGACCCCGACAGCCACCAGCGCGATCTGCGCGAGGCCATCGAGCGCGGGGACTTCCCCAGCTGGACCGTGCAGGTGCAGATCATGCCGGCGGCCGACGCGGCGACCTACCGCTTCAACCCGTTCGACCTCACCAAGGTGTGGCCGCACGAGGACTACCCGCCGATCGAGATCGGCAAGCTGGAGCTCAACCGCAACCCGGAGAACATCTTCGCCGAGGTCGAGCAGTCGATCTTCTCTCCGGCGCACTTCGTGCCGGGCATCGGACCGTCCCCGGACAAGATGCTCCAGGGCCGGCTCTTCGCCTACGGCGACGCCCACCGCTACCGCGTCGGCATCAACGCCGACCACCTGCCGGTGAACCGTCCGCACGCCACCGAGGCGCGGACGAACAGCCGTGACGGCTACGCCTACGACGGCCGGCACGGGCGCGCCAAGAACTACGAGCCCAACAGCTTCGGCGGACCGCAGGAGACCGGCCGGCCGCTGTGGCAGCCCGTCGAGGTCACCGGCTACACCGGTAGCACCGAGGCCCCCTCGCACGCCGAGGACAACGACTTCGTCCAGGCGGGCAACCTCTACCGGCTGATGTCGGAGGAGGAGAAGGGCCGGCTGATCGACAACCTCGCCGGCTTCATCGCCAAGGTCTCGCGCGACGACATCGCCGAGCGCGCGATCAGTAACTTCCGCCAGGCGGACCCCGACTACGGCAAGCGGCTCGAAGCCGCGGTCCAGGCCCTGCGCGGCTGAGTCCCGCGGCGGCCCGACCGCCACGGGGCTTGTCCCAACAGCCGCTTGCCGTACCCACCGGAGGGACCGGACGCCAATGGGCTCCGGTCCCTCCGGCTTTTCCCGCTCAGCCCGCCAGCACGCCCGGCTGCCGCCGTCCGGCGCGCAGGGGTGCCCAGCGGCGGATGATGTCGCGGACCGACACGATGCCCACGGGCCCCTGCCCGTCGAGGACGATCAGATGCCGGAAGCCGCCGTGCGCCATGGCGCACGCGGCGTCCTCCAGCGTCCATTCCGGGGCCGCGAAGACGACGTCCGTCGTCGTGTGGCCCTGCGCGGTCTCCCGGTCCGGATCCTCGCCGGCGCCGACCGAGTTGAGGATGTCGCGCTCGGTGAGGATGCCGAGCCCGCTGGTGTCCGGATCGAGGACTATGGCCGCTCCTATTCGGCGCGCGGACATCATCCGCGCGGCCTGCCTGAGGGTGTGGGCGGGACCGATGGTGAGGACCACCGTGCTCATGGCGTCGCGGACGAGCATGGTCGGAGCCACCTCCTTGGTGGACCGTGAGTCCGAGAAAGGATTCACAAGTTCACAAGCATGGGGCTGTCATCGTCACACGCCCGCGCGGGCACAACAAGGGGGCGCGCGGGGGTGGAATCACCGGCCCGCGCGCTTCGGCGTCGAGGTTTGGACCGGGAGCGCGCCCTGACGGTGAACGGCTCCCGGCGGTGTGCCTACTTGCTGAAATAGCCCAGAAGTTCGTCGTGGAGCAGTCCGTTCGACGCGGCGGCGTTCCCGCTGTGCGGGCCGGGGCGGCCGTCCAGGCCGGTGAAGCGCCCGCCCGCCTCCTCGACGATGACGACGTTCGCCGCCATGTCCCACAGCGACAGCTCCGGCTCGGCGCACATGTCCACCGAGCCCTCGGCGACCATCATGTACGGCCAGAAGTCGCCGTAGCCGCGCGTGCGCCAGCAGTCGCGCGACAGGTCCAGGAAGCCCGGGAGCATGCCGCGCTCCTCCCAGCCGGACAACGAGGAGTACGCGAACGACGCGTCCTCGATCCGGCCCACCCGCGAGGCCTGCAGCCGTGTCGCCGACAGCAGGCTGCGGCCGGTGAAGGCCCCCGCGCCCTTCGCCGCCCACCAGCGGCGGCCCAGCGCCGGCGCCGACACCACGCCGACGACCGGCTCGAAACCACCCTCGACCTGCACCATCAGCGAGATCAGCGTGGCCCAGACCGGCACCCCGCGGACGTAGTTCTTGGTCCCGTCGATCGGGTCGATCACCCAGCGTCGCGGGCCCGTGCCCTCGGCCCCGAACTCCTCGCCCAGCACGGCGTCCCGCGGCCGGGCCCGCTGGAGATGGCCGCGGATCAGCTCCTCGGCGGCCTTGTCCGCCTCGCTCACCGGCGTCATGTCCGGTTTGGTCTCGACCTTGAGGTCGAGGGCCTTGAACCGGTCCATGGTCGCCGCGTCGGCGGCGTCCGCCAGGACGTGGGCCAGGCGCAGATCATCGTGGTAGTCGGACATGACTGCACAGTACCCGGGGGTACGCCGCAGCCCCGTGCGGCCCGCCCGGGTCTTGACACCGTCTGGCGGTGCGTCAATTCTGAGCCCAGACCGTCGTGCGGCCGCACGGCCGGGGAGGCGACGATGCCCGCGGCACGAGAACTCTTGCTGGACGCGGCCTTCGTGGCGCTCGCCGCCCGGCCCTGGAGCGGGGTCCGGATGGTCGACGTCGCGGCCGCCGCCGGGGTGTCCCGGCAGACGCTGTACAACGAATTCGGTGGCAAGGACGGCCTCGGGCGCGCCCTGGTGCGCCGCGAGGCGGACGCGTTCCTCGCCGGCGTGGAGCGCACCCTGGCCGACGCCGCCGCCCGTGGCATCGGCGATCCCGGCGACCACTGCGCCGCCGTGGCCCTGTGGACCCTGCGGACGGCCCGGACGAACCCGCTGGTACGGGCCGTGCTCACCGGCTGCCGCAGCGAGCGGCTCCCGGCCACCGCGCCCGCCGCCGTCCCGGCGCAGCGCGCCCGGCCCGAGACCCCGGTGCTGCGGGGCGCGCCCACCCCGACGGCGATGGCCGACCGGATCACGGACCGGGTGGCCGGTGCGATCACGACCCCGGCCGCCCCGGAGGAGGCCCGGCGGGCCTGCGCGGCCGCGGTCCGCCTCACGCTGTCCTATGTGCTCGCCCCGGGCGACTCCGACGAGGTGGTGGCGGTCGACGTCGCACGCCTCGCCCGCGCCCTCCTCGCCGACGCGTGACGGCCGGCGGCCAGCAGCCGGCGGTTCAGTGGGAGGAGCCGGAGAGCTCTCAGTGGGAGGAGCCGGAGAGCTGAAGACCGATCACGCCCACGATCACGAAGGAGATCGAGACGAGCTTGAGGGTGGAGACCAGGTCGTCGAGGAAGACCATGCCGTAGATGGCGGTGCCGGCCGCGCCGATGCCCGTCCACACGGCATAGGCCGGGCCCACGTCGAGCCTTCTGAGCGCGAGCGTCAGCAGGCCGAAGCTGCCGAGCGCGAAGCAGGCGAAGGCGATCGTGGGCCACAGCCGGGTGAAGCCGTGGGAGAGCTTGAGGCAGACGGCGAAGCCGGTCTCCAGCAGTCCGGCGACCACGACGAGCAGCCACGCCATCAGATTGCCTCCCGTATTCGCGACCGCCCCGGCTCTCCGGTGCCCTTGCATGCTGCCCTTGCCACGGGCGGTCACTCGCAAACGTAGGCGATCAATCGCCTTCGCGCCGCTCCCGGGTCGCGAGCAGCCGCCGCAGGGAGTAGAGCCGCTGCGGATCGGCGTGACCGTCCGTCACCCACTGGTCCAGCGCGCAGTCCGGCTCGTCGTGGCTGCACGCGCGCGGGCAGTCCTCCGTGCCGGGCACCAGGTCGGGGAAGGCGAGGATGACCCGCGAGGGATCCACGTGGTGCAGCCCGAAGGAGCGGACGCCCGGGGTGTCGATCACCCAGCCCGTATCGCCCGGGAGGGGCAGGGCCAGCGCCGAGGTCGTCGTGTGGCGGCCGCGGCCGGTGACCGCGTTGACGTGGCCGGTGGCCCGCTGCCGCTCGACGAGCGCGTTGACCAGGGTGGTCTTGCCGACGCCCGAGTGCCCGACGAACGCGGTGACCCGGTCCGTCAGCCGCTCCCGGACGCGCTCGGCGGCGGCACCGGCGGCCAGCTCTTCACGGCTGGTCACCACATAGGGCACGCCCAGCGCCCCGTAGGACTCCAGGAGCTTGTCGGGCGAGGCCAGGTCCGACTTCGTCAGCACGAGCAGCGGCTCCAGCCCCGCGTCGTACGCCGCGACCAGACAGCGGTCGATGAGCCGGGGCCGGGGCTCGGGGTCGGCGAGGGCGGTGACGATCGCGAGCTGGTCGGCGTTGGCGACGACGACCCGCTCGAAGGGGTCGTCGTCGTCGGCCGTACGGCGCAGCACGGAGGAGCGCTCCTCGACCCGGACGATCCGCGCCAGGGTGTCCTTGGCGCCGCTCAGGTCGCCCACGACGGCGACCCGGTCGCCCACCACGGCCCCCTTGCGCCCCAGTTCGCGCGCCTTCATCGCGATGATGGTGCGGTCCTCGACGAGGACGTGCAGCCGGCCCCGGTCGACGGTGAGGACGAAGCCCTCGGAGGCGTCCTCGTGCTTGGGGCGGATGTTGGTGCGGGGACGGTTGCCCTTGCGGTTGGGCCGGACGCGGATGTCGTCCTCGTCGGGATTCTTGCCGTAGCGGCGCATGGTGCTCTTCCGCTCTCTCAGACTCTGCCTGCCGGGGCCGCCCCGGCGACCGGCCCGAGCATGCCGGTCCACAGGGCCGGGAAGTCGGGGAGGGTCTTGGCGGTGGTCGCCACGTTCTCCACCTGGACGCCCTCGACGGCCAGGCCGATGACGGCGGCCGCGGTGGCCAGCCGGTGGTCCTCGTACGTGTGGAAGACGCCGCCGTGCAGGGCGCGCGGGCGGATGTGCAGCCCGTCCTCGGTCTCGGTGACATCGCCACCGAGCTCGTTGATCTCCTTGGCGAGGGCCGCGAGCCGGTCGGTCTCGTGCAGCCGCAGATGGGCGATGCCGCGCAGGACGGACTCGGAGTCGGCGAGGGCGGCGACCGCCGCGATCACCGGGGACAGCTCGCCGACCTCGTGCAGATCGGCGTCGATGCCCTTGATCCGGCCCGTGCCGGTGAAGGTCAGACCGGCCTCGGTCAGCTCACAGCTGCCGCCCATGGCGGTGAAGATGTCGCGCAGCGCGTCGCCCGGCTGGGTGGTGTGCTCGGGCCAGTCGGGGATGGTGACCTTGCCGCCGGTGACCAGGGCGGCCGCCAGGAACGGCGCCGCGTTGGACAGGTCGGGCTCCACCACGATGTCCCGGCCGAGGAGGGCGCTGGGGGAGACCCGCCAGACGTCCGGCTCGCCGCCGGCCTCGGGGGTGTCCACCTGGGCCCCGGCCATCCGCAGCATGTCCACGGTCATCCGGATGTGCGGCATCGAGGGCAGTACGCCACCGATGTGGCGCACCTCGACCCCCTGGTTGAAGCGCGGCCCGGACAGCAGCAGGGCGCTGACGAACTGCGAGGACGAAGACGCGTCGATCTCCACCGGCCCGCCGTCCAGGGCACCGCCGCCGTGCACGGTCAGCGGCAGCGCGCCGCGTTCGTTGTCGTCGATGCGGGCACCGAGGGCGCGCAGCGCGTCGATCACACCGTGCAGCGGGCGCTCGTAGCTGCGCGGGTCGCCGTCGAAGCGGATCGGGCCGTCGGCGAGGGCGGCGACGGGCGGCAGGAAGCGCATGACCGTGCCGGCGTTGCCGACGTCGACGGTGGCCGGGCCGTGCAGCCGGGCGGGGATCACCCGCCAGGCCTCGCCCTCGGAGTCCGCGGAGGCGGAGGACACCGTCTCCTCGATGCCGACGCCCATGGCGCGCAGCGCCTCGGCCATCAGCAGGGTGTCCCGGGAGCGCAGCGGCCGGCGGACCCAGCCGGGCTCGGAGGCGAGGGCGGCCAGGACGAGGGCGCGGTTGGTGACCGACTTCGATCCGGGCACGGTGACGGTCGCGTGGACTGCTCCGGTCGCGGTCGGGGCGGGCCAGAGGTCGGTGTGCGCGGGGCTCTCGGTCATGCCTTTACCTTAGTGGCTCGTCCGGGTCACAGTCCGAGCAGCCAGCGCCCGCCGCCGGTCAGCGAGCACAGCGACACCACGTGGAAGAAGCCCAGCCAGATCACCGGCGGCACGTTCGTGAGGCGCGCCAGCTGGTCCGCGTCGGAATCCGGCGCTCCGCCGTGCCGCCGCTTCCGCTGGAGCTCGAAAGCCGGCCGGACCCCGCCCAGCAGCAGGAACCACACCACCCCGTACGCGAACGCTGCCTGCACCGCCGGGCCGGTCAGCCAGGAGACGAGGACGAACGCCGCCCCGGCGAGGACGACCGTCAGGACGCCGTAGGCATTGCGGATCATCACCAGCATCGCGGCGAGCAGCGCGGTCGCGCCCCACAGCAGTGCGGTGATGTGCCCGGCGGCCAGCAGCCAGGCACCGAGGAGGCCGAGCAGCGAGGGGGCGGTGTAGCCGGCGGCGGCGGTCAGGATCATGCCGATGCCGGTCGGCTTGCCGCGCGAGACGGTCAGGCCCGAGGTGTCCGAGTGCAGCCGGATGCCGTCCAGCCGACGGCCGCTGAGCAGGGCCACGAGCCCGTGACCGCCCTCGTGGGCGATGGTGATCGCGTTACGGGTCACCCGCCACAGGCCGTAGGGGGCGACCGCCGCGAGCGCCACGACAGCGGTGAGCACCACCAGCCACGTCGACGGGTCGGGCTGGGTGCCGACGACGCGGTCCCACAGGTCGGTGGCGTGCGTGCTGTCCATGTGCGAGCGGCTCCTTGGGTCTTCGTGGCAGTGTGGCACTCATGTGCGGGCGATATGCGGCGAGCCGGCGGCCGGAGGATCTGGTCGGGCTCTTCGGGGTGGAGAAGTGGGAACCGACGGAGACACTGGCTCCGGACTGGAACGTGGCGCCGACCAAGAGCGTCCACGCGGTGCTCGAGCGTCCCCTGAAGGACGCCGCAGACCGGCGTCCGGTTCGTCAGCTGCGGGCGATGCGCTGGGGCCTGGTGCCGTCGTGGGCGAAATCGCCCGAGGGTGCCGCGAAGATGATCAACGCACGGGCGGAGACGGTCCACGAGAAGCCGTCCTTCCGCCGGGCCTTCGAGTCGCGGCGCTGTCTGCTCCCGGCCGACGGCTATTACGAGTGGGTCACCGGGGCCGGTGAGCGCGAGCTGGAGGAGAAGGGCCGAAAGAAGCGGTCCCGCAAGCAGCCCTACCTCGTCACCCCGGCGGACGGCTCGGTCATGGCGCTGGCGGGGGTGTACGAGTTCTGGCGCGACCCGACGCTGCCCGGCGACCACCCGCAGGCCTGGTGGGTGACGTGCTCGGTGCTCACGACCGAGGCCGAACCGGAGCCGTTCGCGACCGGCGGTGCCCAGGACGGGGCCGGGCCGCGCTCGCTGGCCGAGATCCACCCCCGGATGCCGCTGGTGCTGCCGCCGGACCGGTGGGACGCGTGGCTGGACCCGGCCCGCACCGACCCCGCCGAGCTGCGCTCGCTGCTGGCGCCCCCGCCCGCCGGTCTCGTACGGGCCTACCCGGTGGCGACGGCGGTCAGCGACGTCCGCAACAACGGGCCGGAGCTGCTCACCGAGCTGGAGGCGCCGGAGGAGGCGACGCTGTTCTGAGGAGCCGGCTGTTCTGAGGAGCTCGTCTCAGGGCGGCAGGATGGCCGGTGACCGATTCGATGATCGATTCGGTGACGGATCCGGTGACGGAAGAGACCACGGAGGGCCCAGTGGCCGAAGCGACTGTCGAGACGGTGCCGACCCCGGCCGGGGACGCTCGTATCCATTGGTACTCCGCGCCCGGAGCGCGGCTCACGCTCGCCCTCGGGCACGGCGCGGGCGGTGGCGTCGAGGCCCGTGACCTGCGGGCGCTCGCCGCCGCACTGCCCGGCCGTGGAGTGGGCGTCGCGCTCGTCGAGCAGCCGTGGCGGGTCGCGGGCAAGAAGGTGGCCCCCGCCCCGAAGGCGCTCGACGCGGCCTGGGTCGCGCTGTGGCCCGCGCTCGCCGCGCCGGGTGTGCCGGTCGTCGCGGGCGGCCGGAGCGCCGGGGCCCGCGTCGCCTGCCGCACGGGCGCCGAGCTGGGTGCCGTCGCCGTCCTCGCGCTGAGCTTCCCTCTGCACCCGCCGGGCAAGCCGGAGAAGTCCCGCGCCGAGGAGCTGACGGGCGCCGGACTGCCGACGCTCGTCGTCCAGGGCGCCCGTGACCCCTTCGGGCGGCCCGAGGAATTCCCGCCGGGCACCGAGCCGGTCGCCGTGCCGTTCGGTGACCACGGCTTCGCCGTGCCGAAGAAGGCGGACATCACACAGGAGGACGCGCTCGCGGTGATCACCGACGCCGTCGGCGGATGGCTGGACGGGCTGCCGCGCTGACGGACGGCCGGACGGTGACTGTTCGTCGGCTGACGGAACCACGGTCGGCCAAGCCGGCATCGGCAAAGATCGTTCAAAGATCGACAATGCGCGGGCCTGTGGGGAATGCGACATCCGTTGTCGCTGTTGTGCCAGTCGTAGTCACGTACCGGTAGAGCAGAGGATTGGGAGTTCCCCGCATGGGTTCGATCGCTTGCCCGTCCCGCCCGCAGTCGGCCGACCTCGAATGGTCGGTGCTGCGCGTGGCCCGTCCGGCCCTGGCTGGAGCGGCGGGCGCACCGGATCGTCGTCTATTCTCCGATTCGAGCGGGTCCGTATCCGGTTCCGCCACTGTGCTGGAGGAGGTGGGTCCGGTCACTGGGACCGACGCGGGGACGGATGACAGCCAGGAGCGGCAGCCCACGGAGAGCGCTGCCGAGCGCAATGCCCGCTTCGAGCGGGACGCCCTCACCTTCCTCGACCAGATGTACTCGGCCGCCCTGCGCATGACGCGCAATCCCGCTGACGCGGAGGACTTGGTCCAGGAGACGTACGCGAAGGCCTACGCGTCCTTCCACCAGTTCCGCGACGGTACGAACCTCAAGGCGTGGCTGTACCGCATTCTGACCAACACGTTCATCAATTCGTACCGCAAGAAGCAGCGTGAGCCGCTGCGCAGCGCCTCGGAGGAGATCGAGGACTGGCAGCTGGCGCGCGCCGAGTCGCATATGTCGACCGGTCTGCGCTCCGCCGAGTCCCAGGCGCTCGACCATCTCCCCGACTCCGATGTCAAGGAGGCCCTCCAGGCCATCCCCGAGGAATTCCGCATAGCGGTCTACCTCGCGGACGTGGAGGGCTTTGCGTACAAGGAGATCGCGGACATCATGGGTACGCCCATCGGTACGGTCATGTCCCGACTGCACCGGGGCCGTCGTCAGCTGCGCGGAATGCTCGAGGACTACGCCCGCGAGCGGGGACTGGTTCCGGCCGGGGCCACCCCCGGAGCGAAGGGCTCCGACGAGTCGCACAATCGGAAAGGCTCGGACTCATGAGCTGCGGAGACCCGCACGAGACGGACTGCTCTGAAGTCCTCGACCATCTTTACGAGTTCCTCGATCACGAGATGCCCGACGGTGACTGCGCCAAGTTCGAGGTGCACATCGACGAATGCTCCCCGTGCCTGGAGAAGTACGGGCTGGAGCAGGCCGTGAAGAAGCTCGTCAAGCGCTGCTGCGGCCACGACGACGTCCCGGCCGACCTCCGGTCGAAGGTCATGGGCCGGATCGAGATGATCCGCGCCGGTGAGGCCCTGCCCGAGCAGGACGTCGTGGCCGAGGCCAGGGCGGCGGAGGCGGCGGCGGAAGCGGTCTCCCGGGACTGAGGCCCATTCCGCTTCGGGCCCGGACCGGGCCGAAGCAAACCACCGCGCCCGGGATCATCACCCGAAGGTGTGCATCCGGCAGATACGGGCCGGGCAATCCCTCGATGCGCCGTTCTCCGGCCGTATATGAGCCTATTCTCCCCATCCACAGGCAAGCCTGAGATGGACGGGGAGGACGCGCCATGTGGGCACTTCCGGCGACGGCGCGCGCCCTGGTCACGGGCGCCGTACTCGCCGCGGCGCTGTGCGCGGCCCCCGCGCTGCGGGCCGGTGCCGGCGTTCCCTGGGCGGCGGTCGCCCAGCTCGCCGCGGTCGGCGTGGCCGCCGAGCGGCTGCCCCGACGGTCCCTCGCCTTTCCCGTGCTGCTCACCGCCGCGTTCGTGCTGCCACCGGCCGCCGCCGCGCTCGTCGCGGTACCGGGCGCGCTCGTCGGCAGGGTCGAGCGGCCCCCGGTGGCCACGCGCCGCCTGTGGCACGCGGCCCAGCAGTCGCTGGCCGGCTGGGCCGCCTCGTACGTCTTCGCCGTGTTCTCGTCGTTCCCCGGCCTCCACGCGCTGCCTGCCGCCCTCGTCGCCGCCCTGGTCTGCGCTGTTGTCCTCGCCGCCCTGGACGGGGCGATCCAGGTCGCCGCCGAGCGCCGCCCCTTCCACGAGCTCTGGAGCGGTCTGCCGACCGGCTTGCTGGGGCCCGCGCTCGTCCACGGGCCGGCCGCGCTGCTGGCCGCGGCCCTGTGGCGCGGCGCGTACGGGCCGGCGACGGCGCTGCTCGTGCTGCTGCCCATGGCGCTGTCCGGCCGGCTCCTGGACAGCGGCAGGCGCGAGCGCGCCGCCCAGCAGGCCGCCGTGCGGGCGCTGGTGCAGGCCGTCGATCTCAAGGACCGCTACACGCGGGCGCACTGCGAGCGCGTCGGGCGGGCCTCGCTGCTGATCGCCCGCGAGCTGGGCATGACCGGTGAGCGGCTGGAGACGATGCGCCTCGCGGGCGTGCTGCACGACATCGGCAAGATCGGCGTCCCCACCCGGCTGCTGCGCAAGGACGGGCCGCTGACCCCCGAGGAGCGCCGTGTCATCGAGCTCCACCCGGAATACGGGCACGAGATCGTGCGCGGCATCGCCTTCCTGGACGAGGCACGGGCGGCGATCCTGCACCATCACGAGCGGCTGGACGGCACGGGCTACCCGCACGGCCTGACGGGACATCACATCCCGGAGTCCGCCCGCGTCGTCGCCGTCGCGGACGCCTTCGATGCCATGACCTCCAACCGCGGCTACAGCCGCGCCCGCCCGGTCCACGCCGCCCTCGCCGAACTCCACCGGTGCGCGGGCTCCCACTTCGACCCCCGCATGGTCGCCGCCCTGACGCGCGCCCTGGACCGCCGGGGCTGGGGCCTCGTGGCCCCCGCGGACGCCTCCGACCTGGCCGTTTCCGTCAGCCGAAACGTCCCTTCGGGCTGTAGTGCGGAGGCGGCCGTGGGGCGCGGGGGAGAGCGATGACCCGTCGCGGGGCCCGTGGCCCGAGCGCCGGTGTCCACCCGGCCGACGCCGAGGGGACCAAGGCGCCGCCCGGCCACCCCGTGGCCCCGGGCCCCGGGCCCGTCACCGAGGAGTGGGCCGGGGGCAAGCCGTGGCCGTCACCGTGGCCGGACCCGTACCGGGTCCCCGGCGCGGCCGCGGGGTACGGGCCCCGCCCCGGCGAGGCCGGCAGTCGGCGTGATCCGGCCAAGCCGGCCGACGGGCCGTGGGCCCGGCACCGGGTCTGGCCCGCCGCCCCCGCCGCGAGCGGCACCCCCGCCGGCCGGCGGTTCGTGCGCGGGGTGCACGCCGTCGCGGGGGCCGTCGCCGTGCTGGCGGTGGGGTGGACCGCGTGGCAGGGGGTGGCGCAGCCGCAGGTGGCGCTCGCCTGGGGAGCGCTGATCGCACTCGGTGAGGCGACGTGGCGGCCGTACACCGGCGGGCGGGCCGAGGAGACGCCCCGGCCGGCCGCGCCCGTCGGGGCCGCCGGGGCGCTCGCGTACGCGCTGCTCGGCGGGATCGGGGGCCGGGAGGCCGTGCACGGCGTGCCGCAGGTCGTCGCCGTCGTGTTCGCCGCCACCCTCGCGGGAGCGATCGGACGGCCGCCCGCGCTCGACGAACTGGCCCGCCGCGTGCTGACCACCGCCTTCGTCGCCGGTTGTTTCCAGCCACCGCACCACACCGGCGCCCTGGACCGGTGGCCCGGCCACGGCCCGTACTACGTGATCTACCTCCTGTCCCTCCTCGTGCTCAGCACCCTGGGGGACGCGCTGCTCGCCGCCGCGCTCGCCCGGGCCCGCACCGGCGGCCGGTACGGGCGGGCCCTGCGCACCGAGCTGCGGGCCGTGGAAGGG
This sequence comes from Streptomyces syringium, assembly GCF_017876625.1. Classification (NCBI taxonomy): domain Bacteria; kingdom Bacillati; phylum Actinomycetota; class Actinomycetes; order Kitasatosporales; family Streptomycetaceae; genus Streptomyces; species Streptomyces syringium. The sequence continues at coordinate 5,080,056 of NZ_JAGIOH010000001.1, forward strand.
CCGGGCACCGCGATCCACGCCACCGGTGTGGTGATCGCACCGGCCGTCGGCGCCGCCGGGCTGTGGGCGCTGCCGGCCCTCGGCCTGCCACTGCTGTTCGTCCAGCTCGGCGCCCGTCGCCCGGAGGCGGCACGGGCCGTCCGGCACCAGACCGCCGCCGCCCTCGCCCGTGCCACGGAGATCGCGGGCCACGTCCCCGCGGGGCGGTCGCACCGCGTCGCGGCGCTCGGCCGGGCCGTCGGGCGGGAACTCGGCCTGAGCGCGGCCGAGCTCGACGCGGTGGAGCACGCGGCCCTGCTCCGCGACGTCGGCCGGCTCGCCCTGCCCGACGTGGCTCCGCCCGCCGAGCGGCGGCGCGCCGCACTGCTCGCCGCGGCCGTGGCCCGGCGGGTCCGGGTGCCCGCCGCGGTCGCCGTGGCGGTGGAGCGGCAGGCCGAGCCGTACCGGTCCCAGCCGCTCGCCGCCAGGATCGTCGCCACCGTCGGTGCCTACGACGACTTCGCCACGTCCGTCCCGTCCGCCACCCCCGCCGACTACGACGATCCGACCGGTGAGGAGGCGCGCGGGCCCCTGCGCGCGCTGGAGCGGCTCCGGCTGGCCACCGCGTACGACCACGAGCCCCGGGTGGTGGAGGCGCTCGCCCGGGTGCTCTCCCGGTGCGCCCCTGCACCCGCCGGCCCCCGATAGTCCGGGAAACGCTGACTAGCCCGCTGAACCCACGGGTAATGAGCGGGCGTCCAAAGGGGCATGGTTGGATGCGAGAGACGAAGAAATTGCGGGAAACCGGGGGGTGTCGTGCGCGCCGCCGTCGGCAAGGAGGTGTGGTGGGCGCCGCTCCCCGCAGCACATGAGGTGTGGCAGGTTGTCGTCAGGGAGGACGGCGGCCGCCACCAGGGCGATCCGGCGTGGTTGCACGCAGAAACCGGCAGGCGGGAATCGTGAGGATCTTCGGCAAGGTACGGCACCGGCCTTCCGCCTCGTGGCGGCAGGCCACCGACCGCGCGTTCACACTCATCGGCGACGGCCGGTACGAGGACGCGGGCGCGCTGCTGACGCGGGCCGCCGACATGGAGCCGTGGCTGTCCGAGTCCTGGTTCAACCTCGCGCTGCTCCATAAGTTCCGGCACGACTGGGAGCAGGCCCGGGCCGCCGGGCTGCGGGCCGTGGCGCTGCTCGACCGCGAGACGGGCGCTCCCGACTGGTGGAACGTGGGCATCGCCGCGACGGCGCTCCAGGACTGGCCGCTGGCCCGGCGCGCCTGGCAGGCGTACGGGCTGCGGGTGCCCGGCGAGGGCAGCCCGGCCGGTGAGCCGGTCGGCATGGAGCTGGGCAGCGCGGCCGTGCGGCTCTCCCCCGAGGGCGAGGCCGAGGTCGTCTGGGGCCGTCGGCTGGACCCGGCCCGGATGGAGGTCCTGTCGATCCCGCTGCCGTCGTCCGGCCGCCGCTGGGGCGAGGTCGTGCTGCACGACGGCGTCCCGCACGGCGAGCGCGTCACCGCGGCGGGCCCCTCGTACCCGGTCTTCGACGAGATCGAGCTGTGGGCCCCCTCACCCGTCCCGACCTGGGTGGTGCTCCTGGAGGCCGCGACCGAGGCCGACCGGGACGCCCTGGAGCGGCTCGCGGCCGACGCGGGCTTCGCCGCGGAGGACTGGTCCTCCTCGGTGCGGCTGCTGTGCCGCACGTGTTCGGAGAGTCGGATGCCCAGCGACGAGGGCGACGGCGAGCACCTGGACCCGCACGACCACAGCGAGCCGGGCCACCCGGGCCCGCTGGGCCACCGCACGGCGGGCTCCGGCTCGCTGTGGGTGCCCGAGCGCGAGGCCGGCATCGCCGCCCCCGCCGGGCTGGTCCGGGGCCTGCTGGACGGCTGGGTCGCCGACAGCCCCGACTCCCGTGAATGGCGGGATCTCGAAGAGGTCTGCTGACCCGGAGGTCCCCAGGGGGCCTCTGGGGCCGCCGCGCCCCCCGTACTCTGTACAGATCCTGTGGGATACGAGTTTTCCGGGTTCTGAGAGAGGCATACGGCGGACATGGCGCAGCAAGAGAGCGAGCAGCCGGTGAACGGCGAGTTCATCGTGGACACCGAGGACTGCGAGGTACGCGAGCTCGCGTACCGCGAGCGCGGCACCTCCCGTCCGATCACCGTCGTCGGCAACCCCGTTCTGCACCGGGAGTGCAAGGACGTCACGGAGTTCGACGACAAGCTCGCCCAGCTGATCGACGACATGTTCGCCAGCCAGCGGACCGCCGAGGGCGTGGGCCTCGCCGCGAACCAGATCGGCGTGGACCTCAAGGTCTTCGTCTACGACTGCCCCGACGACGAGGGCGTCCGGCACACCGGTGTCATCTGCAACCCCGTCCTGGACGAGCTGCCGGCCGACCGCCGCGTCCTCGACGACTCCAACGAGGGCTGCCTGTCGGTCCCCACCGCCTACGCCTCGCTGGCCCGCCCCGACTACGCGGTCGTGCGCGGCCAGGACGCGAAGGGCAACCCGATCGCGATCGAGGGCACCGGCTACTTCGCCCGCTGCCTCCAGCACGAGACCGACCACCTCTACGGCCGGCTCTACATCGACCGCCTCTCCAAGCGCGAGCGCAAGGACGCCCTCCAGCAGATGGCCGAGGGCACGCCGCGCTACGAGATCGTCCCGAACGACTGATCCGTACGGCTGCGTACGACGAAGGGCCCCGCTCGATAGGAGCGGGGCCCTTCGGCTACGCGGCCTTGCGGCTATCGCGTCGCGTTGATCAGAACTCGTCGTCGAAGGCGACCGAGCCCTCGACCGCCACCTGGTACGCGGACGCGCGGCGCTCGAAGAAGTTGGTCAGCTCCTGGACGTTCTGCAGCTCCATGAAGGAGAAAGGGTTCTCCGAGCCGTAGACCGGCGCGAAGCCCAGGCGCTGGAGGCGCTGGTCGGCGACGCACTGGAGGTACTCGCGCATGGACTCGGTGTTCATGCCCGGCAGGCCCTCGCCGCACAGGTCGCGGCCGAACTGCAGCTCCGCCTCGACGGCTTCCCGCAGCATGTCGGTGACCTGCTGCTGGAGCTCGTCGTCGAAGAGGTCGGGCTCCTCCTGGCGGACGGTGTCCACGACCTCGAACGCGAAGTTCATGTGCATGGTCTCGTCGCGGAAGACCCAGTTGGTGCCGGTCGCCAGGCCGTGCAGCAGACCGCGCGAGCGGAACCAGTACACGTAGGCGAAGGCGCCGTAGAAGAACAGGCCCTCGATGCAGGCCGCGAAGCAGATCAGGTTCAGCAGGAAGCGACGGCGGTCGGCCTTCGTCTCCAGCCGCTCCAGCTTCTCGACCTCATTGATCCACTTGAAGCAGAACTGGGCCTTCTCGCGGATCGAGGGGATGTTCTCGACCGCGTCGAAGGCGGCGGCACGGTCCTCCGGGTCGGGGAGGTAGGTGTCCAGCAGCGTCAGATAGAACTGGACGTGCACGGCCTCCTCGAAGAGCTGCCGCGACAGGTACAGCCGCGCCTCGGGGGAGTTGATGTGCTTGTACAACGTGAGGACGAGGTTGTTCGCCACGATCGAGTCGCCGGTCGCGAAGAACGCGACGAGGCGGCCGATCATGTGCTGCTCGCCCGGGGACAGCTTGGCGAGGTCGGCGACGTCCGAGTGGAGGTCGACCTCCTCGACGGTCCAGGTGTTCTTGATCGCGTCGCGGTAGCGGTCGTAGAAGTCCGGGTACCGCATCGGGCGCAGGGTCAGCTCGAACCCGGGGTCGAGCAGGTTCTTCTGTACGGGGGCGGTCACTGGCATGCCTCGCAGGACTCGGGGTTCTCAAGGGAGCAGGCGACGGCGTCGGCGTCCGGGGTCGCGACCTGCTGTACGGGGATGGTGGCGGCGGCGCCGGCCGAGCGGGCGATCCGGGTCGCCGGACGCGAGCGCAGGTAGTACGTCGTCTTGATGCCCTGCTTCCAGGCGTACGCGTACATCGAGCTGAGCTTGCCGATGGTGGGCGAGGCCATGAAGAGGTTCAGCGACTGGCTCTGGTCCAGGTACGGCGTACGGGCCGCGGCCATGTCGATCAGGGCGCGCTGCGGGATCTCCCAGGCGGTGCGGTAGAGGTCGCGCACCTCCTTGGGGATCCAGTTCATGTCCTGGATCGAGCCGTTGGCGTCCGTCATCGCGTCACGCGTGGTGCGGTCCCACACGCCGAGCTGCTTCAGGTCCTCCACCAGGTAGGTGTTGACCTGGAGGAACTCACCGCTGAGCGTCTCGCGCTTGAAGAGGTTGGAGACCTGCGGCTCGATGCACTCGTACACACCCGCGATGGAGGCGATGGTGGCCGTCGGCGCGATGGCGAGCAGCAGCGAGTTGCGCATGCCCGTCTTCGCGATCCGGGCGCGGAGCGCGTCCCAGCGGTCGGCCCAGCGCTGCTCGGCGTTCGGGTAGTGGTCGGGGTGCAGCACGCCGCGCGCGGTGCGGGTCGCGGACCACGCCGGGTGCGGGCCGTGCCGCTCGGCGAGGTCGGCGGACGCCTCGTACGCCGCGAGCATGATGCGCTCGGAGATCCGGGTGGACAGCTCCTTCGCCTCGGCGGAGTCGAAGGGCAGCCGCAGCCGGAAGAAGACGTCCTGGAGACCCATGAGGCCCAGGCCCACCGGGCGCCAGCGGCTGTTGGAGTTCCCGGCCTGCTCGGTCGGGTAGAAGTTGATGTCCACGACGCGGTCGAGGAAGGTCACGGCAGTGCGGACCGTGCGGTCCAGCTTCTCCCAGTCCATCTCGCCCTCGGCGCCCAGGTGCTGCGCCAGGTTCACCGAACCGAGGTTGCAGACGGCCGTCTCGCCGTCGTCGGTGACCTCGAGGATCTCGGTGCAGAGGTTCGAGGAGTGGACGACCTTGCCGGGCTCGGCGGTCTGGTTCGCGGTGCGGTTGGACGCGTCCTTGAAGGTCATCCAGCCGTTGCCGGTCTGCGCGAGGGTGCGCATCATCCGGGAGTACAGCACGCGCGCGGGGATCGTCTTGATCGCCTTGCCGTCGGCCTCGGCCTTGCGGTACGCCGCGTCGAACTCGTCGCCCCACAGGTCGACCAGCTCGGGGGTGTCGGCGGGGGAGAACAGCGACCAGTCGGAGTCCGCCTCGACGCGGCGCATGAACTCGTCCGGGATCCAGTGCGCGGTGTTGAGGTTGTGCGTGCGGCGGGCCTCCTCACCGGTGTTGTCGCGGAGCTCCAGGAACTCCTCGATGTCCGCGTGCCAGGTCTCCAGGTAGACACAGGCCGCGCCCTTGCGCCGGCCGCCCTGGTTGACGGCGGCGACGGAGGCGTCCAGCGTGCGCAGGAACGGCACGATGCCGTTGGAGTGGCCGTTGGTGCCGCGGATCAGCGAGCCGCGCGAGCGGATGCGCGAGTACGACAGGCCGATGCCGCCGGCGTGCTTCGACAGCCGCGCCACCTGGTGGTAGCGGTCGTAGATCGAGTCCAGCTCGTCCAGCGGCGAGTCCAGCAGGTAGCACGAGGACATCTGCGGGTGCCGGGTGCCGGAGTTGAAGAGCGTGGGGGAGGACGGCAGGTAGGAGAGCGTGCTGGTCAGCCGGTACAGCTCGGCCACGTCGTCCAGGGCCCGCGTCGAGTGGTCCTCGGCGAGGCCGCAGGCCACGCGCAGCAGGAAGTGCTGCGGGGTCTCGACGACCTGGCGGGTGATGGGGTGGCGCAACAGGTAGCGGCTGTGCAGGGTGCGCAGGCCGAAGTAGCCGAAGCGGTCGTCGGCGCCGTCGGCGAGCGCGGCGTCCACGAGGGCGTCCAGGCGCTCGGCGTGCGTCACGACGAACGCGGCCGTCTCGTCGGCGATCAGGCCCTCGCGGTGGCCGACCGCGACGGAGGCGGAGAAGGAGAGCGCGCCCTGTCCGGCCGCCTCTTCGGCGATCGCACGCGTGAGCAGTCGCGCGGCGAGCCGGGAGTACTCCGGCTCCTCGGCGATGAGCCCGGCGGCAGCCTCGGTGGCCAGGGACCGCAACTCGGCCTCGTCCGAGCCCGGGTGCCGGCCGCGCAGCGCGGCGGCGGCGACCTTGCCGGGGTCGGTGGCGGGCAGATCGGCGGTGAGGTCGGTCAGGGTGCGCAGCAGCGCGGTCCCGGGGCCGCCGGTCGCTTCCGCTGTCGCTGAGACCGGATCGGCGGGCGCGATGGTCACGTGGGGCTCTCCCTCGCTCGGCAGTGGTGTGGGCCGGGCGGACGGGCGCGACGGGCGCGTACGGGGACACCCCTGCACCAGGGCATGCCACGCAGCGTCCATCGGCCCAACCCGCGAGACCCGGACGATTTTGACGCCCTGTTCCGAGCGGAGGCTCGGAGCGGGCGCGCTGTCGGCAGGTCCTCGGACTCTGGGTACGTAAAACCGCACACATACACCGTTGCGGGACAGTTCCGGATTTCCACCGGATTCCCCTGCGGCGACAGCGAGGACGAGCATACATCTAGTGCTGCCACTCGTACGCGCCCCCACATGTTGTGTCGCGCGGTAATGAGCTGGGTGCGGAATGTGCTAGAGCGCCCGGGTGTTGGACCTCGATTCCCTTCTCGTACGAGCCCCCGTCACGGCCCTCCGGGGGCTCGCGCGAAGGCCTCCGAAGGGCCTCTGCGAGCGTCTCGGCGGCGCCCGCAAGGCGAAGGCCGCCGCCCCCCTGTTCGTCGGGGAGCGGCGGCCTCAGAGGCGCGGTCGGGGGTGTGGGGGTCAGTGGCCTCCGGGGGCTCCCGCGGTGGCCGCCGGGAGCTTCTCCACCACGCCCGGGTCGCCCGCGTCGGCCGTGTAGTCCGACGCCTTCGTCTGGTCCACGCCGTCCGGGGCGCCGAGCTTCCTGAGCACGAAGGTGAGGACGATCACCACGATGACGTTGAGGACGAAGGCCGTGAGGCCGATGTAACCCTTCTCACCGATGAGCGGGATGAGATTGGTGTTGCCGAAGTGGTCCTGCGTGGCGCTCGGCGTGTCGTACGCCCGCCAGGTGCCGTAGATCATTCCGGCCGCCCAGCCGCCGAGCAGCGCCCAGCGGTGGCACCAGCGCGTGAAGAGCCCGCCCACCAGGGCCGGGACGGTCTGCAGGATCCAGATGCCGCCGAGCAGCTGGAAGTTGATCGCGACCGTCTTGTCCATGGTGAGCACGAAGGCCAGCGCGCCGACCTTCACCAGCAGCGAGGAGAGCTTGGAGACCTTCGCCTCGTGCTCGGGCGTGGCGTCCGGCTTGATGAAGTCCTTGTAGATGTTGCGGGTGAACAGATTCGCGGCGGCAATCGACATGATGGCCGCCGGGACGAGCGCGCCGATCCCGATCGCGGCGAAGGCGACGCCCGTGAACCAGTCCGGGAACATGTTCTCGAAGAGTTGCGGGATGGCCAGCTGGCCGTTCTTGACCTTGACCCCGGCGGCGAGCGCCATGAAGCCGAGGATCGCCAGCAGCCCGAGCATCAGCGAGTACAGCGGCAGGATCGTGGTGTTGCGGCGGATGACGTTGCGGCTGCGGCTGGAGAGCACCGCCGTCACCGAGTGGGGATAGAGGAAGAGGGCCATCGCCGAACCGAGGGCGAGCGTCGCGTACGCCCACTGCGCGTCCGGTCCGGTCACCAGGGAGCCGCGCGGCTTGCCGGTCGCCGGGTTCTCGACCGCGAACGCCCCGCCCGCCTTCGCGAAGATGTCGTCGAAGCCGCCGAGCTTGATCGGGATGTAGACGATCGCCACGATGATCACGATGTAGATCAGCGCGTCCTTGACGAAGGCGATCAGCGCCGGCGCCCGCAGCCCGGAGGAATAGGTATAGGCGGCGAGCACCCCGAAGGCGATCAGCAGCGGCAGGTCCTTCATGAACCAGTTCGATCCGCCGCCGACGCCCATCACGTCCAGGACGGCCTGGATGCCGACGAGCTGGAGCGCGATGTACGGCATCGTCGCGAGGATGCCGGTGAGCGCGAGGGCCAGCGACAGCCCCTTGGAGCCGAACCGGCCGCGGACGAAGTCGGAGGAGGTGACGTAGCCGTGCTTGTGCGAGACCGACCACAGCCGGGGCAGGAAGGTGAACACCAGCGGATAACAGAGGATCGTGTACGGCACCGCGAAGAACCCGGCCGCGCCGCCCGCGTAGATCGCCGCCGGGACGGCCACGAAGGTGTACGCGGTATAGAGGTCGCCGCCCAGCAGGAACCAGGTGACCCAGGTGCCGAACGAGCGCCCGCCCAGCCCCCACTCGTCGAGATTGTTCGCGTTCTCCGCGCGCCGCCATCTGGAGGCGACGAAGCCCATGACGGTGACGACCAGGAAGAAGAAGATGAAGACGGCGAGCGCCACGCCGTTCACGCCGTCCTTCATCGCCGCTCACCACCCTTACGGGCGCGCTCCTGGCGCCTGACGATGACGTACGCGACGACGGTGAGCGCGGTCGAGAGGACCACCCACAGCATCTGGTACCAGTAGAAGAACGGCATACCGATGAACGTGGGGGTGAGCCGGGAGTAGGAGTCGACCCACAGCATCGCGCCGAACGGAATGGCCAGGCACACCCCCGCGACGACCATGGGCACGGTGACGGCTGATGCCGTACGCCCACCCTTGGGGCCGCCCTCCGGCGGCACCGTGGACGGTGACGTCGTCGACTGCTCGGGCAGCCGCGCGGCCGGCCCGGCCGGCGGCTCGGCGGGTGGTTCGGTCGGTGGTTCCGTCATGGTGGTGACTCCCCCCTGTGTGATCACTGCGTGATGCGCAGGAAATCTAGGGGAGGGTGCTACTGGGCGTCACCCCCTGTCCGCATATCGGTATGCGGTGTCATGCCTCGGCTGGAGCGGTCGCCACGCGCCCCGTCTGTGATCGAAGGCGACTATCTCTCCGACCAGCACACAAAAATCTATGTCGGTCAGCGTAGACATTGGGTGCTGGTGTGGTTATGGTTTCTCTTGTAGCCGAGATCGAGCAAGGCCCGGCAGAGATGAACTGCCGGGCAGCAGCACCGTAGTTCGCAGTACCCAGCGGTGCCGGCAGTACGCAGTACCCGTTTGATGAGTAGTTCGTACAGAGGTTCGTACAGAGGGAAGAACGGAGGAGCCCCGCGCCATCAGGATCGCCCGGGCGGATCGCTGAGCCCGGGTACCGCAGGACATCGTCAGTGAGGTGGTCTCCGGTCAGACAACCGCGATCCCCGCACCCCCGACAGCATCTCGGTCGGGTCCGCGGAAACAGAAGGCCGACGCAGTACTAGGGTCGGCAGATGGTGTAGCAGTTCCTTCGGGGCCCTGGTGCCGTATGGCACCAGGGCCCCTCCATGCGTTCCACGGAGAGGTGCAGATGACAGCAGACGACTCCTTCGGCCGTCTCGATGACGACGACTACCCCGCCTACACCATGGGCCGGGCCGCCGAACTGCTCGGCACCACCCAGGGCTTCCTTCGCGCCATCGGCGAAGCCCGCCTGATCACCCCGCTCCGCTCCAAGGGTGGCCACCGCCGCTACTCCCGCTACCAACTGCGCATCGCCGCCCGCGCCCGCGAACTCGTCGACCAGGGCACCCCGATCGAGGCCGCCTGCCGCATCGTCATTCTCGAGGACCAGCTCGAGGAAGCCCAGCGCCTCAACGCGGAATACCGGCGTGCCGCCGAGTCGGTGAATCCACCGCCCGCGGTCTGAGGCCGTGCGCACCCGAAGAGCGACCGCACTTCCTGAAAGGTTGCACTTCGGGTGGACCACTATCTATGACCGCGAGGTGAGGGTTCAGCGCGTCGCGCGGGGAGTGTTTTTGCCGCCACTGAAAGAGTGGAATTACGTACCATACGTGGGCTGTTGCCGCATGCTACTGTCGAGCTCAGTTGCAGTTGTGTTCCCAAACTTCAAGCGCCTCCGTCGGCACTCTCAGCCACTGGAAAGCGTTTTCGTACTGCCGGTCATTTTCTGGGCGGGCTTCATCGCGGCGACCCGGTATCCGCGCATCGCGGGTGCCGGCGTACGGCACCAAAGGAGATACGGCATGGCGTCAGGCACCGTGAAGTGGTTCAACCCGGCCAAGGGCTTCGGCTTCATCGAGCAGGACGACGGCGGTGCCGACGTGTTCGCCCACTTCTCGAACATCGCAGCTCAGGACTTCCGTGAGCTGCTCGAAGGCCAGAAGGTCACCTTCGACATCGTGCCGAGCCCGAAGGGCCCGACAGCCGAGAACATCGTTCCCGCCTGACGCCGGCGCGTACTTTGCAGCTGGGGCCCGCATCCCTCGGGGTGCGGGCCTCAGCTGCGCGCGTTTCCCGCAGGGGTGTCACCCTTTCGGAGTCGCGCCCGACGGCATCCGGGATTTCGCGTCCGCATGGCGTCAGCCATTTCATCGCCTGCACTCCGCACCGGATTCACGGCGGCCGAATTCGCATTCCATTCGGTCCTTTCCGTAATGCCCCCTTGCTCTCCGCTGCGGGAATTCCTTGACCGGGTCAATTCGCCGGGGGCGTCACATCGGCTACTCCGGCGAGGAGTTCCGCCGCCGCCTGGCCCGAGACGCGGGTCGCGCCGTGGGTGGCGAGGTGGACGGCGCCGGGGGACGTGCTGCCGGGGACGCCCATTTCGATCACGACGGCGTCCGGGCGGCCGGCCAGCAAGTGGGTCAGCGCGTCCGACATCCATGCGTGCCGGGCGGCGTCGCGGACCACGACGACCAGCGGGCGGCCGGTGGCGGGGGTCAGGGCGGTGCGGTCCAGGAGGTCCGCGTCGGCGGCGAGGTCGGGCTGGGCCAGCCGGACGGACGTGGCGCCGGGGCGCAGCTCGCGCAGGGGGCCCGCCACGCCCCACGGGGTCTGCCGGTCTATGGCCAGGGTCGAGGTGGGGACGAGCTCGACCACATGCGGGTCGGCCGGCAGCGGAAGGGTGCCGTCCGGGCGGCCGGCGACGCGCAGGGCACGCCGGGCCGCCACCAGGCCGATGTCGGAGCGCACCCCGTCGGCCGCCGTGCGGGACCGGGCGCGCCGGCCGGACCAGGCTGCGAACTCCGCGACCCGGGACGCCGCCCGGGCCAGGCGCTCTTCCGGCAGGGTGCCGTCGTGCACGGCCTTGGCCAGTGCGGTCGTCAGAAGGTCGGTGGTCGTCTCGTCCGCGCTCTCGCCGCCGACGCATACGGCGTCGGCGCCGCCCGCCACGGCCCGTACGGTCGCGCCGTCGATGCCGTAGCGGCCGGTCACCGCGCTCATCTCGATGCCGTCGGTGACCACCAGGCCCTCGAAGCCGAGCGTGCCCCGGAGCAGGTCGACCAGGATGCGGGGGCTGAGGGTGGCCGGGAGCTCCGGGTCGAGGGCGGGGACGAGCAGGTGGCCGGTCATCACGACCCGGACGCCCGCCTCGATCGCGGCGGTGAAGGGCGGCAGGGCGGTCGCGGCGATCTCCTCGGCGGAGGCCGTGACGCGGGGCAGGTCGTGGTGGGAGTCGACGGCGGTGTCGCCGTGGCCGGGGAAGTGCTTGGCGCAGGCGGCGACCCCGGCGGACTGCAGGCCCCGGACCCAGGCGGCGGTGTGCCGGGCGACCAGATCGGTGGCGGGGCCGAAGGACCGTACGCCGATGACGGGGTTGCGGGGGTTGGAGTTGACGTCGGCGCTCGGGGCGTAGTTGAGGGAGATGCCCGCCGCGTGCAGCTCGCGGCCGATGTCGTGGGCGACGGACTCGGTCAGCGCCGGGTCGTCCACCGCGCCGAGGGCCAGATTGCCGGGGCGTGAGGCGCCCGTCCACGCCTCCATGCGGGTGACGTCCCCGGCCTCCTCGTCGATCGCGATGATCAGGTCCGGGTTCTCCGCGCGCAGCGCCGAGGTCAGCCGGGCGACCTGCTCGGGGCTTCGGATGTTGCGGCCGAACAGTACGACGGCGGCCAGGCCCTCCTCGGCGATCCGGCGGCGGACCCAGTCCGGGGCCTCGGTGCCCTCGAAGCCGGGCTGGAGCACCGCGTGCGTCAGCCGGGTCAGTGGCTCGCCGCGACCGTGGGACTGCATGGGTGGGTACCTCCGATGGTGCCGGTGCCCGCGAGAACGGGACGGGACAATCGGGATGTTGGACTGTACCAATGGGGGTGTCAAGGCCGGACTGCACGCCTGAGCTGTTCGAATAGGCCTTTCTTGAGCCCCAGTTGGAGATCGCTTGAGGTCATCCCCCGGTAGGCAAAGGCGGTTGACGGCCCCCGAAGGGCTGTGCGAGTCTCCGATTGGTCTGATCCAACGGGGGTGGGGTGCGTGGACGGCCTCTTCTCCCGGCCGCACCGGGCCCGTACGACCGCCGTCGCAGGCACCTTCGTCCTCGTGGCCTTCGCCGGGCTCGCCCTCAGCACCGCCATGCCCGTCGCCGTGCAGGAACTGGGCGGGCTCTCCCTCTACGCCCTCGCGTTCGGCGGCTTCCTCGCCGCGTCCATCGTCGGCACGGTCGTCGGCGGCGGCCACGCCGACCGGCACGGCCCGGGCCCCGCCCTCTTCGCCGGGCTGCTCTGCTTCGCCACCGGCACGCTGCTCGCCGGAACCGCCGGTGCGATGCCGCCCTTCCTGCTGGGCCGCTGCGTCCAGGGCCTCGGCGGCGGCGCCGTGACCGTCGCGCTGTACGTGGTGGTCGGCCGGGCCTACCCGGCGTCGCTGCGGCCGAGGATGTTCTCGCTGATCACCGCCTGCTGGATCCTGCCGTCCATGCTGGGCCCGCCCGTCGCGGGCGCCGTCACCGAACGGCTCTCCTGGCGCTGGGTGTTCCACGCGATCGCCGTGCTCTCCGTGGTGGCCATGGTGGTGCTGGTGCGGCCCCTGCGGAAGGTGGGACCACCCGGAGCAACGGACGACGACGCGACCGGGCGGGACGGTCAGGCCGGGCGGGTCCGGGCCGCCGTGACGGTCGCCGTCGGCGCGGGGCTGATCGGCTACGCCGGTTCGGCCGAGGGATGGCAGGCCCTGCCCCTCGCCGCGCTCGGCCTCGCACTCCTGGCCGTGAGCGTACGGACCCTCCTGCCGCCCGGCACCCTGCGCGCCCGGCGCGGGCTCCCGTCCCTGGTGCTGCTGCGCGGGGTGGCGGCCGCCGCGTACTTCACCGTCGAGTCGTTCATCCCGCTCATGCTCGTCAACGAGCGCGACCTCTCGCCCACCGCCGCCGGGATGTCGCTGACCGGGGCCGCCCTCAGCTGGGCCGGTGCCGCCTGGCTCCAGGGCCGCCCCCGCCTGCCGGTGACGCGCGAGCGCGTCGTCCTCATCGGTGCTCTCGTCCACTTCTGCGCGGCCGCCCTCACCATCGCCGGGGTGCTGCGTGCCCTGCCCGCCGCGACCGCCGCCGTGGGCCTGGTCGTCGCCGGGTTCGGGATGGGGCTGCTGCTGCCCGGCGTCGGCGTCCTCACCCTGGACCGCTCCGCGCCCGACCGGCAGGGCGCCAACTCGGCGGCCCTGCAACTGGCCGACAACCTGTGCAGCGTCCTGCTCGTCGGCGCCTGCGGGGCCGCGTTCAACGCCGCGCACACCCGGGCCGGGCACGACGCGGGCGCCTTCGCCCTCGTCTTCGCGGTCGCCGCGACCGTGGCCGGGGGCGCGTGCCTGCTCGCCGGCCGGGTCACCGCCGTGACCATCTCGGAACCCTGTGCGGAGGAGAAGGAGCATGCGCCGCTATGACCTGGTCGGCCGTCGGGAGATCCGGCTCGCCGACGACGTCCCCGTACCCGTCCCCGGGCCGCTGGAAGTGCTCGTCCAGGTGCGTGCCTGCACGGTCTGCAACCGCAGCGACCTCGCCTACTACCACTACTACGGGCTGCGCGACCACTGCGCCCAAGGCTGCTTCGGGCACGAGATCGCCGGCGTCGTGGAGCGCGTCGGCCCCGGCGTCACCCGGGTGCGCCCCGGGCAGCGCGTCTTCGTCCGTACGCCCCTGACCACGGGATACGCCGACTACGCCGTCGCCCGCGAGGTGAGCGTCGGCGCGCTGCCGGACGCGATCTGCTTCGAGCAGGGCGCCATCCTGCAATTGCTGCCGCTGGCCGTCCACGCCACCAGGGGCGTCACCCTCGGCGACCGGGTCGCCGTCATCGGCCAGGGGCCGGTGGGCCTCATGGCGCTCCGCATGGCCGCCGCGCGCGGGGCAGCCGCCCTGACCGCCGTCGATCTCGACGACTGGCGGCTGGAGCGGTCCCGGCGGCTGGGCGCGGACACGTGCCGACGGGTGGACGGCAGCGCGGGTGAACTGGCGGGAATCGGGGAGGGCTTCGACGTCGCCATCGACGCCGTCGGCACGCCCACGACGCTGAACGCCTGCGTCGGACTGGTCCGGCAGAACGGGCTGGTCGTCATGCTCGGCACGCACCACATCGACACGAAGGTCACCGTGGACCTGGTGACATGGGAGCGGAAGGGCCTGCGGGTGCACAGCTCCGCCGAGCCCACGGACACCGCGCGGGCCGGCGCGATGGCCGTCGCCGAACGGCTGGCCGCCGAGCGCGCCGACGAGCTGCGCCTGGACGAGATCCTCACGCACGTCCTGCCGCTGACCGAACTGCCCCGGGCCGTCGAACTCCTCTCCGCGAGCCGCGCCTTGTACCCCGACGGCGATCCCGCCCCGTACGCCGGGCCGCCGCCGAAGGTCCTCAAGGTCGCGCTCCGCCCGTGAGGTGGGCCGTCGCCGGGTACGGGGACGTGGTGACGCGCCGCGTCCTGCCCGCGCTCGGCGAGTCGGGCGAGGAGGTGGCGTACGTCTGGGGGCGCGACGCCGGGCGGGCGGCCCGTACGGCCGCCGCCCAGGGCGCCGCGGCCGGTGGTGACGACACCGGCCGGCTCTTCGCGGGCGTCGACGCGGTGTACGTGGCGACGCCCGTCGTCGCGCACGTACCGCTGGCGGCGCGGGCGCTCGGAGCGGGCTGCCACGTCCTGGTCGAGAAGCCCCTCGCCGGTGCGCTGGGCGGTGGCGCGGCGCTGGCTGAGCGGGCGCGCGCGGCGCGGCGGTGCGCGGGGGTGGCGTACTACCGGCGGCTGGGACCGGCGGCCCGGTGGCTGGCGTCGGCCCTGCGGGACGGCGCCTCGCGCCTATGGCTCGACTTCCGTGCCCCCTTCGACCCGGGGCCGGAGCACCCCATGCGCTGGCGCACCGACCCGGCCGTCGCCGGGGGCGGAGTCCTCGCGGACGCGGGCAGCCACCGGCTGGACCTGCTGCTCGGGGCGCTGGGGCGCCCGTCGCACGTCGAGAGCCGGGTGGACCGCCGGTTCCCGGACGGGTGCGAGCGACGGGCCCGGCTGACGCTCGAGTGGGCGTCGGGAGTGACGGCCGAGTGCTGCTTCGCCTGGGCGGAGGGGCCGGTACGGGACCGCTTCGAGGCCCGGGCCGCCGGGCGTTCGTACGTGCTCGACCCGCTGGACGCCGATGCGGTGCCCAACCCGCACCTCCCGCTGATCGCCGACTTCGTCGCGGCGGCGGGGGAGGGGCGGGCCCCGGTCTGCCCACTGGCGGAGGCGGCCCTGGTGGACGAGGTCATCGCGGCCGCGCTGGCGTGATCGACAGGCGCGGCCCCAACTCGCGGTCCACGACCAGGGCTTTCGGTGGAACCCCTGGTGAGGCGATCGCCCGCGGAGTCGACGCCCGGCCGGCGGAGACCGGAGAGGCTGGTTCCCGCGACCACCACCACGATCAGCGAACTCAAGCCGGCCGGGGCCCCCTCCGCACCGAGCGGCCCGTCCCGAGATGGGCGAACCTCACCGCCCACGCGATCCCTCTCCTCCTGCTGCCCCAGTGCCTGTGGCGGCTGCCGTTCGCCTTCCACTCCGAAATGGGGCTGAACGTCGAGGGGGAGATGCCGTCGTCGCCGTGGGTGTCCATTCCCTACGTCTTCGGGCTCAGCGTGCTCACGGAAGGGGGCTGCTGGCGAAGGTGTGCATCACCCCGGGGATGCTGTGGGGCCCGCTGGTCCTGGTGCCGACCTACGCCTACTACGTACGCCGCTGTCGCCCCAACGGTTCATGACCCGCGGTTTCCACTGCCCCCTCCATGGGCGGCGCCCCCGATCAGGTCAAGTCGCTGACCAGATAGGCGAGTTCGGCCTGTCGTCCAGGTGTTCAAGTGGAGTGGTCGATATCAAGTCACCTTGATCAAGCCGGAGTTGGCCGGAACGCGGGGGGAGTCGGCGGCGCGTATCCGTCATGCCGTCGCCGCATCGGCCGGTCGCCCTCCGTGACGTTCCCAGGTCGACAGGGAAGGGGAGTCCCGGATACCGCTACCCGGTCACCGCCTACCGGACGGTAGGCGGTGACCGCATGGGTGTTTTCAGGCCCGTGCCCGCCGTTGCCTTTCCTTTGCTCAACCGTGGACGCAAGGACGTTCGCATGAAACTGTCCCTACGTAATCCGCAAGGAGGCCCCGCAAGGGGGTCGCGGTAAAACGGGGGCGATTATTGTGCGTGCGGCAACGGAATAATTCCGCGTCACCCCCCATTTCTTCCCGGCCGGTGCCCATCTGTCATCGAACAGGCTCGGCCACCCTTTTGCGGACTCGTGCTGCCGCTTTTCGTTCCGGCTCTTGCCATGAATTCCGCGCTTCATCCCGCATGGGGCGCAGTAACCAAGGAGAAAACAATGAAGAAGGTCATCGCAGCAGTAGGTGTGGCTCTCGGCGGCGTCGCCCTCGTCCTGACCAGCCAGGGGTCGGCGCAGGCCTCGGCCACCCCCGTGGCGCCCGTCGAGACCGCGACTGCCCAGGACTCGGGCAAGGGTCCTGAGGCGATCGGGGGCCTGGCCAAGCTCGCCGGCAAGGCCGGTAAGGCTGTCGGCAAGGCCGCCCAGAAGGGTTACGTCCACGCCAAGGCGGCTTGCCCGTCGGTTGCCAACGCGGCCCTGGAGGCGGCGGGCAACGTCGGCACCGTCCGCTCGGCCAACGTCCCCGACGCGGCCTCCGTCGAGACGGTTTTCGACAAGTGAGGGATCACCTTGTAGCCAGGAGGGTGGCGCTGCTCGTCGGCGCCGCCCTTCTGGGCCTTCATTTCCTTGCGGCCGCCTTCTCCCAGATGCCGCTCAATCCGGTGAAGCTGCGGAACTTCGAGACGATCAGCGGCTATCTCGATCCCTATTTCACTCAGAATTGGATGCTTTTCGCCCCGGATCCGCTGGCCGACAACCGTGGCATCCTGGCCCGGGCCAAGTGCGCGGACGGTTCCACCACCGAGTACTACGACGTGACGACGAAATACGTCGAGCAGGCCCAGAACAGTCGTTTCTTCCCGTCCCGCATGTCGCGACTGGTCACCGGCAACGTTCAGCTGATCAACGGCGGTGACCCGGTATTGACCAGGCTGCGCGAGGCCGAGAAGGAAAAGAAGAAGAAGGAACTTCCGCTCATGCCCTTCGAGAAGACCTCGCAGGAGGAAGCCATCCGGTTCCTGTCCAGGTATTCCCTGACGCAGATGCCCGGTGTCTGCGGCGGGAAGCCGGACCAGGTCCAGGTGCGGGTGTACGTCCAAGAGCTGCCGCCCTGGTCCAAGCGGAGGGACCCGAAGGCGGAGGACAAGGTCAGCGTCCAGGACCTGAAGTGGCTGAAGGCGGGGGCGCTGCTGTGAACGCTGCCGCGAGGAAGTTCGTCGATGCCGTGGACGGTGCGGCCGGCCGTCACATCAGCGTGCTCGGTGTCAGCGGTACCCGGCTCCTCCTGGGGTTCGTGGGCTTCATGTATTACGCGAGCCAGTACGGTGACCGCAGGTATCTGTTCGGCCCCGACGGGGTCTTCCCCTGGGGCGAGTTCACGAGCAAGGTCCAGGAGGCCGGAACGTTCAGCCTCTATACGGTCAGCAGCTCCGGTGTGTGGTTCGAGCTCGTCTTCCACGCGGGAATGCTGGCCGCCCTCGCGGTCACCCTCGGGCTGGGAGGCCGGCTGGGCCTGGCCGTCCACTGGGTCTTCCTGTGGTCGATCTACCAGCGCCAGCCCGTTCTCCTGGACGGCGGGGACAACCTGGCCTACCTGGTGATCCCCATGCTTCTGCTGACCCGCTGCTACGACCGGTTCGCCCTTTCCGGCGGTCTCGCCAAGAAGCTCGCCCCGCGCGTTCCGTCGGTGCTGCGGTCGTTGTCGGCGCCCCTGCACAACCTGGGCGTCGTCGCCATCGCCATGCAGATCTGCCTGGTGTACGTGGTCAGCGGACTGTACAAGGTGCAGGGGAAGATGTGGCAGGACGGAACCGCCCTGTTCTATGTCCTCCGGGTCTCCGAATTCAGCCTCCCCGGAGTGTCCAACCTGGTCTACGAGAACGACCTGTTGGTGTTCCTGGGGACGTACTCCACCACGATCTTCCTGGTGTACTTCCCGCTGGGCGTCCTCGTGCCCCAGCTGCGGCCTTGGGCCGCCATGGCATCGATCGGCTTCCACGTCTCCATCGGTGTGCTGATGGGGCTGACGGGCTTCGCCCTGACCATGGTGGCCTGCGACCTGATCTTCTTGAGCGGTGCGCTCGGTGTCGCCATGACCAAAACCGCGGCGTTGCTCCGTCGGCTCCAGTCGTCCGGCGGGCCGGGTCGATCGGGTCGATCGGGGCGACTGGGCCGGCCGGGCCGAGGACGGCCGGAAAAGCTTCCCGGCGGGGCAAATGCCGCCGTGAGCACGGAGAATGCTCCCGAGCCCGCCGACCGGCTCTCTACGGCATCGACCGCACCTACGGCGCCGACGGGCGAGGTCGCCGCCGCCGAGCCGTCACGGTAGAGGTGTGACGGCACACCGTTCCCGAAAGGACGTCCGACCTTGTTCCGCACGCCGATGTGTGTCCTCAGCAGCGCCGGCCCCCCACGTGCCGTCCACGGTCACGATCCGGACCGCTTCGTCCAGATCGGCTCCCTCACCAAAGTCCTCACCGGCACCGCGCTGATGCGCATGTCCCATGCCGGAGTGCTCGACGCGGGCGACCCGTTGGAGCGCTGGCTCGATGTCCCCCCGGGCACGGGCATCACCCTGCGGCACCTGGCGGACCACACCTCCGGTCTGCCCGCGCAACCCACCGGGCTGCCCCGCAAGGACCCCTATCTGTCCTTCGACGACGCCGCCCTCCACGCACATCTGCGACGCCTCGATCAGCTCACCACCACCCCCGTCGGGCAGGCGGAGGAATACTCCAACCTCGGATACGCGGTACTCGGCGCGGCGCTGTCGGCCGCCGCGCGGAAACCCTGTGCCGAGCTGATCCAGGAGTACGTCCTCGGCCCCCTCAACGTCCAGGACGTCACGGTCGATCCGCCCGCGGGGAGGCGTCTGCACGCCACCGGACTCCTCGGGCGGCAGCGGCGGCCGTGGACCGTGGACACGGCGATCATGCCTGCCGGGGGGATGTGGGCCACCCCCCGTGCCGCCGCCGAGGTGGTCAGAAAACTGGTCGTCGACCGCGAGCTCGGCCCGCCGGCGCCCTCCTGGCAGACCACCGGCCGGCTCGTCTGGCACAACGGCGCGACCGAGGGCGCCTCGGTCTTCACCGGTGTGCTGCCCGACGGCAGGTGGCTGCTGCTCCACCGGCTCGGCGGCTCCCCGGACCGGACGGACAAGCTGGGGGCCCAGATGCTCGCGCAGCTCCCACGGGACTGAACCAGTGTGGGTCCCTACGTACGTGAGCGGTACGAGCGCATGGCCAGCGGTATGAAGACCGCCGAGATGCCCGCCGCCCACAGCAGGGACCACAGCACCGGCTCGGCCACCTCGCCACCGAGCAGCAGACCGCGGAAGGCGTCGGACAGATGGGTCACCGGGTTCACGTTCACCCACGCCTGCAACCATCCCGGCATGGTGTCGACGCGGACGAACGCGCTGCTGGTGAAGGTGAGCGGGAAGATCAGCACGAACGCGAAGACCTGCACCTTCTCGACGTCGCCCGCCAGCATGCCGATCAGCACCGCGGTCCACGCCACCGCCGCGGCGAAGATCATCAACATCAGCGTGGCGCCCAGGAATCCGCCGAGGCCGCCGGTGATCCGGAACCCCAGCGCGGCGCCCAGCCCGATCATCAGCAGCATCGCCCAGAGCTGCTTGGCGAGGTCCGCCGCGATCCGGCCGAACAGGGGCGCCGAGCGGGCTATCGGAAGGCTGCGCAGCCGGTCGAAGACGCCCTTCGTGAGGTCCGTGTTCAGCGACATCGCGGTGTACATGCTCATGAAGAGCGTGTTCTGGACGATGATCCCCGAGAGGGCGTACTGGAGGTACGCCTTCGGCGTCCCGGCCATCTGCCCGCCGAAGACGTACGTGAAGAGGAAGACGAACATGATCGGCGTGACGCTGTAGTCGACGAGCTCCAGCGGATTGTGCTTGACGGACACCAGGCTGCGCCACGCCATCGTGCCGGTCTGCCGGAGCGCGGCCAGCGGCCGTACGTTGCCCTTCTTGCCCACGGGGGCGGTGACGGTCGCGGCGGTCATGACGGGGTCCTCACCTTTTCCTGCTCGTCGCCCACGTCCGGGGCACCCTTGTCCGGCTCGTCCGGCTGCTGCGGCTCGGCGCGGTGGCCGGTCAGGACGAGGAACACCTCGTCGAGGGAGGAGCGGCGCAAGGTCAGCTCGCCGACCGGGATCGCCGCCTGGTCCAGGCGGCGGACCACGGACGGCAGCAGCTCCAGGTCGTTGACCGGGGCGGTGATCTCCTCGCCCTCGATCCTGGCGCGCCCCGCCGCCTCCCTGACCAGTGCATGGGCCTTGGCCAGATCCGCCGAGTGCACCGGCCGCAGTTGCAGCACCTGCCCGCCGACCTGCGACTTCAGCTGGTCGGGCGTGCCTTCGGCGATCACCCGGCCCTTGTCGATCACGACGATCTCGTCGGCGAGCTGATCGGCCTCGTTCAGATACTGCGTGGTGAGCAGGGCCGTCACACCCTCCGCGACCAGACCGCGCAGCATGTCCCACAGCTCGCCCCTGCTGTGCGGGTCAAGTCCGGTGGTCGGCTCGTCGAGGAAGAGGATCTGCGGTCGGCCCACGAGGCTCGCCGCGAGGTCAAGGCGCCGCCGCATGCCGCCGGAGTACGTCTTGGCGGCGCGGCCCGCCGCGTCCTCCAGATGGAACCGCTCCAGCAGCTCTCCGGCCCGGGCCCGGGCCTCGGTCCGGCCCATGCCGAGCAGTCGGCCGATCATCAGCAGATTCTCGGTGCCGGTCAGCTTCTCATCGACCGCGGCGTACTGCCCGGTCAGCCCGATCATGGCTCTGACCAGTCCTGCTTCCCGGACGACGTCGTGGCCGCCGACGCGCGCCCACCCGCTGTCGGGCGTGAGCAGCGTCGCGAAGATGCGCACCGCGGTGGTCTTGCCCGCGCCGTTGGGACCCAGCAGGCCGAGCACGGTACCGGTACGAGCGGCGAGATCCACGCCGGCCAGGGCGTGGGTCTCCTTGAAGCTCTTCGCCAGGCCTTCCGCCTGGATCGCGAATTCCATCGGACGTCCCCTTGATGCCGCGGCCGCCGCGTGCGCCCACGTCTCCCCCTACTGTGACCCACACCACTGACATTCCGCGCGGCGAGCTTGGGCCTGAGCTTTAGGCCCAGCGGGCCTGGCGGGGGTCTTGGCCGTTGCTCCGGCTCAGGTTCTGTGTGTACGAGGCCTGTGCGTCGTCCTGGCGGCAGTCGCGGCATTTGGTCTCGTCCGCGACGGGCCGGAAGACGCGGTCGCAGGTGCCTGTACAGGTACGCAGGGGCTGCGGGGCGGGGGTAGGGGCTGTGAAGGGCGGGGGTTCGGGCATTTTGCGCGTGAGGCGGTTGTGGGCGAGGGCTGCGGGGGAGTGGATGCGGTCGGGTAGGCCGTCGGTGAGGGCTTCGCGGAGGTCTTTGGCTGTGGCGCCGCGCAGGAGCCATTCGCCTGCGAGGGCGGCGAGTTGTTGGATGTCGCGGCCGGTGAAGCGCAGCCGGTGTTCCTGGTGGGAGAGGGAGGCGAGGATGAGGCCTCCTCGCTCGATGAGCGGGGTGGGGACGTGGGAAGGCTGGGAGGGCTGGGAGGGCTGGGAGGGAGGGTTGTCTTTCTTTCCCTCTGTGTTTGTTGGGTGACGGCCGATGGACCGGTCTGTCGGTTCGCCGGTGGCCGGTTTCGGGGCAGTCGGTGTGACCTGCGGGAATCCGTCCCGCACCGCCACTGCTTCGGTGTCCGTGAGGACCACGGGCGAGACGAGCTGGGTGGTCCTCCACTTGCCGCGCTCGACCTGGAGCCGCCACTCGTGGACGTAGCCCTCGGCCTTCAGTTCCCGCTTCGCGCGGGTGAAGGCGCCCTTCGTGATCCCCGCGGCCTTCCCCGCCTCGCACAGGGGTGCGTCCACACTGGCCGGGAGGGACAGCTGCCAGATCAGCAGCCGTACGGCGTTCGCCGACAGGCGCGGGTGGCGGATGATCTCGTTCGATACCTGCGTGAAGAAACGCTCAGGGGCGATAACATGCCGAAGCATCCTGGGACTCCTTGTGTAAGTCCTCGTGGGTGTAGGCCCTCGGCCGGTGTTGGTAGCACCGCCGGGGGCCGCCTTGGTTTCGCCACCGTAGCGCAGGGATGCTGAACTCCCGTGTGGATTCGTGCGAGTTGGCACTTTCTGGTAGTGGCCTACTCGTCGAGGCGGTTTGCGAGGAACCGGGCGCCCGTGGTCCGGCTGGTGACGGGAACTCCGGCGACGTTGTTGCCGACGGCGCTCGGGGGGCTGTCGCGCGGCCTTGAGCGGAAGCGTCGTGCTGGTTACGCGGCGAACTCTGCCGCCGCGCTTCGGCAATATCCAGAATTCGAGGGTCGACTGGTCGGATAATAATCCGAATAATCGTCCGTCGGTCATCCGGTGAAAAAGCTTGGAGGTTAAGCCAATATTCAAATGGAGGGAAATCGCTTTAGTCTGTGCGGTACAGGCGTAGAGCGAAGACCCCCGACTGCGCCCGGCCATCGTGGGCTGACAGAAAATCAGCGCCATGCGCGTGGTGCTGACGTTCAGTCCGAACCGAGGAGGTCAAGTGGCCACAGTATTTCTTCTGACGCTCTCGTGTCAGACCACGGAGGACAGTACTGGCGCCGACGAAGCGTACCTTAACTTCAATGGTTCCAGAATCTTCGGACCGACGAGCATCAACGACGGCGAGTCCAGGGAGATCGGCGTCTTCAGAACCTTCTTCGGTCAGGCGACAGTCGACCTCTTCGATGAGGACTCGCCGGACGCGGACGACCACCTCGGCGGAATCATCGTCAGGTCGTCCGAGGCGGGCCTGGGACAGCGGGTCCAAGCCTTCACAGGGGACGACGCCCACTACACGATCCTCTACGAAGTCCGGTAAACGCTATCGGGCTTGCAACACAACCCGAAGCCCTCTCGCTCCCGCCGGGATTCCCGGGAGGGCTTCGGAACGCGTTCCCGGGAGGAACCGCATGCGACGCCACGCCACGCCATTCGTCGCCCTGCTGGCAGCAGGATTGCTCGGCATCGGAGGTACCGCGCGGGCGGCCTGCGGAGCGCTGATCATCAATGACGCCATGTATGCCAACCCCAGCGGTTGTTACCAGGTGGGATTCCCGGGAGAGGTCAGAAACGACACGGACGAGATCGTTATCCTCTTTGACGACGACCGCTGTGAGGGAATGCAGATCGGCGTGGTCATTCCAGGCGAAGAGGTGGTCGCCATGCCTGGCACCAGCCTCTATGTCCGGTGACGCCATCGATGCCCTGAGAGCGTCTCGAAGGCGGGGTGACGATCCACCGCCGCGTGCCCGCGCCCTCCCGCGTAGATGAAGTAGACGGCGGGTCCACCGGCAGAATCAATGTCTACGGCTGGAGTGCTAGGAGCGGGTTCGGCACAGTTCTTGACCCACGAGCTTGATCATGGCCTGCTGGGTGTCCTGGCCGCCGTCACTGGTGGCGTACACCACGGCGGTCCGGGCCCCGTCTCGGGTGGCGCCGCCCCAGGTGACGTAGCCGAGGAGTTCGCCCCGGTGGCCGAAGTAGCTGCCGCCACAGGGCAACGGGATCTCGGCAAGACCGAGTCCATACCTCATGCCCAGCTCGGGCAGCGCGGGCATGGTGGTCGTCATCTCGTCGAGCTGCGCCGGAGCCAGCAGACGGCCGCCGAGCAGCGCGGCGTAGAACTGGTTCAGATCATGCGCGGTGCTGATGATCGAGCCGGAGCCGACGGCCATACTCGAATTGAGCTTCGTGACGTCGATATCGGTGTCGGTGCCGAACGCGGCGTAGCCGTGGGCGTGCGGGCCCAGGATGAACGGGAAGACGCCGGGCGTACTGGTGTCCCTCAGCTCGAGGGGGCGGATGATCCGGTCCTTCACCTCCCGTGCCCAACTCCGGCCGGTGACCTTGGGGATGATCATCGCGGCAAGGATGTAGTTGGTGTTGGAGTACGACCAGCCGGCGCCCGGGGAGGACTTTTGCCGCATCGCCAGCCCCACCAGCTCCTCGGGGGTGTACGTGCGGAACCGCTCGGCCCGATAGCCGTCCGCGCTGTTCAACGCGGATATCTCCGGCCTGACATCAGGGATGCCGCTGGTGTGCTGCAACAGCTGCCGCACGGTGATCTGGCTGCCGTTGTTGCCGTTGCCCCGGACCACTCCCGGCAGCCACTGCTCGACGGTGTCCTCCAGGGACATTCGCCCCTCGCCGACGAGTTGCAGCACAACCGTGGCGGTGAAGGTCTTGGTGGCACTGCCGATCCGGAACCTGCCGTCCCGCGGCATGGGTCTCCTTGTGTTCATCGCGGCCGTCCCGGCGTACGCGCTGTCGCGTGCGCCCGGTGATGTCACCTCGGCGTGCACACCGACGGCCCCGGAGTCGTGGATCGCCTCCACCTGCCGTTGGAGCGGATGGGCCGGCCGGGGCTTCGCCGCCGCCGTGGACGCGGTCGATGCGGCGAGGACCGCTGTAGCCAGGCTGGTCAGGACGACCAGATCTCGCCGACGCCTTCTTAACCCATGCATGACGACCCCTTCTCTGTTCAGGTTGCGCGCACGTTCAGGGACCGCTCAGGCTGTGACCCCGCGACGGTGTCGCCTCCGGAGCCGGCGGTCGGCGACCATCCCACCAGCTGAGGAGGGATCGCTCCATCCGGCTTTCCCCCGACGTACTGATGCGCTGTCCTCAGGGCGGCGCCGGGGGATACCCCCCGACTGCTGAGACTCCCCCCGGCCGGCCCCGACCAGCAAGACCACGATCTACGGCTGGAGTGTTAGGCCCCCACCCCGGACCAGTCCTGCTTCTGCGCCGATTGGCGACTTGGGCACCATGGGTCCGGCCGCGGAGAATGCGCAAAACCCGCTTGGGGGACGAGGGCGACCACTGCTACGTTTTTGGAAGCCGTGCGAGAGATTGAGGAGGTGGTACCCGTGAACGCAGTATCGACATGGGTGCTCCCCTCCGGGGTCACGGTCGGGCGGTAGGTCGTCGTCCGGGAGCGCCGTCTCTGAGCCCTCCCGAAAGGCACGACCATGCAATTCACTTCTGAACAGCACCTCGACGACGGCGTCCTCGAACGCGAATTCACCCTCGGCGAGATCCCCGGCATCCTGTGGACACCCGCATCCACATCCGCACCGTCGCCGCTGATCCTGCTCGGCCACCCTCCACTCGGGCTGCGCAAGATGTACCCCCGCCTGGTGGCCCGGGCCCGGCACTGCGCGGCGGAGGGCTTCGCCACGGCCACCATCGAGCTCCCCGGAAGCGGCGACCGGCCCCGGTGGACCGCCGTCGACCAGGCCCGCGCCGACCTGCGCCGGGCGATGGAGGCCGGTGAGCCGGTCAGCGACGAGATCGTCGACGCCCTCGTCCTCCCGCTGGTCGACAAGGCGGTCCCGGAATGGCAGGCCGCCCTGGACGCCCTGCTGTCGCTGCCCGAGATCGGCGGCCCTGTCGGGTACTCGGGGGGAGTGATCTCCATCGGTGTCCGGCTGGCGGTGGTCGAGCCGCGCATCGTGGCCGCCGTTCTCTTCGCCGGGAGTTTCGTGCCTCGCGCCACGTTCGAGGAGGCCCGCCGGGCCACCGTTCCCCTGCACGTTTTGCTGCAGTGGGACGACGAAGGGAACGACCGGCAGCCGGCCCTGGATCTGTTTGACGCCTTCGGCTCCCAGGAGAAGACGCTGGAGGCCAATATGGGCGGGCACACCGGCGTCCCGCAGTTCGCGGGGGACGCCGCGGCCCGGTTCTTCACCCGGCATCTTCGAGACCGGCCAGCTTGGCGGGGGTGAAGAACTCCAGCCAAGCCGGGCCGGCTTCTTCGCCTGGCCCTTCGCGTGGAGTGGTGGGCCCACGATGGCTGGTCTGTGGTGGCGGCATCGCCCATCAGGGCTGCCTGTTTCCCGTTTCGTCTCTGCGGACTGTCCTGCGCTGTGACGGTGGTTTCACTACCCTCTGGAGAGTGGCTGTGGCTGAGCTGGAGACGGCGTTCCGATCGCTCGACGGCACCGCGCTGGAAGGCACGGTGTCGGCCCCCTCTGGGGTCGTCAAAGGGCTGGCGGTACTGGTTCATGGTGCTGGTGTGACACGTGAGGAGGGCGGTTTCTTTGCCCGGCTTGCCACGGGTCTGGCTGGAGCCGGTATCCGGTGCCTGCGCTTCGATCTCCGCGCCCACGGAGCCAGTGCCGGCCGTCCGGAGGAGATCACCATCGCGGGTGTCGCCAACGACATTCGCGCCGCGGGCGATCACCTTCGCGTGGAGAGCGGTCTCGACCGGCCCGTGCACGTCATTGCGGCGTCCTTCTCGGGTGGCGCGGCCGCGCTGCACGCCGGGCACCGGCCGCAGGACGTCGAGCGCTTGGTGCTGTTGAACCCGCGGATCGACTACCGCGAGCGGTACATCACCAGCCGTCCGTACGTCACCGAGGACTACCTCTCGGCTGAGGCGGCGAAGGCGTTGGAGGAGCAGGGGTTCACCGAGCGGAGCCCGTTCGAGCTGGGCCGCGCGCTGCTGAACGAGGTTGCCTATCTCGACCCGGAGACGTTTGTGGCGGCCGTCCGGGCCCCGGTTCTGGTGGCGCATGGGACGAAGGACACGTTTGTGCCGGTGGAGTCCTCCCGCCGCTACCTGCCGCTGTTCAGCGGTCCGGCTGAGCTCATGGAACTCGACGGTGCGCAGCATGGGTTCGCCGTGCACGAGGACCCGCGGTACCTGCACCCGCAGTCGCAGGCGTGGCAGGCCGAGGTCATCGAGCGCGTCAGCCGCTTCCTCGCCGGTTAGCCGGGCAGGGCAGTCAGTGCCTGGCGCAGCTCCCGTACGGCGGAGCGGCGGGCGTAGGGCCGCAGCTCGGTGACGGTGCGACGGAGTTCGCCGAGAGCCTGTCCGAAGTGTGGGGCGGCGGCGAGCTGGAGAGCGGACAGGCCGGTGGTGGCGGCTTCGTCGGGTTCGCCGGCGGCGGCGAGTGCTCCGGCGAGGTGGGCGGTGAAGAATGCCCTGTCGCGCGGTGCGAAGGCGCCTCGCTGGAGGTGCTGGCGTAGGAGGGTGACGGCACGTTCCGGTTGTCCGGCTTCGCGATGGCAGATGGCGCTTTGGGCCATGAGACGGTCGGTGTTGTAGCCGGCACACAGGGGCCCGGTACAGGTCGCCGGCCCTGATGGCTCGGCGTCGGCTAGGGCGTCGTGGGCCTGGTCAAGGGTGCGGGCGACCAGGTCGGGGACGGTGCCGGTGAGCGCCATGGCGCGGGCTTCTTGTTGCAGGGCCTCAGCCCGAGCCCGTGGGGGCAGCGTCCAGGGCCCGTGGACGGCGGCGTGGGCGAGGTCGCGCATGCGGGCCGCGTCGTCCCGCTCGGTGGCCTGGGCTTTGCGTAGCAACACGTAGGCGTGCATGGGGCCGTCGCCGCTGAGGGTGGCCCACTCGATGGCCCGATCGTGGAAGAAGGTCGTGGCGTGCGGCGGGGCGCCGGCATCCCGGTAGAGCCACGCGGTGAACTCTGCTGCCCGGGCCCCGACACCGAGAAGTTCGCGGCGGATGGTGGGAGAGGCGTCGCGGGCGATCTCGTCGATGGCACCGAGAATGCTCACGGCGCCTGGTAGGGCCTGTCGGGGGCCGGTACGGCCGTCTGTGCGGGCAGCTTCGTCAAGGGCAGCTCTCAGGTGGGCGACGAGGTGCTGGTCGGCGTAGCGGCGGGCACGGGTGACAGCGGCGGCCAGATGTTCAAGCGCGGTTGCGTCGAGGAATGGGGCGGCACCGGCCAGGGCGCCACCGAGAAATGTGCGTCGGCGCACCGAATCCTCCTTGCGGCTCCGGCCAGAGCGGGCGTCGGACGTTGCGCGGGCGAGCTGGTTTTCGGCGGGACGCAGGGGGACGAAGCCCAGGGCTTCCAGCGGGACGTCGAACATCGACCGCAGGATGCGGCGGGCGACCTTGTTGGGCCAGCCCGGCGTCGATGATTCCCACCTTCGTACCTGGCGCACCGTGATGCTCACCGACTCGCCCAGCGCGGCGGCGTGAGACTCGTACGCGGCGGCAACATCGGCCTGCGAATGCCACCCGCGCTCCAAGCGGGCGGTGACGAACAGGGTGTTGCCCGGGTGTTGGGACATGGGTACCCCCGGCGGCCGGTGTGTGGAGAGATCAGACGGTACTCCCGGACGCGACGCTGTGCGATGTGTCCTGCGATATGACCTCGTCCCGTTCTCGGCGCCGCGATGCACTGGGCTGCGAGGCCAGGGCCTTGGGCCCGGCACACCCGCGACGAGAGGAAAACGCAGTGACCTGCGTATGGAGGGGCAACAGCCCGGCCGGACCGAGGCGCACCACCATGCCGCCCGGCGGTGAGGCACGGTGAGCCGTCCGTCCGCCAGGACGTCCTCAGCTCCGCCCGCATGGGTGGACCGCGGCACCCGTGTCCTCGTCGACGGCGGTGTCGCCGTGGTGACGCATGTGGGCAACCCATGGAGCTTTGACCGTGAATCCGGGGAGATCTACCTGCGCCCGGAGCGCGGCGGCCGCGAGTTCACTGCCGATGGCCCGCTTCGGCCCGCACCCGACCATCCGTTCGACGAGTGCCTTCGCTAAGGCACCCCGCCCTCTTCCTGGAGGAACTCCCCATGTCTGATCTCGACTCCCACCTGGTGCCGCCGACCGCCTGCACCATCTCACCTCCAATCACGAAAGGGCGACCGTGATCAGAACCGAGGCGGCCAAGAAGTATTGGAAGCAGCGGCACGCCGCGCTCGACGCCAGCGACGCGGCGGCCGCGGATCTGCGGGCGGCGCTCGCGCGGCACGGTCTGGTCATCCCGTCGCTGCGCAGCTCCGAGCCGGTGGACCACCGGCGCTTCGTCGAACTCGGCGGTTGCCGGGCGGAGGTCGCTGCCCGGCTCGCCCAGGTCCTCGACGCGGCAGCCGACGCCAGGAGCGAGGAGGCCCGGTGAACGCGACGAACAACCCGTCGGCCGGCGCGACCTCGGCTGCGAGGAGCGAACTCGACGTCGACCGCGTGCGGCAGGCCATTGAAGCCGCACTCGCGCCTCTGCCTGTGGGTGACCGCCTCGACCCGGCCTTGGTCACCACTACGGCGCAGCGGCTGGCCGAGTACGCGCAAGTCCTGCTGCCGTATGCCGCCGAGGCCCAC
Organism: Streptomyces syringium; assembly: GCF_017876625.1. NCBI lineage: Bacteria > Bacillati > Actinomycetota > Actinomycetes > Kitasatosporales > Streptomycetaceae > Streptomyces > Streptomyces syringium. The sequence continues at coordinate 5,109,494 of NZ_JAGIOH010000001.1, forward strand.
GGCACGCGGCGCTCGTCGCGGGGGCCGGGCCTCGCCGGGCACGGGCTGACGCACGTGCGCTACCGGCTCACCCATGCCGACTGTCCCGACGCCGGGACCGATGTGGACGCCGCGCACGTGTGGTGCCAGGAGATGGCCCGCAGCTGCCAGATGCTCCTCGGCCTGGTGAGCGACAACAGCCAGGGTGGAGCGACCACATGAGCGAGGGCCGCGCTGCGCTCACTGAAACCTGCTCCATCATCACGAAGGAGATGGTCGCCATGGGACGCAAGGACGACCAGCAGCAGGAACCGGACGACGACGACCGCGCCTGGAACCCCGACGACGATTTCGGCCGCCCCAGCGACCCCACCGACCCCTCCACCGCCGACGGCGACGCACCCCACCGCCGATGACCACCACCCGCGACTACGCGACGCTGCGCCACAACTGCGCCGAGGCCCTCGCCGTCGACCGGCAGTTCGGCGCCCCCTGGGTCCGCGATGCGTTCGAGGCCGTCCCCCGCGAGATGTTCGCACCCTCGCGGTTCTGCATCAGGGAGGAGGACGGGACGTACCCGGTCGTCAGCCGGGCTACGGACCCCGAGGCGTGGGGGCGCGCGGTCTACACCCACGACCGCGCGCTGATCACGCAGTTCGACGACGGTGACGCCACCGGCGGGCAGGCTGCGGTGGGGCGCCTGTCGTCGTCCCTGTCCTCGCTGCGGGTCGTCGTGCGCCAGCTCTCCCATCTCGATCCGCAGCCCGGCCGGAGGGGGCTGCACATCGGCACCGGAAGCGGCTACGACTCGGCCCTGCTCGCCGAACGTGTCGGCGCCCGCAACGTGATTACGGTCGAGGTGGACCACCGGCTTGCCGCCGACGCCCGCCGCGCTCTCGACACGGCCGGGTACGGCGACGTGCAGACGGTCGTCGGCGACGGTGAGCACGGGTGGCCCCCCGGCGCACCGTACTCCTGGGTCCTCAGCACCGCCTCGGCGATGCGCATCCCTTGGGCATGGATCGAGCAGACGGCCCCCGGCGGTGTGATCGTCACCCCCTACCGGGGGCTCGCCCTGGTGCGCTTGGTCGTCGCCAACGACGGCGAGTCGGCGTCCGGGCCGATCGCGGACGCCATGGCGTTCATACCCCTGCGGGGACAACGCGGCCGCGACGTGGTGGACGTCCGCCCGGTCATCGACGCCACCATGTCCGGCGCCGAGAGACTCAGTACCACCGTGGACCTGTCGGTACTCGGAGAGGCCCTCGGCGCCGAGCTGCTCTTCCACGTCCTCGTGCCCGGGGTGCACATCCGGTTCGGTGAGACCTGGTGGTTCCAAAGCCGTGACGCCTCCTCATGGGCCGCATGGAAGCCCACCGGGCAAGGCCGGCAATGGGGGCCGCGCCGCCTTCTCGGCGAAGCCGAGGCGGCAGTGACCGCGTGGCAGGAGGCCGGTGAGCCGGACCTGACCGACCTGGGCGTGACCGTACGGCCCGACGAGGAACGCCTATGGGCCGGACGCAGTGATGGCCCCTCCTGGCTCGTCACCTGAACTCCGGCGGAATGCCACGCGTGCCCCGAGAAGAGCCAGTCGCATATCCGGCTTATCTGATGTATCCACCCGCCAGGGTGAACCTTCCGGCTTCTCGTTGACCTCCTGGAGTCCCGCCACCACCGTATGAGGGCGGCCGCCGGCTGGGGAGTCGAAGCGCCGCGCCGTCAGCCGTCAGAACGGCTGGGGGAGGCACATCGCTGTGCTACAGGAGGGGGAAATGCTCATGCGTCTCTCATACGTCGGCCGGGCGGCGGCCGCGGCAGCAGCGTGTCTGCTGGCCTTGGCCGTGACACCAGGAGCCGGGCACGCGGCGGCCGGTGCCAGAGGATCGACGGCACCGGACGCCGTGATGCGCCTGGCGCCGAACTACCAGGTCGAGGTCGACAACTTCTCCAGTCAGGCGTTCGATGAGATCGCCGTGGCCTTCACCCGGCACAGCACACCGGTCACGCAGATCCTCCACCAGTACAACGTCCCGGCGTCCAGCGTGGTCAACTTCGACCTGGGGCCGTGCTCCGACGTGAAGCAGTACGCGGTCAGCGGCATCGTCGGGGGCCAGCGCCTGTTCACCACCGGTGACGTCGAGGCGGACCCGGTGGGCTGCGACGACGTCGTGACCATCAGGGACAGGGCGGCGGGCGTACAAGCGGAACGAGCCCTGCGGTGAGGCGCGCGGTGAGGGCGGTCTGCGCGGCCCTGCTCCTCCTGGCGGCTTCCTTCACGGCCGCACCGTCCGCCGGGGCCCAGCCGACCCCGGCCGAGCCGAACTACGTGGTTGACGTGATCAATCACTCCCGCCTCACCCTCGACGAGGTCAACCTGGCCGTCGCCCGGCACAGCGATCCGACCATCCGCCTGATGACCCAGCGCCGCGTCACCTCCGGGGCAACGGCCACCTTCAACCTGGGCGCTTGCTCGGACGTCCGCCAGTTCGCGGCCAGCGCGTTCATCGGCAGCCGCGAAGTGCTGCACACCGGCAACATCAACCCGAGCCCCACGTGCCGCACGCAGATCGAGATCACGCAGGACCTGACCGCGCACCGGAAGGCGGTCCCGTGACCCCTCGCATGAGCGTCCTGTTCGCCCTGCCCGCCGCCGCACTGATCGCCGTGACCTCGGGAGTGACCTCCACCTACGCGGTCCCTGCCGAAATCGCCCAGGGCGAGTTCCTGTTCACCACCGCCGACGGCCGCGGCCACCGCATGGTCAATCCACCGGCCGGGAAATGCATCAAGCTGCCGGACCAGGGCAGCACGAACGGCACCAATGTCACCAACAAGAAGGCACACATCTTCGCCACGTTCGTCTCGGCCACGGACTGCCGGCAGGAAGTCGCGTCCGCGGAGAAGAGCAGCGGACGAGGGACCCCCTGGAACACGCCGGGCTTCCAGCCGACCGCACACGCGGTGAGGTTCGACTGCGACAACCCGTCGGTGTGCTGAGGGGGGAGGGGTAGGGGCAGGGCAGGCGTGGCGGTCTCGGCCCCGACCACGCCTGTCGGCGCTACCGTTGGTGTACGAAAGCCGTGAACAGGGCCCGTAGCAGCGCCACTTGAGTCAGCGCGTCCCGCGCGAACGGTCGGGTCCGGCCATGCGGCTTCCCTACCGAACGTGAGGACGGTCTCGTGTTCTACGCATACGGCTTTGAGCGGGTCGGGGTAGTGGTGAGCGACCTCTACTTCGTCGATCCCGACCCGGAGCCCGGGCAGGAGGGCGCCGAGCGCGGCGTACGCCTGGAGCTGCGGCACGTCGAGAGCGGGACCCTGAAGGGGTCGATGTACTCCGCGCGGCCCATCGAGATCGACCGCCCGCTGTGGCGGGTGGACCTGCTGGAGTCGGTGGCCGGGCCGGTCGGGAGCTTCGACCGGACACATCACCACCCCCGGTTCCAGGGCTGGGAGCCCGGCGCGCGGGTCTTCGACGAGAAGCTGTCCGCCGATCCCCTTGGGTGGTTGGCCGAGCGGCTCTGCGACCTCGACGGCGTGCTGGAGACGGCGGGTGCGGCCCGCGACGAGGTCGGGGCGACGGACGCGGCCGATCTCCGGCGTGCCGCCCCGGAGATCGTGGACGCCGTCCGCCGACTGCTGGACGGGGTACGGGCCGGTGAGCTCGGCAGGCGGCCGGCCGGCGACGAGCCGGTCACCGACGCCCGCGTCAGCTGGCTTTAGCCAGGGCGTGGCACCTCCCGCTGAGGCGGGCACGGGTTCGCCTCAGCGGGAGGTTCAGCGGGAGGTTCAGCGACTCAGCGGGTGCAGCTGATCGCGGCGTCGCCCGCGTAGTAACCCGGTGCCAGCCGAGTCGAGTTGGCGTAGAGCAGCACACACTGCTCATTGAGGAACCCGCTGATCAGCGCGTTCTGGCGGGCTCTCTTCTCGGCTTCCCGCTTCGCTTCCTTGGGGCTGTTCTCGTACGCGAAGCCCGTGAACGCCCGCGTCTCCTGCACGGTGGCGGCGTCGGCGCGCACGCTCGCGTCGGCGTACGCGGCGGTCGGCGCGAGCACGGCGAGGCCCGCGAGAACGACGGCGGCCCCACCCCGGATGAGCATCGAGGTCATGTCGGTATCCCCCTTTTGATGAAAACCCTGGAAATCCTGGAAATGCGGAAACGTGCTAGTCAGCGCTGGCAGAACAAGCTGGCGACCGCCGCGTACACCCCACCGCCGACCGACCTGACGTCGGTCGCGCGGACGTGGCACTGGTTCGCCTGCCAGCCCGCCGACTGGGCGAACGTGTAGGCGATCCGGACCGCGCCGTCCACCGCCTGGGACGGCGAAGTGCCGGTCCCGCTGCCGGTGAACGTCCTCACCTCAGGCGCGACGAGCTCCTGGGCCGGGCCGGTCGGGGCCGCCTGGGCTGATGTGACACCTCCGAAGAGGCACGCCGAGGCGGCAAGGGCCACGGCGGTGGAACGCAGACGTAACGCGGACGAGCGGCCCACGGGACTCCTCGATAGTCGCTTCGACGGTCACTGAAGACGGTCACCAAACGGCAGCGCACATGCCAGGGGTCCATGTCGAACCCCCGTATGGGACACATCCCACCGGAGTCCGATCCGTCCCACTATCGGAGAACCGGCCATTCCTGACTCTGAAGACCGGCCAGGGCCGCCGGCGCCGCCCCGAAATCCGGTGGACGTTCCGGCCACCGCTCACGTCTCCTTGGCCGCATGACTGAACGCCGCATGACTGAACGCCGCATGACCGAACTACGCACCGAGCGCCTCACCCTCCGCCCCTGGCGGGACGCCGACCTCGCCCCGTGGGCGGCCATGAACGCCGATCCCGAGGTCCGCGAGTTCCTGGGTGAGCCGCTCACGCGGGAGCAGAGCGATGCCTCGGTGGCGGCCTTCCAGGCCGACTTCGCCGAGCGCGGCTACGGGTGGTGGGCCGTCGAGGTGACCGCCACCGGTGAGTTCATCGGCTTCGCCGGTCTCGACGACGTGGACGACGACCTGCCGTTCACCGGAGTGGAGATCGGCTGGCGGCTCGCCCGCTCCGCCTGGGGGCACGGCTACGCCACCGAGGCTGCCCGGGCCGTCCTGGCCTTCGGCTTCGAGACGGTCGGGCTCGCCGAGATCCTGGCGGTGACGACCGCCACCAATGTCCGCTCCCAGGCGGTGATGGCCCGGATCGGCATGACCCGGGACCCCGCCGACGACTTCGACGACCCCGACTTCCCCGAAGGGCCGCTGCGCCCGAACGTCCTCTACCGGCTCAGGAAGCCCTGACGGCCGCCTCCAGCAATGCCTCCGCCTGGTCGACCGCCCCGGTCAGAGCCTCCGGCCGAGGCGACAGGCCGCTGAGCACGCGGTCGATGCCGCGCAGCCCCGCCCGTTCCACCAGCGTCTTCTCATTGGTGACCCACTCGCCCTTCGCCGCCAGCACCGCGTGCGCCGCCTGGCAGGCGGCGGTGGCGATGGCCCCGGCGGTGTCGGCGAGACGGCCCCGTTCGGCGTGGGCGGTCCGGGCGTAGGCGAGGGTCAGCCGGGCGTCGCCCCACCAGCGCTCCGGGGCCTGCCGCCGCAGGGCCTCGGGGTACGCGGGGCGCGGCAGCTCCCCGTGGAGCACCTGATTGGCGGCCAGCTCCGCGAGGACGATGTAGGTCGGGATGCCCGCCAGGTGGCACAGCAGCCGCTCGACGCGGAAACGGCCCTCCCGGGCCTCGGCGAGGTGATGCTCGACGTCGTCCAGGTCCCGGTAGTGCACGTCGATGCGCCGCCCGTCGACGTGCAGCCAGGCACCGCCGTTGAACACCCCGCCGCCCCACCCGCCGATCCCGGAGACCTCACCCGGCCAGCCGAGGGCGCGCACGTCCTGGGGATCGAACGCGCCCCGGTAGTAGACGGCGAAGTCCCAGTCGCTGTCCGGTCCGTGCGTCCCCGTGGCCCGCGAGCCGCCCAGCGCGACCGCGTGCACACACGGCAGTGCCGCGAGTCGCTGCGTGACATGGGCGAGGAAGGCATCGTCGTCATGTGCGTGCATGGGCCGGAGCCTAGGCGGGGCGGCCGTCGGGGTGCAGATCTTTTCGGCGGGCGAACGCCGACGGGTCCCCGTAACCCGCCTCCGCCGTCCAGCTCAGCGGCTCGATATGGGCGTTGAACGGCAGGCCGTCCCGTGTCATCCGGGGGCGTGGATGGTTCAGGTGCAGCAGCGGGTCCTCGAAGCGGACGACCCCGGCGGCGGCCGTGAGACGGGCGATGACGTCGTCGTCCTCGCCGCCCCAGCCCTCGTAGCGCTCGTCGAAGCCGCCGACACCGTGGAAGACCTCGGTACGGACCCAGACGCAGCCGCCCGGCGGTTCCCGCAGCAGCAGGCCGCGCAGCGTGCTCTCCGGGACGTCCGGCAGGCCGGCGGCCGTACGGGCGTGGATGGCCCGCAGGCTGGACGGCTCGTCCAGGGACAGCGACCAGCGGAACGGCAGATGCGTGCCGTGGGCGCCGGTGGCGATCCGGTCGACGTTGCGGCGGACGAAGGAGCGGTCCACCAGGATGTCGGCGTCCAGGACGCACAGGTAGGGGACAGAGTCCGGGACGGTGCGGGCACCGACGTTCACCGCCCACGACTTGTTGAACAGCCCCGGGTTCTCCGCGAAGACGTAACGGTCCACGAGCGGCTCCAGCCGGGCGCGCGAGCGCGGCCGGTCGTCGGTCTCGACCACCGTGACGTGGTGCGCGGGGCCCGGGCCCTGGTCGGCGAGGGCGCGCAGACAGGCCAGGAGATTACGGGTGCGCAGGCCGCCCGCGTCGCGGTCCCGGAAGGGGATGACGATGTGGACCACGGCGGGTCCGGAGGCCGTCCCCGGGCCCGCCGCTGCCGTCTCGGCCGGGGCCGCCTCGCCACCTTCCCCCACCTGGTAGTCGATCCAGATGTGCCGGTCCGCCTCCTCGACCGCCGCCGCGAGCCGGGCCCGCTCCTCGCCGTCGTCCGCCGCCAGCGACCGGGCGAGGCGCCGCCGCAGCTCCAGCTGCGGCGCGAGCGCGGTCGGGTCGGCGACCAGGTCCTTGTACGGCTGCGCCGCCTCCGGCCGGGCCGCCAGGAAGCCGGAGAGCAGCGCGTCCACCGCCCGGTAGTGCGGCTCGCTCAGCTCCCAGTAGTCGGCGGCGATCCCCGGGACCGCCGGGTCGTGGGCCAGCACGGCGTAGGCCGTCAGTCGCTCGGCAAGGGTCCTGCTCGGCACGTACGAACTCCTTCGATAATGTCCCGTGTGTTCAGGAGGACGACGACGTCAGTCGGTCCCCTTCACGCTTCACGCCCCGTCGTCCCCCGACCATGCCCGCAGCCAGCGCGGATCAGGCGTGTCGCCGCGCCGCACGAACCGGGCGTCCACCGACAGCCGCATCGCGTCCGTCGTCGTGTCCAGGGAGGCGTGGATGATGTGCGGCAGATGGACCATGACGTCCCCCGCCGCGTAGTCCGCCCACATCCAACGGCGGCCCAGCGCACGGGCCGTCGAGGCCAGGTCGTGGCTGATCGGCCGATGGTCGCCGGGGCGGTCGCCCGCCGACCGCAGCGGCGCGTACGCGGCGGGCGGCAGCGTGTGGGAACCCTCCAGATAGACCAGGCCGCCGGTGGCGGGTGGGCAGTCGCCCACCGGTATCCACAGGGTCAGCACCCGGTCCGAGCCCCGGTCCATGTAGTCGCGGTCCACATGGGCGCGGGAGGCGAGGCGCGAGCCCCGGTGGAAGTGGCGCAGGATCCGGCGGGGGAGCATCTGGACCGGGCCGCACAGCAGCGACTCTGCGAGCGCGGCCGGCGCCGGATCGGCCAGGAAGCGGTGAAACGTTTCGGAGCGGACGAACGCGTGCGCCGGATGGCCGGGGACACCGTGCGCGGGCAGCCCCGGCGGCACCCGGCCGGAGAAGATCCCCTCGCGGTGCGTCGTCCCCGGCGCGAGCAGCACCGGATCGCAGGACGCGAAGTACGCCTCGCGCAACCGCAGTACGTCCTCCCGCGCCAGCACCCCGCGCAGATACAGACAGCCGTCCGCGCGCAGCCGGGCCCGTAACGAGGCCGGCCGGGAGCGCAGCTCCGTGCTGTCCCGCAGCGGCGTGAACAGCTCCTCGTCGAACGTGAGCGGAAGGCCGTTCGAGGACAGCGTCGTCATGATGTTTCTCCCCGTTCAGTGGACGCCTTCGATCAATAGACGCCTTCGACGGCGCCCTCCGGGTCTTCTCCGTCCGCCCCCGGCGTCCAGGGGCGGACGGCCGCGACGCCGTCCCACGGGAACCACGGGTGGGGGCCGGTCCTGACCGCGCTGTCCCGCTCCAGCAGGTTCGGCAGGAACAGGTCCTCCAGCAGCGTCGTCACCCGCACCCGGCCGCGCTCGCCGACAGCCACCTCACGCCACGGGTCGTCGGGGTCGACGACCGTCAGCACGGCGAACGGCGGCGGCAGGTGGTACGAGTGGCTCCCCGGCTCCGGCCCGTCCGCCTGGAGCGCGTGCCCGACCAGCGTGTTGCCGTAGGTGTCGATCCACTGCACGCCCCGCAGCTGCTCCTGGCGCAGGTACCGCGCCTCCGCCGCCGTGCAGGACGTACCGCCCGTGCAGACCGCCCGCAGCCCGTACGCGTCGATCGGCTTCGGCAGCCGCATGGCGAGGGCGAGCAGCAGCCGCGCGGTGGTGAAGAGCAGAGTGGGCCGCTCGGCGGTCAGCAGCGCCTCCGTCTGCGCCACGAGGTGGTCGGTGTACGCGTCGGCCTCGCCGTGCGCCCTGATCTCCGCCTTCACCCACCGGGGGTCGAAGTCGATGGCGAGGACGGCCCCGCGCCAGCTGTCGGCGAGCCCCTCCACGAAATGCCCGTACGCGTGCGGCCCGGCGGGCGTCATCGCGAGGATGTCGCCGCCCGCCACGCCCCGGGCCTCCAGCATCGCGCGGTACATCACCACGTCGTACGCGAGCCGGGAGACGTTGACGATCCGGCAGGGCGGACCGGTCGTGCCACCGGTCTCGAAGACGCGGAACGGGCGGTCCCGGTACCCGCGCGGCAGCAGCTCCCGGGCGCGCGCGGCCCTCAGCTCCGCCTTGTCGAACAGGCCGAAGAGCGCGAGAGCGGCGAACCCGTCGACATCGGTGAGCGGATCGAAGCCCAGGCCGGAACGGCGGGACACCCAGAACGGCGAGCCGGTCGCGGGGGAGAAGTGCCAGCGCATCATCCGCCGCGTCCACGCGTCGAGCCCGGTCCGCAGCTCGGGCACGCGCTCGCACATCGTCGCGAAGAGGTCGGTGGTCATGCCGGTCCCTCCGGGAGCCTGTGGACGAACAGCGACCCGGCGGCGATCGCCTCGGCCCCGGCGGGCGAGGCGCTCACCACGGCCGCGAACGGGAAGGGCACCTCATGACCGACGAGCGGGTGGCCGGGGTCGGCGGAGGCCAGCAGCGCGAGGGCGGGCAGGGCGTAGACGTCGGAGCCGGTGCCGCCGGTACGGGCCGTCGGCGGGCGCCGGGTCAGCAGCCGGTCACCGGGGCGCAGCCGCTCCCGTACGCCCCAGGCCGCCCGCTCGGCCTCGCCGGGCGTGCGGCAGGCGGTCAGCGGCCAGGGGGCGGCGGGATCGGTGGGGAGGACGTCGAGCGCCTCGGCCAGGGCGGTGGCCAGCGCGTCCGCCCCCGGCCCCGGGCACACGACCGTGCGGACATTGGAGCAGAACCGGCCCCCGTCACCCGCGACCAGCGGCAGCAGCCACGCCACGGCTTCGGACGTGCCCATCCCCGGCGGTACGAGCGCGCAGCCGCGCCCCGGGCCGTGCACGGTCAGCTGCGGCGCGCCGCGCACGGAAGCCGCCGGACCGGCGCCCCCGTAGACGATCTGACGATCCGTGAGCCGCACGAGGCCGCGCAGCGTCCGCCGCTCCGACGGGTAGAGGCCGAGTCGCCAGGCGGGCCAGCCGACCGCCAGCAGGGCTGCCACGAGACGGGCGGCGGACCAGGGTTCGCGGCGGCTGGGGCGCACCCAGACCGCCGCGCTGCGGGCCGCCTCGGACAGCACCGACTCCAGGCAGGAGAAGGTGTTGCCCGGCAGCGACACCAGGGACAGGGCGCCGTCCGGCACCCCGCCGCCCGGCACTCCGGCCCCGGGCAACGTCTCGGGTACCGCCTCGCGCAGCAGCCCGCACCAGCGGTCCACGAGCGCGGCCGGGACGCCCGCCGTCGCCCATATCGCCGCGCGGAACTCCGCCGGGCTCTGGACGAGGGAATCGCCGATGGTCACGGTGCCGTCCGTGAACAGGTCCAGGGCCTCGGCCAGCAGTTTCCGCCGGTCGGCGGGACGGAACTCCGCATCGCCGTGCGCGAGGGCTTGCGCCTCCCACCAGCGCCGGTCGGACGCCGCCACCACCTCGGGTACCAGGGCCAGTTCGGCGGGCGGGCCCGGCAGCCGGAGCGTGTCCGCCGAGGTGTGCCAGGCGGCCCGGCGGAAGGCGGGCAGTAATGCCGGGCGCGCGGTCACGACAGCTCGCTCCGCAGCGCGGCCGCCACCCTGATCTGCTCGGCCTCCGTCAGTGTGGGGTAGAGCGGCAGGGCGACGTGCCGTTCGGCGAACCAGCGCGCTCGCGGGAAGGCCGCCGCCCCGGCGCCGCGCTCGCGGAAGAACGGCTGGTCGCAGAGCAGCGTGTCGTACACCTCGCCCGCGAGCGCGACACCGTGCCGCTCCCGCAGCCGCGCCTTGAGCCGCCCCCGGCCCACGGGACCGTCCAGATGGACGAGGTATTTGTAGAAGTTGCTCTCCGACGCCTTGGGCGGGATGTACGGGCGTAACCCCGGGACGCCGACCAGGAGTTCGTCGTAACGGGCGGCCAGTGCCCGGCGGGCGGCGAGGGCGGGGGCGAAGCGCTCCAGGTCCACCGCGCCGACGGCCGCGTGCAGTTCGCTCAGCCGCCAGTTGCCGCCGGGCCGGTCGTGCAGGGTGGAGCCCGGGGCGCTCTTGCCGTGGTCGCGCCAGCGCCGCGCGCTCTCCAGGTCGTCGGGCCCGGCGCCGGTCAGCAGACCGCCCTCGGCACTGGTGGCCACCTTCGTGGGGAAGAAGGAGAACGCGCCGAAACGCCCGAAGGCCCCGGCCGCCCGCCCGTTCAGCGTGCTGCCGAACGCGTGCGCGGCGTCCTCCAGAACGGGGATGCCGCGCGCCCGGCACTCCTCCAGGAGCGGTTCGAGGGCGGGCGAGACGACACCGCCGATATGGACCGGCACGACGGCGGCGACCGGACCGTCCGCCGCGAGCGCCGCCCGCAGGGCGTCCGGGTCCATGCCGAGCCCGTCGAGCTCCAGGTCCACGAAGCCCACCCGCGCGCCCGCGCGGACGGCAGCGGCGGCGGTGGCGAAGAACGTGTTGACGGGGACGAGGACGGTACGGCCCGCGACGTCCAGGATGCGCAGCGCGATCTCCAGGGCGGCGGTGCCGGAGGAGAGGGCGACCGTATCCCGGCCGTCGGTCCAGGTGCGGGCCAGCGCCTCGAACCGGGCCACCTGCGGCCCCTGCGTGAGCACCCCGCAGGCCAGGGCGTCGTCCACCCGGTCACCGATCGTCCGCCGCTCCTCCGCCGTGAAGCGCACGCGCTGCGCGGGCACCGGGGCGAGGGCGGGCGCGGTGGGCGCGGTGGGCGTGGCGAGGGCCCGGGTGAAGAACGCGGCCGCCCGCTCCCGGTCGGTGCCGTGGCCCATGTCGAGCTCCAGCACCTCCAGCAGCTCCGCCGCGCCGGCGGCGGTGTACGCGCGGCGGACCGTACGGGCGGCCTCGCGGGCGTCGGCGGGGTCGAGGTAGGGGTCCCGCAGCCCGTACTGCAGCTGGAGCGGGGCGGGGGCCAGGGCGCCGAGCAGTTCGGGCAGGTCGGCGTATTCGAGGATGCCCGGCAGCACCGCCCCCTCGAAGCCGGTCAGCAGCCGGGCGAAGAGCGCGGGGTAGCTGCCGAGGTGTCCGGCCACGCAGACGGGCGTCGGCCCGTGCGGCCCGTGCGGCCCGTCCGGCCTGTCGGTCAGGAGGGCCGTGTGCAGGGCGACGGCCCCGCCGAGGCTGTGGCCGAAGATCCCGGTCCGCCCGGGTGCGGCCCGGGGGTGGGCGCGCAACCAGTCGAGGGCGGCGGTCGCGTCACCGAGCAGGGCGCCCAGCAGCGAATGGCCGCGCAGCGCGAAGGCGTGCGCGAGGACCGTCCCCTCGTCCCGCCCGGCGAGCCGGTCCGGGTCGAGGCCCCCGTCGATGCCGTGGTCGACGGCGAGGGTGAGGAAGCCGGAGCGCGCCAGGTGCTCGGCGACGTTGCGGTCCGGGTGGTCGGGCGGCTCCTCGCCGGTCAGCTGGTCGAGCCGGGCGTTCTTGCCCCCGACGACGAGGACGGCGGGCAGCGGCCCGCTCCCGGCGGGGGCCAGCGCGGTGGCCCGGAACCGGCCCCGGGCCGGGCTGTCGAACAGCAGCCTCTCCCGCACCAGCCCGTCCGCCGTCTCGGGCGGCCGCTCGCTCGTCGCCGCGACCGGCCCGCGCTCGGCGCGCGCCAGCCGGTCCACGACGTCGTGGACGCGCCGGGACCACGCGGTGAACCCGTCCGGCCCGGCCGCCTTGCCGGGGGCGGGCCCCAGTGCCCGCTCCACGGAGAGAAGTTGACGCAAACGATGGATCTGCATGGAGCCCTTCGCGGTGGAGGAGGTACGCCGTCGGCGGTAGGGGCGCTCTGCCGGGGTGATGGGCGGGGCAGTGGGCCGGTCCCGGCTCCGTCAGGTGTCAGACGAAGTCGGCGTGCAGGGTGCTGGGCACCTCGACCGCGTACGAGGCGAGCGCGTCGTCCAGCCGGATCCGGCCGCGCCGCAGCAGTTCGAGCAGCTCGTTCTGCGGGCGGTAGAAGCAGGACTTGCACAGGTCCGTCCGCAGCGGGTTGGAGGCCTCCCACTCGGCCCGTGGGCCGCCCTCCAGCACCTCGGCATAGCTGGTCCCGATCACATCGCCGATGCGGTAGCGGCTGTTGAGGTGCACCTGGGGGCACGGGTAGAGATGCCCGTCGGCGCCGACGGCGGTCACGAAGCGGCTGTAGTGGCAGCGGTCGAAGTCGCCCTCGACGGCCTCCACCTGGTCCATCGGCCCCCGGTCGAGCTTCGGGACCGACACCTCGAAGCCGTCGTCCGCCAGCGCCGCCGCCTCGGTCAGCGCTCCGGCGACCTCGGCCATGACCGCCTCGATCGTCTCGTGCCCGAGCGCGCTGTAGAACTCCGGCTCGAACCGTACGTAGTGCGCCCCGGCCTCCCGGGCCACGCGGGCGGCGGCCAGGATCTCCCGGTGGTTCCGCTCGGTGATCACGTAGTTGAAGCCGATCCGGAAGTCCGGGTCGATGGCCGACTCCCGCAGCCGGCTCACGTTCCGCAGGAAGGACGTGAAGGTGTGCTCACGGTCGCGGGTGATCTCGTCGAAGGTGGCCTCGGTGCCCGCGTTGAGCCCGATCCGCACCCAGGTGTGGGTGGACGCCACGCACTCCGCCAGGGCCGGCCTGCCGAGCCGGGAGCCATTGGTGATCAGACCGATGCGCAGCCCCGCCTCGTGCCCGGCGTCGCAGATGGCGGAATAACCCGGATGGATGGTGCACTCACCGCTGCCGCAGAACGTCACCGCGCGGCCGTCGTTGGCGGCGAACTGGCGCATGAGGGAGACGGCCTGCTCCGTCGGGATGGAGTCCTTGAAGGAGAAAAGGTCGTAGAACTGCTCTTCATTGGGGGAGTGGAAGTTACAGAAGTTGCAGCGCATATTGCACGCGCCCATGATGCCGATGCGCATATGGACGGGCCGGATCTCCTCGCCGTCCACGAATCGGCGCAGCAGGTCGCCGTGGGCGAGGACTTTTTGCGGGGAGTGCGCCCGGTCGAGATTGACCACGGGCAGTCCGGGGCGGTTGTTGGTGGGGGCGGCTGCGTCATAACTCCGCACGCCTGCGGTGTCGTTCATGGTGTTCCTCTCGCAGCTCTCGCAAGGCCAGAGGTTCGGCGTGGCGACACTATGAGTCCGCGTCGGGGGCGTCAATAGGTCTAGACCCGGGCCGGACCCGGACGGAAAAACACGAATGCCCCCTCCTGGGAGGAGGGGGCAGTTCGGTGTGTGCCGTGCTTTTCGGGGGCAGGCCGCCGGGGCGGCCTCCTACTCCGCCGGCCGCTGCAACCTCGCCACGAACTTGTACCGGTCCCCCCGGTACACCGACCGGACCCATTCCACCGGAGCGCCCTGGGCGTCCAGTGAATGCCGGGAGAGCATCAGCATCGGCAGGCCCACGTCCGTGCCCAGCAGACCCGCCTCGCGTGGGGTGGCCAGGGAGGTCTCGATGGTCTCCTCGGCCTCGGCGAGGCGGACGTCGTAGACCTCGGCCAGCGCCGTGTAGAGGGAGGTGTACTTCACCAGGCTCCGGCGCAGCGCCGGAAACCGCTTCGCCGACAAATGGGTCGTCTCGATCGCCATCGGCTCACCACTGGCCAGCCGCAGCCGCTCGATGCGCAGGACGCGCCCGCCCGCCGCGATGTCGAGCAGGGCGGCGAGCCGGTCGTCGGCGGTGACGTAGCCGACGTCGAGGAGCTGCGAGGTGGGCTCCAGGCCCTGGGCCCGCATGTCCTCCGTGTAGGAGGTCAGTTGCAGCGCCTGGGAGACCTTGGGTTTCGCGACGAACGTGCCCTTGCCCTGGATGCGCTCCAGACGGCCCTCCACGACCAGCTCCTGGAGCGCCTGGCGCACCGTCGTCCGGGATGTGTCGAACTCCGCCGCCAGCGTCCGCTCCGGCGGCACCGGGGTGCCGGGAGGCATGGTTTCGGTCATTTCCAGCAAATGCCGTTTAAGGCGGTAGTACTTGGGAACGCGCGCCGTCCGCCCGCTCCCCGCGGCGTTGCCGCTCTCCGCCGTACCGCCCTCGGTCACCATGGTGCGCCTTCCCGACTCCGATCCTGCTGCCGTCACCGGCTCCTCCGTAAATCGCGGTCACATCGTGGCACGGGCAGAGCCCGAGGAGCCCGGAGACGCCCAGGTCGACCTCGAGGTGTCGGTCCGGTAACGGAGCCGACAGCGACTCTTATACACCCTTGACACCCCAAAAGGTCTAGGCCAAGCTGCGGGCACTGGTCTAAACCATTAAAGACCACATTCGGTCCTTGAGGAGAGTGCTGTGAAGCGTGGGCTCATAGCGGCGACGGGTGTCGCGGCCATGTTGGTGAGTGTTGCGGCCTGCGGGTCCAGCGACGGTGACAAGGAGTCGGGTGCCGGCGGTTCCCAGGGCAAGAGCCTGACCGTCTGGTTCATGGATGGCTCGAATCCGCCTGCGTGGACGAAGTCGGTACAGGCCGAGTTCGAACAGAAGACCGGGGCCAAGCTCGACATCAAGGTCCAGAAGTGGGACGGCATCCAGCAGAAGCTGACCACGGCCCTCTCCGAGTCCAGCCCGCCCGACGTCGTCGAGATCGGCAACACCCAGACGCCCTCCTACGCCCAGACCGGTGGTCTGCAGGACCT
The DNA here is from genome assembly GCF_017876625.1 of Streptomyces syringium. Lineage (NCBI taxonomy): Bacteria > Bacillati > Actinomycetota > Actinomycetes > Kitasatosporales > Streptomycetaceae > Streptomyces > Streptomyces syringium. The sequence continues at coordinate 5,124,974 of NZ_JAGIOH010000001.1, forward strand.
CGCCGATCTCAAGAAGGAGATCGGCGCGGACTGGACCGAGTCCCTCAACAAGCCGTCCGTCTTCGAGGGCAAGCAGTACGCGGCGCCCTGGTACGCCGCCAACCGTGTCGTGATCTACAACAAGAAGATCTGGGCCGACGCGGGCATCAAGGACGTCCCGAAGACGCGCGCCGACTTCTTCAAGGCCCTGGAGGCCATCGAGAAGAAGGGCGACGCCGAGCCGCTCTACCTGCCCGGGCAGAACTGGTACTTCTTCGACGGCCTCACCATCGGCACCGGCGCGGACCTGGTGAAGAAGGACGGCAAGAAGTACGTCTCCAACCTTGCCGACCCCAAGGTCACCAAGGCCATGGAGATCTACAAGCAGTACCAGGCCTTCAGCAAGGCCCCCAAGGACAAGGACGAGGCCACCCCGCAGCAGGCCGACATCTTCGCCAAGGGCAAGACCGGCGCGTTCATCGGAATGGGCTGGGAGGCCGCTACCGCCATCAAGGCGAACCCGGCCATCGAGAAGGAGATCGGCTACTTCACCATCCCCGGTGAGAAGGCCGACAAGCCCGAGGGCGTCTTCCTCGGCGGCTCCAACCTCGCGATCTCCGCGGGCAGCAAGAAGCAGGAACTCGCCAAGGAATTCCTCAAGATCGCGCTGTCCGACAAGAACGAGGGTGCGCTGGCCAAGGAGGTCGGCTCGATCCCGAACAAGGAATCCCTGCTCTCGAACGTGAAGGGCAACGCGGCCGCCGAAGCCGCCGCCCCCGCGGCCAAGAGCGGTGGCACCACCCCGCTGATCCCCGAGTGGGCCCAGGTGGAGAACGCGCCGAACCCGATCAAGGCCTATATGACGGCCGTCCTGAACGGAAAGTCGCCGGAGGACGCCGCCAAGCAGGTCGAGGCCGACATGAACAAGCGCCTCAGCCAGAAGAACTGACCTGATCGGTTGATGACGGGGGCCGGCCGACGCCGGGCCCCCGTCCCACCGCGCACCACCGGGCCTGCACAAGACGCACCTACGTAAGACACGCAACACCGTTTGACAGGGGAGAAGGCGGACGACGATGTCAGCGCAGCTCAAAGAGGCGGCGGCCGAGCCCGCGCCCCGGATCAGCAAGGGCGGTGCCCCGCCGCCCCGCCGCAGTCAGGAGCGGGCCGCGAAGAGCGTGCCGTACCTCCTGATCCTCCCCGCCGCCGCCGTGACGGTGCTGCTCCTCGGGTGGACGCTGGTGAAGAACGGCATGCTGTCGTTCCAGAACCTCAACCCGCGCCAGCTCATCCAGCACATCACCGAGTGGAACGGCGTCGAGAACTACCAGGAGGTCCTCGGCAGCGCCGACTTCTGGCGGGTCACCGGCCGCTCGGTCGTCTTCACCGGCGCCAACGTCGTCCTGATCATGACGCTCGGCTGTCTGATCGGCCTGCTGCTCGCCCGACTGGGCACCAAGCTGCGGGTGCTGCTCCTGCTCGGTCTCGTCCTCGCCTGGGCGATGCCCGTCGTCGCCGCCACCACCGTCTTCCAGTGGCTCTTCGACCAGCGCTTCGGCGTCGTCAACCACGTCCTGGACGCGCTCGGCTGGCACGCGATGGCCGACTTCAACTGGACCAGCGGCCAGTTCTCCACCTTCTTCGTCATCACCACGCTGATCGTCTGGCAGTCCATACCCTTCGTGGCGATCAACCTCTACGCGGCGACGACCACCATCCCCAAGGAGCTGTACGAGGCGGCCTCGCTCGACGGCGCCGGCCCCTGGAAACAGTTCACCTCGGTGACCTTCCCCTTCCTCAAGCCCTTCTTCCTCGCGACGACGTTCCTCGAGGTCATCTGGGTCTTCAAGGCGTTCACCCAGGTCTTCGCGATCAGCGAGGGCGGCCCCGACCGGCTCACCGAGACGCTGCCCGTCTACGCCTTCGTCGAGGGCATGGGCAACCAGCACTTCGGGATGGGTGCCGCGATCTCCATCCTCACCATCGTGATCCTGCTGGCCCTCACGGCGTACTACCTGCGCCTGGTTCTGAAGCAAGAGGAGGACGAGCTGTGAGGCGTTCGCTGCTCGGTCGCGTCTGGCCGGGGGCGGCGGCGGTCGTCCTCTTCATCGGCTTCGCGTTCCCCGTCTACTGGATGTTCACGACGGCCTTCAAGGCCAACAAGGACATCGTCGCCGACGACCCGGTCTGGTTCCCGGCCAGCCCGACCTTCGAACACTTCAAGACGGCCGTGAACGCCGACGGCTTCTGGACCTTCGTCGGCAACTCCTTCGCCGTCACCCTGATCGCGGTCGGGCTGTCGCTGGTGATCGCGCTGCTCGCGTCGTTCGCCGTCGCCCGCATGCGCTTCAAGGGCCGCAAGAGCTTCATCCTGGTGATGATGATGGCCCAGATGGCCCCCTGGGAGGTCATGGTCATCGCGTACTACATGATCGTGCGCGACGCGGAGATGCTGAACAGCCTCGTGCCGCTCGCCGCCATCTACACGGTCATGGTGCTGCCCTTCACCGTCCTGACGCTGCGCGGTTACGTCGCCGCCGTGCCCAAGGAGCTGGAGGAGTCCGCGATGGTCGACGGGTGCACCCGCACCCAGGCCTTCGTGCGGGTCATCTTCCCGCTGCTGGCACCGGGCCTGATGGCCACCTCGCTGTTCGGCTTCATCACCGTCTGGAACGAGTTCCCGATGGTCCTGATCCTCAACAAGGACGACGCGGCCCAGACACTGCCCGTCTGGCTCACCGGCTTCCGCACCACCTTCGGCGACGACTGGGGCGCCACGATGGCCGCCTCCTCGCTCTTCGCCGTCCCGATCCTGATCCTCTTCGTCATCCTCCAGCGCAAGGCGGTCGGCGGCCTCACGTCCGGCGCAGTGAAGGGCTAGCACTACTTCCATGGACACGCTCACCCGTGACGCCCTCACGGTCCTCCAGCCCGGCTTCACCGGTACCACGGCCCCCGACTGGCTGCTGCGCCGGCTCGGCGAAGGGCTCGCCTCCGTCGGCCTCTTCGGCCGCAACATCGCCTCGCCCGAGCAGCTCGCCGCGCTCACCGCACAGCTGCGCGCCGAGCGGGCGGACGTGCTCGTCGCCATCGACGAGGAAGGCGGCGACGTCACCCGCCTGGAGGTCCGTACGGGTTCCTCCTTCCCCGGCAACCTCGCGCTCGGCGCGGTCGACGACATCCGGCTGACCCGGGCCGTCGCCCACGAACTGGGCCGCCGGCTCGCCGCATGCGGGGTCAACCTCAACTGGGCGCCCTCCGCGGACGTCAACTCCGACCCGGACAACCCGGTCATCGGCGTACGGTCCTTCGGCGCCGATCCCGCCCTGGTCGCCCGGCACACCGCCGCCTACATCGAGGGCATGCAGGCGGCCGGGGTCGCCGCCTGTGCCAAGCACTTCCCCGGCCACGGCGACACCGCCGTCGACTCGCACCACGACATGCCGCGCATCGACGCGGACCTCACCACGCTGTACGCCCGCGAGCTGGTGCCCTTCCGGGCGGCCGTCGCCGCCGGGACCAAGGCCGTGATGAGCGCGCACATCCTGCTCCCCGCTCTGGACGCCGCGCTGCCCGCCACGCTCAGCCCGGCCGCCCTGCACGGCCTGCTGCGTGGACCGGCCACCGAGGGCGGACTCGGCTTCGACGGGCTCATCGTCACCGACGGCATGGAGATGCGCGCCATCTCCGGTACGTACGGCATCGAACGCGGCAGCGTCATGGCCATCGCCGCGGGCGCCGACGCGATCTGCGTCGGCGGCGGGCTGGCCGACGAGGACACCGTGCTGCGGCTGCGCGACGCGCTCGTGCTGGCCGTGCGGTCCGGTGAGCTGCCGGAGGAGCGGCTCGCCGACGCCGCCGCGCGGGTGCGCGCCCTGGCGCGCTGGACCTCGGGGGCGGGTGCGGAACAGGAGGGGACCGGATCCGCCCCCGGGGTGGGGCTGACGGCCGCCCGGCGCGCCGTGCGCGTGACCGCGACGGGCCCGTACGAGCCGATCACCGGGCCCGCGTACGTCGCCGCCTTCACCCCCGTCGCGAACATCGCCGTCGGCGACGAGACGCCGTGGGGCGTGGCCGCCGAGCTGGCCCGGCTGCTGCCGGGCACGGAGACGGGTACGTACGGGCGTGACGCGGCCGGCATCGAGGAGGTGCTGCGGGCGGCGGGGGGCCGCCGGATCGTCGCGGTGGTGCGTGACGCGCACCGGCACCCGTGGATGGCGGAGGCGCTGAGTGCGCTGGTCGCCGCGCGGCCGGAGACGATCGTGGTGGAGATGGGGCTGAACCAGGGCCCGGCGCGGGGTGCGCTGCATATCGCGACGCATGGTGCGGCGCGGGTGTGTGGGCTGGCTGCCGCGGAGATCATCGCGGGGGTTTAGAACTCGGCTCACGCCAAACGCCGGACGGGCAGGGAAAACAAGCCCGTCCGGCGTTCGAGGACCGGGGTCCGGGGCGGAGCCCCGGTTACAGCCCCTGCCAGGCCGGCTTGTTCGCGTAGGTGTGGCGGAAGTAGTCCGCCAGCTTCAGTTTGGACGCCGCGGCCTCGTCGACGACGACGGTCGCGTGCGGGTGCAGCTGGAGCGCCGAGGCGGGTACCAGCGCGGAGACCGGTCCCTCGACCGTCTGCGCCACGGCGTCGGCCTTGCCCTCGCCCGTGGCGAGCAGCACCAGGTGGCGGGCCTCCAGGATGGTGCCGATGCCCTGGGTGATGACGTGGTGCGGCACCTGGTCGATGTCGCCGTCGAAGAACCGCGCGTTGTCGACGCGGGTCTGCTCCGTCAGCGTCTTGATCCGGGTGCGCGAGGCGAGCGAGGAGCACGGCTCGTTGAAGCCGATGTGCCCGTCGGTGCCGATGCCGAGCAACTGGAGGTCCACACCGCCGGCCTCCGGCAGCGCGCGGTCGTACGCCTCGCAGGCCGCCTGGACGTCCTCGGCGGTGCCGTCGGGACCCATGAACGACGCCTCGGTCAGCCCGAGCGGCTCGACGACCTGGCGCAGCACGACCGACCGGTAGGACTCGGGGTGGTCGGCGGGCAGCCCGACGTACTCGTCGAGCTGGCAGACGCGGGCGCGCGAGGCGTCCACGGCCCCGGACCGGACCTTGGCGGCCAGCGCCTCGTAGATGGGCAGCGGGGTCGAGCCGGTGGCCACGCCGAGCAGAGCGTCGGGCTTGCGGCTCAGCAGGGAGGCCATGGCCTCCGCGATGAGTTCGCCGCCTGCCTTGGCGTCCTGGACGATGACAACTTCCACGCTGGGCCTGCCGATCTGGAGAATGGGCTGGTGGTATAGACCAATCTAGCAGAGCGGGCGAGACGGGCAAGGTAGGTGTGCGGCCGGGCGGCGCGGCCGCTCCGGGCCCGGGGGTCACGCGGTGGCGCCGCCCGCGGCAGCGGCCCTGCGCCGGGCGCCGACGGCGAGGAATCCGCCGGTCAGGAAGGCTGCGGCGGCCAGGGCCGCGGAGAGATGGAGGCCGTCGGTGAGGTGGTCGGAGGTGGCGACGAGGGTGCCGAAGAGGGCGACGCCGACGGCGCTGCCCACCTGGCGGGAGACGTTGAAGACCGCCGAGGCCACGCCCGCGCCGTCCGCCGGGGCCGACTCGATGATCGCGGCCATGGACGTCCTCACAGGGCACGACGGCGTCCACCGCCCCGAGCATGACCGAAGCGGGCGCCGACGGGCTGCGGCGGACGTTCGGCGTGGCCGTGGACGGCTGGGGTCCATGCCGCCTGCGGCGGCGGGCCGCCCTGCGGGCGCGTCCTCGAACGCCGGACGGGCTGGATGTGGCTGAGCTCAGCCGAAACCAGCCCGTCCGGCGATTGAGGGCGCCGCCGCGCAGCGGTGGTGCACATCGAGCAGCGAGGCCGGATGCCGCCGCCGGTAGGCTCACACCGTGCCCTCCATGAACGACCTCGTACGCCAGCACACCGCCCTCGACGGCTCCGACCTCGAGTGGCTGCATCTGCTGGTCTCGGAGTGGCAGCTGCTCTCCGACCTCTCCTTCGCCGACCTCGTCCTGTGGGTCCCCACCCTCGACGGCACCCGCTATGTGTCCGTCGCCCAGATGCGGCCGAACACCGGCCCCACCTCCTACCAGGACGACATGGTCGGCCACCTGGTGCCGCGCGGCCGCCGCCCCATGCTCGACGCCGCCCTCGACGAGGGCCGGATCGTGCGCGAGGGTGACCCGGAGTGGCGGGAGGAGGTCCCGGTCCGCGTCGAGTCCATCCCGGTCCGCCGGGACGGCAGAGTGCTCGGCGTCATCGCCCGCAATACGAACCTGCTCACCGTGCGGACGCCGAGCCGGCTGGAGCTCACCTACCTCCAGAGCGCCTCCGACCTCGCCCAGATGATCGCCAACGGTGCCTTCCCCTTCCCGGGGCAACAAGTCGACATGGACGCCTCACCGCGCGCCGGCGACGGTCTGATCAGGCTCGATGCCGACGGTGTCGTCCAGTACGCCAGCCCCAACGCCCTCTCCGCCTACCACCGCCTCGGCCTCGCCGCCGACCTCGTGGGGCATCATCTGGGCGATACCACCGCTCAGTTGGCGCCCTCACGCGGCCCGGTCGACGAGGGTCTGGCCAAGCTCGCCAGCGGCTGGGCGCCGCGCGAGTTCGAGGTCGAGGGCGACGACGGAGTGATCCATCTGCGGGCCATTCCCCTCAAACCCAAGGGAAACCACATCGGTTCGCTCGTGCTGCTGCGCGATGTCACGGAACTGCGTCGCCGCGAACGCGAGTTGATCACGAAGGACGCGACGATCCGGGAGATCCACCACCGGGTCAAGAACAATCTCCAGACCGTCGCCGCCCTGCTGCGCCTGCAGGCCCGCCGGATCGGCTCGCCCGAGGGGCGCGAGGCGCTGGAGGAGGCGGTCCGGCGGGTCGGCTCCATCGCGATCGTGCACGAGACGCTCTCGCAGAATCTGGACGAGCGCGTCGAATTCGACGAGATCGCCGACCGGGTGCTGGCGATGGTCGCCGAGATCTCCCCGGGCCGGGTCACCGCCCGCCGCACGGGCCGCTTCGGAATACTCGACGCCGAGGTCGCGACGCCGTTGTCGATGGTTCTGACCGAGTTGTTGCAGAACGCCATGGAGCACGGCTTCGGACCGGGGGAGCGGGGCACGGTGGAGATCACCGCCGTGCGCGGCGGCGGCCGGACCGATGCCCGTCTGCTGATCTCCGTGCAGGACGACGGCCGGGGGCTGCCCGAGGGCTTCGACCCGCAGCGCGCGGGCAATCTGGGCCTGCAGATCGTACGGACCCTGGTCGAGGGGGAGTTGGGCGGTACGTTCGACATGGTGCCCGCTTCCGGGCAGGGCACGCGGGTGGTGCTGGATATCCCGGTACGGGCGGAGAAGTAGGAACGCCGGGGGTTCCGAAGAGGATCACGCGAACCCCCGGCGGAGCCGAATGGCCTCGCGGCCGGCTGTGGCGCCCCCGCTTGGGCTGCTCGCCGTCGCGGGCGGTATCCACAGCGGCTCGGCGCCCGGCGGACCTCCGGCGGAGCCGGCAACGCACTGAGCCCCGGACCTGATCCAGGTCCGGGGCTCAAAGCTTTATTGCTTAGCGCATATGGGGGGTACTGCGCGCTGCGGCTCGGGAGCCGAGGGGCATCGTCAGGCGGTAGCGTTACGCGCCCGGTTGCGAGCGGCGCGGCGCTTCATCGCCCGGCGCTCATCCTCGCTGAGGCCACCCCAGACGCCGGAGTCCTGGCCGGACTCGAGCGCCCACTGCAGGCACTGCTCCATGACGGGGCAGCGGCGGCAGACGGCCTTGGCTTCCTCGATCTGCAGCAGCGCAGGACCGGTGTTGCCGATGGGGAAGAAGAGCTCCGGGTCTTCCTCGCGGCAAACGGCGTTGTGACGCCAGTCCATGGCTGCTCCATCTCCTCGTAATTGCGGCTACGTTGCTTGTGAATGTGAACGCTTTCACGAATCCCCCCGCAAGGGAAGGGCCGACGCCCAGTCGGAAGACTGGTGCGGTCCAGGTAAATGAGGAGGGGGTTCGGGCTTTCGAAGGAGGCCGAATGAGCGGCCGTCCCGATCGCCATGAAGAGACTCGCAAACCTCGGCTGCGGATACAACCCCTTCTGGAAAGTTTTTTTTGATTCCTCGGTGTCGGCTAGGTCACAGCCGTACTTCCAGGGGGTGGAGCCCAGTCTAAACGTTCGAGTGGAAGGACTTTAGGCCCTACCACTCACACAATCACACGCAGTGCACGGCGTACGCCTGTGAACGTCACGCTCGTACGCAGTCCGAGGTGGTCACCGTCCATCTGGAAGGGCAGTGGGGCCTGCGAATGCAAGGTGAACGCGGTCTGGTCATGCAATGACACAGCGTGTTTGCCCTGGGGGCCACGCTCCGGAGTCGACGTCAGCAGCTGAGTGACGTGGCGGCCGGCCGTCGCGGTCGACAGCTTGGTGAATCCCAGCACGTCAAGGGCGGTGTCGAAGGACGCCCGCGGCGATGCGTAGACCGGCCGGTTGCCCAGATAGGTCCACGGCGCGGTGTTGCAGATTATCGACATGACGAGATTCGCGAGTGGCTCCTCGCCAGGCCGTTCGAGGGTGATCGTGCCCCGTCTGCGGTGCGCTTCGCCGAGGAATTGCCGCATCACTTGGCGTACATAGAGCGCGTGCGTCGAACGCTTGCCGCGCTCCCGCTGCTGCTCCACCCGGCCGACGACCCCCGCGTCGAAGCCGAAGCCCGCGCAGAAGGTGAACCAGCGGGGCGGCACGGCTTCGTCATCGGTTCCCGGCGTACCCGCCGCGAGGCCCAGACCGACCGTCCGCTCGGTCCCCTCCCGCAACGCGTCCAGCAGCGCCCCGGTCGCCTCGACGACGTCATTGGGCAGGCCCAGGGCGCGGGCGAAGACATTGGTGGAGCCGCCGGGAACCACGGCCAGCCGGGGCAGGTGCTCCGGGTCGGGGCCCGCGTGCAGCAGACCGTTGACCACCTCGTTGACCGTGCCGTCGCCGCCGAGGGCGACGACCAGCCCGGTGTTGCCGTCCTCCGCCGCCCGGCGCGCCAGATCGCGGGCATGGCCCCGGTACTCGGTGGTGGCGACCTCCAGCTTGAGGTCGCTGGCGAGCGCGTGTGCCAGGACATCACGGGTACGGGCACTGGTGGTGGTGGCCGACGGATTGACCACGAGAAGCGCACGCATGACCGCCAGCCTACCTACCTGTCGGTACAGCCTCGGTCCCAGCCCCGGTCCTGTCCCCTCTCCCGTCCCCTCTCCTGTGCCCTCCCGGTCCGCCGCCCGTTCCGGGGCGGCGGGGCTACCCTGCATGGGTGAGCAGCAAGCAGTCAGCGCCCAAGGGCGCCCCGAAAACCACCCGCGCGAGCAAGCCGGCGGCCAAGGGTGCCGCGGTGCCTTCCCGCCCGTCCCGCACGGCCCCCGAGCCCACCGGCCCCCGGCCGCGCAGGCTGACGGCGGCGGCGGTGCTCACGGCCCTGGAAGGGGTGGCGCTCGTCGTCTGCGGGGTGACGCTGCTGGTCCTGGTGCTGACGGACAAGCCGGACAGCATGCGGCAGGCGGTGACGGGCGGACTGACCGTGCTCGCGCTGGCCGCACTGCCGCTGGCGGCCGCGCGCGGACTGTGGCTGCGGCGGCGCTGGAGCCGCGGGCCCGCGATGATCACGCAGATCATGGCGATGCCCGTCGCGTGGACGCTGTTCAACGGCGGCGGCCTGCTGATCGCCGGCGCCGTGGTGCTCGCGCTCGTCGCCGTGGCCGCCCTGGGGCTCGTGGTGAACCCGACGGCGACCGAGGCGCTCGGCATCGGCCCGCGCGAGACGTGAGCTGATGCCGGCCGTTCCTCGGTCGGCGCACTCCGATGGGGCCCCGGGGCGATGCGCTCCCCTGGGTCCGCTCGCTCCTCGGGCTACTCCTCGATGAGCAGTCGGTCGCGCAGCTGGGCGAGGGTGCGGGCCAGCAGCCGGGAGACGTGCATCTGGGAGATGCCGACCTCCTGGGCGATCTGCGACTGGGTCATATTGCCGAAGAAGCGCAGCAGCAGGATCTTCTTCTCGCGCGGCGGCAGGTCCTCCAGCAGCGGCTTGAGCGACTCGCGGTACTCGACGCCCTCCAGCGCCTCGTCCTCGGCGCCCAGGGTGTCCGCGACGGCCGGCGACTCGTCGTCCGTGTCGGGCACGTCCAGGGAGAGCGTGCTGTAGGCGTTCGCCGACTCCAGCCCCTCCAGCACCTCCTCCTCGGAGATCCCGAGGTGCTCGGCCAGCTCGTGGACCGTGGGCGCGCGACCGTGCCGCTGGGACAGCTCGGCCGTGGCGGTGGTCAGGGCCAGCCGCAGCTCCTGGAGCCGGCGCGGCACCCGCACCGCCCAGCCCTTGTCCCGGAAGTGCCGCTTGATCTCACCGACGACCGTGGGGGTCGCGTAGGTCGAGAACTCCACCCCGCGGTCCGGGTCGAAGCGGTCCACCGACTTGATCAGGCCGATCGTGGCGACCTGGGTCAGGTCGTCGAGCGGCTCGCCACGATTGCGGAACCGCCGCGCCAGGTGCTCCACCAGCGGCAGATGCATCCGCACGAGGTGATTGCGCAGCTCGGCCCGCTCGGGCGAGCCGTCCGGGAGCGCCCGCAGCTCGATGAACAGGGCACGGGCACCGCTGCGGTCCTGAGCAGGGGAGTGCTGGTGCCACTGCTGATGCTGGTCCATGTGGTCCGCCCGCTCTGGTGGGTCGCTCGCCCGCTCCGGCTCCGCATCCGAGGGATGCGGCCGGGCGGGTTGCTGCGGGATGGCCGGGGTGCGCACTCCCCGCGACGATGCAGTACTCACGGAGCCCCCTCTTCCGTCACGGCTGTCCGGGGCCGGCGCCGCGCTTCTTGTGCAGGCTGATGCTGACCGTACGGTCGTCGGCGACGGTCGAGTCGACCTCGCCGGCCAGCGCGGAGAGCACCGTCCAGGCGAAGGTGTCGCGCTCGGGCGCGCGGCCGTCGGTGGTGGGTGCCGAGACGGTCACCCGGAGCGCGTCGCCGACCAGGCGGAAGACGCAGCTGAGAACAGAGCCGGGAACGGCCTGTTGCAGAAGGATCGCGCACGCCTCGTCCACCGCGATGCGCAAGTCCTCGATCTCGTCGAGGGTGAAGTCCAAGCGGGCTGCGAGGCCGGCTGTCGCCGTCCGCAGCACCGACAGGTAGGCACCCGCAGCGGGCAGCCGGACTTCCACGAAGTCCTGGGTCCCGGGCTCGCCTGCGATTGGGGACACCCTCACCTCCAAGGTGGCACAAGCTTCTTGAGCTGTTACGAGCGCCGGTCGCGCGCCTCTCGGGCGAGGGGCGGGGCGGTCCGGCGCGGCACATGGTTCGGATGCGACGCTATCGCGATCCGAGGTTCCGTGCCGCAGCCCCACGACTGTCACTCATGGTAAACCCATGAGTACGGACAGTGGGTAGGGGCGTGCGGTCTCAAATCGAAAGAGAAGTCGCCTTGTTGGGATTTTCGTCACTCTGCGCGAACCCCGCAAGGGTGCGGAGCGGTTCTCCGGACATGCGTTGCACCGTCCACTCGTCCATCGGCTCCGCGCCGAGCGACTTGTAGAAGGCGATCGAGGGTTCGTTCCAGTCCAGCACTGACCACTCGAAACGCTGGTAGCCGCGGTCCACGCAGATCCTGGCGAGGGTCGCGAGGAGCGCCTTGCCGTGCCCGCCGCCGCGCGCCTGCGGGCGGACGTAGAGGTCTTCGAGATAGATACCGTGCGTACCCGTCCAGGTGGAGAAGTTACGGAACCAGAGGGCGAAGCCGACCGGCTCCCCGGCGGCGATCGTGCCGTCGGCCGAGGATTCGTCACTCTCCGCTATCAGTGCGAAGACGGCGGGGTCCGCCCCGAACAGGGCTTCGCGCAACTGCTGCTCGGTCGCCTTCGCGTCCTCCAGCGCCCGTTCGTGCTCGGCGAGTTCGCGGATCATCGCATGGATGAGGGGAACGTCGGCGGGCGTCGCAGGTCGGATCATGGGTGCATGCTAGCGGGCCGGACCGACAGCCTCCCCGGAACGGGGGCGCGGAGCCTGCGCGGGGCCCGGTGGGAGCGCGTAGCAGGGCCCGTCGGGGACAACTGGCGGCCGCCGTCAGACGATCCGCAGGTCCACGTAGCACCAGCGCCAGCTCTGCCCCGGCTCGAAGCTGCGCATGACCGCGTGCCCGGTCTCCGTGAAATGCCCGGTGGCGTGTCGGTACGGCGAGGAGTCGCAGCAGCCCACGTGTCCGCACTCCAGGCACAGCCGCAGCTGCACGGGGTGGCTGCCCGCGGCCTCGCACTCCGGGCAGGTGGTGTGCAGCGGTGCCGGCTCGGGGCGCGGCAGCTCGGGAACGTGCGGGCACTCGCTCATGATTGCCAGGTTAGATCGCCCTGCCGACGATCATCGAACGGCCGTCGGCCCTCGGCTGCCGTTGACGGACGGTGACAGATGGTGGCGACGCGACGGACGGCGCGGGAGGCACGTATGGAGACGGGCGGGGACCGATGGACGTAATGCCACTGCTGATGCTCGTCGCGGGTGGGACCGCCATCGCCGGCGCGGCTCGTCGCACCCCCGTGCCCGCCCCGCTGCTGCTCGTCGCCGCCGGGCTCGTCGCCTCGTACGTCCCGGGCGTGCCGGACTACACCCTCGACCCGGAGATCGTGCTGCCGCTGCTGCTGCCGCCCCTGCTGCACACCGCCGCGCTCGAGAGCTCCTACCTGGACCTCCGCGCCAATCTGCGGCCCGTCGCCCTGCTCTCCGTCGGCTACGTCCTCTTCGCGACCCTCGTCGTCGGCTATGTGGCGTATCTGGTGGTCCCCGGCCTGCCGCTGCCCGCGGCCCTGGTGCTCGGCGCGATCGTCGCCCCGCCCGACGCGGTCGCCGCCACCGCCATCGCCCGCCGTCTCGGGCTGCCCTCGCGGATCACCACGATCCTCCAGGGCGAGTCCCTGGTGAACGACGCCACCGCGATCACCGCCTACAAGGTCGCGCTCGCCGCCGCCGTCGGCGTGGGCACGACCTGGGGCGAGGGCATCCGGGAGTTCGCCGTCGCCTCGGTCGGCGGCATCGGCGTCGGCCTGGTCCTCATGGTGCCGCTGCACTGGCTGCGCAGACGGCTGCGCGAGCCGCTGCTGCAGAACACCCTGTCGCTGCTCATCCCCTTCGCCGCCTACGCCGCCGCCGAGGAGGTCGAGGCGTCCGGGGTGCTCGCCGTCGTGGTCGTCGCCCTCTATCTCGGGCACCACTCCTGGCAGGTCGACTTCGCCACCCGGCTCCAGGAGGCCGCCGTGTGGCGGATGGTGGCCTTCGTGCTGGAGTCCGCGGTCTTCGCGCTGATCGGGCTCCAACTGCCCGTGGTGCTGCGCGGGCTCGGGGAGTACAGCTTCCGGGAGGCCGCCGTCTGGTACGCCTCCGTCGTCTTCGTCACCGTCGTGGCCGCCCGCTTCGTGTGGGTCTACCCCGCCACGTTCCTGCCGCGCGCGCTGTCCACCCGGATCCGTGCGCGGGAGACCGACACGACGTGGCAGGGCGCGCTCGTCGTCGGCTGGGCCGGGATGCGCGGCGTCGTCTCCCTCGCCATCGCCTTCTCGATCCCCGTGACCACGCACAGCGGGGAGCCCTTCCCGGCCCGCAACCTCGTCCTCTTCCTCACCTTCACCACCGTCATCGGCACCCTCGTCGTCCAGGGCCTCACCCTGCCCCCGCTCATCCGCCGGCTGCGGCTGCCCGCCCGCGATACGAGCGCCGAGACGCTCGCGGAGGCCCAGGCCCAGAGCGAGGCCTCCCAGGCCGCCGAGCGCCGCCTCGACGAACTCCTCGCCGAAGGCGGCAACGCGCTGCCGTCCCCGCTCGCCGACCGCCTTCGCGCGGTGCTGGAGCGGCGCCGGAACGCGGTGTGGGAACGGCTCGGTGCGGTCGACGAGGCGACGGGGGAGTCGGCGGACGACACGTACCGGCGACTGGCGCGGGAGATGATCGACGCGGAGCGGGAGGTGTTCGTGGCGCTGCGGGACGCTCGGCGGATCGATGACGAGATGCTGCGTACGCTTTTGCGGCGGCTGGATCTGGAGGAGGCCGCGGCTTATCGGGAGGGGTGAGGCGGGGCTCCGCCCCGGGCCCAGGTCCTCAAACGCCGGACGGGGTCAGGTCGCCGGTGCTCCCGTTACTACCGCCGCCACCGTCATGCCCCGGGCGAACGCGCCCTCCTCCGCCAGGGTCGTCAGGCCGTGCAGGGCCTTCGCCACGTACAGCCGTTCCAGGGGGAGGCCGTGGCGGGTGGTGAAGTCGTCGGCGAAGGCGGTCAGCTCGGGGGTGGTTTTCGCGTAGCCGCCGCCGTGGAAGCGGTCGTCCAGGTGCCAGGCGCCCCGGCGGGCACCGAAGGCCTCGGTCTGGAGCCGCTCGACCTCCGCTTCGAGGAAGCCGCCCTTGAGTACGGGGAAGCCGATGGCCCGCTGTCCCTCGGCCAGCCCGGCGGCGAGACCGGCGAGGGTGCCGCCCGTGCCGCAGGCGACCCCGACGACGTCCGCGACGCCCCGCAGCTCGTGGCCGAGCCCGGCACAGCCGCGTGCGGCCGCGGCGTTGCTGCCGCCCTCGGGGACGACGAGGCAGTCGTCGGCGGTCAGCCCCGCCCGTGCCGTCACCCGGGCGAGTACCTCGGGCTCCGCCTTCCGGCGGTACGTGGCGCGGTCGACGAACAGCAGCCGCATCCCGTCCGCCGCGCAGCGCGCGAGGGACGGGTTGAGCGGACGGTCCGCCAGCTCGTCGCCGCGGACGACGCCGACGGTGGCGAGGCCGAGGAGGCGGCCGGCGGCCGCGGTGGCCCTCAGATGGTTGGAGTACGCGCCGCCGAACGTGAACAGCGTGTGCCGTCCGGACGCGGCGGCGGCCAGGTTCGGCTCCAGCTTCCGCCACTTGTTGCCCGGCAGCTCGGGGTGTATCAGGTCGTCCCGCTTGAGCAGCAGCCGCAGCCCGCGACGGGCGAACCGCTCGTCCCGCAGCTCTTCGAGCGGGGACGGCAGCCGTGGGTCCAGGGCGGCGAGTGCGGCGGGGCCACGGGGGAGGTCGCTGGTCACACCCCCATTGTCACCTCGGGCGGCTACTTGAGCCGGTCGCGGATCCGGGCCCGCATCGCGTCCATCGAGAAGCCCTTGGGGTCGATCTTGCCGAGCCGCCACTCCTTGTGGCCGATCACGGACCGCTCGGTCCACCCGTGGTGCCGGCAGATCGCGGCCGCCGCCCGCTCGATGCCCTCCAGCTGCTCCTCGGGCCAGGTGTCCCGCCCGTCGCCGAGGTTCACGCACTCGAAGCCGTAGAAGTGGACATTGCCGTCGGTGTCGGCCGCACGGACCGGCGGCAGCCGTTTCTCGGCGATCACGGCCCGCAGCACGTCACCGTCACCCCGCCCGGCGTGGTTGGTGCGGCCATGGCCGACGAGATGGACCGTGCCGTCGTCGGCGATGACGCCGTGGCAGAGCGGGCCGGGCAGATCCGCGTGGCCGTTCCAGCACAGCTTCACGCTCTTGGTGGTACCGGTGGTGGCCGTGTGGTGGATCATTACCCCGTGGACCGGCCCCCAGGCGCCGTGACCGGCGCGGTTGTGGGTGCGCCAGCCGTCGACCTCTATGACGCGCACGCCTTCCGTTCTGAGTGTTCTGAGAAACGTTCCCGCGGACATGGGTGAGGCCATGACCGCCTCCTTGCCGTGTTTATGACGTACGCCGACCGCGCACGACTGAATGACCCCCTTGTACCCAAAAGTTCGCAGCTGGGCCGGGCGTTCGGATATCGTGCGAGCCGATCCGGCCTCAGGCTGAAAAGCGTGTTGTCGGTACGGGGCGGGGCCGAAACGGACCCGTCCGGGGACGACCGGAACAGAAGGCGCGCAGCAGTGGACTACCAGGCCGTACTCGAAGAGGTCGCCGACTTCGCGCGCCCGTTGGTCGGCCGCGGGCAGGTGGCCGATTACATTCCGGCCCTGGCGGGGGTGGACACCGGTCACTTCGGGATGGCCGTCGCCGACGTCGACGGCGGTGTCCACGGCGTGGGGGACTGGGAGCGGCCGTTCTCGGTGCAGTCCATCTCCAAGGCGTTCGGCCTGGCGCTCGTGCTGGCCGAGGGTGGCGAGAAGATCTGGGAGCGGGTCGGCACGGAACCGTCCGGAAACCCGTTCAACTCCCTGGTGCAGCTCGAATACGAGAACGGTATTCCGCGCAATCCGTTCATCAACGCGGGCGCCCTCGTCGTCACCGACCGGCTCCAGACGCTGACCGGGGACGCCAGCACGACGCTGCTGGAGTTCCTGCGTGCGGAGAGCGGCAACCCGTCCGTCTCCTTCGACCCGTCCGTCGCCGCGTCCGAGTCCGAGCACGGCGACCGCAACGCGGCCCTCGCGCACTTCATGGCCAGCTACGGCAACCTCGACAACCCCGTGCCGGCTGTTCTGGAGCACTACTTCTGGCAGTGCTCCATCGAGATGAGCTGCCGCGACCTCGCCCTGGCGGGCGGCTTCCTGGCCCGGCACGGGCTGCGCGCCGACGGCACGCGGCTGCTGCCGCGCCGGGAGGCCAAGCAGGTCAACGCCGTCATGCTCACCTGCGGGACGTACGACGCGGCCGGCGACTTCGCCTACCGCGTGGGCCTGCCCGGCAAGAGCGGCGTGGGCGGCGGCATCATCGCGGTGATACCGGGCCGCTGCACGCTGTGCGTCTGGAGCCCCGGCCTCGACACCCGCGGCAATTCGGTCGCGGGCGTGGCGGCGCTGGACCACTTCACTACGTTGACCGGATGGTCGGTGTTCTGAGGGGGCCGGCGGGGGCAGACGGGCTGGCGGGGTACCCGCCGGTACTCCATCGTTGATCCCGGAGGTGGTGTCGCCATGGAGCACGAGCTGCGTGCCGAGTACAAGGACGGAAGCACCCCGCGGGACCCGGACGCCGAGGTCAAGGCCTGGCACATGGTCCGGCAGGAGGGCACGACCGCCATGTGCGGGCGCGAGCTGGAACCCGGCTCGGCCACCCGGTCGGCCGACGACTGGGGTACGTCCGGGCTGCCGCTGTGCCATTCCTGCGGGGCGCTGTTCCTGCGCGAGACGCCTTAGCCGTCCGGTTTCGGCTGCAAGCGGTCCTTGCCGCCTGCGGCGGTAGCGCCCTTCGGGCGCGTCCTCAAACGCCGGACGGGCTCAATGTGGCCGCTACGGGCAGCGGATGACCTGACCGGCGTACGACAGGTTGCCGCCGAAGCCGAACAGCAGGACGGGCGCGCCCGAGGTGATCTCGCCGCGCTCCACCAGCTTGGACAGGGCGAGCGGGATGCTCGCGGCCGAGGTGTTGCCGGACTCGGTCACATCGGTGGCGATCACCGCGTTGACCGCGCCGATCTTCCGCGCGACCGGCTCGATGATCCGCAGATTGGCCTGGTGCAGGACCACCGCCGCCAGCTCCTCCGGCGCGACCCCGGCCCGCTCGCACACCTTCCGGGCGATCGGCGGCAGCTGCGTCGTGGCCCAGCGGTAGACGGACTGGCCCTCCTGGGCGAACCGGGAGGGCGTGCCCTCGATCCGGACGGCGTGCCCCATCTCGGGCACCGAGCCCCAGACCACCGGGCCGATGCCCGGCTCCGCGGCGGCGGTCACCACGGCCGCGCCCGCGCCGTCGCCGACCAGGACGCAGGTGGTGCGGTCGGTCCAGTCCGCCACGTCGGTGAACTTCTCGACCCCGACGACCAGGGCGTTGACCGCGGACCCGGCGCGGATGGCGTGGTCGGCGGTGGCCAGGGCGTGCGGGAAGCCGGCGCAGACGACGTTGATGTCCATGACGGCGGGCGCGGCGAGTCCCAGCCGGGCGGCGACGCGGGCGGCCGTGTTCGGGCTGCGGTCCACGGCGGTGCAGGTGGCGACGAGCACCAGGTCGATGTCCGCGGCGTCGAGACCGCTGTTCGCGAGGGCCTTGGCCGCGGCCTCGGCGGCCATCGAGGCGACGCTCTCGTCGGGCTCGGCGATCCGGCGGGTGCGGATGCCGACGCGGGAGCGGATCCATTCGTCGCTGGTGTCGACCATGGCGGCCAGGTCGTCGTTGGTCAGCACCCTGGCGGGCTGGTAGTGGCCGAGGGCGAGTACGCGTGACCCGGTCATCGGTCCTCCTGCGCGAGCGACGGTAGTACGGATGACACAGTCTTGACGCTGGAGCGTTGCCGACGGGTGTGTGATCCGCCAATGTTCTGACGAGATAACTGGCACAACCGGCAGGGCCCGGCCGTGTATGCGGCCGGGCCCTGCGGTGGTGTCCGGATCGTTGTGCGAACCGTTACCGGACGGTGTCAGCGCAGCGAGAGCGCCGTGCGGATGGTGCCGAAGAGCTGGGTCTGGTCGGTGACGCCGAGGACACGGTGGGCCTGCGGGCCCTGGGCCGCGATGCGGACCTGGGTGCCGGTGTGCTCCTGCGCCTCGCCCGGGGTGTTGGTCGAGTAGTTCACCTTGAGCTGCTGCCCCTCGTTGGTGACGAGGGTGGAGGACAGCCCGGGCGGGGTGGCCTCCAGCGGCACGATCTGGCTGGTGTGACCGTGGTCGGCGGTGGTGACGACCAGGGTGTCGGGGTGCTTCGCGGCGTACGCGCGGGCGACCTTCACCGCGCGGTCGAGGGCCGCGGTCTCGCCGATCTGGCCGCAGGGGTCGGCGGCATGGTCACGCTTGTCGATCGAGGCGCCCTCGACCTGGAGGAAGAAGCCGGGCTTCTTGCCCTTGCCGCTCTGCTTGGCCTCCAGCAGCTGGAGCGCCTTGCGGGTCTGCTCGTCCAGGCTCGGCGTACCGGCCTTGCGCTCGGGGTTGTTCGTCACACAGCGCTGCGGCTCGGTTCCACCCCGGGCGGCGGCCTTGCCGGTCCACTCGACGGGGACGTTGCCGGGGGCGAAGAGACCGAGGACGGGCTTGCCGGCGCGGGCGTTCTTCAGGCCCTTGTCGTCGGTGACGACCTGGTAGCCGAGCTTCTTGGCCTGCTCGGTGACCGTCAGCCCCTTGTGGCGGCCCTCGGTGATCTTCTGGTCGAAGCGGGCCTTGCCGCCGCCCAGCAGCACGTCCACCTTGTGGTTCACGCTCTGCTCGGCGATCGAGCCCGGGCCGCCCTTGGCGATCGTGTCGTTCGGGCACGCCTTCATGTCGGCCGGACCCGCGCAGCTGCGGTCGGTGGCGTGCGAGGCGAGGACCGCGGGGGTGGCGTCGGTCAGCTCGGCGGTGGTGACGCTGCCGGTGGCGAGGCCGTTGCGCTGGGCCAGCTCCAGGATCGTCGTCATGGGCTTGTCCGTGCCGGGCGTCTTGGATATCCGGCCGTTGACGGTCTTCTGCCCGGTCGCCCAGCCGGTGCCGCTGGCCGCGGAGTCGGTGACGTAGTCCGGCTTGCCGTTCTTGTCGACGGAGTACGTGGTGTACGTGCCGGTCATCGGGAACTTGTCCATGTTCAGTCGGCCGGCCGCGCCCACGGTGTAGTCACGGGCCAGGGTGATCTCCGAGTCGCCCATGCCGTCACCGATGAGCAGGATGACGTTCTTGGCCTTCTGCTTGCCGCTCTGGGCGGCGATCGGCGACCGGGTGTCCGACGTGTCGTCCGGCCCGGCGGCGGCGGTGGCCGGCACCGCGACACCGGCGACGAGCAGTGCGGCGGCGCTCCAGGCGAGACGGCGCCGGTACGGACGAGAACCCATGGTTTTTCCTCCTAGCTGCGCCGGGCGGGACTGCCCGGCGGAAGGAAGCTCACCAGGGGCGGGTGTACCGGAGGGGACGCCCAGGTGAAGTGAAGATCACCGGCGGCTGTCGGCGGGGCTCCCGGGGGCGGCGGCGGGCTCACCGGACGCATCGGTTCCGGGGGTCTCGGCCCCATCGGACCGCATCGCCCTGGCCTCGCTCTTGAGGATGCGCATGGACTTGCCGAGCGCGCGGGCGGTGTCCGGCAGCTTCTTGGAGCCGAACAGGACCACCACCGCGAGGACGACGACGAGTATGTGCCAGGGCTCCAGGGCGTTGCGCAGCATCGGCGGCCCGCCTTCCTTGTGCGTCATATGGACGGAGATATGCAGAGAATCCGCCCTCACCATACTTGCTAGATTGCGCAACTGGACAACCAAAAGGCCCGGTGGGCCGTCTAGCTCGGTGAACCAGTACGGACCGGGGGAGTGGATGAGGGCACGGATATGACGGGCACCCGAGGCAAGCCGACGCACCGGACGCGGAGGGTCACCTCCGTGGGGGTGGCGTTCCTGGTACTGCTGGCCGCGGGTGTCGGGTGGCTCTACGTCCGGCTGAACGGCAACATCGACGTGTTCGACGCCGACGGCCTGGCCCGCGACCGGCCCGGCGCCGGCGCGTCCGGGCAGAACGTGCTCGTCATCGGCTCGGACTCGCGCTCCGGCGGCAACAGCGGGCTCGGCGGCGGGGAGGGCGACGTGGGCCGCTCGGACACGGCGTTCCTGCTGCACGTCTACGGCGACCGCGAGCACGCCGTCGCCGTCTCCATCCCCCGCGACACCCTGGTGGACATCCCGCCGTGCAAGCTGCCCGACGGCAGTTGGACGGCGCCCCGTACCAACGCGATGTTCAACTCCGCCTTCTCCGTGGGGGAGTCGGCCAAGGGCAACCCCGCCTGCACCCAGAACACCGTCGAGAAACTCACCGGGCTGCGCGTGGACCACACCGTCGTCGTCGACTTCGAGGGATTCTCCGCGATGACCTCCGCGGTCGGCGGCGTCCAGGTGTGCGTGCCGAAGGACGTCTACGAGGGCGACCTCAATCCGAACCGCGGCGCCCGCGGCGAACTGCTCTTCCACAAGGGCTCGCAGAGCGTCTCCGGGCAGAAGGCGCTGGACTACGTGCGGGTGCGGCACGGCATCGGCGACGGCTCCGACATCGGCCGCATCCAGCGGCAGCAGGCGTTCGTCGCCGCCATGATCAAGAAGGTGCGGTCCCAGGGCTTCAGCCCCGGCACGCTGCTGCCGCTGGCGGACGCGGCCACCAAGTCGATGACCGTCGACCCCGGGCTCGGCTCGGCCGACAAACTGCTCTCCTTCGCGATGTCGCTGAAGAAGATCGACCTGCACGACACCAAGTTCATCACCGTGCCCTGGCGCTACGCGGGCAACCGCGTCGCCCTCGTCCAGCCCGAGGCCGACGCGCTGTGGGCCTCGCTGCGGGCCGACCGCACGCTCGACGGCAAGGACGCGGAGAAGAAGCAGGCGGGCGGCAAGTCCGGGGCGCCGGGGCCGTCCCCCTCGCAGCCGGTCTCGGGCGGGGGCGCCAGTGTCTCCGTCGCCAACGGCACCACCGTCGACGGCCTCGCCGCCCGCGCGGCCGCCTCGCTCAAGGAGCACGGCTTCACCGTCGCCGACACCTCCACCGCCCGCGCCCGGGACCAGCGCGTCACCGTGATCGAGTTCGGCCCGGGCGAGGCCGGGCACGCGCGGGACCTGGCCCGGCTCTTCCCCGGCGCGTTCCTCCGGGGGACGTCCCTCAAGGGCCTCTCGGTCACCGTCGGGCACGACTTCGCCGCAGCGCCCAGCGGACCGCCCGCCGTCGCGGCGGCCCCCGCCGGGGCGGCGCCCGGCCCGGTGCCCTCCGACGTCGCCGGTACCGCGCGGTCGGCCGACGACGACCCGTGCGCCAACCTCTCGTATGGCTGACGGCGGCGGGGGCATACGCGGGCCGGAGGCCCGGGGGGAACAGAGCGCCCGTTTGATCCGTTTTCGTGGTAGACGCTGAGTGAGCCGACGCCTATGCGAAGTGTGCCCGATCCGTAGAAGTGTGTCCGATCCGTACGTGATGAGTGCCAGTGAGTAATTGCCGTACAGCCCGTCTCTCCCGTGCTCCGCTCTCTCGTCCGAGGAGAACCGCCATGTCCGCCACCCCACGGGCGCTGCCCAGGCCGCTGCTGGCCCTGCTCGTCGCCCTCCTCGCGTTGGCCGGTACGGGACTCTTCGCCCCGGCGGTGCACGCCGCCACGGGAGTGGACACCGTGGCGGAGGCCCTGAAGAAGAGCCCGGTCTATGTCGACCCCCGGGTGTCCGCGCAGCTCCCGGCGGCCGACGCCGATGCACTGGCGAAGAAGATCAAGGACGCGGACAAGCCGGTCTTCGTCGCGGTCCTGCCGGACAACGCGGACTTCCCCCGGGCCACCGTCATCCAGGACCTGCGGACCAAGGTCGGCATCGCCGGCGTCTACGCCGTCCACCTCGGTGACAAGGCCTTCAGCGCCAAGGCCGACCGTTCGGTGATGTCCGGCAACGCCGTCACCAACCTCGTCGGATCCGTCCAGCGGTCCGGCGGTGACACCGCGACCATGCTGAACGGCTTCGTCGACCAGGCCGACCGGGTGGCCAGGGGCCACGCGCCCGACGCCTGGGGCGCCGGATCCGACGGCGTCGACACGGGCGGGCTGATCACGGGCGGCGCGGTCGTCGTCGCCGGCGGCGCGGGCGCGTACGCCCTCTACCGGCGGAACAAGAAGCGGAGGGAGGCCCGCGAGCGCGCGGAGCTCGACGCCCTGCGCGTCGTGGTCGACGAGGACATCACCGCCTTCGGCGAGGAACTGGACCGGCTCGACTTCTCCCCCGGCGAGACCGGTGCCGACGACGCGATGCGCGCCGACTACGAGCGGGCCCTCGACGCGTACGAGGACGCCAAGTCGAAGATGGCGGCGGCGGAGAAACCGCAGGACGTCAAGGGCGTCACCGAGTCCCTGGACAACGGCCGCTTCGCCCTGGCCACCCTCGCCGCGCGCCGCACCGGCGCCCCGCTGCCCGAACGCCGCATGCCCTGCTTCTTCGACCCGCGCCACGGCCCGTCCGTCTCCGACGTCGAGTGGGCGCCCCCGGGCGGCGCGACCCGGACCGTACCGGCGTGCGCCGCCGACGCGGCCCGGCTCGCCGACGGCGAGGAACCGATGTCCCGCACGGTCCAGACCGCGAACGGCCCCCAGCCGTACTGGAACGCGGGCCCCGCCTACGCCCCCTGGGCGGGCGGATACTTCGGCGGCGGACTGCTGCCGGGCCTGCTCATGGGCACGATGCTCGGCAGCATGATGAGCGGCCCCGCGTACGCGTCCTCCGGCGAGGGCGGCGGCGGGCCGGAAGGCGGCGACTACACCGGCTCGGACTACAACCCGGACGACTTCAGTGGTGGTTTCGGGGACGGTGGCGGCGGTGGCTTCGGGGACGGAGGCGGCTTCGGCGGCGGCGACTTCTGACCTCCGGTCGGGTCTGTCAGCGGGCGCGTTTTGCCGGACGGGCTGGTTGTGGCTGAGCTCAGCCACAACCAGCCCGTCCGGCGATTGTGGACACCGCCGCGCAGCGGTGGTGCGCCCGCCACAGCCCGCAGGTATCGACGCATTGAGGATCGGCTGCGAGCCGTCTGACCGCCTGCGGCGGTGGGCGCCCTGCGGGCGCGTCCTCAAACGCCGGACGGGCTTGATTGGCGCGCCCGCGCAGCCGCCAAAAGCAACCCGTACACCACCAGCACCAGCGCCAACAGCCCGTAATACAGCGGCGGCAGCGGTGTCATGGACAGCGGCGGGCCCAGCGGGGACAGGGGCAGCAGCAGGCCGACCACTGCCAGCGCCGCCGTCGCCAGCCGGATCGGGCCCGGCACGCGGCCGCCCTCGGCCGCGTGCCGGCCCGACCGCAACAGCAGCATCACCAGCGCCTGCGTCAGCAAGTTCTCCGTGAACCAGCCCGCGTGGAACGCAAACTGCCCCTCCTCTGGCCCCATCGACCGCAGGGCCAGCGCCAGCACCCCGAACGTGGCCAGGTCCGCGACCGCGTTGAGCAGCCCGAAGCCCGTCACGAAGCGCAGCAGCGCACGCGGCCGCAGCAGTGCCGGGCGCAGATGGGCGCCCGGCGCGGGCCGGTCGAAGGCGAGCGCCAGCTGCGCGGCGTCGAAGCACAGGTTCTGCACCAGCACCTGCGCCGGGAGCATCGGCAGGAACGGCAGCAGCAGCCCGGCCACCAGCATCGCGATGACATTGCCGACGTTGGACGACAGGGCGATCCGCAGATAGGCGGCGATATTGCCGGTGCTGCGCCGCCCGGCGACGATCGCCCGGTCGAGGGCCGTGAGGTCCTTCGACGCCAGCACCACATCGGCGGCCTCCCGCACCACGTCCACCCCGTCGCGCGGGCAGATCCCCACGTCGGCGGCGACCGTCGCGGCCAGGTCGTTGACCCCGTCACCGAGGAAGCCGGTGGTGTGGCCGGCGGCCCGTAGCGCCCGGACGACCCGGGCCTTGTGCTCGGGCGCGCACCGCGCGAAGACGGTGGTGCGCGCGGCGAGGCGGGCCAGCTCCGCATCGGCCAGGGCGTCGATCCGCTCCCCGGTGACCACCTCGCCCGGGGCCAGGCCCAGCTCACGGCAGACGCGGGCGGCGGTGCCCGGGTGGTCCCCGGTGAGGACCTTCACGTCCACCCCGTGGCGGGCGAGGACGGCGAGCGCCTCGGCGGCGGTGGGCGCGGGCGCGTCGCTCAGCGCGACGAAGCCGACGAAGTCCAGGTCCCGTTCGTCGGCCGGGGTGTACGGGCGGGTACGGGCCGGGCGCGTGGCGCGGGCGACGGCGAGCACGCGCAGCCCCCCGGCGGCCAGCTCCCCGGCGCGGCGGGCGAGCCGCTCCCGCCCGTCGGCGCCCAGTTCCGCACCGCCCGCCTGGGCACAGCGGTCCAGGACGTCCTCGGGCGCGCCCTTGACGACGAGCGTGTGGCGGGCCGCCAGGGCGAAACGGGGATCGCCCGGCGGGCGCACGACAGCGGTCGACAGCCGCCGGCCGGGCCCGCAGGGCAGGGCTTCGAGGCCCTCGAACTCCTCGAAGCCGCCGCCTGGCGCGCCCTCCCCGGCCGCCTCCTCGGCCGCGTCGAGGATCGCCTCGTCCAGGGCATCGGGCACGGGCAGCTCGGAAAGGTGCAGGGTCCACAGGGCGTTGACGGCGGCCCAACGCAGCACTTCGGGGTTCGCGCGGCCGTCCGGGCCCTCGCAGAGCGCGAGGACGGGCCGATCCTCGGTGAGGGTCCCGGTCTTGTCGACGCACAGCACGTCGACCGCGCCGAGGTCGTGCAGCGCGGGCAGCCGTCTGACGATCACCTCCCCGTCGCGCGCGAGCAGCGCGGCACCGCGCGCCAGCGCGGTCGTCACGACGACCGGCAGCATCTCGGGCGTCAGCCCCACCGCCACCGCCACGGCGAACGGCAGCGTCTCCAGCCCCCGCCCGCGCAGCAGGGCGCTCACGATCAGCACGAGCGGCGCGGTGAGCAGCGTGAAGCGGATGAGCGTCCACGCGATGCCGTTCACCGAGCGGTCGAACGGGCTCGGCGGCCGGGACCGCCCGCCGGCGCGCGGCAGGGCACCGGACAGCACGGTGCGGGCCCCGGTGGCGACGACCACACCGCTGCCGTTACCGGAGACGACGCTGCTGCCCTGGAAGCAGAGGTGCGGGTGGCCGAGCGGGAGCACGGGGGACCCGCCGTCCCCCGGCCCGTCGGCGTCCACGAACTTCTCCACCGGCGCCGACTCGCCCGTCAGGGTGGCCTCGTGCACGGTGAGGGCCGTGGTGCGCAGCAGGCGCAGGTCGGCGGGGACCACATCGCCCGGGGCGAGGAGGACGACATCGCCCGGTACGAGCTGGTCGACGGGCAGTTCGCGGGTCAGCGGCGGCGAGGCGGCCGTGGCGCGGCGGCGGACGGTCGCCGTGGTGGCGAGGAGGTCGCGGAGCGCGGCCGCACTGCGGTCGGCGCGGTGCTCGCCCGTGGTGCGCAGCACACAGCTGACCAGGACCAGGACGGCGATGACGCAGGCCGTACCCCACGCCGCCACGGCCGCCGAGACCAGCCCGAGGACGAGGAGGACGGCGGTGAAGGGATCACGGGGGCTGCGGGCGAAACGGCGCGGCCAGGAGTCCGGGCGGCGCCCGGGAAAGGTGTTCTCGCCGTGCCGGACGAGCCGCTCCTCGGCCTCTTCCTCCACCAGCCCGCGCGGCCCGCTCTCCAGCGCGCGCAGCACTTCGAGCGTCGTGCCGTCCGCGCCGCGCACGGCCGCCGTACGGGCCTCAGGCGCCCAGGCCACGAAGGCGCCCGGCCCGGGCACCGGGGTGCGTACCGGCGCCCTCGGCCCTGCGGTCGGCGAGCTGGCCGACCATGAGCCGGACGATCGTCACCACATGCGGGTCGTCCACGAGGTACACCACACGGCGCCCCTCGCGCCGGGACCGCACCAGCCCCGCGAGCTTCAGCTTCGCCAGGTGCTGGCTGATGGCGGGCAGCGCGCCGCCCACCCGCTCGGCGAGCCCGCTCACATCGCTCTCGCCCTGGGCCAGCGCCCAGACCAGGTGCAGCCGGGCGGAGGACGCGAGCAGCCCGAACGCGGCGGCGGCCTCGGCCAGCACCTCCGGCGACGGATCGCCCGACGGATCGACCGACGGGTCGTCGAAGCCCCCTTCGAAGCTCTCGAAGCTTCCGGCGCCTGCGGCCACTGTCCGATCTCCCGTCCCTCTCGGGCATCACCGCGCCCGGGAAGGACCAGTCTAGGCACCCCGACCGGGGACAACGTGCTGACATGCGCCCGTCGCGGCTGGGCAGACCTAACACGAGGAAACCGGCTGCAAAGGGGAAGTCGTGGAAATCTCAGGCGTTATCAGTGCGATTGTGATCGGCATCATCATCGGCGTCCTGGGCCGTCTGGCGGTCCCGGGACGGCAGAACATCGGAGTGCTGTGGACGATCGCCGTCGGCATCGTCGCCGCCTTCGTCGGTGCCTACCTCGCCCACCTGCTGGGCGTGGGCGACACCAAGGGCGTGGACTGGATCAAGTGGCTCATCCAGATCGCTCTGGCCGCGCTGGGCGTATACGCCCTGGACCGCAGCAAGTCCCGTGCCTGACCTCTACTGATCGGCGCTCCCCGTGCTGTCCTGAGCTCGGCCCCCGCCGCCGCGTCCGCCGCGCCCGGCACCGGCGGGGCTCAGGACAGCTTGCCGTCGTAGTCGGGCAGCTTGAAGGTCCGCTCCGCGTGACCGCCCACCAGATCGGTGGTGTTGTTCCCGATGTTGGCGATGATCGTGTACCCCTTCGCCTCGATCTCCGCCCGCTTCGCGGTCTTGTACGTGCTCACGCCCTGGAAGAGGTCCGGGAAGTGGCGTACGTACACCCCGCTGACCGGGTAGCCCACCGCGCGGAGGTTGTAGGCGGTGACGGACTCGAGGATGCCGGGCCGCGCGGTGACGAAGAAGACGGCGGCGCCGCGCTCGTGCGCGTACCGGACCAGCTCCAGGACCGACCGGATGGCCGGGGTGGGGAAGGTCGTCCAGTGGAAGTCGGTCTCCAGCGAGCTGTTGTCGATGTCGAGGACGACGGCCTGCTTCCGGCCGCGCGGGTCGCGGGTGCGCTCGGTGACGTAGGGGCGCGCCTCGTCGATGACGGCCTTCACATCACGCTGCCAGGTGTCGTAGTCGACGCCCTTGAGCCCGGCGGTGCCGGAGGTCCGCGCGGTGTTCTCGGAGCTGCTCGTGGCGGCGGCCTGGGCGGGGGCGGAGGCGAGAGTCGCGCCCAGGGCCAGGGTGGTGACGGCCGTGGTGACGGCGGCGCGGCGGGCCCGGATCGTTGCGGTCATGCGTGGCATGTTCACGTTCGGCAGTGGCCGGCAGGGAAAGGCGAACTGACCGGCGGGTAACAGTTGGCCTCCCTCTCCTGTCCCTCTGACCTCTTCCTGCCTCTGCTCGTCTCGCCCAACCCGTTCGTCCCGCCCGGCGTCCACCTTCCCGACGGCCCCTCAACTTCCCTGGCGAATCCTCCCATTCCGCTAATTCCGCCTCCGGCGAAACAGGCAGGCATGCTCGCGTTGGGGTCGGGTAGGCGGACCTGAGCCAATACACGGACCCGGGGAGGACGACGTGACCATCACGGCATCTGCGACAGAGCTTTCTGCGGCTGCTACGCAGCGGTCCGAAGAAGCGGTCGGGGGGCTGCCGTATATCGAGGACGCGACCACTGTGGCCCCGCGCGACGCCCGAGATCTGTCGAAGATCTTCTTCGACCGGCTCCAGGAGCTCGAAGAGGGCACGCACGAATACCAGTACGCGCGGAACACCCTGATCGAAATCAATCTCTCGCTCGTGCGCTTCGCGGCGTCGCGCTTCCGCAGCCGGGGCGACCAGATGGAGGACATCGTCCAGGTCGGCACCATAGGACTGATCAAGGCGATCGACCGCTTCGACCTGGCGCGCGAGGTGGAGTTCACCACCTTCGCCGTCCCCTACATCGTGGGCGAGATCAAGCGTCACTTCCGGGACACGAGCTGGTCCGTGCACGTGCCCCGCCGTCTTCAGGAACTGCGCGTCGACCTCGCCAAGGCCACCGGAGAACTCTCCCAGAGCCTCGATCACACCCCGACCGCCGCCGAGCTCGCCGAATACCTCGGGCTGAGCCAGGAAGAGGTCATAGAGGGGATCGTCGCGAGCAACGGCTACACCGCCGGGTCGATCGACGCCCCCGTCGACGAGGGCTCCGAACAGGCCGGCGCCACCTACGCCGACCGGCTCGGCGAGCTGGACCCTGCCCTGGAGGGCGTGGAGAACGTGCACGCGCTCAAGCCGCTGATCGCCAATCTGAGCGAGCGCGACCGGGAGATCCTGCGCATGCGCTTCGGCGGCGAGATGACGCAGTCGGAGATCGGCGCGGAGCTGGGTATCTCGCAGATGCACGTGTCGCGGCTGCTGGCCCGCATTCTGACGAAGCTACGGGCGGGACTGCTGGGGCGGGTGTAGCGATCGGGGGGAACGGCTTCGGCTGACGGCGCGGGGACCGGCTGACGGTGCGGGGACCGGCCGGGCCGCCCGTCAGCCGCCTCCTCGTACTCCTGTCAGCCTCGTACTCCTGTCCGTACTCCTGTCAGCGTCCTGTCAGCATCAGCCGACGGCCCTGTCGGTGTCGGCATGGACGGTGCGGGCCGCAGCCATGTGGCCCGCACCGTCTTGCCCTCCGGGCGCTGGTCCACCTCCACCCGGGTGGCCAGCCGCTGCACCATGTGCCAGCCCAACCCACCGCCGCCGGTGAGGCTCGGCGCGCGCGGCTCCGGCGGCCGGGGGCTGGCGTCGGCGATCTCCACCACGAGGAGCCCTCTGGCGGCCCGTACGCACAGCCGCCACCAGCCGTCCGTGTGCCGGATGGCGTTGGCGACCAGCTCGGAGACGACGAGCACGACGGCCTCGAGGTCGGCCCACGGGCAGTGCCGGGCCAGGAACTCCGCCGTCGCGTGGCGGGCCCCGGCGGCGTCCCCCTCGGGGGATTCGATGACAACCATCTGGCGGCTCCTTCTCGGTCCACCCCGACGCATACCCAGCGATCAGCGGCTCATTACCGCGCGCCGGCGCGGGCCGTCCACCGCCCGTACGTGTGACGGCCACCTCACACCCGTACGGGGCACCTCACACCCGTACGGCAGGCCGCGCCGCCCGCGTCGCGGCCGCCGTCACCAG
Organism: Streptomyces syringium; assembly: GCF_017876625.1. Lineage (NCBI taxonomy): Bacteria > Bacillati > Actinomycetota > Actinomycetes > Kitasatosporales > Streptomycetaceae > Streptomyces > Streptomyces syringium. Next base: position 5,154,418 of record NZ_JAGIOH010000001.1, read on the forward strand.
CGCCCCCGCCGCCAGCAGGCCGCCCAGCCACAGCGCGCCGGACAGCGAGACCGTGTCCACGGCCCGGCCGCCCAGCAGCGCCCCCAGCGAGATCGCCACGTTGAACACCGCGACGAACAGCGCCGAGGCCGTCTCCCGCGCTCCGGGCGCCGCCGCCAGCAGCCAGCTCTGTGTGCTGACCGACACCCCTCCGTAGGCCAGCCCCCACACGACCATCAGCACGGCCGCCCCCACCGGACCGCCTCCGGCGACCGTCACCGCCGGCATCACCAGACCCAGTGCCGCGCAGATCACCACCAGGACCGTGCGGGGGCCGCGTACGACCGCCGCCCCGGCGAGGAAGTTCCCGGCCACGCCCGCCACTCCGTACGCCAGCAGCAACGCGGTGATCAGCCCGGCGTCGGTCCCCGGCACCCGCTCCAGCACGGGCCGCACGAAGGTGTAACCCGCGAAGTGCCCGGTCACCAGCAGCAGGATGACGAGCAGCCCGACCCGCACGCGCGCGTGCCGCAGCAGTTCCGGGACGTCCCCGAGCCGGGCCGCCCGTTCGGCGGGCAGCGGCGGCAGCGTCACGGCGAGCGCGGCCGCGACGGCCAGCGACACGGCCCCCATGACGGCGAAGGAGGCCCGCCAGCCGCCGAGTTCGCCGGTCAGCGTGCCGGCCGGTACGCCCAGCACCGACGCCACCGCGATCCCGCTGAAGATCAGTGAGGTGGCGGGCCCGACGGACCCCTCCGGTACGAGCCGTACCGCCAGCCCCGCCGCGACGGCCCAGACGCCGCCGATGCAGACCCCCACCAGAACCCGCAGCGCCACCAGCACCGTGATGTCCGTCGCGCACGCCGACAGCAGATTCGCCGCCGCCAGCAGCCCCATCAGGGCGACCAGCACCCACCGCCGGTCCCAGCGCCCCGCCGCCGCCGTGACCAGGGGCGCGGCCACCGCGGCCACCAGCCCGGGAACCGTCATCGTGAGCCCGGCCGTACCGGCCGAGACACCGAGGTCGGCCCCGATCGGGGTGAGCAGTCCGACCGGCAGCATCTCGGTCGTGACGACCGAGAACGTGGCGGCGGCGACCGCCGTGACGGCGGGCCAGCCACCCGCGGATTCGTTGATCTTCGACATGTGCCCAGCCTCGGCAGCCGCGCCCCCGGGAACAACGCCGGATGTCTCACGCTTCCATGAGCAGGGCTCATCGATCAGGGCTCATATCGATCAGGGCTCGGGGATGACGGCCGGGGGAGTGGGACGCGTGGAATTGCGGGAGCTGGAGTGCTTCCTGGTGCTCGCCGAGGAGTTGCACTTCGGCCGCACCGGCGAGCGGCTGTATCTGACGCAGAGCCGGGTCAGTCAGCTGTTGCGGGCGCTGGAGACCCGTATCGGCGCGCGCCTGTTCGAGCGCACCAGCCGCCGGGTCGCCCTCACCCCGCTCGGCGAGAGCTTCCTCGCCGGGCTGCGGCCCGCCTACGACGCGCTCAAGGGCACGGTCGAGGAGGCCCGCGAAGCCGCGCGCGGGGTGGCGGGCCGGCTGAGGGTCGGTTTCCAGGGCACGGCCGACGGCCGGGTCATGGCGGCCATCGACGCCTTCCAGCGGGACCACCCGGGGTGTGCGGTCGACATTACGGAGATCCCGCTGTCCGACCCGTTCGGCGCGGTCCACCGGGGCGAGGTCGACACCGCCATCGTGCTGTTGCCCGTGCGGGAGCCGGGCCTCGCGCTCGGCCCGGTCTTCTCCCGGCAGCGGCAGACCCTCGCCGTGTCGGTACGCCATCCCTTCGCCGACCGCTCCTCGCTGTCCGCCGAGGACCTCGCCGACTGCCCCCTCGTCGCCCCCGCCGGCACCGCGCCCGGCTACTGGCGCGAGGCCCAGGCCCCGGCGGTGACGCCCGGCGGGCGGCCCGTACCCCGGGGCCCGCTGGTGACCACGCTCCAGGAGGGCCTGACGCAGGTCGCGGCGAACCGTGGCGGAATGCTGCTGTGCCGGCCGACGGCCGACTACCACGGCCGGGGCGACATCACCTTCGTGCCCGTCACCGGCCTGCCGGACTCGGCTCTCGGCCTCGTCCGCCGCCGCGACGCGGACACGGCCCGGCTGCGGGCCTTCGCCGCCGCGGTGGCCGCTGCCGCGGAGGCGCGGTGACCGCTGACTGACTATCGCTCGTCGGGGAAGCCGGTGGGCAGATCGGTCGGGAAGCCCTTGGGCGGGCCGGTCGGGAAGCCGTCCGGCGGCCCGGTGGGGAAGCCGTCCGGCGGCCCGGTGGGAAAGTCTTCCGGCGGGCCGGTGGGCAGAGCGGGGGCGCTGGGGCTGTGGGCGGGGGCGTTCACCCCGTCCTCCGACCGTTCGATGACGTCCTTGGCCTTGTCCTTCAAACCGCCGAAGACGGTCAGGTAGAAGATGCCGAACCCCACGCAAGCGGTGATGAAGACGGTGAGGAAGGCGAGCAGTACGCCGATGCCCACCAGCGTCTTCGTGTCACCGGGCGGAATCGCGGTCGCCCGGTCGGGCCGCCCGGCCGGGTAGCGCACGGGGACCGTGTCCCCGGGGACGACCGACGACGGCCCACCCGACTCCTCGAAGCGCAGCGTCTGCCCCTCGGGAGTGCTGAACTCGTAGAGGTGCGTCAGCGTGGTGGTGCTGCTGCGGTGCATGCCGTTCCGCCGGGTCCGCGTGGTCGCGTACGAACGCAGACAGACGGCGTCGGCGGTGAGCCCGCTGCGCCAGGCGGATCTGAGCCGCCGTAACCGGACGACCGCCCAGATCATCGCCGCGATACCGCCGGCGGCCAGCAGACTGGGCAGCGCCAGGGCGAAGACATCGAACATGAGTCCCCCGATTGTGTGGATGTATGCCTACATCCAACAGGGGGACGGCCTTTGGGAGCTAATGGTTAGGCATGCTAGGACCGCGTCGCTCTCCGGCACTCCTCCCCGGAGGACTCGTCACGCCCGACCGGCGTGCTGCGGTCGTACGGGTCGACCTCCGTGCCGGCCTCGTCCGCCCGGCGGTCCGTGCCGAAGGGCGGGGTGAAGTAGCCCGTGGGGGCGCCGCAGCCGCCGTTGGTCATGTCGTACTTGTTCGAGACGATCGAGAACGTGCCCGGCTCCGTGATCACCTTGTCGGGGTCGTCCCAGCTCAGGACCAGCTCGCGCCGGACGATCGTGCGCACGATCTCGTCGTCGTCGCCGTCGGCATCCGCGCGGGTGACCGGGTAGACGAAGGTGACGTCGGCGGTCACCTGGAGCGCGCCGCGCTCGCCCTCCCGGTAGGTGAGCCGGCCCCGGGTCTTCACCACGTCGCCGACCAGTTGGGTGCGGGAGGGCTGGAAGCGGCTGAAGAGGAGGAGGGGGTCGTTCTTCTCGCTCGGGGTCCGAAAAGCGGTTTTCAGAAGGTCCTGGACGTCCGTCTGGTGCGGGTTGATCAGTGCGATCGCCTTCTCGGGGCGCTCGCCCCGCAGCACCTCGCGGTCCAGGCCGGACGCGACAAGGAAGTCCCGGCTGCGGGCGAGGGCCCGCTCGACCTCGGCCGCGCTCATCCAGCCGACCGCCCCGGCCTTCGGCACGGTGATCCCCGCCGCTCCGCTCACCCAGCTCGCCGCCGGGGAGCCACGGAACGGTTGGTCCTTGGTGGGGCGTTGGGCCGCCCCCGCCGGGGGCGCCTGGGCCGGGCGGGCGGTCTCGGCCGCCGACGACGGGGAGTCAGGGTCGTCACCGGCGAACAGGTCCACTATCCGCCCCGGCACGAGCGCCACCACCAGCAGCACCAGCGAGGCCAGCAGCCCGACCACGTACCAACCCGTGCGCCGCTTGGGCCGCGCGGGCGTATAGCTGCGCCAGCCCTCCGGGGCGCGGTCGGGCTCCGCGCGCAGCCGCTTCGCCACGATGCGGGCCCGCGCCGACGGCTCCTTGGGCGCGTCGGCGGCACCCGCGACCGACTCGCGCAGGAACCGCTCCCACTCCTCGTCGGACCTGGACGAACCGTCCGGCTCGGTACCCGCGCCCATCCCCAACCCCCTGGTGTTCAGTAGTCCGCGACCCGCTCCCCTGGGGACGCGTCCGCATCATCACACAGAGCGCTGATGTGCTCCCATCGCGCCCGGGACCGGGCCGCCAACTCGGTCGAACGGCTGAACCTCCTGGTCGCCGACGCAGCCCGAGCGAGCCGCTTTCCCCAGTGCAAGGACGTCGGATGATCCTTCACTCGATCACCGGAATGCGAGGAGGGCGCCATGAGCGACGATTGCGATCACGACTGGGTCGAATGGAGCGGCGCGACGCGCTGCCGTAAGTGCGGAACACCGCAGTAGCCCGGCCGGCCGTGGGTGGGGGCGGGCAGTCCCCACCCAGCAGGGGAAAGGTCATGACACCCCGCACTCCCCGCACTCACTGGAACGACCTCCCCCGTCCCCTCCGCGCCGCCGTCGAAGCCCGCACCGGGCCCGTCGTCGCCGTGGGCACCGTCCCGCACGGCCTCAACTGCGCCACGGCCACCAGCCTGACCACGGCCCGGGGTTCGACGTTCGTGAAGGGCGCACCCTTGTGCGACGCCGAGGCGTGCGCCGCGCAGCGGTGGGAAGCGGCGGTCAACCCGTACGTCCTCGGCGTCGGCCCCCGGCTCCGCTGGCGGATCGCGGCCGACGGCTGGGAGTTGCTCGGGTTCGAGCACGTCGAGGGGCGGCACGCGGATCTGTCACCCGGGTCGGCCGACCTGCCGCTGGTCGCGGAGATACTCCGTACGGCCCAGACCGTCCGCGCCCCGCGAGACGCCGCCGTACCGAGGTTCGCCGACCGTTGGACGCGGTTCCTCGGCCACGGGGAACTCCGCCTCCTGCACGGTGAGACGCTCCTGCACACGGACACCCACCCGCACAACCTCATGGTCACCGACGACCGGGCGTATCTCGTCGACTGGGCGACGCCCGCACTCGGCCCCGCCTGGGTGGACGTCGCCTACACGGCCGTACGGCTGCTCGAAGCCGACTGCGTCCCCGATGACGTCCGGAAATGGGCCGCCCGTTTTGACTGCTGGACCTCGGCGGATCCCCGAGCCGTGGCGGCGTTCGTCTCGGCGAACTGCCGCCAGTGGGAGACCGTCGTCGGCCTGGCCGCGGCGCGCCCGAGCAACGCCCGATTCGCCGCGCTGCTCACCATGGTGTGACGAAAGTGGATCCCATCAGGTGTCGAGTGCGAGTTCCAGCAGTTCCTCCGAAGGCTGGAAACCGGACCGCTGATAGAGCGGGGTGCTGCGCTCCGACGGCCAGACGATCAGGCCTTCGAGGCCCGCGCCGCGTGAGTGCTGCTTCAGCGCCTCAAGGAGCGCCGAGCCCGCTCCTTTGTTCCGTTGTGACGGCATGACGAAGAAGTTCGTGACATAGCCGACCGGATTGTTGTCCTCGTAGGGCTCCGGCATCCGCTCCACCAGACAGAGGAAGACGTGACCGCAGATTTCGCCGTCGGTCTCCGTGACCCAGGCCAACCAGCGGCCGTCGCCGATCCGGTCGCGGATCCAGTGCTCGGCCTCTTCCAGGTGCCGGGCAGGAGCCGGCGGTCGGCCCTCGTAGTCCTCCTGCTTGAACGTCCAACGCAGCTCGGCCAAGGTCCGGGCATCGGCCGGCCGGGCCGGACGCACGAGGAAATCTGCGGTCATGGGGGCGAGCTTTGCTCTTGCCGGCACGGTGGGGCAAACCGATTTCCGCGCCGGAAAACGACCGCACCCGGACCGTCGGGGGCTCCGAAGCAGGAGCCCCCGCGGGCCGGGTGCGGACAAATAGTGGGCCTAGGCCCACGTCACGCCTTCTTCGTCTCCCAGAAGATCTTGTCGATCTCCGCGATGAGCTCCAGCGCCTTCTCACCGGTCTTCGGGTCCGTCGAGGCCTTGGCGGTGCTCAGGGCCTTCAGGGTGTCGTTGACCAGCTGGTGGAGCTGGGGGTACTTCTCGAAGTGCGGGGGCTTGAAGTAGTCGCTCCAGAGCACCGAGACGTGGTGCTTGGCCAGCTCCGCGCGCTGCTCCTTGATGACCGTGGCGCGGGCGCGGAAGTGCGCGTCCTCGTTGGCCAGGTACTTCTCCTGGACTGCCTTGACCGACTCGGCCTCGATGCGGGCCTGGGCAGGGTCGTACACGCCGCAGGGGAGGTCGCAGTGGGCGCTGACCTTCACCTTGGGGGCGAACAGGCGGGAAAGCATGTGCTGTCCTTCCTCGTGATCGTCTTCTCAGGTGCGAGATTACTCGGTGTGGGAAGGCTTTTCTCGGGTGCCCCGGGGGGCTTAGGACAAAAGACCGGTGACAGTCTGGGACCGGTGGCGGATCGGACCGGGAGGTGCCGTGGTGCAGGAGCAGGTGGACGAGCGCGGTCAGGAGCTGGAGCGCGAGCGTCGGGGACTGCTGCGGATCGGGCTCGCCGAGGTCTACAACCCGTCGATGGTGCCGACGCTGAACCCCGGGGACCAGATCCTCGTCCAGTACGGGGCGACCGTCCGGCCGGGTGACGTGGTGGTGCTGCGGCACCCGTTCCGGCAGGATCTGCTGATCGTCAAGCGCGCGGTCGAGCGGCGGGCCGGCGGGTGGTGGGTGGTGGGGGACAACCCGCTGGTGGAGAACGACAGCCGGGAGTTCGGCACCGTGCCGGACGAGTTCGTGGTGGCCCGCGCCCGGCTGCGGCTGCGGCGGCCGCCCGGGGCGGGTCAGCGGTCGGCGGTCGCGCTGCTGTCCTGGATCGCCTCGGCCGTGCGGCCGCTGACGGCCGAGCCGTCCTCCGGGCGCACGGCTTCCTGGCTCTCGCGGCGCTTGCGGGCGCGGTAGGCGGCGACGTTGGCGCGGGTGGCGCAGCGGTCGGAGCAGTAGCGGCGCGAGCGGTTGGTGGAGGTGTCGAGGTAGGCGTTGCGGCAGGGGCTCGCCTGGCAGATGCCGAGGCGGTCGACCCCGTACTCCGTGAGGTGCACGGCGAGGCCCATGCAGGCGGTCGCGGTGTAGGACGCGCCGGCGTTCACCGCGTGGTCGGCGATGTGCATGTGCCACTTGGGACGGCCGTCCTCGTCGCGGAACTCGTGGCCCGACACCTGGGGGCTGACCGGGAACTCCATCAGCAGCGCGTTGAGCAGGTCCACGGCCCGCACCTCGTCGCCCTCGGACGCCGCCTCGAACACCGAGCGCAGCCGGGCCCGGACCGATCGCAGCCGGGTGACGTCGCTGTCGGTCGCGCGCCGCGCGCCCTGGGCGCCCGCGCCGAACAGCTCCCGCACGGCCTCGACGGAGGTGAGCGCGTCGGTGCCGCGCGTCGGCTCCTCGCTGTTGACCAGCCGCACGGCATAGTCCGAGTAATAGGCCAGTTCCACTTGTGGTCCTTACGGGGGCGGTCTATGGTCGCTGGTGTCGATCAGTAATGGTCGGTTCAGTACCGAGGGTATTACAGGACTGCGCGCGTGGGAGGCACCACCATGACCGAGACGCCCAACACGGACTGGAACGCCTGGCAGACCAGCTGGGACCGCCAGCAGGAGTGGTACCTCCCGGACCGCGAGGAGCGGTTCCGCGTCATGCTCGACATGGTCGAGGCCTTCGCCGGGGCCGAGGCGCGGGTGCTGGACCTCGCCTGCGGCACGGGCTCGATCTCCGGCCGGCTGCTGGAGCGCTTCCCCAAGGCCGTCTCCGTCGGCGTCGACCTCGACCCCGCCCTGCTCGCCATCGCCCGCGGCACCTTCGCCGACGAGCCGCGCGTGACGTTCGTGACCGCCGACCTCACCGACCCCGCCTGGACCGCCAAGCTGCCGTACGACTCCTACGACGCCGTCCTGACCGCCACCGCCCTGCACTGGCTCCACGTCGAACCACTGCGCGCGCTGTACGGACAGCTCGCCGGGCTCGTCCGCGAGGGCGGCGTCTTCCTCAACGCCGACCACATGCCGGACGAGGCGACGCCCCGGATCAACGCCGCCGACCGCGCCCAGCGGCACGCCCGCATGGACCGCGCCAAGGCCGAGGGCGCCCTCGACTGGCGTGCCTGGTGGGAGCTGGCCGCCGCCGATCCGGTGCTGGCCGGGCCCACCGCCGAGCGGTTCGAGATCTACGGCGAGCACGCCGAAGGCGAGACGCCCTCCGCCGACTGGCACGCGGCGACCCTGCGCGAAGCCGGGTTCGCGGAGGCCCGCACGGTGTGGCGCTCGCCCTCCGATGCCATGGTGCTCGCGCTCAAGTAGCCCGGCGCCCGAAAAGGTCAACCTCCTTCTCTCTCCTGGCAGTTAGCTGCAATCCGAGTGGTGTCGCGAGCGAGCGGCCGCCGACGATGAGCGGGTTCCTCACCTTTGTGAAAAGGAGATACCCATGCGTTTCGTCAAGTCGGCCAAGCTGGCCGCCGTGGCGCTCGCCGCGGCTTCGGGTGCGGCGCTCGCGATCGCCCCGGCGAACGCCGCCACCACGTCGCTGACGTCGGTCACGTGCAACCGTTCCGACGCCACTCAGCTTCAGTTCGAGGGCTTCATCTCGATGTTCCCCCTGGCCTGTTACAAGGGCTCCGGTGACCTGGACGTCGAGATCAAGAACGCGATGTACGGCAGGGCCGGCAGCCACTCCGGCTACGTCGTCTTCGCGGACGGCACCAAGTCGTCCTTCACCAGTGGCGGGAACATCACCGTCCCGGACTGGAAGACCGTGGTGCACATCCACACCAACTGAGCCCGGCCCACGATTGAGAGAAGGAGGACCCATGCGTTTCGTCAAGTCGGCCAAGCTGGCCGCCGTGGCGCTCGCCGCGGCTTCGGGTGCGGCCCTCGCGTCCGCTCCGGCGAACGCCGCCACCACGCCGCTGGCGCCGGTCACGTGTGACCGCGAGAACACCACCCAGTTCCAGTTCGAAGGCTTCGTCCAGCCGTGGCCCATGGGCTGTTTCAAGGGTTCCGGGGACCTGGACATCAACGTGAACTACATCTTCTACATGCGGGCCGGTGACCACTCCGGCTATGTGGTCTTCGCGGACGGCAGCAAGGTGTCGTTCACCAAGGGCGCCGTCTTCCGGCCCACCGAGACCGGCTCGAAGAACGCGGTGCACATCCACACCGACTGAGCCCGGCCCACCACTGAGAGAAGGACGACCCATGCGTTTCCTCAAGTCGGCCAAGGCGGCCGCCGTGGCGCTCGCCGCGGCTTCGGGCGTGGCCCTCGCGATCGCTCCGGCGAACGCCACCACCACGCCCCTCAAGGCGGTCGAGTGCGCCTCGGGCGCCGGCCAGCTGCAGTTCCAGGCCTTTGTATCGATATGGCCGCGGGCCTGCTTCAAGGGCTCCGGTGACCTGGACGTCAATGTGACGTCGTCGATCTTCGGCAGGGCCGGTGACCACTCCGGCTATGTCATCTACGACGACGGCACCAAGGTGAACTTCACCAAGGGGACGACCTTCGGTTCCGCCAAGACCGTGGTGCACATCCACACGGACTGACCCGCCCCCGGCACCGAACAGCGCGGGGGTACGAGCCTTTCCCGGCCCGTACCCCCGCGCTGTGCGTATTGCGGTGATCCGTCAGAGCACCTTCGACAGGAACGACTTCGTCCGGTCGTGCTGCGGGTTGGTCAGGACGTCGCGCGGGTGGCCGGACTCGACCACCACGCCGTTGTCCATGAAGACCAGCGCGTCGCCGACCTCGCGGGCGAAGCCCATCTCGTGCGTGACGACGATCATCGTCATGCCGTCCTCGGCCAGACCCCGCATGACGTCCAGGACGTCACCGACCAGCTCCGGGTCGAGCGCGGAGGTCGGCTCGTCGAAGAGCATCAGCTTCGGCTCCATGGCCAGCGCGCGGGCGATCGCCACGCGCTGCTGCTGGCCGCCGGAGAGCTGGGAGGGGTAGTTGCCCGCCTTGTCGGCGAGGCCCACCCGGTCCAGCAGCTTCAGCGCCCGCTCCCGGGCCACCGACTTGGAGACCCCCTTGACCTGCATGGGGGCTTCCATGACGTTGGCCAGCGCGGTCATGTGCGGGAAGAGGTTGAAGCGCTGGAACACCATGCCGATGTCCCGCCGCTTCAGGGCGACCTCGCTGTCCTTGAGCTCGTAGAGCTTGTCACCCTTCTGGCGGTAGCCGACCAGCTCGCCGTCGACGGACAGCCGACCCGCGTTGATCTTCTCCAGGTGGTTGATGCACCGCAGGAAGGTGGACTTGCCGGAGCCGGACGGGCCGATCAGGCAGAACACCTCACGCGGGGCGACCTCGAGGTCGATGCCCTTGAGGATGTGAGCGGCGCCGAAGGACTTGTGGACGCCCTCGGCCTTCACCATCGCGTTCATGCGCTCATACCTTCCGGGGAACGGTGGCTGAAGGTGGCCAGGTTCTTCTTGACCTTCTGCCACGGGGTGAGCGGCAGGCTGCGCAGCGAGCCACGGGCGTAGTGCCGCTCGAGGTAGTACTGGCCGACGCTGAAGACGCTGGTCAGGATCAGGTACCAGGTGGCCGCGAGGAAGAGCATCTCCACGGTGGCGCCGGTGGTCTGGCCGATGTCCGAGGTGGACCGCAGCAGCTCCAGGTACTGGGCCGCGCTCGCCGCCAGCGACGAGGTCTTGAGCATGTTGATGAACTCGTTGCCGGTCGGCGGCACGATCACCCGCATCGCCTGCGGCAGCACGATGCGGCGCAGCGTCTTGCCCTGGTTCATGCCCAGCGCGTGCGAGGCCTCGGTCTGGCCCTCGTCGACCGACTGGATGCCCGCACGGACGATCTCCGACATGTACGCGGCCTCATTGAGCCCCAGGCCGAGCAGCGCGGCCATGAACGGGGTCATGAAGTCGCTCATCTCGTCCCGGTAGATGAAACCGAGATTGATGTACGGGAAGATCAGCGCGAGGTTGAACCACAGCAGCAGCTGGACGTAGACCGGGGTGCCCCGGAAGAACCAGATGTAGGCCCAGGAGACGGACGACGTCACCGGGTTCTTCGACAGCCGCATCACGGCCAGCAGGATGCCGAGCACGAGGCCCAGCACCATCGCGAGCACGGAGATCAGGACCGTCTTGCCGAGGCCCTCGACGACCGTCGAATTGAAGAGGTAGTCGGGGATCGCGCTGTAGTTCACGTTCGCCGTGGCGAAGGCGTTCACCAGCAGCGCCAGCAGACCGAGCACGAGGACGGCGGAGACCCAGCGGCCGTAGTGCCGGACGGGGATGGCCTTGATGGCCTCCGGCATCGCCGCGGCGGCCGTCTTGGCCGTGCCCTTGCCCTTGCCGGGCGGCGGGGTGTCGGCGGCGGTCCGCTTGCCGGCGGAGGCCTTCGCGTCGTCGCCGCTCTTCTTGTCGAGCGACGGCTTGGCGTCGGCCTTCGCCTCGGCTGCCTTCTCGTCGGCTGCCTTCTTGTCGCCGGCCTTGTCGTCGGAAGCCTTGTCGTCGGAAGCCGCGTCGGCAGGCTTCTTGTCGGCAGGCGTCTCGTCGGCGGGCGTTTCGGCAGCCGCGTCGGCGGGCTTGTCGGCGGCCTTGTCGGCCGCCTTCGCGTCGCCCGACTCGTCGGCGGGCTTCGCGGCGGTCTCGGCGGCGTCCTTGTTCTCCGGCTCGGGGGTGTCCGGACCGGGCTTGTCGGGCTCTGGCTTATCGGAAGAAGCAGTCACGGGTATGGCCTTTCAGCGTGCCGTACGAGGGGAGGGCAAGAGGTCAGGAACCGCCGTTGATCTTGGCTTCCTTGACGGCGCCGGCTTCGACGCCCCAGGTCTTGATGACCTTCTCGTACGCACCGTTCTTGATGATCGCTTCGAGGGCCGCCCGGAGGGCGTCCCGCAGCTGCGTGTTGTCCTTGGAGACGGCGATGCCGTACGGAGCGGCCTCGACCTGCTCGCCGACCGTCTCGAAGTCCTTGCCGCCGCCGGAGGTCTTCACCGCGTAGGCGGCGACGGGGAAGTCGCTGGAGACGGCGTCGACGCCACCGGCCTTGAGACGGGTCTGCGCCTCCAGGTCGGTGTCGAAGGCCTCGATCTCGATGGCGTCCTTGTCGTCCTTCTCGCACTTCTCGGACTCGGACTTGGCCAGGTCGTTCGAGACAGTGCCACGCTGGACCGCGATCTTCTTGCCGCAGAGGTCGTCCCAGGACTCGATGCCCTTGGTGTCGCCCTTCTTGGTGTAGATCGAGACACCGGCGGTGAAGTAGTCGACGAAGTCGACGCCCTCACTGATCTTCTTGCCGGTCTTGGAGTCGATGCCGTTCTGCCGGTCCTTGGAGTCGGTCATCGCGGACATCGCGATGTCGTAGCGCTTGGAGCGCATACCGATCAGCAGCGAGTCGAAGGTGCCGTTGTTGAACTCGAACTTCACCCCGAGTTCCTTGCCCAGCGCGGCGGCGATGTCGGGGTCGAGACCGACGACCTTGCCGTCCTTCTTGAATTCCACCGGCGGGTAGGCGATGTCGGAGCCGACCTTGATGACCCCGGCGTCCTGGATGTTCTTCGGCAGCTTCGCGAAGAGGGGGGCCGAGGAGCCCTTGACGGTCTGGTCGCCGCCGACGGTCGACTTGTTCCGCTGATCGCCACAACCGGTCAGCAGGAGAGCGCCGGCGACCGCGATCGCGCCGGCGGCGGCCAAACGACTCCTGGCGGCAGCCGGGCGATGGATGGAGCTTGCGGTCATTGCTGGTTCCTCCTGCGGGTGAGGGGATAGCCGAATGTTCTCGCTGGTCACATGGGATCGACGCCGAGATCGACAAGCACACGACAGCGGGTGTCGCGACCTCGTGCGGTTGGGGCATCTTGCCATCTGGACTGCACCGTTCGGGGGGCTAGCCAGGTCAAAATCGGATAACGGGTGATCGACGTGCGGTACCGGGGTGTTCTTACGAGTGGACGACCGTGTTCCCCTTTGGTCGGAGACAGGCGTGAGACGCACATCACGCACCGCTTGTCTCACTCCGTGGACTTCCGGCACCAGTTGACACGGTTTTCGCCGACAGGTGTGCGTGCCGTGGCACACAGCGGCGGATCTCACTCGTCGGCCGTAGCGCTCATTTGATAGAAAAGCCAGTTACACCCCTCACCCGGGGCTCAGGGCGCGTGCGCGGTGCGCGTGCCCGGCGTCCGTATCCCTCGCGCGGCACCACCCCCCGCGCGACACCGCCCGTGCGGCCCATCCGCCGGACCGGTACGGACGTGATGCCCGACCCGCCCTCAAAACCAGGGGCGGCTACCCTCGACTGCAATTCGACAAAGGGGTCAAGAAAGTGGCAGCGGAGATCGTGAATCCTCCCAGCGACAAGAGCACGGACGAGACTCGGGACGAGTTCTTCGATCCGGCCTTCGCGCTGCACCGAGGCGGCAAAATGGCGGTCGTGTCGACCGTCCCGGTGCGTGACAAGGACGATCTGTCCCTGGCCTACACGCCGGGCGTCGCCAAGGTGTGCAGCGCGATCGCGGAGCACCCCGAGCTCGTCCACGACTACACCTGGAAGTCCCAGGTCGTGGCCGTCGTCACCGACGGCAGCGCGGTGCTCGGGCTGGGCGACATCGGGCCGGAGGCGTCCCTGCCCGTGATGGAGGGCAAGGCGATCCTCTTCAAGCAGTTCGGCGGCGTGGACGCGGTGCCGATCGCGCTCGACTGCCGGGAGGTCGACGAGATCGTCGAGACCGTCGTCCGGCTCGCGCCCTCCTTCGGCGGCGTCAACCTGGAGGACATCTCCGCGCCGCGCTGCTTCGAGGTCGAGCGCAAGCTCCAGGAGCGGCTGGACATCCCCGTCTTCCACGACGACCAGCACGGCACCGCCGTCGTCACGCTCGCCGCCCTGCGCAACGCCGCGCGGGTCACCGACCGTGCGCTCGGCCAGCTGCGCGCCGTCATCTCCGGCGCGGGCGCGGCCGGCGTCGCCATCGCCAGGATCCTGGTCGAGGCGGGCATCGGCGACGTCGCCGTCTGCGACCGCAAGGGCGTCGTCTCGCAGGACCGCGACGACCTCACCGACGTCAAGCGGGAGCTCGCGGGCTTCACCAACAAGGCGGGCCGCTCCGGGACGCTCGCGGCCGCGCTGGACGGTGCGGACGTCTTCATCGGCGTCTCCGGCGGTACGGTCCCGGAGGAGGCGGTCGCGAGGATGGCGAAGAACGCGCTGATCTTCGCCATGGCCAACCCGACCCCGGAGATCCACCCGGACGTCGCCCACAAGTACGCGGCCGTCGTCGCGACCGGCCGCAGCGACTACCCGAACCAGATCAACAACGTGCTCGCCTTCCCCGGCATCTTCGCGGGCGCCCTCCAGGTCCGCGCCTCGCGGATCACCGAGGGCATGAAGCTCGCGGCCGCCGAGGCGCTGGCCGCGGTGGTGGCCGACGAGCTGAGCGCCGAGTGCGTCATCCCGTCGCCGTTCGACGAGCGGGTCGCCCCCGCGGTGACGGCCGCCGTCGCGGCCGCCGCGCGCGCGGAGGGTGTGGCGCGCCGCTAGCGCCTTGCCGGCGGTTTTGGCGGGTGCACCTCCGCTGCGCGGCGGTGTCCTCAATCGCCGGACGGGCTGTTTTGGCTGAGCTCAGCCACATCAAGCCCGTCCGGCGTTTTTGAGGACGCGCCCGCAGGGCGCTCGCCGCCGCAGGTGGCAAGACGGCCCGCAGCCGGGGTCTCCGCGGAGGTGTCCTCGATCGCCGGACGGCTCGATTCAAGCCCGTCCGGCGTTTGAGGACGCGCCCGCAGGGCGCCCGCCGCCGCAGGCGGCAAGACGGCCCGCGCGCGTCGGGCGCTCGCGTCACTTCAGACGGCGTACGAACACGTCGTGGAGACGATTCGTGTCGCCGGTGACCAGATTGTCGCCGCGGCTGCCGAAGAGCACCGTCCGGCCGGTGCGGTCGACCGAGACGCCGCTCGCGCCCGCGGTGTCCTCGGCGCCGTCGGGCGCCACATTGAGGCGTTCGACCGTGCCGGTCAGCAGGTCGCGGACGAACACGTCCTCGTGGCCGCCCGTGTCCCCGGACACCAGATTGCTCGCCGCCGAGGTGAAGTACACCCTCCGGTTGTCGGCGCTCATGACCGCGCCGTCGTTCGAGCTGCCGTTGGCCTGGACGCCGCCGGGGGCGAGAGAGATCCGCCGCGTGGTGCCCGTGCGCAAGTCCTTGATGAACGCGTCCGTGGCCCGGTTGGTGTCGTCCGGCACGATGGAGGACGAGATCGACGAGTACAGCGCGTACCGCCCGTCGGGGCTGAGGCCGATGCCGCCGATGACCGCCACGGTCCCGCCGTCCGCCGCGTGGGCGGCCAGGTGGGTGCGCCCGGTCCGCAGGTCGTGCGTGTAGAAGGCGCGGGCCCGCGGGTGCGGCCGGCGCAGCTCGGGAGGCTGCGGTGCGGGGTACAGGTTGTGGGCGGCGCTCTTGAAGCCGACGCGGCTGCCGTCCGCGCTGATCACCGGCTGGGTGGAGAAGGCGTCCGCCTGGGTGCCGTCGGTGGCGACGCTGACCCGCTTGACGGTGCCCTTCCGGCGGTCCTTGACGAAGATGTCCGTCACCTCGTTGGTGTCGCCGGGGACGAGGTCGTCGCGGCTGGAGGCGAAGGCGACGTAGCGGCCGTCGGCGCTGACGGACGGGTCGTAGTTGGTGGCGCGCACCTGCGCGTCGTTCCTGACCAGGACCTCGGTGCGGCCGGTCCTGCGGTCGCGGACGAAGACATCGAGCCCGCCCGGGGGGTTCTGGCCCGGGGCGAGGTTCGCGGCCTCCGACGAGAAGACGACGTACCGCCCGTTCCCGCTGATCGAGGCGTTGTAGGACGGGGCGGTGGCCGGGGTGCCGTCGCTCGCGACGTCCACCAGCTCGATCCCGCCCTTGCGCAGGTCCTTGACGTACACATGGCGGCTGCCCGGCGTCGTGCCCGGCACCAGGGTGCTCGCCCGGGACTCGAAGACGGCGAAGCGGCCGTCGGCGCTGACGCCGCCGGTGAGCGACTCCTCGTCCGCCTGGGTGCCGTCGGCGGCGACGCTCACCCGCTCGGTGTGCGGCCGGGCCGGCGGGCCAGCGGCCGCCGCCGTGGCGGCCGGCAGGGCCGTGGCGCAGGTGCCCACGATCGCCGCCACCACGGTGGCGCGTCTGAGACAGTCCATGGTCTGCTCCTTCCGGGGCGCTGCGGACGGCGTCACTTCACACGCCGCAGGAAGACGTCGGTCACCTTGTTGGTGTCGCCGGGGACGAGGTTGTCGCCGGAGCTCTCGAAGACGGCGGTGCGGCCCGGGAGGTCGACGGCGACGGTGACCACGCCGCCGTTGTCCTGGGAGCCGTCGGCCGCCACGTTGAGCCGTTCGACGGCGCCGGTGCGCAGATCGCGGACGAAGACGTCGGCGACGCCCTCGTTGGTGTCGCCGGGTACCAGGTTGGTGGCGGTGGAGACGAAGAAGACCCGTCGGCCGTCGGCGCTCATGACGGGGTCGCCGTAGGTGTGGCCGTCGGTCTGTGCGCCGTCGTGGGCCAGGCTGACGCGCCGGGTGACGCCGGTGCGCAGGTCCTTGACGAAGGCGTCGGCGCGGTTGTTGGTGTCGCCCTCCACGACCGTGGCCGAGCGGCTGGTGAAGAGCGCGTGCCGCCCGTCGGGGCTGAGGTGGAAGCCGCCGACCGCCACGGGCCGGCCGTCGCGGTCGTGGGCCGCCGGTTCGAGCCGCCCGGTGCGCTGGTCGTGGACGTAGAACTCGTTGGACGACGGCGGCCGGAAGCCGCTCCCCGCCGGCTCGGACGGCGGCTCGGGGACGTCCGTCAGCTCCCTGCCGCGGAAGCCGACCTTGCTGCCGTCGGCGCTGATCACCGGCTGGACGGAGGCGAGCCGCACCTGGGTGCCGTCGTTGCGGACACTGACCCGCTTGGTGGTGCCCTTCCAGCGGTCCCGGACGAAGACGTCCGAGCGCAGATTGGTGTCCCCGGGGACCAGGTCGTCACGGGTCGAGGCGAAGGCGACGTAGCGGCCGTCGGCGCTGATGGCCGGTGCGGAGGACGATCCGCGCGTCGACGGCTTGTCAGCGGTCACCAGCTCGGTGCGTCCGGTCCACAGGTCACGGACGTACACGTCGGACCCCGGGTCCGGATTCCCGCCGGGGGCCAGGTTCCGCGCGAACGATTCGAAGGCGACGTACCGCCCGGTGGCGCTGATCGACGGGGCGCCCGACGCGCCGTCGGCCGGGGTGCCGTCCGTGGTGACGCTGACCTGCTGGAGCTTGCCGGTCGACCGGTTCCGCACATGGACCTGGGACTCGGCCTTGCCGCCGGGCGCCAGGTTGGCCGCCCAGGACGCGAAGGCGACGAAGCGCCCGTCGCCGCTGATCACGGGCCCGTAGGACTCGCCGTCCGCCTGCTCGCCGGCGGCGGTCACGCTCACCCGCTCGGCGCCCGTAGCCCGCCGCCCCTCCCCGGCGGTCGCGGCCTGCGCCACGGGCAGAGCCGTGGCGCAGGTGCCTAATATCGCCGCCAGTACGGCGGTACGTCTGAGATGACGCATGGTTCCCCCCTCGCGAAAGCCCGTACGGCATATGTACGGACCTGCGAAGCCAA
This sequence comes from Streptomyces syringium, assembly GCF_017876625.1. NCBI lineage: Bacteria > Bacillati > Actinomycetota > Actinomycetes > Kitasatosporales > Streptomycetaceae > Streptomyces > Streptomyces syringium. The sequence goes on from NZ_JAGIOH010000001.1 coordinate 5,171,868, forward strand.
TCCCCCCACCCGCCCCGGGGTCAACGCGGAACGGCCGCACTCGGCCGCGGATACGGTCGTTGTGTGAGGGGGCCGTGGACGGTGCGCGAGGGACGCGGCGCGTGTCACACCGCCGCGTGGTTCCGCCCGGGACACCCCGGGGCTAGGTTCGGATCATGTTCGCCGCCTATGCCGCCCGCATCGACCGTGACCAGCCGCTGAACGGCCTGGAGTTGGGGGAGCGCCCCGCGCCCGGACCCCGTCCGGGCTGGACGACCGTCAACGTCAAGGCCGCCTCGCTCAACCACCACGACCTGTGGTCGCTGCGGGGCGTGGGGCTCGGCGAGGAGTCGCTGCCGATGATCCTCGGCTGCGACGCCGCCGGGACCGACGAGGACGGCAACGAGGTCGTCCTCCACTCCGTCATCGGCCAGAGCGGCCACGGCGTGGGGCCGGACGAGCAGCGCTCCATCCTCACCGAGCGCTATCAGGGCACCTTCGCCGAGCGGGTCGCCGTGCCCACGTGGAACGTGCTGCCCAAGCCGAAGGAGCTGTCCTTCGAGGAGGCCGCCTGTCTGCCCACCGCCTGGCTGACCGCCTACCGGATGCTGTTCACCAACGCCGGGGTGCGACCCGGCCAGAGCGTCCTCGTGCAGGGCGCCGGGGGCGGCGTCGCCACCGCCGCCATCGCGCTGGGCGCGGCGGCCGGGCTGCGGGTCTTCGCCACCAGCCGCGACGCGGCCAAGCGCGAGCGGGCCGTGGAGCTGGGCGCCGAGGAGGCATTCGAGCCGGGGGCCCGGCTGCCGCGGCGCGTGGACGCCGTCATCGAGACCGTCGGCGCCGCCACCTGGTCGCACTCGGTCAAGTCCCTGAGGCCCGGCGGCACGCTCGTCATCTCCGGCGCGACCAGCGGGCCGAACCCCAAGGCCGCCGAGCTCAACCGCATCTTCTTCCTGGAGCTGAAAGTCGTCGGCTCGACGATGGGCACCAAGGACGAGCTGGCCGACCTGCTGTCCTTCTGCGCCGCGACGGGCGTGCGGCCCGTCATCGACTCCGTCCTGCCCCTTGACCGGGCGCGGGAAGGGTTCGAGAAGATGTCCGACGGAGACGTGTTCGGAAAGATCGTGCTGACGGTCTAGGGCTGCCCGGGCCGTCCGGAATCCTCCGGAGGGTCATGCGCAAGCCCGGCGATCGACTCATCGCTCTCACCGCTGTCACCGCTCTCACCGCGATTCTCACCACGACGGCCCCCGCGCCCGCCGTGGCCCGCCAGGCCGACATCCCGAAGCTGACCGACGAGCGCGGCCGGGTGCTCACCCTGCGCGGCTGGAACGTCGAGGACAAGAACCACCGCGGCGCCTCGGCCCTGTCCGACATCACCGAGCGGCACTTCCGCGACCTGGCCGCGCGGGGCTTCAACACCGCGCGGCTGCTGGTCTTCTGGGACGACCTGGAACCCCGCCGCGGCCACTACAGCGAGCGCTACCTCGCGAAGATCGAGCGGGTCCTGGACTGGGCGCACACCCACCGCGTCCGGGTCGTGATCGACGCCCACCAGGACGTCTTCGGCCCCGCCTTCGGCAGCCACCGCGGCATCCCCGAGTGGGCCACCCGCACCGACGGGCTGCCCTACAGGCCCCACCCCGACGACTGGTTCGCCGAGTACTTCGAACCCGCCGTGCAGGCCGCCTTCGAGCACCTCTACGAGGACGCGGACCTGCGCCGCGCCCAGGCCCGGATGTGGCGGGTGCTCGCCGGGCGCCTCGCCCACCACCCGGCCGTGCTCGGCTACGACCTCATCAACGAGCCGATGGGCAGGCTCCGTCCCGGCGAGGACCTGCCGGCCGCCGCCCGCCGGATCGAGGCCGAGCAGATCACCCCCATGTACAACCGGATCGCCGCCGCCATCCGGCAGGTCGACCGCCGGCACTGGCTGTTCGTCGAGCCGACCCCCATCGTCGGCGAGGGCGTACCGACCGGCCTCGGCCGGGTGGCCGACCCCAAGGTCGTCTACGCCCCGCACTTCTACAACGCCGCCATGGAGGCGGGGCGGGACTACGACCCGGCCGCGCAGTGGATCGAGAACTACGAGGCGGCCGTGACCCGCTACCCCCGCGAGCGGCGCGTCCCCGTCGTCGTCGGCGAATGGGGCCCGCTGAACAACTCCCTGCCCAACATGGGCCGTTTCTACGACGAGGCCCTCGCCTCACTCGCCCGCTACACCTCCGGCTGGGCCGGCTACACCTGGTGCTACGGCGGCGGCTACTGCGCCCTGGACTCCGAAGGCCGCTTCCGTACGAACAAGGAGCGCACGGCCCGCCCGTACGCCCCCGCCGTCGCCGGCACCGTCACCGCCGAGTCCTACGAACCGGCCGCCCTGGTCTACCGCCTGACCTACCTGCCGCAGCGGCCGGGCACCACCGAACTGTCCCTGCCGCCCGCCCCGCGCGGCTGGCACATCGCCGTGACCGGCCCGGCCACCGCCCGGACCCGGGACATCCCGCCGGGGGAGCGCGGCACCGTGCGCGTGCACGGCGCGCCACGCGACGGCGCGCCGGTCTCCGTGGTGGTCACGGCAGGACGCGAAGCGGAGTGAGCCGGTGTGGTGGCGCTGCGCCCCGGCGCTGAGGATGATGGAAGGCTCGGGGCGAGCGCCCCGTCAATCGACGTAGTCATACAAGCGTCATCGCACGCGTAGTCGTGCACGTAGTCGTACATCGGTGTGCTCAAGGACTGTGGCGGCCCGGCGACGGGCCGTACGGGGGTGAAGCCATGTCCTCATCGATTCCACCTGTCCCCGCTGTGGGGGACTTCGTCACCGCGCTCGAAGAACTCGTCCTGGTACCACCCGGGCGCCGCGGGCCCTCCGCCAGGATCGTCCTCGTCCAGCAGGGCCGGGGCGACGAGGCCGAGCAGATCGCGGAGGGAGAGTGCCTGCGGCTGCGGGTCCGCGGCCGGGCGCTCGTCCCGTACGCCCGGATCCAGGAGTCCCGGCCGCGCGGCGACCGGCAGCGCACCCGGGACGTCTTCGAACAGATCGAGGACGGTCTGCGCGACAACCGGCCCGGCGGTTTCGGCCGGCTGCGGCTGCCGCGCTACCGGCTCATGCGCGCCTTCGCGGCCGCCTCCTCCCTGGAGGACCAAGCGGCGGTGCGGGCCCGGGACCTGCGCGACCAGTGCTTCGCGGAGCGCCGCAAGGACTCCCACGTCCTCAAGGCCCTGCACGCGATCGGCGGCCGCGACCAGACGCCGGGTAACCTCGCGGCCTGGATCTGGCACTGGGCCCGGCACCCGCTGTTCGGGCTGCTGCCGCGCCGGCTGTACGGCTTCCGCGCGGGGCGCCGCATGATGCGCAAGGGCGGCTGGTTCCGCCGCTGGGCCCGGGTTCCCTCGGGTCGCGGCGACTTCTTCCGCCACCACGAAGCGGTCGTCGCGCAGCCGGAGGACGCCCTGCTGTGCGCGCTGCTCGACGACCTGGAGGCGGCGGCTCGCGGCCCCCGGCTCTCCCCTTGGACCAGGCGCCGGCGCAGCCGCTTCGTCCTCGTCTTCCCGCGCGAGGGCGCCCCCGGCTCGGTCACCGAAAGCGTGGTGCGCGGCTTCCCGCAGGCGGTCGAGCAGACCGGCAGCACCGCCGTCGTCCTGCTGGCGGTGGGCCAAGCCGGTCCGGACATCCCGCAGAGCCTCGCCATGGCGACGACCACGATCGACTCCTGGGCCAGGAGCCCCGGCCGGGGGCGCGGGCGGTCGGTCGTCGTGGGCGTGGAACCGCTGACCGGGGAGCCCGACCAGGAGGCCGAGGGCCGGCTGCGCGGCTACCCGGAGATCCAGCCCGGCCGGGTGCACTCCGATCTGGCCCCGCGGGCGGAAGCGTCTCTCATGGCGGTCGCCGGGGTCACCACGCTGTCGCTGCTGGCCTACCTGACGGTGGCGCACTTCGTCGACCCGGCCAGCGACCGCTGTCTCGGCGCCTCGGTGAGCATGCCGGAGTCGGCCGCGCCGGGCCGGCTCCCCCAGGAGAACCCCAAGGAGCTGTACGCACGGGCGCGGGAGGCCATCGACGAGCAGAACAAACAGGCGGAAAAGGCCGCCAAGCGAGCCGACACGGTCATCCGGACGGTCGTCTACCTCGGCATCCCGGTGACCGTCGACAACTGGAACGACGGCCTGTACAGCGGTGCCATCCCCGAGCTGCGCGGCATCGCCCTCGCACAGGAACAGCTCAACAGCGAGGCCGCCAAGGACGTGCACCGCAAGGTGTGGCTCCGGGTGCGGGTCCTCGACGCGGGCCCGCGCTTCTCGAACGCCCCCAAGGTGGCCGGGGAACTCGTGCGGGAAATGGCCGAGCGCAAGGGCGAGCAGGAGATCATGGGCGTGGTCGGCCTCGGGCAGAGCCGCGCCGACACCATGACCGCCCGGGACATCCTCGGCGACGCCGGACTGCCCGTGATCGGCACCACGGCGACCGCGCTGGAGATGCAGCAGCACGGCATGTACCGGCAGGTCGCGCCCGACAACCGGCGCGAGGCCCGGATCGCCGCGGACCTCGCCCGGCGCGGCAACATCGTGGAGACCTCGGCCGGGACGTGTGCGCCCGCCCGCTCGGCGGTCGTGGTCGCGGACCCCACGGACAGCTACAGCGCCAATCTGAGCGAGCTGTTCATGGCGGAGTTCCCGGGCGCGCGGACGATCCGGTACACCGCGGAGCCCGGCCGGGAGCCCGTTCCGCCCGCGTCGGGCGACCGGGTCGAGTCGGCGAGCACGCTGGCCGAGGTGGCGATCAGGGTCTGCGAGCGCATCCAGGAGGACCCGCGCACGGTGGTGTACTGGGCGGCCCGGCCGACCGAATTCAGCGCGTTCCTGGAGGAATTCGCGAGCGGCACGCGGTGCGACGGCCGGCTGACGGTCGTCGGCGGCAACGACATCACCAACGCGGTCGTCGACGCGCAGCACCCCAGCGCCCTGCACCCCCGGGTGCGGCTGTACTACGCGGCGCACGCGCTGCCCCGGAGCCATTCGCCCAATGTCATGGGCGACCGCTTCCGCGACCAGTACCGCAAGGCCTACGGTGCGGACGATCTGTGGGGCAACGACGGCCACGCCCCGCTCGCCTGGGATGCGCTGCGGCTGCTGGGCTCCGCCGTCAACTCGGCCCGTCAGGACGCGGGTTCGGCGCCGTTCGGGCTGGGTACGGTGCAGCAGTCCCTGGTGCGGGGCGTCGGCGGCCCGGACGGCAAGCGCGGCGCCACCGGCGTGCTGGCCTTCGACCGCAACGGCAAAGTCCCGGTGAACAAGCGGCTGTTGATGCTGCACGACACCGCTTCGGGCCCGGAAGTGGCGCTGGAGTGCGGGTTCCGGGCCAGCCAGGACGAACGGACCTCCTGGGGGCCGGGCGGCGCGTTCCCCTGTGTGCGGGACGAGTAGGACACCGGCGCCGGCCCGTACGCGTACGGGCCGGCGCGCGGCTCATTCCCCGGGCCGGGGCCCCGGCTTCAGCAGCGCGTCGATGTGCGCGGCCGCCGTCGCCAGGTGCCGGCGGGCGGAGGCGAGCTGCCCGGGGGTCACGCCGTGGTCGCGGGCCGCGTCACGGACGTCGTCACGGAAGCGGTCGAGCAGCCGGTCGAGGTCGCGGGCGGGGTCCTTGGAGAGGGCGTCGTCGGCCGAGGCCCACGCGGGCTGCTCCTGTCGGCCGGGCCCGTCCTCCCGCTCCGCGGTGACGTCGGGCGCGACGTCCGGACCGCGGTGCGCCCGGCCCTGGCCGGCGAGGGCGCCGAGCTCCTTGGCGAGCGCGTTGACGCCCTCGACCAGGCCCGTCGGCCAGTCCCCGTGCCGCAGGTGCTCGCGCACCTGCTCCTCCACGCGCTCCTTGACGCGCCGCACCTCCTCGCGGGTGCGGTCCTGGGCCTGCTGGGCCTGGTGACGGGCCTGCTGGGCGTCCTGGCGGGCCCGGCGGGCCTCCTCCTTCGCCCGGCGGGCCTGCTCCCGCCACTCCTCCTTGGCGCGCCGGAACTCCTCCTTCGCCCCCGCGAAGTAGTCGGTGGCCTGGCCGTCGGCCGCCCCGGGGGCGTCCGTACGGGCCCGGAGCGCGGCCTCACGCATCTCGCGCCGCAGATCACCGGCGGCGCCGCGGACGTCCTCGCGGATGTCGGCGGCGAGCGCCGAGACGGACTCGCGGATCTCCAGCTCCAGCTCGGCGAGCTCGCCCCGGCGGTCGGCGAGCTCGGCGCGGCCGGCGTCGGTGAGGGAGTAGACCTTGCGGCCGCCCTCGGTGGTGTGGGTGACGAGGCCCTCGGCCTCCAGCTTGGCCAGCCGCGGATAGACCGTGCCGGCGGACGGCGCGTACAGGCCCTGGAAGCGCTCCTCCAACTGCCGGATGACCTCGTAGCCGTGGCGGGGCGCCTCGTCGAGCAGCTTGAGGAGGTACAGGCGCAGTCGGCCGTGGGCGAAGACGGGAGGCATCAGAGGACCTTTCCCTGAGCGGGGACGTCGGCGGGGCCGCTGCCCGGGTCCGCGGGCCTGCGCAGCAGCGCGACCGAGCCCGAGACGGTGGTGACCTTGAGCTTGCCGTGCCCGGTGCCGAGCCGGCCGGTGATCTTCCGGGCGCCCCACTGGCTGCTGATCCGCAGGTCCTCGAAGGCGCAGGAGACCTTGCCGCTCGCGGTGCCCGCGTCCACCTCCGCGTCGACGGGGTGCGGCAGCCGGACGGCGACCTCGCCGGAGACGCTGGTGATGTCGAGGTCCGGACACTGGGCGGTGGGGGAGAGGTCGACCATCACGTCACCGCTGACCGATTCGGCCTTGACGGTGCCGCCGGAGCCGTCGACGAGCGTGAGATCGCCGGAGACGGAGTGGAAGCGCAGATCGCCGCCGAGGGACTGGGCCTCCAGGCGCCCGGTGACGGTGTCGGCCCGCACGGCCCCGGTCAGCCCGACGAGCGTGGTGTCGCCGCCCACGCCCCGGACGTCCGTCCGGCCGGAGATCCCGGAGACGACGGCGCTCGCGGTGACGACACCGACCTCGACCCGGGTGGCGGCGGGGACGGTCAGGGTGACGGTGGCGGTGCGGTCCCACTCCCGGCGGTCGAACCACGTGAGGAAGTTCTGCCACGGCAGGTCCTCGTAGCCGACGGTGAGGGTGCCCTCGTGGAGGCCGACGACGAGTGGCCGGCCGTCGATCTCGGACAGCTCCAGCCGGGCGGGGCCGCTGCCGGCGCCGACGACGTTGACCGTGCCGCCCACGAGCCGCACGTTCAGGGCCGTGACCGGCTCCTCGAAGGTGAGCGTCCGTGGGGCGGAGAGTGACCAGTGCGACTGATCCGTTCGGTCTGACCCATCCGGCATCCCGGGCCTCCTCGCAACATATCGCGTGTATTGCCAAACACGATATATCGCGGATTGGGGAAGTCAAGTGTCACCCGGGTGGCATAGCGTTGACGCATGTCAGCTACCGATCACCGTCCGGCGGCAGGGGTCCTGTTGCTCTGCCGGGCCGAGCCCGACCGTGTCCGCTCCTCCGCCCAGTTCCTCGGCATGCCCGTGCTCCTCGCCCCGGCGGGCGAGGAATGGAGCGTGCTCGTCCCCGGCGCGGACTCCTGGCGGGACGAGGAGGAGTTGTCCGTACTGACGGCCGACTGGGCGCACGCGCTGACCGTCACCGAGTCGTGGCCGGTCGTGGGCCTGTGGTGGGACGGCGCCGCAGCGGGCTTCGTGGTGGTGGCGGGCTTCCGCCGTCCGGTGTCGCACACCTGGCACACGGACGGCACCCAGTCGCCCGGCGCGGAGGAGGCCATGACGGCCCTGCGGGCCCGGCTCGGCCTCGACCCCGTGCTCGACGGGGCGGCGCTCGACCGGCTCACCGCGCCGGACACGGACATCGACGCCCCTGCCCGGGTGCTGGGTCTGGTGGCGGTGCTCGCCCGCGCGGGCCTCCACCTCGGGACGGGCCTCGCGCCGGGCACGGACGCGGACGAACTGCGCGAGGCGGCCGCGGCGCTGCCGGCCACCGAGACCGTCGAATGGCCGGGCTGGCGGGAGGCCCTGCGGACCGGGCTCGACGAGTCCGAACGGGGCGCGCTGGGCGCGTGGTCGCGCGGCCCCAAGGCCAGGGCCCGGGGCGCGGTGGAAATAGCGGCGGGTGTCTCGGTGGCGCTCTGCGCCCGCCGCGCCGGTCGCCGGGGCTGGGCGGCGGCGGGGTGGGCGCTGGCGGCGGACGGTGTGCTGACGCTGGCCTACGACCGCTGGCGCGAGCGGATGTAACCGTTCATCACCCGGGGCGGAGCCCCGGTGGTTCTACAGGTCGTCGTCCTCGTCGTCCAGGCGGGCCAGCCAGGTCGCCAGGCGCTCCACCGGCACCTCGAAGTCCGGGTTGAGGTCGACGAACTCACGCAGGCGCTCGGCCACCCAGCCGAGGGAGACCTCCTCCTCGCCCCGCCGGTTCTCCAGCTCCTCGATGCCGCGGTCCGTGAAGTACAACGTGATCTCCGTCAGTGATGGTCAGGGGTGGGCGAACGGTCCCGCCCAGAATAGGCGGCGCACGCCCGGCGGCCTCGGCCAGGACCTCGCGGCGCCGGCGCGACCGGGAGGTTCGGAAACAGGACCGGGCCCCCACCGCCGTCGGTCGGCGGTGGGGGCCCGGTGTCCGTCACCCTGGGGCCGGTCGAGGTCAGATGTCGAAGACCTCGGCGACCAGGGCTGCCTGCTCCGCCTGGTGGCGCTTGGCCGAGCCGACCGCCGGGGAGGAGGAGTGCGAGCGGGAGACCCGCCGCAGTCGCTCCCGGGCCGGGATGTCGGCGCCGACGGCCAGGTCCAGGTGGTCGATCAGGTTGAGCGCGATGAAGGGCCAGGCACCCTGGTTCGCCGGCTCCTCCTGGGCCCACACGAACTTCTCCGCGCCCGAGTACTTGGCGATCTCCGCCTGGAGCTCGGCACCCGCCAGCGGGTACAGCCGCTCGATGCGGATGATGGCCGTGTCGTTCGCACCGCGCTTGGTCCGCTCGGCGACGAGGTCGTAGTAGACCTTGCCGGAGCAGAAGACGACCTTGCGGACGTCCTCGGTGGCGACCGTGTCGTCACCGATGACCGGGCGGAAGCTGCCGCTGGTGAACTCGTCCGCCGACGACGCCGCGGCCTTCAGGCGCAGCATCGACTTCGGGGTGAAGACGATGAGCGGCTTGTGGTGCGGGTTGTGGACCTGCCAGCGCAGCAGGTGGAAGTAGTTCGACGGCAGGGTCGGCATCGCGACCGTCATGTTGTTCTGCGCGCAGAGCTGGAGGAAGCGCTCGACACGGGCCGAGGAGTGGTCCGGGCCCTGGCCCTCGTAGCCGTGCGGCAGCAGCAGCGTGACGCCGGAGGTCTGGCCCCACTTCTGCTCGGAGGAGGAGATGAACTCGTCGACGATGCTCTGGGCGCCGTTGACGAAGTCACCGAACTGGGCCTCCCACAGCACCAGGGACTCCGGGCGGGCCAGCGAGTAGCCGTACTCGAAGCCCATCGCCGCGTACTCGCTGAGCAGCGAGTCGTAGACGTTGTAACGGGCCTGGTCCTCGGAGAGGTACATCAGCGGGGTGTAGTCCTCGCCGGTCTCCCGGTCGACGAGCACCGCGTGACGCTGGCCGAACGTGCCGCGGCGGGAGTCCTGGCCGGCGAGCCGGACCGGGGTGCCCTCCATCAGCAGCGAGCCGAAGGCGAGGGTCTCGCCCATGGCCCAGTCGATCGTGCCGTCCTCGACGCTGGCCGCGCGGCGCTGCAGCTGCGGCAGCAGTCGCGGGTGCACGGTGACGTGCTCGGGCAGGTTGACCTGCGACTCGGCGATCCGCTTGACGATCTCCTGGGAGATCGCGGTGTTCACCGGGACCGGGAACTCGGCCTGCGCGGCCGGGACCTCGGCGGCGGTCGGCGCGGACGTCGCCTCGCGGACCTCGGTGAAGACCTTCTCCAGCTGACCCTGGTAGTCCTGCAGGGCCTGCTCGGCCTCTTCCAGGGTGATGTCGCCGCGACCGATGAGGGACTCGGTGTAGAGCTTGCGCACCGAGCGCTTCTTGTCGATCAGGTCGTACATCAGCGGCTGGGTGAACGAGGGGTTGTCGGCCTCGTTGTGACCCCGGCGGCGGTAGCAGATCAGATCGATGACGACGTCCTTGTTGAACGCCTGACGGAACTCGAAGGCGAGCCGCGCGACGCGGACCACGGCCTCCGGGTCGTCACCGTTCACATGGAAGATCGGCGCTTCGATCATCCGGGCGACGTCGGTGCAGTACATCGACGAGCGCGAGGACTCCGGGGCGGCGGTGAAGCCGACCTGGTTGTTGATCACGATGTGCACGGTGCCGCCGGTGCGGTAGCCGCGCAGCTGCGACATGTTGAGCGTCTCGGCCACGACGCCCTGGCCCGCGAAGGCCGCGTCGCCGTGCAGCTGGACGGGCAGGACCGTGAAGTCCGTGCCGCCCTTGTTGATGACGTCCTGCTTGGCGCGGGCGATGCCCTCGACGACCGGGTCGACGGTCTCCAGGTGGGACGGGTTGGCGGCCAGCGAGACCTGGATCTGCTCGCCGTCGAGACCCGTGAAGGTGCCCTCGGCGCCCAGGTGGTACTTCACGTCGCCGGAGCCGTGCATCGACTTCGGGTCGAGGTTGCCCTCGAACTCGCGGAAGATCTGCGCGTACGACTTGCCGACGATGTTGGCCAGCACGTTCAGCCGGCCGCGGTGGGCCATGCCGATGACGACCTCGTCCAGGCGCGACTCGGCGGCCGAGTCGAGCACGGCGTCGAGCAGCGGGATGACGGACTCGCCGCCCTCCAGCGAGAACCGCTTCTGGCCGACGTACTTCGTCTGCAGGAAGGTCTCGAAGGCCTCCGCCGCGTTCAGCCGGCGCAGGATGCGCAGCTGCTCCTCGCGCTCGGGCTTGGAGTGGCCGCGCTCGACCCGATCCTGGATCCACTTGCGCTGCTTGGGGTCCTGGATGTGCATGAACTCGATGCCGGTGGTGCGGCAGTACGAGTCGCGCAGCACGCCGAGGATGTCGCGCAGCTTCATCATCGCCTTGCCGGCGAAGCCGCCGACCGCGAACTCGCGCTCCAGGTCCCACAGGGTGAGGCCGTGCTCGGTGATGTCGAGGTCGGGGTGCTTGCGCTGGCGGTACTCCAGCGGGTCGGTGTCGGCCATGACGTGACCGCGGACCCGGTAGGAGTGGATCAGCTCGAAGACCCGGGCGGCCTTGGTGACGTCGTCGTCGTGGGAGACGTCGATGTCGCGCAGCCAGCGGACCGGCTCGTAGGGGATCCGCAGCGCCTCGAAGATCTCGTCGTAGAAGTCACCCTCGCCGAGCAGCAGCTGGCTCATGACGCGCAGGAACTCGCCGGAGGCGGCGCCCTGGATCACGCGGTGGTCGTACGTCGAGGTCAGGGTCATGACCTTGGAGATGCCCAGCTTGTTCAGGGCGTCCTGGGAGGTGCCCTGGAACTCGGCGGGGTAGTCCATCGCGCCGACGCCGAGGATGAGGCCCTGGCCGGGCATCAGACGCGGCACGGAGTGCACGGTGCCGATGCCGCCGGGGTTCGTCAGCGAGGCGGTGACCCCGGTGAAGTCGTCCATCGTCAGCTTGCCGACGCGGGCCCGGCGGACGATGTCCTCGTAGGCCTGCCAGAACTCGAAGAAGTTGAGCGTCTCGGCCTTCTTGATGGCCGCGACGACCAGCTGGCGGTCCCCGTTCGGCTTCACCAGGTCGATGGCGAGGCCGAGGTTGACGTGCGCCGGCTTGACCAGGGTCGGCTTGCCGTCCTTCTCCGCGAAGGAGTAGTTCATCGACGGCATGGCCTTGAGGGCCTGCACCATCGCGAAGCCGATGAGGTGGGTGAAGGAGACCTTCCCGCCCCGGGCGCGCTTGAGGTGGTTGTTGATGACGATGCGGTTGTCGAACAGCAGCTTCACCGGGACGGCGCGGACGGACGTGGCCGTCGGCAGCTCCAGCGAGGCGTTCATGTTCTTGGCGACCGCGGCGGACGGACCGCGCAGCGTCACGAACTCGGGGCCCTGCGGAGCCTCGGCCGCGGGGGCCTCGGACGTAGGAGCCTTCGCAGGCGCCGCCTTGGCGGGGGCCTGCGCGGCGGGCTTCGCCGGAGCCGGCTGGGCAGCCGGTGCCGGAGCGGCCTGGGCGGGCTTGGCGGCCTGCGGAGCAGGCGCGGCAGGCACGGCAGGCGCTGCCGGGGCAGCGGCGGCGGGCTTGCCCTGCGGGGCAGCCGGTGTGGCGGGCGCGGCACCCGGGGGGGCGGGCGGGGCGGCGGCTGCCGACCCCGTGTCCTTCCCGGGCTTGTAGTCGGCGAAGAAGTCCCACCAGGCTCGGTCGACCGAGTTCGGGTCCTGGAGGTACTGCTGGTAGATCTCGTCGACGAGCCACTCATTGGGACCGAAGACGTCGGCAGGGCTCTTGCCCTGCCCGTCTTGGTCGGTCGAGACGCTCGAGGTGTTGGGGGACTGTGGCGACACGGCGGCAACCGCCCTCTTCCGCTTCACAAGGTGATGGACAGCGGGAATAAAGGCTACGCCTGTCAGGGCACTCTATGCAGGCCACCCCGGCCAGTCGTCGCCTAAGTCACATTCATCGACGGGTTTCGGGGCATGGCATGGCGGGAAGCAGACGGGGTTCCGCTTCTCCCGCAGGCTTCCAGGTTCGCCGAGTCCTGCCCACATTCCGCTGAATGTGTGCTTCCACCACCGACCCTACGTCAAGTCGCTTCTCAAGGTCCGCCCGGAAGAGTGACCCGGATGCGGCAACCGCGTGGTGATTCGGCCACGCCGATGCTGCCGCCGTGCAGATCGACCGCCCAGCGGGCGATGGCCAGGCCCAGGCCCGTGCCCCCGTCGCTGTCCGGGCCCTGCTGGCCGGAGCTGCCCCGGTTGAAGCGCTCGAAGACCCGGTGCCGCTCGGACTCGGGGATGCCCGGACCCTCGTCCACGACCTCCAGGTCCAGCGACTGCGGCCCCTCGCCCCGGCGGGCGCGGACCGTGACCCGGCCGTGCCGGGGGCTGTGCTTGACGGCGTTGTCGACCAGATTGGCCACCACCTGGTGCAGCCGCTCGGCGTCCGCGTGCGCGGTCAGCTCGGGAGGCTGGACGTCCAGATGCAGATGCACGTCCTTGCGGGCGCGCGGCGAGGCACCGGAGCCGGCCGCCATGCTGGCCTCCTTCAGCACCCCCGCCAGATACGGCCAGACCTCGAAGCGCCGCGCGTGCAGCGGCACCACGCCGTTGTCCAGCCGGGACAGGTCCAGCAGCTGCTCCACCAGCCGCCCCAGCCGCTCCGTCTGCCGCAGCGCGGTGCGCATCGTCTCCGGATCGGCGGCCGAGACCCCGTCCACCACGTTCTCCAGCACCGCCCGCAGCCCCGCGATCGGGGTGCGCAGCTCGTGCGAGACGTTGGCGACCAGCTCCTTGCGGTGGGTGTCGACCGCCTCCAGGTCGGCCGCCATCCGGTTGAAGGCCTTGGCCAGGTCCCCGAACTCGTCCCGCCGCCCGCCGCCGACCCGCCGGGTGTAGTCACCGTGCGCCATCGACCGGGTGACCTCGGTCATCTCGTCCAGCGGCGCGGTCAGCCCGTGCGCCACGAACTGGGTTATCAGCAGCGAGGCGATGATCGAGAAGATGGTGATGACCCGCAGCTCGGTGGCCGAGTGGATCGCGACGAAGACCAGGAAGGTCGTGATGACCACCGAGCCGATGACGAGCGCGCCCAGCGCCGCCTTCACCGACCGGTAGGGGTCCAGCGGACGCAGCGCCGCCCAGACGCGGCTCCACAGGCCGGGCCGACGGCCGTCGCCGACTCGGGGGCCGGTCATGCCGCCGGGGTCTCCAGCGCGTACCCGACGCCGTGGACGGTGCGGATCCGCTCCGCCCCGATCTTCCGGCGCAGCGCCTTGATGTGGCTGTCCACGGTCCGGGTGCCGGAGGCGTCGGCCCAGTCCCACACCTCGGCGAGCAGCTGCTCGCGGGAGAGGACCGCGCGCGGGGTGTTGGCCAGACAGACCAGCAGGTCGAACTCCGTGGGCGTCAGGTGCACGTCGGTGCCCCGTACGCGCACTCTTCGCTGTGCGTGGTCGATCTCCAGCTCGCCCAGGCGCAGGATGCCGCTGCGCGGGGTGTGCGCGGCGAGCGCGGCCCGCTCCACCCGCCGCAGCAGGACGTGCACCCGCGCCGCCAGCTCGCGCATCGAGAACGGCTTGGTCATGTAGTCGTCGGCGCCCACGCCCAGCCCGACCAGCATGTCGGTCTCGTCGTCCCGGGCCGTGAGCATCAGCACCGGCACCGGCCGCTGTGCCTGGACCCGGCGGCAGACCTCCAGGCCGTCGAAGCCCGGCAGCATGACGTCCAGCACCAGCAGATCCGGCTGCCAGGCCTCGGCGGCGTCGACCGCCGCCGGGCCGTCGCCGGCGGTCCGTACCTGAAATCCCTCGGCCCGCAGCCGGGCCGCGATCGCGTCGACGATCGTCCGGTCGTCCTCGACGACCAGGACCCGCCGCTGTGCCCCGGCGGAGGCTGTGGTGCCGCTCGGGCCGATGTGTGTGTGCTCCATGCGCCCCGCCCCTAGCGTCTTCCCGTGCCTCGTTGCGACTGTGGCAAGCAGGGTACGGGCAGGTGACGGCGGACGGCTACGCGGCCTTGACCCCGAGGTGAACGACGTCGGGGACGCCCCGGGCAACGGTGATCTCTTCGGTTCCAACCCGATCGAACCCGGCATTCCGGAGGGCTTTCTCGAATTCCGCGGAGGGCTGCGCGGACCAGACGGCGAGCACCCCGCCGGGTGTCAGCCGCGCCCGGCAGGCCGCGAGACCGGTGGGGGAGTAGAGACCGCCGTTGTCCTCCGTGACGGTCCAGCCGGGGCCGTTGTCGATGTCGAGGCACAGCGCGTCGTACTCCCCCACAGCCTTAAGGGCGTGGGAGGTGCCCCCATCGTCGGTGGTGCGGAGGTGGGTGACGAGGTCGGTGTGGAGGAGCTCCGTACGCGGGTCGGCGAGGGCGCCGGCGGAGATCGCGGCGAACGGGCCGGTGCGGTGCCAGTCGATGACCGCGCCCTCCCGCTCGACGACCGTGACGCGCCCCCAGCGCGGCTCGGCGGCCGCGTGCGCGAGCGAGAAACCCACCCCGAGCCCGCCGATCAGGACCGCGGGGTCCGGGCGGTCGGCGGGCAGGGCGGCGAGCGCGGCGTCGACCAGCAGCCGCTCGGAACGGCCGTCGGAGGTGTCCATCAGGAAGCAGCCGTTGGCGATGATCTCGTAGACCGCGCCGGCCGCCCCGTCCCCGCCGCCGCGCCGTCTGAGCACCACCTCGCCGTACGGTCCCTCGCGGCGCTCGACGGTGACGGGCGCGGCCTCGGTGTCGTGGTCATACCGGACGTACGGGACGGTCATGCGGGCCTCCGGGAGGGCGGTGATGCTCGGCGGACGCAGTGCGCGGGTATGCGGTTGACAGGGGTGACAGGGGTCACTGCCGGACGGGATCCGGCGGGCCACGGCGCACCTTAGTGTTCTTGGGGCGACCGATGCGCGGCCTTTTCCGAGGGGCCTGCCGCACGGCCGCCGCGCATACCCAGGAGAGCCCGGTGGAAAGGGGCTTGGCCGAGTGACCGTGGTGGATCCCGCCGATGATTCGGCCATCGGCGCGCGGACCGCGAGCGGCGGTGCGCCGCCCCAGCCGTCCCGGCAGCCGTCCCGGCTCCGCCGCCTCGCACGGCTGCTGCCCACCCCCGCCGGCACGCCGTTCACCTTCGGCTACGGCGCGATCCTGCTCAGCACCGCCCTGTACACGGACTTCGGTGACCCGGCGACGGTCGACCGGCTGCTCCGCGAGTCCAGCACCGACGCGGCGCACCTCGTCGAACAGCCGCTGTTCGTCCTCGTGGCCAGCGCCCTGTGGATCGCGGGCGGCATCTATTCGTTCTACGGCGTGGCCTTCCTGCTCGTCGTCACCGCGCTGGAGCGGCGGGTCGGCGGGGCGCGTGCCGCCGGGGTCTTCCTGCTCGGCCATGTGCTGGCCACGCTCGCGACCGAGCTTCCGGTGGCGGGCGCCGTCGCCGTCGGCCGGCTGCCCGCGGCCTCGATGCACCGCCTGGACTACGGCATCAGCTTCGGGCTGATGGCGTGCATCGGCGCGCTGTCCGGGCTGCTGCGGCCGAGGTGGAAGTGGCCCCTGCTCGGTGTGGCGGGGGCGATGTGCGCCCAGGACCTGATCGAACTCGTCGACCCCCTCGCCAGTTGGGGGCACCCCATCGCCCTGCTGACCGGGCTGGCCTGCCTGCCGCTGGTCCGCGACGCGGCCGGGCAGAGGAGCGCTGGTGCCGGTCGGGGTGCCGGTCGGGGTGCCGCGCTCTCAGCGGACCGTGCCGTCCCACTGCCACTGTTCCCGCCGTGGCTGCCCCGGCAGTACGTCCCGGCCCGTGCACCACAGGAGGGTGCGGCCGGGGGCATGGCCTTCCGGGGCGCCGGGGAAGAGCCGCCGGACGGCGGGCGCGCAGAGCCCGTCGGGCGGGCTCCAGCCGAGCCCGAGGCCCCGCGCCACGTCATGGGTGTGGACGACGGTCTCCACCACGCCCATGGCGGCGAAGCCGGGCCCGTCCGAGTGCCCCCACGGGTGCCAGGCGCGGTCCCCCGCCCCCGCACCCCGGACGGTGCCGGCGAGCAGCGCCGCCGCGATGCGGATGCCCTCCAGGCGCGCTGAGACCGGGGCCTTCGGGTCCAGCGAGGCGAAGAGCGCGATGTAGCGGTCGGCCGGCTGCGCGGTGAGCAGCCCCGCGTAGCCGACGAGGCCGAGCGCCAGATGGTCGAGCGTCGCGTGACAGGACCAGTCCAGGTCCCCGGCGGGCACGGACCAGTCCTTCGCCGCACCCTCCTCCAGGACGGCGGTGCACTCCTCGGCCGCCTCGACGACGAGAGCGGCCCACGCCGCGGTGGTCTCCGGCGCCCTCATGCCCGGCCCCCGTCGCGGACGACCTCGACCAGACGCGCGAAGCTGTCGCCGCCGTGGCCCGCGGCGACGGCCCGGGCGACGAACGCCTTGAGCAGCAGCGGCAGCCCGACGTCCAGGCCGCCCGCCTCGCTCGCGTGGACGAGGTGGTCCATCGACGCGAGATGGACGTCCAAGGTGGCGTCGTCCCCCGGGTAGTGACCGGCGTCGATCTGCGGCGCGTACGTGCTCATGAACCCGGTGACGGCGGTCAGCCAGCGGGTCGCCACCGGCGTGAAGTCCCGCGCCGGCACCTGCTCGGAGCCGGTCAGCGCCGTGCCGTGCAGCCAGCCGCTGAGCGTCGACCACATCAGGCCGAGCAGGGCCGTGTCGTAGAGCGAGGCGAGGCCCGGGTCCGCGCCGAGGTCCAGGGGGTCGCCCAGGCTCGCCAGCGTCGTCCGGTGCGCGGCGAACGCGGTCGGCGAGCCGCTGTAGAGCAGCATGAACTCCGCGCTCCCGATGCCCGGCGGGGTCGTCATGATCGCCCCGTCGAGGTAGCCGGCACCGTGCTCCGCCGCCCACGCGGCCCCGGCCCGGGCCTGCTCGGGCGTGCCGGAGGTGAGGTTGACGAGGGTGCGGCCCGCGAGGTCGTGCGCGACGGGGCCGAGGACGGCGTGGACGTCGTCGTAGGTCGTCACGCAGATCACGACGAGCTCGCTCGCGGTGACCGCGTCGCGCACCGACTCCGCGCGGACGGCTCCCCGTGCGACGAGGGCGTCGGCCCTGGCGGCCGAGCGGTTCCAGACGGTGGTCGGGTGACCGGCCTTCAGAAAGGCGTCGGCCAGCGCCGTGCCCATCGAACCCAGGCCGAGAACGGTCACACTCATGCTGTTTCTCCCCGTGTGTCGCAGAAGTCGATCAAGTGAGACCACGCTCGCACCGCCCGCCGGGCCCGGACAGTGGCAGAACTGACGGCTGTCGAAAAATTCCTGCCATACGCTGCCGGGCATGAGCGCTGGTTCCGTGGCCGTGGCCGTGATCGACGACGATGTCCCCTTCTGGGACCTGTACGAACTGGGGGTCGTCTGCACGGTCTTCGGCATCCCGCACCACGACCTGGCCGACCCCTGGTACGACCTGCGGCTCTGCTCGGCCGGAGGGGACTCGGCGCAGGCCGCGACCGGCGGGGGCGGCTTCGCGCTGCGCACCCCGCACGGGCTGGACGCGCTGGCCGGCGCGGACACCGTGATCGTCCCCTCGGTGCCGGAGGCCTGCGTCGACGGCGGCCGCGAGCTCCCCCCGGAACTCCTCACCGCGCTGCGCCGGGCCGCCGACGGCGGCGCCCGCATGGTGTCCCTGTGCGCCGGCGCCTTCGCGCTCGCCGCCGCCGGGATCCTCGACGGCCGCCGCGCCACCGCCCACTGGCTGCACACCGAGGAACTGGCGCGCCGGTACCCGAAGGTCGACGTCGACGACTCGGTTCTCTATGTGGACGACGGCGACGTCCTCACCAGCGCCGGGGTCACCGCCGGGCTCGACCTGTGCCTGCACCTGGTCCGCCGCGACCTCGGCGCGCACGTCGCCAACCAGCTGGCCCGCCGTCTGGTCGTCCCCGCGCACCGGCCCGGCGGCCAGGCGCAGTACGTCGACCTCTCCGTCCCCGCCGCCGACGACGAGGGCCTCGCGGCCGTGCTCCAGTGGGCCACCGCGCACCTGGACCGGCCGCTGACCGTCGACGACCTGGCCCGGCGCGCCGGGATGAGCCCCCGGACCTTCTTCCGCCGCCTCCAGGCCGCCACCGGCACCACCCCACTGCAATGGCTGCTCACCCAGCGGCTCGCCCGCGCCCAGTCGCTGCTGGAGTCGACCGGGCTGCCGGTCGAGCGGATCAGCGAGCTGAGCGGGCTGGGCACCGGGGCCAATCTGCGCCGCCACTTCACCCTGCACTTCGGCGTCACGCCGACGGACTACCGGCGGGCCTTCCCGGCGTCGGCGTGAGCCTCTCCTGGGAGCTTCCGCAGATGATCGCTCAGAGCGAACAGAAACCCAGGACGCCCGGGGAACACCATCGGCATCAGAAGCATTGAGTCGGTATAACTCAACTTGCCTGCCGAAGGGGAGATCATGGCTTCGACGTCCACACCGCTCACCCTGCCCGTGCTGCCGCTCGACGACGAGGTGGTGCTGCCCGGCATGGTGGTGCCGCTCGATCTGACCGATACCGAGGTACGGGCCGCGGTGGAGGCCGCCCAGGCCGCCGCCACCGGCGACAACAAGCCGCGGGTGCTGCTTGTGCCCCGCGTCGAGGGGACGTACGCGGGCGTCGGCACGCTCGGCACCGTCGAGCAGGTCGGCCGGCTCTCCGACGGCGACCCCGGCGCGCTCATCCGCGGTGTCCGCCGCGTCCGCGTCGGAGCCGGCACGACCGGGCCCGGGGCCGCCCTGTGGATCGAAGGCACCCAGATCGAGGAGATCACCCCCGACCCGCTGCCCGGCGCGGTCACCGAGCTGATGAAGGAGTACAAGGCGCTGGCCACCAGCTGGCTCCGCAAGCGCGGCGCCTGGCAGGTCGTGGACCGCGTCCAGCAGATCGACGACGTCGCCCAGCTCGCCGACAACTCCGGCTACTCCCCCTTCCTCACCGTCGCCCAGCGCGTCGAGCTGCTGGAGACCGCCGACCCGGTGGCCCGGCTGAAGCTCGCCGTCGGCTGGCTCAGCGACCACCTCGCCGAGCAGGACGTCGCCGAGTCCATCGCCAAGGACGTCCAGGAGGGCGTCGACAAGCAGCAGCGCGAGTTCCTGCTCCGCCGCCAGCTGGACGCCGTCCGCAAGGAGCTGGCCGAGCTCAACGGCGACCCGGAGAACGAGTCCGACGACTACCGCGACCGCGTCGAGGCCGCCGACCTGCCTACGACGGTCCGCGAGGCGGCCCTCAAGGAGGTCGACAAGCTGGAGCGCGCCTCCGACCAGAGCCCCGAGGGCAGCTGGATCCGCACCTGGCTCGACACGGTGCTCGAACTCCCCTGGAACGAGCGCACGGAAGACGCCTACGACATCGCCGGCGCCAAGGCCGTGCTCGACGCCGACCACGCGGGCCTCGCGGACGTGAAGGAGCGGATCACCGAATACCTGGCGGTGCGCAAGCGGCGCGCCGACCGGGGACTCGGCGTGGTCGGCGGGCGGCGCGGGGGCGCGGTGCTCGCGCTCGTCGGCCCGCCGGGTGTCGGAAAGACCTCCCTCGGAGAATCGGTCGCCCGGGCCATGGGCCGCAAGTTCGTGCGCGTCGCCCTCGGCGGCGTACGCGACGAGGCGGAGATCCGCGGCCACCGCCGCACCTACGTGGGCGCGCTGCCCGGCCGGATCGTGCGGGCGGTCAAGGAGGCCGGTTCGATGAACCCGGTCGTGCTGCTCGACGAGATCGACAAGGTCGGCTCCGACTACCGCGGCGACCCGGCGGCGGCCCTCCTGGAGGTC
This sequence comes from Streptomyces syringium, assembly GCF_017876625.1. Taxonomy (NCBI): domain Bacteria; kingdom Bacillati; phylum Actinomycetota; class Actinomycetes; order Kitasatosporales; family Streptomycetaceae; genus Streptomyces; species Streptomyces syringium. The sequence continues at coordinate 5,192,247 of NZ_JAGIOH010000001.1, forward strand.
CTGGACCCGGCACAGAACCACACCTTCCGGGACCACTACCTGGAGGTCGAGCTGGACCTGTCGGACGTGGTGTTCCTGGCGACGGCGAACGTCCTGGAGGCGATCCCCGAGGCGCTGCTCGACCGCATGGAACTGGTCCGGCTGGACGGCTACACCGAGGACGAGAAGGTCACCATCGCCCGTGACCACCTGCTGCCCCGGCAGCTGGAGCGCGCGGGCCTGGAGCCCGGCGAGGTCGTGCTGGCGGACGACGCCCTGCGCAAGCTCGCGGGCGAGTACACCCGTGAGGCGGGCGTGCGCACCCTGGAGCGCTCGGTCGCCCGGCTGCTGCGCAAGGTCGCGGCCCAGCACGAACTGGGCGAGCGGGAACTGCCGCTGACCCTGGGCGCGGACGATCTGCGCGCCCTGATCGGCCGCCCGCACCACACGCCCGAGTCCGCCCAGGACCCGGCCGAACGCCGCACGTCCGTACCCGGCGTGGCGACGGGCCTCGCGGTGACCGGCGCGGGCGGCGACGTGCTGTTCGTGGAGGCGTCCCTGGCCGACCCGGAAACGGGCGCGGCGGGCCTGACCCTGACCGGTCAGCTGGGCGACGTGATGAAGGAGTCCGCGCAGATCGCCCTGTCCTTCCTCCGCTCCCACGGCGCCGAACTGGAACTGCCCGTCGGTGACTTCAAGGAGCGCGGCGTCCACCTCCACGTCCCCGCGGGCGCGGTCCCCAAGGACGGCCCGAGCGCGGGCATCACGATGACGACGGCCCTGGCCTCCCTGCTCTCCGGCCGCCGGGTCCGCCCGGACGTCGCCATGACGGGCGAGGTCTCACTGACGGGCCGCGTGCTGCCCATCGGCGGCGTCAAGCAGAAGCTGCTGGCCGCGCACCGGGCGGGGGTGACCACGGTGATCATCCCGAAGCGGAACGAGGCCGACCTGGACGACGTCCCGGCGGAGGTCCTCGCCAAGCTCGACGTCCACCCGGTCTCGGACGTCCGCCAGGTCCTGGACCTGGCCCTCGAGCCGGCGACGGCGGCGACGTCGTTGAACCGGACGCCGGAGGTCGTGGCCGCGGCGTAGGGGTGGTGAGGGTGTGGCCCGGCTCCTCGGGGGATGGAGCCGGGCCACACCCCAAACGCGGCCGGAGCTTCCCTGATCCGACCGGGTATCCGACCGGGCGGCGCCTACCAGTGCGCCGGACGGTTCAGCGCCGGCGGCAGCTTCGTCGTGGGGGAGCCCTTGGCCGCGTTGAGCTGGGCCTGGGTGAGGAAGAGGCTGTCGGTCAGGTCCGCGCCGGACAGGTCGGCGTCGCGGAAGTCCGCGCCGATCAGGTCCGCCGACCGCAGGTCGGCCTTCTTGAGGTCGGCCGCGATGAGGTAGGCGCCCCGGAGCGTGGCACCGCGGAGGTTGGCGCCGCCCAGCCGGGCACCGATGAGGTCGGCCCCCCGGTGGTTCTTCTTACGGCCGGGGACGCCGGCCCGTACGAGTTCGCTGGTGCGCAGCAGCAGGGTGTTCACGCCGTGCCGGACCTCCGCCACGTCCACCGCCACCAGCTCCTCCGCGCTGCCGCGCGTGAGGCGGTCGGTGTCGTCCAGGGCGCGGCGGAGGTCGCCGTGCAGGGAGCGGGCGGCCGGCATCGACAGGGCCTCCGTCAGGTACCACAGCAGCTCGTGGAGCTGCCGCATGACGGGGAAGACGTCGAACATCTGCCGGGCCGATTCAGGGGCCTCCCGCCAGTTCCGGCCGAGGAAGGTGACCTGGGAGACCTTCTGGCCCGCGCCGAAGCAGTCGAAGACGGTGCAGCCGGAGAAGCCCCGCTCGCGGAGCCGCGTGTGGATGCCGCAGGTGAAGTCCTTCTTGAGGTTCGAGCACGGCTTGCCCGCGTCCTTGTTCACCGCGAAGTCCGCCGAGGCCGCGAAGGGCAGCGCGACGCAGCACAGCCCGAAGCAGCTTCCGCAGTCCGCCTGCAGATCGGCGCGGTCCGGGGCGGGGGAGGGGGCGTCCTGCTTCGGCAAGGTCTCTGATCTCCACTGGCGACACGAGCACGGCGACTTTCCGCCACGCTCTGGGTACGGCCCCCATTCTCCCTCAGGCCCTAGCCCTCCGCCGAAGCGGCGGCCGGGGCCGGGACCAGACCGTCCGCCACCAGGCCCGCGAACACCGCCCGCCCCAGCGCCTGCACCGCGGACTGCGGGCGGACCATCACGGTGAATTCCTTGATCCGGCCCTCCTCGTCGAACTGCAGCATGTCGATGCCGTGGATCTGCTTCCCGTCCACCGTGGCCCGGAAGAGCAGGATCTCCGACGCGGCCTCGTCGCCGTCCGTGCTGGTCTCCGCCGCGCCCTCGAAGCGGCCGACGTAGCGGAAGTCCTCGAACGTGCGCAGCAGAACGCCGAGCAGGCCCAGCACCATGGGCCGGCCCTCGAACGGGGTGAACTTCACCGGGCTGTAGAAGCGGACATCCTCGGTGAACAGCCCCTCCATCCCGGCGAGATCACGCTTCTCCACGGCGGTACGGAAACGTTCGGCGATCCGCATGACTGCTCCTTCTCCCAGGCAGGGATACCTCAGGGATACTCAAGAATCTGACTAGTCACTTTCTTGAATAGATATCCTGCGGTCCCGGAGCGCGCAGGGGAAGGGGTCGAACCGATGGCTTTGCGACATGCCGTGCTGGCGGCGCTGCTGGACGGCGAGCACAGCGGATACCAGCTGGCCAAGGCCTTCGACGTCGGCGTCGCGAACTTCTGGCACGCGCTGCCCCAGCAGCTCTACGCCGAGCTGACCAAGCTGGAGAAGGAAGGGCTGGTCACGGGCAGGGAGGTGGTCCAGGAGACCCGGCCCACCAAGCGGCTGTTCCGGGTCACCGACGCCGGCTCCGCCGAGCTGGAGCGGTTCGCCGCCGCCGCGTCGAAGCCCTCGTTCATTCGCGACGACCTGCTCGTCAAGGTCCGGGCCGCCGACCGCGTCGGCACCCCGGCGGTGATCGCGCAGCTGGAGGAGCGGGCGGCCGTCGCCGCGGCCAAGACCGAGCTCTTCGGCGAGCTGCTGCGGCAGATGCGCGGCGAGGCGGACGAGGCGGAATTCCTCCTCCGCGGCGAGCGGATCGGCCCGTATCTGACGTGTCTGCGCGGCCTCGCCTTCGAGCGCGAGAACCGCGACTGGTGCCTGCGGGTCGCGGGCGTCCTGCGGGAGCGGCAGGCGGTGGCCGCCGAGCGGTGAGCGATGTCTGGCCGGGTCGCCCCTTGTCCTCGCCCTACCCGCCGGTAATGATCTTCGGAGGGTCCGGCACCGGCGGCGGGCCGGGCGGGACGGAGCTCTCATGGCGGAACCCAGCAGGCGCGGCTTTCTCACCTACCTCGTCGCGGCGCCCACCCTCGCCGTGGCCACCGGCCTCGGCACGGCGGGAGCGGCAGCAGCCGCCCCGGCCGGCACGCCCGTACCCAGCCTTCCGGCGCCCGCCGACCTCGTCGACCTCGGGGACATCCTGATCCTCGCCGGCGCCCCCACCGCCCACATGCTGGTGCTGACCGTCGGCGAGGACGGCCGCGTCTCCTTCCGGCTGCCCCGCGAAGAGGTCGGACAGGGGCTGACGACGGCCGTGGCGATGCTGGTGGCCGAGGAACTGGACACGGCCGTCGACCGGATCGACATCCGACTGGAGGACGCGCGGCCGGAGTTGCTGTTCGGCCAGTTCACCGGGGGCTCCAACGCCATCCGCTCGCTGTACGGCCCGGTCCGGCACACCGCCGCCGCGGCCCGGGCGCGGCTGGTGCGGGCGGCCGCCGAGCGGTGGGGGATCGCGGCGAGCGGGCTGCGCACCCGGGACGGCGCCGTCGTGGCGCCGGACGGGCGCAGCGCCCCGTACGGTTCCCTCGCGGTCGAGGCCGCCGCCCGCGACCTCGGCGCGATCACCGCCGCACCCAAACCGGAGTCCGCGCACACCCTCGTCGGCACCCCCACCTCCCGCATCGACGCCCGGGCCATGGTCACCGGCCAGCAGCGGTACACCCTGGACCTCGACGTCCCCGGCGCCAAGCCCTGCATGGTGCGCAGACCGCCCACCCTGGGCGGCACCGTGCAGTCCGTGCGGAACGAGGCCGCCGTCCGGGCCATGCCCGGCGTGCTCGACGTCGTCACCGTTCCCACCGGCGTGGCCGTCGTCGCCGAGACCTTCGGGCAGGCGCTCGACGCGAAGAACAAGCTCGACGTCGCCTGGGGGCCGGGCACCGTCGACGGCCTCTCCGACGACGACATCCGCGCCCGGCTGAGGTCCGCGGCCGCACCCCTGGTGGACCTGCCGCCGCTGACCCGGCACATCGACGCCGAGTTCGACTTCGCGTTCGCCAGTCACGCACCACTGGAGACCAACTCCGCGGTCGCGGACGTCCACGCCGACCGGGCGACGGTCTGGTCCGGGCTCAAGGGGCCGATCATCGCCCAGCAGACCATCGCGAAGGAACTCGGGCTGCCCGTCGACAAGGTCACCGTCCACGTGGTGCAGGCGGGCGGCTCCTTCGGCCGGCGGCTGTTCTTCGACGCGGCACTGGAGGCCGCCCGGGTGTCCCGGCGCAGCGGACGCCCGGTGCGGCTGATGTGGTCCCGCGTCGACGACATGCGGCACGGCCGGATGCGGCCCGCCACCCACCACCGGATCCGGGCCACCTACGCGCTCGGCAAGGTGCTGAGCTTCGACCACCGGGTGGCCGCCGTCGAGACCGACTTCCGGCACGGCCTCGGCGAGATCCTCACCGCGACCGCCACGAAGCTGCCCGGCGGCCTCGGCAACGCCGCCTTCGCGCAGACCCTCTTCCACACCACGGTCAAATGTCCCTACCACTTCGGTGTCACCACCCAGCACCTGACCGAAGTGCCGCTGAAGATGCCCACCGCCTCCTGGCGGTCGGTGTACTCGGCGAACACCCGGGGGGCCGAGGAGATCCTCGTCGACGAACTGGCCGCGAAGCTGGGGAAGGACCCGGTCGAGTTCCGCCGCGCGTGCCTGAAGAACCCGGCGCAGCGCGCCGTGCTCGACAAGGTCGCACGCGAGGGCGAGTGGGGACGGCCGATGCCGGCCGGGCACGCGCAGGGGATCGGCTTCCACGAGGAGTACAAGTCCCGCACGGCCTGTCTGGTCGAGATCGACGCGCGCGACCCCGGGAAGCCGCGCGTCACCAAGGCCGTGATCGCGGCCGATGTGGGGCGGCCGATCAATCCGCGCGGGCTGGAGGCCCAGCTGCTCGGCGGGCTGACGGACGCCATCTCCACCACGCTGCGGGCGGGGCTGCACATCGACGAGGGGCTGCCGCTGGAGGGCAGTTACTCGCAGTTCCACTACGCGCGCCAGAAGGACTCCCCACCGGACGTCCGGATCTTCATCATGCCCGCCACGGGGGAACCGGGCGGCGCGGGAGAGCTCGGGGTTGCCGGCCGCCGTCGGCGCGATCGCCAACGCCTACGCCCGGGCCACGGGCACCCGCCCGCGGCGCTTTCCGGTCAACTTCGACGTCGACTTCACCCCGTTCCCCCGCTAGGACCCGTCCGGCGGTTCCCCGGCACGAGCGACCACCGGGCCCGGCGCGGGCCGGAGCCAGAACCCAGGAGCTTCCATGCCCTCCCACACCTTCACCGTCAACGGCCGGTCCGTCACCGTCGACGCCCCCGACGACCTGCCCCTGCTGTGGGCCCTGCGCGACCTGCTCGGCATCCGCGGGCCCAAGTACGGGTGCGGGATCGACGTCTGCAAGGCCTGCACCAGCCATCTGGACGGCGAGGCCGTCAGACCGTGCGTCGTACCCGTCTCCGAGGCCGCGGGCCGTGACGTCACCACCATCGAGGGCCTCGCCGACGGCGACACCCTGCACCCCGTCCAGGAGGCGTGGCTGGAGCAGGACGTCGCCCAGTGCGGCTACTGCCAGCCGGGCCAGATCATGGCCGCCGTCGCCCTGCTGAAGCGGACGAAGAACCCGACGGACGCCGACATCGACGCCATCGCCAACGTCTGCCGCTGCGGCACGTACTTCCGCATCCGCGAGGCCATCCACAGCGCGGCGGCGAAGATGCGCTGACCCGCGCGGGGCGGTCAGCGCTCCAGCCATCCCCGCAGGGTGGCCTGCGCGCCCGCCTGGAAGCGGGTGTCCGCGCCCAGCGCGTCCAGCAGCCCGCTGATGCGGCGCCGGGCGGTGTGGACGTGGACACCCAGCCGACGGGCTATGGCCTCGTCCTTCAGGCCCGCGGCGAGCAGCCCGAGCAGCTCCCTGCGGTGCTCCGAGACCCGGCCGTCACCGCCGGTGCAGCCCAGGGGGACCGCCCGGTCCCAGACCGTCTCGAAGAGGGGGAGCAGCGCGTCGCGCAGCAGGGTCTCCCCGATGACCAGGGCGGAGGCCGCCGGGTCGGTGGTGTCGGCGGGCGGCAGCAGGGTCACCCGGCCGTCGACGGCGATCAGCCGGGTGGGGACCTCGGTGGCGGTGCGCACCCGCACCCCGCGCCCGGCCAGGGCCGTCAGGATCCGCAGCCGGTCGGCGTCGAGGCCGTCGCGCCGGACGGCCATGCGGACCCCGACCCCCCGGGCGGGCAGCGCCTCGACGAGGGTCTCGAACAGCGGGTCCGTCGCCGTGCCACCCGGACAGGGCGGGCGGTCCAGGACGACGACCTCGCGCTCGGCCGAGGCCAGCAGATACGCGGTGCGCTCGGCGATGGCCTCCGCGCCGCAGACGGCCTCCACGCCGCCCCCGACGGCCGTGCTGCCGGCGCCGAGCCGCCCCGCGATGTGGTCGGCCGACAGGCGTAATCGCTCCAGTTCGGCCGATTTCAGATGCAGCTCCGCCTGCCTCCGGTGGATCAGCGTGCGAATGGCGGCGGCCGGCGCCACCGGCCGGGGCAGCGGCCGTGCGCCCCCCGGGCCCGGCGGCGGGCCGGGCAGGGTGAAGCCGTGGTCCCGCAGGAGGACCAGGGCCGCCTCCAACTCCCCATACGGCATGCCGAGTTCATCCGCCAGTGCCGCCGCGTCCGGCGCCCGGTCGCTCAACAGCGCCTCATAGACCCGCTCCTCGGCCTCCCCCAGGCCAAGGGCGTGCAGTTCCGCCCCCTCGATCATGTGAGTGATTGTTACCCCGGGTCTGGAACGCACACAAGTGTGCATGTTCACTACTGAACCCCCCGGCCCCATTGATGAGTTCGCGCCCCACCCAGTTGCATGGCGCTGCCCGGAGATGTCCCGGCGGTCAGGCACGTACGGAGGGAAATCCTTGCGTAAGCCCAGAGCACGTTCAGGAAGACCGAGCATCAAAAGCGGAATATCGGGCGCGGCGGCGCTGCTCGGTGCTGCCGCGCTCGTCGTCACCGCGGTGCCCGCCCACGCGGCGGCACCCGGCCAGAGCCCGGCGGATGTGATCCCGGGGACGGACACCGCGACCCCGGCACTGGTGGACGGCATCCGGGAGGCGGTGAAGTCGACGGGCAGCGCCGCGGACGCCGCGCGCGGACACCTCGCCGACAAGGAGAGCCGCTACCGCATCGCCGACCCGCGCCGCGACCTCAAGCCCGTACAGACGCTGAACAGCGGCGCGGGGGAGACCGTACGGCTGCAGCAGAAGCACCGCGGTGTCGACGTCCTGGGCGGCCAGTACGTCGTGCGGATGGAGAAGAAGGACGGCAAGCGCGTCGTCACCGGCACCTCCGGCAAGTACTTCACCGGCCTGAAGGTCGGCACGGAGGCCGAGATCGGCGAGGAGCTGGCCGTCCGGCGGGCGGTCTCCGCGACCGCCGCCAGGCTCGGCGGGAAGAAGCTGGCCACGAAGGACGCCCCGAAGAAGGGCGCCGCGGCGGCCGCACCCCTGACCGGCACCGCGCGCGGGCTGGTCGTCGTGCCCAGGGGCCCCGGTGTGCTCACCCACCACATCACCGTGCGCGGCACGCACCCCGGCACGGGCGAGCCGGTGCTGCGCGAGGTCTACATCGACGCCAAGGCCGGCTTCCCGGTCCTGGAGTACAGCGGCATCAAGACGTTCGGCTCCCCCAAGTCGGCGGCCGGCAGCGGAACCACGAGCCGGCCGGCCGGCGCCGAGGCCGGTCCCGGCGACGGCGCCGCCGACCCCGGCGTGACGGGCTCCGGCATCCGCTACGACGGCACCGCCGTCGAGCTGGGCCTGACCCAGGACAAGGCGCGCAACCAATACATCATGCGCGACCCCTTCCGGATGGCGGGCGGCAGCAAGAACACCCTCTCCACCTGGGACGCGCGCGGCAAGGACGTCGGTGAGGTGTCCGGCCGCTGGCCCTCGGGCATCAAGGAGTTCGGCTCCGAGACCCCGACCTTCGGCAAGGAGGCCACCCAGGCCGGCGCGGTCGACGCGCACTGGGCAGCGGGCAAGGTCTACGACTATTACAAGAAGGTGCACGGCCGCGACAGCCTCGACGGCCGCGGCATGACCATCAACTCGCTGGTCGGCGTCACCTACTTCGGCGACGCATACGTCAACGCCTTCTGGGACGGCACCAAGATGGTGTACGGCGGCGGCGACGACGAATACAGGACGCTCTCCGCCGACCTGGACGTCGTCGGCCACGAGATGACGCACGGCGTCGTCGAGAACTCCGCCAACCTCGTCTACGCGGGCCAGTCCGGCGCCCTCAACGAGGCGGTCGCCGACTACTTCGGCAACGCCCTCGACGTGGACGCCTCCGGCATGGCCATGGACGACCCGGCCGCCGGGCTGCTCGGCGAGAACCTGTGCCGCACGAAGTCGCCGCGCGACTGCGCCATCCGCGACCTCAACGACGGCGCCACGACGTCGAAGAACTTCCTCGGCGTCGGCTTCGGTACCGACAACGGCGGGGTGCACCTGAACTCCACCATCTTCTCGGGCGCCCTGTGGGACATCCGCGAGGACATCGGCCGGACCCTCGCCGACAAGATCGTCTACAAGGCGCTGACGGAGTTCATGACCCCGCTGGACGGCTTCACCGAGGGCCGTAACGCGGTGCTCGCCGCCGCCAAGGCGCTCAAGGTCTCCACCAAGGACCTGAACGTCGTCAAGCGCTCCTTCAACGCGCACGGCGTCGTCCCGAACTGGGAGCTGGCCCTCGGCGTCGACACCGACCGGCTGCTGGGCAAGCTCAACACCTCGGGCACGGGCGTGGGCGCGGGCGGCGGCTGGTGGACGGCGGCGAAGTCCAACGACGACGGCTCCGAGCCGTACTCGGTCTACGCGGGCCGTGCCGACGGCAAGGGCAGCGCCAAGCTGATCAGCCCCAACGACGGGCGCTACCACGTGAACCCGGCGACGGACGGCAAGTCCGTGGTCTGGACGGCGTACGGACCCACCGGCGTGGACATCCTGTCGCGGCCGCTCGCGGGCGGCCCGATCAAGAAGCTGTACTCCAGCCAGTCCGACCTCGCCGGAGTGCGGGTCGAGGGCGGCGTGGTCGCCTTCGAGAAGATGGAGTTCTTCGCGGGCCGCCACGTCGGCTACCTGCGCGCCGGCGACAAGGAGCCGACCTGGGTGGACGGCGGCCGGGCCGAGCTGGCGACGGGCCTTCCGTCACTGGCCGGCGGCCGGATCGCCTACGCCAAGGTCTACGCCGAGGGCGACACGTACAAGGCCGGTACCGAGGTGCTGGACCTGGCGAGCGGCACCCGGACCCTGATGGCCCAGATCGGCAGCCCCGAGTCCATCGGCCAGACCGGTGTCAACGGCAGCCACGTCTTCTGGCTGGCGGACGAGGTGGGCGACGACGCCGGACAGATGGCGGTGCGCCGCGCGAACCTCGACGGCACGGGCGCCGTCGACCTCAGCAAGGAGAAGGGCGCCGACGCGCTCTTCCCCTACGACCTCACGGCCTCCCAGGAGGCGGTGACCGTCACCGCGCAGCAGCCCGACTCGACCTACCGCAACGAGACGATGCCCAAGCTGTGGCAGTTCCAGGCGGACGGCTCGGGCAAGGGCCGCGTCTCCTGCAACCGCGGTGAGCAGTCCTCGGCGGCGGCCGTGGCCGGTAAGCAGGTGGTGTGGATCGACGGCACCACCGGCACCTCCGACCTGGTGACCCGCACCCGCCCGGCGGGCGCCTGCGGCTGACGGTGAGCCGATAGCCGACCGAGCCGGGCCCCCGGTGCCGATGTGCCGGGGGCCCGGCGTGCGTGGACGCGGTGTGGCGCGAGGCGCCGTGCCGCGTTCTCGCGTGCCGCCGCGTCAGCCGTCCGCGAGCGTGAGCCGGGCGCACGAGCCGTGGCAGCGGTCGTGGTCGCCGGCGGACGCGAGGGAGGTGCCGGGGAAGGCGGCGAGGAGGACGAGCGCGGAGAGCAGTGACAGGGCGTAGAGCAGGGCGGAGAGCGGTGAGGAGGCGGAGGGGTGGCCGCCGGATCCGGGTATGCGGGGCTTGGGGGTGGGCACGGCGTGCCTCCGTGGGGCTCAGTGGGGGGAGAGAGAAGCGCCATTGGTGTGGTCATGCCATTAGGCCACTCATCAACAAAAGTACGGGCGCTGCCACGCTCCGGATAGGCCCCCGCAGTGCTTCCGTTGGTCTATTCCTGCGAAATACTGTCGGAGCTGCGGCGATGACCGTGGATTCGTGAAAATTTCAGCGGCTGAAAAGCTGGAGAGGGCCACTGACGTGCACCAGATCAGTACTCCACCCCCCGAGGACGCCGGCTCGAACACCCTCGGCGGCAGTGGTGTGGACCAGGCGTATCTGGCCCTGGAGCGTGAGCTGGCCGTCTTCCTGCGCCGCGCCCGCGCCTCCTCCGGCGAGATGGCCCGCGCGGTCCACCCCGACCTGGAGGCGGCGGCCTACGGCCTGCTCGTCCGCCTGGAGGACGCCGGCACCCAGCGCGCCACGGACCTCGCCGCCTACTTCGGCGTCGGCAAGGCCACCATGAGCCGCCAGCTGCGCGCCCTCGCCGACCTGGGCCTCGTCACCCGCGCCCCGGACCCCGCCGACGGCCGTGCCTCCCTCGTCCAGCTCACCGAGGAGGGCCGCGCCCGCTTCACCCGCGTGCGCAACGCCCGGCGCGCCCAGTACGTGCACAAGCTCGCCGACTGGGACCGCGCCGAGATCGCCGAGCTGGCACGGCTGCTCCACCAGCTCAATGTGAGCGCGGAGTCGTAGCACGGTGTCGCCGGACGGGCTGGATGTGGCTGAGCTCAGCCACATCCAGCCCGTCCGGCGTTTGAGGACGCGCCCGCAGGGCGCCCGCCGCCGCAGGCGGCAAAGACGGGCCGGCGCCGAGGATCCGCCGGCCAGGCGAGAGGCGCCCGCCGCCGCAGGCGGCACAGACGGCCCGCAGTCCGCAGGACAGACCGCTACGGCTCGGCGTAGAGCACCGCCGCGTCGTCGTGCCGCTTCCCGCGCCGGAAGGCCACGCCCTCGGGGTCGGCCCGCTCCGCCAGCCGCACCCGGTCGATCAGCCCCTGCGGCCCCTCCTTGCGCAGGATGCCGAAGCAGTCGGCCCAGTCGCCCTCCCGGAAGACCTCCACCCAGCGCGTCGCGCCGTCGCTGAGCGCCGCCAGCGCCCGTACGTCCGCCCGCGCGGTGATCCCCGTGACCGCGCGGGCGACGATGTCCGGGTCGGCGGCGGCCGTGAAGAACCCGCCCTCGGCGTTGCGCAGGTCGTCCGTCACCGGCCCCAGGACGCACAGCCGGTCGATGCGGTCGTCCAGCACGGCCGTCACCTCCCCGGCCGGGTCCTCGATGAGCAGGACCGAGTCGGACAGCACCAGATGCTCCACCCCCTCGTCGTCCCAGCGGGCCGCGACGACCGTCGCCTGCGGGGTGCGGGGGTGGGCCAGGTCGCAGGTCCCGCGATGGGCGTCGGCGGTCCGGGTGACCGCCTCCGCCAGGCACTGCCGGAGCGTCAGTTCCCGGCGGGTGACGGACAGTTCCAGCAGGGCGGTGCCCAGGCGGGCCGTGAACCACGGCACGCCGTGCACGCAGCCGTCCCCGCCGGCCGGTGGCGGTGTCACCCCGTCCAGCAGCACCAGCGCGCCGCCCCGGCCGGAGGCGGGCAGGGCGACGGACGCGAAGTCCTCGTTGGGGCGCCGGGGGTCGCCCGGCTCGGTGGCGAGTTCGATGCGCATGCGGCCAGTGTGCCGGACGGGCGAAATCAGCGGCCGTGGGCGCGCATCCTCCCTGCCGGTCCGGCCGTTCTTCAAGCGTGCCGCCCTTGCGGGAGGTTCAACTTCCCACCGACATTCACTCCTTCGAGTGGCCGGGCAGGCGAAGCGCACCTGCCCTACAGAGGTGCTGAAAAGGTCAAATGAGTACCAGGGGTGGGACCGGCGAGAGAAGATTGTGAGCACCGGTGCGGAAGAAGCGGCTTCGGGGCGGGAAGCGCGAACAGCAGACCACGGCGGTGCCGGACGGCACCGCTCACGTACGTAACCGGCTGGTCGCCTCCCTCGCGGCCGTGGCCCTCACGGTCCTCGGGGCGAGTGCCTTAGGGATCGTCGACGCCACCCGCGACCTCACCGACTCCCGGCGGCTCGTCGGCCTCGCGGAGGCGGGCGGCGACGTGGTGGCCCTCGCGCACTCCCTCGCGGACGAGCGCGACGCCATGGTGCTCTATGTGGCCGGCGGGCGCTCCGACACCACCGGGTCCGGCCTCACCGACGAGCTGCGCGACCGCGTCGACCGGCAGCTCCCCGCCGTCCGCGCCGCCGTCCCCGCCGCCGTGCGCGACCGGCTCGACGCGCTCCCCGAGGTGCGCCGCCGGGCGCTGTCCGGACCCGGCGACGCCAAGGCCGCCTTCACCGCCTACAGCGACGCCATCCGGGCCCTGCACGGCGTCCCCGGCACCCTCGCCGAGCGGCTGCCCGGCCCGGGCGGGGTCGTGGCCCCCTCAAGTGCCCCCCGGGCGGCCCTGGTGCCGCTGGGCCGCGCCGTCGACGAGGCCGCCGCCACGCGCGGCCTGCTGCTCGCCGCGCTCGCCACGGGCGGCAAACCGCCCGCGCTCGGCGCCGCCGCCCAGCGGGCGGAGCTCCGCGAGCGGGCCGCGCGCGCCGACTTCACCGACCGCGCCCCCGCCACCGTCCGCGACACCTTCCGCGACACGGTCACCGGCCCGCAGATCACCGCCGCCGATGACTACCTCGCCCGGCTCGCCGCCCACCCGCAGCTCACCGCCGCGGACCTGGCCCTGCCCAAGGACGCCGTCCGCACGGCCCTGACCGCCCGCCTCGACCGGATGCGCGATGTGGAGACCTCCCTCGCCGCCGACCAGATCCCGGCCGCGCGGCAGTTGCGCGACGGCGACCTCAGGGCCCTGGAGCTGCGCGGCGGCGTCGCCGCCGGGTGCCTGCTGCTCGCGCTCTGCCTCGGCCTCGGCTCCGCCCGCTCGGTGACCCGGCCGCTCACCGCGCTGCGGGAGGGCGCCCGGCGCGTGTCCGCCGACCCGGCCGCCAAGGAGCCGGTGGTCACCGGCCGCCGCCGCGACGACGAGTTCGCGGACATCGCCCGCTCCCTCGACACGCTCCGCGAGACCGTCGGCGGCGACCGGGAGCGGATCGCGACCCTGGAGGCCGAGCGCACCCGCCTCATCGGCGCCCGCCGCTCCCTCAACGAGGAGCGGGACGCGCTGCGCGCCCAGGCCCAGGACCTCACCGAGCGGCTCGCCGGGCTCTCCGGCCGGGTGCACGGCACGTTCGTCAGCCTGTCGCTGCGCACCCTCGGCCTGGTCGAGCGCCAGCTGAGCGTCATCGAGTCCATGGAGGCCAACGAGGCGGACCCCGACCGCCTGGAAGTCCTCTTCAAGCTCGACCACCTCGCCACCCGGATGCGCCGCCACAGCGAGAACCTGCTCGTCCTCGCCGGCGCCGAGCACAGCTCCGGACACCACGGGCCGGTACCCCTGCTCGACGTCCTGCGGGCGTCCATCAGCGAGATCGAGCGGTACGAACGGGTCCGGATCCACTCCCTGCCACCGGGCGCCCAGCTCGCCGGGTTCGCCGCGGACGATGTGAGCCACCTGGTCGCCGAGCTCCTGGAGAACGGCACGGCGTTCTCGCCCCCCGACGTCCCGGTGCAGGTATCCGGCTGGCTGCTGGAGAGCGGCGAGCTGATGCTCTCCGTCCAGGACGAGGGCATCGGCATGGCCCCCGAGCGCCTCGAAGAGCTCAACACCCTGCTGGCCGACCCGGATCCGCGCGGGCCCCGGCCCGGCGGCGGCGACCAGCACGACCGCCCGGCCCTGGGCCTCGGGCTGTACGTGGTCGCGCGGCTCGCCGCCCGGCACGGGGTGCGCGTCCAGCTGCGCGACCAGCGGCCGGGCGGTGTCGCGGCGGTCGTGGTGCTGCCCAGGACGCTCCTGCCCGACGGCCCCCCGGTCGTCACCGACTTCGCGGCCGCGCCGCCCGTGCCGGGCGCCTCGGCGCCGCCGCCGGTGCACCTCCCCGGTTCCATCGCCGAGGCCAACTCCCACGAACTGCCGCCCCGTTCACCGCACACGGTCGGCCCCCGGCGGTCCGACCCGCTGATCGAGGCCGCCGAGCGGGCCATCCGGCTCAACGCGATCCCCGGCCAGCAGCCCACGGTGCTCCCCGGCCAGCCGACCATCCCCGGCCAGCCCACGGCCACCGGCCGGCACGCCCGCCACGCGGCCCCGCCGCCACCCCCGCCACCGGCCCCGTCACCACCCCCGCCGGCCGCCCCCGCCCCGCCCGTGGCCCCGGCGCCCGGACCGGCGGCGGACCTCACCGGCACGGGCCTGCCCAAGCGGACACCGAAGACGGTGCCGCGCAAGCCGCCCGCGCCGCGGGTGCGCCAAGGCGTGGACGCGGAGGCGCTGCGGCGCAAGCTCGCCGGGTTCCAACAGGGCGCGCGCGACGGGCGGCGCGATGTGGAAGCCGAGCTGGTGGACCGGGATACTGATCAACACCAAGCGGGGGCGCGGGACGAGGGTGGCACTGTCGAGGAGGCACGCGGTTGACTGCATTTTCCCGGGGGGCGACCCCCGTTACCCCCGCCGGTCCCACGGGCTACGGGCTGAGCAACGAGGCCCGCAATCTGCATTGGCTGCTGACCGACCTCGTCGAGGAGGTGCCCGGCGTCGAGTCCGTCGCCGTCGTCTCCTCCGACGGTCTGATGCTGCTCGCCTCCGACCCGCCGGCCCCCGCCGCCGGAGCCGAACAGCCGGAGAGCCCACGGGGATCCACCGCCGACCTCGCCACCATCGTGGCCGGCCTCGGCAGCCTGACGACGGGCGCGGCGGCCCTGATGGACGGCGGCTTCGTCAAACAGACGATGGTCGCCATGGACGGCGGCAGCCTCTTCGTCATGACCATCAGCGACGGCTCGCTGCTCGGTGTCCACACCTCACCGGACTGCGACATGAGCGTCGTCGCCTACCACATGGCCCTCTTCGTCGGCCGGGCCGGCCACGTACTCACCCCCGAACTGCGCAGGGAGCTGCGCCGGTCGGTGGAGGCGGTTACGTGACCCTCACCCACCCCCTGCCCGTGCGCGTCCCCGAGCGGGCCGCGCCGGGCAGGAGACCGGCGCGGGTACGCCCGTACTCGCTCGCCGGCGGGCGGCACCGCTACGGCCACGTCCTGCGCGTGGAGACGTTCGTGGCGGCGCTCGACGACCCCGGCGAGTGGCCCGAGCCGGTCACCGGCGGGCTGGCCGCCCTGCTCATGCCCGAGGTCCGTGCCGTCATCGGGCTCTGCCGCCGACTGCGGTCGGTCGCCGAGGTGTCCGCGCTGCTGAAGATGCCGCTGGGCGTCGTGCGCGTACTCCTCGGCGATCTGGCCGACCAGGGAAGGATCCGCGTGTACGGCATCGGGTACGGCGGCTGCCGGCCCGACCGCGCGCTGCTCGAAAGGGTGCTGAGTGGACTTTCCGGACTCTGACACGATAGCCGCGAAGGCCGCGGCCCCCGGCGACGAAGGGGAGCCGCAGAGCTGGCAGACCGACCGGTCGCGGGCCCCCGCCGCCACGAAGATCGTCGTGGCCGGCGGCTTCGGCGTCGGCAAGACGACCTTCGTCGGATCGGTCTCCGAGATCACCCCGCTGCGCACCGAGGCGGTGATGACGGTCGCCAGCGAGGGACTCGACGACCTCGTCGCCATCCCGGAGAAGGCCACGACCACGGTCGCCATGGACTTCGGCCGCATCACCCTCGACGCCGAGCTGGTGCTGTACCTCTTCGGCACACCGGGCCAGAAACGCTTCTGGTTCATGTGGGACGACCTGGTGCGCGGGGCGATCGGCGCGGTGGTGATGGCCGACACCCGGCGGCTGACGGAGTGCTTCCCCGCGCTCGACTACTTCGAGAGCTGCGGGCTGCCGTACATCGTCGCGGTCAACCACTTCGAGGGCACCGCCCGGTACGCGCCGGAGGATGTGCGGGAAGCGCTGTCCCTGCCGTCGTACGTGGCGGTGGTCGACATCGACGCCCGGCGGCGGGAGAACGTCGTCGACGCGCTGCTGACCCTGGTCCGGCAGGCCCTCGACGCCGCCCCCGCGTAGCCGCGGGCCCGCGGGACCGGCCGGCCCCGACCTGAGGGAGGCACCACCGGGCAAGGACTTTCGTACCGAGCCAGAGCGGGAGCGAGACAGACCATGCGACGGATCCTCATCGTCGGGGCCGGCCAGTCCGGCCTCCAGCTGGCCCTCGGGCTCCAGTCCAAGGGGTACGACGTGACCCTGATGTCCCACCGCACGGCCGACGAGACGCGCACCGGCCGGGTCATGTCCACCCAGGTCATGTTCGCCACCGCGCTCGACCACGAGCGCGACCTCAAGCTGAACTTCTGGGAGAACCGGGCCCCGCGCATCGAGGGCCTCGGCATGTCCGTGGCCGGGCCCGCCCGCGAGCCCGGCGGCTACCAGCGGACCGTCGACTGGGCCGGCAGCCTCGACGGCTACGCCCAGTCAGTCGACCAGCGCGTGAAGATGGCCGGCTGGATGGACGTCTTCGCCGAGCGCGGCGGCCGGCTCGTCATCCACGGCGCGGCCGTCTCCGACCTGGACTTCCTCTCCCGCCGCTACGAACTGGTGGTGGTCGCGACCGGCAAGGGCGAGCTGGCGTCGATGTTCGGCCGCGACGCCGCCCGCTCGCCGTACGCCGCCCCCCAGCGGTCGCTGGCCGTCGCCTACGTCCACGGGCTCGGCCCGCGCCACGAGCACCCGGAGTACGACGCCATACGGTGCAATCTCGTGCCCGGCGCGGGCGAATTGTTCGTCATGCCCACGCTCACCACCTCCGGCCACGCCGACATCCTCTTCTGGGAGGGCATACCGGGCGGCCCGATCGACGTCTTCCGGGACGTCAGGGACCCGGGCGAGCATCTGGTGCGCACCCTGGAACTGCTGGAGCGTTTCACCCCTTGGGAGTACGCGCGCGCCACGAAGGTCGAGCTGACCGACGCCAACGCCACCCTCGTCGGCCGCTACGCCCCGACCGTCCGGCACCCCGTCGGACGGCTGCCGTCGGGCGGGGCGGTCCTCGGTGCCGGTGACGTCGTCGTGGCCAACGACCCGGTCACCGGCCAGGGGGCGAACCTGGCCGCCAAGTGCGCGGCCTCGTACCTCGAAGCGATCGTCGCGCGTGGTGGCGCGCCCTTCGACGCGGCGTGGATGCAGGCCACCTTCGAGCGGTTCTGGGCCACGGCCCGGCCCGCGACGAAGTGGACCAACGCGATGCTGGCGCCCCCGCCCCCGCACGTGCTGAACCTCATCGGCGCGGCGGGCCGCCTCCAGCCGGTCGCGGACCGCATCGCGAACGGCTTCGACGACCCGGCGGACTTCGAGCACTTCTTCTTCGACTCCGCGAAGGCCGACGCGTTCGTGCGGGACACGGGCCAGGCGGAGGGGGAGGACGAGGACTGAGGGTGCGGGCCGGACGGCGCTAGCGCCCCGGCGCGCTCGCCGAGCCGTACCCGGCGTCCGAACCGGCCCCGGCGCCCGCGGGCGCCTTCGGCGGGACGTAGTCGCGCAGCGGGGCCCTGCCCGCGTCCGGGCGCACCGCGCCGAGCAGCGGGTTCGCCGCTATCGGGGAGACCTTCACGTACGCCCCGGGCCGGGGCGCCTGTATGACCTGGCCGTTGCCGATGTAGAGCGCGACGTGCGTCGCCCCGCCGAAGTAGAGCACCAGGTCACCGGGGCGCAGCTCGTTCAGCGGCACCCTCGGCAGCGACTTCCACTGCTCCTGGCTGGTCCGGGGGATCGCGCCGCCCGCGTGCGCCCACGCCTGGGAGGTCAGCCCCGAGCAGTCGAAGGAGTCCGGTCCCGACGCACCCCACACGTACGGCTTGCCGACCTGCTGGAAGGCGTACCGCACCGCCTTCCCACCGACGTCGGAGGGATTGACCGAGCCGCCGAGCCTGCCCGAGTCGACGAGCTTGCGCTGTGCCTCGGTGATGCCCTGCTGTTCGAGCTTCCGCAGCCGCTCCAGCTGCTCACGGGTCATCGAGGCCAGCAGCCGCTCGACGGCGGCCAGCCGCTTGCGCACGGTGTCGCGCTGCTGCTTCTGCTTCGCGGCGAGGGCTTCCTGCACATTGAGCGCGTCGCGCGCCTGCGAGGCGAGGACTGCCGCCCTCTTCTCGCTGCCCGTGAGGCGTTCGACGGTGGCGGCGCGGCGGCCCGCGGCCCGCTTCAGCTCGTGCCCCTGGTCGAGGGCCTGCCGGGCGTTGCCGCTGAGCAGGAACCGCATGTACGGGGAGAGGGGGTTGTCGACGCCGCGGTACTGCTCCCGGGCCAGCCGCCCCGCGTCGTCGCGGCTGCCGTCGAGGGCGACGCGGGCGTCGGCCAGGTCCTCGTTGAGCTTCTTGACCTTGGCGCGCTGCTTCTTCAGCTTCTCCTCGGTCGCGTTGTACGTCTCGGTGGCCTCTTCGGTCTTCTGATAGAGCGTCTGGAGCTGGCTGAGCAGGGCGCTGACCGACCGGTCGGGGTCGGCGGGCGCGGCGGCCGCCATCGGCGCGGGCAGTACGAGCGTGGCACTCGCGACGAGCGCCGCCGTGCAGACCGCTTGCACGAAGCGTCCTGACCGTCCTGACACAGCTTCACCTCCGGTAATGGGGCGTGTCGGCAGCCCCAGGAGGATCGTGCCATGCCAGTAGTACTAATGGCAGTCCGGTGGGCGAATCCGCCTAACCCGGTCACCGTTTCGGGTACAGCGGGACGGTCAGGGCTGTGCGTCCGTCCGCGACCACGGCCACTTGAGGCCGGTGCTCCGCCGTCCCTCGGGGTCGTACTCGTATTTCCACCCCTTGTGCAGCCCGAGCCGCCGGGTGGTGCCCGCCTGCACCCTGTGGTAGACGAGCACGGTCGGCTCGCCGCCCGCCGCGTCCGGCACGGGGATCTCGTACCTCTTCGGCGGATGACCGGTGGGTCCCAGGAGCACCGGCAGAACGCGGCCGTCCAGCGGCCCGCCCACGAAGGGCGTCTCTTCGCTTTTCACCCCTCCAGTCTCCGTCGTCGCGGGCGCGTCGGCCGCACCGGGCGGGCGTCAGCCGCGGCCGTCCCGGGGGACCGGGTGCTGGGAGGGCCGGATCAGAGCAGATGCTCCGCGTCCGCGACGACCTCCAGCACCCGGCGGCCCAGCTGTCCCACCGGGCCGTCCGCCGACTCCAGGGCGAGCGTGGCGCGGGTGACCTCCGCGGCCTGCGGGTCGGTCGCCGCGGTCACGGTGAGCAGAGCCACGAAGTGGTCGACCAGCCAGTCGCGCAGCTCCTCCACCGGGGGCTGCTTGCCCTCGTCCAGCCAGATCAGCGACGCGGCCTCGACGGCCGATATCCACGTGCGGACCATCATCCGCAGCCGCGGCCCCGGCTCCGCCACTTGGAGATGCGCCAGCACCTGGTCGGTGGCCGCGCGTCGCACCTCGTCCACGATCGCCCCCGTACGGGTGGTCTCGACGACGCTGCCGCCCTGGAGCAGCGCGCTGAAACCCGCGGCGTGCCCGTCGACGAAGGCCAGATAGCGGTCGAGCGCGGCGGCCAGCCGGCCGGTGACGGGGCCGCTCTGCGGCTCGGCGAAGCACTGCTGGAGGTCGTCGGCGGCGCTGCGCAGGGCGGCCTCGTAGAGCTGGGGCTTGCCGCCGGGGAAGTAGCGGTACACCAGCGGCCTCGACGCCTTCGCGGCCGCCGCGACATCGTCGAGCGAGACGTCCTCGGGCGCGCGGTGCCCGAACAGGGTGAGCGCGGCGGTGATGAGCTGGGCGCGGCGCTCCTCGACACTGAGCCTGCGGTAGGAGCCACGGGCGGCCGGAGCGGCGGCCGGCCCGCCGTCGGTGCCGGGGCCGGGGGACGGGGGTGCTGCGGGAGTCGGTACGGCCGGGGTCGGTGCTGCCGAGGCGGTTCCGCTGCCGTTCATGGTGCGCAGCGTAACGGTCCTGGTGGGTGTGCGCGGCGGCCTTCGCCGACGGGGCTCAGGCGAGCAGTCCGGAGCTCCGCCACAGCCGGCGGCCGACGCCCCGCAGGACCCCGACGTCGTCCAGGAAGTCGGTGAGCCGCTTCGCCCCGGCCTGCATGACCTCACGCCGGTGGCCGCTCGCCCGCACCTGGGCGACGGCCTCGCGGCGGTCGAGGCCGACGTTCGTGTAGACGGCCGGATTGACGAAGGCGATGGAGAAGACGCGGGCCGCCTCGCCGCAGCTGACCCGGGTCAGCTCCGCCTCCCAGCGCGGGCAGGAGACCATCTGGCGCCGCAGCTCCTCCCGCGCGTACCGCACGTGCCGCGCCTCCTCGACGACGTGGATACGGCTGACGCCGCGCACGAGGGTCTGCACGCGCTCGTCGGGGAAGGTCAGGCGCTGCAGATAGTCGAGGATCTCCTCGCCGAGCAGCGTGGCGGCGAAGGAGCCGGGCGTGGTGGAGACCGTCTTGAGGACGCGGCCGAGGTTGTGGTGCAGCCGGCGGACCGGGTAGGTCGGCGCCCCCGTCTTGTCGATCATGCGGGCGAACATCTTGGAGTGCCTGCACTCGTCCGCGATCTCCGTCAGCGCGTACCGGACGTGTGCGCTGGTCACGGGCCGGTCGTAGATGTGCCGGACCAGCAGTTGCATCAGGATGATCTCGAACCAGATGCCGAGGGACGCGAGCGCCGCGACTTCGTGCCGGGCGAGCTCCATCCGCTGTTCCTCCGCCATCCGGCGCCACAGCGGGGTGCCGTAGAGGGAGACCAGCTCCGGGGGCAGGAACCACTTGCCCTCTTCGAGCGGCGCGGCCCAGTCCAGCTCGGTGTCCGGGTCGAAGGAGTGCCTGGCGGAGGACTCCAGGAGTCGCTCGGCGACCTGCTCGCGGTCCTTGAGCAGCCCCAGCGCGTCCCGGAGCGCGGTCTTTTCGGTCACCGTGGTCATGACTGAGGACACCTCGTCTATGAGTTACCCGTGGTACCACTTCGGTCGTCCTTATGAGACTGCTTGTCAGCAAGGACGTCAATCCCCCCGGTACGACAAGTCGCACGACGGGCCCAACGAGCTGACACCCCCTCATTGACCCGGTGACGAACGGCGTGTGAGCCTGCCAATCAGCCATGCGCGCGAGGGACAGGAGGCGTCGATGACGACGCGAAAGCTCTACGCACACGACCCCGGTGCCGGCGCCTGGGAGGTCCCGGCGAGCGGCGCCGCCCGGTTCAACTGGGACTACGACAGCGGCCGCGACCGGCTTCTCGCCCTCTATCAGAAGGGCAAGGACAAGCAGTGGGACTCCGTCAAGCGCATCGACTGGGACCTCGAGGTCGACCCGTACGACCCGCTCGGCGTGCCCGACGAGAACATGACCATCTACGGCTCCCCGTACTGGGACCGGATGGGCGAGGCCGAGCGGCGCGACATGCGCCGCCACTTCGCCTCCTGGCAGTTCAGCCAGTTCCTGCACGGCGAGCAGGGGGCGATGGTGTGCGCCGCGCGCATCGTGGAGTCCGTGCCCGACCTGGACGCGAAGTTCTACTCCGCCACCCAGACCATGGACGAGGCCCGGCACGCCGAGATCTACAGCCGGTTCCTGCGCGAGAAGATCGGGATGCTCTACCCGATCAACGACAACCTCCAGTCACTGCTGGGCGACACCCTGCGGGACTCCCGCTGGGACATGCCCTACCTCGGCATGCAGGTCCTCATCGAGGGCCTCGCCCTCGCCGCCTTCGGCATGCTGCGCGACACCACCGACAAGCCGCTGCCCCGGCAGATCCTCACCTATGTCATGCAGGACGAGGCCCGGCACGTCGCGTTCGGCCGGATGGCGCTGCGCGACTACTACAAAGAGCTCACCGACGCCGAGCTGCGCGAGCGCGAGGAATTCGTCATCGAGGGCTGCTACCTGATGCGCGACCGGCTGCGCGGTGACGAGGTCCTGACCGACTTCGGCATCCCCGCGAAGGACGCCCGGGAGCTGAGCGAGCAGGCCGAATACCTCCGGCTCTTCCGGAAGCTGCTCTTCAGCCGCATCGTCCCGTGCGTGAAGGACATCGGCCTGTGGGGCGAGCGGCTCCAGCGCGCCTACGTCGACATGGGGGTCTTCGAGATGGGCGACACGAGCCTGGACCTCCTCATGGCACAGGACGAGGAGATCGCCGAGGCCTACGACGCGGAGCGGTTCGCGGCCGAGGAGGCCGCCCGCACGGCGGAGGTGGCGGAGACGATCAAGGAGGGCGAGGAGGCGGCGCAGGGCTGACCGGCCCGGCGGGGGAGGGCGAGGACGAGAAGGGGACAGGGGGCGGGCCACCGGGAGACGACGTCGAGGGCCGAGGACTCCGGCACGTAGAGCACATCGCCCTTGCGCAGCCGCAGCCGGAGCGGCGGCCGGACTGCGGAGGTCACACGGCAGTCGCAGCCCCGGGCGAGCGGGACGAGGAGCACTTCACCGGGGATCGCCAGTTCACCGGGGATCGTCGGGGGCGAGGTGGCGTACCAGGCGCGCACGGGGTCGCTGCCGCCGCCCAGCGCGGTGTGCAGCAGCCCGGCCAGCTCGTCCGCCTCAACGCCGGCGGGGACCGTGCCCGTGGCCGTCCGCGCCGCGGCGGCCAGCGTGTCGAGCAGGCCGGCGGGCTCGTGCTCCGGCCAGACGAGGGCGGCGCTGCGGCCGCGGTGGACGGCGAGGGACAGGGCGATGTCCGTGACGAAGGCGGCGAGAGCCGGCGGGGGACAGACGTCGGGGTCGGCTGGTTCGCTGCGCATGGGCCCCTCCGGCGTACGGCGCGGTGCGTTCCCCCGCCCGCTGTCCCGGAAATCCTGGCCCGCCGCAGGGCGGAGGGCCAGTCACGTATTCACGGTCCCGTGGCTCCCGCGGGGGCGTCGACCTCGTCGGTCATCCCGGCCCGGGCGGCGAGCACGCCCGCCTGGAAGCGGCTCTCGGCGCCGAGCGTCTCCATGATGTCCGCGATGTGCCGCCGGGCCGTGCGCAGGGACATGCCCAGCCGCCGGGCGATCGCCTCGTCCTTCAGCCCGGCGGCCAGCAGCCGGACGATGGTGTGGTCGAGCTCCTTGGCCACGCGCTCCAGCCCGTCCTGCCCGGCCTCGGAGAAGACGGTGGCGTGGGTCCAGGCCTGCTCGAAGATCTCGCAGAGGTAGGCGACGACGGAGGGCTCGCGGACGGCCACCGCGCCCCAGGTGCCCATGTGGTCGGGGATGAAGGCCAGCTCACGGTCGAAGACGATGATCCGCCCGAACAGCTCGTGCGCGGTGCGGTATTCGGCCCCGAGCGCCGAGGCGGCGGCCACATAGGCCTGGCTGGGCCCGTTGAACCGGGCGGTGTGGTGGTAGAGCGTACGGATCCGGATCCCGCGGTTGAGCAGGGCCGTGTCCCGGGCGAGGGCCTCCTCCATCGCCGCCGGCACCCGGTTGCCGCCCGGCTGGCTGGTCATCAGCTCGGTGCGGCACTCGGCGGAGGCGCGGTTGAGCGCGGCACGGACCTCCTCCAGGCTCGGAATGACCTCCAGCCCGGCCGGGGACGTCTCGCCGCGGCCGCGCAGAAATCTCTCCCGCAGCCGGTCGAAGTCCTCCTGGACCCGCTGCAACTGCGACTGCCGTTGCTGGATCGATTCCCGCAAGGACTCCGTCAGTCCGCCGAGGACGGCGTCCGGATCGACCGCCCGCACCCGGGCCGGGGCCTCCGGGCCGGCTTCCGCGTCCGGGACCACCAGCCGCAGGGCGGTCAGCTTCGCGAAGGCCGCGTCCACCTGCCCCCGCGTCAGGCCCAGATCGGCGGCGGCCCGTGCGGGATCGGTGCGCCGATGGTCGAGCACCCAGCCGTACGCGGCCATCTCGTCCGCACTCAGGGCGGTGCATGAGGCATCAGAGGCGCGGTCGTCGCATATGTCCATACTCATCCCCTGCTCGCCTTGCTGCCAGGCAGCTTGGTGATCTGTCCCGTGTGTGGTGATGGCGCCGGTTGTCCATCAGGCTTGGTCGTGCCGGTCGAGGCCGGCCGAAACCGGCAAGTCCCCCCACCGCGGTTGTTCGAACACCGGGCCACCGTGGGGATTTTAAGACGAATGTCTGCGGTTTCGGGGTATCCACCGTTGCTGTCATGTGACGCGTCGTCCCCTCCCAGGAAGGCAGTGAAGTCAGCGTGAACCAGGCGATCCCCCAAGCCCTCGCCCTCCTCTCCGAGCGCGAGCGGGAGGTGCTCGGCCACCTCGCCGACGGCCACACCTACGCCGCCATCGCC
The DNA here is from genome assembly GCF_017876625.1 of Streptomyces syringium. Taxonomy (NCBI): domain Bacteria; kingdom Bacillati; phylum Actinomycetota; class Actinomycetes; order Kitasatosporales; family Streptomycetaceae; genus Streptomyces; species Streptomyces syringium. Next base: position 5,216,847 of record NZ_JAGIOH010000001.1, read on the forward strand.
CGCCGCATGGGTGTCAGCGCCCACACGGTCGACACCTACCTGCGCCGGATCCGTGGCAAGACGGGGATCAACAACCGCACGCAGCTGGCGGTGTTGGCGGTGTCGTTCCACCAGCCCCGACTGGCGGCACTGCCCCGGGCGCAGGCCGCCTAAGACCGGCTATAGCCATTTCTGTCCGGTCTTATCCCCCATTCCCTTTCGTGCGCGGCAGTTTGGTGACATGGGTGACTACTGGAGACCGGGCCGGACGGCTCGGCATATTGATCCCACCGGCCACCGCCGGCCCACCCCCTACTTCAAGAGGACCTCATGAAGCGCATCGCCCTGGTTGCCGCCCCCGTCGTCGCGGCCCTCTTCGCCCTGGCGTCCCCCGCCCAGGCGGACACTGCCCCCACCACCCCCACCACCCCGGGGGCGACGGCAGGCGAGACGCCCCGCGTGATCGTCCTCCCCACGACCACCACCCGCCCCGGCGGCGGCAACAAGCCCACCGACAGCAGCTGGGGCGGCTGACCCCCGCGGCCTCCCAGCTGCCCGCACCCGAGCCCCGTGTCCGGCACCCCCCATGCCGACGGCGGGGCTCGGGCGCGTTCCCCGCCGGTCCCCCTGTCGGCCCCAACTCCGTGTCTCCCGATCACGCGCTTCGTTGTTTCGCCACGAATCGCGACGTCGTCCGACTTCACGTCCCGACCGCACACCCCGACTTCACCGGAGGCACGCAATGGCAGGTTTTCTCGACCGGGCCAAGGAGCAGGCGCAGCGCAGCATGGCGCAGGGCAAGGAAAAACTGGAGGAGGTCCAGGCCCAGCGGGCCGGGGGAGACCTGCTGAAGAAACTCGGCGCCGCCTACTACGCGGAAAAGCGCGGCTCGGGCACCCCCGAGGCGACCCAGCGCGCCCTGTCCGAACTCGACGCCCACATCACCGCCCACGGGGATGCTTTCCTGCGCGGCGCGTGACGCACCGCCGCGCAGGCAACCGCCGTGGCAGCGCGCGGGCTTGAGTCGTGCGGCCGGGGTGTGAGGGCAACGCAGAAGGGCCGGACTCAGTTCCCTGAGTCCGGCCCTTCGACTTGGCACTTACCGAGATCAGCGAGTGATCCGACTGCTTCCCGGTGAGTGCCCCCGGCAGGATTCGAACCTGCGCACACGGCTCCGGAGGCCGTTGCTCTATCCCCTGAGCTACGGGGGCGTGTCTGCCGCGTTTCGCGGCGACGGGTAGAACACTACCAGCTCTCGTCGGGTGGGAAGTAACAGGTGGTCGGGGGTGGTCGGGGCGGGGGATCAGCGCATGGGGTGGTGGGGGGTGGCGCGGTCGGAGAAAGCTCGCTCGCACGGGGGTGGAAGTGGGGAAAACCCGGACGCAGCGCGGCGGGCGCGCCTACTCTCGGGGTTGTGCCTGGCTTGTCCGGCCGGGTCCTCGTTGTCGACGACAACAAGGTCATCCGGCAGTTGATCAGGGTCAACCTCGAGCTCGAAGGCTTCGAGGTCGTGACCGCGGCCGATGGTGCCGAGTGCCTGGAGATCGTGCACCGCGTGCGTCCCGATGTCGTGACGCTGGACGTCGTCATGCCGCGTCTCGACGGACTGCAGGCCGCCGCTCGGCTACGGGCCGATGTCCGCACGCGGGACATACCGATCGCGATCATCAGTGCCTGCACCCAGCTGGAAGTCGACGGCGGCCGGGCCGCCGGGGTGGACGCGTTCCTGGCGAAGCCGTTCGAGCCGGCGGAGATGGTGCGGCTCGTCCGGCGGCTCATGGGGTGCGGTCAAGTGAAGGGCGACGACGGGCTGCCGGGGGTCCGCACCCCCGGGGAGGCGGAGCCGGCCGCGCGGCCCGCCGGGTAGCCGCGGTGGCCGTGGCGGCCCCTCCTTCCGTCCCGTCTGGTGAAACCTGTTCGCGGAGTGACCCCCCACCTCCCCTAGGCTTGACCCTGTGACCCCCGCCGATCTCACCCGCACCGTGCTGCACACCGTGCGTCGCGCCGTCGAGGCCGACGAGCTGTGCGCCGTCGTGCCGGAGCGGGTCACCGTGCGGGTTCCGCCGCGGCCGGGGTGCGGGGACTACGCCACCAACGTCGCCCTGCGGATCGCCCAGGACACCGGCCGCCCCGCCCTCGACGTCGCCGAGGTGCTGCGACGGCGGCTCGTGCGGGAGCCGGGGATCGCGGCGGTCGACATCGCCGGACCCGGGTTCCTCAACATCACCCTCGCCGGCGCCGGCCAGGCGGAGCTGGTGCGGGGGCTGCTGGGCGCCCGGGAGGGCGGCCGGCCCCTCCCGCTCCCCGAACCCGACCCCGCGCTGCTGCGCCGGCTCGGTGCGGACGCCGCCCGGTGGAGCCTGCTCTGCCCGCCCGGCCTCGACCGCGACCTGCTGCTCGCACAGCGCGAGAGTAACCCGCTCTTCCGGGTCCGCTACGCCCACGCCCGTAGCCAGGCACTGCTGCGCAACGCCCGTGACCTGGGGTTCTCACCCGAACCCGGGGAGATCGACAGCGCGGACGCCGGAGCGCTCCTGGCCGCCCTCGCCGACCACGCCCGCGTCAGTGCCACCCGTGCGCCCGACCGGCTGGCCCGGCATCTCGAACGGCTCGCCGACGCCTTCCTCCGCTGGACCGCGGCGTGTCCCACGCTGCCCCGCGGCGACGAGAAACCCTCGGCCGTTCACCGCGCCCGACTGGCCGTCGCCGAGGCCTCGGGCAAGGTGCTCGCCGACGGCCTCCACCAGCTCGGCATCACCGCACCCGCACACCTCTGAGGAGATCAGAGCCCATGAGCCGCTCCGCCCACCCCGCCGGGCCCCGCTACGCCGACGTCCTTCCTGAGGGTCACTACACCGCACCGCCCACGGACCTCAACGCGCTCGACCCGCGTGTGTGGTCCCGCACCGTCACCCGGAACGCCGAGGGCGTCGCCACCGTCGGCGGGCTCGACGTGAAGCGGCTCGCCGAGGAGTTCGGCACCCCCGCCTACTTCCTCGACGAGGACGACTTCCGCGCCCGCTGCCGCGCCTGGCGCGACGCCTTCGGTGACGAGGCCGACGTCTTCTACGCCGGCAAGGCGTTCCTCTCCCGGGCCGTCGTGCGCTGGCTGCACGAGGAGGGCCTCAACCTCGACGTCTGCTCCGCCGGGGAGCTGGCCACCGCCCTCGACGCCGGAATGCCCGCCGAGCGCATCGCGCTGCACGGCAACAACAAGTCGGCCGAGGAGATCACCCGCGCCGTCGAGGCCGGGGTCGGGCGGATCGTCCTCGACTCCTTCCAGGAGATCGTCCGCGTCGCGCACATCGCCGAGCGGCTCGGCAAGCGCCAGCGCGTGCAGATCCGCGTCACCGTCGGCGTCGAGGCGCACACCCACGAGTTCATCGCCACCGCCCACGAGGACCAGAAGTTCGGTCTCGCGCTGGCCGGCGGGCAGGCGGCCGAGGCCGTCCGGCGCGCGCTCAAGCTCGACGGGCTCGAGGTCATCGGCATCCACTCGCACATCGGCTCGCAGATCTTCGACACCTCCGGCTTCGAGGTGGCCGCCCACCGAGTCGTCGGGCTGCTGAAGGAGATCCGCGACGAGCACGGCATCGAGCTGCCCGAGATCGACCTCGGCGGCGGCCTCGGCATCGCCTACACCCCCGAGGACGACCCGCGCGAGCCGCACGAGATCGCCAAGGCGCTGGGCGACATCGTCACCCGCGAGTGCGCGGCCGCCGGGCTCGCCGTGCCGCGCCTGTCCGTCGAGCCGGGGCGCGCCATCGTCGGCCCCACGGCCTTCACGCTGTACGAGGTCGGCACCATCAAGGAGCTGCCGGGCCTGCGGACGTACGTGAGCGTCGACGGCGGCATGTCCGACAACATCCGTACCGCGCTCTACGACGCCGAGTACTCCGTCGCGCTGGTCTCCCGCACCTCCACCGCCGCGCCGATGCTCTCCCGCGTCGTCGGCAAGCACTGCGAGTCCGGCGACATCGTCGTCCGTGACGCCTTCCTCCCCGCCGACCTGGCGCCCGGCGATCTGCTCGCCGTGCCCGCGACCGGTGCCTACTGCCGCTCGATGGCGAGCAACTACAACCATGCGCTGCGCCCGCCGGTCGTAGCGGTGAAGGATGGTGCCGCACGGGTCATCGTGCGGCGCGAGACGGAGGAGGACCTGCTCCGCCTCGACGTCGGATAAACCACGCGGGCAACCCCGTGTCGGCCGAAATACGTCGGCTGGCATTTAGCTGACAGATGATTCCGTTGGCGGACACATGTCGGCCCACGGAAACAAAGATCTCGAATACTGGACCCGGGGAGGGAAACCCCCGTCCAGTGAGTGAGACTGGTGAACCACCGAAGATGTACGAGGCTGTGTCGATGAGAAGCAGGGGTCGGATGATGCGTACGCGTCCGCTGAAAGTGGCGCTGCTGGGCTGTGGAGTGGTCGGCTCAGAGGTGGCGCGCATCATGACGACGCACGCGGACGACCTCGCGGCGCGCATCGGCGCGCCCGTCGAGCTCGCCGGCATCGCCGTCCGCCGCCCGAGCCGGGTGCGCGCCGGGGTGCCCGCGGAGCTGATCACCACCGATGCCACCGCGCTCGTCAAGCGCGGTGACATCGATGTGGTCGTCGAGGTCATCGGCGGCATCGAGCCCGCCCGCGCGCTGATCACGACCGCGTTCGAGCACGGCGCCAGCGTCGTCTCCGCGAACAAGGCGCTGCTCGCCCAGGACGGTGCCGCCCTGCACGCCGCCGCCGAGAGCCACGGCGCCGACCTGTACTACGAGGCCGCCGTCGCGGGCGCCATCCCGCTCGTCCGGCCGCTGCGCGAGTCCCTCGCCGGCGACAAGGTCAACCGGGTGCTCGGCATCGTCAACGGCACGACCAACTTCATCCTCGACAAGATGGACACCAGCGGCGCGGGCTACTCCGAGGCGCTGGACGAGGCCACCGCCCTCGGTTACGCCGAGGCGGACCCGACCGCCGACGTCGAGGGCTTCGACGCCGCCGCCAAGGCCGCGATCCTGGCCGGCATCGCCTTCCACACCCGGGTCCGGCTGGACGACGTGCACCGCGAGGGCATGACCGAGGTCACCGCAGCCGACTTCGCGTCCGCGAAGCAGATGGGGTGCACCATCAAGCTGCTCGCCATCTGCGAGCGGGCCGCCGACGGGCAGTCCGTCACCGCCCGCGTGCACCCGGCGATGATCCCGCTGAGCCACCCCCTCGCCTCCGTGCGCGAGGCCTACAACGCGGTGTTCATCGAGGCCGAGGCGGCCGGCCAGCTGATGTTCTACGGGCCGGGCGCGGGCGGCTCGCCGACCGCCTCCGCGGTCCTCGGCGACCTCGTGGCCGTCTGCCGCAACAAGCTCGGCGAGGCCACCGGCCCCGGCGAATCGGCCTACACCCGGCTGCCCGTGAGCCCGATGGGCGAGGTCGTGACCCGCTATCACATCAGCCTCGACGTCGCCGACAAGCCGGGTGTCCTCGCCCAGGTCGCCACGGTCTTCGCCGAGCACGACGTGTCCATCGACACCGTCCGGCAGACGGGCAAGGACGGCGAGGCGTCCCTCGTCGTCGTCACCCACCGGGCACCCGACGCCGCCCTCTCGGCGACCGTCGAGGCGCTGCGCAAGCTGGACACGGTCCGCGGCGTCGCGAGCATCATGCGCGTTGAAGGCGAGTAGGGGAGTTACGAAAGCAATGTCTGCCAACAACGGTCGCCAGGCCTCCCGCACCCACCAGTGGCGCGGCATCATCGAGGAGTACCGCGACCGGCTTCCGGTCTCCGCCGACACGCCGGTCGTCACCCTCCGCGAGGGCGGTACGCCGCTCGTACCGGCCCAGGTGCTCTCCGAGCGCACGGGCTGCGAGGTGCACCTGAAGGTCGAGGGAGCCAACCCCACCGGGTCCTTCAAGGACCGCGGCATGACCATGGCCATCACGCGGGCCAAGGAGGAGGGCGCGAAGGCCGTCATCTGCGCCTCCACCGGCAACACCTCCGCGTCGGCCGCCGCCTACGCCGTACGCGCCGGAATGGTCTGCGCCGTTCTGGTGCCGGAAGGCAAGATCGCGCTCGGCAAGATGGGCCAGGCGCTGGTCCACGGCGCCCGCATCCTCCAGGTCGACGGCAACTTCGACGACTGCCTCACGCTGGCCCGCAACCTGTCCGACCACTACCCGGTGGCGCTGGTCAACTCCGTCAACCCGGTACGGATCGAGGGCCAGAAGACGGCGGCCTTCGAGATCGTCGACATGCTCGGCGACGCGCCCGACATCCACGTCCTGCCGGTCGGCAACGCGGGCAACATCACCGCCTACTGGCGGGGCTACCGCGAGTACGCGGCCGACGGGATCTCCTCCCGCAACCCCCGGATGTGGGGATTCCAGGCCTCCGGTTCCGCGCCGATCGTGCGCGGCGAGCCGGTCAAGGACCCGCACACCATCGCCACCGCGATCCGCATCGGCAACCCCGCCTCCTGGCAGTTCGCCGAGGAGGCGCGGGACGAGTCGGGCGGTCTCATCGACGAGGTGACCGACCGACAGATCCTGGCCGCCTACCGTCTGTTGGCCTCCCAGGAGGGCGTCTTCGTCGAGCCCGCCTCGGCGGCGAGCGTCGCCGGTCTGCTCAAGGCCGCCGAGCTGGGCCTGGTCGACCCGGGCCAGCGCATCGTCTGTACGGTCACGGGCAACGGCCTCAAGGACCCCGACTGGGCCGTGGCCGGTGCGCCGCAGCCCATCACCGTGCCGGTGGACGCCACGGTTGCCGCGGAGCGGCTGGGCCTCGTCTGACGGCTCATGCCCCGGGGCTCCGCCCCGGGCCCTGTGTCCTCAATGCCGGACGGGCTCGATTGTGCCGGACGGGCTGAGAATTCAGCCCGTCCCGGCGATCGAGGACAACACCAAATCAACCCAGCTCGTGCCATAGCGGCGCGCCGCAGGCGACACGCTTCGTGCGCCTCCCGTGCGCCCTATGTCGCCGCAGAACCTTCCTTCGATAGGCTGTACTCACTCCGCCCCGTCGCAGACCCCTGTCGCCCCCACGCGGCATCGCCGTCGCGGCCCTTGCGGACGTTGCACGCCCCACCGAGGCCACACCAAGGAGAGTCTTCGAGCGATGGCCGGTCCCGCGTTCCGCGCCGCCGCCGTCCGAGTGCGCACCCCTGCCACCAGCGCAAATCTCGGTCCCGGCTTTGATGCCCTCGGCCTGTCCCTGGGGCTCTACGACGACGTCGTCGTCCGGGTGGCCGAATCCGGGCTGCACATCGACATCGCGGGCGAGGGTGCCGAAACCCTGCCGCGTGACGAGAGTCATCTGCTCGTACGGTCCCTGCGTACGGCCTTCGATCTGCTCGGCGGCCAGCCGCGCGGCCTCGAGGTCGTCTGTGCCAACCGCATTCCGCACGGGCGGGGCCTCGGCTCCTCCTCCGCCGCCATCTGCGCGGGCATCGTCGCCGCCCGCGCCGTGACGATAGGCGGGGCCGAGCGGCTCGACGACGCCGCGCTGCTCGAGCTGGCCACCGAGATCGAGGGCCACCCGGACAACGTCGCCGCCTGTCTGCTCGGCGGATTCACCCTGGCCTGGACTGAGGCGGGGGCCGCGCGGGCCATTCGGATGGACCCGGCGGATTCCATCGTTCCGGTGGTCTTCGTGCCCTCCAAGGCCGTACTGACCGAGACCGCGCGCGGGCTGTTGCCGCGCAATGTCCCCCATGTGGACGCGGCGGCCAACGCCGGGCGCGCGGCGCTGCTCGTGGAGGCCCTGACCAGGCGTCCCGAGCTGCTGCTGCCGGCCACCGAGGACCGGCTCCACCAGGAATACCGCTCTCCGGCGATGCCGGAGAGCGTGGCCCTGGTCAACCGACTGCGCGCGGACGGCGTCCCCGCGGTCATCTCCGGCGCGGGCCCCACGGTGCTCGCGCTGGTCGAGGACGGTGCGGCCGACAAGGTCGCACGACTGGCGGGCGAGGGGTGGGCGGCCAATCGGCTGACTCTCGACGCCGGGGGGACGAGCGTGCTGCCGCTGTCCTGACCAGCGGTGTCCGGGGGCGACCCCGGACACCCGAAAATTGCGGTTGCCGGTCTTTGAGAGGGGGAATGTTTGTGGGATCCGGTAGTGTTAACCTCAAGTCTGCACTCGAAGCCACATCGGCTCGGTGCTCTGTGTCCCGATCAGGGACCGCTTTTCTTCCGGGAGCCTCCCAAACTGCCTGAGCAGCCTGCCTGAGCAGCTTCGAGCACGCTCCGGAATCGGCGTGGGTGACATGAGTGAAGTGAAACGCCATGTCTTCACTGATTCCTTCACGCCGAAACCAATGAACCTGATTCTTCCGCCGTACCGGCGGACCACCGCCCAGGCCCGGTCCGCATACCAGGACCGCAGCCGGACAGCACAACCGGTCGCCGAGCCAGACAGGCCGACGCCCGCTCCAGGGAAGGACCCTTCGTGAGCGACACCACCGATCTGATGGGCGTGAACGCCGCCGGCACTGCGGGCAGTGACGCCGGCAATGCCTCCGCGCCCGCCACGGACGCTCCCGCCGCGCCTGCCACCGGTGCCTCTACCGCGCCCAAGCGGCGCCGCTCGGGCACCGGCCTCGACGGCATGGTCCTGGCCGAGCTCCAGCAGGTTGCCTCCGGCCTCGGCATCAAGGGCACCGCGCGGATGCGCAAAGGCCAGCTGATCGAGGTCATCAAGGAGAAGCAGGCCGGCTCCGCCTCGTCCGCCAAGGCCGCCGAGGCGGCCCCCGCCGAGGCCAAGCCGAAGCGCCGTGCGACCTCCAAGGCCCGTACGGGTGAGGCGGCCGCCGAGAAGCCCGCCGAGAAGGCCGCTGCCCAGCAGCAGATCGAGATCCCGGGCCAGCCGAGCAGCGACGAGCAGCCGGCCGGCGAGCGCCGTCGCCGTCGTGCGACCGCGCCCTCGGGCAGCCCCGAGACGGCCACCGAGACCAAGACCGAGGTCAAGGTCGAGGAGCGCGCCGAGGCCAAGGCCGAGACGGCCGTGGACACCGCCGAGGGCAAGGCCGCCAAGAGCGGCGAGCGCCAGGAGCGCGGCGAGCGCGCCGGCAAGGGCGAGCGCCGCGAGCGCGGTGAGCGTGCCGAGCGCGGCCAGCGCGGCGAGCGTGACCGTGGCGAGCGCGGCGAGCGTGACCGTGACCGCCGTGGCAACCGCGACGGTGCCGGCCAGGCCGGCGGCGACCGCCAGGACCGTCAGCAGCAGCGCGACAACCGCGGCCCGCAGGGCGGCGGCCAGGGCGGCCCGCAGGACGACGACGACTTCGAGGGCGGCCGTCGCGGCCGTCGCGGCCGCTACCGCGACCGCCGTGGCCGTCGTGGCCGTGACGAGGGCTTCGGCAACGAGCCGCAGGTCTCCGACGACGACGTCCTGATCCCCGTCGCCGGCATCCTCGACATCCTCGACAACTACGCGTTCATCCGGACCTCCGGCTACCTCCCGGGCCCGAACGACGTCTATGTCTCCCTCGCCCAGGTCCGTAAGAACGGCCTGCGCAAGGGTGACCACGTCACCGGTGCGGTCCGGCAGCCGAAGGACGGCGAGCGGCGCGAGAAGTTCAACGCCCTCGTCCGCCTCGACTCGGTGAACGGCATGGCGCCCGAAACGGGCCGTGGCCGCCCGGAGTTCGGCAAGCTCACCCCGCTCTACCCGCAGGACCGCCTGCGGTTGGAGACGGACCCGGGTGTGCTGACGACCCGGATCATCGACCTGGTCGCGCCGATCGGCAAGGGCCAGCGCGGTCTGATCGTGGCCCCGCCGAAGACCGGCAAGACCATGATCATGCAGGCGATCGCCAACGCGATCACCACGAACAACCCCGAGTGCCACCTGATGGTCGTCCTGGTCGACGAGCGTCCGGAAGAGGTCACCGACATGCAGCGGTCGGTCAAGGGCGAGGTCATCTCCTCGACCTTCGACCGCCCGGCCGAGGACCACACCACCGTCGCCGAGCTGGCCATCGAGCGCGCCAAGCGCCTCGTCGAGCTGGGTCACGACGTGGTCGTCCTGCTGGACTCGATCACCCGTCTGGGCCGTGCCTACAACCTGGCCGCCCCGGCCTCGGGCCGCATCCTGTCCGGTGGTGTCGACTCGACCGCGCTCTACCCGCCGAAGAAGTTCTTCGGTGCCGCGCGCAACATCGAGGACGGCGGCTCGCTGACCATCCTGGCCACCGCGCTCGTCGAGACCGGCTCGCGCATGGACGAGGTGATCTTCGAGGAGTTCAAGGGCACCGGCAACATGGAGCTCAAGCTCGACCGGAAGCTCGCCGACAAGCGCATCTTCCCGGCCGTGGACGTCGACCCGTCCGGTACCCGCAAGGAGGAGATCCTCCTGGGTGCCGATGAGTTGGCGATCGTCTGGAAGCTCCGCCGGGTGCTGCACGCGCTCGACTCGCAGCAGGCCATCGAGCTGCTTCTCGACAAGATGAAGCAGACGAAGTCCAACGCGGAGTTCCTGATGCAGATCGCGAAGACCACGCCCTCCTCGGGCAACGGCAACGACTGATCTGCTCTGACGCACGACGCGTCACCCACGCATCACCACGACCGCCCCGCCACTTGTGTGGCGGGGCGGTCGTGCGTCCGGCCCCGGCCCCGTCGCCGGTCGCAACGACCGTGCCGTGTCGCAGTCGTGATCATCTCGAGTCCGCCTCGTGACCGTCTGAGATTTGCGCCACAGCACCGCCGTCCGACATTGGCTTGAACTTTTGCCTCTTTCTGGCCGAAATCCCAGGTGGGCGGGGTCGTGGCGGGTTCGCGCGGGGGCGCCGGGCGGCGTGCTTTCTAAGAAGGTCCTCAGAACCCGCTGTGCAACCCTGGCGCAGGCTCTCCCGTCTGACCGGATGACGGGACACCATGCCTGACCAAGGCGGCAGGGGGTAGCCGGAGAGCAGCGGAGGACTGAGGACGTATGGCTGACGACAGCAAGGGCACGAGGGCGGGATCGCGCCGTCGGCGTGCCGGCGGGTCACGCGGCCGGCGCCGTAAGCCTCCGGCCCGTCGTAAGGGCTGGCGAATAGCCGCCTGGGCCCTCGCCGGGGTCATTCTGCTCGGAGGCTGCGGCCTCGGGTTCCTCTACTTCAAGTTCAACGGCAATCTGCACGGCGTGGACATCAATGCCGCGCTGGGCAAGAACCGCCCCAAGGACGTCGACAACGGCTCGCAGGACATCCTCGTCCTCGGCTCCGACTCCCGGGCCGGTGCCAACGCCAAGTACGGCACGGACGAGGGCAGCGCCCGCTCCGACACCGCGATGATCCTGCACGTCTACGAGGGCCACAAGAAGGCCAGCGTCGTCAGCATCCCGCGCGACACCATCGTCTCCCGCCCCGAGTGCAAGACGTCCGAGGGCAGGACCAGCCCGGCCGTGAAGCGCGCGCAGTTCAACGAGGCGTACTCGATCGGCGGCCCGGCCTGCGCGGTCGCGACCGTCGAGAGCATGACCGGCATCCGGATGGACCACTTCGTGGAGGTCGACTTCGCCGGCTTCCAGAAGATGATCGACAAGCTCGGCGGGGTGGAGGTCACCACCGCCAAGCCCATCCACGACAAGTGGAGCCACCTCGACCTCGCCGCGGGCACCCACACCCTCGACGGCGAGAAGTCCCTCGCGCTCGTCCGCACCCGCAAGGGCGTCGGTGACGGCAGCGACCTCGGCCGGATCAAGCTCCAGCAGACCTTCATCAAGGCGCTGCTGGACCAGATCAAGTCGGTGGGCCTCTTCACCAGCCCCACCAAGCTCTACGGTCTCGCCGACACCGCCACCAAGGCCGTCACCACCGACCGGGAGCTGGCCTCGCTCGACAAGCTGATGAGCTTCGCCAACGGGCTCAAGGGCATCGAGTCCAACGACATGCACATGGTCACGCTGCCGGTCACGTACGACCCCCGGGACCCCAACCGGGTGGTGCCGCTGGAGGCCGAGTCCGCCGAGGTCTGGGACGCGCTCCGCGCCGACCGGGAGATACCGCAGTCCGCGCTCAAGGACGGCGCGGGCACGAAGACGGACGCGGACAACGCCGTGAAGCAGGTCTCGGCCGGCAAGGGCGCGGACGGGAAGGCCGAGAAGAAGAGCCCCGTCAAGTAGCGGAGAAGAGCCCCGTCAAGTAGCCGGCCGGCCAGGTGGCAATCGGCCGGACCGGCCGTAATGGCCCCTTGCGGGCCGCCATCCCGCCCCCCACCTGCGCCTTTTCCCCCGGGGCCGCTCCTGGTCCCGGGGCCGGACAACGGGGGAATACCTGGCCGCCACCCCACGTTTTGGGGGATACGGCCAGTACTGGCAAACTGGTACGTCGGCCCCGGTTCACGTAAGGCAATCCCGCCTCTGCGACCCGGCGCCCTCCCGAACCTAGGAGATCCCTTGAAGCGCGACATCCACCCGGATTACGTCGAGACCCAGGTCAGCTGCACCTGTGGCGCCTCGTTCACCACCCGTAGCACCGTCGCGGACGGCACCATCCGTGCCGACGTGTGCTCCGAGTGCCACCCGTTCTACACGGGCAAGCAGAAGATCCTCGACACCGGTGGCCGCGTGGCGCGGTTCGAGGCCCGCTTCGGCAAGGCCGCCGCTGCCAAGAAGTAGCGACCCGCAGGCGCCGGTTCTCGGTCGCCCTTCGCGCGCGAGGGGTGACCGGACCGGCGCTTTGTCGTCCAGCAGGCCCGTCACTTCCAGCTAGGGAAACTTGATGTTCGAGGCAGTCGAGGAACTGATCGGTGAGCACGCCGACCTCGAGAAGCGGCTCGCCGACCCCGCCGTGCACGCGGACCAGGCCAACGCCCGCAAGCTCAACAAGCGCTACGCCGAGCTGACCCCGATCGTCGGGACCTACCGCTCCTGGAAGCAGGCCGGCGAGGACATCGAGACCGCGCGCGAGTTCGCCGCCGACGACCCGGACTTCGCCGCCGAGGTCAAGGTGATCGAGAAGCAGCGCGAGGCGCTCACCGAGAAGCTGCGCCTGCTGCTCGTCCCGCGCGACCCCAGCGACGACAAGGACGTCATCCTCGAGGTCAAGGCGGGTGCGGGCGGCGACGAGTCGGCGCTCTTCGCCGGCGACCTGCTGCGGATGTACCTGCGCTACGCCGAGCGCGTCGGCTGGAAGACCGAGATCATCGACGCCACCGAGTCCGAGCTGGGCGGCTACAAGGACGTCCAGGTCGCCGTGAAGACCAAGGGCGGCAACGGCGCCACCGAGCCCGGCCAGGGCGTCTGGGCGCGGCTGAAGTACGAGGGCGGAGTGCACCGCGTGCAGCGCGTGCCCGCCACCGAGTCCCAGGGCCGGATCCACACCTCCGCCGCCGGCGTGCTCGTCACGCCCGAGGCCGAGGAGATCGACGTCGAGATCCACGCCAACGACCTGCGCATCGACGTCTACCGCTCGTCGGGCCCCGGCGGCCAGTCCGTCAATACCACCGACTCCGCGGTCCGCATCACGCACCTGCCGACCGGCATCGTCGCCTCCTGCCAGAACGAGAAGAGCCAGCTCCAGAACAAGGAGCAGGCCATGCGCATCCTGCGGTCCCGGCTGCTCGCCGCGGCCCAGGAGGAGGCGGAGAAGAACGCCGCCGACGCCCGTCGCAGCCAGGTCCGCACGGTCGACCGCTCCGAGAAGATCCGTACGTACAACTTCCCGGAAAACCGCATCTCCGACCACCGGGTCGGGTTCAAGGCGTACAACTTGGACCAGGTGCTCGACGGCGAGCTGGACCCGGTCATCCAGGCGTGCGTCGACGCCGACTCGGCCGCCAAACTGGCTGACGCCGGCTGACCGACTGAGACAATGCCCCAATGCGGCGTGCGACGCGTCCGCGGTCGCCGGGCGGGCTCGACCCGTCGAGCCCGTGCGACGGCCAGGACAGCCGCCGTGACGAAAGCGCGAGAGGATCAACGTGAACCTGCTGCTCGCCGAGGTGGCGCAAGCCACCCAGCGGTTGGCCGACGCCGGCGTACCTTCTCCGCGCTTCGACGCGGAGGAGCTGGCCGCGTTCGTGCACGGCGTCAAGCGGGGTGAGCTGCACAACGTGGCCGACGCCGACTTCGACGCCCGCTACTGGGAGGCGGTCGCCCGCCGCGAGGCCCGGGAGCCGCTCCAGCACATCACCGGCCGCGCGTTCTTCCGCTACCTCGAGCTCCAGGTGGGCCCCGGAGTCTTCGTGCCCCGCCCCGAGACCGAGTCGGTCGTCGGCTGGGCCATAGACGCCGTACGGGCCATGGACGTCGTCGAGCCCCTGATCGTCGACCTGTGCACCGGCTCCGGGGCCATCGCCCTGGCCCTCGCGCAGGAGGTGCCGCGCTCCCGGGTGCACGCCGTGGAGCTGGACGAGGGCGCCCTCGGCTGGGCCCGCAAGAACGTCGAGGGCTCCCGGGTGTCGCTGCACCACGGCAACGCCCTGACCGCCCTGCCGGAGCTGGACGGCCAGGTCGACCTGGTCATCAGCAACCCGCCGTACATCCCGCTCACCGAGTGGGAGTTCGTGGCGCCCGAGGCCCGCGACCACGACCCGCAGCTCGCGCTGTTCTCCGGCGAGGACGGCCTCGACACCATCCGCGGCATCGAGCGCACCGCCCACCGGCTGCTGCGGCCGGGCGGCGTCGTCGTCATCGAGCACGCCGACACCCAGGGCGGCCAGGTGCCGTGGATCTTCACCGAGGAGAAGGGCTGGGCGGACGCTGCCGACCACCCCGACCTCAACAACCGCCCGCGCTTCGCGACGGCCCGTAGGGCGACGGCGTGAGCGGGGCAACGGCACCTAACCGCTTCGCGAAGGAGATGTGATGGCACGGCGATACGACTGCAGCGACGCGACCGACCGCAAGACCGGTCTGCGCGAAGCCGCCGCCGCGGTCCGCCGCGGCGAGCTGGTCGTGCTGCCCACCGACACCGTCTACGGCATCGGTGCGGACGCCTTCAGCCGCGAGGCCGTCGGCGACCTCCTGGAGGCCAAGGGACGCGGACGTGGCATGCCCACGCCCGTTCTCGTCGGTTCTCCGAACACCCTGCACGGGCTGGTCACGGACTTCTCCGAGCAGGCCTGGGAGCTGGTCGACGCCTTCTGGCCCGGCGCGCTCACCCTGGTCGCCAACCACCAGCCCTCGCTGACCTGGGACCTCGGCGAGACGCACGGCACCGTCGCCGTGCGGATGCCGCTGCACCCCGTCGCCATCGAGCTGCTCACCGAGTTCGGCCCCATGGCCGTCTCCAGCGCCAACCTCACGGGCCACCCGGCCCCGCAGGACTGCGACTCCGCGCAGGAGATGCTCGGCGACTCCGTCTCGGTCTACCTCGACGGCGGCTCCACCCCGGACAACGTGCCCTCCTCCATCGTCGACGTCACCGGCAAGGTGCCCGTGCTGCTGCGGGCCGGCGCGCTCAGCGCCGAGCAGCTGCGCGAGGTAGTCCCCGATCTCGAGGTGGCCAATTGATCGCCCCGCAGGGGCGTGGCATAGCGGGACCGGACACCTATGACCCCGGCCGGTCCGGGGTCCCCACCTTCCGCATCCTCCACGTCAGCACCGGCAACGTCTGCCGCTCGCCCATCACCGAGCGGCTGACCCGCCATGCCCTCTCCGACCGCCTCGGCGACCCCCTCACGGGCGGTCTCGTGGTGGAGAGCGCCGGCACCTGGGGACACGAGGGAGCCCCGATGGAGGCGCACGCGGCGACCGTCCTGGCCGACCTCGGCGCCGACCCGGACGGCTTCATCGGCCGTGAGCTGCTGGACGAGCACGTCATCCGCGCCGATCTCGTGCTCACCGCCACCCGGGACCACCGCGCCCAGGTCATCTCGATGGGCCACTCCGCGGGGCTGCGGACGTTCACGCTCAAGGAGTTCACCCGGCTGGTACGGGCCATAGACCACGCGACCCTCCCGGACCCCGAGCAGGCCGGCGGGGTGGTCGACCGCGCCCGCGCCCTGGTGCAGGCAGCCGCCGCGCTGCGCGGCTGGCTGCTCGCCCCGAACGCGGAGGCCGACGAGGTCCACGACCCCTACGGCGCCCCGATCACCTTCTTCCGCTCCATCGGTGACGAGATCAACCAGGCACTCGACCCGGTCGTCACCGCCCTGACCGGGGTACCTGCCCGCGCGTAGGCCTGTCCGGCGGATCACGGGGCGCACCACCGCTGCGCGGCGGGTGTCCTCAAACGCCGGACGGGCTTGATGTGGCCGGGCTCAGCCGAAACAAGCCCGTCCGGCGTTTGAGGACGCGCCCGCAGGGCGCTCGCCGCCGCAGGCGGCAACGACGGGCGCAGGCGGCAACGACGGGCACGCGGGCCGGCACGGGCCTACATTGGGGTGGAGACCATCGCACCGCACAGCCATCGCACCGCACAGCCCGGAGCCAGCGATGCCCGTCACCCCCACGCCCACCAGGGGCGCCCCCGCGGACGGCGCCACCGGCCTCCCCGCATGGGGCCCCGGCTTCGACGCGCTGCTGCGGCAGGACCCCGAGATGGCCGAGATCCTCCTCGGCGAGGCGAACCGGCAGGCCACCGGCATCCAGCTCATCGCCGCCGAGAACTTCACCTCGCCCGCCGTGCTCGCCGCCCTCGGCTCCCCGCTGGCCAACAAGTACGCCGAGGGTTACCCCGGCGCCCGCCACCACGGCGGCTGCGAGCTGGTGGACGCCGCCGAGCGCACCGCCGTCGACCGCGCCAAGGACCTCTTCGGCGCCGCGCACGCCAACGTCCAGCCGCACTCCGGGACCGCCGCCGTGATGGCCGCCTACGCCGCCCTGCTGCGCCCCGGCGACACCGCCCTGGCCATGTCCCTCACCCACGGCGGGCACCTCTCCCACGGCTCACCTGCGAGCTTCTCGGGCCGCTGGTACGACTTCGTCGGCTACGGGGTCCGCGAGGAGACCGGTCTGATCGACTACGCGCGGGTCCGCGCCCTGGCCCGTGAGCACCGGCCCAAGGCGATCGTCTGCGGCTCGATCTCCTACCCCCGGCATCCCGACTACGCCGCCTTCCGCGACATCTGCGACGAGACCGGCGCGTATCTCGTCGTCGACGCCGCGCACCCCATCGGCCTGGTCGCCGGGGGAGCGGCGCCCAGCCCCGTGCCGTACGCGGACGTGGTGTGCGCCACCACGCACAAGGTGCTGCGCGGCCCGCGCGGCGGGCTGCTGCTGTGCGGTCCGGAGCTGGCCGACCGGATCGACCGGGCGGTGTTCCCGCTCACGCAGGGCGGCCCGCAGATGCACACCGTGGCGGCGAAGGCCGTCGCCTTCGGCGAGGCCGCGACGCCGGCGTTCACCACGTACGCCCATCGGGTGGTGGCCAACGCCCGTGCGCTGGCCGGCGCGCTGGCCGCGGAGGGACTCACCGTGACCACGGGCGGCACCGACACCCACCTGATCACCGCGCACCTCGGCGCGCTCGCACCGGACGCCGCCGTGGCCCGCGGCCGGCTCGCGGCGGCGGGCATCGTCCTCGACACCTGCGGGCTGCCCCACGGCACCGGTCGCGGCCTGCGGCTGGGCACCGCGGCGGTCACCACCCAGGGCATGGGCGAGGCCGAGATGGGCCGCCTGGCGGGCCTCATGGGTGCCGCGCTGCGCGGGGACGGGCCGGGCGGCGCCGTCCGGGAGGCGGTGCTGCGCCTGGCAGCGGACTTCCCGCCCTATCCCGCCCGATTCTGACCCTCCGCAACCGCCGGGGCGTGGCCAACGTCTCCAGCCACATTCACAGATCGGGGGCGGACGCGAATATGGTGTGGGGCTGTGATGTCCAGCGAAAACTCTGGGGCAGCCCGTGCGTGAATATCTGCTGACGCTGTGCGTCACCGCAGCGGTCACTTATCTGCTGACGGGTCCGGTGCGGAAGTTCGCCATCGCGGCCGGGGCGATGCCGGAGATCCGCGCGCGGGACGTGCACCGCGAACCGACGCCGCGGCTCGGCGGTATCGCGATGTTCGGCGGGCTGTGCGCGGGACTGCTGGTGGCCGCGCACCTGTCGAACCTCAAGAGCGTCTTCGAGCTGTCCAACGAGCCCCGGGCGCTGCTCTCCGGGGCCGGGCTGATCTGGCTGCTCGGGGTGCTGGACGACAAGTGGGGCGTGGACGCCCTGGTCAAGCTCGGCGGGCAGATGATCGCCGCCGGTGTGATGGTGCTCCAGGGTCTGACGATCCTGTGGATCCCGGTGCCCGGTGTGGGCCCGGTCTCGCTCACGCCGATGCAGGGCACGCTGCTGACCGTCGCGCTGGTCGTCATCACCATCAACGCCGTGAACTTCGTGGACGGCCTGGACGGGCTGGCGTCGGGCATGGTCTGCATCGCCGCCGCCGCGTTCTTCATGTACACCTACCGGATCTGGTTCGGGTACGGGCTGGAGGCGGCCGCGCCCGCGACGCTGTTCGCGGCGGTCCTGATGGGCATGTGCCTGGGCTTCCTGCCGCACAACATGCACCCAGCCCGGATCTTCATGGGCGACTCCGGCTCGATGCTGATCGGCCTGGTGCTGGCGGCGGGCGCCATCTCGGTGACCGGGCAGCTCGACCCGGACGCGCTCAGTCTCTTCGTCGGTTCGGAGCGCGCGGCCGTGCATGCCACGGTGCCGGTCTACATCCCGCTGCTGCTGCCGCTCACGGTGATCGCGGTGCCCGTCGCGGACCTGCTGCTGGCCATCGTGCGCCGGACCTGGAACGGGCAGTCGCCGTTCGCCGCCGACCGCGGGCATCTGCACCACCGGCTGCTGGAAATCGGCCACTCGCACAGCCGCGCCGTATTGATCATGTATTTCTGGTCGGCGCTCATCGCCTTCGGCACCGTCGCCTATTCCGTGCACTCGGCGAGTGTCTGGATCTTGCTGGTCATCGTGGCGCTCAGCGCGGTCGGCCTGGTCCTTCTGCTGCTGCCGCGCTTCACCCCGCGCGCTCCGCGCTGGGCGGAGGCCTTCGTGCCGCCGCGCTACCGCCGCCGCAAGTCGGTCGTGGTGGCCGCGGCGGCAGGGGCGGGCGCCGGCGGGACGGCCGAGGGCGCGGGCATCGGGGAGCAGCGCGAGCCCGTTCCGGCGGGGCTGCACGGGGCGACGGCCATCGGCGACCGGTCGCGCTTCCCGCACACCAGGAAGATCAGCAGCCACCGTTGACCCAGCCCGAGTGGCACCGCCGCAGGAGTGAAGCAGGTTTCGCTGGGGGCTTTTAGCAGAGAAATATGTGGCCCGTCAGCCCTACAACCAGCACATTCACCCTTGTGTGTGAGGGCCAGCACACGATGTAGGTAAAGACCTCATCAAATAGTTTGTGATACCGTTCACTAAACCCGGTGCTAGAGCCGAAGGACCGTAGTGCGGCGGCCCTTCGTCGCGAGTCACGTCTCACTCCCGGGGATACGCTCGTCCACGACGAATCGTTGCTTCCGACCTCTCGCCGGAGAAACCCTTCATGCAGTCCAACGACGCTCGAACACTCCTGCGCTGCGCCGTCCCGACCGCCCTCGCCGGTGTGGTCGCTGTCGCCGTCAGCGGTGTCCTCGCCGGTGGCAAGGGTGCGATCGGCGCCGCCGTCGGCACAGCCGTCGCGGGTGGCGTCATGGCCCTGGGTCTCTATGTGCTCCAGCGCACCGCGAAGTCGTTCCCGCACTTGTTCCAGGCCATGGGCCTGGTGCTGTACGTGACCCAGTTCCTGATCTCCGCCGTCGTGCTGGCGGTCTTCCGGGACACCTCGCTTTTCAACACCCGGGCCTTCGCGTTCGCGCTGCTCGCCGCCGTCCTCGTGTGGACGGCGGCCCAGACGCGTGCCTACCTGAAGGCCAAGATCCTTTATGTGGAACCGGAATCCTCCGAGGCGAAGAAGTCCGCGCCCGCAGGGTCTCCGTCGTGACCGGTAGGGCCGCCATAAAGGTGCCGGTGCTCACCTGCTATCGTCCGGTGCCATCTGAGGCACAGTGGGCGCAGGCAGCTGAACTCCCGAGTATCCCGGGACGGAATCGGCGGTCCATGCAGCTGATGCCGCTTACGCCGACCGGTCCCGCGCCGGTCACCTGCCCCCCCATCCGCAAGACCAGTCCAGTGCCGTTCCGCGGCTGTGCGCCGCGCCGACACAACGAGGTTGCCGTACCTATGCGCCACGCTGAAGGAGCTCGCGGTGAGTGCTGAACAGATGCTCGCCTTCGAGACCGATTGCCACATCTTCGATGGGTGCGGCTTCCCAGCCCCAGGCCTTCACTCGTTCTTGTTTGAACCGATCTTCAGCATCGGTGGCTTCGACTTCAACAAGCCGATGCTGCTGGCCGTGCTGGGCACGTTCCTGATCATCGGTTTCTTCTGGGCGGCGTTCGGCCGGGCGAAGGTGGTCCCGGGCAAGCTGCAGATGGTCGGTGAGGCGGGTTACGACTTCGTACGCCGCGGCATCGTCTACGAGGCGCTCGGCAAGAAGGAGGGCGAGAAGTACGTCCCCTTCATGGTCTCGCTGTTCTTCTTCGTCTGGATCATGAACCTCTGGTCGATCATTCCGGTCGCCCAGTTCCCCGTGACCTCGATCATCGCCTTCCCGGCGGCGCTCGCGCTGATCGTCTACGTCCTGTGGATGTACCTGACGTTCAAGAAGCACGGCTTCGTCGGCGGTCTGAAGAACATCACCGGCTACGACAAGTCGCTCGGTGGCGTCCTCCCGCTCGCGGTGACCCTGGAGTTCTTCTCGAACGTGCTGGTCAGGCCGTTCACCCACGCGGTGCGACTCTTCGCCAACATGTTCGCCGGCCACCTGCTGATCCTGATGTTCACCATCGCCAGCTGGTACCTGCTGAACGGCATCGGCATCGCCTACGCGGGTGTCTCGTTCGTGATGACCATCGTGATGACCGCCTTCGAGCTGTTCATCCAGGCCGTCCAGGCGTACGTCTTCGTGCTGCTGGCCACCAACTACGTCCAGGGCGCGCTCGCCGAGCACCACTGAGTGCCCTCGCCTCCCAGTCCAACAATCGTCCGGTGGCCAACCCCCACCGGTCCGTGAAAGAGAAGGAAGAACGAGCATGTCTGCTGCTCTCCAGACCATCGCCGCTGGTGTCGAGATCAAGGGCAACCTCGGCTCGATCGGCTACGGCCTCGCCGCGATCGGCCCCGGCGTCGGCGTCGGCATCGTCTTCGGTAACGGCACCCAGGCGCTGGCCCGTCAGCCCGAGGCCGCCGGCCTGATCCGCGCCAACCAGATCCTCGGCTTCGCCTTCTGTGAGGCGCTCGCCCTGATCGGTCTGGTCATGCCGTTCGTCTACCCGTCTGCCTGATCACGGTCCGACGACCACTGTTTTCGACGGAAGGCATTGATGTGAAAGCCCTGCTCTTGGCGAGCGAGGGGGAAGTGGAAGCTCCCCTTCTGCCGCCGATCCCAGAGCTCGTCATCGGTCTGATCGCCTTCGCCATCGTCTTCTTCTTCCTGGCCAAGAAGCTCTCTCCGAAGATCAACAAGGTTCTCGAAGAGCGCCGCGAGGCCATCGAAGGCGGCCTGGAGAAGGCCGAGGCCGCGCAGGCCGAGGCTCAGCAGGTGCTCGACGACTACCGGGCACAGCTCGCCGACGCCCGCCACGAGGCCGCGCGTCTGCGCCAGGAGGCGCAGGAGCAGGGCGTCGCGATGATCGCCGAGATGCGGTCCGAGGGTCAGCGTCAGCGCGAGGAGATCATCGCGGCCGGCCACGCCCAGATCGAGGCCGACCGCAAGTCCGCAGCGGCTTCGCTGCGACAGGACGTGGGCCAGCTGGCCGGCGACCTGGCGGCCAAGCTCGTGGGTGAGTCCCTCAAGGACGCCACCCGGCAGAGCCGGACCATCGACCGCTTCCTCGACGAACTCGAGAACAAGTCGGCCGGTGCGGCGAAGGCAGAGGTGACCCGATGAGCGGAGCGAGCCGCGAGGCCCTGGCCTCCGCACGCGAGAGCCTCGACGCGCTGGCGGACAACACGTCCGTCGACGCGGCGAAGCTCGCCGAGGAGCTTGCCGCCGTCACCGCGCTGCTCGACCGCGAGGTGTCGCTGCGTCGGGTCCTGACCGACCCGGCGCAGTCCGGCGAGGCCAAGGCCGAGCTTGCCCGGCGGCTGCTGGGCGCCCAGGTGGGCGGCGAGACCGCCGATCTGGTGGCCGGCATGGTGCGCTCCCGCTGGTCGCGTTCGCGTGACCTGGTGGACGCGATCGAGGAGCTGGCCGACAGCGCCGACTTCATCGCCGCTCAGCGGACCGGTGTCCTGGACGACGTCGAGGACGAGCTGTTCCGCTTCGGCCGGATCGTCACCTCGAACGCCGAGCTGCGGTCGGCGCTGACCGACAAGGTCGCGAGCCGTTCGGCCAAGGCCGAGCTGCTGCACAGCCTGCTGGGCGGCCGGGCCAACCCGGCCACCGAGCGACTGGTGATCCGACTCGTCACGCACCCGCGTGGACGTAGCCTGGAGTCGGGGCTCAACGCCCTCTCCAAGCTGGCCGCCGACCGCCGGGACCGGATGGTCGCGGAGGTCAGGTCCGCGGTGCCGCTGAACGACCAGCAGAAGCAGCGCCTCGGTGAGGCGCTCGCCAAGCTGTACGGACGGCGTGTCCACCTCAACCTGGACGTGGACCCCGAGGTTCTCGGTGGTGTCCAGGTGCGGATCGGTGACGAGGTCATCAACGGCACCATCGCGGACCGGCTCGCCGAGGCGAGCCGCCGGATGGCCGGCTGACAGCCACCAACTCAAGAGCATGACTGACGGCCCGAGTTGGGCCGACGGTGTCCTCTGGAGGGCTTCCTCCAGAGAAGAAATACTTCGGGCCCAACAAGGAGAGCAGGGAACCCAGATGGCGGAGCTCACGATCCGGCCGGAGGAGATCCGGGACGCGCTGGAGAACTTTGTCCAGGCGTACAAGCCGGACGCGGCCTCGCGCGAGGAGGTCGGTACGGTCAGCGTTGCCGGCGACGGCATCGCGAAGGTCGAGGGTCTTCCCTCGGCCATGGCGAACGAGCTGCTGCGGTTCGAGGACGGAACCCTCGGTCTCGCCCTCAACCTCGAGGAGCGCGAGATCGGTGCGGTCGTCCTCGGCGAGTTCAGCGGCATCGAGGAGGGCCAGCCGGTGCAGCGCACCGGTGAGGTGCTCTCCGTCGCGGTAGGCGAGGGTTACCTCGGCCGCGTCGTCGACCCGCTGGGCAACCCGATCGACGGCCTCGGCGAGATCGCGACCGAAGGTCGCCGCGCCCTGGAGCTGCAGGCTCCTGGCGTCATGGTCCGCAAGTCGGTGCACGAGCCGATGCAGACCGGCCTCAAGGCCGTCGACGCGATGGTGCCGATCGGCCGTGGCCAGCGTCAGCTGATCATCGGCGACCGCCAGACCGGCAAGACCGCGCTGGCCGTCGACACGATCATCAACCAGCGCGACAACTGGCGCTCCGGCGACCCGAAGAAGCAGGTCCGCTGCATCTACGTCGCCATCGGCCAGAAGGGCTCCACCATCGCGTCCGTGCGCGGTGCGCTGGAGGAGGCCGGCGCCCTGGAGTACACGACGATCGTCGCGGCTCCGGCGTCCGACCCGGCCGGCTTCAAGTACCTCGCCCCGTACACCGGCTCGGCCATCGGTCAGCACTGGATGTACCAGGGCAAGCACGTCCTGATCGTCTTCGACGACCTGTCGAAGCAGGCCGACGCCTACCGCGCCGTGTCCCTGCTGCTGCGCCGCCCGCCGGGCCGTGAGGCCTACCCGGGTGACGTCTTCTACCTGCACTCGCGTCTGCTGGAGCGCTGCGCCAAGCTCTCCGACGACATGGGCGCCGGTTCGATGACGGGTCTGCCGATCGTCGAGACCAAGGCGAACGACGTGTCGGCGTTCATCCCGACCAACGTCATCTCCATCACCGAC
Source organism: Streptomyces syringium (assembly GCF_017876625.1). Taxonomy (NCBI): domain Bacteria; kingdom Bacillati; phylum Actinomycetota; class Actinomycetes; order Kitasatosporales; family Streptomycetaceae; genus Streptomyces; species Streptomyces syringium. Next base: position 5,240,638 of record NZ_JAGIOH010000001.1, read on the forward strand.
GGCCAGTGCTTCCTGGAGTCCGACCTGTTCAACGCGGGCCAGCGCCCGGCGCTGAACGTCGGTATCTCGGTCTCCCGCGTCGGTGGCTCGGCCCAGCACAAGGCCATGAAGCAGGTCTCCGGCCGACTCCGTGTCGACCTCGCCCAGTACCGCGAGCTGGAGGCGTTCGCCGCCTTCGGTTCCGACCTGGACGCGGCCTCGAAGTCGCAGCTGGAGCGCGGCAAGCGCATGGTCGAGCTGCTGAAGCAGGGCCAGTACGCCCCGTACTCGGTCGAGAACCAGGTCGTCTCCGTCTGGGCCGGCACCACCGGCAAGATGGACGACGTGCCGGTCGAGGACATCCAGCGCTTCGAGCGCGAGATGCTCGACTACCTGGGCCGCGAGCACAAGGGCCTGATGGACAGCATTGTCGAGGGCGGCAAGATGTCCGACGACACCCTCCAGGCGCTCGCCGACGCCATCGCCACCTTCAAGAAGCAGTTCGAGACCTCGGACGGCAAGCTTCTCGGTGACGACGCCACGGCCGGCTCCGCGAAGTGACGACGACGGAAGGGACCTGATCCATGGGAGCCCAGCTCCGGGTCTACAAGCGTCGCATCCGCTCCGTCACCGCGACCAAGAAGATCACCAAGGCGATGGAGATGATCGCCGCCTCGCGCATCGTCAAGGCGCAGCGCCAGGTGGCGGCATCGACGCCGTACGCGAGTGAGCTCACCCGCGCGGTGACGGCGGTTGCCACCGGCTCGAACACCAAGCACGCCCTCACCACCGAGGTCGAGAACCCGGTCCGCGCCGCGGTGCTGCTCGTCACGAGCGACCGCGGTCTGGCCGGCGGCTACTCCTCCAACGCCATCAAGGCCGCGGACAAGCTCACCGAGCGCCTGCGCTCGGAGGGCAAGGACGTCGTGACGTACATCATCGGCCGCAAGGGCGTGGCGTACTACGGCTTCCGGGAGCGTCCGGTGGCCGAGTCGTGGACCGGCTTCACCGACAGCCCGACCTACGCGGACGCCAAGAAGGTCGCGGGTCCGCTCATCGAGGCGGTCCAGCGGGACACCGCCGAGGGCGGCGTCGACGAGCTGCACATCGTCTTCACCGAGTTCGTCTCGATGATGACGCAGTCGCCGGTCGAGAAGCGGCTGCTGCCGCTCAGCCTCGACGTGACGGACGAGGCCGCGGAGGCGGGCAAGGGCAAGATCCTTCCGCTCTTCGACTTCGAGCCGTCGGCCGAGGGTGTCCTCGACGCGCTGCTGCCGCGGTACGTCGAGAGCCGGATCTACAACGCGCTGCTGCAGTCGGCTGCCTCCGAGCACGCCGCCCGCCGTCGCGCGATGAAGTCGGCGACCGACAACGCCGGCGAACTCATCAAGTCGCTCTCGCGGCTTGCGAACGCGGCCCGCCAGGCCGAAATCACCCAGGAAATCAGCGAGATCGTCGGTGGCTCCAGTGCCCTGGCCGACGCGAACGCGGGGAGTGACTGACCACTATGACCACGACTGTTGAAACCGCTGCGGCCACCGGCCGCGTCGCGCGGGTCATCGGCCCGGTCGTCGACGTGGAGTTCCCCGTCGACGCGATGCCGGAGATCTACAACGCGCTGCACGTCCAGGTGGCCGACCCGGCCGAGGACGGCAAGCTCAAGACGCTGACCCTCGAGGTCGCCCAGCACCTGGGTGACGGCCTGGTCCGCGCCATCTCCATGCAGCCCACCGACGGTCTGGTCCGCCAGGCCGCGGTGACCGACACCGGCGCGGGCATCACCGTGCCCGTCGGTGACGTCACCAAGGGCAAGGTGTTCAACACCCTCGGCGAGATCCTGAACGTGGACCCGTCCACGGTCGAGGTCACCGAGCGCTGGCCGATCCACCGCAAGGCCCCGAACTTCGACCAGCTCGAGTCGAAGACCGAGATGTTCGAGACCGGCGTCAAGGTCATCGACCTGCTGACCCCGTACGTCAAGGGCGGCAAGATCGGTCTGTTCGGTGGTGCCGGTGTCGGCAAGACCGTGCTGATCCAGGAAATGATCTACCGCGTGGCCAACAACCACGACGGTGTGTCGGTGTTCGCCGGTGTCGGTGAGCGCACTCGTGAGGGCAACGACCTCATCGAGGAAATGACCGACTCGGGCGTCATCGACAAGACGGCGCTCGTCTTCGGCCAGATGGACGAGCCCCCGGGCACCCGTCTGCGCGTCGCCCTGGCCGGTCTGACCATGGCGGAGTACTTCCGCGATGTGCAGAAGCAGGACGTGCTCTTCTTCATCGACAACATCTTCCGGTACACCCAGGCCGGTTCCGAGGTGTCCACCCTGCTCGGCCGTATGCCGTCCGCGGTGGGTTACCAGCCGAACCTGGCGGACGAGATGGGTCTGCTGCAGGAGCGCATCACCTCGACGCGTGGTCACTCGATCACGTCGATGCAGGCGATCTACGTCCCCGCGGACGACCTGACCGACCCGGCCCCGGCCACGACCTTCGCGCACCTCGACGCGACGACCGTGCTGTCGCGTCCGATCTCGGAGAAGGGCATCTACCCGGCGGTCGACCCGCTGGACTCGACGTCCCGCATCCTGGACCCGCGCTACATCGCGCAGGAGCACTACGACGCCGCCATGCGCGTCAAGACGATCCTGCAGAAGTACAAGGACCTCCAGGACATCATCGCGATCCTCGGTATCGACGAGCTGGGCGAGGAGGACAAGCTCGTTGTCCACCGTGCCCGTCGCGTCGAGCGCTTCCTGTCGCAGAACACCCACGTGGCGAAGCAGTTCACCGGCGTGGACGGTTCGGACGTGCCGCTGGACGAGTCGATCGCCGCGTTCAACGCGATCTGCGACGGCGACTACGACCACTTCCCCGAGCAGGCGTTCTTCATGTGCGGTGGCCTCGAGGACCTCAAGGCCAACGCCAAGGAGCTGGGCGTCTCCTGATCCTCGGGCTCGTCGAGCCCTGTGATCAGCGGTCCGGGGGCGGGGCTCCCCCGCCCCCGGACCGTACGTCCCCTATTCTTTGACCCAACACCTGTCAGACCCGGCAGGTGGAGACCCGAGGAGCCACGTTGGCTGCTGAGCTGCACGTCGAGCTGGTCGCGGCGGACCGAAGCGTCTGGTCCGGCGAGGCCACTCTGGTCATCGCGCGTACCACATCGGGCGACATCGGCGTCATGCCCGGCCACCAGCCGCTGCTCGGTGTGCTGGAGTCCGGCCCGGTGACGATCAAGACCGCGGACGGCAATGTCGTCGCAGCGGTGCACGGTGGATTCATCTCGTTCGCGGACGACAAGCTCTCGCTGCTCGCCGAGGTCGCGGAGCTGGCCGACGAGATCGACGTCCAGCGCGCGGAGCGGGCGCTGGAGCGCGCGAAGGCCGAGGCCGACGCGCACGCCGAGCGTCGTGCGGATGTCCGGCTGCGTTCGGTCACGGGCGTTCACTGAACCCCGCGACTCACTGAGTTCGTCCCTCAGCCGCGGACCGCACTGGAGTTCTCCAGGGCGGTCCGCGGCTGAGGCAATACAGGTGCGGTTGCTCTAGATGATGCGAGGAGGTCGGTGGAGATGGTCCTCGCTCTGCTCGTGAGCGGCATCGTCGTCTTGCTGGTTTTGGTGGGACTCTTCGTCTTCGGGCTGCGCAGACGGCTCATCCAGCGGTCGGGGGGAACCTTCGACTGCAGCCTGCGCTGGAACGTCCCCGAGGACGACCCGGAGCCGGCGGGCAAGGGGTGGGTGTACGGCGTAGCGCGGTACAACGGTGACCGGATCGAGTGGTTCCGGGTCTTCTCGTACGCGTACCGGCCCCGCCGGGTCCTGGAGCGGGCCTCGATCGAGGTGCTGGAGCGGCGTACGCCGCAGGGCGAGGAGGAGCTGGCCCTGCTGTCCGACGCCGTCGTCCTGGTCTGTATGCACCGCGGTACGCGGCTGGAGCTGGCGATGAGCGAGGACGCCCTGACGGGCTTCCTGGCGTGGCTGGAGGCGGCGCCTCCGGGGCAACGCGTGAACGTGGCGTAGTCGCGTATGGCCTCGATCGCCGGCCGGGCTGAGACCAGCCCGGCCGGCGATTTGTTATTTCAGGCCGCTGTCGACGGCGGTCATCAGCGTGCCGCTGTCGCCGGACATCTCCCAGATCATGACGCCGCCCAGCTTCCGGCTCTTGAGCCAGGCCGTCTTCTTGTTGATGGACCAGACGTCGTCGAAGGTCCACCACTGGCCCTTGTCGCCCGTGTAGCCGTACGTCGCGACCGACTGCTCGTCGTGGTGCACGGTCAGGTTGGGCACCGACGCGAGCAGGTTGTCGTAGCCGCGGGTGCCGGCCTCCTCCGGGAACTGGCCGGGGGCCGCGCCGCCCGCCGCCTGCCACTCGCCGCGTGCGCCGCCGTCGGCGACCTGCTGCCAGCCGCGGCCGTAGAACGCGAGGCCGAGGACGACCTTGCGCGGGTCGACGCCGGCGTCGAGGTACGCCCGGACGGTCGACTCGACGCTGAACTTCGTGGGGTACGGGTCCTGGGCGTCGGTGTAGAGATTCCCCTGGTGACCCGTGCGGTTCGGCTCCCAGCTGTTGTCGCTGCCGGAGCCGTGGAAGTCGTAGCCCTGGACGTTGGCGAAGTCCATGTAGTCGAAGACGCTGGGCGTGCCGTCCTTGGTGGTGATGTCCCAGCCCGCCTCGATCTTGCCCGGGTCGGCCGGGGTGAAGGCCGTGAGCAGGTACTTCTTGCCGGTCGTGCTGCTCAGGGCGTCGAGCTGGCGGCGGAACTCGGCGAACAGCAGGGTGTTGTTCGCCTTGTCGTCCTTCGAGACGTGGTTTCCGGCGTGGCCCTCGGAGCCCGGCCACTCCCAGTCGAGGTCGAAGCCGTCGAAGACGCCCGCCGCGGCCCCGGCGCCGCCGCGCCCGCCGGTGGCCGGCAGATTGCCCTTGATGTACATGTCGACGCAGGACTTCACGAACTTCTGCCGGGAGGCGTCGGTCTTCGCCGCGTCGGAGAAGTACTTGCTGTAGGTCCAGCCCCCGAGGGAGATCAGGGTCTTGAGCTCGGGGTACTTGGCCTTGAGCTTCTTGAGCTGGTTGTAGTTGCCCGCCAGCGGCTGGTTCCAGGTGTCGCCGACGCCGTCGACGGACTCGCCCGCCCCGAAGCCCTTCTCGTAGTCGGCCCAGGCGTCGCCCGCGCCGTCACCCTGATTGGGGTCCTGGGGGTTGGGGGAGGTGGCCTTGGTGACGCCGTTGAGACAGGTGAGGTTCACCGGGTCGATGTTGGAGAAGGCGTAGTTGAGGTGCGTGAGCTTGGCGGCGGCGCCCGTGGTGTCCAGGGACTTCACGGTGTAGCCGCGCCCGTAGATGCCCCACTGCACGAAGTAGCCGACCTTGGCGTACTCACCCGGCTGTCCGCCCCCGCCGGTGGTCCGGACGCTCAGCGGCGCACTGGCCTTGCCGGTCTGGTCGGCGGTGTCGCGGGCGACGACGGTGTAGGCGTAGTCGGTGCCGGGGGTGAGCCCGGTGTCCTTCCAGGCGAGCTTGGCCACGGTCGTGACCTTGGCGGTGCCGCGGTAGACGTCGTAGTCCTTGATGCCCTTGTCGTCGGTGGCGGCGGTCCACTTCAGCACGACGGAGGTGTCGGTGACGGCGGTGGCCTGGGGGGTGCCGGGGGCGGAGGGCGGTCTGTCGGTGCCGCCGCCCGTGCCGGTACGGACGGTGGCGGGCGGGGAGGCGGGTCCCGTCTGACCGGCGGTGTCGCGCGCGACGACGGTGTAGGTGTATTCGGTGTCGGCGGTCAGGCCGGTGTCGGTGAAGGTGGTGCCGGAGACCGTACCGACCACGGTGGTACCGCGCAGGACGTCGTAGTTCTTGATGCCCTTGTCGTCGGTGGCCGCCGTCCAGCTCAGCGAGACGCTGTTCTCGGTGACGCCGGTGGAGGCGGGCTGCCCGGGCGCGCTCGGCGGGTCGTCGCCCGAGGAGCCGTCGCAGGGGCCGCCGTCCAGCCTGCAGCCGCTCGGCTCGCCGTCGCCGGAGGCGACGAAGCCGAAGGAGACGCTGGCGCCGGGGGCGATGGTGCCGTTGTACTCGCGGTTCTTCGCGGTGTGGTGCCCGCCCGAGGAGGTGACCAGGGCGTCCCAGTAGGCGCCGACGGTGGTGGTGGCGGGGAAGTCCCACTCGACGGTCCACCCGTTGATGGGGGCGGTGCCGGTGTTCTTCACCGTCCACTGGCCCTGGAAGCCGCTGCCCCACTCGGAGGTCTTGGTGAAGGAGGCCGTCGCGGAGGCCGCCGCCCGGGCCGGCGCGGCAGCGAGGCCGACCAGGGTGGCGAGCGGGAGCAGTAGTGCGGCGAGCACCACGACGGCTACGGAAGTGATGCGTTTGGTGTGTCTGACACGTGCTGAGGTTCCTGTGCTCAAGGGAAACTCCTTGAGTGTGGGGGGACCACCCAGCGGTGGGCCGGGGGAGTCCTTAACTGGTGGGGGACGAACGTCGGAACCTGTGCGCAGCCCGGTGAGTGTGCGTTATATGAACACCCTCACCACAGTTGTGAGGGGAGGGTAAGAAGGTCTGGACCAACGGTCAAGAGGTCTGGACCAGACCCAACTCCTGGGCCAGCACGGCCGCTTGCACCCGGCTGCGCAGCTCCAGCTTCCCGAGCAACCGGCTGACGTGCGTCTTCACCGTCGCCTCCGCCATCCCCAGCCGCTCGGCGATCTGCGCGTTCGACAACCCCGCCCCGAGCGCCGCCAGCACCTCGCGCTCCCGGCGCGTCAGGACGTCGAGGACGGCGGGGTCGGGTGCGTTCGCCGACCGCGCGGGCACGGGGCGGGCGAACTCCGCGATCAGCCGGCGCGTCACCGCCGGGGAGATCAGCCCCTCGCCGCGCGCGACGGTCCGCACGGCCGCGACCAGGTCGGCGGCCTCGCTGTTCTTGAGCAGGAACCCGGCCGCCCCCGCGCGCAGCGCCCCGAAGACGTACTCGTCCAGATCGAAGGTGGTCAGCACGAGAACGTCCGCCAGCCCCTCGGCGACGATCAGCCGGGTCGCCGACACCCCGTCGAGGCGGGGCATCTGCACATCCATCAGCACCAGATCGGGCCGCAGCTCGCGGGCCAGCCGCACGGCCTCCTCGCCGTCCGGGGCCTCGCCGACGACCTCGACACCGGGCGCCGAACGCAGGATGAGCACCAGTCCGGACCGCACGGCCGACTGGTCGTCGGCGACCACGACGCGGATGTGCCCGGTGCCCGTCTCGCGGTCCGTCATGGCGTCCACTCCTCTTCCACGGGCAGCTCCGCCCGTACCTCCCAGAACTTCTCTCCGTCGGATCCGGCCACCGGGCCGGCCTCCAACGCCCCGCCCAGCAGGGCGACCCGCTCCCGCATGCCGACCAGGCCGGCCCCCGCACCCGGGGCCCGGGGAGCGTGCTGGTCGCCGCTCAGCGAGCTCGTCACCCGCACGGTCAGCGGCCCGGCACCCGCCCCGCCCCCGTGCCCGTCACGGGACAGCTCCACCACCACCTCGCCCGGCGCCGCGTGCTTCACGGCGTTGGTCAGCGACTCCTGCACGATGCGGTATGCCGCCAGCTCCACCGGCGCCGGGAGGGCGCCCGGACCGCGCCCGTCCCGCAGGACGAAGACGAAACGGTCGTCGCGCACGGTGGTACGCGCCCGGGCGAGCAGCGCGTCGACACCGTCGAGCCGGGGCGAGGCGGCGGGCTCCTCATCGGGGACCGCGTGCCGCAGGAGCCCGATGAGACGGCGCATCTCGGCGAGCCCCTGCACGCTGTTCTCCCGGATCACGGTCAGCGCCTCCCCGGACGCCTTCGGATCGCCTATCGACAGCGCGGCCGTGGAGTGGATTGCGATGGCCGACAGATGCCCCGCGACCATGTCGTGCAGCTCGCGCGCCATCCGGGCGCGCTCCGCGCCGACCGCCTCACGCCGGTCCAGCTCGGCCAGCAGCGCGGTCCGCTCGGCCTCCAGCCGAGCGGACCGGGCGGCGTCCCGGTGCTCCCGGATACCGATGCCGGTCCAGGCGGGGGCGATGGTCAGCACCCCGACGCCGAAGCCGATGAGCAGCGCCTCCGGCTTCCGGATGAGAGCCAGGGCCAGCAGCGTCGCGATGCCCGTCACCAGCTCGCAGGCGCGCGGGATGCGGCGGGCGACGGAGAGCCGCCCGTACAGCGCGGCCGCGTAGACGACGTCCGTGTACATGGCGATCGTCGCGACGAGCGAACCCGTGCAGATGTCGAGCACGATCGTGACCGTGCCGATCGCGAGCCCCGTCAGCGGGGCGCTGCGCCGCAGCAGCTCGGTGCCGCACATGATGCCCAGCGCGACCAGGCACAGCCACTTCGGCAGCCCGAGCATCGGCGGGTTGTTGCTCAGCCCGAGGAACCACAGGGTGAGCCCGCCGAGCAGCCCGACGGCCGCGATGAGGACGTCGTCACGGTGGGGACGGCTGGGGAGGCGGACGGGCATGGGTCCATCACAGCATGTCGGAGGGGGTGCGGACGTCCCCTGCGGGGCGCTTCGCGACGGACTTCGGTACATCGAAGGATGCAGCGCGGGATCGTCACGCGCGACGACGAAACGGAACCGGCCGGCGGCGACGCTGGAGGGGTCCCGGACGAAGGGGGCGGTAAGGGAAGGAGAGACCCGTGATCGTCATGCTGATCATCGCCTGTGAGGTCGGCTTCTGGGTGCTGCTGGCCGGCGGCCTGAGCCTGCGCTATCTGGCGAAGATGCCCCGCGCCGGCGCGGCCGTGCTGCTGCTGGAGCCCGTGCTGGAGCTGGTGCTGCTGGTCGCCACCGCGATGGACCTGCGCAACGGCGCGGAGGCCGACTGGAAGCACGGCCTGGCGGCGGTCTACATCGGCTGGTCGGTCGGCATGGGCCACGCCACGATCAAGTGGATCGACCAGCGCTTCGCCCACCGCTTCGCGGGCGGCCCCCCGCCGGTCAAGGCACCGAAGTACGGCACGGCGCGCACGGTCCACGAGTGGAAGACCGCCGGCCGCTGGGTCCTGGCGGCGGTCGTCGCCATGGGCCTGCTCCAGGCCGCGATCTGGTACGTCGGCGACTCGGGTGACATCAGCTCGCTGCGCGGCTGGCAGACGAAGATGCTCATCGTGATCGGCATCAACCTGGCCATCGCGGCGAGCTACACGATCTGGCCCAAGGAGCCGAAGGGCGGAGCGGGTTCCGAGGAACCGTCCCGCACCTTCGAAAAGCTCTGACCTCGTGTCCCGGCCCTCGACGGGGGCCGGGACACGCCGGGTCTCAGCGATCCCCGCCCGGTACCCACAGGACGTCCCCGAGCTCCTTGTTCGCCGTCCTCGCGAGGATGAACAGCAGGTCCGAGAGCCGGTTGAGGTACGTCGCCGTCAGCGGGTTCATGATGTCGCCGTGCAGTTCCAGCGCCGCCCACGTGGAGCGCTCGGCGCGCCGGACCACCGTGCACGCCTGGTGCAGCAGGGCCGCGCCGGGCGTGCCGCCGGGCAGGATGAAGCTGCGCAGCTTCTCCAGGCCCTCCAGGAAGTGGTCGCAGTCCGCCTCCAGCTTGTCGACGTAGGACTGCTCGACCCGCAGCGGCGGGTACTTCGGCTCCTCGACGACCGGCGTCGCCAGATCCGCGCCGACGTCGAAGAGGTCGTTCTGCACCCGTACGAGTACCTTGACGACCTCCTGCGGCAGCTGCCCCAGCGCGATGGCCACGCCGATCGCGGCGTTCGCCTCGTTCGCGTCGGCGTACGCCGCGATCCGGGTGTCGGTCTTCACGGTGCGGCTCATGTCGCCGAGGGCGGTCGTGCCGTCGTCCCCGGTGCGGGTGTAGATGCGCGTCAGATTGACCATGGGTACGAGCCTAGCTACGCACCGGCCGCACGGAAGAGCCGTGTGCCCGCCGTCACGGAGACGGCGGCCAGGGCGAGTGCCGCGAGGGCGCCGTGCAGCATGGCCGGCGCCGTGTAGTCGCCGACGAACGCCGCCCGTACCGCGTCGACCGGATAGCGCAGCGGCATCAGGTGCGAGAGCGCGTCGAGCCAGCCGGGCGCCAGTGACATCGGCAGCATCAGGCCCGACAGCAGCATCGCGGGCAGATTGACGGCGTTGACGACCGGTGCGAAGGCCTGGGGGGCGGCGGCCTTCATGGCCAGCGCGTAGGACAGCGACGCCAGCGAGGCCGCCAGCAGGGCGACGAAGGCGAAGCCGATGAGCACGCCGGGCAGCGGCGCGCGCAGACCCATGACGACGGCCGCGAGGACGAGCAGCCCGGCCTGGAAGGTCAGCAGCACCGCGTCGCGCAGCACCCGCCCCAGCAGCAGGGCCAGTCGGCTGACGGGGGTCACCCGCATGCGTTCGATCACGCCGTGCTGCTTCTCCATCAGCAGGCCGATCCCGGCGAAGCCCGCACCGAACAGCGCGAGTTGGAGCAGTAGTCCGGGGACGAGGATCTGCCAGGAGCTGCCCGAGGCGCCGAGCGGCACGTCGGTGAGCAGGGGCCCGTAGAGAAGGAGGTAGAGCAGCGGCATCAGCATGCCGAAGGTGACGGCCATCTTCGAGCGCAGGGTCTGCCGGGCGTAGCGGCCGAAGACCAGCGCCGTGTCGGACAGGAGGGCGGGGACAGGGGGCATCGCGGTGGCTCCTAGACGGCTACGGGGGCGGGTTCCCGGGGCGTGGTGGTGCGCCCGGTGACGGCGAGGAAGGCGTCCTGGAGGCTCGCGTCGGGTGAGCCGGCGTATCGGGCCTTGAGGTCGGCCGGGGTTCCCTCGGCGGCGACGGCGCCCCGGTCGACGACGACCAGCCGGTCGGCGAGCGCGTCGGCCTCGTCGAGGTAGTGGGTGGTGAGGACGACGGTGGTGCCCCACTCGGCACGGACGCGGCGCAGGAGGTCCCACAGGTCGGCGCGGCTGCCGGGGTCGAGTCCGGTGGTGGGCTCGTCGAGGAAGAGCACTTCGGGCCGGTGGGTCAGGGCCATGGCGAGGTCGAGACGGCGCCGCTGGCCGCCGGAGAGGGCGCCGCAGGGACGGTCGAGCAGTCCGGTGAGACCGAGGTCGAGGGTGAGTTCCTCGACGCGGGCGGCGGCTTCGGCCTTGCGGAGCCGGTAGAGGCGGGCCTGGGTGAGCAGTTCCTCGCGTACGGACACGGTCGGATCCACGCCGCCGGCCTGGGCGACGTAGCCCGTGCGGCGCCGTACGCCCGCCGGGTCGCGGGCGAGGTCGTGGCCGGCGACGGTCGCGGTGCCGCCGGTGGGGGAGAGAAGGGTGGTGAGCATGCGCAGGGTGGTGGTCTTGCCCGCGCCGTTGGGTCCGAGGAGGCCGAGGATCTCGCCCTCGCGGACAGTGAGGTCGATGCCGCGTACGGCCTCGACGGGGCCTCGCGCGGTGTGGAAGGTCCGGGTGAGCCCGGTGGCGCTGATGCTGAGCCGATCGGGTGCGTCCATGGCCGCAAGAAAAGCAGAGTCTCTTAAAGTTTGCAATGACACCAAGTTTTAATAGAGCCCAACGAAGCTACGATGGGGCCATGACCGAGGGGCTCAGGGAGCGGAAGAAGCGGCAGACCAGGCAGCACATCTCCGATGTCGCGACCGGCCTGTTCCTGGAGCGCGGATTCGACGCCGTGACGATCGCGGAGATCGCGGCGGCGGCCGACGTGTCCGTCAACACCGTGTACAACTACTTCCCCGCCAAGGAAGACCTCTTCCTCGACCGGCAGGACGACGTCGTCGACTGGCTGCCGTCCATCGTCCGGGGCCGGGCCGAGGGCGAGTCGGCCGCCCGGGCCGTGCTGCGCGTGCTGCGCGCCGAGGCCGTGGCCGTTTCGCCGCGCCTCGGGCTGATCGACGGATACGACCGCTTCCTGCGGGTCATCGGCGAGTCGGAGGTCCTGACGTCCCGTCTCGCCGCCATGGACCGGCAGGCCACCGAGGCGCTCACGGTCACCCTCGCCGAGGAGGCCGGGGCCGCGCCCGGTGACGTACTGCCGGAACTGGTGGCCGGTCAGCTCGCCTGGGTGCGGGCCCGGCTCGCCGAGCACATCGGGCGCGCGCTGCTGACGGGCCGTACGGCCGAGGACGTCTCCCGCGACGCGCTCGTCCTGCTGGACGAGATGGAGGAGCTGATGGGGGAGAAGCTGCTCGGCTACGCCGGTGGGACCGTACGACCGACCGTGTGAATCATGGGGCTGGAGTGGCTCAACTGCGGGGTGTGGTCAGGCCGCTGGGCTGTCCAGTGTGATGTCCGTCATTTGGGACGTGACGCGCATCTCTTCCTTCCCAACGGCGCGTCCACTGACGCTAAGGTCCGGGCCAGAGACCGTAAGTGAACAGGGAGTAAGGGGACAGCAGTGGCCAAGAAGCTCGCCGTCATCGGAGCCGGTCTGATGGGTTCCGGGATCGCACAGGTCTCCGCCCAGGCCGGGTGGGACGTCGTGCTGCGGGACGTCACCGGCGCCGCGCTCACGCGGGGCACGGACGGCATCAAGGCCTCGTACGACAAGTTCGTCTCCAAGGGCAAGCTCGACGCGGACGTCGCCGAGGCGGCCCTCGCCCGGATCACCGCCACCACCGACCTGGACGCGGCCGCCGACGCCGACATCGTCGTCGAGGCGGTGTTCGAGGACGTCGACACCAAGCGCGAGATCTTCCGCACCCTGGACGGGCTGGTCAAGGACGAGACGGTCCTCGCCTCCAACACCTCCGCCATCCCGATCACCAAGATCGCCGCCGCCACGCAGCGCCCGGAGCGCGTCGTCGGGACGCACTTCTTCTCGCCGGTGCCGATGATGCAGCTTTGCGAGCTCGTTCGCGGGTACAAGACCAGTGACGAAACGCTCGCCATCGCGCGGGAGTTCGCCGAGGGTGTCGGCAAGACCTGCATCGTCGTCAATCGCGACGTCGCGGGCTTTGTCACCACGCGCCTCATCTCGGCGCTCGTCGTCGAGGCGGCCAAGCTGTACGAGTCCGGGGTGGCCAGCGCCGAGGACATCGACATCGCCTGCAAGCTGGGCTTCGGTCATGCGATGGGGCCGCTGGCCACCGCCGACCTGACCGGTGTCGACATCCTGATGCACGCCACGGACAACATCTACACCGAGTGCCAGGACGAGAAGTTCGCACCGCCGGAGCTGATGCGCCGCATGGTGGACGCGGGTGACCTCGGCCGCAAGAGCGGGCAGGGCTTTTACCAGCACTGAGCCTGTAACGCCCAATCGAATTCACCCTCCGGGGTGAATTCGGTATCGGTTCGCTTACAGGCGGCAACTTTGTCGTGTGAGAGGCAGTCAGTTCAGTACGGCCACACCCACATCACCGACCACTCCCGGGAGCGCATATGCATATCAGGGGCGACCACGCCGAGCTGGTCGTCGGGGGGCGCCTCGACGTCCGTAACGCGGCGGACGCCCGAAGCCTGCTGCACTCCGCGCTCGACGCCGGCCGGGGCGACCTCGTCCTGGACCTGACCGAGCTGGACTCCTGGGACGCCACCGGGCTCGGGGTGATCATGGGAGCCCACCGCCGGGCCGGCCGCACCGGCAGGCGGCTCGTCCTGCGCGGGGTCCCCGACCGGATGCAGCGGCTCCTGGTCGCCACCCGGCTGCACCGCATCCTCGCCATCGAGGGCGGCATCGAGGCGGAGTCCCTGCCCCGGGTCTGACCCGCCCCCCTTCGGGACGTCACCCGGTCCGCTCGGGTCCCCTTCCGCCCCCCGGCCCCATCCGGCATCAGATCCTCATAAGACTGTGATCTGCCCCGGCGGCATCCGCCCCCGGCCGTCGTAGATACTGGGCGCAGGTCTGAGGTTCGGTTTTCCCGCCGCACACGAAAAGGCCGCATAAGTACGCCCACGGCGGGCACCGGACCAGAAGCGAAGGTCAGGCCGAAAGGGCAGGACGGCACGCCACGCATCTGGGGGGCTTTTGACCATGGACCCGACGAACCCGGGATCCGAGGACTTCCACGACGACGCCCGCGCGTCCGCCGACGGCGGCCCGCAGCAGCCGTCGCGGTCGGAGCCCGCGGCCGCGTCGTCGAGCGCGCCCGACACCCCGAGCCAGGGGCCCGTCCGGGTCGTCCAGCTGGTCACCGGTGACTATCTGCTCACCGTCAACCCCGTCGACGGCAGCGAAATAGAGCCCTGCCCGCCCGGCAGACTGCCCGCCCGCCCCCAGCGGCACGACGCCGACGAGCGCGCCGAGCGGCGCCGGGCCGCGGCCCCGCCGCCGCCCGCCCGCCCCGTCGGCCCCGAGCTGCCGCTCGTCGAGCGGGACGAGGAGCGCGAGCGGCTGACCCGGCTGCTCTCCCGTGGCCGTTCCGTGCGCCTCACCGGCCCCGCCGGCTCCGGGCGCACCGCCCTGCTGGACGCCGTCGCCACGGACGTCGAGGGCCTGGCCCCCGACGGCGTCGTCCGCCTCAGCGGCTACCACCGCACCCCCGCCGACCTGCTCTACGAGCTCTTCGCCGCCGTCCACCACGCGCCGCTGAACCGCCCCGACCGGGCCGGGATCCTGGCGGCGGTGCACGAGATCGGCGCGATCGTCGTCCTGGACGACCTCGAGTTCGGCGGCAGCGCGCTCGACGAGCTGCTCGACGCGACCCCCGAGTGCGCCTTCCTCCTCGCGGCCACGCCCGATGTCGCCGCGCCCTCCCCCGACTCGCACCTCGAAGAGGTCTTCCTCGGCGGCCTCGACCGCACCGGCTGCCTGGAGCTGCTGGAGCGGGCCGTCGAGCGGCCGCTCACGGACGAGGAAGCCGACTGGGCGGCGGACCTGTGGTTCGAGTCCGAGGGGCTGCCGCTGCGGTTCGTCCAGGCCGGGGCCCTGCTGCGGCAGCGCGACCGGACGGGCGCCGACCCCGCCGCCGTCGACGAGTTCGGCGTCTTCGCCGAGCGGCCCTACGTGGCCGACGCGGCCGGCGCTTCCGAGGAGGCCGGCGGCGACGTCAAGCCGCCGCTGCCGAGCCTCGCCGTCAGCGCGGCGCCCGTCGGCGTGCTCGCCTCCCGGCTCAGCGACGTCGCCCGCGACACCCTGAGCTTCGCCCTCGCCCTCGGCGGCGAGGTCCCCCACCAGGCCCATCTGCCCGCGCTGGCCGGTGACACCCACGCGGACGCCGCCGTCGGCGAGCTGCTCGCCAGCGGGCTGATCACCGCCGTCGGCGCGCACTACCGGCTCGCGGTCGGCGTCGCCGACCAGCTGCTCGCCGAGGGCTACGGCACCGACACCGCCGCTCGCGCGCACTCCGCCGCGCAGCACTACGCCTGGTGGGCCGGGCATCCCTCCGTGGCCCCCGAGCGCGCCGCCGCCGAGGCCGACGCGATCCTCGCCGCGATGGCCGTGCTGGTCGCCGACGGCGAGGCCGGACACCCGGCGGCCGCGGTGCTGCTGGCCCGTACGGCGGCGCCCGCCTTCGCCGCCGCCTGCCACTGGAGTGCCTGGGAGCGCTGCCTGCGGCACGGCCAGGCGGCCGCGCGCATGTCGGGCGAGGTCGGCGAAGAAGCGTATTTCCACCACGAGTTGGGCGTGCTGGCGCTGTGCACCGGCAGCCTCGACCGGGCCCGCGCCGAGCTGGAGGCCTCGATAGGGCTCCGCGGTGTGATGGCCGACAAGCGCGGCGCGGTCGCCGGCCGCCGGGCGCTCGCGCTCGTCGCCGACCGCTCCGGGCTGGCGATGGGCATGCGCGGCGTCCCCGGCGTGCCCCCGCTGCCGCCGCTGCCCGGCGAGGACGGCCCCGCCCCGGCGGGCGAGGAGATCCCGGCCGCGCGGAGCGAGCAGTCGGTCACCCCGCCCTACGCCGTGCCCGCGGCCCGCTCCCACGACTCGGGGGCGACCACGGTCGTCCACGGCTTCGGCGCGGACAGCGGCAAGGCCGGGCCCGCGGGGGCCTCCGGGCCCGTCGCGCAGAGCGGCCCGGGCCGCCCGGCGCACCGGGAGCCGTGGGCCAGGAGACTCATGGTGGGCCGGGCCCGGCGCAATCTGATCGCGGCGGGCGCGGGCGCGCTCCTCGCGGGCGTCCTCGGCACGGTCGTCACGCTCGGTGCGGCCTCCGGCGGCCCCAACCACAAGCCGTCGGACCAGGTGAAGCCGGACCAGTCGGCGTCCCAGCAGGACGGCGACAACACCCTCAACGCCGATCAGCCGGCGCCGGGCGCCACCGGTCGCCCGCAGGCACCGGGCGGCAGCGGGAAGCCCGGCCAGTCGCAGAGCCCGGGCGCCACGCCGTCCTCGCCGGGTGCCTCCGGCAGCACGTCGCCGAGCCCGAGCGGCAGCGGTTCGCCGTCCGGCTCGCCGTCGTCGTCGGGCGGGCCGACGAAGAGCCCCACGCGTACGCCGGGCGGTGGCGATCCCACGCCGCCGACGCAGAAGCCGACGCCGACGAAGACGCAGGAGCCCACGAAGGACCCCGAGCCGCCGACGCAGAATCCGACGCCTCCCACGTCCCCCGCCGACAGCTCGAACTCCGCGAGCGGAAGCGCTCCCGCTGTGTAGGCCGTGGCGGGTGCACCTCCGCTGCGCGGCGGTGTCCTCAATCGCCGGACGGGCTTGATGTGGCTGAGCTCAGCCACATCAAGCCCGTCCGGCGATTGAGGACGCGCCCGCAGGGCGCCCGCCGCCGCAGGCGGCAAGACGGCCCGCCGTCGGCAGGACACCCCGCAGGGCGCCCGGTCCCTAGAACAGCCTGAGCTTGTCGTCCTCGATGCCGCGCATCGCGTCGTAGTCCAGGACGACGCAGCCGATGCCGCGGTCCGTGGCCAGGACGCGTGCTTGCGGCTTGATCTCCTGGGCGGCGAAAATCCCTCGTACGGGGGCCAGGTGCGGGTCGCGGTTGAGCAGCTCGAGATAGCGGGTCAGCTGCTCGACGCCGTCGATGTCGCCGCGCCGCTTCAGCTCCACCGCCACGGTGGCGCCGTCGGCGTCCCGGCAGAGGATGTCCACGGGCCCGATGGCCGTCGGATATTCGCGACGGATCAGGGTGTAGCCGTCACCGAGCGTGGTGATGCGGTCCGCGAGCAGTTCCTGAAGGTGCGCTTCCACGCCGTCCTTCACCAGACCGGGGTCGACGCCCAGCTCGTGCGAGGAATCATGGAGGACTTCCTCCATGGTGATGATCAATTTCTCGCCTGCCTTGTTCACCACCGTCCACACACTGCCGTCGCCCTCCTTCAGCGTGCAGGGCGGGGACATCCAGTTGAGGGGCTTGTAGGCCCGGTCGTCCGCGTGGATGGAGACGCTGCCGTCCGCCTTGACCAGGATCAGACGCGGGGCGGAAGGAAGGTGGGCGGTGAGCCGGCCCGCGTAGTCCACGGAGCAACGGGCAATGACGAGACGCATGGTGGGTCACGCTACTCGACTCCTGCCGCTCGACGCGATTCGCCCCGGAAGAACCCGTTCGATGGAGGGCACTGGATGGCCAGTTGTATGTGCGTTCTCCTGGTGCGGCAGCAGTGGCCGAATTACCGTTGAAGCGGGCGGTCGCCGTACGGGCACAGGGCGTCGTCGTCCGCCCGCCCATCCCTGTGACCCCGCTCGCGGGGTCCTCGAGAGGAGAACCCATGTCGCTCGACGTCTCACCGGCCCTCCTTGAACAGGCCGAGCGAGGCGAGGTCGACGAAGCGGAATTCGTCGACTGCGTCCGGAACTCCCTGCCGTACGCGTGGGAGATGGTCAG
Source organism: Streptomyces syringium (assembly GCF_017876625.1). NCBI lineage: Bacteria > Bacillati > Actinomycetota > Actinomycetes > Kitasatosporales > Streptomycetaceae > Streptomyces > Streptomyces syringium. Next base: position 5,258,264 of record NZ_JAGIOH010000001.1, read on the forward strand.
CTCCCTGGTGGTCCAGCTCAAGGTCGAAGGCGGCGAATTCGCCGACAACCGGACGCCGCCGCCGGACGAGCAGGCGCGCGGTCAGCTGCTGCGCGCCCTGGCGAGTGACGCGATTCGCGGTGCGCTCCAGCGACACTTCGGGGTACGCCTGGCGTTCCAGAACTGCCATCGGGTGGCCGTCTTCCCGCTCGACCCGGCGGTGGACGACCGCCTGGCCCGCTTCACCTCGATCCGGGGCCAGCTGCTGAACCAGTCCCCGGAGCTGCGGGACTGCTGACCTGCCCTTGCTGCCGCTCCTCGCGGGGGGAGGGGAGGTGCGCGACGAGTCGTGGGCGGCAGCTCCGCACGATCCGCGGGGGCACGGGACACGGGGGCACGGGGGACAGGGCACAGGGACACAAGGGTGCGAGGGGCCCGGCCCGGGGGAAGCCGGGCGAAGGACATGGGCAGGGGCGCACGGCCGGGGGCGGGGGCCAGTACCGGCCGGGGGCGGCTCAGGCGAGCAGCGGCAGTACCTCCCCGCCGAGCCGACGGAGATTGTCCTCGGTGGCGGCGAGATCCCCGGAGCCCTCGGTCAGCAGGGCGAAGCGGCTGATGCCCGTGCGCTCGGCGGTCGCGGCCAGCCGGTCGGCGCACAGCCGGGGCGGTCCCACCGGATGGAGATCGCAGAGCAGCTCCGTGTAGTCGTACGGGTCGCGCATCCGCCGCTCACGGCCGTCGACCGTCACATGTGCCGTGAGTCCCTTGTGCAGCCAGCCCGGCATGGCCTTCAGCAGGGTCTCGGTCGCTGCGGCCCGGTTGTCGGCGACCTGGGCGACCCCGGCCGCCACATGGCCCGCCGCCGCGACCTCCTCCGGTGAACTCCCGGACTCCAGGGCGCATTTGCGCCACGCGGCGACCATCTCCGCCTTCTCCTCGTCCCCGATGTGCATGCCGAGCAGCATCGGCAGTCCGTGCCGGGCCGCGAGCCGCACGCTGTCGGGCGAGGTGCAGGCGACCATGACCGGCGGGCCGGGGCGGCCGGCACCGGAGGGGTCGAGCAGTTCGTCCGGGCGCGGGACGACCGGGACCTCGCGGAAGGCGAATCGTTTCCCGTCAGCGCTCACGCGGGGTTCGCGCAGCCAGCGCATCAGCAGTTCGAGGGACTCGGGGAACCCCTCTTCGTACGCCGCGAGGCCGGAGTCGAAGACCTCCAGGTCCACCCACGGCCCGCCGCGCCCCACCCCGAGGGTGAATCGGCCACCGGACGTCAGATGCAGGAGTGCCGCCTGTTCACCCAGGGCCACCGGGTGCACGGTCGGCAACACGCTGACGGCCGTGCCCACTTCGATGGAATGCGTGCGCCCCAGCAGCAGTGCCGCCAGGGTGACGGCGGACGGGCAGACTCCGTACGGTACGAAGTGGTGCTCGGCCACCCAGACGGCGTCCAGCCCGGCCTCCTCGGCGACTTCCGCCGACCGCACGGCTCGGTACAGCGCTTCTCCGTGGCCCTGACCGGGGAATTGGGCGGCAAGGACAAAAGCTCCAACGCGCATCGCTCTGACTCCTCCTAAGCGACCGACGCGGCCTCCCCCCAAAGGCAATAACGCCCGACACGTGCCAAGGGCACGGCGGAGCGTGAAGTTTTCATGATGATCGGAGAGTAGGCGGGGGTGGTGCCGGGGTGCGGGTGCCCGGGCGGGCCGCCGCAGCGCGTAATACTGGTCACGGCCCGTGTTTCCAGACCTCCGAGGTGTTCCGTGTCCCCGCGCCGAAACCGCCCGCGAGGCGGCGCCGACAAGCAAGCCGCCGACCCGCGCGACGAGCGCGAACCGGTCGGCAACCGTTACGGGCTGGAGCGCACGGAGAGCTGGCAGGGCGAGGAGTGGAACGTCCGCATGATCGGCGGCGGCTCGGCGGCCAAGCACTATCGCTGCCCCGGCTGCGACCAGGAGATCCCGCCCGGCGTCCCGCACCTCGTCGCCTGGCCGCAGTACGGCGGCGGCGTCGAGGACCGCCGCCACTGGCACAAGGCGTGCTGGAACGCGAGAGACCGCCGGAGCGCGAGGCTCCAGCGGTCTCGTAACGCACCGCGTTACTGATCGGCGGCGGGCCCGGTCCCGCCCCAGGTCAGGAGGCCGCTGTGGATACGACGGCGGGCGCCGCAGGGACGGCGTCGACGGGCGATCGGCGTGCCGTGGTGGCGGGTGCGGCCCATGTGGTTACCGTGCTGTGCGGGCTGTCCGGCCCACCTCCATGAGGCATGTCGGGAGTGCTGTGCGTGCGCTGGTGCTGAACTGCACATTGAAGGCTTCACCGGAGCCGTCGAACACCGAACGTCTCGCCGGGATCGTCATCCAGGCGTTGCGGGAGCGGAAGGTGGAGGTCACCGCACTCCGGCTGGTCGATCTCAACATTCCGCCCGGCGTGACGACCGATACGGGTGACGGCGACGACTGGCCGCAGGTCCATGAGCAGCTGCTGAACTCGCAGATCCTCGTCGTGGCCACCCCCACGTGGGTGGGACACCCTTCCTCGATCGCGCAGCGCATGCTGGAGCGGATGGACGCGATGCTCGGCGAAACCGACGCGGAAAGCCGACCGGTCGCCTACAACCGGGTCGCCGGCGTCGTCGTCACCGGCAACGAGGACGGCGCGCACCATGTGATCTCCGAGATCACCGGCGGACTGATGGACATCGGCTACACCATCCCCGGCCAGGCGTGGACCTACTGGAACAGGGGCCCCGGGCCGGGCCCGAGTTACAGCGAAACCGAAGAAGGTCACGAGTGGTCGGCCAAAACCGGGCGCGCGATGGCGGCCAACCTGCACACGGTCGCCCGCGCACTGGCCACCACCCCCATGGGCCCGCCTCCCGCCTGACCGACAGGGCCCGGCCCGGCCGCGTCGGCCGGGCTCGCTCCTGTCGGGGGCCAGGGTGAAGTCCAGGCGAAGGGCCGGACCGGCGGGAGGCCCGCCCCTGCCGGGAGGCAGAGGCGGACGCGGCACAAGGCCCGTCGAAAGGCTCAGCGCCCAGCGTTACGCGTCGCGCTTCACCAGTGCCGCGTACGCGCCGCCCAGGGCCATGGCTGCCATGCCGAGCATGACCCACAGCGGTTCCCAGCCGGTCAGGCCGTCCCCGCCCTCGGTGGCGAAGATGCCGACGAGCTGGCTGGGGATCGAGTACTCGAAGAGCCACTCACGGACGTCCGAGAGGCTCTCGGACATCATGAACATCGCCACCACCACGGGCAGCAGTACCAGGCCCAGCATCGTCGTGATGGCCCCGGCGGAGTGCCGCAGCAGCGTGCCCACGGCGAGCGCCAGCAGGCCCAGCGCACCCATGTACAGGCTCACACCGACGGTCGCCTTGAACCACTCATCGCCCGTCGCCTCAAGGGCCAGATCGCCCACCATCGCCGTGTTGATCACACTCACCAGCGCGGTGGAGACCAAGGTGATCACGAACGTCAGCGAGAAGAACACGATCGCCTTGGCCGCCAGCACCCGGCCGCGGTTCGGGCAGGCGGTCAGGGTCGTGCGGATCATCCCCGTGGCGTACTCGGAGGCGATCGTCAGGACGCCGAGGGTGATCACACAGATCGAGCCCAGCAGCAGGCCGAAGACGCCGAGGCCCAGCGCGGAGGCGTCGACCTCCTTGTTCACCGCCTTGAAGATCGTCCCGATCAGGATGCCGATGCCGACCACGAGCACGACCATGACGCCGAGCGTCCACATCGTCGAGGGGACCGACTTGATCTTGGTCCACTCGGAGGCGAGCGCGTCCCCGAGGGTGGCCTTGCGCACCGGGATCGGCGAGACGTAACCGCCGGCGGGCGCCGTGCCCGGCCAGTAGCCCTGCTCGTGCTGGGGCTGCTGCTGGGGCGGCTGGGGCTGGGCGTAGGCCTGGGCCTGCGGGGGTCCCTGCGGCGGGCCCTGCGGGGCGGACTGCGGGGGCGCGGGGTGCTGGGGGGTGGTCATCGGGCGTCCTCGCTGTCGCGCTTGGTGAGGTCGGCGGGGGCGGGTGCGGAAGCCGGCGCGGCGGTCGGCTGCGCCGGGGGAGAGGCCGGAGCCGCGGCGGGCGGCTGAGGCTGCTGGTACTGCGGCGCGGCAGGGGCGGCGGCGAACTGCTGCTGGTGCTGCTGCGCGTACGGGTTGGGCTGCTCGCCCGGAAGCACCGGGTAGGGGTTGCCCTGCGGCTGACCATGCGGCTGGCCCTGCGGCGGGGCCCAGCCCTGCGGGGCGCCCGGCTGGCCGTACCCGGGGGCCGGCTGCTGGAAGCCCGACATCTGGTCGGCGGTCGAGCGGTAGTCGACCGCACCCTGGGTGAGGCGCATGTACGCCTCTTCCAGGGACGCCTGGTGCGGGGAGAGTTCCCACAGGCGGACGTCCGCGCTGTGCGCGAGGTCGCTGATGCGGGGGAGGGCCAGGCCCGTGACGCGCAGCCCGCCGTCCTGCTCGGGCAGCACCTGGCCGCCCGCCTCGACCAGCGCGGCGGTGAGCTTCTCGCGACCCTCCTGCTCGCCCTCGGGCGTGCGGACGCGGGCGAAGTCAGCCGAGTTCGCGGAGATGAAGTCGGTGACGCTCATGTCGGCCATCAGCTGGCCGCGCCCGATGACGATCAGGTGGTCGGCGGTCAGCGCCATCTCGCTCATCAGGTGCGAGGAGACGAAGACCGTGCGGCCCTCCGCGGCGAGCCGCTTCATGAGGTTGCGGACCCACAGGATGCCCTCGGGGTCGAGGCCGTTGACCGGCTCGTCGAAGAGCAGCACCTGCGGGTCGCCGAGCAGCGCGGCGGCGATGCCGAGCCGCTGGCCCATGCCGAGGGAGAAGCCCTTGGAGCGCCTGCGGGCCACGTCCTGGAGGCCCACGACGCCGAGCACCTCGTCGACCCGGCGGGCCGGGATGCCGGAGAGCTGGGCGAGGGACAGCAGGTGCTGCCGCGCGCTCCGCCCGCCGTGCACGGCCTTCGCGTCGAGGAGGGCACCGACCTGGCGGGGGGCGTTGGGCAGCTTGTTGAACGGGTGGCCACCGATGGTCACCTGCCCGGCCGTCGGGTTGTCCAGGCCCAGGATCATGCGCATCGTCGTCGACTTGCCGGAGCCGTTGGGCCCCAGGAAGCCGGTGACGGCGCCTGGCCGTACCTGGAACGACAGGTTGTACACGGCCGTCTTGGCGCCGTAGCGCTTCGTCAGGCCGACTGCCTCGATCATTCTCCGCCCCTCGCGAGCTGGTCGGGGCAATAAGCCCCCGTGAGGGTTAGGAGGATAGACGAGGGTTGACGGTTCCCGATTTGTGGGATTTCCAGGGTCGGCGGTGGGTCAGGGAGCGGTCACCGAGCGCTCATGCGTCGCGCTTCTTCAGCAGGACATATGCGCAGATCAGCGCGGCGACCACCCATACCACCATGATCGCGAATCCGCCCCACGGCCCGTACGGGGCGTCGTCGTCGAAGGTGACGACCTGCATGACCTTCTGCCCCGCCTGGTCCGGGAGGTACTGGCCGACCTTCTTGGTGGCGGAGACGTTGCCGAGGATGGCCGAGATGAGGAAGAAGAACGGCATGAGGATGCCGAGCGAGAGCATCGGGCTGCGCAGCATCGTCGCGACGCCCATCGAGAAGACCGTGATCAGCGTCATGTAGAGCCCGCCGCCGATCACCGCGCGCAGCACGCCGGGGTCACCGAGGGCCGCTTTGTGGCTGCCGAGCATCGCCTGGCCGACGAAAAAGGCGACAAAACTCGTGATCATGCTGACGACGAGGGCGAGCAGTGTGGCAATGGTGATCTTGCTGAAGAGAAAGGTGCCGCGCTGCGGAACGGCCGCCAGCGAGGTGCGGATCATTCCGGTGCTGTATTCGTTCGACACCACCAGCACACCGAAAACGATCATCGCGAGCTGCCCGAGACCCATCCCCGCGAAACTCGTGAAGGTCGGATCGAAGGTCAATTTCTCCCGCGTGGAGAGTTTATCGAACTCATTTTTGGACAATGCGCTGATCAGCGCGCCGAGCGCGACCGTCACCACCACGGCCAGACCGAGCGTCCATACCGTGGAACGCACGGATTTGATCTTTGTCCATTCGGAGCGCAGGACCTGCGTCACCACCGCCATCGTCAGGACCCTTTCTTCCGCCAGTCGGCTCCCCAGCCGGGACGCCCGCCCGGCGGCGCGGCCGGGCCGGCCTGCCGGGCCTCCTCCGGCGGGCGGCCGTCGTGCGCGTGGTACTCCACCGACTCGGCGGTGAGCTGCATGAAGGCCTCTTCCAGGGACGCCCGCTGGGGGCTCAGCTCGTGCAGCGTGAGCTGATGCCGCGCGGCCAGCTCACCGAGGTGCGGCGCGTCCTCGCCGTCCACCTCCAGGGAGCCGTCGGCCGTGGGCCGGGCGGTGATGCCGGCCCCGGAGAGCACGTCCCGCAGCCGCTCGTGGTCGGGCGAGCGCATCCGTACGTACGAGCGTGAGTTCTCCGCGATGAAGGCGGCCATGGAGGTGTCGGCGAGCAGCCGGCCCTGGCCGATGACCACGAGGTGCTCGGCGGTCAGCGCCATCTCGCTCATCAGGTGCGAGGAGACGAAGACCGTACGGCCCTGGGCCGCCAGGTTCTTCATGAGGTTGCGGATCCAGTGGATGCCCTCGGGGTCGAGCCCGTTGACCGGCTCGTCGAACATCAGGATCTCGGGGTCGCCGAGCAGCGCGGCGGCGATGCCGAGCCGCTGGCCCATGCCGAGCGAGAAGCCCTTGGTGCGCTTCTTGGCCACCGAGGTCAGGCCGACGGTGTCCAGCACCTCCCGCACCCGGGCGCGGGGGATGCCGTTGCTCTGGGCCAGGCACAGCAGGTGGTTGTGGGCGCTGCGGCCGCCGTGCCAGGCCTTGGCCTCCAGCAGGGCGCCGACGACCTTCAGCGGGTCCTTCAGCGAGCGGTAGTGCCTGCCGTCGATCCGCACCGAGCCGCTGGTGGGGTTGTCCAGGTCGAGCATCATGCGCATGGTCGTGGACTTGCCCGCGCCATTGGGGCCCAGGAAGCCGGTGACGATTCCGGGGCGCACGGTGAAGGTGAGGTGGTCGACGGCGAGCTTTTCGCCGTAGCGCTTGGTCAGCCCCTCAAGCTCGATCATCCACCCACGCTAAGGGCGCCCGGGGCGCCCCGCCACCGGTGGCGGCGGGTCCGGAACGCCGGCGGACCGGGCCGGATGCATGCCGGATGTATGGCCGAAACTATGGCTGAAAGCAGCCCAGCGCCCCGTGCGCCACAGGGGTTCGCGCACGACGCGCTGGGTACGTCGCTGGGTAACGTACGGCCCGCTACGGGGCGTCGTTCAAGGGATCAGCGGCTCTGCTGGGCCGGGACGCCGCGGGAGATCGGCTCGTCGTCGCCGGGGACGCCGGCCGCGGCCACCGCCGCGCCGGTCAGCGTGGCCAGCATCTCGCGGACGTTGGTCAGCTGGGCGTTGATGCTGTCGCGGCGGTTGGTGAGCGCCGCCAGCTCGCGCTCGGATTCGCTGCGGATCCGGTCGGCCTTCGCGTTGGCGTCGGCGACGATGTCCTCGGCCTGGCGCTGCGCGGTCTCCACCGTCTGGCGGGCCCGGCGCTCGGCGTCCGTCCGCAGCTTCTCCGCCTCCAGGCGCAGCTGCTCGGCCCGGTGCTCGATCTCCGCGAGCCGCTTCTCGGCCTTGGCCTGGCGGGACGCCAGATCGCGCTCGGACTGCTCGCGGCGCTTGGCCAGGTTGGTCTCGAAGTCCGCCGCGGCCTGGGCGGCCTTGGCGCGGGTCTCCTCGAAGAGGGAGTCCGCCTCCTCCCGCTTGGACTGCGCGTCCTTCTGCGCCTCGGCCCGCAGGGAAGCGGCGTCGCCCTTCGCCTTCTCGACGATCCGGGCGCCCTCGTCCTCCGCCTTCGCCTTGCGCTCGGCGGCGAACGACTCGGCGTCGTTGCGCACCTGCTGCGCCGCCGACTCCGCCAGCTCACGGTGCTGCTCGGCGGCCCGACGGGCCTCCTCGCGCAGGTCCTTGGCCTCTTCCTCGGCCAGCCGCAGGATCTTCTCGACCCGTGCCCCGAGACCCGCGTAGGACGGCTCCGCGTCATTGACCTGGGCCTGAGCGTTCTGCGTTTCGAGGTGCAGCTCCTCGATCCGCTTTTCCAAGGACGTGATGCGAGCCAGTGCGCTGTCACGGTCGGCAACGAGCTTCGAAATGCGGTCGTCCACCTGGCCGCGGTCGTAGCCACGCCGCACGAGCTCGAAGCCGAAGGGGGAGGAAGTGTCACTCATGGGGTTCCTGTCGAAAGAGACCGGTGAGGTGATAGAGGGAATCCTAGGGGTGCGAGCGGCGTGTCAACGAGAGGATGGGAGGGACAACTGGAGAATGTCCCCCCGTTTGAGTGGCTACTTCTGGGACTGCTTGCCACTCGATCGAGTTGCCCCCGCGCCCGCAGCCGCCTTCACCCCACCGTCCTTGGTGCCGCCTGCCCCCGGGGCCTCAAATGATTCCAACGCTTCCAACACGTCCTGGACACGGGAAATCTCGGCATTGATGTCCTCCCGACGGCGCACCAACACCTCCAACTCCCGCTTTCCCTCCTCGACGAGCCGCTTGGCCTCCTCCGCACCCTCGGTGCGCAGGCGCTCGGACTCGCGTACAGCGGCCGCCTTCTTCTGCTCGGCCTCCTTCAGCAGCCCCTCGGCCTTCCGCACGGCGGCGATCCGGACCTTGTTGGCCTCGGCCCCGGCGTCGGAGACCAGCTTCTTCGCCTTCTCCTCCGCCGCCGCCAGCTGCTCGGTGGCCGCCGCGACGAGCTTGTCGCAGCGCTCACCCGCCGACTGCATCGCCTCGGCCGCCTCCCGGCGGGCCCGGTCGTGCAGCTCCTCGACCTCTCCCTCGAGCCGCGAGCGCAGCTCCTCGGCCCGCTCCCTTATGGCCGTCGCGTCCCCGCGCGCCTCCGCGAGCATGGTGTTCGCATCGGTACGGGCCTGCTCCACCAGCGCGTTGCCCTCGCCGGTGGCCTCCTTCACGATCCGCTCGGCCTCCCGGCGGGCGGCGCCCACCATGGTGTCGGCCTGCTCCTCCGCGGCCGCGGCGGCCCGCAGGGCCTCCTCCTGGGCCTTGGCGATCAGGGCGTCCGCCTGCTCGGCGGCCTCGGTGCGCTTCTGCGCCGCCGCGTCCCGCGCCTGGTCGATGGTCCGCTCGCCCTCGGCCCGCGCCTCGGACCGCAGCCGCTCCGCCTCCAGCACGGCATCGGCCTTGATCTTCGCGGAGTCGGCACGCGTGCTGTTCGCGTTCTCCTGCGCGGAGTTGAGCGCGGCCTCGGCCTCCAGCCGCATCCGCTCGGCCTCCGCCGTCGCCTCCGCGACGAGGGCGTCCGCCTGCTCGGCGGCCTCCGTGCGGCGGGCGTTCGCGGCCTCCCGGGCCTCGTCCAGGGCCTTGGCGGCCTCGGTACGCAGCCGGTCCGCCTCGGCGGTGGCCTCGGCCATGAGCGCGTCGGCCTGCTCGCCGGCCTCCGTGCGCCGGGCGTCGGCGGCCTCCCGGGCCTCCTCGGCCGTACGGGCCGCCTCGGCCCGGGCCGTCTCCAGGCTCTCCTCGGCCTCGGCACGCATCCGCTCGGCCTGAGCCGTCGCCTCGGCGATCAGCTCATCGGCCTGCTTGGCCGCCTCCGTGCGCCGCGCACCCGCCGCCTCGCGGGCCTCGTCGACGATGCGGTCCGCGTCGTCCTGCGCGGAAGAGGTCAGCTCCGTCGCCGCGTTGACGATCCGTTCGGCCTCGGCGTGACCCTCGGCCCGCATCTTGTTCGCGTCCTCGCGGGCCTCGGCGCGCGCACGCGACGCGTCCTGCTCGGCCGACGCGAGCGCGTCGGAGGCGTCGATGCGCATCTGCTGCGCCTTGGCCGACGCGTCCGAGACCATCCGCTCGGCCTCGGCCGTCGCCTTGGCGATCAGCTCGTCGGCCTGCTCGGCGGCCTCCGTGCGGTGCGCGTTCGCGGCCTCACGGGCCTCGTCCACGGTCCGCTCGGCCTCGGCGACCAGCCGCTCGGCCTCCGCCGTGGCCTCCGCCTTGTGCGTCTCGGCGAACTCCTGCGCCTCGTCGAGGGCCTTGGCGGCCTCGGCCTGCAGCCGCTCCGCCTCCGCGGTCGCCTCGGCCACGAGGGCCTCGGCCCGCCCGGCGGCCTCCGCGCGATGCGCCTCGGCGCGCTCGCGGGCCGTGTCCACCGTCGCGGTGGCCTCGGCCACCAGCCGCTCGGCCTCCGCGGTCGCCTCGGCCAGGAGCGCGTCCGCCTGACCGGCGGCCTCCGTGCGACGGGCGTTCGCGGCGTCCCGGGCGTCGTCGAGCACCTGGGCGGCCTCGGCCCGCAGCCGGTCCGCCTCGATCGTCGCCTCGATCACGAGGGCGTCGGCCTGCTCCGCGGCCTCGGCACGCTTGGCGTCCGCGGCCTTACGGGCCTCGTCCGCCGTCCGGGCCGCCTCGGCCCGGGCCAGCTCGACCGTCTCCTCGGCCTCCGTGACCAGCTTCTCCGCCTCGGCCATGGCCTCGGCGAGCAACTGGTCCGCCTGCTCGGCGGCCTCGGTACGCCGGGCGTTCGCGGCCTCCCGCGCCTCGTCCAGTGTGCGGGCGGCCTCCGCCTCCAGCCGCTGCCCCTCGGCGACGGCCTCCTCGACCGTCCGCTCCGCCAGCGCCTTCGCGGCGTCCTTCGCCGCCTGCGCCTCGGCCCGCATCCGGGCAGCGTCCTCGCCGCCGCGCTCGCGCTCGGCATAGGCGTCGGCACGGACCCGGTCCGCTTCCTCCTGCGCCTCGGTACGGGTCCGCTCGGCGTTGTGCTCGGCCGCCGAGCGCAGCCCGGCGATCTCCTCCTCGGCCTGCTCGTGCAGCCCCGCGACCGCGTCCCGCACCTGCTGGGCCGTCAGCTCGGCGGCGGCCACCAGCTCGGTGGCGCGCTGCTCGGCCTCCTCGACCAGCCGCCGCGCCTCCTCCTGCGCCTCCGTGACCCGCTTACGGGCCGACGCCAGCAGCTCCTCGCTCTGCTCATGGGCCGCGGCACGCTCGGCCTGCGCCTCCGTACGGGCGTCACCGAGCAGCTCCTCGGCCTCGCGACGCCGGCGGGCGGCCTCCTCCTGCGCGGCCGTCAGGGCCTCGGCGGCCTCGGCGGCCGTCCGCTCGGCCGCGGCGTTCGCCTCGGCCCGCACCCGGTCGGCCTTCTCCCGCGCCTCGGCGCGCAGCCGCTCCGCCTCCGCGGCGGCCTCGGTCCGCAGCCGCACGGCCACGGCCTCGCCCTCGGTACGCGCGGCGGCCGCCTCCTCGGCGGCCTCGGCGCGCAGCCGCTCGGCCTCCGTCTCGGCCTGCGCCTGGAGCGTACGGATCCGCTCCGCGGACTCCGCACGGAGCCGCTCGGTCTCCTCGGCGGTCTCCCGGCGCAGCCGCTCGGCCTCCGTGCGGGCCTCGCGCAGCGCCGTCTCAGCGGACTCCACCCGCTGCTCGGCCTCGGTGTGCAGCCGCGTCAGCTCCGCGTCCGCCTCCTCGCGGCGCGCCTTCGCGGCCCGCTCGGCCTCCTCGCGCAGCTGCCGGGCGGCCTCCGCCGCCTCGGTGCGGGTGCGCGTCGCGTGGTCCTCGGCCTCCTCGGCCATCTCCTCGGCCTCGGCGCGGGACCGCTCCAGCACCTCCTCGGCCTGCTTGCGCAGGCCCGCCGCGCGCTCGGCGGCCTCGGCGCGCACCCGCTCGCTCTCGGCGTTCGCGCCGCCCCGGGTCTCCTCCGCGTCGGCCTTGGCCTTGGCGAGCAGCTCCTCGGCGGTGCTGGCCGCCTCCTCGATCTGCTGGAGCGCCTCCCGGCGCGCCTCACCCCGGATCCGCTCGCCCTCGGCGACCGCTTCGGCCCGCAGCTGCTCGGCCTCGCCGCGCAGCCGCCGTGCCTCCTCCTGGAGCTCGACGGTCTTGGCGCGGTACTCCTTGGTGTCGTCCTTCGCCTCGCCCTTGAGCTGCTCGGCGGTGTCCGCCGCCTGCTCACGCAGCCGCTCGGCCTCGGCCTCCGCCTCCCGGCGGATCCGCTCGGCCTCCTCGGCGGCCGCCTTCGTGGCGGCACGGGCGTCCTCGGACGCCTTGGTCAGGATCTCCTCCGCCGTCCGGGCGGCCTTCGCGAGCTGCGCCGCGGAGTCCTCGGCGGCGGCACTGCGGGCGTTGTCGGACGCCTCGGCCAGCAGCCGGTCGGCCTCCGCCCGGGCATCGGCGCGCAGCTGCTCCGCCTCGGCCTTGAGGGCCTCGGCCTCCTTCGTCGCCTCGCCCACCAGGCGGGCGATCTCGGCCTTGGCGGTACGGGTGCGCTGCTCGTTCTCCGACTCGGCGGACGTCAGCCGGCGGGCGGCGGACTCCTTCGCCTCGGTGACGAGCTTCTCGGCCTCGGCGCGCGCCTCGCGCAGCGCCGTGTCGGCCTCCTGCATCCGCGCCTCGGCGCCGCGCGTCAGCTCGGCCGCCGTCGTACGGGCCTGGTCGGACTCCGCGCTCGTGGCCGTGCGCAGCTGCTCGGCGTGGTCGGTGGCCTCCTGGGCCTGCGCGGACGCGGCGGTCAGCAGCCGCTCCGCGTCGGTGCGCGCCCGGCGCAGTATCGCTTCCGCTTCGGCGCGCGCCTCCTCGGCGGCCGCCCCGAGCCGGGCCCGGGCCTGCTCGGTCAGCCGCTGGGCCTCCGCGCGGGCGGCGGCCAGCGCGGCCTCCGACTCCGCCCGGGACTCCTCCAGCAGCCGCCGCGCCTGCGACTCCGTGCGGGCCCGCAGCTGCTCGGCCCAGGCCACGTTCTCGTTGACGTGCGACTCGACGGTCTGGCGGCGCTCGTTGAGCTCCTCGTCGAGCCGCTGCCGGCGCGCGACGGCCTCGGCGTGCAGCTCGGCCTCCATCCGGGCCTGGCGCTCGGCCTGCTCCTGGAGGAGACGCTGCGTCTGGGCCCGGGCCTCGCGCAGCTCGCGCTCGGCGTCGGTGCGGAGCTGTTCCGCCTGAATCTGGGCATTACGGAGCAACTGCTCCGCCTGGTACCCGATATCGGCGGTGTCGTATGCCGGACGGTGGGCGAGAGTGCGGCGCGCCTCGTGGAGCTTGGCGCGCAGCACCTCGACCTGATAGCCGAGGTCGTCGGCGTGCTGGACCGCCTTCTCCCGCTCCTTCTTCAGCCGCTCCATCTCGGCTTCGAATTGCGAGAGGTGGTCGTCAGCCTCGTAGCGGTCGTTGCCCCGCACTGCGCGGTCCCATCCGTCCCCTGGTCGCGTTGGCGGCCGGCCCCGTCCTGCGTACTGGTGGAACCCCGGAGCCCGCCCTTCCGAAGAAATGGTGTCAGATCATCGGTACAGCCTGGGCCGGGCCCCACCCGTACCCCGGCTGAGCCTGCACTCTACCGGCCGGGGGAGGCAGTGGTCAGTGCTCCGTCCCGGGGGTGGTCGCCGAGGTGACCAGTTCGGTGAGAACGCCGTGACAGTCCTTGGGGTGCAGGAAGGTGATCCGGGAGCCCATCGAACCGATCCGCGGCTCCTCGTAGAGGACCCGTACGCCCTTGTCCCGGATGGCCGCCGCGTCGCCGTCCACGTCGGCGGTGCCGAAGGCGATGTGATGGACCCCTTCCCCGTTCTTCGCAAGCCACTTGCCGACCGCGGAGTCCTCCCGGGTGGGCTCCAGGAGCTGGAGGTAGGACGCCCCGCCGTCGGACGTCTCATTGATCTTGAGCATGGCCTCGCGCACGCCCTGCTCCTCGTTGACCTCGCTGTGGAACACCTCGAAGCCATACGTGGCACGGTAGAACTCGACAGTCTTGTCGAGGTCGAAACAGGCGATCCCGATGTGGTCGATTCGCGTCAGCATGGCTCCAGTGCACCGCCGTACGCGTGGTTACGCAACGTGCGCGCGATCACACCCGCTGCCCGGTGACCGGGCGGGTACCGCTCAGTACATTGACGGAAACCCTCGTTAACCTCCTCCGCTCGAAGGGGCCGCGCCTCATGACCGGTACGAACGGTTCCACCGACAAGACCTCCGTGATCGTCGCGGGCGCCCGGACGCCCATGGGCCGCCTCCTCGGATCGCTGCGCACCTTCTCCGGTGCCGACCTGGGCGGGGTGGCCATCAAGGCGGCCCTGGACCGGGCGGGCATCGGCGGCGACCAGGTCCAGTACGTGATCATGGGCCAGGTGCTGCAGGCCGGCGCCGGGCAGATCCCGGCCCGCCAGGCGGCCGTCAAGGGCGGCATCCCGATGAGCGTGCCCGCCCTCACCATCAACAAGGTCTGCCTCTCGGGCCTCGACGCCATCGCGCTGGCCGACCAGCTCATCCGCGCGGGCGAGTTCGACATCGTGGTGGCCGGCGGCCAGGAGTCGATGACCAACGCCCCGCACCTGCTGCCCAAGTCCCGTGAGGGCTACAAGTACGGCGCGATCGAGATGCTCGACGCGATGGCGCACGACGGGTTGACGGACGCGTTCGAGAACATCGCCATGGGCGAGTCGACCGAGAAGCACAACACCCGTCTCGGTATCGCCCGCGCCGCGCAGGACGAGATCGCGGCCGGCTCCCACCAGCGCGCCGCCGCCGCCCAGAAGAACGGCCTCTTCGAGGCGGAGATCACCCCCGTGGAGATCCCGCAGCGCAAGGGCGAGCCCGTCATCTTCAGCAAGGACGAGGGCATCCGCCCGGAGACCACCGTCGAGTCGCTGGCCAAGCTGCGGCCCGCTTTCGCCAAGGACGGCACGATCACGGCCGGTACGTCCTCGCAGATCTCCGACGGCGCCGCCGCCGTGGTCGTGATGAGCAAGGCCAAGGCCGAGGAGCTCGGCCTGGAGTGGATCGCCGAGATCGGCGCCCACGGAAATGTGGCCGGGCCGGACAATTCCCTCCAGTCCCAGCCGTCCAACGCGATCAACCACGCGCTGGGCAAGGAGGGCCTCACCGTCGATGACCTCGATCTCATCGAGATCAACGAGGCGTTCGCCGCGGTGGCCGTGCAGTCAATGAAGGACCTCGGGGTATCCCCGGAAAAGGTGAACGTCAACGGCGGAGCCATCGCGCTCGGCCACCCCATCGGTATGTCGGGTGCCCGCATCGTGCTGCACCTCGCGCTGGAGCTGAAGCGGCGCGGCGGCGGCGTGGGCGCGGCGGCGCTGTGCGGTGGCGGCGGCCAGGGCGACGCGCTGATCATCCGGGTGCCGGGGAACTGACCCTCCCGGGACCCTCCCGGATTCCGACGCGCGGGCTCGGGCTTTCTCAGATCGAACGGAGCAGTCATGGCGGACGTCCCCACGCTGGTCGAGCAGGCACGGGAAGGCCGGCCGCGTGCCGTGGCCCGGCTGATCTCCCTGGTCGAGGGGGCGTCCCCGCAGCTGCGCGAGGTGATGGCGGCGCTGGCCCCGCTGACCGGCGGGGCGTACGTCGTCGGCCTCACCGGCTCGCCCGGCGTCGGCAAGTCCACCTCCACCTCGGGCCTGGTCTCCGCCTACCGCCGGGCGGGCAAGCGGGTCGGCGTCCTCGCCGTCGACCCGTCCTCCCCGTTCTCGGGCGGCGCCCTGCTCGGTGACCGCGTGCGGATGTCCGACCACGCCTCCGACCCGGGGGTCTACATCCGCTCGATGGCCACCCGCGGCCACCTCGGCGGCTTGGCCTGGGCCGCCCCCCAGGCCATCCGGGTGCTGGACGCGGCGGGCTGCGACGTGATCCTCGTCGAGACGGTGGGCGTGGGGCAGTCCGAGGTGGAGATCGCCTCCCAGGCCGATACGAGCGTGGTGCTGCTGGCCCCGGGCATGGGCGACGGCATCCAGGCCGCCAAGGCGGGCATCCTGGAGATCGGCGACGTCTACGTCGTCAACAAGGCCGACCGCGACGGCGCCGACGCCACGGCCCGCGAGCTGAACCACATGCTGGGCCTCGGCGAGTCCCGTGGCCCGGGCGACTGGCGGCCCCCCATCGTCAAGACCGTCGCCGCGCGCGGTGAGGGTCTCGACGAGGTCGTCGAGGCGCTGGAGAAGCACCGGGCGTGGATGGAGGAGCGCGGCGTCCTGTCGGAGCGGCGCGTGGCACGGGCGGCCCGCGAAGTGGAGACCATCGCGGTGACCGCCCTGCGCGAGCGCATCGGCGACCTGCACGGCGACCGCCGCCTGGACGCGCTGGCGGAGCGGATCGTCGCCGGCGACCTGGACCCGTACGCGGCGGCGGACGAGCTGGTGGCGGGCATTGCGGAGGGCATCACGGAGGGCTGAGACCCGTCAGCCCTCGACTCCGGTGGCGGTGTGGGCCGCGCCCACGGGCTTGGACTCGGGTGAGCCGCGCTGGCGCAGATAGATCGACAGCACCGCCATGGAGGCGACGGCGAGCAGTTCGGACTGCCAGTTCTGCAGGGTGCGGTCCCAGAAGTCCGGCAGCACCAGGTACTCGCCCCAGCTGTTCGGTGCCTGCAATTCCCTGAGCTGCCGCTCGTTGTGGGCGGCCACGCCGGTGACGGACTGGGCCAGCCAGGACAGCAGGAAGATGGTGCCCATGACCATGCCCAGCGAGCGGGCGTAGGTGGTCTGCCGCCAGCCGCGCTTCTTGGCCCAGCGAGGTGAGTCCTGCTTGGCGTGCTCGCCGACCATCTGCTCCTTGTCCGACTCGGTGCCCGCCTTGTGCGGTTCCTTGGACTCCGGCGAACCGCGCTGCACCAGCCATACGGTGACGAAGATGTAGAGGAAGAACTGCAGGTACTCCGACTGCCAGTTCTCGGTGACGTCCACCGCGAAGTCCGAGGACGTCACATAGCCGCCGAAGTCGACCCGGGCCAGGCCCTCGTCGACGAGCTGGCTGTTGAACTCCGCGTGCCCGGCGATGGCTTGGCCCACGAGGGTGAGCAAGAAGCCGATGCCGAAGGCGAGTCCGAGGCCGTTGTCGCGCAGGAAGCTCCGCTGCGGCGGGGTGTGCTGCCGCTGCTCCTCGTCGCCCGTCGGCTCCTTCATCGGTACATCAGCCCCAGCGTCATGAAGTACGCCAGGCCGGCGGCCAGGAGCAGCAGGATTCCGATGAACATCACCTTCACCCGCTCTCACCCGCCCTTGATCTCGCACTGGTACGGCTTGTCCGGGCGCTCCTCGCAGCCCGCCGCGGTGACTTTCCAGCCGCCGGGGAACCGCGACAGGAACAGGGTGTCCGCCGTGAGAACGGCTCGGGCCTGGTTGCCGTAGACGTCCACGTGCCGCACCGGGCCACCGGCCGGCACGTCTTCCTGACCGACGGCTTCCTCGCACGTCGCGCGTGCCGACTGGGCGAGCTCCTCGCGGGTGGCGGGGGCCAGTACGGCACACACCTTCGCGTACTGCCGGGACCCGAGGGCCTTCTCGAAGAGGGCGCTGGCCGCGGTGGCCCCGTCGCGCCGTTCGGAGACCGTTCCGCATCCGCTCGCCGCGGACACGGCCGCCACCGCGATCACCACCCCGAACCATCGGCCGGTCACAGGCCACCTCGCTCACCCGGCCGGGCCGCGAAGCCGCTGGTCCGACGGCCGACCCTGTCGATCAGTGCGGCATCGGTACCCGGGCGGCCCGTTTTCCACGCCTTGGGGTGCGCCGTTCGGCCCAATCGCCTCGCCGAGCCTCGTCGAGCGGGCGGTGGATGGGTCAGCTGGGCCGGGTGCGGAGCCAGTACGAGCGGGCGGCCACGGTCAGCGCGATGCCGTAGACGGCGAAGGCGACGAGGCCGATCCAGCTGACGAGCAGCGCGTCGGCGGAGGAAGGGAAGTCACCGGACCGCACGCGCACCGCTCCGACGGTGGCCAGGGCGCAGTAGCCGGTCCCGAGCACGCCGTGGGGCAGCAGCGTGGCGGCGCCGATGAGGGCCGGGGTGAGCGGCAGCCAGCGCGGCACCCGGCGGCCGCCGAGGACGAGGGTCCAGCGGGGGAAGACCTGGCCCCAGGGCCGGATCAGCCCGAACAGCAGGAACACACCGAGCGCGGCCAGCAGTGCGGTGGCGTCGAGGCCCCAGGACGCCAGGGTGAGCCACAGCCCGGAAGCGCCGTTCTCCTCGGCCTTCGCGAGCATCTCCTCGCCGCTCACCCCCGCGAAGGTTCCGCCGACCACCCAGGTCACCTTCATCGCCGCGTACGGAACGAAGGCGGCCGTCCCGGCGTAGGCGGCGAGGTGGACGTCGCGGGACGCGGGGGATGGCTGTGGGCGGGTGCCGGTCGCGGGGCGCGCGTCGCCGGCGCGGGCGGTGGCGGTGGCGGTGGCGGTGGCGGCGAGCAGGACGGCACCGATCCCGCCGAGCGCGTTCTTGGCGAAACCGGCGCCGCTGTCGACTTCCTGATTGACCATCAGTGTGATCACGTCCATGAGCAGCCCGAACGCGCAGACGGCGGACAGCGCGCAGGCCGCCCAGAGCAACGCCCGCGCCCGGGTCAGCGTGGCGGCGAGCGTGGCCAGAGCGCCCAACCCCACGAGCAGCCAGCCCAGTTCGACGGGTCCGGGGTCGTCGCCCCGGTAGAAGACAGGTGTGCCACTCAGCACGGCCCCCAGCCCGAACCCGCCGTAGACCACGGCCCAGCCGAGCGTCGCGTACCCCACCCAGCGCGGCCACGCCTGCCGTCGCTCGCGCCAGGACATGCTCGTCATTCGTACGACATCGGTCATGCGTCGAACGTCGCATCAGCGGTGGTCTGCGCACGTCCCTCGGCTGGATGATCCGCATCCGTCGGGCGGGTGATCCGCGAGCCGTCCGGGGCGTCGACCCGGCCAGGGCGCTTCTGACTCCCTACCCCACTTAACGGAACTGCCAGTCGCCCGCATGGAGCGTGTCGGGGCCGTCGTCGCCGGTGTCGTATTGGACGATCTGGGCGCCGTTCAGCAGGCTCTCCGAAAGGATGGTCAGGCCTTTGCCGCTGTGCCGGGCCACGATGAACGGGTAGCCGGGCACTCCGCTCGGCAGCTGCGCGAACTGCTGGTGATAGCCACTGCCGCAGGGATTCTGCTGAGCCCTGTAGTTGTTGGCCTGGCTCGCGTTCGCGATCTCCAGGCACTTGCCACTGCTGGCGACGACGAGCTGGAAGTACCCGTCGCTGGTGGGGCGCTTGTTCCACTGCTGGGCGACCGTGCCGTTACAGGAGTACTGCTGCACCCTGGCGCCGTTGGCCTGACTGCCGCCCGCCACCTCCAGGCACTTGCCGCTGTGGAGGTTGACCACCTGCTCGTAAATGATCTGCGGGGACGGAGGAACAGCGGCGGCAGCCGGTGACCCGCCGGCCAGGCCCAGACCGCACACAGCGGCGGCAGCCGCCAGCCCTGAGAACGTTTTTCGCGTACGCGTCGGCTCCATCGTCCCGATCCCCCTCCAACGGAAGACTGTCGGTAGGCAGCCTGGCCCGCCCGGAGCGGGCTGTCGTGGCGATAAGCGGCCAACAAACGGGCCAGTGGATCAACGGGCCGGCGGAGATACGTGAGGCAAGATTGAGCCGTGCCAACCGAGTCGGACGAAATCGAGCTGAGCGAACACGAGCTGCGTGAAATCGCGGGCTACGCGGCTGACTGTGCGCGCAGGGTGCTGCCGGTCTTCGAGCAGAATCTGCCCGCTGACACGCGCCCTCGGGACGCCATCGATGCGGCAACCGACTTCGCCGACGGCGGCCGGCGCACGGGCGCCCTGCGGCAGAGCGCGTGGGCGGCGTACCGAGCGGCGCGAGAAGCCGCTTCACCCGCTGCGGTCGACGCGGCACGAGCGGCGAGCCATGCGGCTGCCGCTGCGTACCTTCATCCCAAGGCAAGCGCGCATCAGGTGAAACACATTCTCGGTGCGGCAGCGCATGCGGCACGAGCCGAAGAATTGGCGTCCGGAGAAGACCGGCTCGTCACCGCAGGGACCCTTGAATGGGCCCGGCATCACGCACCAACAGCGGTCACGGCGGTGCTCGGCCGTCTGCCCGCCGCACCTCCCGGGGGCGGGCGCGTGGGAGAGTTCATTCGCGATCTCGACGCCGCTCTTCGCGCGTGAGGCGGGTCAAGTACGGGAAATCCGACGGGCTTCCTTGAGCTCGCGGTCGGTGGCCCAGGCGTCGGCTACCGGGCCGAGGTGGCCGAGCTTGTCGGGGTTGCTCACCGAGCGGATCGTCTGGATCTGCCCGTCGAGCACATCGAGGGCCATGGCGTACAGCACCTTGCCGTCCCGGTCGCGGAAGATCGCGCCCGGCTGGCCGTTGACGTCGCGCGGCTCGAACGTCACGTCGACCCGGATCAGCCAGGGGAAGATGGAGGCGAGCAACCTGGCCGCCTTCTCCGCGCCCACGATGGCCCTGGCCAGCGCCGGGGACTTGCCGCCGCCGTCGCCGACCAGCGATACGTCGGCTGCCAGCAGTTCCTGCAAGCCGGTGACGTCGCCTTCGCGGAGGGCGTCGAAGAACCGCGTCGCCAGCTCCTGGCGCTCCTGACGGTCCGCCTCGAAGCGTGGCCGTCCGGCCTGCATGTGCCGCCGTGCCCGCACCAGCAGCTGTCGGCAGGCCGCCTCCGAACGCTCCACCGCCGTGGCGATCTCGTCGAACCCGAAGCCGAACACTTCCCGCAGCACGAACACGGCCCGCTCCAGCGGGCTGAGCCGTTCCAGCAGCACCAGTGCCGCCATCGACACCGAGTCGGCCAGCTCCGCCGCCCGCGCCGGATCCTGATACGGATCGTTCAGCAACGGCTCGGGAAACCACGGGCCCACGTACTGCTCCCTCCGCACCCGCGCGGAGCGCAGCACATCGATCGATATCCGCGTCACCGTGGCCGACAGGAAGGCCTTGGTCGACGTGGGCCGGGTCGTCGAGCCGTCGAAGCGCAGCCATGTCTCCTGCACCGCGTCCTCGGCCTCACCCACACTGCCCAGAATCCGATAGGCGATCGAAAACAGCAGCGGCCGCAGCTCCTCGAACTCCTCGACCTTGCTCACGCCGACTCTCCTCCCCCTGATCCCCTCCCACCTGGCCGTACTCGTCGGCGCAGGTGGCTGCCGGTGATCATCCGGACCACCGGCAGGCCACACTAACGCCCGTCGGCCGGGGGGCTGACGCCGCTCAGTGGAACTGCCCGGCCTTGTAGTCACCGGCCGGCTGCTGGGTGATGATGTTCAGCCGGTTGGCCATGTTCATGGCGGAGATCAGGAGGGTCAGGCAGGAGAGCTGCTCCTGGTCGAAGTGCTTGGCGGCGTTCGCCCACACCGCGTCGCTGACCCCACCGGCCGCGTCCGCGACCCTGGTCCCCTCCTCCGCCAGCTCCAGCGCGGCCCGCTCGGCGTCCGTGAAGACCGTGGCCTCCCGCCAGGCCGCCACCAGGTTCAGTCGCACCGAGGTCTCACCGGCGGCGGCTGCCTCCTTGGTGTGCATGTCGATGCAGACGGCGCAGCCGTTGATCTGGCTCACGCGCAGCGACACCAGCTCCTGCGTCGCGGCCGGCAGCGACGACTCCCTGAACGACTTGCCCAGTGCCATGAATTGCTTGAGGGCCTTGCCGGTGGTCGGGTCGGCAAGGAAGTCCAGTCGTGCGTCCATGGTGTGCTCCTCCGTGGTCGTCAGTGGCTACACCCCTTGAGACGGGACAGCCCGACGCCTTGTGACACGGGTGAATGTGACCTGGGTCTCCCGCTGAGTTGCGATGGTCCGGGCAGGTGGGGGTAGTTGACGGGGCGTCGGTGATCCCGGCGAGGGCCGGGTTGTCTTGTTGTTTGGAGGAAATGGAATGGCGAAGCCCCCCTTCGGCGCCTTGACCGGCGCGATCGCGGCGCTCGGTACCGTGCTGGCTTGCCTGGCGATCGAGTTGCGCACAGTCGGGTACGAGCAGTACGTCGAGTCCGTGTCCACCGCCGCCGTTCTCATGTACATCACTGCAAGCCTGGTCGTGGTGACGTGGGCCCGTGACCGTCGGGCGCGCTTGGACTGAGGAGGCCCCGCGCGCTCGTCGGTGTCGTCAGCGGGCTTGGCGGGCGGCGGCGCGTAGGCGGTCGACCTGGGAGTGGATCCAGTCGGCCGCCGGGGCGGGGTCGTTGGGCACTTGGCCTCGGCAGATTCGGCAGAGGCCGCCAGGGAGGGCTTCTGGGCGGCCCGCGATCCCACAGTCCGTGCATTCCATGATGCGGCTGGGTGGGGTCGGCTCAGCTGATGGCGTTCGGGGTGGCTCGGGTGGGAGTTTGTCGACCAGCCGCTTTCGGGTGAACGCTCCGGGGGAGTGGATGACGTCCGGAAGCCCGGCGGTGAGGGTCGTCGCGAAGTCCGCCGGCCGCACCCCGCGTGCCAGCCATTCGGCTGCCAGGGGTTCCAGCGCCTTGCATTCCGCCGCCGAGAGCGTCAGGCGGGCGTCGGTCCTCCCGAGTGCGGCCAGCGCCTCGTAGGCGTCCGTCCGCTTCGGCTGCTGAGCCTGCGGCGCAGGCGCCTGCGGTTCTGCCTCCGGTACGTCTCCCGCCAAGAAGCGGCTCCACCAGGCATCACTGCGGGCGGTCCGTGAGAAGTACGTACGGAACACCCACTGCGTACGTCCGTCCCCGACGGGCTCCCGTACGCGGCGCAAGTGGCCAGCAACGGAAAGGGCGTTGAGTGCGGTGCGGATCGCTTGCTGGCCGTAGGGCGGTAGCTCCTTGGCGAGCGTCTTTGTGTCGATCGCCGCGCCGTCCGGGAGACGGTCGATGTGTGTCGCGATGGACGCCTCACGGGCCGGTAAGTGCGTGAAGTCGTCCCGGCGGCGCGGTGCTTCTCCGGGCGCGGAGCGTTTTCCGTAGCCCGGTGCGGCCATGGGCGGGGCGGCGGTAGGGTTGGCAACAGCCACTGAGATCGCTTCTCTCGATCTTGTTGGTCAGACCCCCGTTCGGTGTTCCACCACCGGCCGGGGGTTGTTTGTTGCTCCGCACGCTACCGGGCGCTGCGCGTCGCCGTGACCTCGTCGCGAAAAAGTCATCTGTACGAGTGCACGCGGGAGGTGGGAGGGTGGGTGGGTTATCTCTTCCCCACCATTCCGTTGGTAAGGAGCTCGGATCCCGACCCCCGAAGCCCGACGCTCAAGCCCCGGCTACGTGCGATATGAACTCCGTCCAGGTCGCCGCCGATACGCGGACCTCCGGTCCGGACCCGAGCTTCGAGTCTCGGATGTGGATGGTGTCGGGGTGCGGGGCGGACACTTCGACGCACTCGCCGCCCTCGTCGTCGCTGTAGCTGGATTTGAACCACGCCAGCTCGGTGCTCATAGCTCCTCCGCCACTTTGCTTATGAAGCGAGCCGACTCCTCAACGCTGAGAGCCTGCATGCGGATCATGCCATGGCGCTGCGAGAGGAGGCTGATCTTCTCGGGGGCTGTATGCAGTGCCCCGGTCTCTTGACCTTCCACATAGGCGTAGCGCTCGTGCTCAGCGGTCTCCAGTAGCACTAGTGGACCTCCGAGCCCGGGATTTACGCCTCCATCGGCGGGCAGGACCTGGATCGACACATTGCGCAACTCGCCGAATTCCAGCAGCTGGTGGAGCTGTCGCTTCATCACCTCAGCGCCGCCCACCATGGTCCGCAGGGCTGCTTCGTAGATCACGAAGCTGAAGAGCGCGGTGGGTCGCAGCCTCAGGCCTTCCTGCCGCTCCAGCCGACCCGCGACCCTCTCCTCGATCGTTTCGTCGTCCAGCGGTGGACAGCGGTTGCCAATGAGCGCCCGCGCATAGTCCTCGGTCTGCAACAGGCCCGGGATGAGCAGTGTCTGGTAGGAGTGCACGGAGATGGCTTCGGCCTCGGCCTGCAGAAACTCCTGCATGCGCGCCGGAAATTTATCCGGCTTCAAGTAATCCTGAGCCGCGAGCAACAACCCCCGCGCCCCGCACATCTCGTCCGCCACCTCGAGGAGCCGAAGCTGCGGCTTCCGCCGCCCCTGCTCCATCGACTTGACCGACTCGTACTCGTACCCGGCTTCCTTGCCCAACTCCTCGCGGGAGATGCCCGCTTGGGTCCGCCACAGTTTGATCTGGTTCCCGCAATACCGCCATGCCATCGGCGGCTGGGAGGTCTCTCCGGTCACGGCATCCGCCTTTCCCGTACCCATGTCGTTACTGGCGACGCTATGGCCGGGCAAGGGGTATATGAGCCGGGTTCGGGGAAACTCCCCGCTCCCGAGTGACGGGAGCGACGGAGTGAGAAGGTGCCCCGCGAGGGGACGCTCAGACGCGACCGCGCGTCGTGCGCAACCGCTTCGCGATCGGGGCGAGTGCGGCGTGGAGTGCCTTGAGGTCCTCGGGGGACAGCAGGTCGATGAAGTGCTCGCGCACCGAGGCGACATGGTGCGGGGCGACCTCGCGCATGGTCTCCCAGCCCTGGTCGGTGAGGACGGCGAAGAGGCCGCGCCGGTCCGACTCGCAGTTCTCGCGGCGGACGAGGCCCGCCGTCTCCATGCGAGTGATCTGGTGCGAGAGACGGCTCTTGGACTGGAGGGTCGCGGTGGCGAGGTCGCTCATCCGCATCCGGTGGTCCTCGGACTCCGAGAGGTTGACCAGGATCTCGTAGTCGTTATTGGTGAGTCCGAACGGCTGGAGGTCCCGTTCGAGCTGGTGCATCAGCAGTCGGCTGACCTCCAGGTGGGCACGCCAGGCGCGCTGTTCCTCGTCGCTGAGCCAACGGGTGCCGTTCTCGGTGTCCATAGATGGATTCTACCTAAGAAAGTTGAAAGATGAACCAATGGTCTTTGTGGAGCGATCGGGACTGAGAAGTCACGCGTTCGGCGTCACACTCCGCAGGGTACCGCTCACAGCCCGAAGCGACGCTGGAGGTCGCCGAGCTGGCCGGGCATCCGGGGTGTCATTGGCTGGTTTGCCGGTGTTGCGTTCGGAACGCCGGCCTGCTGTGGCGTGACGCCCGTGTTCTGCTCGTCCATCAGCTGCTCGGTGGACTGCAGGAGCACCGTACCGGCACCGACGAATTCGAATTGATGCTCCTCGCCCGAGGTGCCGCCGAGGCCCGTCAGGGAGCGGATCCCGCCGAGGACGCCCTTCAGGTACTGGTGATCGTAGTGGTGGCAAGGGGAAGGGCAGTCGGCCCAGCCGACGAGGGCCTGGGGGTCCACGCGGATCGGGGGCTCGACGAAGTGGACCGGGCCGTTGGAGGCGGCCACGAACTTGCCCGTGCCGATCAGCGTCAGAAAGCCGGGGATGATCGACTGCTTCAGTGAGAGCGAGGGCTGGAAGGCGAGGAGATTGCCCGAGCGAACGGTGAGATTGCCGTCTTCGAGGTCGAAGGAATTGACGTCGAAGCTGCGGTCCGCGAGGAGCATCTTGCCCTGGCCCTCGGCGACGACCCAGTCCGAGGCGTGCAGCGGGGAGTGGAAGCTGCTGCGGATGAGACGGTCGAGGGGGCCGTGGCCGATGCCGTGGAAGTCGATGCGCCCGTAATAGGCGATCATCTTCCCCTTCTGCAGGAACCACTGGCCGTTGAGGTCGACGGAGAACGCGTACGGATTGACGTTGTCGTCGACCGGGAGCGTGGTCGCGTCATGGATGACCGGGCCGTTCACAGCTTTTCCTCCGACGCCTGTACGTACACCGTGCCGCTGCCGGACAGCTCCAGCTGGAAGCCCTCGCCCGAGCCGCGGCCGACCATCTCGCGCCAGCCGAGGGCGGTCGAGAGCTTGTTGCGGACGTCGCCGCGGTGGGCGACGTAGGCCTGCGGGTCGACGTGAATGGGGCGCTGCGGGGAGATGGGCAGCTCGATGAAGCCGCCGTGGGCCATCACCGCCACCGCGCCATGGCCCTTGAGGGTGGTGGTGAAGAGCCCCTGGCCGGTGACCTGGCCGCGCACCATGCCCATCACACCTCCCTGGGACCCCATGAACATCGTGCCTTGCTGGAGCGTGCCGTCGAAGGCGAGCAGCCGGTCGGCCTCGACGTAGAGGGTGTCGCCGGACAGCTCGATCACCGAGACGTGGTGGCCGCCGTGGCCGAACATGACCGTGCCGCTGCCTTCGACGGTCATCAGCGGGGTGGCCTCGTTGGCGATCCGGCGGCCGATCATCCCCATGACGCCGCCCTGGCCGCCGGTGATGCTGGGGGTGAAGGAGACATCGCCCTGGTAGGCGAGCATCGCGCCGCGCTGGCTGAAGAGCCGCTGGCCCGGCAGGACGCTGGCTTCGACCATGCGCGAGTTCAGAAGCCGGAAGGGCATCAGACGTCACCCCCGATGGTGTTGCGCTCGCTGGGTTGCACGTAGACGAGCCCCTCGCCCTCGAAGCGGATCTGGAAGGCCTCGCCGGAGCCCTCGCCCATGAACGTCCGGAAGTTCACCCCGGACTGGAAGTGCTGCTTGAGCTTGCCGGTGTGGGCGATGTACGCGCCGGGGTCGACCTGGAGCGGCATGTTCGGCGTCACCCGCAGGACGACGGCCGTGCCGGCCGACATGATCGCCGCCTGGCCGGAGCCCTCGACGGTGGTCGTGAACAGTCCGGTGCCCTGCGAGGCGCCGCGCAGACCGGTGAACGAGGTGCCCGTGCGGAGGCCGCTGTCCGTGCAGAGCAGATTGCTCGACTCGACGTACAACGTGTCGCCGTGCAGCGTGACGAGACTGATCTCGCTCGCGCGGTCGGCGAAGTAGCAGGTGCCGTGTCCCTTCACCTCCATGACTTCCATCTGTTCGCCGGTGAGCCGACGGGTGACCATGCCGCGCAGGCCGTCACCGCCGCCGGTCATCTTCTTGAACGTCATCTCGCCCTCGTACGCGACCATGGCGCCGTTCTTGGCCTTGACCGCGTCACCCGCCATGTCGACGGCGAGGACTTTGCTCCCTTGGAGCCGAAACTGAGCCACGGACCAGACGCTAGCGGCAGGACATACCCCTCCAACAGGCCCCATGGTCCCGGAACCGGTCCGAAGAAGTCCCGGAGAAGTCCCGGAGAAGGCCCGGAGGAAGATCGTCGGGAGTCGCGAGGGCGCCTCCGGCGGACCCGGCGGGCTTGATCAACTCGCGAGCTGCAACAATGGGGTGGTTTGTGAATGCCGTCACAAGCCGTAGCTGATCCGCCACTCGCTTACAGAAGGTGCGTGCCCCCGTGGACATGACGACCGCATCCGCCCTGCGCCGACTCCGCCTGGTCTCCGCCCCGGAGGCTGTCTCCTTCCTCCTGCTGCTGCTCTGCTCGGTGCTCAAGCGGACCACGGACTTCAACGCGGTGCCCGTGATGGGCGCCGTGCACGGCGTGCTGTTCGTGATCTACGTACTCTTCTGGCTGGACGCCTGGAACAAGACCAAGTGGGGCCTGAAGACCGCCGCCCTCTACTTCGTCCTCTCCGTCCTGCCGACCGGTGGCTTCTTCGCCGACCGCATGCTGCGCCGTGAGGCCGAGGCGAGCGTCATCGCCGCCCGCGCCCGCAAGGAAGGCGTGGTCAACGCATGATCGTCGCCTTCTCCGTCTCGCCGCTGGGCGTGGGTGAGGACGTCGGCGAGTACGTGGCCGACGCGGTGCGCGTGGTGCGCGAGTCCGGACTGCCGAACCGCACGGACGCGATGTTCACGTCCATCGAGGGCGAGTGGGACGAGGTCATGGACGTCGTCAAGCGCGCGGTGGCCGCCGTCGAGGCGCGGTGCGGGCGGGTGTCGCTCGTATTGAAGGCGGACATCCGGCCGGGCGTGACGAACGGACTGACGTCGAAGGTCGACACGGTGGAGCGGTACCTCTCCGAGGGGTGACCCCGGCACGACAACGGCCCGGCCCGGGACGCGCACCTGCGCGCGTCCCGGGCCGGGCCGTTTTTCTGCCGGGTCAGTCGCGCTCGCACGTGGTGTCGGCCTTGGGCAGGTCGCCGGTCAGCAAGTAGTCGTTGACCGCCTTGTTGGCGCAGGCGTTGGGGTAGTAACCGAACACGGCGTGGGTCCGTACGGGGACGGTCACGAGCTTGGAGCCGCGCATCGCCTTGTGCATGCCGAGGCCCTGTTCGTAGGTGGTGCGGGTATCGCCGGTGGCCTGGAGCTGGAGGGCCGGGACGGTGTTGTCGATCTCGGTGCGCCGCTCGCGCGGCTTGTGCTTCCACCAGCCGCACGGCATCGGGGCATTGACGAGCGGGCCGAAGACCGGCTGCGTGCGGCGGACCCGCTCGATGGTCTTGCGGTAGCTCTCGGGGTCGCCCGGCATCGTGGTGTCCGCGCAGAGGACGGCGAGCTGCGAGGCGTAGTCGGGCCCGGTGCCGGTCTCGTCGGCGCCGGTGCGGAACGCGGCGGCCAGCAGGCCGGCCAGCCGCTCGGTCGGCTCGACCTTCTTGCCCGCCGCGGCGTCGGCGAGCTGCCGCAGGATGGCGGCGTACTCCTTGTTGTCGAAGTCGTCCGTGCCCATGGCGAAGAGGATGAACGGCAGGGTCTGCGCATCGAGCCGGTACCCACCGATGGCGATCGGGCGCTCGGCGGCCCGGCGCACCAGGCCCTCGGCCGTGGCGCGCACGGCCGCGGGCGTCTTCCCCAGGTGGTAGACCGCGTCCCGAGGGGCGGCCCAGGCGGCAAGGTCGTCCAGTGCCTTCTCATTGGCCGGACCCAGCGCCTGGATCGTCGCGCGGCCGTACGTGCGGGGATCCAGGGCGCTGTCGAGGACCAGCCGGTCCACCCTGCCCGGGAACATCTGCGCGTACACGGCGCCCAAGTAGGTGCCGTAGGACTGGCCGAACCACGAGGTCTTCCGCTCGCGCAGGGCACCGCGCACGATGTCCACATCGCGGGCGATGTTGCGCGTGGAGTAGTGCCGCAGTGAGTCGCCGTACTTGGCGTCGCACTTGGCGGCGTCGCCGATGGCCTGCTTCGTGACCCGGTCGAACGAGGCACGGTCGAAGCCGGTGCCCCGCATCCAGCTGAGGCTGTTCAGCCCGCAGTCGAGCGGTTCGCTCTTGCCCAGGCCGCGGGTGTCCATGCCGATGACGTCGTACGCCGCCGCCACCTGCGGGGTCATCTTGGTGCGCAGCATGGCGGGGAAGTCCAGGCCACGGCCGCCGGGGCCGCCGGGGTTGGTCTGGATGATGCCCCGGCGCGCGGTGCGGGGACCGGTGGCCTTGATCCGGGAGACGGCGAGGGAGAGGGTGCGGCCGTCGGGAGCGGCGTAGTCGAGCGGCACGGTGACCTTCGCGCACTCGGTCCCGGACTTCGCCAGGGCCGGGGCCTCGCACGGCCCCCATAAGAGGTCCTGCCGGTAGAAGCGGTCGAGCGCCTCGGTGGCAGCGGGGGCCGCGGACGTGCCCGGCTTCGACGCGGACTGCGGCTGGTCGGCGCGGGCTTCCGCGGACCCCGCGAGGACGAGGACGGCCAGGGTCGCGGCGGTCGCCGCGGTCAGGGGGGTGTTCATGGCCACCAACCTAGGAATCGCGCGACCGCGTTCCCACGGGACCAGCACCCGGGTGTGATCGGGGGGAATCCCCCCGAAGTACGGGAGGCTCCCTCCAGGCCCCGGTGGCCCCGCCTGTCACCTTCCCGCCAGCGCCATGCCCAGGGGCGTGCGTTCGTACAGGACCTGGTGGCCGTGGCGGCGGGACGTCAGGAGGCCGGCGGCCCGCAGCACCGACAGGTGGGCGGAGACCGACGACAGGGCGAGGCCGTGGCGGTGGGCCAGGGCGGTGGTGGAGGCGGGCTCGTCCAGGGCGGACAGGACGGCGGCGCGGTTCGGGCCGAGCAGACGGACGAGCGCGTCCGACGTCTCCGCGTCCGGCTCGGCCCACAGGCCGCCGATGCCGCGCGCCGGATAGATCACGGTCGCCTGCCAGGGCGCGTCGAAACCACCGATCACCTCCGGCCACGCGAAGACGCTCGGCACCAGCATCAGCCCCTGGCCGCCCAGTTCACGGACGTGATCACCGCGATTGGTGATCGTGAGGGTGCCGTCCGACCAGATCAGCCGCGGGTGCAGATCCGCGAAGAGCCGCTCCAGGCCGCCTTCCGCCAGTCGCCGCGTATGGAAGGCGACATCGGCTTCCAGCAGGGCGCGCAGCCGCGGCCAGTCCGGGGCGAGCAGCGTGAGCCAGGCCCGCTCCAGCAGACCGGTCAGCTCGGCGAGGGCGCGCCCGGGGGCGGCCAGCAGCGCCCGGCCGTGCGCGGATTCGGCCGCGCCCGGGGTGTCGGCCAGGGACCGGGCCAGCTCGGCGCGGACGACTGCCGGGTCGGTTGCCCGTACGCGCGTCAGCTCGTCCTCGAACGACGACAGGGGGCCGATGGGCGGCGGGCAGAGGAAGTCCGGGTGGTAGCCGCCGGAAGCGGCGGGGGCGAGCAGCGCCATCTGCGCGAGGTCCAGCCGGCCGACCGCCTCCCGCATCCGGCGCAGCCACGGCAGGTGGTAGCCGTGCCGCTCCGGGCGCAGCAGCGTGTACAGCGCCTGATGGGTCTCCCACAGCGGGGAGATCCCGAACCGGCAGCGCAGCAGATCGCCGGCTCCGAACCGCATATGGAAAGGCATCTCGGTCTTTCTTTCGGATCCAGCCGAAACACTAGTTCCCGTCGGTCGGCCTCGGCACGCTGACCGGCATGTCTTCCGCCCCTGCCGTCGCCCCGGCCGGCTACGCCGCCGTCTTCGCCGTGCGCGAGTTCCGAACCGTCTTCGCCGCCCATCTGCTGTCCCTGCTCGGCATCGTCGTCGGGGAGATCGCGCTGTCCGTGCTCGTCTACCGGCTGACCGGATCGCCGATGCTGACCGCGCTGACCTTCGCACTCGGCTTCCTGCCGTATGTCGCGGGCGGCACGCTGCTGTCCGGCATAGCCGACCGGTATCCCGCCCGGCGGGTGCTGGTGGTCTGCGACCTGGTGTGCGCCGGGGCCGCCGCGACCATGGCGCTGCCCGCGACACCGATCGCCGGGCTGCTCGCCCTGCGCTGCGTCCTCGCCGCCGTCGCCCCCGTCTTCGGCGGGACCAGGGCGGCCACCCTGGGCGACATCCTCGGCGAGGGCGAACTCTTCGTCCTGGGGCGCTCGCTGATCCGGATCGTCTCGCAGGGCGCGCAGCTCGCCGGGTTCGCGGCGGGCGGCGTGCTGCTGACGGTGGCGTCGCCGCGTGAGGTGCTGGTGGCCACGGTCGCCGGGTTCCTGGGCTCGGCGGCGCTGCTGCGCTTCGGGACGCGGCGGCGGCCGTCGCGTACGGGCGCGGGCGGGGCGCTGGTGAAGTCCTCGCTGTCCGGCGCCCGGCAGCTCTTCGCCGACCGGCGCATCCGGGCGTTGCTGCTGCTGTCCTGGGTGCCGCCGTTCCTCCTCGTCGCCCCGGAGGCCCTCGCGGCGCCGTACGCGGACGCGATCGGGGTGGGGCCGGTGGGCCTGGGGCTGCTGATGTGCGGGATGCCGGTGGGCTCGATCGTGGGGGAGATGCTCGCGGGGTCGGTGCTCAGCGCGCGGGGCCGGGAGCGGATCACCTTGCCGGTGGCGGCGACGGCCCTGCTGCCGTTCCTCGCGTACGCCTTCCGCCCGTCCCTGGGCTGGGCCCTGCTGATCGTGGCGCTGGCCGGCACGGGCATGGCGTACACGCTGGGCCTGGACCAGTGGTTCATCGCGGCCGTGCCGGAAGAGCTGCGCGGGCGGGCGATGACGCTCCAGACGGCCGGGATGATGACGATCCAGGGCCTGGGCATGGCACTCGCGGGCGTGGCCGCGGAGTTCGCGCCGGTGCACGCGGTGGTGGCGGGGGTGGGGCTGCTCGGGACGGTGGCAGTGGGTGGCGTGGTGCGGCTTGTCGTACGCTCGGCTGCCTGATCAAGATCGAATCAACCGGGGGAGTGGACCGGATGCTGGATTTCCTGAGCGGTAACGGCGGTAAGAAGACCGGGCTCGAGCACGAGGTCCTCGTGCTGCGCGACAGCGAGGCGATCGCCGCCGCGATACGCGAGGCACTGGCCGGTGCGAGTGACGAGGAGCGGCCGGGCCTGGAGCGTGCCGCCGCGATCGTCGCCGAGCACGGGGGCCGCCCCGAGGCGGAGGCCCGTGTGGAGTGGGTGCGGGGTGTCCTCGCGGCGGCGGGAGTGGACCCGGTCAAGCACGAGGTCCGCGCGGTCAAGGCGGTACGGGACGCGGAGCGGGGCCTGAGCCTGCGCGCGGCGGTGGAGCTGGTGAACGAGGTCAAGTCGAAGTAGCAACCGTGGGTTGTGAACTGGGTGCACCACCGCTGCGCGGCGGTGTCCTCAATCGCCGGACGGGCTGGTTTTGGCTGAGCTCAGCCGATGCCGGCCCGTGACGACGAGCCGCAGCCGCAGCCGAAGACTCGGCAAGCGCGTCCGGAGTGCGAGATACCGGCGACCAGGATATGGCCGCCGGGTAGGCTCGATGCCGTGCCGAAGCCCCTCAGCCTCCCCTTCGATCCCATCGCCCGAGCCGACGAGCTCTGGAAGCAGCGTTGGGGATCCGTGCCGTCCATGGCCGCGATCACCTCGATCATGCGCGCCCAGCAGATCCTGCTCGGCCAGGTCGACGCGGTCGTCAAGCCGTACGGGCTGACGTTCGCGCGCTACGAGGCCCTGGTGCTGCTCACGTTCAGCAAGGCGGGCGAGCTGCCGATGTCCAAGATCGGCGAGCGGCTGATGGTCCACCCGACCTCGGTCACCAACACCGTCGACCGGCTGGTGACCGCCGGCTTCGTCGACAAGCGGCCCAACCCCAACGACGGGCGCGGCACGCTCGCCTCGATCACCGAAAAGGGCCGCGAGGTCGTCGAGTCGGCCACGCGCGATCTGATGGCCATGGACTTCGGGCTCGGCGCGTACGACGCGGAGGAGTGCACGGAGATCTTCACGATGTTGCGGCCGCTGCGGGTCGCCGCGAACGACTTCGAGGACGCCCCCGCCGAGGACTAGCGTCTGGCCGGCGGATCTCCGCGGATCAGGGAGCGGCTTGGGGGCACCCCTCCAGCGATGGCCGGGGGAGCGTGCGTGCGCTCGCATGGCGGAGGACCGTCGTCGCACCCGGCGTGCTCCCACGACTTTCGACAACGCGGCGGGCGCGCGCGCCGGGCATCGGGAGCCCGCGAAGATCCGCCGGACAGGACGTGGCGCGGCGCAGCCGAAGGGGCGGCGAAGATCGCCCCGGAACGTGGCGTTACGCTCGACTACTGCCGCGGTCTTCCGCCCCGGGAGGCGGCTGCTCCGAGACGGTAATGCGAGGAACCCCTCAGTGAAGAAGAGCGTGCTGACCCGCTACCGCGTGATGGCATACGTCACGGGTGTGCTGCTGGTCCTGCTGACGATCGGCGTCATCGCCAAGTACCTGCTCACGATGGACGGCGCGGACGGTTTCGTCAGCCTCGTCGGCATCGCGCACGGCTGGCTCTACGTCCTCTACCTGATCTTCGCCTTCGACATGGGCTCCAAGGCCAAGTGGTCGTTCGGCAAGCTCGTGTGGGTGCTGCTCGCGGGCACCATCCCCACGGCCGCGTTCTTCGTCGAGCGCAAGGTCGCCCGGGAACTGGAGCCGCTGATCGAGGGCACCGCGGAGCCGGTCGGCGCCTGACCGCCGCCGCTCCTCGGCACGACTCCACACACCGCCGCCCCGGACAAGCCTTGTGTCCGGGGCGTTTGTGCGCGACCATTTACTAGGACGTCCTAGTAAATCTGGCCCCGCGAGGCGGCGGGCAGCGCGAGAGGCGGCAGGCAGCGTTATGGACGCAGAGGCGATCGAGGCAGGACGCAGTCGGTGGCAGGCCCGTTACGACGCGGCACGCAAGCGGGACGCCGACTTCACCACGCTCTCCGGTGACCCGGTCGACCCGGTCTACGGGCCCCGTCCCGGCGACTCCTACGAGGGGTTCGAGCGGATCGGCTGGCCCGGTGAGTACCCCTTCACCCGGGGGCTCCACGCGACCGGCTACCGCGGCCGGACCTGGACCATCCGCCAGTTCGCCGGCTTCGGCAACGCCGAGCAGACCAACGAGCGGTACAAGATGATCCTCGCCGCGGGCGGCGGCGGACTCTCGGTCGCGTTCGACATGCCGACCCTCATGGGCCGTGACTCCGACGACGCGCGCTCGCTCGGCGAGGTCGGCCACTGCGGCGTCGCCATCGACTCCGCCGCCGACATGGAGGTCCTCTTCAAGGACATCCCCCTCGGTGACGTCACGACCTCGATGACGATCAGCGGCCCCGCCGTGCCCGTCTTCTGCATGTACCTGGTCGCCGCCGAGCGGCAGGGCATCGACCCCGCCGTGCTCAACGGCACGCTCCAGACCGACATCTTCAAGGAGTACATCGCGCAGAAGGAGTGGCTCTTCCCGCCCGAGCCGCACCTGCGCCTGATCGGCGACCTGATGGAGCACTGCGCCCGCGCCATCCCCGCCTACAAGCCCCTCTCCGTCTCCGGCTATCACATCCGCGAGGCCGGGGCCACGGCCGCGCAGGAGCTCGCGTACACCCTCGCCGACGGCTTCGGTTACGTGGAGCTCGGGCTCTCCCGGGGCCTCGACGTCGACACCTTCGCCCCCGGGCTCTCCTTCTTCTTCGACGCGCACCTCGACTTCTTCGAGGAGATCGCCAAGTTCCGCGCGGCCCGCCGCATCTGGGCCCGCTGGATGCGGGACGTCTACGGCGCCAAGACCGACAAGGCCCAGTGGCTGCGCTTCCACACTCAGACGGCGGGCGTGTCCCTGACCGCGCAGCAGCCGTACAACAACGTCGTCCGCACGGCCGTGGAGGCCCTGTCCGCCGTCCTCGGCGGCACGAACTCCCTGCACACCAACGCCCTCGACGAGACCCTCGCCCTCCCGAGCGAGCAGGCCGCCGAGATCGCCCTGCGCACGCAGCAGGTGCTGATGGAGGAGACCGGCGTCGCCAACGTCGCGGACCCGCTCGGCGGCTCCTGGTACGTCGAGCAGCTCACCGACCGGATCGAGGCCGACGCGGAGAAGATCTTCGAGCAGATCCGCGAGCGCGGCACCCGTGCCGTGCGGGACGGTGGCGAGCATCCCATCGGCCCGATCACGTCCGGCATCCTGCGCGGCATCGAGGACGGCTGGTTCACGGGCGAGATCGCCGAGTCCGCCTTCCAGTACCAGCGGTCCCTGGAGAAGGGCGACAAGCGGGTCGTCGGCGTCAACTGCCACCACGGCTCGGTGACCGGTGATCTGGAGATCCTGCGGGTCAGCCACGAGGTCGAGCGGGAGCAGGTCCGGGTCCTGGGCGGGCGGAAGGCCGGTCGCGACGACGCGCGGGTGAAGGCCGGTCTCGAGGCCATGCTGGCTGCGGCGCGGGACGGTTCCAACATGATCGAGCCGATGTTGGAGGCCGTGCGCGCCGAGGCCACGTTGGGGGAGATCTGTGACGTGCTGCGGGATGAGTGGGGGACGTATGTCGAGCCGGCGGGCTTCTGACGGTTCCTGACCGGGGCTCCGCCCCGGACCCCGGTCCTCAAGCGCCGGACGGGCTGGATTGTGCTGATGCCAGCCCGCCCACCACCAGTGCCGCGAAGCTTCGTGCCCACTCGCCGTCCACCGCCTCCGCGCTCACCAGCGTGCGGTGCAGCACCGTCCCCGCGACCACGTCGAAGATCAGGTCCGTGTTGCGGCCGGCCGCCGCCGGGTCCGGCTCGTGGGGGAGTTCGCCCCGAGCCTGCGCCCGCTCCCGCCCCAGGAGCACCAGCGTCTTCTGCCGGTCCACGATCGCGGAGCGGATGCGGGCGCGCAGGGCGTCGTCGCGGGTGGATTCGGCCACCACGGCCATCAGGGCCGTCTTCGTCTCCGGGCGTTCCAGCAGGGCGGCGAACTGCAGGACGACCCCCTCGATGTCCGCCTGGAGGCTGCCCCGGTCGGGGAGCTCCAAGTGCTCGTCGAAGAGGGCTGCCACGGCGTCCACGACGAGTTCGCTCTTGCCCGCCCAGCGTCTGTAGAGGGTGGTCTTCGCGACCCCGGCGCGGGCCGCCACGTCGCCCAGCGTCAGCTTTCCCCAGCCGAGTTCGACCAGCGCGGCGCGCGTCGCGTCGAGGATCGCGCGGTCGGCCTCGGCGCTGCGCGGGCGGCCCGTCCGGCGCCCGGAGGGGGAGGCGGAAGTCATGCCCGCGACCTTACCCATGAGTACGACCGGGGAAGCGTGCCCCTCGAGCGCCTCTTCGTGCGCCCCTTCGTGCGCCTGTCCGTGAGGCAGATCACCGGAAATGCTTGCGGAGGGATATGGGGTTGCAGTTACGCTACGACTCGTAGCGAAAGAGCGACAACCACGGATGCCGGGTGGGGACCCGGTGTCGATTGCGAAGCGCTATGAGATCACGTGACGACGTGCGTTTTTCCGATCGCCGCGCGGAGGGGGGAGGATAGGCCCATGCAGCCACGGAACATGTCCATGAGTGGAGTGGTCGACCTCGCCGCGGTGAAGGCGGCCGGGGAAGCCAAGCAGAAGGCCGAGCAGGCGCGCGCCGAAGCGGCGCGCCAGGGCGGTACGCCGCCCGTCGGGGCCTCCGGCCTCGTCTTCGACGTCGACGAGGCGGGCTTCGAGCTCGAGGTCCTCCAGCGCTCCGCCGAGGTGCCGGTCGTCATCGACTTCTGGGCCGAATGGTGCGAGCCGTGCAAGCAGCTCGGCCCGCTGCTGGAGCGGCTGGCGGCGGAGTACGCCGGCCGGTTCGTGCTCGCCAAGGTCGACGTCGAAGCCAATCAGATGCTCTTCCAGCAGTTCGGCGTGCAGTCCATCCCCGCGGTCTTCGCGGTGGTGGCCGGGCAGGCCCTGCCGCTGTTCCAGGGCGCCGCGCCCGAGGGGCAGATCCGCCAGGTGCTGGACCAGCTCATCCAGGTCTCGGAGCAGCGCTTCGGGATCGTGGGCGCGCCGGTGCAGCCCGGTGCGGCCGACGAGCAGGCGGCCGCGGCCGCGCCGCAGCCGCCCGCGGGCCCGCACGACAGCGCCCTTGCCCTGGCCCACGAGGCGCTGGACGCCGGTGACCTGGGCGGCGCCCTCCAGGCGTACAAGAACGTGCTGTCCGACGACCCGGGCAATCTGGAGGCGAAGCTCGGTCTCTCCCAGGCCGAACTGCTCCAGCGCGTCCAGGACCTGGACCCGCAGAAGGTCCGCCGGGACGCCGCCGAGCGTCCCACCGATGTGCAGGCGCAGCTCGCCGCCGCCGACCTCGACCTGGTCGGCGGGCATGTCGAGGACGCCTTCGGCCGCCTGATCGACGCGGTGAAGCGGACGGCCGGCGAGGACCGGGACGCCGCACGGGTGCGGCTGTTGGAGCTCTTCGAGGTGATCGGGCCGGATGATCCGCGGGTGACCGCAGCGCGTACCGCGCTCTCCCGCGCGCTGTTCTGACGGACTCCCGTACCTCCCGCACCACCGACGGGACGACGGCGGCGCTTTACCAAAACTTGATAAACGGCGCTGCTGTTACTGGCAGTAAGAAAACCCGGGCCCTTCGCCCGGGTTTTTTCTTTCGCACCCCTTCTGTCCGGGCACACTCCGGCGCTCTCGCACGCCCGGTCGATGCGGGTCGGTCGCCCTTCGGTTATCCCCCCGTTACTCGCTAGTAACGAACCTCTTGTGCCCCGGCCGGGAATGGACCACGATCGGCCAAGCTCGGTCCATTCCCCCGGCACGGCCCCAACTGGCCCGCGCCAGGGGGTGATGGGTCCCCACCGGGTGGCCGGCGGCACCATAAGCCGGCCTTGGGACAGGGGGGTCTCCGTCGCCAACGGCGGTGCCTGTCCCCGAGGTTGCGCGAAGGCGTGGCCAGTGGTTGTCGCTCGGGGGTGATCGCCGGAGTATCGGGTGCGGAGTGGTTGGCGCCACCGAAGCGACGGCGCTCCTTCCCGAGGACGTAGCACTTCTCCCATCCCGGGCACGGGTGTCCCAGCCCTTGCCGGAGATGTACGTCCGAGAAGGAGGAAAGTCATGGAGTCGATGACGACTCGCGGCGGCACCAGATGGAAGCGGTTCGCCGTCGTCATGGTGCCCAGCGTCGCGGCGACGGCCGCCATCGGAGTGGCCCTCGCGCAGGGCGCCCTCGCGGCGTCCTTCAGTGTGTCGGGGCAGCAGTTCGAAGTGGCGGCCGAAAGCCTGCACGGCTGGGGTTTCGTCCAGTACGGGGCGAACGACGTCACCAAGCAGGGAAACAAGCCGGTCGCGGTGGTCGGTATCGAGAAGGCGGAGATCACCAAGCTCTGCCAGGCGGTCACCATCCCCACCCCGTTCGGCAAGGTGTCGATGAAGCTGCAGGCCGGCGGTGGCAAGGACAAGGTCCAGGCGCAGAAGCTCTACATCGACGCCGACGACCTCCAGGCCAACGCGAAGTTCACCAATGTGGACATCGGCGTCTCGGTGACCGACACCACCAAGGGCCCCGGCCCGGCCAAGCCCGGTGGTGCGCACGGTGAGCGCGGCGGCTATGTGCCGGGCTCGTTCGCCCAGCAGGCCGACGAGGTGGAGTTCACCGACGTCCACCAGCGTGCCTGGGCGACCTCGGCCGGATCGTTCACGCTTCCCGGCCTGAAGATGGGCGTCAACATGGGCGAAGCCGATTGCAAGAACAACTGACGCACTGAACGGGCGGGTACGGGGGACTGCTTTCGTGCCCCCGTACCCGTACCCGTACCGCGCCGCGCCCCGCACCGTTGGAGCAGTGGCGCCGAGTTCAGGTTCCACCGATTCGCCGGTTCCGAGGAGCTGTACGCCATGAGCGCCGACACGCGCCCCCAGCCGATCGACAATTTCCGCCGCTTCCGTCACTCGTTCCGGCACTGGCGCGGACAACGCCCCTTCTGGGCCGGGCTGTTGACCTTGCTGGCCGGGTTTCCGATCATGTACATCCCGTACCAGACCATGACGCTGGGCGACTTGAGCATCCGCATGGCCACCACGGCGGGCGCCGGCTCGCTGATCATCGGTGTGCTGCTGGTCGTGCTGGGCCTGACCATGTGGTTTCAGCAGCAGTCGCGCATCTTCGCGGGCGTCGCGGCCATCCTGCTCGCGCTCGTCTCCCTGGTCGTCTCCAACATCGGTGCGTTCCTGATCGGTTTCCTGCTGGCTCTGATCGGCGGCGCGCTCAGCGTGTCCTGGATGCCCGGCAAGCCGATCGCGGCCCCGGCCGTGGACGGGCCTGCGGACGGGCCTTCGGACGAGCCGGTGCGGCTGACGAAGGACACCTCCCCCCGGGGCGAGGTGTCAGGAACGACGCCGGTTGGCGAATTCGACGGGGGGAACCGTGGCGACTGACGACGCTCGCGAAGACGGCACGGCCCCCGGGCCGGCCGACCGGCCGAGAACCGGGCCGCGGCACGCCGCGCCCAGGAAGCCGCTGCTGAACCGGCTGCACATGCCCGCCGGCAAGGCCGTGGCGCTGGCCGCGATGCCCACCGCGGTGCTGATGGGGATGGGGTTCACACCCCAGCTGGCCCAGGCCAAGCCCGTACCGAAGAACCCCTTCCTGGACGGGCCGTGCGTCACGGCGCCGGACCGGACACCGAGCGGGACGCCCAGCGGGACGCCGAGCGGCACGGCCGGGGCGACTGCCCGTCCGGACCCGACCGGGTCCGCGAAGGATGCCGGGAAGGACACCGGGAAGCCGGACGGGGCGACGAAGCCCTCCAAGCCGTCCACGACTGCGTCTCCCGCCGTGCCCCGTAAACGGACCGCCGAACCCCAGACATCCCCTTCGGCGACTCCCACCCCCACCCCCACCCCGTCGGCCACCAAGTCCACGAACCCGCTGGACCCGCTGGGCCTCGGCGAGAAGCTCGGGGAGATCCTCACGGGCAGCAAGTCGGACCCGGGGGACAAGGCCCCACCTGTCACCCTGCCGAGCGCTCCGACCGGTCCGTCGGCCACCAAGTCCGCCGAGCCGGGGAAGCCCCTTCCGCCCACGAAGACGCCGGCCGACAAGGCCCGGCCGTCGAAGAAGCCCACGCCGACGCAGGAGCCCACGCCGACCGGCTCCGCCACCTCGTCGCCGTCCCCCTCGCCGAGCACCAGCGCGAGCGCGGACGCGGACGCCGACGGGTCCGAGGAGACGCCCTGCCCCAGCCGGGCCGTGACGGACGAGAACGAGCAGCACGCCTTCCCGACGCAGCCCTGGTACCTGGAGACCAGCAAGCTGTCCCTGCACGGGCTCAAGTACGAGGGCATCAAAGAGATCACGATGGTGAACGGGCAGCGGAAGAAGGCCCTGAAGTTCACCGCGAGCGCGCTGGACATCAAGGACCTGCATCAGATCGTCAACAGCGGCGGCAAGCAGTACCACGTCACGGGTATGGGGCAGACGTCCACGATCCGCAACGGCAAGGTGACCATGTACACCGAGGAGCTCAAGGGCACGCTCAATCTTCTGGGCATCCCCACGCTCAAGGTCACCTTCAGCCCGGAGTCCCCGCCCCCGCTGTCCCTGCCGGAGCTCGTCTTCACCGACGTCAAGATCCGTCAGGCGGGCCAGTTCGGCGGCACCCTCTCCGTTCCGAGTCTGCACCAGTATCTGACGGATGGGACGTATCCGTAGACCGGTTCAGGGCCTGTCCGGGTGGCATTCGTCGGCTGACCCGCCGTTTCGTCCTCAATCGCCGGACGGGCTGATTTGAGCCCGTCCGGCGATTGAGGACACCGCCGCGCAGCGGAGGTGCGGACGACTCAGCCCGAACCGAAACGGCCGTGGTCACCACCCCCGTCAGCAGGGGGTGGCGGCCACGGCCGTAGGCGCTGAGCGCGAGAACTAGCGGTTCTCGCCCAGGTGGTGCACCCGCACCATGTTCGTCGTGCCGGGGACGCCGGGGGGCGAACCGGCCGTGATGATCATCGTGTCGCCCTCGCCGTAGCGGTTGAGCTTGAGCAGCTCGGCGTCGACCAGGTCGACCATCGCGTCGGTGTTCTCCACGTGCGGGACGACGTAGGTCTCGACGCCCCAGCTCAGCGCGAGCTGGTTGCGGGTCGAGGCGTCCGTGGTGAAGGCCAGGATCGGCTGGGCCGTGCGGTAGCGGGACAGGCGGCGGGCCGTGTCACCGGACTTGGTGAAGGCGACCAGCGACTTCGCACCCAGGAAGTCCGCGATCTCGCAGGCCGCGCGGGCGACCGAACCGCCCTGCGTGCGCGGCTTCTTGCCCGGCACCAGCGGCTGGAGGCCCTTGGAGAGCAGCTCCTCCTCGGCCGCCTCGACGATGCGGGACATCGTCTTGACGGTCTCGATCGGGTACGCGCCGACGCTGGACTCGGCGGACAGCATGACCGCGTCCGCGCCGTCGAGGATCGCGTTGGCGACGTCGGAGGCCTCGGCGCGGGTCGGCCGCGAGTTGGTGATCATCGACTCCATCATCTGGGTCGCCACGATCACCGGCTTGGCGTTGCGGCGGCACAGCTCGATGAGGCGCTTCTGCACCATCGGGACCTTCTCCAGCGGGTACTCCACCGCCAGGTCGCCACGTGCCACCATCACGCCGTCGAACGCCATGACGACGTCCTGCATGTTGGCCACGGCCTGCGGCTTCTCGACCTTGGCGATGACCGGCACCCGGCGGCCGACCTCGTCCATGACGCGGTGCACGTCGAGGACGTCCTTCGCGTCGCGGACGAAGGACAGCGCGACCATGTCGCAGCCCATGTCGAGGGCGAACTTCAGGTCATCGATGTCCTTCTCGGACAGCGCCGGGACGTTGACGGCCGCGCCGGGCAGGTTGATGCCCTTGTGGTCGGAGATCACACCGCCCTCGATCACGATGGTCTTGACCCGGGGGCCCTGGACCTCGGTGACGCGCAGCTCGACGTTGCCGTCGTTGATCAGGATCTGGTCGCCCTTGGAGACGTCGCCCGGCAGACCCTTGTAGGTCGTGCCGCAGATCGTCCGGTCGCCGGGGACGTCCTCGACGGTGATGGTGAACTCGTCACCGCGCACCAGCTCCACGGGGCCGTCCGCGAAGGTCTCCAGGCGGATCTTCGGGCCCTGGAGGTCGGCGAGGACGCCGACCGCGCGGCCGGTCGCCTCGGTGGCCTTACGGAGGCGGTCGTACCGCTCCTCGTGCTCCTGGTGGGTCCCGTGGCTCATGTTGAAGCGGGCCACGTTCATACCGGCCTCGATCAGCGTCTTCAGCTGGTCGAAGGAGTCGACGGCGGGGCCCAGGGTGCAGACGATTTTGGAACGGCGCATGGGGCAGATCCTATCGGTTTGTTTCGGAGCGGAATATTCGAGCTGGGGTAACGACCGGGGCAGGTCGTCGATCAAGCGCTGACCAGGGCGTACGTCTGAGTGGCGATCTCCAGCTCCTCGTCGGTGGGGACGACCGCCACCGCGACCCGGGCGTACTCGGGGGAGATCAGCCGCGCCTCGTCGCCCCGGACGGCGTTGAGATCGGCGTCCACGGCCAGACCCAGCTCCTCCAGACCGGCCACGGCGGCCTCCCGCACGGGGGCCGCGTTCTCGCCGACGCCCGCCGTGAAGGCCACGGCGTCGACCTTGCCGAGGACCGCGTAGTAGGCGCCGATGTACTTCTTCAGCCGGTGCACGTAGATGTCGAAGGCGAGCGCCGCCCGCTCGTCGCCCGCGTCGATCCGCCGGCGGATCTCGCGCATGTCGTTGTCGCCGCACAGTCCGATCAGACCGCTCTTCTTGTTGAGGAGCGAGTCGATCTCGTCGATGGACATGTCCGCGTTGCGCGCCAGGTGGGAGATCACCGCCGGGTCGATGTCACCGGAACGGGTGCCCATGACCAGGCCCTCCAGCGGGGTCAGACCCATGGAGGTGTCGACGCAGCGACCGCCCCGCACGGCGGAGGCGGAGGCGCCGTTGCCCAGATGCAGCACGATGACGTTGACCTCGGAGGGGTCCTTGCCGAGCAGCTTGGCGGTCTCGCGCGAGACGTACGCGTGCGAGGTGCCGTGGAAGCCGTAGCGGCGGATGCGGTGCGCGTCGGCCGTCTCCACGTCGATCGCGTAGCGCGCGGCGGCCTCGGGCATCGTGGTGTGGAAGGCGGTGTCGAAGACCGCGACCTGCGGGAGGTCGGGGCGCAGCGCCTGGGCCACCCGGATGCCGGTGATGTTCGCCGGGTTGTGCAGCGGCGCGACCGGGACCAGCCGCTCGATCTCCGCCGTCACCTCGTCGGTGATCACCGTCGGCTCGGTGAACTTCTTGCCGCCGTGCACCACCCGGTGGCCAATCGCGGCCAGCTCCGGGGAGTCCAGCCCCAGCCCGTCCGCCGCCAGCTCCCCGGCGACGGCCTTCAGCGCGGCCTCGTGGTCGGCGATCGGCTGCTCGCGCTCGCGCTTGGCACCGCCCGTCGCGAGCGGCGTGTGCGCCAGCCGGGAGGTCTCCTCACCGATGCGCTCGACCAGCCCGACGGCCAGCCGGGCGCCGTCGGCCATGTCGAGCAGCTGGTACTTCACCGACGAGGAACCGGAGTTGAGGACGAGGACTCGGGTGGCGTTGGCAGTCATGAAGGGCTTTCCGGGTTGGGGGGCGGTGCTGGGCGTCCGGGGGGACACGGGCCGTACGGGAACCGGGCGGTCCCCGTACGGCCGTACGGGCGTCAGGGGCGCTGCTCGCCCTGCGCCTGGATGGCGGTGATGGCGACCGTGTTGACGATGTCCTGCACGAGCGCGCCGCGCGAGAGGTCGTTGACGGGCTTGCGCAGGCCCTGGAGGACCGGGCCGACCGCGACCGCGCCGGCCGAGCGCTGGACGGCCTTGTAGGTGTTGTTACCCGTGTTCAGGTCCGGGAAGACCAGCACGGTGGCCTTGCCCGCGACCTCCGAGCCCGGGAGCTTGGTCGCCGCGACGGACGCGTCCACGGCGGCGTCGTACTGGATCGGGCCCTCGACCAGGAGGTCCGGGCGGCGCTCACGGACGATCTCGGTGGCCTTGCGGACCTTGTCGACGTCCGCGCCGGACCCGGAGGTGCCGGTGGAGTACGACAGCATCGCGATCCGGGGCTCCACGCCGAACTGGGCGGCGGTCGCGGCGGACTGGATGGCGATGTCCGCGAGCTGCTCCGCGTTCGGGTCCGGGTTGACCGCGCAGTCGCCGTAGACGAGGACCCGGTCGGCCAGGCACATGAAGAAGACCGAGGAGACGATCTGGGCGCCCGGCGCGGTCTTGATGATCTCGAAGGCGGGCCGGATGGTGGCGGCCGTGGAGTGCACCGCGCCCGAGACCATGCCGTCGGCCAGGCCCTCCTGGACCATCAGCGTGCCGAAGTAGGAGACATCGGCGACGACGTCGTGCGCCAGCTCCACCGTCATGCCCTTGTGGGCGCGGACCCGCGCGTAGAGCTCGGCGAAGCGCTCGCGCAGCGGGGACGTCTGCGGGTCGATGAGCTGCGCCTCGGAAAGGTCGATGCCCAGCTCGGCGGCGCGCTTGCGGATCGCTTCCTCCTCACCCAGGAGGGTGAGATCGCAGACGTCGCGGCGCAGCAGCACATCGGCGGCGCGCAGCACGCGCTCCTCGGTGCCCTCGGGCAGGACCACCCGGCGGCGGCCGGAGCGGGAGCGCTCGATCAGCTCGTGCTCGAACATCATCGGCGTGACCCGGCTGGAGCGGGCCACGGAGATGCGGTTCGTCAGCTCGGCGGTGTCCACATGGCGCTCGAACAGGCCGAGGGCGGTCTCCGACTTGCGCGGCGACGCGGCGTTCAGCTTGCCCTCGATCGCGAAGAGCTCGGCCGCAGTGGGGAAGGAACCACCGGGCACGGAGATTACCGGCGTGCCCGGGGCCAGCCGGCCGGCCAGGGCCAGGATGCTCGGGCCGGGGCGCTCGTCGAGGGTGAGCAGCAGTCCGGCTATCGGCGGCGCGCCCGCGCTGTGCGCGGCCAGCGCGCCGATGATCAGGTCGGTGCGGTCCCCGGGGGTCACGACCAGGCAGCCCTCGGTCAGGGCGGGCAGGAACGCGGGGAGCATCGCGCCGCCGAAGACGAAGTCGCGGGCGTCGCGGTTGAGCCCCGCGTCATCGCCGAGCAGCACCTCGGCGCCCAGCTTGCGGACGATCTGCGCCACGGTCGGCGCGGACAGCGAGCCGTCCTCGGGGAGCGCGTAGCAGGCCACCGGCAGGTGCGCGGCGAGCCCCTCGGCGACGGCCGCGCGGTCGGCGGGCGCGACGCGGTTGACGACGAGCGC
This sequence comes from Streptomyces syringium, assembly GCF_017876625.1. NCBI lineage: Bacteria > Bacillati > Actinomycetota > Actinomycetes > Kitasatosporales > Streptomycetaceae > Streptomyces > Streptomyces syringium. The sequence goes on from NZ_JAGIOH010000001.1 coordinate 5,303,163, forward strand.
CACGACGTCGCAGCCCAGCGCCTCGTAGGCGCGGTAGGCGTTGGCCGCCTCGGCCCGCACGGCCTCGGCGGCCTGGTCCTGGCCGCCCACGACGGTGATCACGGAGGCGCCGAACTCGTTCGCCAGCCGGGCGTTGAGAGCCAGCTCGTCCGGGACGTTGGTGGCGGCGAAGTCGGTGCCGAGCACCAGGACGTACTCGTACTCCCGGGCGACCGCGAGGAAGCGCTCGACGAGGGCCGAGACCAGCTCGTCCATGCCGCGCTCGGCCTGAAGGGCGGAGGCCTCGCCGTAGGTCAGGCCGTAGACGGACTCGGGCGCCTGCCCGAGGCGGTAGCGCGACCGCAGGAGGTCGAAGAGACGGTCCGGGCCGTGGTCGTGAACGAGCGGGCGGAAGACGCCCACCCGGTCCACGTGGCGGGTCAGGAGCTCCATGACTCCCAGCTCGATGACCTGGCGGCCGTCGCCCCGGTCGGTCCCGGTCACGTACACGCTGCGCGTCACGCGTGCTCTCCTTGTTCCGTCGCTTGTTTTTCTTCGCCGAGTGCCACTGCTGAAAAAATAGCCGTTAGGGTGGCCTTGCCCTCTTGACAATACCTGCGCCCGTGGGTAGGGCGCTCGGCGGTGGACGTCGACGGGATGTCGGAGGGGCGTCCTTAGGGGTGCGGCAGTACCGCCCGGCCCGTGAAACAATCGGTTCTGGCTCACATGTACCAGTAGCGAGCAGGAGAAACAGCACGATGCGCATCGGAGTCCTCACCGCAGGCGGCGACTGCCCCGGCCTGAACGCTGTCATCCGCTCGGTGGTGCACCGGGCACTCGTCGGCCACAACGACGAGGTCATCGGCTTCGAGGACGGCTTCAAGGGCCTCCTCGACGGCCGGTTCCGCAAGCTCGACCTCGACGCCGTCAGCGGCATCCTGGCCCGCGGCGGCACCATCCTCGGCTCCGCGCGCCTGGAGCGCGCCCGGCTGCGCGAGGCGTGCGAGAGCGCCCAGGACTTCTCCCGTGAATACGGCATCGACGTCCTCATTCCCATCGGCGGCGAGGGCACACTGACCGCCGCCCGAATGCTCTCGGACGCGGGCATGCCCGTCGTCGGTGTCCCGAAGACCATCGACAACGACATCTCCGCCACCGACCGCACCTTCGGCTTCGACACCGCCGTCGGCGTGGCCACCGAGGCCATCGACCGCCTGAAGACCACCGCCGAGTCGCACCAGCGCGTCATGGTCGTCGAGGTCATGGGCCGCCACGCGGGCTGGATCGCCCTGGAGTCCGGCATGGCCGGCGGCGCCCACGGCATCTGCCTCCCGGAGCGCCCCTTCGACGTCGCCGACCTGGTCACGATGGTCGAGGAGCGCTTCTCCCGCGGCAAGAAGTTCGCCGTCATCTGCGTCGCCGAGGGCGCGCACCCCGCCGAGGGGTCGATGGACTACGCCAAGGGCGCCATAGACCAGTTCGGCCACGAGCGCTTCGCCGGCATCGGCACGAAGCTCGCCGTCGAGCTCGAGAAGCGGCTCGGCAAGGAGGCCCGCCCGGTCATCCTCGGCCACGTCCAGCGCGGCGGCACGCCGACCGCCTACGACCGTGTCCTCGCCACCCGCTTCGGCTGGCACGCCGTCGAGGCCGCCCACCGCGGCGACTTCGGCAAGATGACCGCGCTGCGCGGCACGGACATCACGATGGTGCCGCTCAAGGAGGCCGTCACCGAGCTGAAGCGGGTGCCGGAGAACCGGATGGACGAGGCGGAGTCGGTCTTCTAGGCCGGACTCGCAACGCACACACCGGACGGGCTGGAGAAATCCAGCCCGTCCGGCGTTTGAGGACCGGGGTCCGGGGCGGAGCCCCGGTTACTGCGCCCCGATCGACTCCAGCATGTTCAGCTTCGCCGCCCTGCGGGCCGGCCAGACCGCGGCCAGGACGCCGACGACGAGCGCGATCAGCAGGAACAGACCGATCCGGGCCCACGGCACGACCATCTCGTACTGCGGGAACGAGGACCGCAGCAGATGGCCGCCGGACCAGGCCAGGAAGATGCCCACGCCGACGCCGAGCACCGCGCCGAACATCGAGATCATCACGGACTCCAGCCGCACCATCTGCTTGATCCCGGTGCGGGCCAGACCGATCGCGCGCAGCATCCCGATCTCGCGGGTCCGCTCGAACACCGACATCGCGAGGGTGTTGACGACACCGATGACCGCGATGACGACGGCCATGCCCAGCAGCCCGTACATCAGGTAGAGGACGTCGTCGATGCTGCCCGCCTCGGAGCGGCGCAGATCGTCCTGGCTCTGGACCTTGATGATCGGGTTGCCGCCCAGCGTCTCCTTGATCTTGCCGGGCAGGCTGTCCGCCTGGCCGGGGGCGGCCTTGATCAGCACGTCGTCGTCGCGGACCTTCTCCAGGTGCGGGTCCACGAGGGCCGGGGCGGCGAGGACATCGGTGAGGACGTCGTTCTCGGCGTAGACCGCGACGACGCGCGGGGTGGCCTTCTTGCCGTCGTAGAACTCCATGGGCAGCGCGGAGCCGACCGTGAGGCCCTTCCTCTTCGCGTAGTCCTCGGCCACCGCGACGGCGGTCGTGCCGCGCACCCCGGTGAGCGAGCCACCGGTGATCTTCAGATCGGTGACCTGAGAGAGCTTGGAGAGGTCCGTCGCGCGGACCCCCGCCGGGTCGCCCTTCGACTGGAAACCGACCATCCGCAGGGGCACCGAGGCGGCGACGCCGGGCTGGTCGGCGAGCTTCTTGGCGACGTCGGGGGAGAGGCCGAGGTAGCTGTTCGACGAGACCTTGTAGTCGGCCGTCAGGTCCTGGGGACCCATCTTGTCCATGCCCTGGTTCGCGGAGACCGCGGCCACCGTCAGACCCGTGATCAGGGTCAGGCCGATCATCAGCGCGGAGGCGGTGGCGGCCGTGCGGCGCGGGTTGCGCAGCGCGTTCTGGGTGGCGAGCTTGCCGCTGACGCCGAAGAGGCGGACGGCGAGACGGCCGAAGAGCGTCACGAACGGGCGGGAGAGCAGCGGGGCCAGCACGATGACGCCCGCGAGCGTCAGGGCCGAGCCCGCCATGGCGGCCGTCAGACCACCGCTGTCGCGCAGCGTGGTCACGTACAGCATGACGGCCACGCCCAGCGCGGTCAGGGCCGCGCCGATGGAGTTGCGGACGACGAGGCCGCGGGTGGTCGGCGCCTGGTCCACGGCCGACAGCGCCTCGACGGGGGCGATCTTCGCGGCCTTGCGGGAGGGCAGCCAGGCGGCCAGCACGGTCACGACGACGCCGACGGCGAGGGCGGACAGCGCGGCGGTCGGCTCGATGACCAGCGGGCCTTCGGGCAGCGCGGCGCCGGACGAGTTCAGCACCGACCACAGGCCCGTGGCGATGCCGAGGCCCAGCACGAAGCCGACGGCGGAGGCGACGAGTCCCAGCAGGCCCGCCTCGATCATCACCGAGCGCACGACCTGGCGGCGGGAGGCACCGACCGCGCGCAGCAGGGCGATCTCACGGCTGCGCTGGGCGATGAGCATGGTGAAGGTGTTGGCGATGATGAAGATGCCGACGAAGAGGGAGATGCCCGCGAAGACCAGAAAGGTGTTCCGGATCGAGCTGGTCTGCTCGTCGATGAGCTTGGACTCGTCGGCCGCCAGCTGCTTGCCGCTCTGCGCCTTGAAGCCCTCCTTCGGCAGGATGGCCCCGACCTTGCGGGTCAGCTCGTTCTGGTCGGTGCCCGGGGTGGCGGAGACGACGAGCTCGCCGTACTCGCCCGGCTTGCCGAAGAGCTTCTGCGCCGTCGGGGTGTCGAACAGCGCGAGGCTGCCGCCCGCGCTCACGCGCGGGTCGTCGGTCTCCACGATGCCGACGAGCTTCTTCTTCATCACCGGGCCGTCGACGGCCAGCCGGACGGTGTCGCCGATCTTGGCGCCCGTCTTGCCGGCGGTCTTCACGTCCAGGGCCAGCTCGCCCGCTGCGGCCGGGCCCCGGCCCTTGAGCAGCGGGTAACGGCTGTCCTTGCCGTCCTTGCCCGGGACGTAGTTGGCGGCGCTGCTGCCCCACTCGCTGCCCGCGGGGTCGTTGTTCTTGTCGGCGACCGTGGCGACGCCGACGACCGAGGGGCGTACGGACGTCACGCCGGGCAGCGCGCGGACGGTGGCGACCATCTTGTCGTCGAGGACTTGGCGGTTCCCGCGCGCATCGGTCTTGGTAGGGCCGAACCCCGTCACGGAGACGGCGACGTCGTCCAGGCTCTTGGACGTCTTGTCGCGGTAGGCGCTGCCGACGGAGTCGCTGAAGACGAGCGTGCCGGAGACGAAGGCGGTGCCGAGGAGGACCGCGAGGGCGGTCATCATCAGCCGGGCTTTGTGCGCGAGGAGATTGCGCAGGGCGGTACGGAACATGATGGCGGGTCCTGGGTGGGATTCCCACGCCCTGGTGAGGGACGGGGGGAAGTCGGGTGGCGGTGGCGAGGGGCCGTGCGGCGTCGTGCGTCGCTGTGAGCGGGCGTGCGGCGGCTGCGGGCGTGCGCGGGTGGTCAGCGCCTACGTCCGCGCGGGGCGAGGGAACGCGGGCCGTCCGCTGCTCGGCTCGTAAGGCCTCGGCTCTAAGGCCTCGGCTCGTACGGGCTCAGCTCGTACGGCCCTTCGCGTCGAAGCGCTTCATGCGGTCCAGCACCGCGTCGGCGGTGGGTTCGCGCAGTTCGTCGACGATGCGCCCGTCGGCCAGGAAGATCACACGGTCGGCGTAGGACGCGGCGACGGGGTCGTGGGTGACCATGACGACCGTCTGCTCCAGGGCCCGTACCGACTCGTGCAGGAAGCCCAGCAGCTCGGCGCCGGAGCGGGAGTCGAGGTTTCCGGTCGGCTCGTCCGCGAAGATGATCTCGGGGCGGCCGGCCAGGGCGCGGGCCACGGCGACGCGCTGCTGCTGGCCGCCGGAGAGCTGGCTGGGGCGGTGCGCGAGCCGGCCGGACAGGCCGAGCGTCGTCACGATCTGCTCGAGCCAGCCACGGTCCGCCTTACGGCCCGCGATGTCCATCGGCAGCGTGATGTTCTCCAGCGCGGTCAGCGTCGGCAGCAGGTTGAACGCCTGGAAGATGAAGCCGACCTTGTCGCGGCGGAGCCGGGTCAGCTGCCGGTCACCGAGGGAGGCCAGCTCGACGTCACCGATCCGGGTGGAACCGGAGGAGACGGAGTCCAGGCCCGCCATGCAGTGCATGAGCGTCGACTTGCCGGACCCGGACGGGCCCATGATCGCCGTGAACTCGGCGCGGCGGAACTCGACGGAGACCGAGTCCAGGGCTGCCACCCGGGTCTCGCCCTGCCCGTAGACCTTGCTCAGGTCGGTGGCGCGGGCGGCGATGGAGCCGTGGGGCGCGTGGGGGGCGGACGAAACGGGGAAAGGCGTCGCATGGGACACGGGGGCTCCTCCGGAGGGGCGGGATGCGTCGAGAAGGCCGACGAGGTCGGTGCCTGCGAAGGCGCGACCGACCGGCCGACAAGGTCGAGACGTCGAGACCGGGGGGAATCAACGCTTCCAATTCTCGGAGCCACAAACCGCCGCCGCCTCAGCCGTACGGCTTGAACCCGGCGTCGGACTTTAGGTCCGTGGGGGCGGTCGGCCGTAGTCCTTCAGACGGACGCCGTCATCCTCAAGGACCGAGGAGCCGGGTGCGGTGCCGGTGCGGTCAGCCGGCGGTGAAGCCGCCCTCGCAGGGCAGCACCGTGCCCGTCGTCCAGCGGGACTCGTCGGAGAGGAGGAAGAGCGCGGTCCGTGCCATGTCGTCCGGGTCGGCGACGTAATTCATGGGGAAGCGGTCGGCCAGCGCGGCCCGCGCCTCGTCGGTCGGCATCCAGCGGTCGAACATCTCCGAGCGGGTCGGCCCGGGCGCGATGGCGTTGACCCGGATGTCGTCCCGGGCGTAGTCCAGCGCGGCGCACTTCACGAGGCCGGTGAGGGCGTGCTTGCTGGTGGCGTAGTCGGTGTTCAGCGGGCTCCCCACCAGCCCGGCCACCGACGAGGAGATCACGACGGACCCGCCGCCGCTGTCGAGCATGGCCGGAATCTGGTGCTTCATGGAGAGGAAGACGCCGCGCACGTTCGTGGCCATGACCGTGTCGAAGTGATCCGTGTCCAGCTCGTGCAACCGCGCCCGCGCGCCGCCCGCCCCCGCGTTGTTGAACGCTCCGTCGAGCCGACCGAAGGTGCGTACGGTCCTGTCCACGGCGTCGGCCACCGACCGTTCGTCCGTCACGTCGCACTCCAGGCCCAGCGCCTCGTGCCCCGCCGCGCGCAGCTCCGCGGCGAGCGCCTCGACCCGGTCGGCGCGGCGGGCGGCCGCGGCGACGAGCGCGCCCTCGGCGGCGAACCGGCGTACGGCCGCGGCGCCGATGCCACTGGACGCGCCGGTCACGAATATGACGCGCCCGGTGAGCCGCCCGGCGGTGAACGCCAGGGGCTCGGGCTGCTGGTAGGTCATGTCGGTCGTGCCTTTCTCATGCTGCTCGTGGTGCTGATGTTGCTCGTGCTGCTCGCGCTGTTCGTGCGTCGCGGCCGTGCGGCTCACGTGCGCAGCGTGTGGGACGGCGCATGGCCGTACCGCTGCTGGTAATACGCCGCGAACCGGCCCAGGTTGGAGAAACCCCAACGGTAGGCGACGTCGGAGACGGTGACGTCCCCGTTCCCCTGCGCGGCGACGAGCTCCTCGTGGGCCCGGCCCAGCCGGACCTCGCGTAAGTAGCCCAGCGGCGTGGTGTCCAGATACCGGCGGAAGGCCTCCTGCAGCGCACGTGGGCTGCACCGCGCCACCGCCGCGAGCTCGGTCAGGGTGAGGGGCTCGTCCGCCCGCTCCTCGGCCAGGGCCATGACGCGGCGCACGGCCGGATGCGCGACGACGCCGGTGCGGCGCGCGTCGATGCCCGCGGTGACCAGATGGTGGGTCTCCATGAGCATCGCGGCCGTCGTCTGGGTCAGGTGGGACGCGAGGATGGGGCTGTTGCGCGCGATGCCCTCGCCGAGCACCTCCCGGTGCACGGCCTCGGAGATCCTCTCCCAACTCGCGGCGGCCTTCCCGGAGACCGTGCCCTCCAGCGTGAACCGCGCCCGGACGGGCCCCTCGACGCCGAGCGCGTCGGCCGCGGCCTGCTCCACGGTCTCCCGGGCGAGGCGGACGGTTGTCATCCGGGCGCCGGGGGTCCAGTGCACCTGGAACTTGCGGTACGGGTCGAGCACATAGGTCTGGCCGGTCCCGACGAACCGCTCCTCGCGGCCCGGCGAGGACACCCGGACCCCGCCGTTCACGAGCCGGCAGACCAGGAGGTACGAGCCGAGGGGCTGGGGGTCCACGAGCGTCTCGGCGCCGTACTGGAGCCCCGAGAGGGTGAGCCCCGGGAAGCCGCCTTCCGCGTACCAGGCGGAGAAGTCCTCGGGGTCGCCCAGGCAGCTGAGCCGGTACGGGCTGTACGCGGAGCTGATGGCCTCCTGCGTTTCGTCGAGGTCGTTGCTGAGCACCAGCGTGCGCATATTGCTGTTGTTAATGAGGTCATTGGGGCTATCGGGACTGATGGATCCCGCGTCGGATTCACTCATCGGGCTTCCTCCCGGGATGACCGCGTTATCCGGCCGACAGCCGCGTTTCGCGAGTAGCCGACGGGTGGCCCCGTTAGTACCGTTCTGCTTGTTCGCAGTCAAGGCGTCGGCAAATCCCACATCGGTTTCGGGACAGGCCGGGCGCGGTCAGCGGACCCGGCCTTGGGTTAACGGGGGAGATTCAGGGCCGGCCATCCGACATCGGATGGCACGCCCCGCCGTCTGGGCACGGACGGCGGGGCCTTTCCGTGCCCGGGGGGCTTTTCGCAGGTCACTGCCGGGAACGCCGCCGCCGGGGCTACCCCTTCACGGCGCCGCCCAGGGCGAAGCCGCCGCCGAGACGGCGGGAAATCAGGGCGTAGAGCAGAATCACGGGCGTCGAGTAGAGGATCGAAAAGGCGGCGAGCTGGCCGTAGGCGACCTGCCCGTAATTGCCGAAGAACGTGAAGATGCTGACCGACGCGGGAAGTCGGTCGGGGGACAGCAGCAGCATGAACGGGACGAAGAAGTTCCCCCACATCATGATGAAGCTGTAGATCGTCACGACCGTGATCCCCGGCCCCATCAGCGGCAGAATCACCCTGACCAGCGCTTGCAGCCGGCTCGCCCCGTCCGTCCAGGCGGCCTCCTCGAGGACGGTGGGGACCCCGTCCATGAAGTTCTTCATCAGCCAGATCGCGAAGGGCAGTTGGGCGGTCGCCATGAACAGGGCCGTCCCGTACACCGTGTCGATGAGGTCGACCCGCACGAACAGCCCGTAGACCGGCACCATGACAGCGGTGATCGGCAGGCACGTGGTGAACAGGACGCCCATCAGATACGGCCTGCTGAAGCGCGACCGGTAGCGGGAGAGGGGGTACGCGGCGAGCGCGGCGCACCCGATGGTCAGGAAGGTGGCCCCGCCGCAGAGCAGCAGGCTGTTGAGCATCGGCCGGAAAGTGATCTCATCGGTCAGCACCGCCGAGAAGTTGTCCGCCGTCGGCGAGGCGGGGGCGGCGACGCGCAGCCCCGCCTCGGAGTCGACGGAGGAGACCAGCAGCCAGACGAGCGGAACGGCGAAGGAGACGGCCACGGCGAGCAGTGCGAGGTCGGCGGCCAGACGGTGACGGGTGCGGCGGGCGAGGAGCGGGAGCATGGCACCTCCGTGGTTTGTCGTGCCGTGGGTCGTGTTGCCGTCTGCGGCGGCGGGCGCCCTGCGGGCGCGTCCTCAATCGCCGGTCGGGCTTGATGTGGCTGAGCTCAGCCAAAACAGCCCGTCCGGCGATTGAGGACACCGCCGCGCAGCGGAGGTGCACCCGCCACAGCCCGCACGGGCAAGCGCTCTCGCGAAGATCCGCTGGACACCTCCCTAGCCGGCCGCAGGCTCCAGGCGCCACCACTGGGCCGGGCTGTCCTTGTCCTCCCACTGCTGGACGTTGTCCCCGGGGGACGTGCCCGCGTCGGCGACCTCCAGGAGGAGGCCGCTGACGTGGTTGACGAGCGTGACCGTGCCCGGCGCGTCCAGGTGCTGCTCGATCAGCCACTCCTGGGCGCCGTAGTTATTGGCCTTCCACTGCTGGACGTTCGCCCCGTTCTCCGTGGAGGCGCCCGTCACGTCCAGGCGCTTGCCACTGCCCACGTTCTCCAGGTGGTGCACGCCGCCGCCGGCGTGCACCGGGCTCACCCGCCACAACTGCGCGGGCGTGCCGTCGTCCTTGCCCTGCCGCACATTGGCTCCGCTGCCCTTGCGGCCGTCGGCGACCTCCAGCAGCAGACCGCTGTGGACATTGCGTAGGTGGTACGTGCCTTCCATGCGCTGATCGTAAGGGCGGGGTCCGACAATCCGGGGTCTGACAATCCGCCGTCACACCTCCTCCCGCATCATGCGCAGGTACACCACCGAGAACACCGCCCCCACCAGCAGAAGCAGCAGTGCCACCGCCGTGCCGTAGCCGATCAGCGACTTCAGGAACGCCTGGTCGTACATGAACACCGGCAGCGTCTGGCTGCGATTGCCGGGGCCGCCCCGGGTCATGGCCCAGATGAGGCCGAAGACCGACAGCGTCTGGAGGGTGTTGAGCATGAGATTGGTGCCGATCGAGCGCCGGATCATCGGCAGCGTGATGTGCCAGAAGCGACGCAGGCCGCTCGCGCCGTCCACCTCTGCCGCCTCGGTGACGTCCCGGGGGATCTCGGCGAGGGCGGCGGAGTAGACGAGCATGGAGAAGGCCGTGCCGCGCCAGACGTTGGCGAAGGAGACGGCGAGGATGGGCAGGGTGAACAGCCAGTTCTGGGCCGGCAGATGGAGCCACTCCAGCACGGCGTTCAGCGTGCCGCGCCGGTTGAAGAAGGTGTAGAGCAGGAAGCCCGCCACGATCTCCGGGAGCACCCACGCGGCGATCACGATCGAGCCGGTCAGGGAGCGCACGGGCTTCGACGCGCGCCGCATCAGGGCGGCCAGGGCGAAGCCGAGGCTGTTCTGGCCCACGATCGAGGAGAGGACCGTGAAGAGGAGCGTGAGGACGACGGCGTTGCGGAAGCCGTCGTCGGCGAACGCGCGGCGGAAGTTGGCGAGGCCGACGAAGGACGCCGAGGCCTGGCCGGTCAGCTGGGTGTCGGTGAAGGCGAGGTAGACGCAGTAGGCGATCGGCCCGGCGAGGAAGAGGAGCAGCAGGACCGTCGCCGGGGCCAGCGGCAGCCAGCGGGCGGCCCGGCGGGGGCCGCCCGGGAGCGAGGCGCTCGCCGCGCCCGGCGCGCTCGTCACCGGGCCCCGTCCCGGACGTTGCCGCCACCCGCGATCGACTTCAGCTGCTCGTCATAGCCCCGGGCCGCCTTCGCCGCCGTCGCGTCGCCCGTCGTGACCGACTCCATGGCCTCCCCGATCGCCCCGGACACCTGCGGGTACACGGGCAGGGTGGGGCGGTAGTGGGTGTACTCGACCAGGCCGGTGAAGAAGTCGATGCCGGGCATCGACGTCCGGTACCTCGGGTCCGCCGCGACGTCGCCCCGCACGGCGATCTGGCCGTCCCGCACGGTCCACTCCAGCGCGTTCTCCTTCGTCTGCAGCAACTCGATGAGCTGCCACGCCAGGTCCGGCTTCGTGGACTTCGCCCCGATCGACCAGGTCCAGCCGCCGGAGAGGCTCACCTTGCCCGGTGCCGCGCCGTTCTGCGTGGGGAAGGCGGCCCGGCCCATCACCTTCGACCACTGCGGCCAGGGCCGGGCGCCCTTCGCGAGCCAGCTCTTGGGGAGCCAGTTGCCGTCGAGGGCGATGGCGAGCTTGCCGCCGGGGATCCACTCGGCGGAGACGCGGGTGCCGACGTTGGGGTCCAGCGCGTCCGCGGGTTCGGGGCCGAGCTTCTCGCCGTAGACGGTCCGGACGAATTCCAGGGCGTCGGTGAAGCCCTTCCCGCCGGCCACCCACTTCTTCGCCGCCGGGTCGTAGAGGGGGTCCTTCCCCGTGCCGTACAGCAGCATCTCGAAGCCCTGCATGACGGCCGCCTCGCCCGGCCCCTTGCCCGTGTAGACGTTGAAGGGGATGACGCCCGGGACCTTCCGCTTGACCGTGCGGGCCGCGTCGAGGACCTCCTGCCAGGTCTTCGGCTGCCAGTCGGCGGGGAGCCCGGCCTTGGCGAAGATCTCCTTGTTGAACCACAGGCCGCGGGTGTCCGTGCCGTCCGGTACGCCGTAGGTCTTGCCGTCCTCCGCTCTCGCCGAGGACTTCGCCGTCTCCGCGTACCGCGCCCAGTCCTTCCAGGCCGCCAGCTTGTCGTCCAGGGGCCGTAGATAGCCGCTCTTGATGTCGGAGTTGATGAGGAAGGTGTCCTCGTGCACCACGTCCGGTGCCGTCTTCGGCGACCGCATCATCTGCTGGATCTTGGTGTAGTAGTCGTCCTGGGAGGCCTGGATCGGGACGAGTTGGAGCTTCTTGCCCCGGTGGCGCTGCTCGAACTGCTTCTTGATCATGGCCAGGTACTCGTCCATGATCCGCACCTTGTTGTCGGTGCTGCGCGGATAGGCGACCTTCACGGTGTCGGGGTCGCCGCCGGAGCCCCCGCCACAGGCGGTGAGCGATGCGGCGGCGAGGACGGTGACCAGGAGCAGAGGGGCGGTGGGACGCACGGGCACGACCTCCTGCGAACCTCGGGGGCCGGCCGGCGGCCGTCCGGGAACACTCGGTCCCCTCGTCGCGGACGGTCGGCGGCCTGATGCAGTCGTACGTTCCCTCGTTGGCGCCGTCGCACGCCTCGGGGCCGGTTACCGCCGCTACCGCCGGCTCAGCCACCGGTAGCGCAGTTCGGGCCGGCCGATCTGCCCGTACTGCGGGGCGCGGGCGGCCCGGCCGCCGGTCACCAGGTGTTCCAGATAGCGGCGGGCGGTGATCCGCGAGATCCCGACGGTGGCGGCGGCCGCGCCCGAGGAGACGCCCTCGCCGCCCGCCGCGCGCAGCACCTCGGTGATCGCCTGGAGCGTGTCCAGGCTCAACCCCTTGGGCAGCGCGGCGGGTTGCGGGGCGCGCAGCGCGGCGAGCGCGCGGTCCACCTCGTCCTGACCGCTCGCCTCGCCGACGACGGCACGGAACTCCGCGTAGCGGACGAGCCGGTCGCGGAGGGTGGCGAACGTGAAGGGCTTCAGCACGTACTGGACGACGCCCAGCGAGACGCCCTCCCGGACGACGGCCAGATCGCGCGCCGACGTCACCGCGATGACGTCGGCGGTGTGCCCGGCGCTGCGCAGCGAGCGCACGAGCTGGAGCCCGTGGCCGTCGGGGAGGTACAGATCGAGCAGCAGCAGATCGACGGCCGTCCGCTTGAGGAACTGCGAGGCGTCCGCGCGCGAGTGGACGACGCCGGCGACCGTGAAGCCGGGAACGCGCCCGACGTAGAGCGCGTGCGCGTCGGCGGCGAGGGGGTCGTCCTCGACGACGAGGACCCGGATGGGCGGTGCGGTCGCCTGCGTCGTGCTCATGTGGTGGCTCCTGGGGTGGGTGCGGCGCTCGCGGGTGCGCTCGCGGCGACGAGCAGGGGCAGCCGGACCGTGAACTCGGCGCCCCCGGCGGGGGACTCCCCGACCGTGACCGTGCCACCGTTGCGCCGGGCGGCCTGCCGGACCAGTGCCAGCCCGAGCCCCCGGCCGTGCGGCGCGGGCCCGGCCGACTTGGTCGACCACCCCCGGCGGAACACCTCGTCCACCACCTCGGCCGCCACCCCGGGCCCGGTGTCCCCGACCCGCAACAGCAACTCCCCGCCGTCGGCCCGCACGGTCACGGTGACCTGCGGACGTCGGTGCGGTGCCGCGTGCGCGGGCGTGAGAAGTGTGGGGCGGCGCCCCGCGGGCTGCGCTGCGGTGTCCCGCTCCGCGGCCGTGTGGTGCGCTGCGGCGTGGCTCGTCGGCCGGGACGCCGGGTCCGCCTGCGACGCTGTCGCGCCGTGGCTTCCGGCCTCCGGCCGAGCAGGGTCGGGCGTGCCGGGGAGCACGGTGCCGCGACCAGCGTGTTGCGCTGCCGCGCCGGGCCTGTGGCCCTCCGGCCGCACGGGGTGCGGGTGTGACGGCGGCGGCGCGGCATGCGTCATCGGCCGGGCTGCCGGTTCGTCCGGCACGCCCGCCGGGTCCGCCTGTGGCGCTGTCGCGTCGTGACGTCCGGCCTCCGGCCGAGTCGTGCCGGGCGGGCCCGGACGGGCGGGGATTCCGGGGCCGCGCCCGGCGTGCGGCGGCTGCGCGGTCGTGTGGTGCGCGGTGAGGTGTCCGGCCTGCCGGGACGTCGGTTCGTCCGGCGCGTCCGGCGCGTCCACCGGGTCTGCCTGCGGCGTTGCCGCGCCCGCACCGGCGGCCGTCGGTTCGGTTTCGGCCAACGGCCGGTTCGCTTCCGACGCGGACGCGTCGATCGCGTTGTCGATGAGGTTGCCCAGGATCGTGACCAGGTCGCGGGGTGTGAGAGCGGGCGGGAGCAGGCCGTCGTCTATGCGGGTGTCCGGGGTGAGGAGGAGCTCCACGCCGTGTTCGTTGGCCTGGGCGGCCTTGCCGAGGAGGAGGGCCGCGAGGACCGGTTCGGCGACGGCGGCCATGACCTGGTCGGTGAGGGCCTGGGCGAGTTCGAGTTCCGCCGTCGCGAAGTCGACGGCCTCGTCCGCGCGGCCGAGTTCGATCAGCGAGACCACGGCGTGCAGCAGGTTCGCCGCCTCGTGGGACTGCGAGCGCAGCGCCTCCGCGAAGCCCCGTACGGAGTCCAGCTCGCCCGACAGCGCCTGGAGTTCGGTGTGGTCCCGCAGGGTGACGACCGTGCCGCGCCGCTCCCCGCCGGAGACCGGGGAGGTGTTGACGACCACGATCCGGTCGGCGGTCAGATGCACCTCGTCGACGCGCGGCTCGGGGGCCAGCAGGGCCCCGGTCAGGGCCGGCGGCAGGCCGAGCGCGTCGACGCGGCGGCCGACGACATCGCCGTGCAGACCGAGCAGTTCACGGCCGCCGTCGTTGACGAGGGCCACGCACCGCCGTCCGTCGAGCATCAGCAGCCCCTCGCGCACCGCGTGCAGCGCGGCCTGGTGGTAGTCGTGCATCCGGCTCAGCTCGGCGGCGTTCATGCCGTGCGTGTGCCGGCGCAGCCGGGCGTTGAGGAGGTACGTGCCGAGGCCGCCGAGGGCGAGCGCGGCGAGGGCGACGCCGAGCAGCCCGGTGAGCTGCCGGCGCACGTCCGCGCTGATCGAGTCGACCTTGATGCCCGCGCTGACCAGTGCCACGACCCGGCCGTCGGGCTGGTCGGTGTCGCGCACCGGGGCGACCGCCCGCACGGACGGGCCCAGGGTGCCGGTGTAGGTCTCGGAGAAGGTGACGCCGTCGAGCGCGGGGCGGGTGTGGCCGAGGAAGCGCTCGCCGATCCGGGTGGAGTCCGGGTGGGTCCAGCGGCTGCCGTCCGGGCGCATGATCGTCACGAAGTCGACGTCCGTGTCGCGGCGCACCTGCTCGGCGTACGGCTGGAGCGTGGACGTGGGGTCCGTCGAACGGATGGATTCGCGTACGGCGGGCGACGCGGCGACGGCGGTCGCCGTCGCCGTCACCTGGCGGCGCGCGGCCGCCTCGGCCTGGGAGCGGTCGGTGAGGTACGCGAAGACCGCGCAGCCGGTCACCACGGCGGCGACCAGCACGATCTGTACCGCGAAGAGCCGGCCGGCCAGGCTGTGGGGACGACGTATGCGAGGTTTGCGCATGGCGGACAGTCTGCACTGCGGCGGGTTCGTGAACGTAATGCACGCAATCGTGACCACGGTCACAGCGGGGTGCATAGTCGCCGGGACCCCACTCGTCGGGAGGAAGGGGTCACCTCACCCCCCCCACGAGCCGCGACGACGAGGAGTCCCCCCATGGCAGGCGCAGCGGCGCAGTCACCGCCGACGGACACGGCACGCAGAAAGCCGGACCGGACGCACTATCTCTATCTCGCGGTGATCGCGGCGGTGCTGGCCGGCATCGCGGTGGGCTTCGCGGCTCCGGGGGTGGCCGTCGAGCTGAAGCCGCTCGGCACCGGCTTCGTGAACCTGATCAAGATGATGATCTCCCCGATCATCTTCTGCACGATCGTGCTGGGCGTCGGCTCGGTGCGGAAAGCGGCGAAGGTCGGCGCGGTCGGGGGGCTCGCGCTCGGTTACTTCCTGCTGATGTCCACCGTCGCGCTCGCCATCGGCCTGGTCGTCGGCAATCTCCTGGAGCCCGGCAGCGGGCTGCACCTGACGGAGTCGCTCCGGCACGCGGGCGAGGCCCAGGCCAAGGGCGCGCACGAATCGACGGCCGACTTCCTGCTCGGGATCATCCCGACCACCATGGTGTCCGCCTTCACCGGCGGCGAGGTGCTCCAGACCCTGCTCGTGGCGCTGCTGGCGGGCTTCGCGCTGCAGGCCATGGGCCCGGCGGGCGAGCCGGTGCTGCGCGGCATCGGGCACATCCAGCGGCTGGTCTTCCGGATCCTCGCGATGGTCATGTGGGCGGCGCCGGTGGGCGCCTTCGGCGCGATCGCGGCGGTGGTCGGCGCGACCGGCATGGACGCCCTCAAGTCCCTCGCCGTCATCATGATCGGCTTCTACGTCACCTGCGCGCTCTTCGTCTTCCTGGTGCTCGGCGCGATCCTGCGGCTGGTGGCGGGGGTGAACATCTTCGCGCTGCTGAAGTACCTCGGCCGGGAATTCCTGCTCATCCTCTCCACGTCCTCCTCCGAGTCGGCGCTGCCGCGCCTGATCGCGAAGATGGAGCACCTGGGCGTGAGCAAGCCGGTCGTCGGCATCACCGTGCCGACCGGCTACTCCTTCAACCTCGACGGCACGGCCATCTATCTGACGATGTCCTCGCTGTTCGTGGCCGAGGCGATGGGGCAGCCGCTGTCGGTCGGGCAGCAGATCTCGCTGCTGCTCTTCATGATCATCGCGTCGAAGGGCGCGGCGGGCGTGACGGGCGCCGGACTCGCGACCCTCGCCGGCGGTCTGCAGTCGCACCGCCCCGAGCTGGTGGACGGCGTCGGTCTCATCGTCGGCATCGACCGCTTCATGAGCGAGGCGCGCGCCCTGACGAACTTCGCGGGCAACGCGGTCGCCACGGTCCTGGTCGGCACCTGGACCAAGGAGATCGACAAGGAGCGGGTCGGCGAGGTGCTCGCCGGGCGGCTGCCGTTCGACGAGACGACGCTGCTGAGCGACGGACACGGCGGCACGGAGCTGCCCGAGCAGAGCGACGACGCGAAGGAGCCCGCCGGGGTCTGATCACCGATGTGAGCGCGAACGCTCACCCCGAGCCGCCGGAGGGCGGGGTGGACCGGAGTCCTACACCCCAATGTCCCCGCTTCCCGGCACCGCAGCGTCCGACGCCCTCGCGTCGGGCGCTGCGGCGTTTCCCGCCGTTCCGGTCTCCAGGATGCGCGCCACCAGCTCGGTGGCCGCGGCGACGGGGACGCCCAGCGTGGCCAGGGCGGTGACGGCGGCGGAGCGGCCCGCGTCCTCGGGGGGCAGCAGGCCCTCGTTGACGGCCTGCATCAGGCCGAAGATCACCTGCTCGCGTACGTAGGCGAGGGCCGTGACGGGCAGCGGCGAGGTGAACTGCCCCGCGTCCAGGCCGCGCTGGAGCACCGTCGCGGTCTCCAGCCGCACCGGCTCCAGGCGCCGGTGGATGCCCTCCACCGTGACGCTGCGCTGGGCCAGCGAGATCAGCAGGCGGTAGCCGTCGGCGATCTCCCAGACGGCCAGCACCGACCGGGCCAGCGCCTCGGCCGGATCGTCCACCCCGTGCAGCGCCGCCGCGTGGGCCGCGCCGACGGTTTCGGCCACGTCGTCGACGAGCGCGACGATCAGCGCGTCGCGGCTGGGGAAGTGCCCGTAGACCGTGCGGCGGACGACGCCCGCCGCCCGCGCGATCTGGTCCATGCTCGCGTCCGCGTCGCGCAGCAGCTCGGCGAGCGCGATGTCCATGATGCGGCGGCGATTGGCGTCGGCTCTGCCGGCCATTGGCTCTCTTCTCGATCGGGCGGACCGTGAACTGTCCGGAATCCGCCGCTGGATGCGGCTGGGCGCTGCCCTCATTTTGCACACCGCGGAATCGGGTCGTAAATTGCACACTGATGTGTAATTGCACAACCATGTGCAAGATCTGGAAAGGGGGGCCGATGGGCCTCGCGATGTCGACTCCGGTCGACGAGATGGATGGTCCGTACAAGCGACGCTGGCCGGCCCTGGCCGTCCTGTGCCTGAGTCTGCTGATCATCGTCATGGCGAACACGTCCCTGACGGTCGCCGCTCCCGACATGGTCCAGGACCTCGGCCTCGGCAGCTCGGACCTCCAGTGGGTCATCGACGGCTACACCGTCCCCTACGCCGCGCTGATGCTGATCCTCGGCGCGATCGGTGACAAATACAGCCGCCGCGGCGCGCTCGTCCTCGGCCTCTTCGTCTTCGGCGCCGCCTCCGTCGCGGGCTCGCTGGTCGACAGCGCGGGCGGCGTCATCGCCGCCCGCGCCGTGATGGGCGTCGGCGCGGCCATGATCATGCCGGCCACGCTGTCGCTGCTCGCCGCCACCTTCCCGCGCGCCGAGCGGGCCAAGGCCATCACCATCTGGACCGCCACCGCCGGCCTCGCCATCGCCGTCGGCCCGCTGGTCGCCGGTGCGCTGCTGGAGGACCACGGCTGGGCCTCGACGTTCCTGATCAACGTGCCGATCGCCGCCCTCGGCATCATCGGCGCGCTGCTGCTGGTGCCGCCGTCCAAGGCCGCCAACGTCGACAGGATCGACTACATCGGCGGTCTGCTGTCCGTCATCTGGGTCGGCTCGCTGATCTACATGATCATCGAGGGTCCGCACTTCGGCTGGGGCGCCAAGGCCGTCACCGCCGCCGTGCTCGCCGGCGTCGGCCTGGTCTGCTTCATCCTCTGGGAACTGCGCCACCCGCGCCCGGTCCTGGACGTCCGCCGCTTCGGCCGGCGCGCCTTCGCGGGCTCGACCCTGGCCGTCGCGCTGTTCTTCCTCGCCGTCTTCGGCGCCTTCTACTACCTCACCCAGCACCTGCAGTTCGTCCTCGGCTACTCGCCGCTGGACACCGGTGTGCGCATGCTGCCGCTGGCCGGCGCGGTGTTCGTGGGCGGTGTGCTGACGGCCCTGCTCACGCCGAGGTTCGGCATGAAGGTCACGGTCGCGCTGGGCATGACCGTCGGAACGGTCGCGATCGCGCTGCTCACCCGCGTCGACGCGGGCTCCACGTACAGCGACTTCCTCGTGCCGCTGATGATCCTGGGCCTGGCCATCGGCCTGTCCCTGTCGCCCTGCACCAACGCCATCATGGGCTCCTTCCCCGAGGACCAGCTCGGTGTCGGCGGCGCGGTCAACAGCACCTCCATCGAGATGGGCGGCTCGCTCGGCATCGCCATCCTCGGCACGGTGCTGGCCAAGACCTACTCCTCCAACCTCGCCGACGCCGCCGAGAAGGTGGCGACCGGCGGCGGTCCGAAGCTCCCGGAGAAGGCCCTGAGCGCCGCGCAGGACTCGGTCGGCGCGGGCCTGTACGTCGCCAAGGAGGTCGGCAAGCAGGTCACGGCCGGTGCCACGCCCAAGATGGGCGCCGAGAAGGCGGCCGCCTACGGCGCGCAGCAGGCGCAGTCCGTCGTGGAAGCCGTGCACAAGGCCTTCGCGGACTCCGTCGCCCACACCAGCATGATCGGCGCGATCATCCTCGGCGTCGGCACGGTCCTGGTCGTCACCCTGCTCCCGCGCAACGCGGGCAAGCCGACGACGGCCGCCCCGGCCGATGCCCCGGCCGCGCGGCGCGAGGAGCGCGCGGACGAGCGCGTCTGACCCTGCGACACGGCCCCTGTGCCCCGTCCCCTCGTTGGGGGGCGGGGCACAGCGCTTGGTGAACCCGCTGTTTGACCTTGCCGTTGGCGGCAGGGTTGCACGATCAGCGGCATGAACAGCACCGCATCGCAGAGCAGCAGGGTCGTCGCCGTCACCGGAGCCGGCACCGGGATCGGCCGGGCCACCGCCCGCGCCTTCGCCGCCGAGGGCGCCCGCGTGGTCGCGATCGGGCGGCGGGCCGAACCGCTGAAGGAGACCGCTGCCGGGGACGAGCGGATCACGCCGCTGGCCGCCGACATCACCGCCGAGGGCGGGCCCGAGCGGATCGTCCGGGCCGTGCTGGAGACACACGGCCGGCTGGACGTCCTCGTCAACAACGCCGGCATCGTGCGCGGCGGCCCCCTCGGCACGCTGACGCCGGAGACGATCACGGCTCAGCTCGCCACCAACCTGATCGCACCCGTCCTGCTGACCCAGGCCGCGCTCCCGCTCCTGGAGGCGGCCGGTGGCGTGGTCGTCAACGTCAGCACGTCGGTGGGGCAGCGGGCCTGGCCCGGCAGCTCGCTCTACGCCGCGACCAAGACCGCGCTGGAGCTGCTGACCCGCAGCTGGGCGGTCGAGCTGGCACCCCGGGGCATCCGCGTGGCCGCGGTCGCCCCCGGCGCGATCGACACCCCGATCGGCGAGCACCAGGGCCTGACGCCGGAGGCCATGGCCGCCGTGCGGGAATGGCAGCTGGCCCACACCCCGCTCGGCCGGATCGGCCGGCCCGAGGAGGTGGCCTGGGCCATCACCCAGCTCGCCTCACCGGCCGCGTCGTTCGTCACCGGGGTCGTCCTCCCGGTCGACGGTGGGGCGGTCGTGGCGTGATAGGAGTGGCCCGTGAGGTGGAACGAGTGAGGATCGGCGAGCTGGCCAAGGCGACCGGGACGACTGCCCGTGCGCTGCGGCACTACGAACAGGCCGGGCTGATCTCCTCCGAGCGGGCCGCCAACGACTACCGCGTCTACGACGAACGGGCAGTGGTCCGGGTCCGCAACATCCGCTACCTGCTGGCCGCCGGACTCACCCTCGACGACGTGCAGGTGTTCCTGCCCTGCCTGGACGGCGACGTGGCCGCCGCACCACCGTCGGACCAGGGCCTGCGCGTCGCCTTGGAACGGCTGGCGGTCCTCAACGAACGGATCGCCGCCCAGACCGAGGCCCGCGACCGGCTGGAAGCCGCCCTCCGGGACACCACCGGCAGCCCCTCCCGCGAGGCCACGGCGTCGTGAGCCCGGTACCGATTGGGCCGATCCGGTGTGGTGCCGTACTGTTCAACCTACCGACGCGGGGTGGAGCAGCTCGGTAGCTCGCTGGGCTCATAACCCAGAGGTCGCAGGTTCAAATCCTGTCCCCGCTACGAAAAGTGAAGGCCCGGCGCATGCCGGGCCTTCACTGCGTCCGGGGCCGCTCCGCCCCCGCGACGCTCAGACGGGTCGCAGCCAGACCGTCGCCAGCGGAGGCAGGGTCACCGCGATGCTCGACGGGCGGCCGTGCCGCCGGGTCGGCTCGGACTTGATCGGTTCCGTGTCCGTGACATCGCTGCCGCCGTAGCGCCCGGCGTCGGTGTTGAGGACCTCTTGCCACAGGGCGTGCCGCGCCGGTACACCGAGGCGGTAGGCGTGCCGGACGACGGGGGAGAAGTTGCTGACGGCCAGCAGCGGCGAGCCGTCCGCGTCGAAGCGCAGGAACGCGAAGACGTTGTCCTCGCTCGCGTCGCCCTCGACCCACTCGAAGCCCCCCGGGTCGGTGTCGCGCTGCCACAGCGCAGGCGTCGCGGTGTAGACCGCGTTCAGATCGCGCACCAGATCCCGCACGCCCCGGTGGTCGGCCTCCGCCGAGTACGACGGGTCGAGCAGCCACCAGTCCGGGCCGTGCCCCTCGGACCACTCCGCGCCCTGGGCGAACTCCTGCCCCATGAAGAGCAACTGCTTGCCCGGGTGGGCCCACATGAAGCCCAGATAGGCGCGGTGGGTGGCGCGCTGCTGCCACCAGTCGCCCGGCATCTTGGAGACCAGCGCCCGCTTGCCGTGCACCACCTCGTCGTGCGAGATGGGCAGGACGTAGTTCTCGCTGTAGGCGTAGACCATCGAGAACGTCATCTCGCCGTGGTGGTACTTGCGGTGCACCGGCTCCTTCGACACGTACTCCAGCGAGTCGTGCATCCAGCCCATGTTCCACTTCAGGCCGAAGCCGAGACCGCCGAAGCCGCTGACCCCCACGTGGTGGGTGGCCCGGGTGACCCCGTCCCACGCCGTGGACTCCTCGGCGACGGTGATGACGCCGGGGCAGCGGCGGTAGACCGTCGCGTTCATCTCCTGCAGGAACGCCACCGCGTCGAGGTTCTCCCGGCCGCCGCGCTCATTGGGCGTCCACTGGCCGTCCTCGCGGGAGTAGTCGAGGTAGAGCATCGAGGCGACCGCGTCGACCCGCAGCCCGTCGATGTGGAACTCCTCGCACCAATAGACCGCGTTGGCCACCAGGAAGTTACGGACCTCCGTACGGCCGTAGTCGAACTCCAGCGTCCCCCAGTCCGGGTGCGTCGCCCGCGCCGGGTCCGCGTGCTCGTACAGCGGCCGGCCGTCGAACTCCGCCAGCGCCCAGTCGTCCTTGGGGAAGTGCGCCGGCACCCAGTCCACGAGCACCCCGATGCCCGCCCGGTGCAACGCGTCGACCAGGAACTTGAAGTCGTCGGGTGTTCCCAGCCGTGCGGTCGGGGCGTAGAAGCCGGTGACCTGGTACCCCCACGAGCCGCCGAAGGGGTGCTCGGCGACGGGCATCAGCTCGACGTGCGTGAAGCCCAGGTCCTTCACATACGCGGGGAGCTGCTCGGCCAGCTGCCGGTAGGTCAGCCCCGGGCGCCAGGACGCGAGGTGCACCTCGTAGACGGAGAAGGGCGACTCGTGCACAGGCCGCTCCGCGCGGCGGGCCAGCCACCCCTCGTCACGCCACCGGTGGTGCGAGGTGTGCACGATCGAGGCGTTGGCCGGGGGGACCTCCGTGCGCCGCGCCATCGGGTCGGCGCGCAGTGTGTGCGAACCGTCGGGGCGGGTGATCTGGAACTTGTACAGGGCGCCCTCGCCGATGCCCGGCAGGAACAGCTCCCACACCCCGGAGGAGCCCAGCGAGCGCATCGGGGACCCGGTGGCGTCCCAGTAGTTGAAGTCCCCGGCGACCCGCACGCCCTGCGCGTTCGGCGCCCACACGGTGAAGCGGGTGCCGATCACGCCCTCGTGCGTCATCGGCTGCGCGCCGAGCGCCCGCCACAGCTCCTCGTGCCGGCCCTCCCGGATGAGGTGCATGTCCAGCTCCCCGATGGCGGGCAGGAAGCGGTACGGGTCGTGCACCTCCAGCTCGGCGTCGTCGTACGTGACCAGCAGGCGGTAGTCGGGGATCTCCTTCAGCGGGAGCACGCCCCCGAACAGCCCGTCGCCCTCGTCGTACAGCTCCGCCCGCAGCCCCTTCGCGGTGACCGAGACCGCCCGCGCGTAGGGGCGCAGGGTCCGGAACGCCACGCCCCCCGGCACGGGGTGCGCCCCGAGCAGGGCGTGCGGATCGTGGTGCGCGCCGTGCAGCAGACGCCCGCGCTCCCCGGGGTCCAGTGGATCGGCCGGGCGCACGCCCCGGCGGGTCGCGGCGCGAGCCACCGACGGCGCGGGGGCCGGCACCTCGGGGGCTTCGGGGGCCGCTGGGGCCTCAGAGGCTGCGGGGACTTCGGGTGCGACGGGCGCGGATTCCGGTGCGTCCGGTGCGTCTGGTACTTCCCGTGCATCCGGTACTTCCCGTGCGTCCGGCGCGGCCTCCCGCCCGACATCGCCGCCGCGTGCCGACTCACGTGCCGTTGCCGACGCCGATTCCGGGCCGGACGCCTGGTCCGGAACCGGTACCTCCGGCCCGGCCGCCCTCGGCGGACGCGCGCGTGGGGGGAAGGCGGGCAGGAACGTGGCCGGGACCGGGGCAGGACCGCCGGGGCGGTCGCCCCCGGGCTCGCGGGACGGTCGGCTGGACGGCGGACGAGCGGTCACGGGGCGGTCCTCCTCGGTGTCCCCCGGACGGTCGACCGGGGGCGGATCTGTCGTGCGGGTCGGTGGGTCATACGGGATTCCTCGGTTCGGGCCGCAGGCCGTCGCCGCCCGGGGACGGGCCGGTGGGCGTGCCGTCCTCCGCCGGGAGCTCCGCGAGCCGCCGGATCGCGGCCATGGGGACCGGGAGCCAGTCGGGGCGGTGCCGGGCCTCGTAGAGGACTTCGTAGACGGCCTTGTCCGTCTCGTGGGCGCGCAGCAGCCGCGGCTCCTCGCGCGGGTCGTCGTGGACCGTGGCGTAGCCCTCGCAGAACGCGGCCCGCGCCCGGTCGGACCAGGCGGTGCCGGCCGCCCGGCCCACCGCCGCCGCGTAGTCGAAGGAGCGCAGCATGCCCGCGATGTCCCGCGCCACGGGCTGCGGCCTGCGGCGCTCGGCCAGCGGGCGGGCCGGCTCGCCCTCGAAGTCGATGAGGGACCAGCGGCCGTCCGAGGCCGTGCGCAGTGTCTGCCCCAGGTGCAGATCGCCGTGGATGCGCTGCGCGGACCAGGTGCGCCCGGCCCGGCCGAGCGCCGCGAGCTCCTCGTAGGCCCCGCGCAGCGCGGCCCGGTAGGGGCGCAGGGCGGGGACCGCGTCGGCGGCGGCGTCCAGGCGCTGGGTCATGGCGCCGGCGAGCCGCTCCAGCTGCGGGCGGCGCAGGACGACGGTGGGCAGGGCCTCGGCCAGCGCGCCGTGCACCTCGGCCGTGGCGTGCCCGAGCGCCCGGGCGGAGGCGGTGAAGTCGGCCCGCACGGCCAGCGCGCCCAGGGCCAGTTGCCAGCCGTCGGCGGAACCGGGCAGGAAGGGCTGGAGCACACCGAGCGTCATCGGCTCACCTGCGGTGTCGGAGAGCCCGGCCGGCTCGGCCGGCCCGCTCAGCCCGCTCAGGTCCGCCTCGAACCAGGCGGCGGGCGTCGGCACCCGCCGGCAGCCCGCGCCGGCGAGCGCGCGCGGCAGTTCGAGGTCGGGGTTGGTGCCGGGGCAGACGCGGCGGAAGAGCTTGAGGATATACGTTTCGCCGTAAACGACCGAGGAGTTGGACTGCTCCGAGCCGAGCAGCCGGGGCGCGAGGCCCGCGGCGATGACGGTCCCCTCCTCCCGGGCGAAGCGCAGCGGCCCCAGGCGCCCCGGCAGCCGCAGCCGCTCCAGGACCACGGCCGCCAGCCGTGGGTCGGCGAGGGCTTCGTAGACGACGCGGCCGTGCAGCGGTCCGCCCGCGGGGCGGCCGATCAGGGCGGGCGCGAGCTGTGGGGGCAGGACGTCCTGGACGCCGAGGAGCAGCTGATAGCAGTCGTCGGTGCCGTGCGCCGGGGCGCCGCCGGGCCCCGGGGACCCCAGCTGCTGCGCGCGGATGAGCAGATGGACCAGGCCGGGGGTGGTGCCGCCGGTCGGGGCCGGCAGCAGTTCGGTGGCCGCGACGAGCGTGAAGCCGGTGATCGGACGGCCCTTGCCAGCGAACCAGCGCTGCCGGGGCAGCCATTCCGACAGCAGCGGGGCGAGCGAGCCGAGCAGCCCCCCGTCGGCGGGGGGCGCCGCCGGCCGTGCGGCGGTGGCCCGGGCCGCGGACGGCAGAGGTCCGGGAGGCGCCCCCCGGCGGGACGGTGCAGCGTCCGACATGGCGTCGCGTCCTTTCCCCGGGCACACGACAGGTAGGGCAAAGTGTCCCGGATTGCGGCTTTGACCGTGCGCGGTGCGGGACGTGTCGGGCGAGGATCGTCCGTACGGTCAGCGCCTGAGGCCCCTGTGTGCGGTGTCGGTGGCTTCTGCGGACTGTGCGGCCACGTGTGGCGGAATCAAACGGGGTCGAGCCGTGCGGTCGACCCGGGTCCGTGCGTAGTAGTGAGGGTGCCCCGGGCCCGGAAGGGAAAACCGTCCGTGCGCGGTCGGACGAACAGGGCCGCCGCGCACGGGGCGGATTCAGTGCCCGGCGGGTGGCGCGCCGCGCCGCAGCCGGAACCAGTAGAAGCCGTGACCGGCCAGGGTGAGCAGATAGGGCAGTTCACCGATGGCCGGGAAGCGCACCCCACCGATCAGCTCGACGGGATGCAGTCCGTTGAACGTCTGGAGGTCCAGTTCGGTCGGCTGTGCGAAGCGCGAGAAATTGTTCACGCACAGGACGAGGTCGTCCTCCCGCTGCCCGGGCAGTCGCATCTCGCGCAGGAAGGCGAGCACGGCCGGATTGCTCGACGGCAGCTCGGTGTACGAGCCGAGGCCGAAGGCCGGGTTCTGCTTGCGGATCTCGATCATCCGCCGGGTCCAGTGCAGCAGCGAGGAGGGGCTGCTCATGGCCGCCTCGACGTTGGTGACCTGGTAGCCGTAGACCGGGTCCATGATGGTCGGCAGATACAGTCGCCCCGGGTCGCAGGAGGAGAAGCCCGCGTTCCGGTCGGGTGTCCACTGCATCGGGGTGCGCACCCCGTCGCGGTCGCCGAGCCAGATGTTGTCCCCCATGCCGATCTCGTCGCCGTAGTAGAGGATCGGCGAGCCCGGCAGGGACAGCAGCAGGGCGGTGAACAGCTCGATCTGATTGCGGTCGTTGTCGAGCAGCGGGGCGAGCCTGCGGCGGATGCCGATGTTGGCGCGCATCCGCGGATCCTTGGCGTACTCCGCGTACATGTAGTCGCGCTCTTCGTCCGTCACCATCTCGAGCGTCAGCTCGTCGTGGTTGCGCAGGAAGATGCCCCACTGGCAGTGGGCGGGGATCGCCGGGGTCTTGGCGAGGATTTCCGAGACCGGATAGCGGGACTCCCGGCGGACGGCCATGAAGATGCGCGGCATGACCGGGAAGTGGAAGGCCATATGGCATTCGTTGCCGCCGGCCGCGTAGTCACCGAAGTAGTCGACGACGTCCTCGGGCCATTGATTGGCCTCCGCCAGCAGCACCGTGTCCGGGTAGTGCTCGTCGATCTCCGCCCGCACCCGCTTCAGGAAGTCGTGGCTGCGCGGCAGGTTCTCGCAGTTGGTGCCCTCCTCGGCGAAGAGGTACGGCACCGCGTCGAGCCGGAAGCCGTCGATGCCGAGGTCCAGCCAGAAGCGCAGCGCGGCCAGGATCTCCTCCTGCACCGCCGGGTTCTCGTAGTTGAGATCCGGCTGGTGGGAGAAGAAGCGGTGCCAGTAGTACTGCTGGCGCACCGGGTCGAAGGTCCAGTTGGACGACTCGGTGTCGACGAAGATGATCCGCGCGTCCTGGTACTGCTTGTCGTCGTCGGCCCAGACGTAGTAGTCGCCGTAGGGGCCCTCGGGGTCGGTGCGCGACTGCTGGAACCACTCGTGCTGATCGCTCGTATGGTTCATGACAAAGTCGATGATGACGCGCATGCCCCGCTGATGCGCCGCGTCCACGAACTCCACGAAGTCGGCGAGATCGCCGAACTCGGGCAGCACCGAGGTGTAGTCCGAGACGTCGTAGCCCCCGTCGCGCAGCGGCGACTGGAAGAACGGCGGCAGCCACAGGCAGTCGACGCCCAGCCACTGCAGATAGTCCAGCTTGGCCGTCAGCCCCTTGAGGTCGCCGACGCCGTCGCCGTCGCTGTCCTGGAAGGACCGTACGAGCACCTCGTAGAAGACGGCGCGCTTGAACCAGTCGGGATCCAGGTCCTTCGCGGGTGTGTCCTCGAACGTGTCCTGTACGGGCTCATTGACGATCATGATGTGGGTGACCCTCCGATCGGTGAGGACGGTCGCAGCGAGAACACGTGCGCGGGCGCGAGTGAACGGCCCGGCTCGAGGCGCACATAGTTGTCCCTGCCCCAGTGATAGGTCTCTCCGGTGAGCTCGTCGCGCACCGGGACGGACTCGTGCCATTCGAGGCCGAGTTCCGGCATGTCCAACGAGACCGTGGCCTCCTGGGTGTGGTGGGGGTCGAGGTTGACGACCGTGAGGACGCAGGAGCTTGCCGTGCGCTTCGAGTAGGCGATGACGGCGTCGTTGTCGGCGTCATGGAAGCGCAAGTTCCGCAGTTGGCGCAGGGCCGGCTGGCGCCGTCGCAGCCGGTTCAGCGCGGTCAGCAGCGGGGCCAGGGAACGCCCCTCGCGCTCGGCGGCCTCCCAGTCGCGCGGCCGCAGCTGGTACTTCTCGGAGTCCAGGTACTCCTCGCTGCCCGCGCGCACCGGGGTGTTCTCGCACAGCTCGTAGCCCGCGTAGACACCCCAGCTGGGGGAGAGGGTCGCGGCGAGCACGGCCCGGACCTCGAAGGCCGCCCGCCCGCCGTGCTGGAGATAGGCGTGCAGGATGTCGGGCGTGTTCACGAAGAGGTTCGGCCGCATGACGGCGGCGGACTCGCCCGACAGCTCCCGCAGATAGTCGGTGAGTTCACGCTTGTCGTTGCGCCAGGTGAAGTAGGTGTACGACTGCTGGAAGCCGATGGCGCCCAGGGTGCGCATCATCGCGGGGCGGGTGAACGCCTCGGCGAGGAAGACGACATCGGGGTCGGTGCGCCCCACCTCGGCGATGACCTTCTCCCAGAAGACCACCGGCTTGGTGTGCGGATTGTCGACCCGGAAGATCCGGATGCCGCGGTCCATCCACACCCGCAGCACCCGCAGCGTCTCCGTGACGAGACCGTCGAAGTCCTCGTCGAACGCCAGGGGGTAGATGTCCTGGTACTTCTTCGGCGGGTTCTCGGCGTGCGCGATCGAGCCGTCCGCCCGGTGGTGGAACCACTCGGGGTGCTTCGCCACCCACGGATGGTCGGGGGAGCACTGGAGGGCGAAGTCGAGCGCGACCTCCATGCGCAGATCGCGGGCGCAGGACACGAAGTGGTCGAAGTCCTCGAAGGTGCCGAGGTCCGGGTGGATCGCGTCGTGCCCGCCGTCGGCCGAGCCGATCGCCCAGGGACTGCCCACGTCGTGCGGGCCCGCGGACAGCGCGTTGTTGGGGCCCTTGCGGAAGGAGGTGCCGATGGGGTGGATCGGCGGCAGATACACCACGTCGAACCCCATGGCCGCCACCGCGGGCAACCGCCGGGCGGCCGTACGGAACGTACCCGACCGCAGCCTGCCGTCCACCCACGTCGCGCCCTCCGAGCGCGGGAACAGCTCGTACCACGAGCCGAACAGCGCCCGCTCCCGCTCGACGAGCAGCGGCAGCGAGCGTGAGCTGGTGACCAGTTCACGCAACGGATAGCAGGTCAGGGCCGCGGTCACCTCAGGGGTGAGGGCGGCCGCGAGCCGGTCGGCGACCTGCCGGCGCCGGTCGCGCAGCGCGTCGGCCGCGGCCAGCACCGCCTCCCGGCCGTCGCTCTTCGGCACCCCGGCGGCGGCCCGCTCGTAGAGCAGCGCACCCTCCTCCAGGACGAGTTCGGTGTCGATGCCCGCCGGAATCTTGATCCGGGCCTGGTGCCGCCAGGTGGACACCGGATCGCTCCACGCCTCGACCGCGTACGTCCAGCGGCCCTCGGTGTCCGGGGTGACCTCCGCGCCCCAGCGGTCGGTGCCCGGCGCCAGCTCCCGCATCGGCGCCCAGGGCCCCGAGCGGCCCGCCGGGTCGCGCAGCACCACATTGGCACCCAACGCCTCGTGTCCCTCGCGGAACACGGTGGCCGTGACCTGGAAGGTCTCGCCCACCACCGCCTTGGCCGGTCTGCGACCGCAGTCGACGAGCGGCCCGAGGTCCAGGACGGGGATGCGACCGATCATGGGATCACCTGGAGGTTCGACGGAATCTGAGGGTGTGGCGGGTTTCTGTACTTTCTATCTGCTCCGTCGGCAGTCGGCTGGCTGCGCGCATGACTGCTCCTGTCCGCGCTGGCCCGGGTTCACTCGGGTGGACGGAAGCGGGGGCGAGGAGAACGGAGCCGTGACCGAGCCGGTGGACACGTGACGGGCTGCATACCGGTTGAGCTTTCCCACCAGCCCCGGCCGGGCATGCCCGGACCGTGCGAACTGCCGGTGCGTAGATCCCGTGGCACCAGCTGAGGAGGGCGGCCGGATCGCGTCACCCGTAGGGAGTCTCCTCCCTCGGCCGATCGTGTGCAATGTGACGAAACGGGGTAAGCGGCGGCCGATCGGGGAATCGGCGCCCCGGCTACCTCACCGACAGCCGTAGCGGGATTTCGCCGCGCGCGTTCCTGCTGTACGCGCGGCGTAGTTCCGTCTCATACCCCTGCATCAGCCGGTGATCGGCCTCCCCCGTTCGGCCGCCGGGTTCTGTCCACCATGCGGACCGGTGCCTGTGTCCGCGCTTGTTTCGGTGCCGCTCCCGGCACGTGCCCCGGTGGCGGGGGCGGGGATCGGCACGGCCGCGGACGAGAGCAGCCGCAGCGCCGCCTCCGACGCCGAACCCGGCTCGGCGCTGAAGGCCACCACCCCCTGGCCGCCCGAGTCCGGCAACCGCAGCATCTCGAACGACAGACTCATCCGCCCCACCAAAGGGTGATGAAAGTCCTTCACCCCCGAGGTGCACGCCCGCACAGGATGCCGGGCCCACAGCGCGGCGAACTCCGGGCTCTTCATCGTCAGCTCACCGATCAGCTCCGCCAGCCCGCGGTCCTCCGGGTGCTCGCCCGCCGCCAGCCGCAGCGAGGAGACCGCCCGCCGCGCCTCCGTGTCCCACTGCGGATACAGCTCGCGCCCGTGCGGGTCCAGGAAGAACAACCGCTGCGTATTGGGCCGGTCGGCCGGCCGCGCCGGGGCGTCGGCGGCCAGATGCCCCGCCAGCAGCGCGTGCCCCAGGGCGTTCCAGCCCAGCACGTCGTAGCGGAGGTCGACGATGACCGCCGGTACCCCCTCCATGGCCGCGACCAGCTGCCGCACCCCCGGCCGGGCCGTCTCCGCCCGGGGCACCGGCCGCCGCCCGGCCCGCCCCGGCCGGGCCAGGTTCCGCAGGTGATCGTGCTCGTCCGGGGTCAGCCGCAAGGCCCGCGCTATCGCATCCAGGACGCCGTCCGAGGCGTTGCCCGACTGGCCCTGCTCCAAACGGGTGTAATACGCGACGCTCACGCCCGCCAGCTGCGCCAGCTCCTCGCGCCGCAGCCCGGGCACGCGCCGGCGTGCCCCGTACGACACGAGACCCACGTCCTCCGGCTGCAACCGGGCTCGGCGCGTACGGAGGAAGCTTCCCAACTCGCCAGGTGTGTTCATACGTTCCAGTCAACAACAGGGCGCACGCGTGTTGCCTGCCCCTGTCAGTGGCAGGCAGTTGGCGTCACTGCCGGAAACCCGGGGGGCCACGCCGCTACCGTCGTGGGGGTGAAGGCCATTCGTCGATTCAGTGTGCGCCCCGTCCTTCCGGAGTCCCTACGACCGCTCAGTGAGCTGGCGCGCAATCTGCGCTGGTCCTGGCACCCCGAGACCCGCGAGCTCTTCCAGTCCGTCGACCCCGAGGGCTGGCAGGCCGCGGGCGGGGACCCGCTGCGGCTGCTGGGCGCCGTGCCCGCCACCCGGCTGGCCGCCCTCGCCGACGACCGCCGCTTCCGGCGGCGGCTCGCGGCGGCCGCCGACGATCTGCACGACTACCTCACCGGCCGGCGCTGGTACCAGGAACAGCCCCCCGGGCTGCCCGAGGCGGTCGCCTATTTCTCCCCCGAGTTCGGCATCACCGCCGCCCTCCCGCAGTACAGCGGCGGTCTCGGCATCCTCGCCGGCGACCATCTGAAGTCCGCCAGTGACCTCGGCGTCCCCCTCATCGGCGTCGGGCTGCTCTACCGCCACGGCTACTTCCGCCAGTCCCTCTCCCGCGAGGGCTGGCAGCAGGAGACCTACCCCCTCCTCGACCCCGACGAGCTGCCCCTGTCCATGCTCCGCGAGCCCGACGGCACCCCCAGCCGGGTCGCCCTCGCCCTCCCCGGCGGCCGCTCCCTGCGCGCGTACATCTGGCAGGCCAGAGTCGGCCGGGTGCCCCTGCTGCTCCTCGACTCCGACGTCGAGGAGAACGGACCGGGCGAGCGCGACGTCACCGACCGGCTCTACGGCGGCGGCAGCGAGCACCGGCTGCTCCAGGAGATGCTGCTGGGCATCGGCGGGGTCCGCGCCGTACGGACGTACTGCCGGCTGACCGGCCACCCCGCCCCCGAGGTCTTCCACACCAACGAGGGCCACGCCGGCTTCCTCGGCCTGGAACGCATCCGCGAGCTGTCCGAACAAGGTGCCGACTTCGACTCCGCCCTGGAGAGCGTCCGGGCCGGCGCCGTCTTCACCACCCACACCCCCGTGCCCGCCGGCATCGACCGCTTCGACCGCGAGCTGGTCGCCCGCCACCTCGGCGACGGCGGGGAACTGCCCGGCATCGACGTCGGCAAGATCCTCGAACTCGGTCTGGAGACCTACCCGGGCGGCGAGCCCAACCTCTTCAACATGGCCGTCATGGGCCTGCGCCTGGCCCAGCGGGCCAACGGCGTCTCCACCCTCCACGGGCAGGTCAGCCGGGAGATGTTCGCCGGACTGTGGCCGGGCTTCGACGCCGAGGAGGTGCCGATCACCGCCATCACCAACGGCGTCCACGCCCCCACCTGGATCGCCCCCGAGGTCTTCCGGCTCGGCGCCCGCCAGATCGGCGCGGGCCGCGCCGAGGACGCCCTGACCGTCGGCGGCAAACAGCGCTGGGACACCGTCGCCGACATCCCCGACACCGACATCTGGGAGCTGCGCCGCACCCTGCGCGAACAGCTCGTCGAAGAGGTGCGGGAGCGGCTGCGCGCCTCCTGGCGGCAGCGCGGCGCCGGCACGGCCGAGCTCGGCTGGATCGACGGGGTGCTCGACCCCGACATCCTCACCATCGGCTTCGCCCGCCGCGTCCCGTCGTACAAGCGGCTGACCCTGATGCTCCGCGACCCAGAGCGGCTGACCCGGCTGCTGCTGCACCCCGAGCGGCCGATCCAGATCGTCGTCGCGGGCAAGGCCCACCCCGCCGACGACAGCGGCAAACGGCTCGTCCAGGAACTCGTCCGCTTCACCGACGACCCCCGCGTGCGCCATCGCGTCGTCTTCCTCCCGGACTACGGCATGGCGATGGCTCAGAAGCTCTACCCCGGCTGTGACGTCTGGCTGAACAACCCGCTGCGCCCCCTGGAGGCCTGCGGCACCTCCGGCATGAAGGCCGCGCTCAACGGCTGTCTGAACCTCTCCGTCCTCGACGGCTGGTGGGACGAGTGGTACGAGCCCGACTTCGGCTGGGCGATCCCCACCGCCGACGGCACGGCCATGGACGAGACCCGCCGCGACGACGTGGAGGCCGCAGCCCTCTACCAGCTGCTGGAGGACCGCGTCGCGCCGCGCTTCTACGACCGGGGCACGGGCGGGCTGCCCGGGCGCTGGATCGAGATGGTCCGCCGGACGCTGGGCTCGCTCGGCCCGAAGGTGCTCGCCGGGCGCATGGTGCGCGAATACGTCGAGCGGCTCTACGGGCCCGCCGCCGAGGCCCAGCGGGCCCTGTTCCCGGAGGCGGCGCGGGAGCTGGCCGACTGGAAGGCCCGGGTGCGGGCCGCGTGGCCGGCGGTGGCCGTCGACCACGTGGAGACGGTGGCCGACAGCCCGCTGAACGGCACGGCCGAGCTGGGCTCCACGATCTGTCTGCGGGTGAGCGTCACCCTCGGCGATCTCGATCCCTCGGACGTGGAGGTGCAGGCCGTCGCCGGCCGGGTCGACCCCGCCGACCGGCTCTCGCGGACCGCCGCCGTCCCGCTCAAGCCCACGGGCGCCCCGGCGATGGACGGCCGCCGCCAGTACGAGGGCTCGCTGACCCTCGACAGCACGGGCCCCTTCGGCTACACCGTCCGGATCCTGCCCGCCCACCGGCTGCTGGCCAGCGGCGCCGAGCTGGGCCTGGTGGCGCTGCCGCCGGAGTCCTCCGCCGAGAAGGCGGGCGTGCTGATGCGGTGACGCGAAGCGCCCGGTGGCACGGCCTTCGCCGTGCGCACCGGGCGCTTCACAGGTATGCGGTCGTCAGCGCGTCACTTGACGTTGACGCCGGTCCAGGCGGCGCCGACGGCCTTGTACTGGGCGCTGTTCTGCCCGTACAGCGCCTTGGCCGCCTTCAGGGTCGCCGCGCGGGCGCCCTTGTAGTTGGTCGTGGACGTCATGTACGTGGTCAGCGCCTTGTACCAGATCTTCTCGGCGGCGGCCCGGCCGATGCCCTTGACGGCCTTGCCGTCCTTGGTCGGGCTGTCGTACTTGACGCCGTTGATGGTCTTCTTGCCGCTGCCCTCGGACAGCAGGTAGAAGAAGTGGTTGGCGACGCCCGAGGAGTAGTGCACGTCGAGGTCGCCGAGCTTGGAGTTCCAGTAGTCGGGCGAGCCGCCGTCCCGGCTGGGCTTGTCCATGTAGCGCAGCGGGGTGCCGTCGCCGTTGATGTCGATCTTCTCGCCGACCAGGTAGTCGCCCTTGTCGGCGGAGTTCTTGGCGTAGAACTCGGTCGCGGCGGCGAAGATGTCGGAGGTGGCCTCGTTGAGACCGCCGGACTCGCCGCTGTAGTTGAGCTTCGCCGTGGCGGAGGTGACGCCGTGGCTCATCTCGTGGGCCGCGACGTCGATCGAGGTGAGGGGCTTCTTGTCGCCCTCGCCGTCGCCGTAGGTCATGCAGAAGCAGTCGTCGTCCCAGAAGGCGTTGACGTACTCCTTGCCGTAGTGGACCCGGGAGAAGGCGGCCTTGCCGTCGTTCTTGATGCCCTTACGGCCCAGCACGTTCTTGTAGTAGTCCCAGGTGACGGCAGCGCCGTACTGGGCGTCGACCGCGGCGGTCTGGGCGATGGTCGGCTTGCCGTTGCCCCAGATGTCGTCGGCGTCGGTGAAGGTGGCGCCCCGGCCGTCCTCGGCGTGCTTGAGGTTGTAGACCATGTGGCCGCCGCGCGCCTTGTCCTTCAGCAGGAAGGACTTGCCGCTCTTGACCGAGCCGACCTTGACCTTGCCGCTGTACTGGCCGGTGCCGGTGCCGGTCACGACGGCCTGGAACTCGTAGAGCTTCTTGCCGGTCGTGGCGTCGGTGATGACGTGCAGCTTGCTGGGCGTGCCGTCGTGCTGCACACCGGTGACCACGGTCTCGTACGCGAGGACGGGCTTGCCGCTCGCGGCCCAGATCACCTTGCGCGGCGCCTTGTCGGTCTCGGCCGCCTTGCCGCCGGCGTTCTTCGCCGCGGCGAGCGCGTGCTTCTCGGCCGCGGGAGCCTTGACCTTCGGGGTGGTGGTGGGGACCTTGATGTCCGCGTCGGTGGCCTTGGTGACCTCTTCGACCTTGCCGTTCTTGGCCTGGTGGACGATCAGGTCGCCGCCGAGCACCGGCAGGCCGTCGAAGGTGCGCTCGTACCGGGTGTGGACCGTCCCGTCCGCGTCGGTGATGACGCCACGGGCGATCAGCTTCTCCTGGCCGCCGAGACCGAGGGTCTTGGTGTGGTCGCCCGCGCCGGGGGCGTCGGCGGCCTGGACCGATCCGGCGCTGAAGCCTGCGGCGAGCAGGGCAGCGGCGACCGTGGCGGCGCTGGCGGCGACGGCACGGCGGTGACCGGAGCGGGATATGCGGGAGGTGTGGCGCACGCGGTACTCCTCTGACTGTGGGGTGCCGGGCGCCGGAGGTCACGCCCAACTGCGCACAGTGTGCTCGAACTTGCGTGCGTTCCGCTGGGAATATTGAGGCTTGGGGGATTACTGTCCGGTAAAGATTCCTTCAACGCGGCATTGCGGGCGGAAATACCGGACAAAACAGTGCAACGGCGCCGCCCGGGGGAGTCGAACTCACCCCGGACGGCGCCTGGTTCAGTTGGTTATCGGCCACTGTGCGGGCGGCCGTGGATCACGGTCTCAGAACGTGAGCTTCCAGCTGTCGATGTGCCCGTCGTCGGCGGAGTAGACGTCCTGGACCTTCAGCTTCCAGGTGCCGGAGGCCGCCTTGCCGGAGGCGTTGACGGTGTAGGAGGCGACGACGTCCGCGGCGGAGTCCCAGGCGTCGCTGTTCTTCAGCCGGTAGGCCGTGCCGTCGGGGGCGACCAGGTCGATCTGGAGGTCACCGCGGTAGGTGTGCTTGATGTTGACGTCCACCTTGAGGGCGGTCGGGGCGTTGCCGCTGCGGGTCACGAGGACCGGTGAGGTCACGGCGTCACCGGCGTCCGGGATGGCCACGTCGGTGGTGTTCTCGAAGACGTTGCCGTCACCCGAGGTGTTGACCGTCCACTTGAAGGTGGCGGTGCCCGTCTTGCCGTTGGCGTCCTTGACCGTCACGGTCACGTTGCTGGTGCCGGCGGTGGTGACGGTGCCGGAGATCAGACCGGTGGACGCGTTGATCGACAGGCCGGCCGGGAGCCCGGTGGCGGTGTAGTTCAGCGCGCCGGAGCCGGTGGCCTTGACCTGGAGGGAGACGGCCTGGTTCAGCACGCTCACCTGGTCGCCGGGGCTGGTGACCGAGACACCGGTGGAGACCCGGGGGCCGACGTTGATGGCGGCCCAGGCGTTGGCGGTGTTGTTGTACGTCTCGCTGCCGACGCCGAACAGCTCACCGGCGGCCCACAGCGTCGCGTCCCGGGCGCCCGCGTAGTTGGTGTTGGACTGCATGCGCTGCGACAGTGCCTTGAACCAGATCTTCGCGGCGTTGTCCCGGCCGATCGGGGTCACCGGCAGACCGTCGGAGGTCGGGGAGTCGTACTTGACCCCGTTGATCTCCTTCTGTCCGTTGCCCTCGGAGGCCAGGTAGAACCAGTGGTTGGCCGGGCCCGACGAGTAGTGCACGTCGATGCCGCCGATGCCCGAGTACCACGCGTCCTTGGACTGGCCGTCCTTGCTGGGCTTGTCCATGTAGCGCAGCGGGGTGCCGTTGCCCCGGATGTCGATCTTCTCGCCGACCAGGTAGTCGCCGACGTCCTGGGGGTTGTTGGCCCAGAACTCGACGGCCGCGGCGAAGATGTCGGAGGTGGCCTCGTTCAGACCGCCGGACTCACCGCTGTAGACGAGCTTGGCGGTGTTCGAGGTGACGCCGTGCGTCATCTCGTGCGCGGCCACGTCGATCGAGGTGAGCGGCTTGGCGTTGCCGCTGCCGTCGCCGTAGGTCATGCAGAAGCAGGCGTCGGACCAGAAGGCGTTGACGTAGTTGTTGCCGTAGTGGACCCGGCTGTACGCGCCCACGCCGTCGCCCTTGATGCCGTTGCGGCCGTGCACGTTCTTGTAGTAGTCCCAGGTGAGCTGGGCGCCGTAGTGCGCGTCCACGCCCGCGGTGGCCGGGTCGGTGGTGGTGCCGTTGCCCCAGACGTCGTCGGTGTCCGTGAACAGCGTGCCGGTGCCGGACGTGCCCTTGTTCAGGTTGTACGTCTTGTGGCCGCCGCGCGTCGTGTCGTTCAGCTGGTACGAGCCGGAGGTGCCGATGGTGACCTTGCCGCTGTACTGGCTGTTGCCGGTGCCCTGCTGGACGCCCTGGAACTGGAAGAGCTTCTTGCCGGTCTTCGCGTCGCTGATGACGTGCAGCTCGTTGGGCGTGCCGTCGTGCTGGAGACCGCCGACGACCGTCTCGTAGGCGAGGACGGGCTTGCCGTTCGCGGCCCAGATCACCTTGCGCGGCGCCCGGTCGGCCTTGGTGGCCTTCGAGCCCTGCGCCTTGGCCGCCTTGACGGCGTCCTTCTCGGCGGTGGAGGCGGCGAAGGACGCGGAGGTCGTGGCGACGGTCACCCGCGCCTTGGTGGCCTTGGCGACGGTCTTGAGCTTGCCGCCCTTGGCCGCGTCGACCACGAGGTCGCCGCCGAGCACGGGCAGGCCGTCGTAGGTGCGCTCGTACCGGGTGTGGGTCGTGCCGTCGGCGTCCTTGGTGACGTCGCGGACGACCAGCTTCTCCTTGGCGCCGAGGCCGAGGGACTTCGCGGTCGTCGCCTTGGTCTCGTTCGCGTCGCGTATCAGCTCCGCACGCTGCGACGGCGACAGCTTGACCGGCAGGGCGCCGGGGTCGGCCTTGGCGAGGATCTTCGGTCCCGAACCCGCGTCGTCCGTGCGGGCGTTGGCGGAACCGGTCTGTACTCCGACGGCGAGCATCGCCGTGACGGCGACGAGCGCGCCGGTCGCGACGGCGCGTCGATGGGGGGTGGGTCTCACGCTGGCTCCTTCTGCGGTGGCCACGGTGGGCGTGGCCGGGGGTGACCGGGCGGCCCAAGTGGCCGACCGGGCAGAGCGAGGCGGAACACGTGGAACGTCTCCGTACGCCGAGGCGGCCGCCCGGCGCCGTGGGGGCGAGCGGGCGGTGGCCGCGGGGAACGGGGGTGTGGGGGCAGGCGGATGTACGGAAGGCCGACGCGAGGCCGAGAGGCTGTGGGGAAGCCGTGCGTCAGTGGAGGGAAGAGTGCCATCGCAGGCATGTACGTGTCAGGACTGTGGAACCAAGTTGGCCAAAATCCGTCCGTTGAGAAAAGACCGCGGTCCGGATAGCGGGCGGATGCCGGTCGGCCGCCGCTCCGCCTGATCGGCACCGGACCCCTTGATCACCGTCGGTAAACATCCCGGACCGCATTCCGTCCAGGTGTGCGAACCGGCCATGGCCGTCCGGAGGTTGCCGCGGTGCACGGGTGGCGCGTTTTCGCTGCCGTCGTGGGGCGGTTCCGCTTCGGTGGTCCGGGGGCGGTGTGTTTCGGTGCTATGAACGCCGCGTTGCGTTGCACGCGGGGCGCACGGTCCGGCGTGTCAGCCGGCGAACCCCGGCACCACCAGACCGGACTCGTACGCGATCACCACGGCGTGGGTACGGTTCTGCGCGCCGAG
Source organism: Streptomyces syringium (assembly GCF_017876625.1). NCBI lineage: Bacteria > Bacillati > Actinomycetota > Actinomycetes > Kitasatosporales > Streptomycetaceae > Streptomyces > Streptomyces syringium. Next base: position 5,340,797 of record NZ_JAGIOH010000001.1, read on the forward strand.
CTTGGTCAGCACGTTCCCGACGTGTGTCTTCGCCGTCTCCAGGCTCACCGTGAGCGAATCCGCGATCTCCGGGTTGGACAGGCCGGTGGCCATCAGCCGCAGCACCTCCTCCTCCCGCCCCGTCAGCGCCGCCTTCGGCAACGCTTCGGCGGAGCCCAGCGGGCGGGTGGCGACCATCCGGCGCAGTGCCGCCGGGAAGAGGATCGCCTCGCCCGCCGCCACCACCCGCACCGCCTCCGCGATCTGCCGTACCGGCAGCCGCTTGAGCACGAACCCACTGGCCCCCGCGGAGAGCGCGGCAGTGACATAGCCGTCGTTCTCGAAGGTGGTGATCACCACGACCTTCGGCGGCCCGTCCGGCCAGGTCGGCTCGGCCAGCAGCTGCCGGGTGGCCTCGATCCCGTTGCGACGCGGCATCCGCACATCCATCAGGACCACGTCCGGCCGCAGCCGCCGTGCCTGCTCGACCGCCTCCACGCCGTCGGCGGCCTCCCCGACCACCGCGATACCCGGCTGAGCCGCGAGCAAGGTGCGCAGACCGCTGCGGGTCACCTCGTCGTCGTCCGCGATCAGGAGGGTGACGGGGGTACCGGCAGGGCCGGTGGTGGCGGGGCCGGAGCCCGCGCCGGTCGTGACGGCCGAGCTCGCGTGGGAGCCGGTCATGCCGACACCCGGACCGGCAGCCGGACCGCCAGCCGCCAGTGCCGCGGCCCGTCCGGGCCGACCTCGATCTCACCGTGCAGCAGCCGCACGCGCTCGGCAAGGCCGGGCAGGCCGTGCCCCGACGTCCGGAAGACACCCGCGCCCGTCCGCATGCCCGCGCCCGCCTCATTGACCACACCGAGCTCGAGGCAGTCCGGCAGGGCCGCCACCCGGACCCCGATCGGGCCGCCCGTCCCGTGCCGCAACGCGTTCGTCAGCCCTTCCTGCAGGATCCGGTACGCGGCCCGGGAGAGCGTCCCCTGCACCTGCGCCGACTCGCCGGACTGCTCGACCTCAAGGGTCGCGCCCGCGTGCCGCAAGCGGTCCAGCAGCTCCGGCAGGTCGGCCAGGGTCCGGGTCGGCGCTGTCCCCGCCTCTTCCTCGCGCAGCGCGCCCAGCACGTAGTCCAGGTCCTCCAGCGCGGCCCGGGTCGACTCCTCGATGCTGCGCATGGCCGCCCGCGCCGCCACCGGGTCGGCGGAGAGCACCTCACCCGCCACCGCGGCCTGGATCGTGGCCGCCGTCAGCGTGTGCCCGATCGAGTCGTGCAACTCGTGGGCCAGCCGGTTGCGTTCGGCCAGACGCTGCTCCCGCTCGGCCATCAGCGCGAGCCGCTCGGCCGACGAAGGACCCAGGAGCCTCGGTGCCAGCCACCGCAGCACGCTCGTCACCAGCACGCACACGACCGCCGCGAGCAGCACGCAGCCGAGCGCCATCACCCAGCTCCGCCATCCGCCGTCGGACCGCAGCGACCGGCCGAACACACTCAGCCCGGCTTCGGCGTCGAGCCAGTTCCCGGGGAGGGCGATCCCCATGAGGACCAGCACGCCGCTCGTCAGCGCCCCCGTCCACCCCAGTGCCACGTGCAGCAGCAGCCAGAGGGGAGTCCGCCAACGGTCGGTGCCGGACGGCACGGCGGCAGGGGCCGGCAGCGGCACCCTCAGAAGCTGTCGGGCGACCGCGATCAGGGCCCGCCGCGTGGTGCGGGCAAGACCGACCGAGCCGATCAGTGCTGCCCAGACCAGGAGGACCACGACGGCCTGCACTCCATAGGGAGCGGACGGCCACGCCAGTGCCGGCAGCAGGGCGAAAGGCAGCAGCGGAAGGCCCGCCAATGCGCCGCAATAGGCGAACGGCATGCCCGAATACGTGGAGCCGCGCAGCAGCGGCCGGAGTCCCCTGATCATGGTCGCCCCAGTATGACCGGGCAGCTCACCGAGGGCCTCCCCCGATCGAGGGAGCACCTTTTCCCGCCTTCGTGCGATGCGCATCCGCGACGCCGAAAGCCAGGATCGTGCCCTGATCGGTCGACCGGAGGACGTTTGATGAACACGCAAGGAAATAGAGATGCCGTCGCATCACACGGCATCGGCCAACGGCCCGGCCGGGGCAAGGCGCTCACCGGTGTGGTGACGTCGGCCCTCGCGATCGCGGTGTCCGTCCTGGTCGCCGTCTTCTTCGTCCGGTATGCCAACAAGACGCAGGAGTGCTACCAGCCCGACAGTTTCCAGCAGTACAAGCAGTGCGTCCGTCAGCAGCTCACCGGCAATTGACGGGCGACGGGCGACTTCTTTCCAGCAAGGACGAGCATCACTGTGCGAAACACACGCATTGCCTCTCTCATGGCCGTCGGCGCCGTGACGACTTTCCTTTCGGCACTTACACCGGTCATGGCCTCTTCGCCATCCGAGGCATCCGCGGCCAAGGACCCTCTGCGGCAGTACACGCAACAGGCGCCGCGGTGGCAGCGCTGCGATGCGAAGACCCCCGCCACCTTTCAGTGCACGACTCTCGAGGTGCCGCTGGACTACAGCGATCCCGGCGGCAAGAAGACGGACATCGCGGTGTCCCGGCTCAAGGCAAGCAGCGCGAAGGAACGTCGTGGCGTTCTGCTGCTCAACCCCGGCGGCCCCGGCGGGCCGGGCCTGGAGCTGCCCGTCGGCCTGGGAGCGGACTTCCCCGGGGACGTGAAGAGACAGTACGACCTCATCGGGTTCGACCCGAGGGGCGTCGGGCAGAGCTCGCCCGTCAGCTGCGGTCTGACCGCCGACGAACAGGACCTGGAGCGCCCCTACAGGACCGAGACCTTCGCGAAGGAGGTGAAGTGGGCCCGTACGGTGGCCGACAAGTGCCAGGCCGCGGAAGGTGACAGGCTGCGCCACCTCACCACCCGCAACACCGCTCGCGACATGGACGTCATCCGTGCCGTGCTGGGGGAGAAGAAGATCTCCTACCTGGGGTACTCCTACGGCACCTACCTCGGCGCCGTCTACGCGCAGATGTTCCCCCGGCGAACCGACCGGTTCCTGCTGGACAGCGCGGCCGACCCCGTACGGTACGGGCGGGGCACGTTCCAGGCGATGGCGGAGAGGGCCGAGCCCGCCTTCACACGATGGACCGAATGGACTGCCCGGCGACACACGACGTACGCACTGGGCCGTACCCCGGCCGAGGTCCGCAAGACGTTCCGGGACCTCATCGCCCAGGCCGACCGCAAACCCATCGACCACGGTGGGACGCTCTTCACCGGTGACACCATCCGCGCTCAGCGCGCCACGTTCTCCCGCGTTCAGAAAGCCGCCACATGGGTCGCCGAGCTGAAGAAGGCGGCCGAGGGCAGGAAGCCCGATCCGTCCGGCACTCCCGAGCAGGTCCCGAGCCCCCTCCGGCCGGCGTCCGCCCGTGACGTCCCCTCGGACAATGAAGCCGCGAGCGCCTGGGCTGTCCTCTGCGCCGACACCCGCACGACGTGGCCGAGCGACCCCGAGCAGTACCGCCGCGACGCGATCCGCGACAAGGCCCGGTATCCGCTGTCCGGCGACTTCGAGTCCAACATCAAGCCGTGTGCCTTCTGGAAGCCGGGCAGCGAGCCCGCGACCTCCGTGAACAGTGAGGTCAGCGCACTGATCCTGCAGAACGAATGGGACCCCGCAACGCCCCTGGCCGGCGGCCAGGCCATGCACCGGGCCCTGCGCGGCTCCCGGATGATCACTGTCGCCGGAGGGGAGGGGCATGGCGTCTATGGCACCGGATCCTGTGCGGACAAGAGCGCCACGGCCTATCTGACCACGGGCAGGCTCCCGGCCGAGGACCTGGCCTGCCGAGCGTCGGCCGGGTAGAAGGAGCCCGTCCGCTGTCCCTCGGCCACGTGGAACCCACCTGCGCCGCGTCAGACCAGGCTGTCCCGCCACGCGCGGTGCAGCGCGGCGAAGCGGCCGGTGCCGGCGATCAGTTCGGCGGGGGTGCCGTCCTCCACGACCCGGCCGCCGGACATCACCAGGACCCGGTCCGCGATCTCCACGGTCGACAGCCGGTGCGCGATGACCACCGCCGTACGGCCGCGCAGCACCGTGCGCATCGCGCGCTGCACCGCACGCTCACCGGGAACGTCCAGCGAGGACGTCGCCTCGTCGAGGATGAGGACCGCCGGGTCGGCGAGCAAGGCCCGTGCGAAGCCGACCAGTTGGCGCTGGCCGGCGGAGATACGGCCGCCGCGCTTGCGGACGTCCGTGTCGTAGCCGTCCGGCAGCGCGGTGATGAAGTCGTGGGCGCCGATGGCCCTCGCCGCGCGCTCGATGTCCTCCCGGGTGGCCCCCGGGCGGCCGATGGCGATGTTCTCCGCCACCGTGCCGGAGAACAGGAAGGCCTCCTGCGTCACCATGACCACCGCGCGGCGCAGCTCGGAACCCGACAGCTCGGGCAGGGGGACTCCGTCCAGCAGGACACGGCCGTCGGTGGGGTCGTAGAAGCGGGCGAGCAGCTTGGCGAGTGTGGACTTTCCGGCGCCCGTGGAGCCGACCACGGCCACCGTCCGCCCGGCGGCGAGGGTGAGATCGAAGCGGGGCAGCACCTCGCCGCCCGTGCGGTACGCGAAGCGCACCCCGTCGAAGAGGACCTCGCGGCCCGGCCGGCCGGACGGGCGCTCCGGCAGGGGCCGGGGGGCGGCCGGCTCGGGCACGGAGGGCCGCTGGGCGAGCAACCCCGCGATCTTCTCCAGCGAGGCCGCCGCGGACTGATAGGCGTTGAGGAACATCCCGAGCCGGTCGATCGGGTCGTACAGCCGCCGCAGATACATCACCGACGCCGCGAGCACCCCGAGCGCCAGCCCGCCGCCCGCCACCCGGTAGGCGCCCCACAGCACGATCGCGGCCAGCGAGGCGTTGGCCGCCAGCCGCGCGGAGACCACATAGCGGGCCATCTCCAGCATCACATCGCCGTTGGCTCGCATATGGCGGTCGTTGAGCAGCCGGAAGTCCGCCTCGTTGACCCGCTCGCGACGGAACGCCTGGACCGGCCGGATGCCGTTCATCGTCTCGCTGAACTTCACGATGACGGCCGCGATGGCCGTGGACCGCCTGCCGTACACCCGCCGGGAGCGCCGCTGGTAGGAGCGGACGAACAGATACAGCGGGCCGAAGGAGACCATCGCCGCGGCGCCCAGGCCCCAGTCCAGGTAGAGCAGCATCGCGGAGACGTACACCACGGACAGGGCGACGCCGATCAGCTCCTGGAGGCCGTCGTTCAGCAGCTCGCGGATCGACTCGACGTCGGTGGTGGCGCGGGAGACGATCCGGCCGGAGGTGTAGCGCTCGTGGAAGTCGACGCCGAGCGTCTGTGCGTGCCGGAAGATCCGGCCGCGCAGGTCCAGCAGGGCGCCCTGGCCGATGCGGGCCGCGAGCCGGACGAAGGCGAGCTGCAACAGCCCGGCGGCCAGCGCGCAGATCACATATCCGGCGCCGACGGCGACGAGCGGGCCGTAGTCGTGGCGGCGCACGGCGGGCACACCGTGGTCGATGGCGTACGCGACGAGCAGCGGGCCCGCCTGCACCGCGGCCTGCTGGAGCAGCAGCAGGACGACGGCGATCCGCACCCGGCCCCGGGCGGGGGTGAGCAGTGAGCGCAGCAGGGCGCGGGAGGCGCCCTTGGGGGTGGGCAGGACGTCCCGGTCGAAGGGGTCGCCGGCGGGCTCGTCCCCTTTCTCCTTCTGCTGGGCGGCCGGTGGGCCGGAGACATCGGTGGTCATCGCGGAGAGCCTCCGTCCCGCGCGTAGTCCTCGAAGTCGTCGGAATCGTCGGAGTCGTCGGAGCTCCCGTGGCCGGACATGAGCGACGCGTACTCCTCGTTGCCGTGCAGAAGTTCGTGGTGGGTGCCGACCGCCGCGATCCGGCCCCGCGAGAGCAGCGCGACGCGATCGGCGAGCAGCACCGTCGACGGGCGGTGGGCGACGACGAGGGCCGTCGTGGTCGCCAGCACCTCGCGCAGCGCCGCCTCGACCGCCGCCTCCGTGTGCACGTCGAGCGCCGACAGCGGGTCGTCCAGGATGAGGAAGCGCGGGCTGCCGACGACCGCCCGGGCCAGTGCCAGCCGCTGCCGCTGACCGCCGGAGAGGCTGAGCCCCTGCTCACCGACCTGGGTGCGGTGCCCGTCGGGGAGGGCGTCCACGAAGTCGGCCTGGGCGACGGCCAGCGCACGCTTCAGATCGGACTCGTCCGCGCCCTCCGAACCCATCAGGACGTTCTCGCCGACGGAGGCGGAGAAGAGGGTGGGCTCCTCGAAGGCGACGGAGACCAGCTCACGCAGCCGCCGGCGGGGCAGCGCGGTGATGTCCTCGCCGTCGAGGGTGATGCGGCCGGCGGTCGCCTCGTGCAGCCGGGGGATCAGCGCGGTCAGCGTGGTCTTGCCGCTGCCCGTGGTGCCGACGAGAGCCATGGTCTCGCCCGGCCGGATGTGCAGATCGATCCCCCGGAGAACGGGCGGGGCGTCCGGTGGTGCGTCGGGATAGCGGAATTCGACGCCTTCGAGACGCAGCCCGCGGTCCTGCGCTTCCGGCTTCCCCGCCGGGGTCACCGGCCGGGGGTCCGCCTCCGCGACGTCCATCACCTCGAAGAAACGGTCCGAAGCCGTCGCGGTCTCATTGGTCATCGCGAGCAGGAAGCCGAGCGACTCGACCGGCCAGCGCAGCGCCAGCGCCGTGGACAGGAACGCCACGAGCGTGCCCGCCGACAGCTCGCCGTCCGCGACCTGCACCACCCCGAGCAGGAGCGCCGCCCCGATCGCCAGCTCGGGCAACACCATGATCAACGCCCAGAGCGTCCCCAGCAGGCCCGCCTTGCGCAGCTCCGTCGTCCGCAGCCGCTCGGACAGCGAACCGAAGGCCCGCTCCTGCCCCCGGTGTTGACCGAACCCTTTGATGATGCGGATGCCGAGGACGCTCTCCTCGACGATCGTGGTCACATCACCCACCTGGTCCTGCGCGGTGCGCGCGGCCAGGGAATAACGCTCCTCGAAGAACCAGCACAGCACGACCAGCGGGGCCACGGGGGCGAGCAGCACCAGCCCCAGCGTCCACTGCTGCGCCAGCAGAATGGCGAAGCCCACGACGATCGTCGTCGCGTTGACCAGGAGGAAGGTCAGCGGAAACGCCAGGAACATCCGCATCAGCATCAGATCGGTCGTGCCGCGCGAGAGCAGCTGCCCCGAGGACCAGCGGTCGTGGAAGGCGACGGGCAGCCGCTGCAGATGACGGAAGAGCGCCGCCCGCATGTCCGCCTCGACCCGTGCGAGGGGCCGCGCCACCAACACCCGCCGCACCCAGAACAACACCGCCTCGGCGGTGCCGAGCACCAGCAGCACCACCCCGCCGACCCACACCCCGGACGGATCCCGATCGGCGACCGGCCCGTCCACGATCCACTTGAGCGCGAGCGGAATGACCAGCCCCAGACACGACGCCAGCACCCCCACGAGCGCCGCCCCGACCAGCCGCCCCCGCACCGGCCGCACATACGGCCACAGGCGGTAGAGCGAGCGCACGGCGGAGCGCCGGGGGCGGGCCTCCGGGGGCGTGGTCGTCTCAGTCATCACCGGCGAGCGTACGGTTCCGCACTGACAACGCCCAGCCGATGTTCGTACCTAGGGCTCAAGTTCGTGGTAGTGGTCGGGGGTTGTTCGATTCATAGGCAATTCAGAGCGAGTTCAGGGGTGGGGCGCGATGCGTGATGGTCGTGGGGGCCGTGGTGGCCGAAGAGCGGTGGCGTTACTTGCTTTATTGATGGGGGCTGTCTCCTGCGGGACGCCGGGCGGTGACAAGCCCCCCGAGCCGGCGCACCCGGTGTTCGACGCCGAGCAGTCGATGCAGCTGCTCAAGGCCCGGGACGTGACACGGCAGTCGGGCCTGGCCCGCTTCACCTCGACCGTCGTCGTCGGATCCGCCGGAGGCGACTTGGTCGAAACCAGCCGGGGCGAACAGGACTTCGGCAGGGGCACCGCCTACGCGGAACGGACCGTGAGTATTGCGGACGACTTCCCCGAGAGGGTCGCCGACCGGCTGGGCCCGCCCGGAACGGAGACGTTCGCGATCACGGCGCGCCAGGTGCTCGTCCGCGACGGATCCGTATGGCTCCACTACCGGCCCGTGGGAGTCGGCCCGGTCGCTGACGCGATGCGCTCGCTGAGGCGGTTCGAAGGGGAGACGGCACCGTTCGGCGACACTCTGGCCGAGGCGATCCCGTCGGCGCGCCCGCAGGGCCGGCCCGTGGTGCGCGAGGACGGCGGGCGTGACTACCGGGCCGTGGTGCCCGGAGGCGTCGCGGCCGCCGCCCTGCCCAGCGGCCTGGGGAAGATGAAGGACGGCTGGAACAGCGAAGCCGGCAAAGGACAGAACGGCATGTTCCCCATGGAGATCCGGCTCGACTCCCGGGGCCGGGTGACCCGGGCCACGATGGACCTGACACCGCTGCTCACCCATATGCGGGACGTGGAGGGAGTGCAGAGCGTCCGGGCAACGTACGAGCTGTCGGGTCACGGCGGCAGGGCGACCAGGACGTTGCCCGACCCTTCCACGGTCGAGGACGCCACGAAGACCCTGACGCTGATCGGCGAAGTGGCCCCGGGTGACTGCGCGCTGTTCGCCCCCGGACTCGCCTCGGCCGCGATGGTCCGCACGGTGCCCTGCACCCGGAAGCACGATCTTCGCGTGTTCGGGCAGGCACTCGTGGGCATCCTGGGCTCGCGAGCCGTGGAAGAGGGCGCGGCGAGGAAGGACGCCGTGGCATCGTGCCGGGACCAGTTCCACGAGGCCCCCGAGGCATGGGTGCGGGAGGCCGTCCCGGCAGGCCGCTACCTGGTCACGGGCGGGTCCCGCTTCACTGGACACATCGGCGCCAGCGGCAAGAGCAACAGCCGGCTCAGAGGCCAATACACCTGCTACGTCCGCACCTCCGCGCCCGCTTCCTGATCACCGCGCGGTGGCACCGCCCGCAGCAGCAGTACCGTCCGGGGCGGCACCGTGACCCGGGCGCCCGCCCTGCGGCGGGTGCCCGGTGCCGTGCGCTGGTCCTCCCGTGAGGTGTCCACCAGCAGCTCGTACGCGTCCGCCCAAGGAGGACCCGGAAGGGTGAAACGCTGCGGGCGGTGGCCGCCGTGCAGGACGGCCAGGAAACTGTCGTCCGTGACCGGGTCGCCCTTCGGGTCGCGCTGCGGGATGTCCCGGCCGGAGAGGTACATGCCGAGGGTGCGGGCCGGCGCGTACCAGTCGGCCTCGGTCATCTCCGTGCCGCGCGGGCTGAACCAGGCCAGGTCCCGCAGACCGTCCGCGCTCTGCGGGCGGCCGGAGAAGAAGGCGTGACTGCGCAGCACCGGATGGGTGCGGCGCAGCGCGAGCAGTCGGGAGCAGAGGTCCGTCAGGGCCCGCCAGCCCGGGTCCGCCGTGTCGTCCAGCAGTGACCAGTCGATCCAACTGGTGGCGTTGTCCTGGCAGTAGGCGTTGTTGTTGCCCTGCTGGGTGCGGCCCATCTCGTCTCCCGCCACCAGCATCGGCACCCCGGTGGACAGCAGCAGCGTGGTCAGCAGGTTGCGTAACTGCCGCTGGCGCAGCGACCGGACGGCCGGATCGTCACTCTCGCCCTCGGCGCCGCAGTTCCACGACCGGTTGTCCCCTGTGCCGTCCCGGTTGCCCTCGCCGTTGGCCTCGTTGTGTTTCTGCTCGTAACTGACCAGGTCCCGCAGGGTGAAGCCGTCGTGCGCGGTGATGAAGTTGACGGAGGCGTACGGGCGGCGGCCGCCCCACGCGTAGAGGTCGCTGGAGCCGGAGAGCCGGTAGCCGAGGTCGCGGACGTCGGGCAGCGCACCCCGCCAGAAGTCGCGCACCGCGTCGCGGTAGCGGTCGTTCCACTCCGCCCACAGCGGGGGGAAGGCGCCGACCTGATAGCCGCCGGAGCCCACGTCCCAGGGCTCGGCGATCAGTTTGACGCGGCGCAGCACGGGGTCCTGGGCGATGACCGCGAGGAAGGGGGAGAGCATGTCGACGTCGTGCATCGACCGGGCCAGGGCCGCCGCCAGGTCGAAGCGGAAGCCGTCGACGCCCATCTCCGTGACCCAGTAGCGCAGCGAGTCGGTGATCAGCCGCAGGACGTTCGGCTGCACCACGTGGAGGGTGTTCCCGCACCCCGTGTAGTCGGTGTAGCGGCGGGCGTCGCCCTGCAGCCGGTAGTAGCCGCGGTTGTCGATGCCCCGCAGGGACAGGGTCGGGCCCAGCTCGCCGCCCTCGGCCGTGTGGTTGTAGACGACGTCGAGGATGACCTCGATGCCCGCCGCGTGCAGGGCCCGCACCATGCGCTTGAACTCGCCGACCTGCCGGCCACGCGATCCCGAGGCGGCGTAGGCGGCGTGCGGCGCGAAGTAGCCGATGGAGTTGTAGCCCCAGTAATTACGCAGGCCGCGCCGTAACAGGTGGTCCTCGTGCGCGAACTGGTGCACCGGCAGCAGTTCCACGGCCGTCACCCCGAGCCGGACCAGGTGCTCCACGGCCGCCGGGTGCGCCAGCCCGGCGTAGGTGCCGCGCAGCCGCTCCGGGATGCCGGGGTGGCGCATGGTGAAGCCGCGCACGTGCAGCTCGTAGATGACCGAGTCGGGCCAGGGGGTCTTGGGGCGGTGGTCGTCCGCCCAGTCGTCATCGTCGGCGACGACCACCCCTTTGGGGACGTACGGGGCCGAGTCGCGCTCGTCGCGCACGGTGTCCGCGATGTGCTGCTGCGGCCAGTCGCGGACGTGCCCGTACACCTCGGGAGGGAGGGAGAAGTCGCCGTCCACCGCGCGCGCGTACGGGTCGAGCAGCAGCTTCGAGGGGTTCCAGCGGGCGCCCGTCCAGGGGTCCCAGCGGCCGTGCACGCGGTAGCCGTAGCGGCGGCCGGGCAGCACGCCGGGGACGAAGCCGTGCCAGATCTCGTGCGTCAACTCGGTCAGCCGGCAGCGGGTTTCGCGCACGGCGCCGCCGGGGCCGGCCCCCGTCGTCCCCTCGGCCCCTTCTTCGGCTTCCTCGTCATCGAACAGGCACAGCTCCACCGCCTCCGCCCCGGCCGCCCACAGGGCGAAGTTCGTCCCGGCCACGCCGTCCGCGCCCACCGTGAAGCGGGCCCCGAGCGGCTCGGTACTGCCCGGCCGGACGGGGGCGGCGGGCGGGCGCGCCGAGGCCGTCGGCCGGTGGCCGTTCGCCCCGGCCGTGGCGGGGGCCGGCCCGGCCCCCGCGCCGGGACGCCCTGGACCGCCTGTGAAGCTCTCGCCCTGTTCCGCCTCTTGCTCGGGTGCGCTCGACACGTGTTCGCCTCCGGCGGCTCGGCTGGCGCGCCGGGCACCCGGCTCCCGTGCCGGGCGTCGGCGGTCGCGTCCTTCCCCCAGTTCTGCCCAGATCCACGGGTGTGCTCACACGCGTGATCGGGACCGGCAAACGAGTGCACCGGTGGATACGGCCCCGCCCGGTCCCCTCGACGGTGTCGGGCCGGGCCCCGGTCATCCGGCCCGGGTGGCTGAAATATGCTGCCCCGATCGAGCCACTGGTCAAGCGCCAGGCACACGGCTCGTACCACCACTCCCATTTGGGACCGAACGGTGACATACGCGGGGGGCGGTGCCGTCCGGGGCGTGTGGTTATCTATCGCCATGCGCGCGTGCCGCGCTCAGATGGGCGCCGCGTGGGCGGGCCGTGTGAGGGGAGACAACCGTTTTGAAGACGCAGCCGATACCGGGTCGGCGGGGGAGCCGCAGCGCACCGCTCGCCGCGCTGCTCGGGGCCACATTGCTGCTGGTCACCGCCTGTGGCGGGTCGGATGACGCGAAGAAGGCCGGTGCCAGTGTCAGCGGCCCCTCCGAGGCCGTCGTCACCATCGCCCCCAAGGACGGTGCGAAGGACGTCGCGACGAGCGGTGCCCTCAAGGTCACCGCCGAGAAGGGCAGCATCACGTCCGTCAAGGTCGCCGACGCCAAGGGCAGAACGGTCGACGGCAAGATAACCGGCGATGGTGCGGCCTGGGAGCCGACCAGTCACCTGGCCGCCTCCACGAAGTACACGGTCGACGCCATCGCGAAGGACAAGAAGGGCCGGACGTCCGCCAAGCACGCGGCGTTCACGACCCTCACCCCGAAGAACACTTTCGTTGGCTACTTCACGCCCGAGGACGGCACCACCGTCGGCGTGGGAATGCCCGTTTCGATCAATTTCAGCCGTGGCATCACCAACCCCAAGGCCGTCGAGCGGGCCGTCAAGGTGACCGCCGAGCCGTCCGTACCCGTCAAGGGCCACTGGTTCGGCAACGACCGCCTCGACATCCGCCCCGAGAAGTACTGGGCCGCCGGCACCAAGGTGACCGTCCAGCTCAACCTCGACGGCGTCGAGGGCCGCGAGGGCGTGTACGGCTCGCAGACCAAGACCCTGAAGTTCACGGTCGGCCGCAGCCAGATCAGCACGGTCGACGCCAAGTCCCACCGGATGACGGTCGAGCGGGACGGCAAGGTCATCAAGGACATCCCGATCTCGGCCGGCTCCCCCGCCAGCCCCACGTACAACGGCCAGATGGTCATCAGCGAGAAGCACGAGGTGACGCGCATGAACGGCGCCACCGTCGGCTTCACCAAGGCCGACGGCAAGGGCGAGTACGACATCCCGGACGTGCCGCACGCGATGCGCCTGTCCACCTCCGGCACCTTCCTGCACGGCAACTACTGGTCCGGCTCCTCCACCTTCGGCTCGGAGAACGCCAGCCACGGTTGCGTGGGCCTGGAGGACCAGCGCGGCGGTGGCGACCCGTCCACCCCGGCCGCCTGGTTCTACAACAACTCCCTCATCGGTGACGTCGTCGTCGTGAAGAACTCCGACGACAAGACGATCCAGCCCGAGAACGGCCTCAACGGCTGGAACATGCCCTGGGCGGACTGGGGCAAGAGCAGCTGACGTCTGACACCTGACGCCTGACGTCGTTTTTGTGGGGCCCGGTGCACGGTAGATCCGTGGACCGGGCCCCACGCACATGCGGTTAACCAGTACTAACCTGCTGCCATGACTGTGCACCTAGAGGTAGCCGAGGGCGTCGGCACGATCCGGCTCGACCGTCCGCCGATGAACGCACTGGACATCGCCTCCCAGGACCGGATCCGGGAGCTGGCCGAGGAGACGTCCCGCCGCGACGACGTACGGGCCGTCGTGCTGTGGGGCGGGGAGAAGGTGTTCGCGGCCGGGGCGGACATCAAGGAGATGCAGAACATGGACCACGCCGCCATGGTGGCGCGGTCCCGCGGGCTCCAGGACTCCTTCACGGCCGTGGCCCGCATCCCCAAGCCCGTCGTCGCCGCCGTCACCGGCTACGCCCTGGGCGGCGGCTGTGAGCTGGCCCTGTGCGCCGACTTCCGGATCGCCGCCGAGAACGCCAAGTTCGGCCAGCCCGAGATCCTGCTCGGACTCATCCCCGGCGCGGGCGGCACCCAGCGGCTGTCCCGGCTCATCGGCCCGTCCAAGGCCAAGGACCTCATCTTCACCGGTCGTCAGGTCAAGGCCGAGGAGGCGCTCTCCCTGGGCCTCGTCGACCGGGTCGTACCGGCCGAGGAGGTGTACGAGCAGGCACACGCGTGGGCGGCCAGGCTCGCGGCCGGCCCCGCCATCGCGTTGCGCGCGGCCAAGGAGGCGGTGGACGCGGGGCTGGAGACCGACATCGACACCGGGCTCGCGATCGAGCGGAACTGGTTCGCGGGGCTGTTCGCGACCGAGGACCGGGAGATCGGTATGCGCAGCTTTGTCCAGGACGGGCCGGGCAAGGCCAAGTTCAGCTGACCCGCGCCGGGTTGCCGGCCGCCGACACCCTGTCGGGGGCGCACGCCGGAGGGTTGCCTCTTGTGGGGGAATTTCCTCCGGCGTGCGTACCCCTTGGATTGACCCGGTCGCGGCCCGTCGGGGGCCCGTCGGGCACCGGGCGTCGCCGCAGGTCGGTGAACGTTTCCCAGGGGCCTCGCTGCCCATGGCATATGTCGGGAGGGGCGCGTGGAATCGTAGGTTCCGGTGCGGTGAATCCCTACGTTCCCCTCCGTGGCGGCTTTACGGCGGCCATGATGGGGGCATGGCGGGCCTGGAGGGATCGGAGCAACCGCGGCAGCGGGTCGGTACGGCCGCTGTGCGGTGGAGCCCGACCGTTGAGGATGAACTGGCGCTGAAGGCGCTCGAACTGTTCGGCAACCCCACACTCGGTGAGGTCCGGTTGCCTTCGCGTCCGGAGTCGGCGGCCGCGGCCCGGCGGCTGACCCAGACCGTCGTCCTGCGTCAGTGGGGCCTGTCGGCCCAACTCACCGAGCACGCGGTCCTGCTGGTCTCCGAGCTCGTCGGCAACGCCGTCCGGCACACCGGTGCCCGGTGCTTCGGCCTGCGGATGCTGCGCCGCCGCGGCTGGCTCCGGATAGAGGTGCGCGACCCCTCGCGCGGGCTGCCGTGCCTGCTGCCCGTGCGCGAGCTCGACACGAGCGGCCGGGGGCTGTTCCTGGTCGACAAGCTGTCCGACCGCTGGGGCGTGGACCTGCTGGCGCGCGGCAAGACGACGTGGTTCGAGATGCGGGTCGCCGACCGCTGAGCCGGTGGCGGGCGGGTGCGGCCGGTGCCGTGCGCGTTCACCCCAAACGAAGAGGCCTCCATCCGTCGGAATGCGACGGGCCGGAGGCCTCTTCGTGGGCCGCGGAATGAATTGGGGTGTATCCCGCGGCGTAATGACGACCTGGCCCGGGTCAATGGGGGTCGTTGCCCCGACTATGTCACGCGGAGTGGTCGGGAGCCAAAGGGGCAATCACCCCCAATGGGATATCACTGGCAATACCGTTCGGTAATCAAAGGTGAGCTATGCCACCCGCCTTGCATTCCATGAATCATTTGGCGCGACCGCTTATCTTTATGCGCCTTTACTGTGAGTAATAACGGGGGCCGCGGCCGCGGTCCTTGCGGTCCGGGTGCCCGGCGGGTGTCATGGCACCATCCGGCGCTTCCCGCGCCGCGGACCGATGGAGCCCCCCATGGCACAACCCGCCTTACCCGACCCCGCCACCCCCGCGGCCGGCTACCCGGCCACCCACTGGATCCCGGCCGACAGCGCCAACTACACGGTCTCCGGCCGCCCCGCCGCCTACCCCGTCCGCTACGTCGTGGTCCATGTGACCCAGGAGACGTTCCCCGACGCCATGAAGATCTTCCAGAATCCGCGGTCGAAGGTCTCCGCGCACTACATGGTCGCCTCCGCCGACGGCTACATCGGCCAGTTCGTCCGCGAGAAGGACATCGCCTGGCACGCCGGCAACTGGGACTACAACACCCGCAGCATCGGCATCGAGCACGAGGGCTGGACCGACCGCCCCGAGTACTTCACCGACGCGCTCTACCGCTCCTCCGCGAGGCTCGCCGCCGCCATCTGCACGCGCTACGGCATCCCCAGGACCCGCGCCCATGTCATCGGCCACCACGAGGTCCCCGGCGCCACCCACACCGACCCCGGACGGTACTGGGACTGGACCCGCTACATGGAGCTGGTGGCCGACGGCTGAACCCCCGGACCGGCACCCGGAGGCGACGGCTAATCTGTGCCGGTCACACCAGCACACAAAAGGGGAGGCCCGCGTGGCCAGCATCGATGCAGCGCGCAAGGCGTTCGACCGGTTCGACGTGGACGGGGACGGTTTCATCACCGCCACCGAGTACAAGAGCGTGATGGCCGAGCTCGGCGACTTCAACGTCACCGAGACCGTGGCCCAGGCCATCATCAACAAGAAGGACGGCAACGGCGACGGCGTGCTGTCCTTCGAGGAGTTCTGGACCTCCTACAACGCCTGACCCGGCCCGCGGGAACCATGCGGGCCCGGCCGCCGGGTCAGCGCCAGCCCCGTCGCTGCGCGCTGGCCCGCCGCCGGCGGTCGTTGCACAACAGGCACCGCCCCCACCCCGGCGGCAGCGGATCGTCCTTGTCCCCGTACAGCGGGTCGACCGCTCCCCGCGGATGCTCGGCGCAGCCCGTCGCACCGAACCCGGCCCCCAGGGCATTGGCCGCGGTCAGTGCCCGGCGCAGGGCGTCCACGAGCTGATCGGCCTCGTGCGCCGCGGGCGCGGCGTCCAGCGAGAAGGCGATGTCCGAAGCGGTATTGAGCGCGCTCTGGAGTTCGCGCAGGTCTGCGTAACTCATGCTCGCGAGCGTACGCGGCGCCACTGACAACGCCCTCGTCGCGCTGCGGTACGGTCGGCGCCATGCCGGACGCCCAGTACCTCACGGTGACGACCACGACCGACAGCGCCGACCACGCGCACCACCTGGCCACGACCGCGATCGCCCGCCGTCTTGCCGCCTGCGCCCAGGTCGACGGCCCGGTCACCAGCGTCTACCGGTGGCGCGGCCAGGTCGAAACGGCCCCCGAATGGCGTGTGGTCTACAAGACCACGGCCGCCCGCTACCCGGAGCTGGAAGCCCATCTCCGGGCCGAGCACGGCTACGACACCCCCGAGATCATCGCCACGCCGGTCACGACGGGCAGCGCCGAGTACCTCAGGTGGCTGACGGAGGAGACGAGGGAGACGGGGCCGTAGCGGGGGCGTCGAGCCCGATCAGATCCCACAGGTTCCCGTACAGGTCCCGGAAGACGGCCACCGTCCCGTAGGGCTCCTTGCGGGGAGCCTCCTGGAACACGACCCCGGCCGCCCGCATCCGCTCGTGGTCGCGCGCGAAGTCGTCGGTGTTGAGGAACAGCCCGACCCGGCCGCCCGTCTGATCGCCCACCCGCGCCTCCTGCGCGGGGCCCGCCGCCCGGGCCAGCAGCAGCCCCGTCTCCCGGGCGCCCGGCGGGCGGACGACCACCCAGCGCTTCTGCTCGTCGATGCGGGTGTCCTCGACGAGTTCGAATCCGACGGCGTCCACGTAGAAGGCGATGGCCTCGTCGTAGTCCCGCACGACGAGGGTCACCAGTCCGAGACGATGCATGTGGTGATCATGCCCCGGAAGCGGCCGGCCCGGGAAACGGCCCTGCCCCCTGCCACGGGGTGGCAGGGGGCAGGTTTCAGGCCGTCGCGGCGCTGAACGGCCGGATCAGCACTCGATGACGTTGACGGCGAGGCCGCCGCGCGCCGTCTCCTTGTACTTGACCTTCATGTCGGCGCCCGTCTCCTTCATGGTCTTGATGACCTTGTCGAGGGAGACGTGGTGGCGGCCGTCGCCGCGCAGGGCCATGCGCGCGGCGGTGACGGCCTTGGCGGCGGCCATGCCGTTGCGCTCGATGCACGGGATCTGCACCAGACCGCCCACGGGGTCGCAGGTCAGGCCCAGGTTGTGCTCCATGCCGATCTCCGCGGCGTTCTCGACCTGCTCCGGGGAGCCGCCGAGCACCTCGGCGAGACCGCCGGACGCCATCGAGCAGGCCGAGCCGACCTCGCCCTGGCAGCCGACCTCGGCGCCGGAGATCGAGGCGTTCTCCTTGAAGAGCATGCCGATCGCGCCCGCGGCCAGCAGGAAGCGGACGATGCCGTCCTCGTCCGCGCCGGGCACGAAGTCGAGGAAGTAGTGCAGGACGGCGGGGATGATGCCGGCGGCGCCGTTGGTGGGGGCGGTGACGACCCGGCCGCCGGCGGCGTTCTCCTCGTTGACCGCCATGGCGTAGACCGTGATCCACTCCATCGCGCGGGCCTGCGCGTCACCCTCGGCGCGCAGCTGGCGGGCGGTGCTCGCGGCACGGCGGCGGACCTTGAGACCGCCGGGGAGGATGCCCTCGCGGGACATGCCGCGCGCGACGCACGCCTGCATGACGCGCCAGATCTCCAGCAGCCCCTCGCGGATCTCCGTCTCGGTGCGCCAGGCCTTCTCGTTCTCCATCATCAGCGCGGAGATCGACAGGCCAGTCTCGCGGGAGAGGCGCAGCAGCTCGTCACCGGTGCGGAAGGGGTACTTCAGCACGGTGTCGTCGAGGACGATCCGGTCCTCGCCGACCGCGTCCTCGTCCACGACGAAGCCGCCGCCGACCGAGTAGTACGTCTTCTCCAGCAGCGGGGCGCCGGCCTCGTCGTATGCGAAGAGGGTCATGCCGTTCGCGTGGTACGGCAGGGAGCGGCGGCGGTGCAGGATCAGCTGGGTCGACTCGTCGAAGTCGATCTCGTGGTCCGAACCGATCTCCGCGCCGAGCAGCCGCAGCCGCTTCGTGGTGCGGATGCGCTCGACCTCGTCGTCGGCGGTCTCGACGTCGACCGTGCGGGGGGAGTGGCCCTCCAGGCCCAGCAGGACGGCCTTGGGGGTGCCGTGGCCGTGGCCGGTGGCGCCGAGCGAGCCGAAGAGCTCGGCCCGCACGGACGTGGTGTGCGCCAGCAGGCCCTCGTTCTTCAGCCGCCGCGTGAACATCAGTGCGGCGCGCATCGGGCCGACCGTGTGGGAGCTGGACGGGCCTATGCCGATCGAGAAGAGATCGAAAACGGAGATGGCCACGGTGGCGGCTTCCTGTCTGCTGGTGGGTGGTACTGGGGGGACGTGCGGTGACGCACGGGGCGGGCGCGTACGCGCCGACATACCGGACGGGCACTGTGCACTGTTCTACAGCCGTATGTCCAGTGTGCGGTGTGCGGACGCCACTCCTGGGGGCGAGGGGCGTGCGCTGCGCCACACGGTACGGGGCACCGCACTCACTTCTCAGTGTGCGCGATGCCCCGGACCGGCGGGTGAATCCGAACTGCCTTCGTTACTTCAGGCCGGCGTACAGCGGGTGCTTGTCCGCCAGGGCCGTGACGCGGCCGCGCAGGCCTTCCGCGTCGTAGACCGGCTTGAGGGCCTCGGCGATGATGTCCGCGACCTCACGGAAGTCCTCGGCCTGGAAACCGCGGGTGGCCAGCGCCGGGGTGCCGATCCGCAGGCCCGAGGTGACCATCGGGGGGCGCGGGTCGTTCGGGATGGCGTTGCGGTTGACCGTGATGCCGACCTCGTGGAGCCGGTCCTCGGCCTGCTGGCCGTCCAGCTCGGAGTTGCGCAGGTCGACCAGGACCAGGTGCACGTCCGTGCCGCCGGAGAGGACGGAGACGCCCACCTCGGCCACGTCGGACTGCGTCAGGCGCTCGGCCAGGATCTTCGCGCCGTCCAGGGTGCGCTGCTGGCGCTCCTTGAACTCCTCGCTCGCCGCGACCTTGAAGGACACCGCCTTCGCCGCGATCACGTGCTCCAGCGGGCCGCCCTGCTGACCGGGGAAGACCGCGGAGTTGATCTTCTTGGCCAGCTCGGCCGTGGAGAGGATCACACCACCGCGCGGACCGCCGAGGGTCTTGTGCGTGGTGGTGGTCACGACGTGCGCGTGCGGCACCGGGGAGGGGTGCAGCCCGGCGGCGACGAGGCCCGCGAAGTGGGCCATGTCGACCATCAGGTACGCGCCGACCTCGTCCGCGATCCGGCGGAAGGCGGCGAAGTCGAGCTGGCGCGGGTACGCCGACCAGCCGGCGATGATCAGCTTCGGACGGTGCTCCTTGGCGAGGCGCTCGACCTCCTCCATGTCGACCACGTTGGTCTGCTCGTCGACGTGGTAGGCGACCACGTTGTAGAGCTTGCCGGAGAAGTTGATCTTCATGCCGTGGGTCAGGTGCCCGCCGTGGGCGAGGTTCAGACCCAGGATCGTGTCGCCGGGCTTGATCAGGGCGAACATCGCCGCGGCGTTGGCCTGCGCGCCGGAGTGCGGCTGCACGTTCGCGGCCTCGGCGCCGAAGAGCGCCTTGATCCGGTCGATCGCGATCTGCTCGACGACGTCCACGTGCTCGCAGCCGCCGTAGTAGCGGCGGCCCGGGTAACCCTCGGCGTACTTGTTGGTGAGGACCGAGCCCTGTGCCTCCATGACCGCGACCGGAGCGAAGTTCTCCGAGGCGATCATCTCGAGGGTGGACTGCTGGCGGTGGAGTTCGGCGTCGACAGCGGCGGCGACGTCGGGGTCGAGCTCATGGAGGGAGCTGTTCAGAAGCGACATGAGTTCTTCCTGGACTTCCTGGGTGGGGCGGAGGCGGGGTACGGGCTCAGCCGGCGAAGGCGGTGTACTCGTCGGCGGACATCAGGTCCGCCGGCTCGTCCGTGATCTTCACCTTGAACAGCCAGCCGCCCTCGAAGGGGGCGGAGTTCACCAGCGCGGGGTCGTCCACGACGTCCTGGTTGGCCGCGACGACCTCGCCGGACACCGGGGAGTACAGGTCGCTGACCGACTTGGTCGACTCCAGCTCGCCACAGGACTCACCGGCGGTGACGGTGTCGCCGACCGCGGGGAGCTGGGCGAAGACGACATCGCCGAGCGCGTTGGCCGCGAACTCGGTGATCCCGACCGTCGCCACGCCGTCCTCGACGGCCGACAGCCACTCGTGCTCCTTGCTGTAACGCAGCTGCTGGGGGTTGCTCATGGCTTGATTCTCCTGGATGCGCGTTGATGCTTTTGCAACGGGTCTTGACAGGTGGGACGAGAGTTGAGCGAGAAGGGTCAGCGCTGACGCTTGTAGAACGGCAGGGCGACGACCTCGTACGGCTCGTGGGTGCCGCGGATGTCCACAGCTACACCCTTGGTGCCCGGCTCGGCGTGCGCCGCGTCGACGTAGGCGATGGCGATCGGCTTCCCGAGCGTGGGGGAGGGGGCACCGGAGGTGACCTCGCCGACGACCTGGCCGTCGGCGACGACCTGGAACCCGGCGCGCGGCACCCGGCGGCCCTCGGCGATCAGGCCGACCAGCTTGCGGGGCGCCTTCGCCGCGGCGCGCTCGGCGGCGGCGGTGAGGGCCTCGCGGCCGACGAAGTCACCCTCCTTGTCGAACTTCACGACCCGGCCCAGGCCCGCGTCGAAGGGCGTCGTGGCGGTGGTCAGCTCGTGCCCGTACAGCGGCATGCCCGCCTCCAGGCGCAGCGTGTCGCGGCAGGAGAGGCCGCACGGCACCAGACCGGCAGCCGCGCCCGCCTCGGTGAGCGCCTGCCACAGCCGCTCGGCGTCGGCCGGGGCGACGAACAGCTCGAAGCCGTCCTCGCCGGTGTAACCCGTACGGGCGATCAGCGCGGGAACGCCCGCCACCGTGCCCGGCAGACCCGCGTAGTACTTGAGGCCGTCGAGGTCGGCGTCGGTGAGGGACTTCAGGATGCCGGGGGACTGCGGGCCCTGGATCGCGAGCAGCGCGTAGTTCTCGCGGTCGTCGCGGACGGCCGTCTCGAAGCCCGCGGCGCGCTCGGTCAGCGCGTCCAGCACGACCTGCGCGTTCGAGGCGTTGGCGACGACCATGAACTCCTCGTCGGCCAGGCGGTAGACGATCAGGTCGTCCAGGATGCCGCCCGCGGCGTCACAGATCATGGTGTACCGGGCCCGGCCGACGGCCAGCGCGGACAGATTGCCGACGAGCGCGAAGTCCAGCGCCCGGCCGGCCTGCGGGCCGGTGAGGGTGATCTCGCCCATGTGCGACAGGTCGAAGAGACCGGCACGGGTCCGCACGGCGACGTGCTCGTCGCGCTCGCTCCCGTAACGCAGGGGCATGTCCCAGCCCGCGAAGTCGGTCATCGTCGCGCCGAGCGCGCGGTGAAGCGCGTCGAGGGCGGTGCGGCGGGGGGCTTCGGTCATGGTTCAGGCTCCCAGGCGTGGTCGCGAGACTCGCGGAAGGCTCGCGAAAGAGGGGTCACGGCCTCCCCATCTGTCATCGGAACCTGAGAGGTTCACCGGGAGCCTCGAAACGAGCGAGTCCCCGGCTTGCACCTTGGGTGGAGGTCGCCCGGGGGCGCCTCGCTTTTCAGATCTGCCTCACCCGCGCGGTACGGGGCCTGAGAGATTCAAGGGAGGAACTTGCTCCTTCGGCGCCCAGCACACATAGTGCTGAGACTCTCCCGCGCGGATTCGAGCGGCCGGTATGCAGTTGGCGCGCACATCATTGCACGTACAGGCGTGCGACGGACGGCCCGAGACCCCCTGAATTGGATTACCTTTTCTTTACGTTCGGTGGGTAGGGGGCGGGAAGGGCCGGACGGGGGAGGCCAGAGGAGGGGGATCACGGTGCGGGCGCGGGGTACGGACGCGAGAGGGGCGGGCTCCGTGCCGCCTGGGCCACAGCAGGCACAGGGGGCGCGGCGACAAGTGGGGCCGACGGGTGTGCGCGATCTCCGCGGGGGCGCGGTCCCCGCGGTCCTGCGCTATCCGGCCGGAGACCTGCTCGTCGTCTCCGGGCTGCCCGGAAGCGGCAAGTCGACATTGATCCGGCGGTCCGTGGCCGCCCTCGACAGCCGGGACGCGGTGGTCTGGTGCGTCGACTCGCAGGACGCCCGTGACCGGCTGGAGCGCCGCATGCCGCCCTGGCTGCCCTACGGGGTCTACCGCCCGCTCGTGCGGATCGCCCACTACGCCGGGCTGCGCCGGGCCCTGCGCTCGGACGCGAGCGCGGTCGTGCACGACTGCGGCCAGCGCGGCTGGGTCCGCCGCTGGCTCGTCCGGGACGCGCGGCGGCGCGGCAGCTCGGTCCATCTGCTGGTGCTGGCCGTGGACCCGGCCACCGCCCTCGCCGGTCAGGCGGCGCGCGGCCGCACCGTCTCCGCCTACGCCTTCGGGCGGCACCGCCGGGCGATGGCACGGCTGGTCGCGGACACCGCGGCCGGGCGGCTGCCGGACGGATGCGTGTCCGCGGCGCTGCTCGACCGCGCCGCCGCCCGGGCGCTGGAGGGCATCGTCTTCGACGGCTGACGGCTGACGGCTGACGGCTGACGGCTGACGGCCCGCCGGGCCGGCCGGGCCCCTGCCTCTAGACGCCGGGAACCGGCAGCGGCAGCGCGCCCGTCGCGAGCTTCGGCACCGCAGTGAGAAGGGCCTGCAGGTCCTTGACGACCTCCGCGATGCCTGCCGTCACCTTCGGCAGGTCGACGGCCACCACGGCCGCGAGCAGCTCGGTGAGGTCCTTGGTCAGCTTCGCCAGGGCGTCCCGGACGTCCTTGACGGCGTCCGCCGGCAGACCGCCGGGCGTGCCCGCTCTGGACTTCACGGACTTCAGCAGCTTGTCGGCCGCCGCTTGATACCGCTGGCGCAGATCCGCGAGCACGGCCTTGTTCGGGGTCTTCGCCTGTGCCTCGGTTGCGATCTTCGCGGCCAGGGCGAGCAGCTCACCCAGATTGGCCACGGTCTCCAGCTGCTGTGCCGTGGCCGCCTTCGGGTCCGGGGCCGCGGCTGTGGGGGCCGGTTCCGGTGCGGCGGCGAGGGCGGGACCGGCGACACCCACGACGAGGGAGCCGCAGGCGACGGCGGCTATGGCGGTGGAGACGAGCTTGTTGACGCGCATGCGGGGTGTGTCCCTTCAGTTCGGTGAGGCTGCCGGGAAGCTGTCCGCTCACCGTGTGCCGGGCCGGTGGCCCTGCGCAACTCATCGGCTACCGTGCGTGGCGGCTGTTACGCGCCGTTCCACCCCTTTGACCTGCGTCTTCGTCGGCCGCTCGGGAGCCGCCGCCCCGAGAGAGCACTGCCCGCCGAAAGGGTGCGCGTGCGCCCCGACCGCCGGGGGCTCGTGCCCTATATCGGTACGGACGTCGCCACCCGCGCCGAACGCCCGGATCGGCACCGAATTCGGCGGCCGACGAGAGCGGCGGGGCCCGGAGCCGCTAGGGTTCGGATGCGGCTTTGTCGATACGGTGGTTGGACGGCGTTGGGCGAGTTGGACGAGATGAGCATCCCCGAGCAGTACGGCTGGACCCCCGCTCAGGGCGGTGTCCTTAAGGGCGGCCCCCAGGGCGGCCCCGGTGCTCCGGGCGCCCCCGGCCTCCCTCAGGGGTGGCCCGCCAACGAACTCGAGACGGTGCTCGCCGGCTCCCTCGGCGACCCCGGCGCCGGTCCGGCGATCGTCGAGGCCCTCGGCCGCAGTCACCTGTGGATACCGCTGCCGAACGGCGGCGGCCCCGACAGCCCCGACCTCGATCTCCCCACCCTCGAACTCGACGGCGCTGCGTTCGTCCCCGTCTTCAGCTCCGAGGCGCAGTTCCGGAGCGTCGCCGGCGATCTGATGTCCTTCGCCGTCGCGCCCGCCGTGGAATTCGCCCGCGGGCTGCCCCCGCAGGTGGGCATCGTGGTCAACCCCGAGGGCGCGGTCGGCGTTCCGCTGCCGCCGGCCGCCGTGGCCGCGCTCTGCCGGGCCGGGCGCAGCGCGCTGGACGGTGACGCGACCGGCGGCCGGGTCAGGCTCTTCGAGCCCGACTGGCAGGACGAGCCCACCGCCTTCCTCGCCGCCGCCGGGCTGGAATTCGCGGCCGCCGCCGTCGTGAGGACCGCGCGCCGCACCCTGGCGAGCGTCGAGGGCGGCGCCCCGGCGCTGTTCGTCGGCGTCGAGCTGGACCTGCCCGACCCCGGGAGCCGCACCGCCGCCCTGGACGCCCTCGGCCGGGCCCTCGGCACCGTGCCGGTGCCCTGGCCCGTGCAGCTGGTCTTCCTCGACGTCGCGCAGGACCCCGTCGGTGACTGGCTGCGGGAGAGAGTCCGCCCGTTCTACGACCGTGACCTGTGACTCCTCCCGTGCCCGCCGTCGCGGGCTCGTAAGCTGGTTGGATGACGACAGGGGGCGCGCAGTCACGTCCCCCTGCGGTGGAGAGACGGCCGAGAGAAGAGGCGGACCCAGGTGAGCGCGGGCGCGGAGAGCGGCGTGGAGCAGATGCTGCGCCAAGTGGCGCCCGGCAGGTATGACGCCTATGAGGCGCTGCTGCACGCCCTCGCCGAGGGGCAGATCTGGATGCTGCTGTGGCACGGGCAGGCCGGATCGCCCGACGCCCAGTACGGGAACATGGAGGTCGACGGGCTCGGTTACGCGCCCTGTGTGACCTCCGCGCAGGAGCTCGCCGCCAGCGGCTGGAACCGCGCCCACGAGGTCGTTGCCGGGCGGTCCATCGCCGCCTCCCTCTTCCCCGACCGCTGGGGACTGTGGCTCAACCCGCACGCGCCCGGCGGCGGTGTCGGCATCCCGTGGCTCGACCTGCGGCGGATCTCCGGCGGCCTCGACCGGCTGCCCGCCGGACCGCTGCGGCTGAGCGAACCGGCCATAGACATTCCGCAGTTCTACGCCCTGCTCGGGCAGAACGCCCACCGCACGCCCGCCGTCCGGGCGCTGCGCCGGGCCTGGGTGCAGCCCGCACTGGGCACCCCATACCTGGCGATCGGCCTCGATCTGTACGACACCTCGCAAGCCGCCGTGGAATCCGTGCGCTTGATGATGCAGCAGTCGATCGGTGTGGTGCCCGAGGGGCTGCCGGTGTCCACGGTGGCGATGTCGGACGAGTACGACCCGGTCGCGATGTGGATGCGGGCCAACGCGCGGCCCTTCTTCGACCGCGACGCCTACGGCGGCGCCGCGCCCGCCCCTTCGGCCGGCTACGGCTATCCGCCGCAACAGGGCTGGCAGGCCGGGGCCTACTGATCCCGGCCCGGTCCAGGGGCCCCGGCTGTCCCGACTGACCCTCGCGTGACCTCGGCCGGGCCCGCCGGTTTCGCGCCCTTCCCGCCTGAACGCCCCGCTCAGGCCGTGTTTTTCCGTGTGGCCCCGCCCTGCCGACGGCAACTGGCCAAACGTTTCAGCGGGTTGCCGCATCCGCTGATGAATCAAGGATGTCCGTATAACGGAACCCTCCTCTACACATCACGGTTGCGCATCCATTGCCGGTCAGGTCTGGCGGGTGATCGTGAACGCGTTGAAGACTCCCGCAACAAGGGCCGTCGGCTCTCGCTCTCCGGGCCATCGGCCCTGCGTACGACCTGCTCCGCGTGAACTTCCCGCACCATCGCACCATCCATGCACCATCTGCACCAAGCGATGCACCAGTGATGCACCAGTGATGTGATCCAGCCGCCTTTCGGGCGGCGGGCGTTGGGCCGGTTGCGCCGGCCGAGAGGGGTCCACCAGACGATGACGGCACCATTGCACGACACGAGCGCGGCGGAGACCGCAGCCGTCGATGTCGCCGCCGGCGTCCCGGCGAAGGCGATCGAGGGGCGTTCTCCCTGGCGCATCGCCTGGATCCGGCTGAAGCGCGACAAGGTGGCCCTGTCCGGCGGCATCGTGGTGCTGCTGCTCATACTGGTCGCGATCTTCGCCCCGCTCATCGTGAGCGCGTTCGGGCATCCGCCGAACGAATTCCACGAGGAGCAGATCGACCCGCTGTTCAGCACCCCCAAGGGGGACTGGGGCGGTATCAGCGGCGACTTCCTCTTCGGCGTCGAGCCCGGCAACGGCCGTGATGTCTTCAGCCGGGTCGTCTACGGGGCCCGGATCTCGCTGCTCGTGGCCTTCCTCTCCGCGGTCGTCGCCGTCGTGGTCGGTACGGTCGTCGGCATCGTCGCCGGCTACTTCGGTGGCTGGGTCGACGCCGTCATCAGCCGGGTCATGGACCTGCTGCTGGCCTTCCCGCAGCTGCTGTTCATCATCGCACTGGTGTCCGTGGTGCCCAACTCGCTGTGGGGAATGTCCGGTTCGGGCGTGCGCATGGCTGTGCTGATCATGGTGATCGGCTTCTTCGGCTGGCCCTATGTGGGGCGCATCGTGCGAGGTCAGACGCTGTCTCTACGGGAGCGCGAGTATGTCGAGGCGGCGCGCAGCCTGGGCGCCGGACAGTTGTACATCCTCTTCCGCGAGCTGCTGCCCAACCTGGTGGCGCCGATCACCGTGTACGCCACGCTGATGATCCCCACCAATGTGCTCACCGAGGCCGCGCTGAGCTTCCTCGGCGCCGGCGTCAAGCCGCCCACCGCGTCCTGGGGGCAGATGCTCTCCAAGGCCGTCAGCACCTACGAGTCCGACCCGATGTTCATGATCATCCCCGGTCTCGCCATCTTCATCACCGTACTGGCGTTCAACCTCTTCGGCGACGGCGTGCGTGACGCGCTGGACCCGAAGGGTTCGCGCTGACCCCAACAGCCCAAGTCCGCTGTCGTACACCGCCCCTGTCGTTCCGTCAGGAGGCCGTTCCCGAAACAAGCCGGCCCGTCCCACGGGCCGCGTCGATCACGGAGGTCGCGACATCTTGACAACTCAGAGCACTTCGAGGCGGAGACTGGCCGCAGGGTCGGCCCTCGTGGTCGCGGCCCTCGTCGGCACCGCGGCCTGTGGCGGCGGCGGGAGCGGCGACAGCAAGGGCGGCAAGGCCGCGGGCTTCAACGCCGGCGTCGGCAAGGTGGCCAGCCCGTCCGACAAGAAGGGTGGCGAGCTGAAGTTCATCGGCACCCAGGACGCCGACTCATGGGACCCGCAACGCGGTTACTACGGTTTCGTGTGGGACTTCGCCCGCTACTACGTCCGCACCCTCGTCACCCCGAAGGCCGCCCCCGGCGCGCAGAGCTCCACGATCGTGCCGGACATGGCCACGGACACCGGTCAGGTCTCGGCCGACAAGAAGACCTACACCTTCACGCTGCGCTCCGGCCTGACCTGGGAGGACGGCCAGCCCGTCACCTCTCGGCACATCAAGTACGGCATCGAGCGCACCTGGGCCACGGACAAGATCTCCGGCGGTCCGACCTGGCTGAAGGACACCCTGGACCCGGAGAACGAGTACAAGGGTCCGTACAAGGACACCTCCAAGGACAAGCTGGGCCTGAAGGCGATCGAGACGCCCGACGAGAAGACGATCGTCTTCAAGCTGCCCAAGCCCAACGGCGACTTCCTGCAGATGCTGGCCGTGCCCGCGGCGGGCCCGGTCCGCCCGGACAAGGACACCGCGGAGAAGTACGGCAGCAAACCCTTCTCCAACGGCCCGTACAAGTGGGTGTCCTACACCCCGAACAAGGGCCTGGAGCTGGTCCGCAACGACAAGTGGAAGAAGGAGAGCGACCCGGTCCGCAAGGCCCTGCCGGACAAGATCACGGTCAAGCTCACCACCAACGCCGACGACATGGACAACCGGCTGATCGCCGGTGACTACGACCTCGACATCAACGCGACGGGCATGGGCTCGGCCGGCCGGCAGAAGGCACTGCAGTCCCACAAGGCCAACGTCGACAACCCCGAGACCGGCTTCATCCGCTACGCCGCCTTCCCGAAGACGGTCGCGCCGTTCGACAACGAGCACTGCCGCAAGGCCGTCATCTACGCCGCCGACCACACCTCGCTGCAGACCGCCCGCGGCGGCCCGCAGGCGGGCGGCGACATCGGCACCAGCATGCTC
Organism: Streptomyces syringium; assembly: GCF_017876625.1. Taxonomy (NCBI): domain Bacteria; kingdom Bacillati; phylum Actinomycetota; class Actinomycetes; order Kitasatosporales; family Streptomycetaceae; genus Streptomyces; species Streptomyces syringium. The sequence goes on from NZ_JAGIOH010000001.1 coordinate 5,368,927, forward strand.
CCGCCGTCGGTCAAGGGCTTCGACGCCAATTACGACCCGTACGACGTCAAGCAGGGCAAGCCCAACGAGGCCAAGGCCAAGGAGGAGCTGAAGGCCTGCGGCAAGCCCGGGGGCTTCAAGACCACGATCGCGGTGCGCAACAACAAGCCGCCGGAGGTCGCCACCGCCGAGTCGCTCCAGGCGGCCCTGAAGAAGGTCGGCATCGACGCGCAGATCGACCAGTACGACGGCGCGCAGTCCACCGGCATCATCGGTGCTCCGAAGAACGTCAAGGCCAAGAACTACGGCATCATCATCATGGGCTGGGGCGCCGACTTCCCCAGCGGCCAGGGCTTCCTGAAGCCCATCGCGGACGGCCGCTTCATCCAGCAGAGCGGCAACCAGAACTACCCCGAGCTGAACGACCCGGCGATCAACAAGCTCTTCGACGACGCCCTTGCCGAGACCGACCCCGAGAAGGCCGGGAAGATCTACCAGGAAGCCAACAAGAAGGTCATGGAGGGCGCCTGGTACCTGCCCTTCACCTACGAGAAGAACATCATCTGGCGCAGCTCCCGGCTGACCAACGTCTACACGGCCGACTCCTACAACGGCCGCTACGACTACGCCTCCCTCGGTGTCGTCAAGTGACAGTCCGTCCGCTCCACCGGCGCACCCGCCGCTAGGCCCGAAGGGCAGGTGAGGGCCGCGCGTGGCGGCCCGGGCGCCCCTTGACCCAAGGGGTTCCCGGGCCGCCGCCGGGCCGACCGCAGTGTTCGCTTATATCGTCAGGCGGCTGATCGCCGTCATTGTGATGCTGCTCGTGGTCACCCTCGTGACCTTCGGCATCTTCTTCGCGATTCCGAAGCTCACCGGAGCCGACCCCGCCGCCCTGTACGTCGGCAAGCAGGCGGACCCGGCCACGATCGAGGGGATCCGGGAGAAGCTCGGACTGGGCGAGCCGATCCTCGTGCAGTTCTGGGACTTCGTCACCGGCATCTTCGCCGGCCGGGACTACACCGGCGGCGGGACCACCGTCCGCTGCGACGCCCCGTGCTTCGGCTACTCCTTCCGCAACGAGCAGCCCATCTGGCCCGTGCTCCAGGACCGGCTGCCGGTCACGCTCTCGCTGGCCGGGGGCGCGTGCGTGCTGTGGCTGCTGGGCGGCGTCACCACCGGCATCGTCTCCGCGCTCAAGCGCGGCAGCCTATGGGACCGCGCGGCCATGACCATCGCCCTCAGCGGTGTCTCGCTGCCGATCTACTTCACCGGTCTGCTCTCGCTCGCGGTCTTCAGCTACGGACTGGGCTGGGTGAACGGCGAGTACGTCGAATTCGCCGTGGATCCGGCCGCGTGGTTCGGCGGACTGATCCTGCCCTGGGTCACCCTCGCCTTCCTCTACGCGGCGATGTACGCCCGGCTCACCCGGGCCACCATGCTGGAGATCCTCGGCGAGGACTACATCCGCACGGCCCGCGCCAAGGGCCTGCGCGAACCCGTCGTCATCGGCAAACACGCCATGCGCTCCACGATGACCCCCATCCTGACCATCCTCGGCATGGACCTCGGCGCGCTCGTCGGCGGCGCGATCCTCACCGAGACCACCTTCAATCTGCCGGGCCTCGGCCAGGCCGCGGTCAAGGCCATCAGCGACCGCGACCTGCCGCTGATCCTCGGCGTGACGCTCATCGCCGCGGCCGCCGTCGTGGTCGCCAACCTCGTGGTGGACCTCCTGTACGCCGTGATCGACCCCCGAGTGAGGCTCTCGTGACGGACCTTTCCAAGAGCGGCGCCGTCGGCGAGCCCGTCCGCACGGGCGCCGCAACCCCCTCCGCCTTCCTCGACGTGCGCGACCTGCACATCCACTTCCCCACCGACGACGGCCTGGTGAAGTCCGTCGACGGGCTCTCCTTCCAGCTGGAGAAGGGCAGGACCCTCGGCATCGTCGGCGAGTCCGGCTCCGGCAAGTCGGTCACCTCGCTCGGCATCATGGGCCTGCACACCGTCGGCCAGTACGGGCGCGGCAAGGCCCGGATCTCCGGGGAGATCTGGCTGGACGGCAAGGAGCTGATGACCGCCGACCCGGACGAGGTGCGCCGGCTGCGCGGCCGCGAGATGGCGATGATCTTCCAGGATCCGCTGTCGGCCATGCACCCGTACTTCACCATCGGCGCCCAGATCGTCGAGGCCTACCGGGTCCACCACGACGTGGACAAGAAGGCCGCCCGCAAGCGCGCGATCGAGCTGCTGGACCGCGTCGGCATCCCCCAGCCCGACCGGCGGGTGGACGACTACCCGCACCAGTTCTCCGGCGGGATGCGCCAGCGCGCGATGATCGCGATGGCGCTGGTCAACAACCCCGAGCTGCTCATCGCGGACGAGCCGACGACCGCCCTGGACGTGACCGTCCAGGCGCAGATCCTCGACCTGATCCGCGATCTGCAGAAGGAGTTCGGCTCCGCGGTCATCATCATCACCCACGACCTGGGCGTCGTCGCCGAACTGGCCGACGACATCCTGGTGATGTACGGCGGCCGCTGCGTCGAGCGCGGCCCGGCGGAGAAGGTCTTCTACGAACCCCAGCACCCCTACACCTGGGGCCTGCTGGGCTCGATGCCGCGCATCGACCGGGACCAGACCGAGCGGCTGATCCCGGTCAAGGGCTCGCCGCCCAGCCTCATCAACGTGCCGTCCGGCTGCGCCTTCAACCCGCGCTGTCCCTACGCCGACGTTCCCAAGGACGGCGTCACCCGCACCGAGCGGCCCGAACTGCGCCTGGTGACCGGTGGTGAGGGCGGCCGGCACCACTCCGCCTGTCACATGGCGCAGGAGGAGCGGACGCGCATCTGGACCGAAGAGATTGCGCCCAAGCTGTGAAGGACCGACCCGTGCCCGATAACGCCGTACCCGACGAGACCGCGCCCGAGAAAGACGTGACCATTCCCCGGCAGCAGGCGCCCGAGGGCGAGCCCCTGCTCAAGGTCGAGGGCCTGGTCAAGCACTTCCCGATCAACAAGGGGCTGCTGCGCCGCCAGGTGGGCGCGGTGCAGGCCGTGGACGGCATCTCCTTCGACGTACGGCCGGGGGAGACCCTGGGGGTGGTGGGCGAGTCCGGCTGCGGGAAGTCCACCATGGGCCGGCTGATCACCCGGCTGCTGGAGCCCACCGGCGGGCGGATCGAGTTCGAGGGCAAGGACATCACGCACCTCGGCGTGGCCGGGATGCGGCCGATGCGCCGCGACGTCCAGATGATCTTCCAGGACCCGTACTCCTCGCTGAATCCCCGGCACACGGTCGGCTCGATCGTCAGCGCGCCGTTCAAGCTCCAGCGGATCACGCCCGAAGGCGGGATCAAGAAGGAGGTCCAGCGACTGCTGGGACTGGTGGGGCTCAACCCCGAGCACTACAACCGCTATCCGCACGAGTTCTCCGGCGGGCAGCGGCAGCGCATCGGCATCGCCCGGGCGCTCGCGCTCAAGCCCAAGCTGGTGGTCGCGGACGAGCCGGTCTCCGCGCTGGACGTGTCGATCCAGGCCCAGGTGGTCAACCTGCTGGACGACCTCCAGGACGAACTGGGTCTCACCTACGTGATCATCGCGCACGACCTGTCGGTCATCCGGCACGTCTCCGACCGGATCGCGGTCATGTACCTCGGAAAGATCGTCGAGTTGGCCGACCGCAAGGCGTTGTACGAGACGCCGATGCACCCCTACACCAAGGCGCTGATGTCCGCGGTGCCGGTGCCGGACCCCAAGCGGCGGGCGAAGCGGGAGCGGATCCTGCTCAAGGGCGATGTGCCCTCGCCGATCTCACCGCCGGCGGGGTGCCGCTTCCACACCCGCTGCTGGAAGGCGACGGACGTGTGCAAGCAGCAGGAGCCGCCGCTGATTCCCCTGGTGACGGGCCATCAAGTTGCCTGCCACCACCCCGAGAACATTCCGGAAGGGGCTGTGACGAACGTCCCGGCGTGACAAATGGGTAAAACCCTTGGCCGGTTGGGGCGGGAGGGGGCAGAGTCGGCGCGTGCGCTGCATTGGCGTTCGCGTGTTCGAAAGGAACGACTCATGGCACTCTCCCGCCGCTCCGCCCGGCACCGCTCGACCAGACTTCTCGCCCTCGCCACCGCCGCGGCGTCCGTGTGGGTGATCTCCGCCGCCCCGGCCCCCGTGCCGGGAGCGCCCGGTGTGGGTGACTCCTACTTCCCGAACCTGGGCAACGGCGGCTTCGACGTCCGGCACTACGGCCTCGACATCGGCTACACGCCCGACACCGGGCGGCTCGAGGGACGCGCCACCATCACCGCGCGGGCCACCAAGTCCCTCTCCTCCTTCCACCTCGACCTCCAGCAGCTGAAGGTCACCTCGGTCGAGGTGAACGGCAAGCGCGCGCACTTCACCCGCACCGGCGACGAGATCAACATCCGCCCCGGCCGGCACCTGGCCAAGGGCCGGACCTTCACCACCACGGTGACGTACGGCGGCATACCCAAGCCGCTCAGCGGCCCCATCATCTTCGGCTCCAAGTACGGCTGGATGAAGACCCCCGACGGCGTCTTCGTCGCCTGCGAGCCCAACGCCGCCTCCACCTGGTTCCCCTCCAGCGACCACCCCTCGGACAAGGCGGCGTTCGACGTCCGGATCAAGGCCCCCAAGGGCCTCACCGGCATCTCCAACGGCCGGCTGGTCTCCACCCGCACCCAGGGGTCCAAGACCGTCTCGCACTGGCGGGCCACCCGGCCCATGGCGCCCTACCTCGCCACCGCCACCATCGGGAAGTTCGACGTCCGCACGGGCAGGACCCCCGCCGGCACCCCGATCTACGTGGCCATCGACCCGAAGCTCAAGGGCGACAACCCCGTCGACTTCTACGGGATCACCGCGGAGGCCACCGACTACTGGTCGAAGGTCTTCGGTCCGTACCCCTTCGAGGAGACGGGCGCCATCGTCGACGACATGCCGGACGCCGAGTTCTCGCTGGAGACCCAGACCAAGCCGGTCTACTCGGCGGTCCGGGACGAGGAGACCATCGTCCACGAGCTGGCCCACCAGTGGTTCGGCGACTCCGTCTCGGTGCGCGAGTGGAAGAACATCTGGCTCAACGAGGGCTTCGCCTCCTACTCCGAGTGGCTGTGGGCCGAGCACAAGGGCAAGAAGAGCGCCCACCAGTCCTTCCTGGACGCCTACAACCGCTACGGGGCCGACGACCCGTTCTGGAAGATCGTCGTCGCCGACCCGCAGCGCGACACCATGTTCTCCCGGGCGGTCTACACGCGCGGGGCGATGGCCCTGCAGGCGCTGCGTGAGCGGATCGGCGACAAGGCCTTCTTCAAGCTGCTGCCGCTGTGGACCTCGCAGCACCGCTACGGCAACGCCGAGATCAAGCAGTTCATCGCGCTCGCCGAGAAGGTCTCGGGTCAGAAGCTCGGCGGCCTCTTCGACACCTGGATCGGGAAGCCGGGGAAGCCCGCGCTGCCGTAGCGCCAGGGGGCCGTGGGGCTGGGTAGAGTCAGTGAGAGTGCTGGGGACAGTGGGGAGGTCGGGACCACTGTCCGCGACGGGTAAGAATGTCGCGTGCTCACCGATCTGTTCAGCCCCTCAGTCCAGCATTCACTGGATCTCGTCGGGATCTTCGTCTTCGCCATCTCGGGTGCGCTGCTCGCCGTGCGGAAGAACTTCGACGTCTTCGGCATGACCGTGCTCGCCGAGGTCACGGCGCTGGGCGGCGGCGTGCTGCGGGACCTGATCATCGGTGCCGTGCCGCCCGCCGCCTTCACCGACCTCGGCTACTTCCTGACCCCGATGCTGGCCACCCTGCTCGTCGTCTTCCTGCATCCCGAGGTCGAGCGGATCACCAAGGCGGTGGGTGTCTTCGACGCCGCCGGCCTCGGCCTGTTCTGTGTCACCGGCACGATGAAGGCCCACGCCTACGGGCTCGGCCTCACCTTCGCCGCCGCGCTCGGCGTGGCCACGGCGGTCGGCGGCGGCGTGCTGCGCGACATACTCGCCCACGAGGTGCCCTCGCTGCTGCGCTGGGACCGCGATCTGTACGCCGTGCCCGCGATGATGGGGGCGACGATGGCCGCCCTGCTGATCCACTTCGACGCGCTCTCCGCCACCACCAGCGTGATCCCGGTCCTGACGGCGTTCGCGCTGCGGCTGCTGTCGATGCACTTCCACTGGCGGGCGCCGCGCGCCTGGCACCGGCGCAGCGCGGCCGCCGAAGAGGTGTGACGAGGGGGCTTCCGCCCGCGCCGGAGTCCGGACGCACGCTGGCCCTACCAGTCAGTAACTTCCGGGTGTAGCGTGCGGACCATGGCACAGGGAACCATCGGCACCAGCGAATTCGACCGGGACACCGCCATCGCGCGGCGCGCGCCCGGCACGTCCGCCGTCTTCGACGCGGACCTCTCCGCGGGGTGGACCATCGGCCACGCCGTCAACGGCGGCTACCTCCTCGCCCTGCTGGGCCGGGCCCTCGGCGAGACGCTCCGGCACCCCGACCCGTTCTCCATCACCGCCCACTACCTCTCCGCCTCCAAGCCCGGACCCGCCCTGATCCGCACCGAGCAGATCCGTGCCAGCCGGACGCTCTCCACGGGCCAGGCCACGCTGCTCCAGTTCGACGAGGACGGCGCCGAGGTCGAGCGCATCCGCGTCCTGGCCACCTACGGCGAGCTGGACGCCCTCCCCGAGGACGTCCGCACCACCGCCAAGCCCCCGGCCCTCCCGCCCTACGAACGGTGCCTGAGCAGCGAGGACGGCGACCCGTCGACGACACCCGAGATCGCCGGGCGCCTCGACATCCGGCTCGACCCGGCCACGGCCGGCTGGGCGATCGGCGCCCCCGGCGGGCAGGGCGAGATGCGCGGCTGGTTCGGCCTCGCCGACGGCCGCGACCCCGACCCGCTCGCACTCCTGCTGGCCGTCGACGCGCTGCCGCCCGCCGTCTTCGAGCTGGGCGTCACCGGCTGGGTCCCCACCATCGAGCTGACCGCCCACATCCGCAGCCGCCCCGCCCCCGGCCCGCTGCGCGTCTCCGTCAGCACCCGCAACCTCGCGGGCGGCTATCTGGAGGAGGACGCCGAGGTCTGGGACAGCCAGGACCGCCTGGTGGCACAGTCCCGCCAGCTGGCGCGGGTGCTGCGCACCTCCTGACCGGAACGCCCGGTACGGCGCCCGGGCCCAGCTCGTAGAATCGTCCCACCATGGCCTACCTCGACCACGCCGCCACCACCCCGATGCTCCCGGAAGCGGTGCAGGCGATGACCGCCCAGCTCGCCCTCGCCGGGAACGCCTCCTCGCTGCACGCCGCCGGGCGTCGCGCGCGCCGTACCGTCGAGGAGTCGCGCGAATCGCTCGCGGCATCGCTCGGCGCGCGCCCCAGCGAAGTGGTCTTCACCGCGGGCGGCACCGAAGCGGACAACCTCGCCGTCAAGGGCCTGTACTGGGCCCGCCGGGACGCCGACCCGGCCCGCCGCCGAGTCCTCGCCAGCCCCGTGGAGCACCACGCCGTCCTCGACGCCGTCGACTGGCTCGCCACGCACGAGGGGGCGACCGTGGAGTACCTGCCCGTCGACTCCTACGGGCGGGTGCACCCCGACGCGCTGCGCGAGGCCATAGCCCGCGACCCCGACGACGTGGCCCTGATCACCGTCATGTGGGCCAACAACGAGATCGGCACGGTCATGCCGGTCCGTGAACTGGCGGACGTGGCGGCCGAGTTCGACATCCCCCTGCACGCCGACGCGGTGCAGGCCTTCGGACAGCTGGACGTCGACTTCGCCGCCTCGGGGCTCGCCGCGATGACCGTCAGCGGCCACAAGGTCGGCGGCCCGTACGGCATCGGTGCCCTGCTGCTGGGCCGCCGGTACGCGCCCGTACCCCTGCTGCACGGCGGCGGCCAGGAGCGGCACGTGCGCTCCGGGACCCTCGACGTGCCCGGCATCGCCTCCTTCGCGGTCGCGGGCGTGCTCGCCGCCGAGCGGCGCGAGCACTTCGCGCGCGAGGTCGGCGCGCTCCGTGACGAGCTGGTCGAGGCGGTCCTGGCGGCCGTGCCCGACGCGGTGCTCGGCGGCGACCCCGACCCGGCGGGCCGCCTGCCCGCCAACGCCCACTTCTCCTTCCCCGGCTGCGAGGGCGACTCGCTGCTCCTGCTGCTGGACGCCCAGGGCATCGAGTGCTCCACCGGCTCCGCCTGCACCGCCGGCGTCGCCCAGCCCAGCCATGTGGTCCTCGCCACGGGCACGGACCGGAACCTGGCCCGCGGCACCCTGCGCTTCTCCCTCGGCCACACCTCCACCGAGGAGGACGTGGCCGCCGTGCGCGACGTCATCGCCTCGGTGGTGGAGCGGGCCCGCACGGCCGGGCTCAGTTAGCGGCTCCCCGCCGCCGCCCCGACGAGCTTCAGATACCGGTCCCAGTCCCAGTGCGGGCCGGGATCGGTGTGATCCGTCCCCGGCACCTGGGAGTGGGCGACGATATGGGCCCGGTCCGCCGGGAACCCGTAGCGCGCGCAGATCCCGGCCGTGAGCGCGGCCGACGCCCGGTACATCGCGTCCGTGAAATCACCGGGCCGGTCCACGTAGCCCTCGTGCTCTATGCCGACGCTGCGCTCGTTGAAACGGCGGTTCCCGGAGTGGAAGGCCACGTCCAGCTCGCGGACGGTCTGCGCGACATGGCCGTCCTTGCGCACGACGTAGTGCGCGGCGGCCTGGTGCAGGGGATCGCGGAAGACCCGCAGGGCGTCGCCGTAGCTGCCCTGGACGACGTGGATGACGACCCGGTCGATGGTGTAGTCGGCCGGCCGGTCCGCCCACCGCCAGTTCGCGGACGAGGCGGCGACCCACTCGGCGCCGTCGTGGTCGAGCTCGCCGTCCGTGCGGGGGCGCTCCAGCCCGGCGGCCCGATAGCACCAGCGGACGAGTGCGTCACGCCCCGCGTAGCCGGCTGCGCCTGCCACGGCGGCCCCGCCGATCAGCAGCCCGCGACGGCTGATGCGTTTTCGTTCCACGTGTGACCCCCTGATGCGCAGAACGCGTGCGGCGCCCCCCTGGTTCCAGCCGGGGCTCCGCAAGATCCAGCCCGTCCGGCGATTGAGGACATCGGTGACCGGTACCGCGACCGGACGCAACCCTTACCCTGGTACAGCTATGACTGACTTCCCCGGTGCACCTTCAGGACCTCGCGACGGCCGTCGCCTGCGCGTACTCGCCGCCATGTCCGGCGGCGTCGACTCCGCCGTTGCGGCCGCCCGTGCCGCCGAGGCCGGGCACGAGGTGACCGGCGTGCACCTCGCGCTGTCCGCGAACCCGCAGTCCTTCCGCACGGGCGCGCGCGGCTGCTGCACCATCGAGGACTCGCGCGACGCCCGCCGCGCCGCCGACGTCATCGGCATCCCCTTCTACTGCTGGGACCTCGCCGAGCGCTTCCGTGAGGACGTGGTCGAGGACTTCATCGCGGAGTACGAGGCCGGGCGCACGCCCAACCCCTGCCTGCGCTGCAACGAGAAGATCAAGTTCGCGGCGCTGCTCGACAAGGCCCTCGCGCTCGGCTTCGACGCGGTCTGCACCGGCCACTACGCGACGGTCGTGCTGAACGAGGACGGCACCCGCGAGCTGCACCGCGCGAGCGACATGGCCAAGGACCAGTCGTACGTCCTCGGCGTGCTGGACGAGAAGCAGCTGGCGCACGCGATGTTCCCGCTGGGCGACACCCTGACGACCAAGGACGAGATCCGGGCCGAGGCGGAGCGACGCGGCCTGGCCGTGGCGAAGAAGCCCGACAGCCACGACATCTGCTTCATTGCCGACGGTGACACCCAGGGCTTCCTCGCCAAGCACCTGGGCACGTCCGAGGGCGACATCGTCGACGAGTCCGGCACCAAGATCGGCACCCACGAGGGCGCGTACGGCTTCACCATCGGCCAGCGCAAGGGCCTGCGCATCGGCCACCCGGCCCCCGACGGCAAGCCGCGCTACGTCCTGGACATCTCTCCGGTGAACAACACGGTGACCGTCGGCCCGGTGGAGGCCCTGGACGTGACCGCCCTGACCGCGATCAAGCCCCGCTGGTGCGGGGTGGCCCCGGAGGGCGTCGGCACGTACACGGCGCAGCTGCGCGCGCACGGCGGCGAGACGTCGGTGACGGCCGAGCTCGTCGGCGAGGAGCTGCGCGTGTCCTTCGCCGAGCCCGTCCGCGGCGTGGCCCCCGGCCAGGCCATCGTGCTCTACGACGGCACCCGGGTCGTCGGCTCGGCCACGATCGCGGCGACGGACCGTGTCCCGGCGGGTGCGGCCCACAGCGGCTGACCGCGACTGTTCTGATACGCCCGGCCCGCACACACGGCGGCGCCGGGCGCCGGTCTTTTCCGGCACCCGGCGCCGCCGGATGAAGAGGTGTCCCTCGGAGGTCAGCGCTGCGTGCGCAGGACGTTCGTGACCTCGCACTTGCCGCCGCTCTGGGGTGCGCCCGGCTTGGGGACGTAGGGGGTCGAGACGTCGAGGTTGCTCGTCTTGCCCGGCTGGACCCACGGGATGGACGGGTTGCGGGTGCCGATGACGGCACCGTCCGGGCCGGTGAACTTCACGGTGATGCGGTAGTCGTACGAGACCGTCGAGCTGCTGTTGGTGGCGGCCAGCTTCGCGGTGATGCCCAGCCGGTCGGTGTACGCGCAGTCGAGGATCTTGATGTCCCGCATCGCGGAGTTCCGGCTGCCGCTGCCGCCGGTCGAGCCGAAGGTGGTCGAGCCCGAGGAGGTCGTCGAGTCGCCGGACGTGCCGCTCGTCGTGCCGGAGGTCGTACCGGAGGAGGTCGTGCCGCCGCTCGTGAGACCACTGGTGGAGTCGCCGGACGTACCGCCCGAGGTGGTGCCGCCGGAGGAGGACGAGGAGCTGTGGCTCGACCCGCCGCCACCGCCACAGCTGCCGCCGTGGCTGCCGCGCGCACCGGTGAGGGCGACGACGGCGATGACGAATACGGCGGCGCCGCGGACATGACGAAGCTTCACGTGAGAACTCCCCCGAGGAATTGGCTTGATTTGCGCCCGCTTGACGAGCGCACGTCAGGCTAGCAATGCCGGGCCGAGCCCCCAAATCGCGGCGGGGACTGTGACGAGGTCGCGACGGAACAGATCCGGAAACGGGACAGAGGATGTCCGAAAGCAGGTCATAGCGGAGGTCGGTACGATTCGCGCCCTTGTTCCGACGGGGGCCGAGTCGCCGTCGGGCCGCATATCCGCGCGCGTACCGTGGGCTTATGCATATTTCCGTCTTCTGCTCCGCCGCCGACCTCGACGACTGCTACACCACCCCCGCCCGGGAATTCGCCGAACTCATCGGCAAGGGCGGGCACACCCTGGTCTGGGGCGGTTCGGAGTCCGGTCTGATGAAGGTCATGGCGGACGGCGTCCAGGCGCACGGCGGGCGGCTGGTCGGGATCTCGGTGGAATTCCTCGCGGCGAAGGCCCGTAAGAACGCCGACGAAATGGTGATCACCAAGGATCTCGCCGAGCGCAAGGCGCAGTTGCTCGCGCGGGCCGACGCAATCGTGATCATGGTCGGCGGCACCGGGACGCTCGACGAGGCGACGGAGATCCTGGAGCTGAAGAAGCACGGAATGCACTCCAAGCCCGTGGTGCTGCTGAACGCCGCCGGTTTCTACGACGGGCTGAAGCAGCAGTTCCAGCGGATGGACGCGGAGGGTTTTCTGCCGCTTCCCCTCGCCGACCTGGTGTTCTTCGCGGAGGACGGTGTGGGCGCGATGGCGTACCTGGAGGAGTCGGCCGGGATTCAGTAGGGCAAGCTGGGCGGTATGGCAACACATCTGATCACTGGGTCCGGTTCCGGCATCGGGGCGGCGGTCGCCCGGCGGCTGCTCGAGCGCGGCGACGAGCTGTATCTGTTCGCGCGGGACGCGGGCCGGGCGAAGGAGCTGGCCGCGCAGTTCCCCGGCGCCCGCACGCTCGTCGGCGACCTGTCCAACCCCGACCGGCTGGCGTGGGCCCTCAGCAAGCAGACGCTGCCCGACCACGTCGACTCGCTGCTGCACATCGCGGGCGTCTGCGACCTGGGCGGCGTCGGTGACCTGGCACCCAAGGTGTGGAACCGCCAGCTCGCGGCGAACCTCGTCTCCCCGGCCGAGCTGACCCGGCTGTTCCTGCCGCAGCTGCGGGTCACCAAGGGGCATGTGGTCTTCGTCAACTCCGGGGCCGGGATGCACGCCCACGCCAACTGGGGGGCGTACGCGGCGAGCAAGCACGGCCTCAAGGCGCTCGCCGACGCGCTGCGCGAGGAGGAGCACGGCAACGGCGTCCGGGTCACCAGCGTCTACCCCGGGCGCACGGCCACCCCCATGCAGGCGAAGGTGCACCAGCAGGAGGGCAGGGAGTACGACCCGGCGGCGTACATCGACCCCGAGTCCGTCGCGACGACCGTCCTTCTCGCCATCGACCTCCCGCGGGACGCGGAGATCAACGACCTGACGGTCCGGCCGGGCCGCTGACGCGGTGCCCGCGGCTTGCCCGTACGGGCCGTGGGTCTGGCTGAGCTCAGCCGAATCAAGCCCGTCCGGCGCTTGAGGACGCGCCCGCAGGGCGCTCGCCGCCGCAGGCGGCAGGACGGGCCGGTAGCCGGAGATCCGCCGGTCAGGCGAGAGGCGGCAGGACGGGCCGGTAGCCGGAGATCCGCCGGCCAGGCGACCGGTGCGGGCGGAGCCCCGCTCCGGCCCCGTACCCTTCCTGCGTGAGCGAGAAGAGCAAGTTCAGCTGGGGTGCGGGCGTCGCCACCGGGGTCGGTTCGATGCCCGGGACGGACGCGCGCGAGGCCGCGAAAACCGTCACGGGGTCGCTGGAGGCCCTGCCGTATCTGCCGGAGCTGCCCGCGCGCGGGCCCGGCGCCGACATGATCGGCAGGACCGCCGGGCTGCTCGTGGAGGTGTTCGCGCACGTCGAGCCGAGCGGCTGGCGGATCAGTGACCGGCCGGGCCGGGACACCCGGCGCGCACGGTCGTGGCTGGGCGAGGACCTGGACGCGATCGAGGAGTTCACCCAGGGGTACGAGGGGCCGCTCAAGGTGTCGGCCGTCGGCCCGTGGACCCTCGCCTCCGCCCTGGAACTGCGCGGCGGCGAGGCGGCGCTGAGCGATGCCGGGGCCTGCCGGGACCTGACCGCCTCCCTCGTGGAGGGGCTGCGGAACCATCTGACGGAGGTGCGCCGCCGGGTGCCCGGCGCCCAGGTGGTGCTCCAGCTCGACGAACCGTCGCTGACCGCCGTGCTGCTCGGCCGGGTCCGCACGGCCAGCGGCTACCGCACCCACCGCGCCGTCGACCGGGCCGTCGTCGAGGGCGCGCTGCGCGACCTGGTGGGCCTCGCGCGGGACGTCACCGGCGCACCCCCCGTCGTGCACTCGTGCGCCCCCGGCGTGCCGTTCGCCCTTCTGCGCCGAGCCGGCGTCGAGGGCGTCTCGTTCGATTTCTCGCTGCTCACCGAGCGTGATGACGAGGCGATCGGTGAGGCCGCGGAGGCCGGCACCAAGCTCTTCGCTGGCGTGGTGCCGGGCGTGGACGGTCCATTGTCAGACCCTGCCGGTAGCGTCATGGGTGTCAGGACGCTGTGGCGCAGGCTGGGGCTGTCGCCGGGGACCCTCGCGGAGTCCGTGGTGATCACCCCGTCGTGCGGGCTCGCGGGTGCTTCGCCCGCATATGCCCGGGCGGCCCTCGCCCACTGCGCCCGGGCGGCGAGATCACTCGCAGACAACCCTGAGTGACTGCGCTCTTGGAATAAACGGGAGGACCAGACGGTGGCTGGCGAACAGCACGGCGAACAGCTCGAGGCGAAGACGCCGCTTGCCACGGCACCCGCGGAGGCGCGGGAGAGGCACGCGCTGCTGGCCGAGCAGATCGAGGAGCACCGCTTCCGGTATTACGTGAAGGACGCCCCGGTCGTCAGTGACGCCGAGTTCGACCAGCTGCTGCGCTCACTGGAGGCCCTGGAGGAGGAGCATCCGGAGCTGCGCACCCCCGACTCGCCCACCCAGAAGGTCGCGGGGTCCTACGAGACGGAATTCAGCGCCGTCGAGCACCGCGAGCGCATGCTCTCCCTCGACAACGCCTTCGACGACGAAGAGCTGGCCGGCTGGGCCGAGCGCGTCGCCAAGGACATCGGCGAGGGCACCGCGTACCACTTCCTGTGCGAGCTCAAGGTCGACGGACTCGCCGTCAACCTCACGTACGAGCGCGGCAGGCTCGTCCGCGCCGCCACCCGCGGCGACGGCCGCACCGGCGAGGACATCACGCCCAACGTCCGCACCATCGAAGAGATCCCCAACCGGCTCCAGGGCGACCGCGTCCCCGCCTTCGTCGAGGTGCGCGGCGAGGTCTACTTCCCGATGGAGAAGTTCCAGGAGCTGAACGCCCGCCTGGTGGAGGCCGGCAAGCCGCCCTTCGCCAACCCGCGCAACGCGGCGGCCGGCTCGCTGCGCCAGAAGGACCCCAAGATCACCGCGACCCGGCCGCTGCACATGGTGGTGCACGGCATCGGCGCCCGCGAGGGCTTCGACATCGACTGCCAGTCGCACGCGTACGAACTGCTGCGCGAGTGGGGTCTGCCCACCGCCGCGCACGCCAAGGTCGTCGACTCGCTGGACGGCGTGCGGGAGTTCATCGCCCACTACGGCGACCCCGAGGTCCGGCACTCGATGGAGCACGAGATCGACGGCACGGTCGTCAAGGTCGACGAGATCCCCCTCCAGGGCCGCCTCGGCTCCACCTCGCGCGCCCCGCGCTGGGCCATCGCCTGGAAGTACGCCCCGGAGGAGGTCAACACCAAGCTGGTCGACATCCGCGTCGGCGTCGGCCGCACCGGCCGCGTCACCCCGTACGCGGTGGTGGAGCCCGTCACGGTCGCGGGCTCCGAGGTCGAGTTCGCCACCCTGCACAACCAGGAGGTCGTCAAGGCCAAGGGCGTCCTCATCGGCGACACCGTCGTGCTCCGCAAGGCCGGCGATGTGATCCCCGAGATCCTGGGCCCCGTGGTGGATCTGCGCGACGGCACCGAGCGGGAGTTCGTGATGCCCGCCGAGTGCCCGGAGTGCGGGGCCGGGCTACGCCCGATGAAGGAGGGCGACATCGACCTCCGGTGCCCCAATGCCCGGTCGTGTCCGGCGCAGTTGCGTGAGCGCATCTTCTACCTGGCGGGCCGTAAGGCGCTCGACATCGAGGCGCTCGGCGAGGAGACGGTCCGGGCGCTCACGAGCCCCGACGAGGGCCCCCGCGCGCTCACCACCGAGGCCGACCTGTTCGACCTGAAGGTCGAGGACCTGCGCGACGTCCGCATGTGGCGCCGCGACACCCGCAAGGGCGCCGCCGAGGACGACCGCCTCCTCGTGCCGTACTTCTACGGCCAGGGGAAGACGGTGGGCCGGGGCGAGGAGAAGCGCACACTGCCTCCCGAGCCGAAGGAGAACACCAAGAAGCTCATGAGCGAGCTGGAGCGGGCCAAGTCCAGCCCGCTGTCCCGCATCCTCACCGGGCTCTCCATCCGCCACGTCGGGCCCGTCGCGGCGGTCGCCCTGGCACGGGAGTTCCGCTCGCTGGACCGGATCGCCGAGGCGAGCGAGGAGGAGCTGGCCGCCGTCGAGGGCGTCGGCGGCACCATCGCGGCCTCGGTGCGGCAGTGGTTCGCCGAGGACTGGCACCGCGAGATCGTGGAGAAGTGGAAGGCCGCCGGCGTCCGCATGGAAGAAGAGGTCGGCGAGGACGAAGGCCCGCGCCCGCTGGCGGGGCTGACGGTCGTCGTCACCGGAACGCTGGCCTCCCACACCCGTGACGGAGCGAAGGAAGCCCTCCAGAGCCAGGGCGCGAAGGTGACCGGATCGGTCTCCAAGAAGACGGACTTCGTCGTCGTGGGCGACAACCCCGGGTCGAAGTTCGACAAGGCCATGCAATTGAAGGTCCCGGTACTGGAAGAGGACGGCTTCGCCGTGCTGCTCGCGGAAGGGCCCGAGGCGGCCCGCGCGGCGGCGGTCCCCCAGGAGGGTGGCGCGGGCGCCGGCACGGACGACAGTTCGGGTGACGCCAAGGCCGACGTCCCCGCCGCCGGCTGACCCGCTCCCCGGCTCGCCGGGGGGCGCGCGAGGGGTGGCGGCACCCAGGTCGCCACCCCAGCGGAGTAATGCCCGCATAGTCAGTGGGCATTACCTCTACAGCGCCTACCAAAGGCCGGAGGAGGGCGGACCGCAATCGGGCAACCGCTGCCGATCGCTGCCCGTCATAGCCTTCTGCGGCCTACTGTTGAGATGTGCGCCTGCCGTGGCGCGGGCACCGCCGGCTGTGAGAGGGACGGGCATGAAACCCACCGACAGCGCCGAACCGGCCTCGCGGCTGCGCCGGGTCCCCCCGCCCGCGCTGCCGGCGGTCTGTGTCGTGATGGCCGCGCTCGCGCTCGCCACCGGAATCTGTTGGGCACTCAGCACCGGGCACGGCCTCTTTCCCGGCCGTGCCGTCGGCTGGTCGCTGGCGACCCTGACGGCGCTCATCGTCGCCCATCTCGTCGCCCTCGGCCGGGACCGCTGGTGGGGCGGCACCGGATCCGGCGCCGCCCTCACCCTCGCCGTCCTGATGCTCTACGGCTGGGTCCCCGCAGCCCTCATCAGCATCGCCGTCGTCACCCTCGTCGCCACCGCCCGCCGGCACCGCTGGCGACAGGCATTACTCCACGGCGCGGTCGACATCCTCGGCATCGTCGCCGCCGGTCTCGCCCTCGCCCTGTGCGGGACGGCCGCCACCGTCGAGGACCCCTGGCTCCCGGACACCTGGCAGCTCACCGACATCCCCCAGATCGCCGTCGCCGCCTTCCTCTACCTCGTCGTCACCCGCGCCCTGCTCTGGTACTCCATGGCCCCGCGCAACGGCGGCATCAGCAGCATCGCCCGTACGGCCCTGGTCCGGCAGGCCCTCGTCGGCGGCGCCCTCCTCGGCATCGCCCCGCTCATCGCCGTCGTCGCCGACCACGCGCCCCTGCTGCTGCCCCTCTTCGCCGTCCCGCTCATCGCGCTGGACTCCACCCTGTGGATCGCCCACGCCCGCGCCGAGGAACAGCTCCGCGACCCCCTCACCGGGCTGCCCAACCGCCAATGGCTGCTGGAGAGCACCTGGAACGCCCTCGACGAGGCCGAGCAGGCCGGTGACCGCGCCGCCCTCGTCCTCATCGACCTCGACCGCTTCCGGTCCGTCAACGACACCCTCGGCCACCTCGCCGGCGACCGGCTGCTGCTGCAGATAGCCGAGCGGCTGCGGCTCGCCCTGCCGCACGGCGCGGAGGCCGCCCGGCTCGGCGGCGACGAATTCGCCGTACTGCTGCCCACCACCGACTCCCTGACCAGCGCCCAGCGGGTGGCCCGGTCGCTGGTCGCCGCACTGGGCTCACCGCTCGACCTGGACGGCCTCACCCTCGTCCTCGAAGCCAGCGCCGGCGTCGCCGTCTACCCCGACCACGCCCTCGACGCGGAGGGGCTGCTGCGCCGCGCCGACGTGGCGATGTACCAGGCCAAGCGGGACCGCAGCGGAGTCGAGGTCTACGAGGCCCGCCGCGACGGCAACACCCCCGACCGGCTCGGCCTGTTGGGCGATCTGCGGCGCGCCCTGGACGCGGGCGACGTCGAGCTGCACTACCAGCCCAAGGTCGGCTTCGACGGACACGTCGCGGGGCTGGAGGCGCTGGTGCGCTGGGTGCACCCCGAGCGCGGCAGGGTCTCCCCGGACGAGTTCATCGCGATAGCCGAATCGTCCGGCCTGATGCCCCGGCTGACGGAGTACGTCCTGGAGACCGCCCTCGGGCAGGTCGCCAAGTGGCGGGCCATGGGCCTGGAGGTGCCCGTCGCGGTCAACGTCTCGCCGCGCGACGTCCACACCCCGGGCTTCGCGGGCTCGGTCGCCGCCCGCCTCGCCCGGCACGGTGTCCCCGCCGGATCGCTCCAGCTGGAAATAACGGAGCACGTCCTCCTGGAGGACCCGCAGCGTGCCGCCGACACCCTCGCCGGGCTCACCGGCCACGGCGTGAAGATGTCCCTCGACGACTTCGGCACCGGCTACTCCTCCCTCGTCCACCTGCGCCGCCTGCCGGTCAGCGAGCTCAAGATCGACCGTTCCTTCGTCGCCCGCCTCGCCATCGACAACGAGGACGCCGAGATCGTCCGCTGCACGCTGGACCTGGCCCACTCCCTCGGCCTGGTCGTCGTCGCCGAGGGCGTCGAGGACGACGAGACCTGGGAGCGCCTGCGGGACCTGGGCTGTGACGCGGTCCAGGGCTGGCTGGTCGCGGCGGCGATGCCGCCGGACGAGACGACGGCGTGGCTGCGCCTGCGCAGCGAAAGCGGTTGGCACCGCGAGGACGAACCCCTCCACGCCGCCACCGCGGCGGCGGCCGCGACGTCCACGGCCCCGGCGGAGGAAGAAGCGGACCAGCCCGTGACCTAGCGGTCGGGCTGGAAACGGCGGGTTGCGGTGCGGCTCCGCCGGGCGGAGGTAACGAGCGCCGACTCGCCGTCGGCAATGCCCCCCACCAACAGTCGGGCACCGCCGGACTGTGCCGTCGTGGGTGCGCGCGGTGGCGGCGGGAATGAGTGCCGGCTCGGCGTCGGCAATGCCCCCCGACCAGCAGTCGGGCACCGCCGGACTGTGCCGTCGTGGGTGCGCGCGGTGGCGGCGGGAATGAGTGCCGGCTCGGCGTCGGCAATGCCCCCCGACCAGCAGTCGGGCACCGCCGGACTGTGCCGTCGTGGGTGCGCGCGGTGGCGGCGGGAATGAGTGCCGGCTAGCCGTCGGCAATGCCCCCCACCAACAGTCGGGCACCGCCGGACTGCGCCGTCGTGGGTGCGCGCGGTGGCGGCGGGAATGCGTGTCTGGCCATGGGGACGTTCGCTGTGGTGGGGGATGGGGTGTCGCCGCACTGCTGGAGCGGGACGCCGTGACGGCGGCCGACCGGCGGTGGTGTCCGCCCCGCCGCGCGCAGCCGGACCGTACCCGCAGCCCGCCGCAGGCGACCCGCGCGGTAGCGCGCTTCCCTCCCCGGAGGCCCGGAAATCGGCACCGGCACAGCGCCCAGCGAAACCGTTTCGCGGGCAGTGCTCGCCGCGCCATAGGATTGGGCGCAATAACCCGCCCAGAACCGTCACGAACCCTGAGGATCGCCGCATGCCTGGCATCACGCGCGAGGAGGTCGCCCACCTCGCACGGCTGGCACGTCTGGAGCTGAAGGACGAAGAGCTCGACCACTTCGCCACGCAGCTCGACGACATCATCGGCGCGGTCGCCCGCGTTTCCGATGTGGCCGACGAGGACGTACCGCCGACGTCCCACCCGCTGCCGCTGACCAACGTCATGCGCTCGGACGACGTCCGTCCGTCGCTGACCCCGCAGGAGGCGCTGTCCGGCGCCCCGGCCCAGGAGCAGCAGCGTTTCAAGGTGCCGCAGATCCTGGGGGAGGACTGACATGACCGACCTGATCAAGCTCACCGCGGCCGAGATCGCCGCGAAGATCGCCTCGGGTGAGGTCACCGCCGTCCAGGTGACCGAGGCGCACCTGGCCCGGATCGAGGCCGTCGACGAGAAGGTGCACGCCTTCCTGCACGTCGACCGCGAGGGCGCGCTGGCCCAGGCGCGCGAGGTGGACGCCAAGCGCGAGCGCGGCGAGAAGCTCGGCCCGCTGGCCGGTGTGCCGCTGGCGCTCAAGGACATCTTCACCACCAAGGGGATCCCGACCACCGTCGGTTCCAAGATCCTCGAAGGCTGGATCCCGCCGTACGACGCGACGCTCACCCGCAAGCTCAAGGAAGCGGACGTCGTCATCCTCGGCAAGACCAACATGGACGAGTTCGCCATGGGGTCGTCGACGGAGAACAGCGCGTACGGCCCCACCGGCAACCCCTGGGACCTGACCAAGATCCCCGGCGGTTCCGGCGGCGGCTCCTCCGCCGCCCTCGCCTCCTACGAGGCCGCGCTCGCCATCGGCACGGACACCGGCGGCTCGATCCGCCAGCCCGCCGCCGTCACCGGCACCGTCGGCGTCAAGCCGACCTACGGCGCCGTCTCCCGCTACGGCATGGTCGCCTTCTCCTCCTCCCTCGACCAGGGCGGGCCCTGCGCCCGCACGGTCCTGGACGCGGCCCTGCTGCACGAGGCCATCGCCGGCCACGACCCGCTGGACTCCACCTCCATCGACGCCCCGGTCCCGCCGGTCGTCGAGGCGGCGCGGAACGGCGACGTCAAGGGCATGCGCGTCGGCGTCGTCAAGCAGTTCCGCGGCGAGGGCTACCAGGCGGGTGTCCTGCAGCGCTTCGACGAGTCCGTGGAGCTGCTGAAGGAGCTCGGTGCCGAGGTCGTCGAGGTGGACTGCCCGTCCTTCGACCTGGCCCTGGCCGCGTACTACCTCATCGCGCCGTCCGAGTGCTCCTCCAACCTGGCCCGCTTCGACGCCATGCGCTACGGCCTGCGCGTCGGCGACGACGGCACGAAGTCCGCCGAGGAGGTCACCGCGCTCACCCGCGAGGCCGGCTTCGGCGACGAGGTGAAGCGCCGCGTCATCCTGGGTACGTACGCCCTCAGCTCCGGCTACTACGACGCGTACTACGGCTCCGCGCAGAAGGTCCGTACGCTCATCACGCGCGATTTCGAGAAGGCCTTCGGGGAGGGTGGTGTCGACGTGCTGATCTCGCCGACCACCCCGACCACGGCGTTCCCGATCGGCGAGCGGGCCGACGACCCGATGGCGATGTACCTCGCCGACCTGTGCACCATCCCGACCAACCTGGCCGGCAACGCCGCCATGTCGCTGCCCTGCGGTCTGGCGCCCGAGGACGGGATGCCGGTGGGTCTGCAGATCATCGCGCCCGCGATGGCCGACGACCGGCTCTACCGGGTCGGTGCCGCGGTCGAGGCCGCGTTCAACGCCCGCTGGGGTCACCCGCTGCTCGAGGAGGCACCGTCACTGTGAACACCGAAAAGGGCGGAAAGCTCGCGAAGGCCAAGGGCTTCAAGAAGTCCCGGCCCGGCACGTACCTGTCCATCGGCACCACGCTCTTCGGGGCTGTGAGCGTCATCAAGCAGGCGAAGAAGGCCCGCGGCGAGCAGGACACCCTGCAGCTCGTGGACGCCGTCGTCTCCGCCGCCGCCATCGCCACCGGTGTCGCCCTGCTCGTGCGCGAACTGCGCCGGATGAGCAGCGACGACGTCCTCGCGGACTGAGAGGTTAGTTTTCCGTGACCACCATTGATCTGGTGTCGTACGAGGACGCGCTGGCGTCCTACGACCCCGTCATGGGCCTCGAAGTCCATGTCGAGCTGGGCACCAGGACCAAGATGTTCTGCGGCTGCTCCACGGAGCTGGGCGCCGAGCCCAATGCGCAGACCTGCCCCACCTGCCTCGGCCTGCCCGGCTCGCTCCCGGTCGTCAACGCGATCGGCGTCGAGTCGGCCGTGAAGATCGGTCTCGCGCTGCACTGCGAGATCGCCGAGTGGTGCCGCTTCGCCCGGAAGAACTACTTCTATCCGGACATGCCGAAGAACTTCCAGACCTCCCAGTACGACGAGCCCATCGCCTTCAACGGCTACCTGGACGTCCAGCTGGAGGACGGCGAGATCTTCCGCGTGGAGATCGAGCGCGCCCACATGGAGGAGGACACCGGAAAGTCGCTGCACGTCGGCGGCGCCACCGGCCGTATCCACGGCGCGTCCCACTCCCTGCTCGACTACAACCGGGCCGGCATCCCGCTCATCGAGATCGTCACCAAGCCGATCGAGGGCGCGGGCGAGCGGGCCCCCGAGGTCGCCAAGGCCTACGTCGCCGAGCTGCGCGAGCTCATCAAGGCGCTCGGCGTCTCCGAGGCCCGCATGGAGCAGGGCCAGATGCGCTGCGACGTGAACCTGTCGCTGCGCCCGAACGGCACCGAGAAGTTCGGCACCCGCTCGGAGACGAAGAACGTCAACTCGCTGCGGAGCGTCGAGCGCGCCGCCCGCTTCGAGATCCAGCGGCACGCGGCGGTGCTGTCCTCCGGCGGCACGATCGTGCAGGAGACCCGGCACTTCCACGAGGAGGACGGGTCGACCACGGCGGGCCGCATCAAGGACAACGCCGAGGACTACCGCTACTTCCCCGAGCCGGACCTGGTGCCGGTCGCTCCCTCCCGGGAGTGGGTCGAGGAGCTCCGCAAGGGCCTGCCCGAGCTGCCGCGCGTGCGCCGTAACCGGCTGCGCGAGGAGTGGGGCGTCTCCGAGCACGACATGCAGTCCATCCTCAACGCCGGTGCCGTCGACCTGATCGTCGCCACCATCGACGCGGGCGCGGACGCCGCCTCCGCGCGCAAGTGGTGGATGGGCGAGCTGGCCCGCCGGGCGAACGAGGCCGGTACCGACCTCGCCGCCCTGGAGATCACCCCGGAGCAGGTCGCCCGGGTGTGCGCGCTGGTCGCCGAGGGCTCCCTCAACGACAAGCTCGCCCGCCAGGTCATCGAGGGCGTGCTCGCGGGCGAGGGCGACCCCGACGCGGTCGTCGCCGGCCGCGGTCTCGCGGTCGTCTCCGACGAGGGCGCGCTGGGCACGGCCGTCGACGAGGCCATCGCGGCCAACGCGGGCATCGCCGACAAGATCCGCTCCGGCAAGGTCGCGGCGGCGGGCGCGCTCGTCGGCGCGGTCATGAAGGCCACCCGCGGTCAGGCGGACGCGGCGCGCGTCCGCGAGCTGATTCTTGAGCGGCTTGCCGCGAAAGAATAATCAGCACAGTCTCGAGAAGCTGGGCGTCGAGGGCTGATCCCCGCACCGCGTCCAGCAGCGCATACGTAGAACACCAGGCCGCCCCTCGCACCGAGGGGCGGCCTTTGTGCAGAGGCGTATTGGCCGGAATTGGTCGGTGTGGGGTGCGCATTCCGAATGGTCCGGCATGATCCCGGGCAACGGGCCGGATCCGGAGCCCGTACTCGAAGGCTGGGGGTAGCTGCATGCGACGGTGGAGTACAGCGCTGGCCGCACTGTTGTTGGCGGGCGCCGCAGTGGCGACGACGACGGCTCCGGCCTCGGCGTCCCGGACCGCGGCCAAGGCCCACCCGTCCTCGGCGATGTGCGAGGTCGGCTGGGGAAGCTACGGCAAGACCGGCGTCGACAGCTCGTACAAGCCGCTGACCGACGTGAGAACCGGGCGGCACGAGTGTTTCGACCGGATGGTTCTCGATATGGAGGGCGTGGGACACCGCCCGATCGGTTATCGCGTCGGTTACGTCGACTCGCTCGATCAGGACGGTTCCGGCGACGCCGTCCACGTCGCCGGCGGTGCGGTCCTGGAGATCCGGGTCGCGGCGCCCAGCTACGACCCGGCCACGGGCAGGGCGACCTACCGTGCGAAGGCGGGGCGGCGGCTGCCGGGCGTGGACGTCACCGGCTACCGCACCTTCAAGGACACCCGGTTCGTCGGCAGCTTCGAGGGCGACACCCAGCTCGGTCTGGGCGTCCGCGCCCGGCTGCCGTTCCGGGTCTTCCAGTGGGACCACCGCATCGTGATCGACGTCGCCCACCGGTGGGGCGTCCTGGACTGACGCGAACCGGAGGCGGCGGGACCGCCGACCGTTCGCGCGCCGACCCCGGGGGCCGGCCGGGGATCTTCCCGGCCGGCCCCCATCGGCATGCCCGGGAAACGGCCGCGCGCCCGGGAAACGCCGGGCGATGTCTGCTCCGTGCCTGGTCGGGGCAGGTCCGTCACCGGCTGGTACGCCCATTCGGCGCACTGTTAGCGCCTTGTGGGCTAACCCACAAAAGGGACAAATGATCTTTTCCGGCTGTCAGAGTTGCTCAGCAGAGGGCCCCCGATCAGTATCGGCAGCGGCCCATCCGCCCCAGTAGCCATGCGATCGGCACCACGGGATTTTCCCGGTGAGATCGACGCGATACCCGGGAAGCAGCGATTTTGACCTCACTTGCCCGGTGGTGCCTGCGCCGCCGTTTCGTCGTCATCGTGCTCTGGCTCGTCGCCCTCGCGGGCACGACCGCCGCCGCGACGCTGACGGGGTCCGCGTACTCCAACGACTACACCGTCCCCGGCACCGAGGCGTCCCGTGCCACCGCCCTCCTGGAGAAGGCGTTCCCCGGCCAGGGCGGCGACAGCGCCACCCTCGTCTGGCACACCGACCGGGGCACCGTACGGGCGGCCGACGTCGAGCAGCGCATGACCGACACCCTGCGCGAGGTCGCCGAGCTGCCCGGCGTGGCCTCGGTCAGCGGCCCGTACGGCAGCGACGGCGCGAGCCGGATCAGCGCCGACGGGCACACCGCCTACGCCTCCCTCGCCTTCGCGCGGACCTCCGGCCAGCTCGACAAGGCCGAGGTCCAGCGGGTGATCGACACCGCGCGGTCCGCCGCCACCGACAATCTGGACGTCGCGGTCGGCGGCAGCGCCGCCGGCGCCGCCGAGGGCAAGAGCGGCCACCTCAGCGAGATCATCGGCGTCGTCATCGCCGCCGTCGTGCTCTTCCTCGTCTTCGGCTCGCTGGCCGCGAGCCTGCTGCCCATCGCCACCGCCCTCGTGGGCGTGGGCACCGCCGCCATGGGCACCGTCCTGCTCGGCCATCTGATGTCCGTCGCGGACTTCGCCCCCATGCTGGGCACCCTCATCGGGCTCGGGGTGGGCATCGACTACGCCCTGTTCATCGTCACCCGGCACCGCCGCGGCCTGCGGGCCGGGCTCCCGGTGCACGTCGCCGCGGAACGGGCCGTCGCCACCACCGGGCGGGCCGTGGTCTTCGCCGGCGGCACCGTGTGCGTCGCCCTGCTCGGCATGCTCATCCTGCGGCTCAGCTTCCTCAACGGCGTCGCCATCGCCGCCTCGCTGACCGTCGTCCTCACCGTCGCCGCCTCCGTCACCCTGCTGCCCGCCCTCCTCGGGGTCATCGGGCCGCGGGCGCTGAGCCGCCGCGAGCGCCGCCGGCTGGCCGAGCACGGCCCCCGGCCGGAGATCCCCACCGGACTCGCCGCCCGCTGGTCCGCGTTCGTCGAGCGCCACCCCAAGCTGCTGGGCACCCTCGCCGCCGCCGTCATGCTGGTGCTGGCCCTGCCCACGGCCTCCCTCCACCTGGGCACCTCCGACCAGGGCAACAACCCGGCGACCTCCTCCACCCGCCAGGCGTACGACATGCTCGGCGAGGGCTTCGGCCCCGGCGTCAACGGCCCGCTCACCCTCGTCGCCGACCTCGACGGCGCTGCCGACCGGCTCGCCTTCGACCAGCTGCCGGGCACCCTCCGGCAGACCGAGGGCGTCGCCTCCGTCAGCTCCTCCACCCTCAGCGGCAGCGGCGACACCGGTGTCATCACCGTCATCCCCACCGCCTCCCCGCAGTCCACCGACACCAGTGACCTCGTCGAGCGGCTGCGCGCCGAGGTCCTGCCCAAGGCCACCGCCACCACCGGCATGGACGTCCACGTCGGCGGGGTGACCGCGAGCTACGACGACTTCGCCAAGGTCATCCTCGCCAAGCTGCCGCTGTTCGTCGGCGCGGTCGTCGGCCTCGGCTGCGTCCTGCTGCTCCTGGCCTTCCGCAGCATCGGCATCCCGCTCAAGGCCGCCGCGATGAACATCGCCGCCGTCGCCTCCTCCTTCGGCGTCGTCACCGCGATGTTCCAGTGGGGCTGGGGCAGCGAGCTGCTCGGCCTCGGGGCCGCGGGCCCGATCGAGCCGTTCCTGCCGGTCGTGATGGTCTCCGTGCTCTTCGGGCTCTCCATGGACTACCAGGTCTTCCTGGTCAGCCGGATGTACGAGGAGTGGCTCGCCACCCGCGACAACACCCGGGCCGTCCGCGTCGGTCTCGCCGAGACCAGCCGCGTCATCAACTCCGCCGCGGTCATCATGATCGCCGTGTTCCTGGCCTTCGTCCTCAGCGGCGACCGCGTCATCGCGATGTTCGGCATCGGACTGGCCTCCGCCGTCGCCCTGGACGCCTTCGTCCTGCGGACCCTGCTGGTCCCGGCCCTCATGCACATGCTGGGCGGCGCCAACTGGTGGCTGCCGAAGTGGCTGGACCGCAGGCTGCCGCGCATCAGCATCGAACCGTCCGAGGACAGCGCGGCTGTCCCGGCGAGCCCGGTGGGACCGATGGACCTCATCCCGGTCCCGGCCGCGGCCGCGTCCGCCAAGGTCCCCTCCAAAGCCCTCTGAGCAGGGCCGGAGGCATACCTAAGGCCCCCCTGGGGCCGTAGATGAGGCAGTCGCCCGATGTGCGCGACCCCCCTGGGGGACGAAGCTTCTCGTGGGCCAGGAAACGGCCCGGCAGAACCGAGAAGCCCGTCATCACCAGGGGGAAACCACCATGTTCGACTTCAACCTCGCCCTCCACCACTTCCGCGCCGCCGACTTCGCCCGTGACGCCGCCGAGCACCGGCTGGCCCACGAGGCCCGGCTCGCCGCCCGGACCGAGGACGCCCGCAGGACCCGTCAGGGACGCCGGGAAGCCGAGGGGCGGGTGAGGACCACCGGCACCTGGCGCCTCGCCCGCCGCCACGGCCGGACCCACCGCGCCACCGCCTGAGCACCGTGGCAGCGCCCCTGCCCACGACGGCTCTGCCCACGGCGGCCGCACCCGCCCGCGGGCCTGTGGATATCCGTCCCCCGGTGTCGGACGGTTGTGCGATGCTCGGCACCGTGCAGAACACCAACGTCAGCCCCGTGTTCGTCGGCCGTACCGACGAACTGGCCGCGCTCACCGACGCGCTCGCCCGTGCCGCCGACGGCGAGCCGCAGGCCCTGCTCGTCGGCGGCGAGGCCGGCGTGGGCAAGACCCGGCTCGTCGAGGAGTTCCTGTCCGCCGCCGCGGCGGCCGGGGCGGTCACCGCGGTCGGCGGCTGCGTGGAGATCGGCGCGGACGGGCTGCCGTTCGCGCCCGTCTCCACCGCCCTGCGCGCCCTGCACCGCAAGCTCGGCGACGCCCTGGCCGTCGCCGCCGCCGGCCAGGAGGGCGAGCTGGCCCGACTGCTGCCGGAGCTGGGCGAGACGACCCGCGAGTCCCACGACGAGGACGGCCGCGCCCGGCTGTTCGAGCTGACCGCCCGGCTGCTGGAGCGGCTCACCGCCGACCGCACGCTCGTCCTCGCCATCGAGGACCTGCACTGGGCCGACCGCTCCACCCGCGAACTCCTCGGCTATCTCTTCCGCTCGCTGCAGACCGCCCGGCTGGTCATCGTCGCCACCTACCGCTCCGACGACATCCACCGCCGCCACCCGCTGCGCCCCTTCCTCGCCGAACTCGACCGCACCCGCAGCGTGCACCGCGTCGAGCTCTCCCGCTTCACCCGCGCCGAAGTGGGCGCCCAGCTCACCGGCATCAGCGGCGCCCGCCCCGACCGCGAGCTCCTCGACCGGATCTTCGAGCGCTCCGACGGCAACGCCTTCTTCGTCGAGGAGATCGTCGCCTCGCTCTCCTGCGGCTGTTCCACCGGACTCAGCGAGTCCCTCCGCGACCTGCTGCTCGTCCGCGTCGAGGCGCTGCCCGACGCTGTGCAGCGCGTGATCCGCATCGCCGCCGAGGGCGGCTCCACCGTCGAATACGAACTGCTGCGCGCCGTCACCGGCCTCGGCGAGGACGAGCTGATCGAAGCGCTGCGCACGGCCGTCGGCGCCAACATCCTGCTCCCCACCCCCGACGGCGACGGCTACCGCTTCCGGCACGCCCTCGTGCGCGAGGCCGTCGTGGACGACCTGCTGCCCGGCGAGCGCTCCCGGCTCAACCGCCGCTACGCCGAGGCGCTCGAGGCCGCGCCGGGGATCGTCCGGGCCGACGAACGCCCCGCCCGCCTGGCCAGCTACTGGTACCACGCCCACGATCCCGCCAAGGCGCTGCCCGCCGTGCTCGACGCGTCGGTGCGGGCCCGCGGCCGCTACGCCTACGCCGAGCAACTGCGGCTGCTGGAGCGCGCGCTGGAACTGTGGGAGGACGTACCGGCCGAGGTCCGCGAGCGCCAGCGCCCCGTCGACGACGCGGGCGTCTACCCGGCGTGCGGCTGCAGCGACGAGGCCCTGCGCCGGCTGGACCTGCTGGCCGAGACCGTCGTCGCCGCGCAGATGGCGGGCGACCGGGAGCGGGCCCTCGCGATCGTCAAGAGCGGGCTGCGGCTGCTCGACGAGCACAAGGAACCGCTGCGGGCCGCCTGGTTCCGCACCCAGCGCGGCAGGATGCTGGGAGCCCTCGGCCGGGGCGACGCCCGGGTGGAGTTCGCCCACGCGCAGGAGCTGGTGCGCGGGCTTCCGCCGTCCGCCGTGCACGCCGAGGTGCTGACGCAGGTCGCCGCCTGGGAGGCCACCCACACCCCGGGGCCGGGGAGCTACGGCATCGCCGAACGGGCCGTCGAGCTGTCCCGTCTCGTCGGCGCCGAGAGCACGGAGCTCAACGCCCGCCTCACCCTGGCCGGCCTGAAGATCGACGCCGGGGACGCGGAGGGCGGCATCGCCGAGATGCGCGCGGTCTGCGGCCGCGTCGTCGAGCTGGGCAACGTCCATGTGCTCGGCCGGTGCTACATCAACCTGGCCTCCGCCCTGGAGGGCGTGGGCCGGTCGGCGGAGGCCGTCGAGGTGGCGACCGAGGGGGCCCGGGAACTGTGCCGCTTCGGCCTGCCCGACGCCCGTTCCTGGGTGTTCGGGAACGCGTCGGAGTCCCTGTTCTCGCTCGGCCGCTGGGAGGAGTCGGAGGAGGCCGCCCGCGAGTGCCTGCGCATCGCCCAGAGCCTCAAGTCACGCGGCATCGCTGCCAGCCGCTTCACCCGGCTGGCACTGGTCCGCGGCCACTGGGAGCGGGCCGAGCGCGAGCTGGCCACCGCCCGTGAGCACTACGACGCCCACCAGCCGGAGCCGCAGCACACCATCCCCCTCGCCCGTTTCACCGTCGAGCTCGCCGCCGCCCGGGGCAGGATCGCCGAGGGCCGCGCGGCGCTGGACGGCGTCCTGGAGCAGGGGGTGAACCCGGCCGTCCAGCGCTACGTCTGGCCGCTCCTGGTCGCCGCCGCCACAGCCGAGGCCGACGCCCGCGGTCTGCCCGCCGCCGAGCCCGGCCGGGCCGGCGTGCTCGACCGGATCCGGGCCGGGGCCAAGCAGCTCGCCCGGGCCGTGCCCGTCTGGGACGCGTACGGGATCTTCCTGGAGGCCGAACTCCAGCGGGCCGAGGACGGCCGGCAGGACGCGGACCGCTGGGCGGACGCGGTGGCCGCCTTCGAGGCCACGGACCGCCCCTACGAGCTGGCCCGGGTCCGCTACCGCTGGGCCGAGGCCCTGCTCGCCACCGGCGGATCCGGCGCGGAGGCCGCCGCGAAGCCGCTGAGGGAGGCCTATGAGAGCGCCGAGCGGATCGGCGCCCGGCCGCTGCGCGAGGCGACGGAGCTGCTGGCCCGCCGCGCACGGCTGTCGCTCACCCCGGCCACCGCGGCGCCGCCGGCCGCCGAGGAGCCCGCGCCCGCCGAGTCGCTCGGCCTCACCCCGCGCGAGCGGGACGTCCTCCGGCTGGTCGCCCAGGGGCACAGCAACCGCCGGATAGCCGAGGAGCTGTTCATCTCGCCGAAGACGGCGAGCGTGCATGTGTCCAACATCCTCGCCAAGCTGGGCGTCTCGGGCCGTGGCGAGGCGGCGGCCCTGGCCCACCGGTTCCGGCTGTTCAGCCCTGCCGGGGCCGGATGACCACCTGACCGGACTCCAGGTCGATCGGGCCCTTGCCCGGGTCGGCGTCGCCGACGTCTTCGCGGACCAGCTCCAGCCGGTTCTGCTCCTCTTCCTCGTGCTTCCGCCCGGGTGCGAACAGTTCTTCGAAAACGTTGAACACGTCAACCCCCATCGCTCAACTGTCCCCGTCAGTGTAGGCAGACGGTGCGCGCGTCCCCCGGTACGCGAACCCGGCGGCGCCCTGGACCGTCAGCGCACCTTCAGCCGCAGCAGACGATCGTCCTGGTCACCGGGGGTGCCGCGGCCGTCGGTGTTGCTCGTCGTGAGCCACAGCCCGCCGTCGTCCGCCGCGACCACCGTGCGCAGCCGCCCGTACTCGCCCGGCAGGAACGGCTGCGGATCGGCGACCGGCCTGGCACCCGCCAGCGGGACCCGCCACAGCCGCTCGCCGCGCAGACCGGCGAGCCACAGCGAGCCCTGCGCGTAGGCGAGGCCGCTGGGGGAGGCGTCGGCGGTCTTCCACTGCGCGACCGGGTCCACATAGCCGCTCTTGCCGCCCTTGCCCTCGACGAGCGGCCAGCCGTAGTTCTTGCCCGGCTCGACGAGATTCAGCTCGTCCCAGGTGTCCTGGCCGAACTCCGCCGCCCACAGCCGCTTGTCCGCGTCCCACGCCAGGCCCTGCACATTGCGGTGGCCCAGGGAATAGACGACCGAGTCGGGCCACGGATTGCCCGGGGCGGGCCGCCCGTCCGGGGTCATGCGCAGGATCTTCCCGCCGAGCGACTCCCGGTCCTGGGACAGGCCGCGCCGCCCGCTCTCACCCGTACCGGCGTAGAGCATTTTGTCGGGGCCGAAGGCGATCCGGCCGCCGTTGTGGACGGTGCCCTTGGGGATGCCCCGGAAGACCGTGTTCGGTGCGCCGAGCCGGCGCCCCGCGGGCTTCCGCTCGTCGTAGAGCATGCTCGCGACGCGATTGTCGGACTCGGTGGTGAAGTAGGCGTACACCTGGTGATCGGTGTCGAAGTCGGCGCTCACGGCGAGGCCCAGCAGCCCGCCCTCGCCGCCCGGCGAGACGCCGGGCACCGAGCCCAGCTCGGTCTGCTTGCCGTCCTTCACCGCGACCCGGAAGATCTTCGCCGTGTCGCGGGAGGCCACCAGCAGATCCCCGTCGGGCAGCGTGGCCACGCCCCAGGGGGAGCCGAGCTTCGTGGTGAGCGTACGGACGACCTCGACCGAGCCCTTGGCCGGGGCGGGGGAGGCGGCGGCGGTGGGGGAGCCCGAAGGCCCGCCCGCCCCGGGGGACTTGGCCCCGGACGGCGTCCGGTCGCCGGAGGTGGTGACGCCGTCGGGGAGTTCACCGGTGGAGCAGCCCGTGGCGATCAGCAGCGCGGCGGCGGCCAGCGCGGCGGTGACGGCGGTACGGCGCACGGTTCGTTCCTCTCACGGGGACGGCCCGCCGGAGCGCGGCGCTCTCCTGTACTGCGTTCCTGTGTCCTGCGTTCCTCTGTACTGCTACTGCTGTCCTGCGTTCCTTATACACCGCACCGCGGCGGACCGCGCCGTACCCCAGGCGCCGCGCCGCCGCGGCGCCGCCGCCCGGCCCGCCCGGTCAGTACCAGGAGCCCAGCGCCCTCGGCAGCGCCGCCAGCTCCGCGAAGTCCTCCCCGGTGAGCCGCAGTTCGGCCGCCGCGGCGTTGTGCACCGCCCACCGCGCCTTCTTCGTGCCCGGTACGGGCACCACGTGCCGCCCCTGCGCCAGCACCCACGCCAGCGCGACCTGCGCGGCGGACGCGCCGTGGCGGTCCCCGACCCGGCGCAGCCCCGCCACGATCGGCTGGTTGGCGGCCATCATCTCCGCCGTGAAGCGCGGATGGCGGGCCCGGATGTCCTCCGGCTCGAAGCCCTGGCCCGGCGTGAGCGTGCCACTGAGGAAACCATTCCCCAGCGGCATCGCGGCCAGCAGCCCGACCCCTCGCGACGCGCACCACGGGACCAGCGTGTCCAGCGCCTCCCGCGACCACACCGACAGCTCGGCCTGCACACAGCTCACCGGGAAGACCTGCTGCACCCGCTCCAGCTGCCGGACCGTCGCGTCGTAGAGCCCCGCCCGGGACCGGCGGCGGGTGCGCGCCCCGATCGCGCACCATCCCAGCGCGCGGACCTTGCCGGCGGAGACCAGCTCCGCCATCGCGCCCCAGGTCTCCTCGACGGGCACCTCGGGGTCGGGCCGGTGGAGCTGGTAGAGGTCGATGACATCGGTCTGGAGGCGGCGCAGCGAGGCATCGCATGCCCGCTTCACATAGCCGGGGCGGCCGTTGGCGACGATGTGCTGCTCGCCCACCAGCAGCCCGCACTTGGTCGACACGAACGCCTCCGAGCGCCGCTCCCGCAGTACCCGCCCCACGAGCAGCTCATTGGTGAAGGGCCCGTACATATCGGCGGTGTCGAGCAGGCTCACTCCGGCGTCGAGCGCCGCGTGCACCGTGCGCAGGGCCCCCTCGCCGCTCTGCTGGGAGGCGGTGTACGCCCAGTGCATGGGCATGCACCCGAGGCCGATCGCGCCCACCTCGAGCGCCGTCGCACCGATTGTCCTGCGCTCCACCCGCCGTTCCCTCCCGTTCCTCGCCCCCAAACTAACCTCTGCGCTCCGGCCCGGTTCGCATAGCCTCCTGGCATGAGTGCAGATCACAGCGGTTCCGGGCGCCCACTGGCATGGCTGCCCCTCCACCCCGAGGAGATCGACGGGCTGCCCGCCGAACTCGACTACGCCTACTGGGCCGGGGTCTCGGACTTCCCCACCGACCCCGCCCGGTGCGTTTTCTACGGCGTCCCCTATCTGGCGCCCCCCGAGGTGTCCGCCCGTCCCCTGGCGCACATGCCGTGGCTACGGGTCGTGCAGACCCTGACCGCCGGCGTGGACGACATCCTGCCCGCCGTACCGCGGATGCCGTCGGGCACCCTGCTCTGCAACGCGCGCGGGCTGCACGACGCGAGCACCGCCGAGCTGGCCCTCGCGCTGACCCTCGCCGCCCTGCGGGACATCCCCGGCTTCGTACGGGCCCAGGACGCCGGGCAGTGGCGGCAGGGCTTCCGCCCGGCGCTCGCCGACAGCTCCGTGCTCATTGTGGGTTACGGCTCGATCGGCAGTGCGATCGAAGACCGGCTCGCGCCCTTTGAGTGCGCGCGGGTGGCGCGCGTCGCGCGCTCCGCGCGTAACACCGCGCGCGGTCCGGTGCATCCGGTCGCCTCCCTGCCCGAGTTGCTTCCCGACGCCGACGTGGTGATTCTCGCGACGCCGCTCACCGAGGAGACCCGGGGGCTCGTCAACGCGGGGTTCCTCGGCCGGATGAAGGACGGGGCCCTTCTGGTGAACGTCGCGCGCGGCGCCGTCGTGGACACCGAGGCGCTCCTCGCCGAGCTGGAGAGCGGGCGGCTGCGGGCCGCGCTGGACGTGACCGACCCCGAGCCGCTGCCCCCGGGACACCCGCTGTGGACCGCTCCGGGGACCCTCATCACCCCCCATGTGGGTGGTCCTTCGTCGGCGTTCCTGCCCCGCGCCAAGGCCCTGCTCCGCGATCAACTGGCCAGATTTGTACTGGACGAGCCTCTGCGAAATGTCGTAGTCAGCGCGGCGTAGCGGCACGTAGAGGTACCGTTTGACTGCACTGCGTATCCATAAACGCCCGCCTGATTACGCTGTGTATATGAGCTATGTCCCTGAGTGACGAGTCTGGTGTATCGTCCCGACCGGGGGCTGCGCCGCGCACCGTACGGCCGCAGCGAGGGACCGCGACTCGAGGGGGGCGACGGGCGATGCACGGCCAATGGACGATCTACCCGACGCGGCTCATGCGCCGATCACGACTCCGCCGCGCCGCGACCCCGGATCCACGGCTCCTTGGGAGCCCCCGGCCCGGGACGGCGGCGCGGTGAGCGCCCCCGGAGCGACGCTGCCCCGCCAGCCGGCCCCCGCCGGCTCCGGGCTGTGGTCCCAGCTCCTGCTGGCCCTGGTCTGCGGCGGCTACGCCACGGGCGCGGCCCTCGGCTGGGGCTCGCCCGAGCTGGCCCGCGTCATGGGCGACTTCGGCCTCAGCGCCGCCGCCGTCGTCGCCGCGATCTCCTGCTCCTGGTACAGCCGCACGCGCAACACCCGCTTCCGCCCCGCCTGGCTGCTCTTCGCCGCCTCCTCCGCGATGGCCGGCTTCGGCAACGCCGTCTGGGGCTGGTACGAGGTGATCCTGCGCCAGCCGGTGCCCACCCCGTCCCCCGCCGACTTCTGCTTCCTGCTCTTCGCGCCGCCCGCCATCATCGGCCTGCTGGTCCTCGCCCGCCGCCCGGTCACCCGGGCCGGCTGGGTCTGCCTCGCGCTCGACGCCTGGCTGATCGGCGGCTCCCTGCTCACGCTCTCCTGGAGCCTGGCGCTCGCGCACACCGCGCACTTCGAGGGCGAGACGGTGGCACACACCGCGCTCTCGCTGGCCTATCCGCTGCTCGACATCGTGCTGGTCTCGATGGTGCTGGCGCTGCACTTCCGCCGCTCCTCCGCCAACCGCTCCGCGATCAACACCGCCATCGCGGCCCTCGCCCTGACCGTCCTGTGCGACGCCCTGTTCACCTCGCCGCTGCTGAAGGTCAACTACCGCTCCGGCCAGATCCTCGACGCGGGCTGGTTCGCGGGCTACATGCTGATGGCGTACGCGCCCTGGGTGGCCCGCGAGAAGGGCGACGACACCGTGGGCCAGGCGGGCCAGGCCGGCCAGGCGGGGCAGACGGGCCAGGCGGGGCAGACGGGCCAGCACCCCAGCCGGCCCATCGCCGGCTCGCTCGCCGCCCTCACCCCGTATCTCGCCGCCGCCGTCTGCACGTTGGGCATCCTGTACAACGTCCTCGACGGCCACCAGGTCGACCGCGTCGTGCTCTTCACCGGCTGTACGGTCGTGCTGGCCCTCGTCATCCGGCAGGGCATCATGCTGCTGGACAACATCTCCCTCACCCAGGAGCTGGCGCAGAAGGAGAACCACTTCCGCTCCCTGGTCCAGGGCTCCAGCGACGTCATCATGATCGCCGCCCCCACCGGAATACTGCGCTACGTCAGCCCCGCCGCCGCCGGGGTCTACGGCCGCGACGCCGAGGAGCTGGTCGGCTCCGAGCTGGCCTCCCTCATCCACCCCGAGGACCTGGGCCGGGTCGTCCACGAGGTGCGCCGCTTCCTCGCCGCGCCACCCGCCGAGGAGCCCACCACCCGCATCGAGTGCCGCTTCCGCTCCGGCAGCGGCGACTGGCTCAATGTGGAGTCCACCGTCAACCGCCACCACGGCGGCCTCATCTTCAACAGCCGGGACGTCACCGAGCGGGTCCGCCTCCAGGCCCAGTTGCAGCACACGGCCGAGCACGACCCGCTCACCGACCTGCCCAACCGCGCCCTGTTCACCCGGCGCGTCCAGCAGGCCCTCGCCGGCCGCAGAGCGACCGACGCGGGCACCGCCGTGCTCTTCATCGACCTCGACGGCTTCAAGGCGGTCAACGACACCGTCGGCCACCAGGCGGGTGACGAGCTGCTCGTCCAGGCGGCCCGCCGGCTCCAGGAGTCGGTACGGGCCGGGGACAGCACCGCCCGGTTCGGGGGCGACGAGTTCGCCGCGCTGATCATCGGTGACGGCACCCGCGACCCCGCCGCCCGCGAGTACCGCATCCACGAGATCGCCGACCGGCTGCGGCTCACCCTCTCCCAGCCCTACAAGGTGGAGGGCGGTCAGGAGGTCCGCGTCGCCGCCAGCATCGGCGTCGCCTTCGCCGAGCCCGGCATCACCCCCGGCGGTCTGATGCGCAACGCCGACCTCGCGATGTACCGCGCGAAGCAGGCCGGAAAGGGCCGCGTCGAGCTGTACGCACCGCAGATGCAGGCCGACGTCGTGCGCCGCGCCGAGCTGGCCACCCGGCTGCGCACCGCCCTGCACGACGGCGAGTTCGCCCTGCTGCACCAGCCCGTGGTGGAGCTGTCGACCGGCCGGATCACCGCGGTCGCCGCACAGCCCCGCTGGCGCTCGACCCAGGGCATCCTCTTCACCCCCGCCGAGTTCCTCCGGGTGGCCGAGATGGAGCGGGCCGACGAGAGCGCCCGCACCGCCGAGCTCGGCCGCTGGACGCTGGAGAAGGCGCTCGAGCACGCCGCACAGCGCCGTCTCGCGGGCTACGGCGTGCCCGTCTACGTCCGGCTCTCCGGCGCCCGGCTGCTGGACAAGTCGCAGCCCCCGAAGAATCTGGAGGCGCTGCTCATCCGGCACGCCCTGCCCACCGGCGCGCTCACCCTGGAGCTGTCCGGCAGCGATCCGCGGATCCCGCTGGACGAGCTGGAGCGACGGCTGGTCGCCCTGCGCCGCTTCGGTGTGCGCATCGCCCTGGACGGCTTCGGCAGCGGATACGCAGCGATCAGCGCGCTGCGCAGGCTCCCGATCGATGTGCTCAAGATCGACCGGGGGCTGGTCGAAGGCGTCATCGAGTCCCCCCGGCTGCACAAGATCACCGCCGGGCTGCTGAAGATCGCGGACGACCTCGGAATGCAGTCCGTCGCCGAGGGCGTGGACGTGCCCGAGCAGGCGCACGCCCTGCGCACCATGGGCTGCACCCACGGGCTGGGCGCCGCCTTCGCCGGCCCCGTCGACGAGCACCGGCTGCGCCACGCCCTCGACCGGGGCGCGTACGCCGTGCCGGCCGCCGCATCCGTTCCGGTGGAAGACGCGGAACAGGTGCTCGTCGGGGGTTCGCTGCCCGTACGATCCGGAGCGGCGGGCGGCGCGGGCTCCCTCGCGCATGCTCCATTGCGCTCAAATAATGAGACGCCCGTCCCACCCACTTGACACCTCGTGGGCGGCGGGGGGAGGGTCAGTGCCATGCGCACCCGAATTCTCGTACTTGGAAAGCGCGTCGGCTGAAGCAGGCCAGCATCTTGATCCCTGCTGACCACACCGACGCGCTCCCCTCGCTTGCCTCCCGGCACGAGGGGTTTTTTGTTGCACCGGCACCTCGCAGACCCCCACAAATCACCGTCGTATTTCCATCGAATCCGTCGAAATCGCCGAATCCTTCGAGAAGAGAAGTCGATGACCGAGCAGGCCACCGGGGCCCATCATCCGCAGCCGCGGGCCCGTAGCGGCGGGGCGCAGCAGCAGCCCGCCACCGTCGAGCACGTCACGGGTGCGCAGTCCCTCATCCGCGCGCTGGAGGAGGTCGGGGCCGACATCGTGTTCGGCATTCCGGGCGGTGCGATCCTCCCCGCGTACGACCCGATGATGGACTCCTCGAAGGTCCGCCACGTCCTGGTGCGCCACGAGCAGGGGGCGGGTCACGCGGCCACCGGATACGCGCAGGCCACCGGCAAGGTCGGGGTGTGCATGGCCACTTCGGGCCCCGGCGCGACCAACCTCGTCACCCCGATCGCCGACGCCCACATGGACTCCGTCCCGCTGGTCGCCATCACCGGTCAGGTCGCCTCCAAGTCGATCGGTACGGACGCCTTCCAGGAGGCGGACATCTGCGGCATCACCATGCCGATCACCAAGCACAACTGGCTGGTCACCGACCCGGCGGAGATCCCCCGGACCATCGCCGAGGCGTTCCACGTCGCCTCCACCGGCCGGCCCGGCCCGGTGCTCGTCGACATCGCCAAGGACGCCCTCCAGGCCCAGACCACCTTCGTCTGGCCGCCGCACACCGACCTGCCCGGCTACCGCCCGGTCACCAAGCCGCACGCCAAGCAGATCCGCGAGGCGGCCAAGCTGATCACGCAGGCCAGACGGCCGGTGCTCTACGTCGGCGGCGGTGTGATGAAGGCCCGCGCCACGGCCGAGCTGAAGGTCCTCGCCGAGCTGACCGGCGCCCCCGTCACCACCACCCTGATGGCGCTGGGCTCCTTCCCCGACAGCCACCCGCTGCACGTCGGCATGCCGGGCATGCACGGCGCGGTCGCCGCCGTCACCGCCCTGCAGAAGGCGGATCTGATCGTCGCCCTCGGCGCGCGGTTCGACGACCGCGTCACCGGCAAGCTCGACTCGTTCGCCCCCTACGCCAAGATCGTCCACGCGGACATCGACCCCGCCGAGATCGGCAAGAACCGCGCCGCCGACGTCCCCATCGTCGGTGACGCCCGCGAGGTCATCGCGGATCTGATCGTCGCCCTCCAGGCGGAGCACGCCGCCGGTCACCAGGGTGACTACGACGCCTGGTGGACCGACCTCAACCGCTGGCGCGACACCTACCCGCTCGGCTACGACCAGCCCGAGGACGGCAGCCTCTCCCCGCAGCAGGTCATCCAGCGCATCGGGCAACTCGCCCCGGAGGGCACCATCTACGCGGCCGGCGTCGGCCAGCACCAGATGTGGGCCTCGCACTTCATCGACTACGAACAGCCCGCCACCTGGCTGAACTCCGGCGGCGCCGGGACGATGGGATACGCGGTCCCGGCCGCCATGGGCGCCAAGGCCGGGGTGCCCGAGCGCACGGTGTGGGCCATCGACGGCGACGGCTGCTTCCAGATGACCAACCAGGAACTGGTCACCTGCGCGCTGAACAACATCCCGATCAAGGTCGCGATCATCAACAACGGCGCGCTCGGGATGGTCCGCCAGTGGCAGACCCTCTTCTACAACCAGCGCTACTCCAACACCGTCCTGCACTCCGGCCCCGGGCACGACGGCAAGGAGGCGGCCGCCGGCACCCGGGTCCCGGACTTCGTCAAGCTGTCGGAGGCCATGGGCTGCGTGGGGCTGCGCTGTGAGGACCCGGCCCAGCTCGACGCCGTCATCGAGCAGGCCAACGCCATCAACGACCGCCCCGTCGTGGTGGACTTCATCGTCCACCAGGACGCCATGGTCTGGCCGATGGTCGCCGCCGGCACCTCCAACGACGAGATCCTCGCGGCGCGCGGCGTCCGCCCGGACTTCGGCGACAACGAGGACGACTGATGACCGTGGGGACTCCAGGCCTGAAGAGGACGACGAGGAAGATCTGAGATGACCAAGCACACGCTCTCCGTCCTGGTGGAGAACACCCCCGGCATCCTCACCCGGATCGCCGCGCTGTTCGCCCGCCGCGGCTTCAACATCGACTCGCTCGCCGTCGGGGTCACCGAGCACCCCGACATCTCCCGCATCACCATCGTCGTCAACGTCGAGACGCTGCCGCTGGAGCAGGTCACCAAGCAGCTCAACAAGCTCGTCAACGTGCTGAAGATCGTCGAGCTGGAGGACAGCGCGGCGATCCAGCGCGAACTCGTGCTGGTGAAGGTCCGCGCCGACAACGAGACCCGCTCGCAGATCGTCGAGATCGTCCAGCTCTTCCGCGCCAAGACCGTCGACGTCTCCCCGGAGGCCGTGACCATCGAGGCCACCGGTGGCAGCGACAAGCTGGGCGCGATGCTCAAGATGCTGGAGCCCTTCGGCATCAAGGAGCTGGTGCAGTCCGGGACGATCGCCATAGGGCGTGGCGCCCGGTCCATCACGGACCGCAGCCTGCGCGCTCTGGACCGCTCGGCCTGACGCACGCCCCCGGCGCGCGGCGTCCTCCAGGGGACCTTGCGCGCCCGCCCCACCCCCTCCATCCGGGACGCGCCCGGATAGCGAGACCCGAACACCTTCCCGCACCCGCCCGTCATACGGTGGGACGTACAACCGGAAATCAAGGAGATATCCCAGTGGCTGCCGAGCTGTTCTACGACAACGACGCCGACCTGTCCATCATCCAGGGCCGCAAGGTCGCGGTTATCGGATATGGCAGCCAGGGCCACGCCCACGCGCTGTCGCTGCGCGACTCGGGCGTCGACGTCCGCGTCGGTCTGCACGAGGGCTCCAAGTCCAAGGCGAAGGCCGAGGAGCAGGGCCTGCGGGTCGTCACCCCGGCCGAGGCGGCGGCCGAGGCCGACGTCATCATGATCCTCGTCCCGGACCCGATCCAGGGCAAGGTCTACGAGGAGTCCATCAAGGAGCACCTCAAGGACGGCGACGCGCTGTTCTTCGGCCACGGTCTGAACATCCGCTTCGGCTTCATCAAGCCCCCGGCCGGCGTCGACGTCTGCATGGTCGCCCCCAAGGGCCCCGGCCACCTGGTGCGCCGTCAGTACGAGGAGGGCCGCGGCGTTCCGTGCATCGCGGCCGTCGAGCAGGACGCCACGGGCAACGGCTTCGCCCTCGCGCTCTCCTACGCCAAGGCCATCGGCGGTACCCGCGCCGGCGTCATCAAGACCACCTTCACCGAGGAGACCGAGACCGACCTGTTCGGTGAGCAGGCCGTGCTCTGCGGCGGCGCCTCCGCGCTGGTCAAGGCGGGCTTCGAGACCCTGGTCGAGGCGGGCTACCAGCCGGAGATCGCGTACTTCGAGTGCCTCCACGAGCTCAAGCTGATCGTGGACCTGATGTACGAGGGCGGCCTGGAGAAGATGCGCTGGTCGGTCTCCGAGACCGCCGAGTGGGGCGACTACGTCACCGGCCCGCGGATCATCACGGACCAGACCAAGGCCGAGATGAAGAAGGTCCTCGGCGAGATCCAGGACGGCACCTTCGCCAACAACTGGATGAAGGAGTACAACGACGGTCTGCCGAAGTACAACGAGTACAAGAAGGCCGACGAGGACCACCTGCTGGAGACCACCGGCAAGAAGCTCCGCAAGCTGATGAGCTGGGTGGACGACAAGGAGTAGCACCTCCGGCGCGGTTCGGGGGGTTCCGGGGGCGTCGCCCCCCGGGCCCCTTCTCCCTCGATCGCCGGGCAGGCTCGAAAAAGCCTGCCCGGCGATCGAGGGCGACACGGAGCCGCACCGGCGGGTGACCTTTTCCCGTCCGCCCGGGGCCGGGCCCGGGTCCCCGATACACTGCGGAGCACAAACGCGTCAGGCTCACAGCGTCGTGCGTCTTCCACGCGGCTGCCCCCTTCACCGCCTTCGGCCGTAGGGACGGCCGTCCCGCAAAGGACTAGTGAGGACCACGTGAGCACTGCTTCGTCCCGTAAACCCGTCGTACTCATCGCCGAAGAGCTGTCGCCCGCCACCGTCGACGCCCTCGGTCCGGACTTCGAGATCCGGCACTGCAACGGCGCGGACCGCGCCGAGCTGCTGCCCGCCGTCGTCGACGTGGACGCCATCCTCGTGCGCTCCGCCACGAAGATCGACGCGGAGGCCATCGCGGCCGCGAAGAAGCTGCGGGTCGTCGCCCGCGCCGGGGTCGGCCTGGACAACGTCGACGTCTCCGCCGCCACCAAGGCCGGCGTGATGGTCGTCAACGCCCCGACGTCCAACATCGTCACCGCCGCCGAGCTGGCCTGCGGTCTGCTCATCGCCACCGCCCGCAACATCCCGCAGGCCAACACCGCGCTCAAGAACGGCGAGTGGAAGCGCTCGAAGTACACCGGCGTCGAGCTGTCCGAGAAGGTCCTCGGCGTCGTCGGCCTCGGCCGGATCGGTGTCCTCGTCGCC
Organism: Streptomyces syringium; assembly: GCF_017876625.1. Lineage (NCBI taxonomy): Bacteria > Bacillati > Actinomycetota > Actinomycetes > Kitasatosporales > Streptomycetaceae > Streptomyces > Streptomyces syringium. The sequence goes on from NZ_JAGIOH010000001.1 coordinate 5,410,030, forward strand.
CAGCGCATGTCCGCGTTCGGCATGAAGGTCGTCGCCTACGACCCGTACGTCCAGCCCGCGCGCGCCGCGCAGATGGGGGTGAAGCTCCTCACCCTCGACGAGTTGCTGGAGGTCGCGGACTTCATCACCGTGCACCTGCCGAAGACCCCCGAGACCCTCGGGCTGATCGGTGACGACGCGCTGCACAAGGTCAAGCCCTCGGTCCGTATCGTCAACGCCGCCCGCGGCGGGATCGTGGACGAGGCCGCGCTGGCGACGGCCCTGAAGGAGGGCCGGGTCGCGGCCGCGGGCCTGGACGTCTACACCACCGAGCCCTGCACCGACTCCCCGCTCTTCGAGTTCGACAACGTGGTCGCCACCCCGCACCTCGGCGCCTCCACGGGCGAGGCGCAGGAGAAGGCGGGCATCGCGGTCGCGCGGTCCGTGCGGCTCGCGCTCGCGGGCGAGCTGGTACCGGACGCGGTCAACGTCCAGGGCGGGGTCATCGCCGAGGACGTCAAGCCCGCGCTGCCGCTGGCCGAGAAGCTGGGCCGGATCTTCACCGCCCTCGCGGGCGAGGTCGCGGTCCGGCTCGACGTCGAGGTCTACGGCGAGATCACCCAGCACGATGTGAAGGTGCTCGAACTGAGCGCGCTCAAGGGTGTGTTCGAAGACGTCGTCGACGAGACGGTGAGCTACGTCAACGCCCCGCTGTTCGCGCAGGAGCGCGGCGTCGAGGTCCGGCTGACCACCAGCTCCGAGTCGCCCGACCACCGCAACGTGGTCACCGTGCGCGGCACGCTCTCGGGCGGTGGCGAGGTGTCCATCTCCGGCACGCTGGCCGGCCCGAAGCACCTCCAGAAGATCGTCGCCGTCGGTGAGCACGACGTGGACCTCGGCCTTGCCGACCACATGGCCTTCCTCCGCTACGGCGACCGCCCCGGCGTCGTCGGCACGGTCGGCCGCATCCTCGGCGAGGCGGGCATCAACATCGCCGGCATGCAGGTCTCCCGCGCCACGGAGGGCGGCGAGGCGCTCGTCGCCCTCACGGTCGACGAGTCGATCCCGGCACCCGTGCTCGCGGAGATCGCCGAGGAGATCGGCGCCGCGTCCGCCCGCGCGGTCAACCTGACCGACTGACGGCCGCCGCCCGCCGGTTCGGCACGGCCGAGCCGGCGGAGCGTATGGCGAAGCGGCGCCCCCGTCCCGGTGGACGGGGGCGCCGCTCTGCTGAGGGACGACCCGCTCAGTGCCGGGTCAGCACCGCCTCGGGCGCCCTCTCCGCAGTGGGCTGCTCCGGCGTCGTCGTCACCTTGCGCAGTGCGGCCAGCGCGCCGAGGGCGGCGAGGGCCAGCACGGCGGCTCCGCCGAGGGCGGCGAGGTTCATGCCGTGGGTGAAGGCGTCGCGGGCGACGGCCAGGACACTCTCGCCCGCCCGGCCCGGCAGCCCGGCCGCCACGCCCGCCGCCCCGCCGAGCGTCTCGCGGGCCGCCTCCAGGGCCCCCTGCGGCAGGCCTGCGGGCAGGGAGTCGGTCACGTCACGGCGGTAGACGGCGACGCCGACGCTGCCGAACACCGCCATGCCGAGCGCCCCGCCGAACTCCTGACCCGTCTCCAGCAGCGAGGCCGCCGAACCGGCCTTCTCCGGCGGGGTGGTGGACAGCGCCATGTCGGAGACCAGGGCCATGACCGTCACGATGCCGCAGCCGATGACGCCGGCGCCGGTCAACGTGGTCCACATCGAGTCGGTGCCGGCCCGGGTCAGAACGGCGTAGCCCAGCGCGGCGACGACGAATCCGGCGGCGATGACGTACGCCTTGTCGACCTTCTGCGCGATCGCCGTCGACAGGGGCGCGGCGATGCCGACCGCAAGGGACGGGGCGACGCTCCACAGCGCGGCCTCCATCGGGCCCTTGCCGAGCACGGACTGCAGGTACTGGGTGGTGAAGTAGACCGAGCCCATCATGCCGAACGCCGCGACGGTGTTGAGCGCGATGCCCGCCCCGAAGGCGCGGTGGCGGAACAGCTCCCGGCTGATCATCGCGGACCGCAGGGTGCGCTGGCGGCGTACGAAGACCCCGCCCACGGCCAGGCCCACGGCGACGCACAGGGCCATCGCCGCGCTGAACCCCTCGGCGGCGATCTCCTTGAGTCCGTAGGTCACCGGGAGCACGGCGGCCATGGACAGCGGCACGCTCAGCAGATCGAACCGCCCCGGCTCCGGGTCCTTGTGCTCCGGCACCAGGAACGGCACGAGCACCAGCAGCAGCACCATCGCGGGGACGTTGATCAGGAAGACCGAGCCCCACCAGAAGTGCTCCAGCATCACCCCGCCCAGCACCGACCCGAGCGCGATCCCGCCCGCCATGGCCCCGGACCAGATGCCGATGGCCTTGGTGCGCTGGGTGTCGTCGTGAAACATGCTGCGTACCAGCGCCATCGTGCTCGGCATCAGCGTCGCACCGCCGATGCCGAGCACGGCACGCGCCGCGATCAGCATCTCCGCGCTCTGCGCGTACGCCGCCGCCACCGAGGCCACCCCGAAGGCCGCCGCCCCGAACATCAGCAGCTTGCGCCGGCCGATCCGGTCGCCGAGCGACCCCATCGTGATCAGCAGCCCGGCGAGGGCGAAGGCGTAGACATCGAAGATCCACAGCTGCTGGGTGGCGGAGGCGTCGAGCGACTCGCTGATGGAGGGGACGGCGAAGAACAGGACGGAGGCGTCCATCGAGACCAGGAGGAGGGGCAGCAGGAGGACGACGAACGCCGTCCATTCCTTCCGCCCGGCGCGTGCGCTGAGGTTCGTCATGGCCACGAATATACGGATGTCTTAAACGCTTGTCTATGACGCTTGTATAAGACGCCTGTCTGGTACGGGCGTATGGGGCGGCGCTAGGGTTCCGGCATGGGACATCGCGAAGATCTGCTCGAAGGCGCGAAGCGCTGCCTGCTCGAAAAGGGCTGGGTGCGCACCACCGCGCGCGACATCGTGGCCGCCTCCGGCGCCAACCTCGCCTCCATCGGCTACCACTACGGCTCCAAGGACGCGCTGATGATGGCGGCGTTCTTCCAGATGGTCGAGGAGTGGGGCGATGGGGCCACGCGCAGGCTCGCGGCGGGGCGCGACCGGGAAGCGGGCCGGGAGCGGCAGCTCGCGCAGGCCATGGACGCGATGTTCGGCGAGTTCGAGCGGGACCGGCAGTTCTGGCTGGTCCAGATGGAGGTCATCGGGCAGCTGGACCGCAACCCCGACCTGAAGAAGCGGTTCGCCGAGGTCCTGCCCAGCGGGCGCGAGGGCATGCTGGCGATCTTCGAGGGCGTCGACGACACCGACGTGCCCGCCGAGGCCACGCGGACCGCCGGAGCCTTCGTCCACGCGCTCTTCATCGGTATGTGGGTGCAGTGGCTCATGGACCCGGAGGCCGTGCCGACCGGGCATGAGCTGGTGGAGGGCATGCGCAGGGTCCTGACCGGCACGGCCCTGAGCGGCGAGCCCCTGCCGGACGCCTGAGGTGGGGGTGCGCGGGGGACTTGTTGGCGGTTGAACGGAAATATGGCCCGAACCGTACCCAGTCCGGCAACCTGACGTTCCGCCATGGGTAGGGAAGGGAAAGGACGTCAGTCCCGAACTGGGAGGTTGACCGTGACCCGGAGCCGCACCAGCAGCGACGTCGTTGTCGACGACGGCACCACCGACGCCGACAGCCGCGCCGAGAAGAGCGCCACCGCCCCCGATTTCCCCCATGCACGCACCTGCCCCTACCAGCCGCCCGCCGGCCATGAAGCCCTCACCTCGGACGGCCCCCTGACACACGTGAGGTTGTACGACGGCCGTGAGGTGTGGCTGGTGACCGGGCACGCCGAGGGGCGGGCCCTGCTCACCGACCAGAGGCTCTCCTCCGACCGGAAGAATCCGGCCTTTCCGGTCTTCGCCCCCCGTGCCGAGGGGCAGGGCGAGGCCTCCTTCCCGCTCATCGGCTACGACGACCCCGAACACGCCCGGCAACGGCGCATGCTGATCCCCAGCTTCGGGCTCAAGCGGATCGCCGCCATGCGCCCGCAGATCCAGCGGATCGCGGACGACCTCATCGATGCGATGCTCGCCGGCGGCACGGAGGCGGAGCTCGTCTCCGCGTACGCCCTGCCCCTGCCGTCCATGGTCATTTGTTCACTGCTCGGCGTCCCCTATGAGGAGCACGAACTCTTCGAGTCCCTGTCGCGGGCCCTGCTGCTCTCGGAGACGAGCGCCGAAGCGCGCGCGAAACGGATGGAGTTCGAGGACTACCTCGACGGGCTCATCGCCCGCAAGGAAGCGGCCCCCGGCGACGGGCTGCTCGACGAACTCATCGCCGACCGGCTCGCGGAAGGGCAGCTGGACCGCCGGGAGCTGGTCATGACGGCCATGGTCACGCTCATCGCCGGACACGAGACCACGGCCAACATGATCAGCCTCGGGACATACACCCTCCACGAACACCCGGACCAGCTCGCCGCGTTGCGCGCCGATCCGGCACTGATGCCCGGCGCCGTCGAGGAACTGCTGCGCTATCTGTCCATCGCCGACATCATGATGCGGGTCGCCACCTCGGACATCGAGATCGGCGGCCGGACCATCCGGGCGGGGGACGGGGTCCTCCTCGCGGTCTCGCTGATCAACCGTGACGCCGAGGTCTACGAGCGGCCCGGGGCGCTCGACGTCCGCCGCTCGGCCCGGCACCACGTCGCCTTCGGCTTCGGCATCCACCAGTGCCTGGGCCAGAACCTGGCCCGCGCCGAGCTGGAAATCGCCCTCAGCACCCTTCTGACCCGCATCCCCACCCTGCGGATCACCGTTGCCCGTGACGAGCTGCTCATCAAGCCCGCCACGACGCTCCAGGGACTGTTCGCCCTGCCGGTCGCGTGGTGAGCAGAGCGGCCGACCAGCCGCCCACGGAGAGAACGGAGCCCGTCATGAAGATCAGCATCGACACGGACACCTGTATCGGCAGCGGCCAGTGCGCCCTCACCGCACCCGGTGTCTTCACCCAGGACGACGACGGATTCGGCGAAGTCCTGCCGGGCCGTGAGAACGGCGCCGGCGAGCCGCTCGTACGGGAAGCGGCACGGGCCTGCCCCGTGCAGGCGATCACGGTCGAGGAGGACTGACCGCCCCCGGGCGCCTAGAGCCGGGAGGCCTTGAGCGACATGTGCAGCAGCAGCCGGTCCTCGCCCTCGTCCAGGTCGAGGCCGGTGAGCTGCTCCACGCGCGCGAGCCGGTAGTAGAGCGTCTGGCGGTGGATGCCGAGGGCGGCGGCCGCCCTGCCCGCCTGGCCGGCGGAGTCGAGGAAGGTCTCCGCCGTGCGGGCCAGCTCGGTGTGCGCGGGCTCCAGCAGGCGCAGCACCGCGGGATCCGCCGCGCGGTCGGCCGGCAGGGCCGTCAGCGCGCGGTACGCGCCGAGCGCCTCCCACTCCGCCACCGGTCCCAGCCGCCGCCCCGACCCGGCCGCGGCACCCGCCGCGCGGGCCGCGGCCAGCGCCTCCGACCAGGCGGTGGGCAGCTCGGCCAGGCCCCGGCGGGGGGTTCCGATCCCCGCCGTGGCCGCCGAGGCCGCCCCGGCCGCGCGCGGGGAGCGCAGCAGCCGCTCCGCCGCGGTGCGGGCCGGGGCGGGGGTGGTGAGGGCGCGCAGCCGGACCAGGGCGGCCAGCGCCGCCGAGCCGTCGGGCAGCGAGTCCGGGACGGCGCAGAGCGCGGCGACGCCCGACTGCGCGGCGAGCATCGAGCCGGAGCCCGTGTCCGCCGGCGCCGCCGACCGGTCCGGCTCGTCCCCGGCGGAGCCCGGTTCGCCCACCGGGCGCCAGGGGGCCACCGCGACGATCGCCAGCGGGCCGTCGGCCGCCGCTCCGAGCGCCTCCCGCAGCGCGCCGCGCGCCGCGTCCCGCCCGGCGGAGCGGGCCGTCAGCAGCTCCCGCAGCAGCTCGCCCAGCTCGGCCCCGGCCCGGGCCTCCGCGGCCAGCAGCGCGCCGATCCGGTCGGCGGTCTCCATGGCGTGCGCGAGCCGGGGGTCCGCGTACGGCAGGGCGAGATCGAGCCCCGCGAGCTGCTCGTCGTCCAGCAGCCAGACATAGCCGTGGACCACCCCGCGGTGGCGCACGGGCAGACAGATGCGCCCCTTGAAGACCCCCGCCGCCGGGTCCGGCGGGATCCGCAGCGGCGACTGGGCCCGCGCGATGCCGAACGCCTCGAACCACGCCCGGACCGCCGCCGTCGACCGGCGCTGGAGGATCGAGCGGGTGCGGACCGGGTCCATCATCAGGTCGAGATCGTCGTCACCGCCGTGGGCGCCGAACGCGATCAGCCCGAAGTCGCGGTCCTCGAGCGTCGCGGGCGCGCCGAGCGCCGCCGAGATGTCGTCCACGAGCTGCTGATAGTCGCCCCGCATGCCGCGCTCCGCTCCTTCCCTCGGGTATTCCCCATGCCCGTGCCCCCATTGTCATACATCTGTCTGAGATCCCGGCCACGGATGCGTGACAGCTGTCGATGGCCGCGCGGTGGCATGAACTCTACGTTTCACGTTGAGTTACTTATGCCGACTCCCCAGGTGGGGGCGGCCGTCATTGTGGAGGTGCCCGTGCTGGCTCCCGTGATCCTCGCCGCTTCGCGCAGCGACAAGATGCGCCGTTTCGTGTCGGCTGCCCCGGGCACCAAGCAGGTCGTCGACCGGTTCATCGCCGGCGAGACCGTCGACCAGGTCATCCCGATCGTGCAGGACGCCTCGGCCAAGGGCCTGGAGGTCACCCTGGACGTCGTGGGCGAGGACATCACCACGGTCGAGCAGTCCTACGCCGCCCGTGACGCCTACCTGGAGCTGATCGACCGCCTCAAGGCGCTCGGCCTCGGCACCAAGGCCGAGATGTCGGTCAAGCTCTCCATGTTCGGCCAGGCCCTGGAGGGCGGCCACGAGCTGGCGCTCGCCAATGTCCGCCCGGTCGTCGAGGCCGCCGCCGCCATCGGCACCACGGTCACCCTGGACGCCGAGGACCACACCACCCTCGACTCGATGTTCGCCATCCACGAGGAGCTGCGGAAGGACTTCCCGCAGACCGGCTGTGTGATCCAGGCCTACCTCTTCCGCACCGAGGACGACGCCCGCCGGCTCGCCGCGGCCGGCAGCCGAGTGCGTATCGTGAAGGGTGCGTACAAGGAGCCCGCCTCCGTCGCGTACCTGGACAAGGCCGAGATCGACAAGGCGTTCGTCCGCATCGTCAAGATCCTCATGCAGGGCGAGGGCTACCCGATGATCGGGTCGCACGACCCGCGTCTGATCGCCATCTCGCAGGAGCTGGCCCGGCAGGCGGGGCGCAAACTGGATGAGTACGAATTCCAGATGCTGTACGGCATCCGCAGCGACGAGCACGTCCGGCTGGCCGCCGAGGGCCACCGGATGCGGGTGTACACCGCGTACGGCACCGACTGGTACGGCTACTTCATGCGCCGCCTCGCCGAGAAGCCCGCGAACCTGCTGTTCTTCGCCCGTTCCATCCTCACCACGGGCTGACCCCCGAACCCCCGCAAGAGCCCCGAAGGAGACACGGAACTCATGGACGCCGTTACCCAGGTCCCCGCGCCGGTCAACGAGCCGGTGCACAGCTACGCCCCCGGTTCCCCGGAGCGTGCCCGCCTCGAGGCCAAGCTCAAGGAGCTGGCCGGCAACCCCATCGACCTGCCGATGACCATCAACGGTGAGAAGCGGATGGGCGGCGGCGAGCCGTTCCAGGTCGTGCAGCCGCACAACCACGCGGCCGTCATCGGCACCTTCAACAACGCCACCGTCCGGGACGCCCAGGACGCGGTCGACGCCGCCCTGGCCGCCGCCCCGGCGTGGCGCGCGATGTCCTTCGACGACCGCGCGGCGATCATCCTGCGCGCCGCCGAGCTGCTGGCCGGCCCCTGGCGCGAGACGCTGGCCGCCTCCACCATGCTCGGCCAGTCGAAGACCGCCCAGCAGGCGGAGATCGACACCCCCTGTGAGCTCGTCGACTTCTGGCGCTTCAACGTGCACTTCGCGCGCCAGATTCTCGCCGAGCAGCCGGTCGCCAACTCCGCCGGTGTGTGGAACCGCAGCGACCACCGTCCGCTCGAGGGCTTCGTCTACGCGATCACGCCCTTCAACTTCACCGCCATCGCGGGCAACCTGCCGACCGCCCCGGCCCTGATGGGCAACGTGGTCGTCTGGAAGCCGTCCCCGACCCAGACCCACTCCGCCGTGCTGCTGATGCAGCTCCTGGAGGAGGCGGGCCTGCCCAAGGGCGTCATCAACCTGGTGACCGGTGACGGCATCGCCGTCTCCGAGGTGGCCCTGAACCACCCCGAGCTGGCCGGTATCCACTTCACCGGCTCGACCAAGACCTTCCAGTACCTGTGGAAGACGGTCGGCAACAACATCGAGAAGTACAAGTCCTACCCGCGTCTGGTCGGCGAGACCGGTGGCAAGGACTTCGTCGTCGCGCACCCGAGCGCCGACCCGGCGATCCTGAAGACCGCGCTGACCCGCGGCTCCTTCGAGTTCCAGGGCCAGAAGTGCTCGGCCTCCTCCCGCGCCTACATCCCGCGTTCCCTCTGGGACAACGGCTTCAAGGAGCAGTTCGCGGCCGAGGTCGACGGCATCACCATGGGTGACGTCACCGACCTGTCGCACTTCATCGGCGCCGTCATCGACGACCGTTCGTTCGCCAAGAACAAGGCCGCGATCGACCGGGCCAAGTCCGACCCGACCTGCACGATCATCGCGGGCGGCACGTACGACGACTCGGTCGGCTACTTCGTCCGCCCGACGGTCATCGAGTGCACGGACCCGGAGAACGAGGTCTTCACGACCGAGTACTTCGGCCCGATCCTCGCCGTCCACGTCTACGAGGACGCCGACTTCGACGCGATGCTGGCCCAGATGGAGTCCGTCTCGGCGTACGCCCTGACCGGCTCGATCATCGCCCAGGACCGCTACGCGGCGGCCGACGCGATGGAGAAGCTCCGCTTCGCCGCGGGCAACTTCTACATCAACGACAAGTCGACCGGTGCCGTCGTCGGCCAGCAGCCCTTCGGTGGCGGCCGCGCGTCCGGCACCAACGACAAGGCCGGCGCCGCGTCCAACCTGATGCGCTGGACCTCGACCCGCTCCATCAAGGAGACGCTGGTCCCGCCGACCGAGTACGGCTACCCGCACATGGGCTGACCAGCCCTTTCACAAGCGACGCCGCCGCCCGGCTCCCCAGCCGGGCGGCGGCGTCGCTTTTCCGGTTTCCGGGATCCTCCCCGGTCCCCACGGCCGGCCGCCGGACCGGCAGTGGAGCGTGCCGCGGAGGTGCGGCGGTGGTCCTACAGACCGCCGCAGTACGGCGGGATGATGTTGGCGTGGGCCACATAGCCGCGGGTGCCCTTGGGCAGCCCGCCCCTGCTCTTGGCCTTCAGCTGGACGTAGTCCCACTTGCCCGACTTGCTGAGGATCCGGATCGGGTCCTTGAAGTAGAGCTGGCCCTTGACGCCGCTCGACGCGCTCGCCTTGGTGCGCAGCCGGGTGCCGTCGGTGTAGATGGCCGCGTTGTCCGCGTTGCACGGCTTGGCCGCCGCCGCGCGCTGCGGTGCCGCGGTGGCCGCCTGGGCCGGGGCGGCCAGGGCGGCGGTGCCGATCAGCGCGACGGTGGTGAGCGCGAGGGATATTCGACGCACGGGCATGTCCTCCGGTGGGTGGAGCGAGTGGAACGGTGAATCAAGATCGCGGCTACGGCCGCGGCGATCACCTTAAGCGCCGTCGGGTCGTGCTCGTATGGCGGTTTTGTCACGCCCCTGTCACGGGTGGTGCGGACGGCGGCGTCCCCGCGGGCGGCGCGCGTCGCAGCGGGAGCGGGCGGACGTCACAGCGCCACCAGCATCGCGAGCGGCAGCGCCGACAGCAGGGAGCCGAGTCGACCGAGGAGGCCGCCGAAGCCCGGCAGCCAGCTGCCCGTACCCTCCGCGCCGGCCTCGCGGGTGAGCGCGGAACCGAGCAGACCGCCCACGACACAGCCGCACAGCACCGCGGCCCACAGGCTGACCGTGAACCCGCCGACCGCGCCCAGGCCGACGGCCACGCCCATGCCCCCCGTGAGCACGTGCGCCCACGTCCGGTCGGGGGAGAGCCGGGACAGCGGCCGGGCCAGGCCGCCGCCCAGCCGGGCCAACAGGGCCCCTCCGCACCAGGCGGCCACATCACCGAAGGCGACGGCCACGACCACGGCGATCGCCGTGCCCTCCAGCACCAGGAGTCCGCTCAGCGTCAACGGGATCCACAGCACCCCGAAGACCGTGCGCGCCGCCCGCTCACCGGCCCGCGCGGGATCCCCGGACAGCACCGCCGCCAGCACGCACGCGACCAGCACGAGCGCCGGGAACCGCAGGTCGAAACGCACCTCCTCCGGCAGCACATGGGCCACATACGCCAGCGGCGGCACCAGCACGGCCGCGACGCCCAGCACCACCCGCTCGCCCCGCGCGAGGCGCAGCAGAGCCGCGTACTCCGCCACCGCGACCAGCCCCAGCACGGCCGGCAGCAACAGCGGCCCCGGCGAGTCCACCGGGTACAGCGCGGCGAAGAACAACAGCGCCGCCACGACCGAAGTGCCCCAGGCGCGCCGCAGTTCACGGCGGGCGGTGACGCCCGCGGGGAGGACCGCGACGGCCGCACCGGCGACGGCCAGCGCCCCCGCGACGACCGGCAGGGCGCGGCCGAACGCCTCCTCGGCTTCCAACAGCGCACTCATCGCGCCTCGTCGGGCAGGAGGCGGGCCGGGGCCCAGGGTTCGCGTACGTACTGGCCGTTCATGGGCCCTACTGTCGCCGACCCGTTTCCGCGCTGTACGGGCGGGTGGAGCCGCACCCCCGTCTCAGATAGTAGGAAGGCCGACTAAATGTGCAGACAGCGCGTCCCCGCTGACCTAGCGTGGAAGCAGCCGAACGTCCCGCTCCATCGAGCGAAGGCGGTTGCGGCCCGGTGCGTGAGCGCAGGTGATCCCTGCCGTACGCGGGCCCCCGCACTCTTTCCGGCTCTCATCCGCACTTCTCGGGCTTCCATTCAGAGGAGACGTGACTTCATGGCCGAGACCGTCGTCCGCAGGACCCGCCGCGGCGCCCGCGGCACCCGCACCTCCGACACCACCGCCCACAAGACCGACCGCGCCAACGCCGCCGCCGCGCTCCAGCGCGCGCTCGACCGCCGCGACAACGGCGGCGCGACGGGTCACTGAGCGCCCTGCGGGCGCGTCCTCAAACGCCGGACAGGCTGCTTTCGGCTGGGGTCAGCCACATCCAGCCCGTCCGGCGATCGAGGACACCGCCGCGCAGCGGAGGTGCGCGTGAGGCGGCCCGCAGCCGCTGTTTCTTCTCCGCCGCGCGTTACGTCGCGCCGACGCTCCGCGTCACTTCGCGGTGCTAGTTCTTCTCGGCTCCGCTCCGCGTCACTTCGCGGTGCTAGTTCTTCTCGGCTCCGCTCCGCGTCACTTCGAAGTAATCCACCCGCGCTCCGCTCTCCGCCAGTGCCGTCACCCGCAGTCGCGGGTGGCGGCCCGGCTCGGCCTCGACGGCGAGGAAGGAGAAGCCGGTGTAGCGCACACGTGACCACTCCACCGTCTCCGGGCGCTTCACCCGGCCCTTCCCCCAGTGGTAGCTGGCGATGCCGTCGAGGTCCTTCACACGGCCCTCGTAGCTGTCCGGCACCGGGAAGTCGTACAGCGCCTTGCCCGCCCCGCCCGCGGTGACGTACACAATGCCGTCGCGCGTCCCGTCGACGCTCCCACCGATCGGGACCTTCCTGCCCACTCGCCCGCCGCGGATCGCGTCGGTCCGTTCGTAGACGTGATTGTGGCCGTTGATCACCAGGTCCACCTGGTGCTTCTCGAACAGCGGCAGCCATGCCTCGCGCACCCCGCCGTCCGACGCGTGCGCCTTCGTCGTCGAGAACGCGCAGTGGTGGAAGAAGACGACGAGGAAATCGATCCCGCGCCGCCCGCGCAACTCCCGCAGCCGCCGGTCCAGCCAGGCGGTCTGTCTGCCGCCGGTGTAACCGGTGTTGGCGGCGATCTCGTACGAGACGTCGTTGGCGTCCAGCGCGACGACCCCCACGTTTCCGTAGGTGAAGGAGTAGACGCCCGGCGCCTGGCGCGGGTCGAAGCCGTTGTCCGGCAGGGTCCAGCGGGCCCGCTGACCGCCGTAGCCGTTGGGGGAGTACCAGGCCTCCATGTCGTGGTTGCCGGTGGTCACCATCCACGGCACCCGCGCCGCCACGGACTCGGTCTGGGCGAGGAACTGGTCCCACACCCGCGCGTCGTAGACGTCCGTCGGCTTGCCCCCGCCGCTGGAGTCGGCGTAGCAGATGTCGCCCGCGTGGAGATGGAACGCGGGGTTCTGGCCGAGGATCAGCTGGTCGTTGGCGAGCGCGTCGTAGCTGACGCCCTGGTCGCCGAAGGCGGTGAAGACGAATCTCTCCGCGCTCTGTGGGGCGGTGCGGAAGGTGCCGATGGTCGCGAAGTGGCGCGGGTCGGCGGGGTCGTGGCCGGTGTGGCCGACGCCGTAGTAGTACGTCCTGCCCGGGCTGAGGCCGTCCAGCGCCGCGTGCAGATAGACCTGGTCGACGGCCGGGAGCTTTTTGCTGAGCGCGGGCGTGTGCAGAGCGCGCACCTCCGCCGCCACGCGCAGGCCGAGGTCCCACGGTTCGAGGCCCACCCGGACGAACGGGTCCCTGACCGCGAACGGCACCTGCCAGGAGATCCGCATCTGCGTCCTCGGATCGGCGCCGAAGGCGAGATGGCGGCCGAAGGGCGCGACCACCGAGCCGTCCACCCGGGCGGTCGCGGGCGCGCCGACCAGGGTGGGGCCCGCGTACGCGCCCGCGCCGCCGAGGACACCCAGCCCGGCGACCGTCCCGGCCGTGGCGGCACCGGCGCGCAGCATCCCGCGCCGGGTGAGCTTCGTCCGCAGATACTCGTGCTGCTCGGCCATCGTCATCCGGACGGCGAGGTGGTCGGGGATGCCTACCCGTGGTGTCTCCATGCTCGAAAACGTCCCAGGAACGAGCGACACCGTCCCGTCCTTGAGGTGAACGTGACCTGACCGGACCGCCATCTGTCCGGATCGTGGACATCGCGTGTCAACCACCGGGACGGCGGAGTACGGTCCCGCTATGTCTCGCACCATGCGCCTCGCAGTGATCCCCGGTGACGGTATCGGCCAGGAAGTCGTGGCCCAGGGCCTCAAGGTCCTCAATGCCGTCCTTCCTTCGGACGTGAAGCTGGAGACCCGGGAGTACGATCTCGGCGCCCGGCGCTGGCACGCGACCGGCGAGACCCTGCCGGACGCCGAGCTCGAATCCCTCAAGGACCACGACGCGATCCTGCTCGGCGCGGTCGGCGACCCCTCCGTGCCGTCCGGCGTGCTCGAGCGCGGGCTGCTGCTCAAGCTGCGCTTCGCCTTCGACCACTACGTCAATCTGCGCCCCTCGAAGCTCTTCCCCCACACGGACACCCCGCTCGCCGGACGCCCGGAGATCGACTTCATCGTCGTCCGCGAGGGCACCGAGGGCCCCTACGTCGGCAACGGCGGCAGCCTGCGCACCGGCACCCCCCACGAGGTCGCCACCGAGGTCAGCCTCAACACGGCGCTGGGCGTGGAGCGCGTGGTGCGCGACGCGTACGAGCGCGCGCAGGCCCGGCCGCGCAAGAAGCTGACCCTCGTCCACAAGAACAACGTCCTCGTCTACGCGGGCCACCTGTGGAAGAACGTCTTCGACCGGGTCGGCCGGGAATACCCCGAGGTCACCACCGACTATCTGCACGTCGACGCGGCGACGATCTTCTTCGTCACCCAGCCCGAGCGTTTCGACGTCATCGTCACCGACAACCTCTTCGGTGACATCCTCACCGACCTCGCCGCCGCCGTCACCGGTGGCATCGGCCTGGCCGCCTCCGGGAACATCAACCCGACCGGCGCCTTCCCGTCGATGTTCGAACCGGTCCACGGCTCCGCGCCCGACATCGCCGGCACCGGCAAGGCCGACCCCACGGCCGCCGTCCTCTCCGTCGCGCTGCTGCTGCGCCACCTCGGCCACGAGGCGGAGGCGGACCGCGTCGAGGAGGCCGTCGCCGACGACCTCGCCGCCCGCGGCACAGGCCCCCGTACGACGGACGAGATCGGCGACGCGCTCGCCGCACGAGTATCCGGCTGACCCGGCCGCCCCGGCTCCCGGCACCCTCCCCGATGGCGGTGCTCTACCCGTAGAGCACCGCTGTATGAGGTGGGTCGCTGTGCTACCGCGCGGTTGGGTGCGACCATCCATCCAGGGCCGCGCGCAGTTTTTTCGTCCACGGCCCCACGGGAGAGATAATCGAACGTGGGGCCGCGGCATGAGGGGAAGCTCGGACGTCCTCGAGCCGATCGGGACGGAATGAGCGCGGTCCGCCACACACCAAGGTGAAGGACACGCATTCATGACGACGCCCACGATCGAGCTCAAGCCCTCCTCGCACCCGCTGTCCGACGCGGAGCGCGAGAAGATCCTGGCTGCCCCCGGTTTCGGCCGGCACTTCACCGACCACATGGTCACCATCAAGTGGACCGAGGGCCGTGGCTGGCACGACGGGCAGCTCGTCCCGTACGCGCCGCTGTCGATCGACCCGGCCAACATGACCCTGCACTACGCGCAGGAGATCTTCGAGGGCCTGAAGGCCTACCGCGGCCCCGACGGGTCGGTCGCCACCTTCCGGCCCGAGGCCAACGCCGAGCGCTTCCAGAAGTCCGCCCGCCGTCTGGCGATGCCGGAGCTGCCCGTCGAGACCTTCATCGAGGCCTGTGACGTGCTGGTCGAGCAGGACAAGAAGTGGGTGCCCGAGCACGGCGGCGAGGAGTCGCTCTATCTGCGCCCGTTCATGATCGCGACCGAGGTCGGTCTCGGCGTGCGGCCCGCCAATGAGTACCTCTTCATCGTCATCGCCTCGCCCGCCGGCGCGTACTTCCCCGGCGGCGTGCAGCCGGTGTCCGTCTGGCTCTCGGAGAACTACGTCCGCGCGGTGCCCGGCGGCATGGGTTTCGCCAAGACCGGCGGCAACTACGCGGCCTCCCTGCTCGCCCAGGCCGAGGCGGCGGAGAAGGGCTGCGACCAGGTGGTCTGGCTCGACGCCCTGGAGCACCGCTGGGTCGAGGAGATGGGCGGCATGAACCTGTACTTCGTGTACGGGTCCGAAGCCAATGAGCAGCCCAGGATCGTCACCCCCGAGCTCACCGGCTCGCTCCTCGCCGGCGTCACCCGTGACTCCCTGCTGAAGCTGGCCAAGGACCTCGGCTACGAGTCCGAGGAGCGCCGCATCTCCACCGACGACTGGAAGCGCGACACCGAGAACGGCACGCTCACCGAGGTGTTCGCCTGCGGCACGGCCGCGGTCATCACCCCGGTCGGCTCCGTGAAGTCCGCGGGCGCCGAGTGGACCCAGGCCGACGGCCGGCCCGGCGAGGTCACGATGAAGCTGCGCGAGGCGCTGCTCGCCATCCAGACCGGCAAGGCCGAGGACACCCGCGGCTGGATGCACCCGCTGGGCTGAGCCCGCTCCTCGCCACCGCCGAGGCCGCCCCGGACGAACCGTCGGGGCGGCCTCAGCCGTACCGGCTCGGCTCCGGTGGCCGCCGTGAACGCAACGCACGCAAGTTGGCATGATCGTTGCCGCCCGGCCCCTTGTCCGACACCTGTCGCTCCGCCACCGTGATCGACCATGGGACGACAGCACTGGAAGAAGATCTGGGTCGGCTCGGCCGGCAACATGGTCGAATGGTTCGACTGGTTCGTGTACGCCAGCTTCGCCACCTACTTCGCGGGCGCCTTCTTCCCCTCGGGTGACGACACGGCGAAGCTCATGAACACCGCGGGCCTCTTCGCCGTCGGCTTCTTCATGCGCCCCCTCGGCGGCTGGCTGCTCGGCCGCGTCGGCGACCGGCGCGGCCGCAAGTCGGCACTCACCTTGACCGTCACCTTGATGTCGGCCTCCGCCGTACTGATCGCCATCGCGCCGACCTACGCCGTCGCGGGCTACGGCGGCGCGGCGGTCCTGCTGGTCGCCCGGCTGCTCCAGGGCCTCTCGGTCGGCGGCGAGTACGCGGCCAGCGCGACCTACCTCACCGAGGCGTCCGCGCCCGGCCGCCGAGGCTTCGCCTCCAGCTTCCAGTACGTCTCCATGACCGCGGGCCAGCTCGTCGGCCTCGGCCTGCAGATCCTTCTGCAACACACCCTGTCCGACAGCGCGCTGCACAGCTGGGGCTGGCGCATCCCCTTCATCGTGGGCGCGCTGGGCGCGGCCGTCATCTTCTATCTGCGGCGCAACATGCTGGAGACGGAGGTGTACGAGGAGTCGGGCGAGACCTCCGAGGAGGACCGCGGCACGATCAAGGCGCTGCTGCGGCACAAGCGCGAGGCGTTCCTCGTCATCGCGCTGACCATGGGCGGCACGGTCGCGTACTACACCTACACGACCTACCTCACCAAGTACCTCTCCAACAGCGCGGGCCTGTCCAAGCAGACGGCGACCCTCGTCAGCTTCTGCGCCCTCTTCGTCTTCATGTGCCTGCAGCCCCTCGCGGGCGCCCTCTCGGACCGCATCGGCCGCCGCCCGCTGCTCGTCACCTTCGCCGTGGGCTCCACCTTCCTGACCGTGCCGATCATGACGCTGCTCGGCCACGCGGGCTCCTTCTGGCCGGCGCTCGGCCTGGCCCTGCTGGCGCTGATCGTCGTCACGGGCTACACGTCGATCAACGCGTGCGTGAAGGCGGAGCTGTTCCCCACCGGTGTCCGGTCGCTGGGCGTGGCCCTGCCCTACGCCATCGCCAACGCGCTCTTCGGGGGGACGGCGGAATACGTGGCGCTGTGGTTCAAGAAGGGCGGCATCGAGTCCGGCTACTACTGGTACGTGGCGGGCTGTGCGGCCGTCTCGCTGATCGTCTACCTCACGATGCGCGAGACGCGGGACATCGACCTGAAGAACGTCGGCACCACGGGGACGGTGATCCCGGCTCGAACCACGACCGAGGACGCGACGGAGGCCAGTCGTCCGGGTGTCTGATGACGTCACCAGCCCGCGAAACCAAGCCTGCCCGGCGCTTGAGGGCGACACTGACCGCAGCGTGGGACGCAGCCGCATCGCCGGAGGCATCCGCATCGTGAGACTCGGCAGCGCCGACGCGAGACACCGTGCCAGGATGGCACCATGCTCTCGTTCGCCATGATTATTGGCAGCAGGCGCGCCGGTCCGCAGTGACCGCCTCGTACCAACCCGTACGACGCGGACACCGTCGTCCCAGACCCGCGCGCAGACCTCTCGCACCCGCGAGAGGTCTTTTCGTTTCCCGGCCCACCACGCCGGAGGCGCACCGCGCGGGATCATAGGGGGACGGTGGAACCGGTTATTCCGGTAGACCGAGATCTCGACAGGAGTCAGAGCAGCATGACGGACGCACCCGAGGACGGCTTTCCCGCCGAGGACGGCCTTCAGGTCGACGACAGCTTTCACGTCTTCGACACGACGCTGCGCGACGGCGCGCAGCGCGAGGGCATCAGCCTCACCGTCGCGGACAAGCTGACCATCGCCCGGCACCTGGACGACTTCGGCGTCGGCTTCATCGAGGGCGGCTGGCCCGGCGCCAACCCACGCGACACCGAGTTCTTCCAGCGGGCCGCCGCCGAGATCGACTTCCGGCACGCGCAGCTCGTCGCGTTCGGCGCCACACGCAAGGCGGGCGTGCGGGCCGAGGACGACCCGCAGGTCGCCGCGCTGGTCGACTCCGGCGCCCCGGTCGTCACCCTGGTGGCCAAGTCCCACGACCGGCACGTCGAACTCGCCCTGCGCACCACGCTGGAGGAGAACCTCGCGATGGTGCGGGACACCGTCGCCCATCTGCGGGCGCGGGGACGTCGCGTCTTCGTCGACTGCGAGCACTTCTTCGACGGCTACCACGCCAACCCCGGCTACGCGACGCAGGTCGTGCGCACCGCGCACGAGGCCGGCGCCGACGTGGTCGTGCTCTGCGACACCAACGGCGGCATGCTCCCCGCCCAGGTCCAGACGGTCGTGGCGGCCGTGCTGGCCGAGACCGGCGCCCGGCTCGGCATCCACGCCCAGGACGACACCGGCTGCGCGGTGGCCAATACGCTCGCCGCCGTGGACGCGGGCGCCACGCACGTGCAGTGCACCGCCAACGGCTACGGCGAACGGGTCGGCAATTCCAACCTCTTCCCCGTGGTCGCGGCGCTGGAGATCAAGTACGACCGGCGGGTGCTCCCGGCGGGGAAGCTCGCGGAGATGACGCGCATCTCGCACGCCATCGCCGAGGTCGTCAATCTCACGCCCTCCACCCACCAGCCCTATGTGGGGGTCTCCGCCTTCGCCCACAAGGCGGGGCTGCACGCATCGGCGATCAAGGTCGACCCGGATCTGTACCAGCACATCGACCCGGAGCGGGTCGGCAACACCATGCGGATGCTCGTCTCCGACATGGCCGGACGGGCATCCATCGAGCTCAAGGGCAAGGAGCTGGGCATCGACCTCGGCGGCGACCGCGCCCTGGTCGCGCGCGTCGTCGAGCGCGTGAAGGAGCGTGAACTCGCCGGCTACACGTACGAGGCCGCCGACGCGTCCTTCGAACTGCTGCTGCGCGCGGAGGTCGAAGGCAGAGCCCGCCGCTACTACCGCGTGGAGTCCTGGCGCGCGATCGTCGAGGACCGCCCCGACGGTACGCACGCCAACGAGGCGACCGTGAAGCTGTGGGCCAAGGGCGAGCGCATCGTCGCCACCGCGGAGGGAAACGGCCCGGTCAACGCCCTCGACCGCGCGCTGCGCGTCGCGCTGGAGCGCATCTATCCGAAGCTGGCCGCCCTGAAGCTGACGGACTACAAGGTCCGCATCCTGGAGGGCAGTCTGGGCACGGGCTCGATCACCCGGGTCCTGGTCTCCACGAGCGACGAGCACGGCGAGTGGTCCACCGTCGGTGTCGCGGAGAACGTCATCGCCGCGTCCTGGCAGGCGCTCGACGACGCCTATGCCTACGGTCTGCGGCGCGCCGGGGTCGAACCACAGGAGTAGCGCAGTAGCGCAGGGCTCTTGGGCGGGCGGCGCCCGGCGCGCGCCCCCGCCCGGCCCGCCACCGCCCCCGTCAGCCGTAGTGGGCCGCCAGCCCGCCGTCGAGCAGGTCGTAACCGAGGTCGGCGGCGGCGTGCGCCTCGGGCAGTGCCTGCTCGGCGGTGCGGCCGTCCGTGATCCTGCGCCAGTTCCCCTCGGCGAGGCGCCGGTGGAGGGTGATGACCTGCGCGGCCGCGAGCCCGGCCGTGAACCGGGCCGCCGCAGCGCCGTCGTCGGCACTCTCGTGGAGCGCATCGGTCAGCTCCTCCTCGTCGCGGCCGGTGTAGCGCACCAGCCGGGCCAGCAGGCTCGGCGTGGTGTAGAGCATGTCGTTGAACGCGCGTATCCGGGCGTCGTCGTTGAGACCCGTGATCGGATCATGGGCGTCGAGCCGCGCGTGGAAGTGGGCGCGCAGGGCGGCCAGCGGCGACTGGCCCTCGGCCCGGGCGCGCACCACGCGGGCGGCCTCGCCCTGGTGGTCGGCGATCCGGTGCAGGGCCAGATCCTCCTTGGCCGGGAAGTAGCGGAAGAGGGTCGGCTTGGACACCTCCACCGCGGCCGCCACGTCCGCGACCGACACCCGATCGAAGCCTCGCTCCAGGAAGAGCTCGATCGCCGTGCTGGACAGCGCTTCTCGCGTGCGCTGCTTCTTTCGTTCCCGCAGTCCGGTCACCTCGTTCACACGGCCACCCTACCAGATTCTCGTTACCAAGAAAGATTCGTTACCCGGTTGCGTTTTCTGCTCCGGGGGTCTTTCATGGAGACACCGAACGACGGAGGGACACCGCATGACATCCACAGTGCTGATCGTGGGCGCCGGGCCGACCGGGCTGACTCTCGCGTGCACGATCGCCCGGGCCGGGGTGCCGGTCCGCATCATCGACAAGTCCCCCGCTTTTCACCGCACTTCGCGGGCCAAGGGCCCCAATCAGCGCAGCCGGGAGGTGTTCGCGGACCTCGGCGTGGCGGCGGAGCTCGATGCCGCCGGCGTGGAGCGCATGGTGCTGCGCAAGTACCGGGGAGGCGTCCCGCTGGCGGATGCCGAGATCTTCGCGGGAGCGGTCCCGACACCCACGGCGCCGTACGGAAAGGGGCTGGGCCTTCCGCAGTGGCGCACCGAGGAGATCCTCCGCACCAAGCTCGCCGAGTACGGGGTGGCCGTCGAACTCGGCTGCGAGGTGGCCGGGTTGACGCAGGGCGAGGAGAAGGCGACCGTCACCCTCGCGGACGGGCGAAGCGTCGAGGCGTCGTACGTCGTGGGGTGCGACGGCGGGCGCGGCGTGCTGCGCAGGACGCTCGGCGTGCCCTTCGAGGGCGAGTCCGAGGACGAGGAATGCATGGTGATCGGGGACGTGGAGGCCGACGGGCTGGACCGCGCCTACTGGCACCAGTGGTTCGACGAGGACGGTGCGATCATGCTCTGGCCCATTCCGGGCACCACATCGTGGCAGCTCCAGGGGACGCCCGAGCGCGATGACCGGGGCCGCTTGGTGGCACCTTCGCTGGAGACCTTTCAGCGCCTCTTCGACCGGCACGCGCGGCTGCCCGGGGTGCGGCTCGCCAACCCGACGTGGATCTCGACCTACCGCATCAATGTACGGATGGCCGAGCGCTTCAGGGTCGGTCGTGCCTTCCTCGCGGGCGACGCGGCACACGTGCAGCCGATAGCGGGCGGCCTCGGGATGAACACCGGCGTCCAGGACGCCTTCAACCTCGGCTGGAAGCTCGCACTCGTCGCCAAGGGACAGGCGGGGGAGGGGCTGTTGGACACGTACGAGGAGGAGCGGCTCCCCGTCGCGGCCTGGACGTTGAAGACCACCGATGAGCGGATGCGGGTGGTGCGGGAGGCCGTCAAGGAAGCGGGCGTCGGCACGGAGGTGGTCATCGACGACGCCGCCACCACGCTGGGTGTGGGCTACCGCTGGAGCTCGCTGGCCTGCGGCGGGGAGACGGCGGGCGACCGGGCACCGGACGCGCCCTGCGTGGACGCGGTCACCGGCCGGCCGGTGCGGCTCTTCGACGTCTTCGCCGGACCGCACTTCACGCTGCTGGGCTTCGGTGAGGACAGCGCGAAGGCGCTGGCGGAAGTCGCGGGGGAGTGCGGTGACCTCGTCCGCACCTGCCTTGTCGACGGGGGGCCCGAGGCGGGTCTCGCGGACCCCGAGGGGCACGCCCGCGCGGCGTACCGGGTGCCGGAGGGCCGGGGAGGTCTTGTGCTCGTGCGGCCCGACAACCACATAGCGCTGAGCGCGGCCGCGGACCGAGGCGCGGACGTCATCGACTGTCTGCGGCGCCTCGGTCGCTGATCCGCACGGGGGTCAGGCCTGGGCGGCGGTCTTGACGGCGGAGATGTCGAAGGTCAGCTTCACCTTGTCGCTGACCATCACACCACCGGTCTCCAGGGCCGCGTTCCAGGTCAGGCCCCAGTCGGAGCGCAGGATCTCGGCGCTGCCCTCGAAGCCGACGCGCTCATTGCCGTAGACGTCGGTGGCCGAGCCGTTGAACTCCAGGTCGATGGCGAGGGGGCGGGTGACGTCCTTGATGGTGAGGTCGCCGGTGACCCGGTAGCGGTCGCCGCCGAGCTGCTCGGCGCCGGTGGAGCGGAAGGTCATCAGGGGGAACGCCGCGGCGTCGAAGAAGTCGTCACCGCGCAGATGGGCGTCGCGGTCCTTGATGCCGGTGTCCACGCTCTCGATCTTGACGTCGATGCTCGCCGTGGAGCGGGACGGGTCGGTGCCATCGAGGTGGAGGTTGCCCTCGTGCTCGGCGAAGGAGCCCTTCACATTGGTCACCATGGCGTGGCGCACGGTGAAGCCGATGCTGCTGTGGGCCGGGTCGATGGCGTAGTCACCGGTCAGGGCCGCCAGCGCGGGGTCCACATCGAGGACGGCGGTGGCGCCACGGTCGGCGGCAGTGGCGGCGGTATTGCTCTTGCGGCTGAAGATGCCCATGACGTGCTCCTGGAGAAGATGAGAGGTGGTTGTTGAAGGTTCAACGAGAATGACGTTAGCTCGATCTGGTTCAACTTTCAACATTTGTGGTGGGGATTTTTCCCGAGGGTCTTCCAGGAAGGGATCGGCGATGGCCGAGTCGGGGGTATTGCCGCACGTCCACGGGCCGTGCCACGGTGTGGCCCCGGTACCGCCCGCACCCCGTGCCCCGGGAGGACCCGCCGTGCCGTCTGCCCCGAGCTGGACCCGCCGCGGCTTCCTCGCCGCCTCCGCCGTGACCGCCCTCGGCCTCACCGCGGCCGGTCCGCCGGCCGGGGCCGCCGCGGCCGGTGCGGGGGCGGACCCGGGCGAGGAGTTCCGGGTGCTGCGGGAGAGATGGCGCGACCTCATGCTCGGCAGCGGGTTCGACGCCTCGGCCGAGCCCTACGCCTCGGCCCTGCGCCGCACCGGCGACCTCGCCCGATCCCACCGGGCGGGCATGCGGCCCGGTCCCGCCTGGCTCTGGCCCGACGCGCCCTTCGACTCGCCCGCCGGCATCACCCAGAGCTACGCACGTCTGCACACCATGGCCCAGGCCTGCACCCAGCCCGGCACCGGCAGCACCGGTGACGCCGGCCTCGCCGCCGACGTGATCGCCGGACTCGACCACGTCCACGACCGGATCTACCACCCCGGAACGACCCGCTACGGCAATTGGTGGGAGTGGCAGATCGGCAGCCCCCGACTGCTCCTCGACACCCTCACCCTCCTCCACGACCGCATCGACCCCACCCGGCGCGCGGGTCAACTCGCCGCCGTCGACCACTTCGTCCCCGACACGATGCTCGGCGCCTACACCGGCACCAGCACCGGAGCCAACCGCGTCGACCTGTGCCGCGTCGTGGCCGTGCGCGGCATCCTCGGCGAGGCCCCCGCCAAGGTCGCCCTCGCCCGCGACGCCCTCTCCCCGGTCTTCCCCTACGTCACCGAGGGGGACGGGCTCTACGCCGACGGCTCCTTCATCCAGCACACCTGGGTCGCCTACTCCGGCACCTACGGCCAGGTGCTGCTCGACGGACTCGGACGGCTCTTCTCCCTGCTGCGCGGGTCGCGTTGGGAGGTCACCGACCCCCGCCGGCAGATCATCCACGACAGCGTCGAGCGGGCCTACGCCCCCCTGCTGTACAACGGCCTGATGATGGACAGCGTCTCCGGCCGCGCCATCAGCCGCGGCGTGCAGACGGCCGACCCCCGGCGGCTGACCCAGGGCGACCACCAGCGCGGCCACGCGCTCATCGCGGCCATCGCGCTGCTGTCCGGCGGCGCGAGCGCGGCGGAGCGGGACCGCTGGCACGCCCTGGTCAAGGGCTGGATCGCCCGCGACACCACCAGCCCCGTCCGCTCCGACCCCCAGTTCGGCGTCGCCGACCTGGCCCGGCTCGCCGCCGTCGCCGACGGCCCGGCACCCGCCGCCCCCGAGCCCGTCGGACACCGGCTCTTCGCCGCCATGGACCGGGCCGTCCACCGGCGCCCCGGCTGGTGCGCGAACATCGCCATGGCCTCCGACCGCGTCAGCCACTACGAGAACGGCAACGGCGAGAACCCGCGCGGCTGGCACACCGGCGCCGGAATGCTCTACTGGTGGGGCCGCGACCACGGCGGCGGCCAGTACACGGACGGCTTCTGGCCCACCGTCGACCCGTACCGGCTGCCCGGCACCACCGTTTCCACCAAGCCCCTCGCCGACAACGAGGGCGGCGGCTGGGGCGAACCCAGGCCCGCCGCGCGCTGGGTGGGCGGCGTCACCGACGGGGAGTTCGCCGCCGTCGGCCAGCATCTCAAGGGCCTCGGCTCCACCCTGGACGCCAGGAAGTCCTGGTTCTGCGCGGCCGATTCCGTCATCTGCCTCGGCGCCGGGATCACCGCGCACGACGGCGTCCCCGTCGAAACGATCGTCGACAACCGCAACCTCGGCGCCACCGGCACCCCGCGGCTCACCGTCGACGGCACCCCCCAGCCCCAGGACGACGGCTGGTCACAGTCCTACGCGCGCGCCCACTGGGCCCACCTCGAAGGGCACGGCGGCTATCTCTTCCCCGGCGGCACCCCGCTCACCGCGCTGCGCCGATCGCGCACCGGCGCCTGGCGGGACATCAACACCGGCGGCAGTGCCGACCGGATCACCCGCCGCTATCTCACCCTCCTGCGCCCCCACGGCACCGACCCCGCGGACTCCTCGTACGCCTACGTCCTCATGCCCGGCGCCACCCCCCGCGACCTGGCCGCCCACTCCCGGGACCCGCACCGGCTCACGGTCCTCGCCAACTCCCGCGACTGCCAGGCCGTCCATGTGCCCGCGCAGGGACTCACCGCGGCCAATTTCTGGTCCCCGGGCACGGCCGGTACGCTCTGCGTCACGGCCCCCGCGGCCGTGCTCGTCCGCCGGCGGGGCCGCACCGCGATCCTCCATCTCGCCGATCCGCTGCGCGCCGGCACCCCGATCGATCTCCTCTGGACCCGGCCCGTGCGCCGGGTCACCGCGCACGACTCCTCCGTCCGTGTGCTCGCCACGGGAGCCGCGCTGCGGCTCCGCGTCCAGCCGGGCACGGCGTGCGCGGCGCACGTCTGCGAGGTGGCCCTCGGCTGAGCCTCCGCCGTCAAGACGCTCGCCCTACGGCTCATGACGTGGAGATTTGTGGAATATCCACAGCGCTGTGAGCCCTCGGCGGGTGTGGTGAAGTGATAAAGCCTGTGTGCGTTTCTGTGCTGCCTGCCCACCAAACAGCGCATGACGTTGTATGGAACCGACATGAGTTTCCAGCACCCCCGGCACGTACCGTCTATGCATGAGCAATCTCGAAGGTGCGCCCGTAGAGGCGAGTGACGTCCGTGGGCGCGTCGCCGAGCTGCACGCCATCCGCGAGCAGGTTCGGCGTGGGCCCAGTGACCGGGCGACCGAGGCCCAGAAGGCCAAGGGCAAGCTGACGGCTCGCGAGCGTATTGACCTCCTCCTCGACGAAGGCTCTTTTTCCGAGGTGGAGCCGCTGCGGCGGCACCGCGCTTCGGGGTTCGGCCTGGAGGCGAAGAAGCCCTACACCGATGGTGTGATCACCGGGTGGGGGACGGTGCACGGGCGTACGGTTTTTGTGTACGCGCATGATTTCCGGATCTTCGGTGGTGCGTTGGGTGAGGCGCATGCGACGAAGATCCACAAGATCATGGACATGGCGATTTCGGCGGGTGCTCCGCTGGTGTCGTTGAACGACGGTGCGGGTGCGCGTATCCAGGAGGGCGTCTCGGCGCTGGCCGGGTACGGCGGGATCTTCCAGCGGAACACCAAGGCGTCGGGTGTCATCCCGCAGATCAGTGTGATGCTCGGCCCGTGCGCGGGTGGTGCGGCGTACAGTCCGGCGCTGACGGACTTCGTGTTCATGGTCCGTGAGACCTCGCAGATGTTCATCACGGGCCCGGATGTGGTGCGGGCCGTGACGGGTGAGGAGATCACCCAGAACGGTCTGGGGGGTGCCGATGTGCACGCCGAGACCTCCGGCGTCGCGCACTTCGCCTACGACGACGAGGAGACCTGCCTCGAAGAGGTTCGCTACCTCCTCTCGCTCCTCCCGCAGAACAACCGCGAGAACCCGCCGCGGGTCGCCTCCGAGGACCCGGCCGACCGCACCGGCGACGCCCTCCTGGACCTGGTCCCGGCGGACGGCAACCGCCCGTACGACATGCGCAAGGTGATCGAGGAGCTCGTCGACGACGGCGACCACCTGGAGATCCACGAGCGCTGGGCTACCAACATCATCTGCGCGCTGGCCCGGCTCGACGGCCAGGTCGTGGGCATCGTCGCCAACCAGCCGCAGTCCCTGGCCGGTGTCCTGGACATCGAGGCCTCGGAGAAGGCCGCGCGATTCATCCAGATGTGCGACGCCTTCAACATCCCGATCATCACTCTTCTGGACGTCCCCGGCTTCCTGCCCGGTGTGGACCAGGAGCACGGTGGAATCATCCGCCACGGCGCGAAGCTGCTGTACGCGTACTGCAATGCCACGGTTCCGCGTATTTCGGTGATCCTGCGCAAGGCGTACGGCGGCGCGTACATCGTGATGGACTCCCAGTCCATCGGTGCGGACCTGACGTACGCGTGGCCGACCAACGAGATCGCCGTGATGGGCGCGGAAGGCGCGGCAAACGTGATCTTCCGGAAGCAGATCGCGGAGGCCGACGACCCGGAGGCGATGCGGGCACGCATGGTCAAGGAGTACAAGGCGGAGCTGATGCATCCGTACTACGCGGCCGAGCGCGGGCTGATCGACGACGTGATCGACCCCGTCGAGACCCGTTCCGTGCTGATCAAGTCGCTGGCCATGCTCGCGACGAAGCACGCCGATCTGCCCTCGCGCAAGCACGGCAACCCGCCCCAGTAAGGGAGAAACACATGAACGACACGCTCGTACGCGTCGAGAAGGGCACCGCCGACGCCGAGGAACTGGCCGCGGTCACCGCCGTCCTCCTCGCCCGCGCCGCGGCCGGCAACGGCCACGAGGCCCCCGCCCGCCCGCGCCGCTCCTCCGCCGGCTGGCGCCGCCTGGAGCGCACCCCGGGCTTCCGGGCCCCGCACAGCTGGCAGGGCTGACGCGCCGCCCCCGGCCGGGGGTCCGGGGGCTGCCCCCGGGTGGGCACAGCCGGGCCCCGCACAGCTGGCAGGGCTGAGCCACGCGAAATGAACCACGCGAAAAGGTCCCCGCACTCATCCGAGTGCGGGGACCTCTTCGTCTGCGCGACCAAAAGCGATGGCTGTGCGGAGGTGCTGACACCCGGTGTCAGCAGATCCGCACAGCCATCCCTGACCGCTCTACCGCAGCCGGGCCATGAGGGCGTGCTCGACGAGCGTGATGAGTGCGCTCTTGGCTTCGTTGCGGTGGCGGGCGTCGGTGGTGATGATCGGTGCGTCGGGGCCGATCTGGAGTGCTTCGCGGACTTCTTCGGGGTTGTAGGGCTGGTGTCCGTCGAAGCCGTTGAGGGCGATGACGAAGGGGAGGCCGCTGTTCTCGAAGTAGTCGACGGCGGGGAAGCAGTCGGCGAGGCGCCTGGTGTCGACGAGGACGACGGCGCCGATGGCGCCGCGGACCAGGTCGTCCCACATGAACCAGAAGCGGTCCTGACCGGGTGTACCGAAGAGGTACAGGATCAGGTCCTGGTCCAAGGTGATGCGGCCGAAGTCCATGGCCACGGTCGTCGTGGTCTTGTCCGGCGCGTGCGTGAGGTCGTCGATCCCCGCCGAGGCGGAGGTCATGACCGCTTCGGTGCGCAGCGGGTTGATCTCCGAGACCGCGCCGACGAACGTGGTCTTGCCCACGCCGAAGCCACCGGCCACCACAATCTTCGCGGAGGTGGTGGAGCGGGCTGCCTCGCCGCTAGAGGTTCCGAAGTCCACTGAGCACCCTTTCGAGCAGTGTCACGTCAGGCTGGCCGCCGGCGGACTCGTCGCCGCCGGGCTGATGGATGGCGACAAGTCCGGCCTCCGCCAAGTCGGCGACGAGGATTCGGGCTACGCCGAGCGGGATGGAAAGAAGTGCCGAGATCTCGGCGACCGACTTGATCTCACGGCACAGTTGGCAGATGCGCTGGTGTTCCGGCAACTGCCCTTGGAGCTGGGACGGCTGAGCCGTGGTGTGCACCAGTGCCTCGATGGCGAGCTGGTAGCGCGGCCGCGTACGGCCGCCGGTCATCGCATACGGTCGCACCAGCGGGTTGTGCGCGCCCCCCGAGGGGGTCGCACGCCGGTGCTTCTGGGGCTGCGCGGGTGCCGAGTACGGCGACCGCGGAGCCTCCGGCTGAGCTTGGTGGCTCGGTGCGGAGGGGAAATTGAAGCGGTTCAGCGGGGGCTGAGCCTGCTGTTCATTGCCGTACGGGTAACCGCCGGGGGGCGTTGCCACGTCTCCTCCTCCAACTTGCCTGTCTGATGCTGGTCGCGCCACCGCACCTTATGGGGCGGTGGCGCGAAACGCACTGCCTCTTTGCTAGTTGAGAAGGCTCCCCTGCAATTCGGCGCGGAGGTCGGGCGTGAGCACACTGCCCGCGCGGTCGACCAACAGGGCCATCTCGTAGCCCACGAGGCCGATGTCGCACTCGGGGTGCGCCAGCACGGCCAGCGAGGATCCGTCGGAGACGGACATGATGAAGAGGAAACCACGCTCCATCTCCACCACGGTCTGGTTGACCGCGCCGCCCTCGAAGATCCGGGAGGCACCCGCGGTCAGTGAGGTCAGGCCGGAGGCTACTGCCGCCAGCTGGTCGGCGCGGTCCCGCGGGAACCCTTCGGACATGGCCAGAAGGAGTCCGTCGGCGGAGACCACGACGGTGTGGGACACCCCTGGGGTGTTGTCCACGAAACTGGTGATCAACCAGTTCAGGTTTTGCGCCGCCTGGCTCATCGGGCTCACACTAACGCTCCTGATCGTAGGTGCCGCCGGGGCCGAAGCCCTGGTCGTGTTGCTCATGTGCGGAGTTGTCGGTCCCCGCGCTGCGCCCCTGCTGGACACCGCGGCGCAGGTTGCTCAACCTGCCGCGGACGTCCTCCGGAGCGCGGGATATCTGGGGGCCGCCCTGCGGGGTCGTTTCCGCCTTGCCCTCGACCAGGTTGGCCTTGGGGACCCGGCGGGGGAGACCGGAAGAGGTGATTCCGCCGGCCTTCGGCTCACGGAGCTGCTCGGCGCGGTGCCAGCGCTCGTCGTTCGCCGACTGCCAGTCGGACTTATCGGCCTCTGCACGCTGCTGTGGGTCCTGTTGGGACTGCTCCGGTTCTCCGCCGGCCCCCGCGGCGCTCTCGCCCGACTCGGATTGCTGCCACTGCTTCGCGCGGCGCGGCAGACCGGACCCGGTCAGCGAGTGGGAGCCGCTCGAAGAGGGGCCCGGACGGTCGAACTCTACGCGCTCGGGCTGGGCCGTGTCAGCGGACGGCAGGGATTCCGAATCAGCTCCGCGACCCTGCTCGTAACCGTGCTGGTACGGACCGGCTTCGTTCCACTCGCCTTGGGGGGCGGGGGCGTTGTAGTCGCCGTAGCCCTGCTGGTCGCCGTACCCGGATTCGGTATAGCCGGCTTCCGTATACGGCTGCTGCCCGGTCTGCTCCGACGACTGGGCGAGGCCCCGCTGCTCGTCGTAACCCTGCTGCTCGTAGCCCTGCTGGTCGTACCCCTGCTGCGGAACCTCGTCCCGGAACAGCGGACGGTTGTCGGCGGCCTGCGCCTCCAGCGCCGCGCGCCGCTCCTCGCGCATCAGCGAACGGCCGACCGGGTCCAGCGAAGGTCCGGTGCCGGCGTCCGGCCGGGGCTCGTAACGGGAGTCGTCGAAGCCCAGTTCGGCGGCGGTGCGCAGCCGGGGGCCGGTCGGTGCGGCCGGCGCGGCCGGCTGCTGCTGCTCCGGCACGGCCCGGGAAGTGAGCGTGAAGTCCTCGGGGGACATCTCGTCCAGCGAGGCGCCGCCACCGTGCGTGATGGCGTCCGGCAGCATCACCAGCGAGGTGGTGCCGGCCTGCTCGCCCGACGGGCGCAGCTGGACGCGGATGCCGTGGCGGGTCGCCAGGCGGCCGACCACGAACAGACCCATGCGCTGGGCGATCGCGACGTCCACGGTCGGCGGGTTGGCCAACCGGTGGTTGATGTCCGCGAAGTCGGTGGGCGTGAGGCCGATGCCCTTGTCGTGGATCTCGACCATCACGCGGCCGTCGGGCAGCCGGGTCGCGGTCACCCGGACCTTGGTGTGCGGGGAGGAGAAGGTGGTGGCGTTCTCCAGCAGCTCCGCGAGCAGGTGCACGAGGTCGGTCACGGCCAGGCCGTGGATCTCGGCCTCCGGGACACCGCTCAGCTCGATGCGCTCGTACGCCTCCACCTCGGAGGAGGCGGCACGGAGCACGTCGACCAGCGGGATCGGCTGGTCCCAGCGGCGGCCCGGCTCCTCGCCCGCGAGGACGAGGAGGTTCTCGCCGTTGCGCCGCATACGGGTGGCCAGGTGGTCCATCCGGAAGAGGTTCTCCAGCTGGTCCGGGTCCGCCTCGTTGTTCTCCAGCTCCGTGATCAGCGTCAGCTGACGCTCGATGAGGGCCTGGTTGCGGTGCGAGAGGGTCGTGAAGATCGCGTTGACGTTGCCCCGCAGCAGCGCCTGCTCGGCGGCCAGTCGCACCGCCTCGCGGTGGACCTGGTCGAAGGCGCGGGCGACCTCGCCGATCTCGTCACCGGTGGTGATCGGGATGGGCTCGATACGGGTGTCGACGTGACCGGGGTCGGTGCGCGAAAGCTGGTCGACCAGGGCCGGCAGTCGCTGCTCGGCGATCTCGAAGGCGCCGGCGCGCAGCCGGAGCATGCTCCGGCTCATCGAGCGGGCCATCTTGCCCGCCACCACGAAGGCGGCGAACAGGGCCAGCACCATGATCGAGGAGTTGATGATCGCTTCCTGCTTGGCGTCGGAAGCGACCTTCTCGGCATCGGCCACGGCCCGGTCGGCCAGCTGCATCTCGATGTAGTGGTAGGCATCGAACTTGCCCGTCGCGGTGGTGAACCACGACTCGGCGGTGATGCCCTTGGTCTTCAGCGCCGCGGCCGGCGTGGTGGAGATCGCGGCGTACATCTTGTCCTGCTCGGTCACCTTGGCCTTGTCGGCCAGCGCCTTGTTGAGCCGGTTGATGTCGTCGTCGGTGCCGCCCTGGACGTACTCGCCGTGGGCGATGTACTCCAGGAAGTTGTAGGAGACGAAGGAGGTCGTCAGCTTCTCGCGGTTCTGCGCGCTGCCGGGCTTCTCCAGCAGGTGGGCGCCGATGGAACGCTGCAGCGACTCGGCGGCCTTGGCGAGCTGCACGGCGTAGACCATGCGGCCGAAGGAGCTCGCGTTGTCGGTGCCGAGGCCCAGCTCGTTGGAGAACGCCATGAGCGGTCGCTGGATGGCGCCGTAGCCGTCCTCGGTGTCGGCGCCGGACAGGGCGGAGGAGTACGCGGCGCTGCGGAGCCTGGGCAGCCCGGCTTCGGCGTCGCGCAGCAGCTTGATGCGGCGCTGGAGGCTCGGGGTGGCCGGCATGTTCTTGACGGCCTTGTCGAACTCCGTCCGGGCGGCGTCCGTCGCGTCCCGCGTCTTCTTGATGACCGGGTCGTCGCGGTGGTTGCCCAGCAGCGGCAGCGCCGTCTGGTCGCGCTCCTCGAGCGTGGGCGTACGTGGCCGCGGCCCGTACTCCTCGCGCGGTCTCCGTGGCGTCCTGCGCCTCGTTCCACGTGTCGACGGAGGTCTTCACGTGAAGGCCACCGAAGACCAGGGCGACGAGCACCGGGATCAGCAGAATGACGTTCAGCCGGGTGGGCACCCGCCAGTTGCGTGGGGAGAACCTGCCGCCACTGCCCTTCACGGGCTCGGCGGGGGCTTCGGGCACGTCAGAGGGCAACGCCGCTGAGCGGGACGGTGGGGTGAAGTTGCCCCGCTCGTCCCGCGCCTGCTGCGTGGCGCCCGTCTTTCTACGCCTCACTCGACCAACAACCTCTCGGCGTCGGCACCTGACCTGTGCCGTGTATTTCCGCTGAGCCGTGACTGCTCAGCCCCGGAATTCCAGCACGGCAGGCAGGTGCATTCCAAACAGTGGGCACGGCCGTCGGACACGACGATTCGCCCGACATAAAACGGGCATTAAGAGCGAGCGGCGCCAAATGACGGGCGAATTGTGTGCAGAGCGAAGTTGACCGAACGCGCCGAGTGGTCACGTCCGGTCAATTCTCTTGTTGAAATGTTATGAACCCCGGACGGTGGTCCGTGTCCAATAACACAAATCCGCCCATCGCAACTGTGGGACGCGCAAAGCTACTTGAGCCGGGCCATGAGGGCGTGCTCGACGAGCGTGATGAGTGCGCTCTTGGCTTCGTTGCGGTGGCGGGCGTCGGTGGTGATGATCGGTGCGTCGGGGCCGATCTGGAGTGCTTCGCGGACTTCTTCGGGGTTGTAGGGCTGGTGTCCGTCGAAGCCGTTGAGGGCGATGACGAAGGGGAGGCCGCTGTTCTCGAAGTAGTCGACGGCGGGGAAGCAGTCGGCGAGGCGCCTGGTGTCGACGAGGACGACGGCGCCGATGGCGCCGCGGACCAGGTCGTCCCACATGAACCAGAAGCGGTCCTGACCCGGCGTACCGAAGAGGTACAGGATCAGATCGTCGTCCAGTGTGATGCGGCCGAAATCCATCGCCACCGTGGTGGTGGTTTTGTCCTGGACGTGGCTCAGGTCGTCGATCCCCGCCGAGGCGGAGGTCATGACGGCTTCGGTGCGCAGCGGAGAAATCTCCGAGACCGCACCGACGAATGTCGTCTTGCCCACGCCGAAGCCGCCAGCCACCACGATCTTCGCCGAAGTGGTGGAACGGCCGACGCTCCCGCTAGAGCTTCCGAAGTCCACTGAGCACCCTTTCGAGCAGTGTCACATCCGGCGTTCCACCGGACTCGCCGCTGCCGCCCGGCTGGTGGATCGCCACCATTCCGGCCTCCGCCAGGTCCGCCACGAGGATCCGCGCCACGCCCAGAGGCATGTTCAGCAGCGCGGAGACCTCCGCGACCGACTTCACCTCCTGGCAGAGGTGGCAGATCCGCTGGTGCTCGGGAAGCAGCCCCGCGAGATGGGCCGGGTCGGCCGTGGAGCTGACCAGGGCCTCGATGGCGAGCTGGTAGCGCGGCCGGGTACGGCCCCCGGTCATGGCGTAGGGGCGGACCAGCGGCTGGTCGCCTTCACTCCCGTACGACGCGTGATGATGCGAGGCGCCGTACGGGCCGGGCGAGGCGGGCGGGGTCATGAATCCTCCGGACGGGACAGCAGGATGGCAATAATGCCGTCGAGCGGTGGCCGGTGGGGGGTTTTCGGCCGTACGGTCGGACGGTATTTGCGGTATGCGTACGGTCAGTTCAGCAGACTGCCCTGAAGCTCCGCGCGGAGATCGGGCGTCAGCACCGTGCCCGCGCGGTCGACGAGCAGGGCCATCTCGTAGCCCACGAGGCCGATGTCGCACTCGGGGTGCGCCAGCACGGCCAGGGACGAACCGTCGGAGACGGACATGATGAAGAGGAAACCACGCTCCATCTCCACCACGGTCTGGGTGACGGGGCCGCCCTCGAAGATCCGGGAGGCCCCGGCCGTGAGGGAGGTCAGACCGGAGGCGACAGCCGCCAGCTGATCGGCGCGGTCGCGCGGAAAGCCTTCGGACATCGCCAGAAGGAGTCCGTCGGCGGACACCACCACCGTGTGGGACACCCCCGGGGTGTTCGCCACGAAGTTGGTGATCAACCAGTTCAGATTCTGCGCCGCCTGGCTCATCGGACTCAACTAACGCTCCTGCTGGTAAGTGGGGCCAATGTTGTGACTGCCGGTGGTCGAGCCGTTTCCGGCCTGACGACCCTGCTGGATGCCCCGGCGAAGATTGGTCAGCCGGCCGCGTACGTCATCGGGCGCACGCGAGACCGCCGGACCGGTCGGGTTGTTCTGTTCCTGCTCCTGCGCGGCACCCTCGACGAGGTTCGCACGCGGCACGCGCCGCGGCAGACCGGAAGAGGTGATACCGCCGGCCGCCGGCTCGCGGACCGCTTCGGCCCGCTGCTGGCGCTCGTCGTTGGGGTTGCGCCAGTCGTCCGCCGGAGCCTGCCGGGCCTTCGGGGCCTGCGGGTTGCGCGGCGTGCGCTGGGCCTTGGGGGCCCGGTCGCCCTGCGGCGTGGGCGTCGGCTGCGGCTCGCGCCGCGGCAGCGACCGCCCGTTCTTGGCGGGCTGCGCGGGTGCGGCTGTGTTGTCGGCGGTCCCGGCGGTCCCGGCGTTCCCGCCGTTCTCGCCCCGGCGCCAGTTCGACTCCAGCTCCTCGAACAGCGGTGCCCGTCCGTCGCCGGGCCCGGCCGCCGGCAGCTGGCCCGCCTCGGGCCTGCCGTCGGGCTGTGCGAATTGCCCGGTGTCACCGGGGCGCTCGAACTGGCCGGTGGTGCTGTTCTGCGCGTGGTCGACGCCACCGATCTGCGGGAACGACGACGTGTCGGCGGGCGAGCCGGGCAGCGCGAACTGGCCGGTGTCACCCGGACCGGTGGACGGCTGTGCGCCCGTCGGCCGGGGGAACTGGCCGGTGGCGTTGGCGCGGGACTCGTCGCCGCCGCCGATCCGCGGGAACTCGGAGGTGTCGCCGGGACCGCCGGAGCCGGGCTGCGGGGTACCGGGCCGCGGGAACTGGCCCGTGGTGTCCGGACGCGCGCCCTGCGCGGGCTGCGCGAACCGGCCGGTGTTCTCCACGTCCTCGTGGCCGCGCGGGCTGTCCTGCGCCGGGCGCCGGGCGCCGCCGTCAGAGGCCAGGGGCCAGTCGTCGACCGGGGCGGCCGGAGCCGGGGTGCCGGAAGCGGGTGTCGCGGGCGACTGCTCGTTGCCCCAGCTCGGGGCCGTGCGGCCCGGGAGCTCGGGAGCGGCGCCGCGGGCGGGAAGCTGCGGACGGCGGCCGCCGCGGTCACCGGCGGGCGGTGTGGCGGCGGGGCCGGCCGGGTTGCCCCGGGGCGGAAGCGTGGGGCGGTCGCCGCCGCCGCGCGGCGCGCTGTCGAAGAGGCTGCCGCCACTTGAACCAGCGGCAGCACCGGCAGCAGCGCCGGCACCGGCCGCGGGGCGCGTCGGCAGACCCTTGTCCGTCGTGCCGGGGCGACCCGGCAGCGCGGGCCGCGGCCCGCTGGCCGGGGGAACCTGCCGGCGGGGAGCCTGGCCGCCGGCCATGAGGCCGGCCTGTCCGGCACCCGGGTTGCCGCCGCCCATGGCGGGCTGGCCGCCGGGCATGCCCGGAGCCGGCTTCTTGCCGCCCTGGGCGACGTCGACCGGCAGCATGACGAGCGCGGTCGTGCCGCCCGAGTCGGAGGGCCGGAGCTGAATGCGGATGCCGTGTCGCAGGGACAGACGGCCGACCACGAACAGACCCATGCGCCGGGAGACGGAGACGTCGACCGTGGGCGGGCTGGCGAGCCGCTCGTTGATCGCGGCAAGGTCCTCGGGGGAGAGGCCGATGCCCGTGTCGTGGATCTCGACCAGTACCCGGCCGTCGGGCAGGGCGTGACCGGTGACCTTGACCTTGGTCTGCGGCGACGAGAAGGACGTCGCGTTCTCGAGCAGCTCGGCGAGCAGGTGCACGAGGTCGTTGACCACGCGGCCGGCGACCTCGGTCGGCGGCACACCGCTCAGCTCGATGCGCTCGTACTGCTCCACCTCGGACGCGGCGGCACGCAGCACGTCGACGAGCGGCACCGGGCGGGTCCACCGGCGGCCCGGCTCCTCGCCCGCGAGGACGAGGAGGTTTTCGCCGTTACGGCGCATACGGGTCGCGAGGTGGTCGAGCCGGAAGAGCGAGGAGAGCTGGTCGGGGTCGGCCTCGCGGCTCTCGAGCTCGGAGATGAGCGAGAGCTGACGCTGGATGAGGCCCTGGCTGCGGCGCGAGAGGTTGGTGAACATCGCGTTGACGTTGCCTCGCAGCAACGCCTGCTCGGCGGCGAGGCGGACCGCCTCGCGGTGCACGTCGTCGAAGGCCGCGGCCACCTTGCCGATCTCGTCCCGGCTGTGCACACCGACGGACTCGACCGTGGTGTCGACGTCCTGCGGGTCCGTCTCGGACAGCTGCTTGACGAGCTCGGGCAGACGTTCCTGGGCGACCTTCTGGGCGGTGTCCTGCAGTCGGCGCAGCGACCGCACCATGGACCGGGCCACGACGAACGCGCCGACGAGCGAGATGCCGAGGACCAGGATGATCAGCACACCGTTGAGGATGGCGTCCTGCTGGGCGTCGTCACGGAGCTCGCGCGCCTTCTGGTCCATCTGGGACAGCAGGGTCTGCTCGATCTTGGACATCTCTTCGAGCTTCACGCTGTCCTGGTCGTACCAGTCCATGTACGTGTACGGCGCGGACTTGAGGCCCTCGGTCTTGCCGAGCGCGCGCTCGGCGAAGGTGTTCGCCGAGGTGATCTCCGTCTGGCCGCCGTTGAGAGCCTGGAGCAGTTCGGCGGAGTCACCGGCGCGGATCGCGGTGAAGCGGCGCAGCGCCTCGTCCTCGCTGTCCAGCGCATTCTTGCCGTACTGCAGGTCGTTCGCGGAGAGCCGCGCGCCCTTGGGGTTGGCGAGCGCGGCGCTGATCACGGCCCGCTGGATGGAGGCGTACTCCTTGGCAGCGGAGAACGTCGCCAGCGCACGGGTGCTGGTGATCATGTCGCTGTTGCTGGTGGCCTGCGCCATGTCCTGGGACAGCGACAGCAGCGAGGTGATCAACGCGTTGTAGTCGTTGACCGTCTGCGCGATGTAGTCGGTCTCCTGGTACGCCTGCAGCCGGTGGTTCTTGATCTTGTCGAGCTGCTTGGTGATGTCGACCAGGGTCGTCTGGACACCGATCATCGTCGTGTCGTTCGACTCGACCTTGGTGGTCGCTTCCCGGAACGCGTCGATGGCGCGGTCGGTCTTCTCGCGCGGGGCGACGACCCGGTCGTCCTTGTCGTTGCCGCCGACCAGCGGACCCGCGGACTTGTCGCGCTCCTCCTGGAGCGCGTCCGCGAGCTGGGTGGCCTTACCGGTCATCTCGGTAAGGATCTTCATGTGGTCGAGCTGGTCGACGTTCTCGAGCGAACCGTCGATACGTAGCGCACCCAGGGTCGTCGCGGCGACCACGGGCAGGGCTAGCAGGGAGACCAGTCGGGTGCTGATGCGCCAGTTGCGCAGGGCTATTCGTGAGCCCGGCCCGTTCGGCTTTTTCGCCTTCGGCTTGTCGGCGGGCTCGCCGCCGCTCGGCGCGTCGGCGGGCGTGCCGCGGTCGGTCGCACCGCGCGGCTCCGGCTCCGCCGCAGCGCTGCCATCCCTCTTGAAACGTCCCTGCACTAGCGTCGCAACCTCTGGACCAGGCGTCCCTCCGGGTGAGCGGCGGGACGGTGTCGAGTCGTGGGGGGACCGCGGTTGCCCCCTGGCGGTCCGTGGAATTCCAGCACAGTGCCGGATCTCCAACAAGGCCGGTGCACGGCACCCGGAATGCTGTGACGCTATGTGCGGAATGGGTCACCAGATGTAGAAACCTGCACCCCTTAAAACGCCCCCAAACCGGCAATTCGCACCCCGGACGTGAAGGGGCGCCCGGTGTCCCAGTCGCCATGATCAGGAGCGGAACGTCTGGTTCAGCCCTGCAATGTCCGTTTCGCGAGGGTGAAATGTCCGACCGATATGCGGCATTTTTTGAGGTACTCGTGAGCAAACTCACAGCAGACTCAGGACTTCTCCAGCGGGCCGGTGGGGAAGGGCAGGCCTAGCCTGGACCTTTACACCCGCTGCGAAAACGACAACGCGAGGCCACTCACAGTGAAGACGACGACGCCGTCCCGGAAGACCGCCAACCCGCGCCGCACCACGCTCGCGCACCTCGAGGACGCCGCGGGGCTGAGCGCCGCCGGCGACCTCGTCCGCGAGCACGCCGTCGAGCTGCCGGCCGTCACCGCCAACCCGCGCCGCACCGTCCTCATGACCGCGCCCGTGACGGCCCCCCAGGGCTGACCCACGGCGGCGCACGGGCCGCCGGCGACCCCCGCGATAGCCTGGGGTGTCAGTCTCCGGCCGGACCAGATAGGGGCAAAAGCTTCCCGTGCGCATCGCCAGGTTCTCCATCGACGGCAACGTCGCCTTCGGTGTCGTGGAAGGGGACGCCTCCACAGAAGGCGGCCCCGTCCTCGACATCATCAAGGGCCACCCCTTCGCCGAGTTCGAGCGCTCGGGGCAGAAGATCCCGCTGAGCAAGGTGCGGCTGCTGCCGCCCGTCCTGCCCAACAAGGTCGTCGCCATCGGCCGCAACTACGCCGAGCACGCCGCCGAGCTGGGCAATGCCATTTTTGACGATCAAGGGCGTCCCGACGCCCCCGTCGCGTTCTTCAAGCCGTCCACCGCGGTCATCGGCCCCGGCGACCCCATCGCGTACCCCTCCTTCTCCAGCGAGGTGCACCACGAGGCCGAGCTGGCCGTGGTCATCGGCCGCATGTGCCGCGAGGTCCCGCGCGAGCGCGTGAAGGACGTCATCCTCGGCTACACCTGCGCCAACGACATCACCGCGCGTGATGTCCAGGAGCGCGAGAAGCAGTGGGCCCGGGCCAAGGGCTTCGACACCTCCTGCCCGCTGGGCCCCTGGGTCGAGACCGAGCTGGACCCGAGCGACCTCGGGATCATGTGCACGGTCAACGGCCGGCAGCGCCAGCTGGGCCGCACGAGCGACATGGTCCGCTCCATCGAGGACCTGATCGTCCACATCACCGAGGCGATGACGCTGCTCCCCGGCGACGTCGTCCTCACCGGCACCCCGGCCGGGGTCGGACCCCTGAACGTCGGCGACGAGGTCGCCGTCACCATCGAAGGCATCGGCACTCTCACCAATAAGGTGATCAAGCGTGGCTAGCGCAACTCCCGTACGCGTCCGTTTCTGTCCCTCGCCGACCGGCAACCCCCATGTGGGTCTGGTCCGCACCGCCCTGTTCAACTGGGCGTTCGCCCGCCACCACGGCGGCACCCTGGTCTTCCGCATCGAGGACACCGACGCGGCGCGCGACTCGGAGGAGTCGTACCAGCAGCTGCTGGACTCGATGCGCTGGCTGGGCTTCGACTGGGACGAGGGCCCCGAGGTCGGCGGCCCGCACGCGCCGTACCGCCAGTCGCAGCGCATGGACATCTACCAGGACGTCGCGCGGAAGCTGCTGGACGGCGGTCACGCCTATTACTGCTACTGCACCACCGAGGAGCTCGACGCCCGCCGCGACGCCGCCCGCGCGGCCGGCAAGCCGTCCGGCTACGACGGCCAGTGCCGGGTGCTCACCCCCGAGCAGAAGGCGGCGTACGACGCCGAGGGCCGCAGCTCGATCGTCCGCTTCCGGATGCCCGACGAGCCGATCACCTTCACCGACCTCGTCCGTGGCGAGCTGACCTTCACCCCGGAGAACGTGCCGGACTTCGGCATCGTCCGGGCCAACGGCGCGCCGCTCTACACGCTCGTCAACCCCGTCGACGACGCGCTGATGGAGATCACCCACGTGCTGCGCGGTGAGGACCTGCTGTCCTCCACGCCGCGCCAGATCGCCCTCTACCGGGCGCTCGCCGAGATCGGCGTCGGCAATGGCACCACCCCGCAGTTCGGCCACCTGCCGTACGTGATGGGCGAGGGCAACAAGAAGCTCTCCAAGCGCGACCCGCAGGCGTCCCTGAACCTCTACCGGGAGCGCGGCTTCCTCCCCGAGGGCCTGCTGAACTACCTCTCCCTGCTCGGCTGGTCCCT
Source organism: Streptomyces syringium (assembly GCF_017876625.1). Classification (NCBI taxonomy): domain Bacteria; kingdom Bacillati; phylum Actinomycetota; class Actinomycetes; order Kitasatosporales; family Streptomycetaceae; genus Streptomyces; species Streptomyces syringium. The sequence goes on from NZ_JAGIOH010000001.1 coordinate 5,449,402, forward strand.
CTCGGCCGACCAGGACATCTTCACGATGGACGAGATGGTCGCGGCCTTCGACATCAAGGACGTCAACGCCAACCCGGCGCGCTTCGACCTCAAGAAGTGCGAGTCGATCAACGGCGACCACATGCGCCGCATGGACGTGAAGGCGTTCATCGAGGCCTGCGGCCCCTGGCTGAAGGCCCCGTTCGCCCCGTGGGCCCCCGAGGCCTTCGACCAGGCGGTCTTCGAGGCCATCGCCCCGCACGCGCAGACCCGGCTGACGGTGCTCTCCGACATCACCGCCAACGTCGATTTCCTCTTCCTCGACGAGCCGGCCCACGACGAGGCGTCCTGGGCCAAGGCGATGAAGGAGGGCTCGGACGCGCTGCTGCGCACCGCGCGCGCCCGCCTGGAGGCCGCGGAGTGGAACCCCGAGGCCCTCAAGGCGGCCGTCCTCGCCGCCGGTGAGGAGCACGGGCTGAAGCTCGGCAAGGCCCAGGCGCCGGTCCGCGTCGCGGTCACGGGCCGCACGGTCGGCCTGCCGCTGTTCGAATCGCTGGAGATCCTCGGCCGCGAGCGCACTCTGGCGCGTATCGACGCTGCCCTGGTGAAGCTCGCCGGCTGACGGCGCAGGGCCGCCCAGGCGGCCACAGGGCCCTTTCACGGGCTCAGGGGCCCGTTCCCGCGGTTGTTCGACCGCGGGGGCGGGCCCTTCGCCCGTGGCGGGCCGTACGGCCGTGCGGGCGCGGGTGCGGGCGCCGCGCGAGGTGCCGTGGGGCGTCCGGGCCGGCCCTGCGGGTTATCGGTTTTGGAGCCCCGTCCACCTTCGGGTAATGTTCTTCCTGCGCCGCCCGAGAGGGCCGAGAGGCCGGAGCGGACGGTGCAAGCCCGAGCAAGACCCTTTAAGTAAGGTCGAGTTCTGGTGGGGTATGGTGTAATTGGCAGCACGAGGGTTTCTGGTTCCCTTAGTCTAGGTTCGAGTCCTGGTACCCCAGCCAAAGGAAATTCGATCGAATTTCTTTTGGTAAATTAGTAAGCGCAGTGCGAGCCCCCGTTGTGTAGCGGCCTAGCACGCCGCCCTCTCAAGGCGGTAGCGCCGGTTCGAATCCGGTCGGGGGTACAGATCCTGAATTCCGTCACCATCCGGAGAACTTCCGGAGGCGATGATGAATGGATCGCTAGGGCCCCCGTTGTGTAGCGGCCTAGCACGCCGCCCTCTCAAGGCGGTAGCGCCGGTTCGAATCCGGTCGGGGGTACTGGTATCACCATGGGATATGGTGTAATTGGCAGCACGAGGGTTTCTGGTTCCCTTAGTCTAGGTTCGAGTCCTGGTATCCCAGCGCAGATAGCTCTGCAAACAAAGCTAGCCCCCGTTGTGTAGCGGCCTAGCACGCCGCCCTCTCAAGGCGGTAGCGCCGGTTCGAATCCGGTCGGGGGTACAAGAAGAAAAAATGCCTTTCGCGTGAGCGGAGGGCATTTTTTCGTGCGCTCTTCCGCGCCGCCGGATGCCGCCCCGATAATTCCCGCATGGTCCATCCCCACGGCGGGCGCCGCCGGGTCCACGTCGGCGATCTCCGGCCCGGCGACCACGCGTGCCTCCTCTTCGACTCGGACGAGGAACGGGCTCTGCTCCTGGGCGGCTTCCTGCTCGGGGGCCTGGACGCCAAGGACAAGATCCTCTACCTCGCGGGGGAGGGCCCGGCCGGCCACGACGCCCTGCTGGACCGCTGCCGTTTCCCCGCCGGGCCGCCCGATCTGTCCGGGCAGCTGGAGATCGTGGGCCCGGCCGAAATCTCCTCGGGCCGCGGGGAGTTCGAGCCCGCCGCCCTCCTGGACCGGCTCCGGGCCGCCGCCGACCGCGGCCGCCGGGAGGGCTACCGCGCCCTGCGGGTCGCGGCCGATCTGGGCGCCCTCCTGCGCGACGGCCGCGACGTCCACCGCCTACTGCGGTACGAAGCCCTGCTGGCCGCGGAGTTCATCGACGACGAGGCGCTGGCCGTCTGCCAGTACGACCTCCGCCGCTGTGACCCCGCTGCCCTGGACACCCTCGCAGCCGCCCACCCCCGGAGCGTCGAATTGGATCCACTCGTCCGCACGGCCGATCTGGTCGTGGTCCGCACCTTCCGTCCCCCGGGCCTGCGGATCGAGGGGGCGGTCGACGCCGGCTCGCACGGGCACCTCAGGGAGGCCCTGCAGTCGGTCGCGGCCGTCAGGGGCGACGTCCGCCTGGAGATGTCCCGGGTGGAATTCCTCGACCTCGGCGGGCTGCGGCTGCTGATGACCTTCGCCAGGGCCCGCGCCGCCCGCCACTACGCCGTCGAGCTGACGGGGCTGCTGCCCCATCTGCTCCGCGTCATCACGCTCATCGGCTGGGACCGGACGCCCGGCCTCCGGCTCGGGGCCGCGCATGCCTACTGAGCACGCCGACGGGCCCGGATTCGTCCATCACGCCTGTCTGTACGGCAGCGACGAGCAGTTCCTGGCGACGGCCCTGCCGTTCGTCCGGGACGGGCTGACGGCCGGGGAGCCCGTCCTCGCCGCGACGACACCCGCCAACATCGAACTGCTCCGGGACGCCCTCGGCGAGCGGGCGCACGCCCTGGACACCGCCGAGACCGCGTACTTCGGCCGCCGGCCCGTGGAGCGCGTCTCCGCCTTCCTGCGCTACCACGACCGCCGGGCCCGGCCCGGGCGGCGCATGCGGATGCTCGCCGAGCCGGTGTGGGGCGGCAGATCCGCCCGTCAGATCGCCGAGTGGAAACGGATGGAGTCCGGGCTCAATGTGCTGCTCGCCGAGCTGCCGGTCTGGATGATCTGCCCGTACGACACCCGGGCCGTGTCCGCCGACGTGGCGGCGGCCGCCTGTGTCACGCACCCCGTGCGGATGGACGGCGGGCGGGCCCGCCCCTGTGCCGGGTACACGGACCCGCTGGCGTACGCGGCGGCGATCGGTCCGGCGCCGGAGACCGCCCCGGCCACGGCCGCGCGGATGGGCCCCACGGCCGACTCCGCGGCCGTCCGGCTCTTCGCCCGTGAGCGGGCGGCCGCGGCGGGGCTGACGGGCGAGCGGCTCGCCCTGGCCGAGTTCGCCGTCGCCGAGGCGGCGGGCTATCTGCTGGCCGCCGACGGCGCCCGGGTCGCCCTGCGGATCTGGGAGGAGCCGGGCACCCTGGCCTGCGAACTGCTGCGCGAGGATCCCCACGGCGCGAGCGTGCCGGCCTTCGCCGGCTTCCTGCCCCCCGACGAGGCACCGGACCCGGAGGACGGCCTCTGGCTCGCGCGCACCCTCAGCGAGACCCTGGAGGTGCGCGCGGAGGGCGACCGCACCCGCCTCGGTCTGCGGCTCGCGGGCCTGCGTGACGCGGAGTGCGGCTGACCGCACGAACGGTCACCCACGGACGGTCGGCCGCAGGTGACTCGCTACGGGCGAGGGTCGGCGCGGCTCAGCCGTTGCGGCGGAGGGCCTCACTCAGGCGCAGGGCGGCGTCGATGACCGCCTGGGCGTGCATCCGGCCCGGGTGGCGCGTCAGCCGCTCGATGGGGCCGGAGACCGACACGGCGGCCACCACGCGGTTCGAGGGGCCGCGCACGGGCGCGGAGACCGAGGCGACGCCCGGCTCCCGCTCGCCGATCGACTGGGCCCAGCCCCGGCGCCGGACGCCCGAGAGCGCGGTCGCCGTGAAGCGGGCGCCCTGCAGACCGCGGTGCAGCCGCTCGGGCTCCTCCCAGGCCATGAGCACCTGGGCCGCCGAGCCCGCCTTCATCGGCAGCGTCGAGCCGACCGGCACGGTGTCCCGCAGTCCGGACAGCCGCTCCGCGGCCGCCACACAGATCCGCATGTCGCCCTGGCGGCGGTAGAGCTGCGCGCTCTCGCCCGTCACGTCCCTCAGGTGCGTGAGCACCGGTCCGGCCGTGGCCAGCAGCCGGTCCTCACCGGCCGCCGCCGCCAGCTCGCTGAGCCGCGGGCCGAGGATGAAACGGCCCTGCATGTCCCGCGCCACCATCCGGTGGTGCTCCAGCGCCACGGCGAGCCGGTGCGCCGTGGGCCGGGCGAGCCCGGTCGCCGCCACGAGCCCGGCCAGCGTCGCCGGGCCGGACTCCAGAGCGCTCAGTACCAAAGCCGCCTTGTCGAGAACGCCCACGCCACTCGAGGCGCCACCAGAGTTGTCCATGAAACGATATTCGCGTCTCACAGTGTGAAACGCAAGTTCAATTTTCCGGGATTGGCGCCAACCTGGACGGACAGGACCCCACTGGCACACGAGTTGGGTCGGCAGCGACGCCGGCCGGAGGGACAGCGATGGGACGGACACTCGCGGAGAAGGTCTGGGACGACCACGTCGTCACGCGCGCCGAAGGCGAGCCCGACCTCCTCTTCATCGATCTGCACCTGCTCCACGAGGTCACCAGCCCGCAGGCCTTCGACGGTCTGCGCAAGGCCGGCCGCGGCGTCCGCCGCCTCGACCTGACCATCGCCACGGAGGACCACAACACCCCCACCCTCGACATCGACAAGCCCATCGCGGACCCGGTCTCCCGGGCCCAGCTGGAGACGCTGCGCAAGAACTGCGCGGAGTTCGGCGTCCGGCTGCACCCGCTGGGCGACGTCGAGCAGGGCGTCGTCCACGTCGTGGGCCCGCAGCTGGGACTGACCCAGCCCGGCACCACCGTCGTCTGCGGCGACAGCCACACCTCCACCCACGGCGCCTTCGGCGCGCTGGCGTTCGGCATCGGCACCAGCCAGGTCGAGCACGTGCTGGCCACTCAGACGCTGCCGCTCGCCCCCTTCAGGACCATGGCCGTCACCGTCGAGGGCGAGCTGCCGGACGGCGTCTCCGCCAAGGACCTGATCCTCGCCGTCATCGCCAGGATCGGCACCGGCGGCGGCCAGGGCTACGTCATCGAGTACCGCGGCTCCGCCATCGAGAAGCTGTCGATGGAAGCCCGGATGACCGTCTGCAACATGTCCATCGAGGCGGGCGCCCGGGCCGGCATGATCGCCCCCGACGAGACCACCTTCGCCTATCTGGAGGGCCGGGCCCACGCCCCCCGGGGCGCGGACTGGGACGACGCCGTCGCGTACTGGCGCACCCTGCGCACCGACGACGACGCGGTCTTCGACCACGAGGTGGTCATCGACGCCACCGAGCTCGCCCCGTTCGTCACCTGGGGCACCAACCCGGGCCAGGGCGCCCCGCTGTCCGCCGCCGTTCCCGACCCCGCCTCCTACCAGGACGCCTCCGAGCGGCTGGCCGCCGAAAAGGCCCTGGAATACATGGGGTTGACGGCGGGTCAGGCGCTGCGCGACATCCGGGTGGACACCGTCTTCGTCGGCTCCTGCACCAACGGCCGGATCGAGGACCTGCGCTCCGCCGCCGATGTCCTCGGGGGCCGGAAGGTCGCCGACGGCGTCCGGATGCTGGTCGTCCCCGGGTCCGTGCGCGTGGCACTGCAGGCCGTCGAGGAGGGTCTGGACAAGGTGTTCACCACCGCCGGCGCCGAGTGGCGGCACGCGGGCTGCTCGATGTGTCTCGGTATGAACCCCGACCAACTCGCGCCCGGCGAGAGGTCCGCGTCGACCTCCAACCGCAACTTCGAGGGCAGGCAGGGCAAGGGCGGCCGCACCCACCTGGTCTCCCCCCAGGTCGCCGCCGCCACCGCCGTACTGGGCCATCTGGCCTCCCCGGCGGACCTCTCCGGTCCGGCCGCCACTTCCGACGTCACGACTCCCGTGGGGGCCTGAACAGCCATGGAAGCTTTCACCACGCACACCGGCCGGGCCGTCCCGCTGCGCCGCGGAAATGTCGACACCGACCAGATCATCCCGGCGCACTGGCTCAAGAAGGTGACCCGCGACGGCTTCGAGGACGGGCTCTTCGAGGCCTGGCGCAAGGACCCGGAGTTCGTCCTGAACCGTCCGGAGCGCGCGGGCGCCACCGTGCTGGTCGCCGGCCCCGACTTCGGCACGGGCTCCTCCCGCGAGCACGCGGTCTGGGCGCTGCAGAACTACGGCTTCAAGGCCGTGGTCTCGTCGCGCTTCGCCGACATCTTCCGTGGGAACTCCCTCAAGAACGGTCTGCTGACCGTCGTCCTGCCGCAGGAGACCGTCGACGCGCTCTGGGAGCTGACCGAAGCCGACCCCACCGCCGAGGTCACGGTGGACCTCGTGGCACGCGAGGTCCGGGCCGAGGGCATCACGGCTGGATTCGACCTTGACGAGAACGCCCGGTGGCGACTCCTGGAGGGGCTGGACGACATCAGCCTGACCCTCCGGCAAGAGGCCGACATCGCCGCCTTCGAGGCCCGGAGGCCTTCCTACAAGCCGTCCACGGCCCGGATCTGACATCAATTTCGGGCCCGAACGGCCCATCGTCCGAGCCCCTTGCCGACCCCGGATTTTCGCTGTTCACCCAGGGTTTGACATGATGCGCCCCCTGTCTTCGGACAGGGGGCGCATCGCTCTGTTGAGGCCCTGTGAAGCGACAACTCGCCTCAGATGGCACAATCGGTGCATGGAACGCGACAGCCAACTCGAGCTCTACCGGCTCGTCGCCGACCAACTCAAGGAAGCGCACACAAGGGTGCGCGCACTGCAAGTCCCGGAGGGCGTACGGATGGCGCTGTCCCGGAAGCTGCTGGTCATCACGGCCGCGGCAAAGCACGATCTCTCAGGCGCGGCAAGGCGTCTGGACCGGCTGATGAACGACCTCGACGAGGGCCGTTTCCCCGAAGAGCCCGACCCCGACGGAACTCCGTGATGGTCGAGTTCGTTGCGGCACAAGGGTGATTAGACCGTTTCGTGTTTGATTTGCGGTATATATCTGCCTAACGTGCGAAAAGGCTGGAACGCATTCGTTCCAGCAATGTCTCCGAAGGGGAAGACGTGAACAAGGCGCAGCTCGTTGAAGCGATTGCCGACAAGCTCGGCGGCCGTCAGCAGGCCGCAGACGCTGTCGACGCGGTACTCGACGCGATCGTCCGTGCGGTGGTCTCCGGCGACCGGGTCTCGGTCACCGGCTTCGGCTCGTTCGAGAAGGTCGACCGTCCGGCCCGTTACGCCCGCAACCCGCAGACGGGTGAGCGCGTGCGGGTCAAGAAGACCTCGGTGCCCCGCTTCCGCGCGGGTCAGGGCTTCAAGGACCTGGTGAGCGGCTCGAAGAAGCTCCCGAAGAACGATGTCGCGGTGAAGAAGGCGCCCAAGGGCAGCCTTTCCGGTGGCGTCAAGACCACCACCAAGGCCGCGGCCAAGAAGGCCACCGCCAAGAAGGCCGCCGCGAAGAAGGCCACCACGGCCACCACCGCGAAGAAGACCGCGGCGAAGACCACGGCGAAGAAGACCACCACCGCGGCAGCGGCCAAGAAGGCCACCACCGCGAAGAAGGCCACCGCCAAGAAGACGACGGCCACCGCCACCAAGGCCGCCGCCAAGAAGGCGACCCCGGCGAAGAAGGCCACGACGACGGCCGCCAAGAAGACCACGGCGAAGAAGACCGCGCCCGCCAAGAAGGCTACGGCGACCAAGGCTCCGGCGCGCAAGACCACCGCGCGCAAGACCACCGCCAAGAAGACGGCCGCCAAGAAGAAGTAACGGCGACGCACGGCGTCACGCGCCGGGCCGGGCTCCCCTCGGGGAGCCCGGCCCGCGGTGTGTCCCCAGCCGGCAGACCGCGCCGGAATCCGCCGTGGGAGCCGCCCCGGAACCGTCGGAGCTAGAAGGTCTGCAGCGTTACCAACGTCACGCGCCGGGCCGCGTCGCCGCCCTCGGCGCCTTCCGGGGCCTGTCCGAACTCGATCCGTACGCGCTGCCCGGGGCGCAGCAGCCGCAGGCCGCCCGCGTCGAACGCCGCCGCGTCGAAGGGCACCGGGGTGCCGTCGTCCAGGAGCACGCTCCCGGCGCGGGTCTGAGGGTCGTAGGTGTACGCGGTGGCCTGCATGGGGCCAGCCTAGTCGAGCCCCACCGCCGGGCCGGGGGCCGTCGCACGGCCCGCCGCGGCCGCCGTGTGCGGGCCCACGCCCAATGCCAGAGCCGTCCGCAAATCCTGCTCGGTATCCACGTCCTGCCGTACGGAATCCACCCCGGTCAGCTCGATCTCCCGGGCCCCCGAAGCACGGTGACGGGCACGCGACCGGCCCTCGAACGCCGGCGCCAATTCATTTCCCGCGGTCGCCGAGAGCAGTGTCGTGCCGATTCCCGCGGCATCCGCGAGAAATGCGCGCGGGAATTCGGCGGCCGAATCGAGCACCCGCCCGAGTTCCGCGGGGCGCAGCGCCGGCAGATCCGCGTTGAGCGTCGCCACCCCGGTATGCGGCCACCGCGTCCGGGCGGTGCGCGCCCCGTGCGCGAGGGCGCTGTTCAGGCCACCGCCCCCCGTCGGCTCGGGCAGCACCCAGGCGCCGAGCGCGGACAGCTCGGCCCCCGCCCGGCGATCGTCCGTGACGACCACCACATCCCGCACGGCCCGGCAGGTCAGCGCGGCGCCCACGGTGTCCAGGGCGAACGCCAGCGCGAGGGCGGGCCGGGGCAGCCGCCCGGTGCCGCCCGCGAGGCGGCTCTTGGCCAGGGCCAGCGGCTTCACGGGCACGACCAGCGTCCAGACCACGTCCGCTCCCTCCCGTCGCATGGCTCTTATTGTCACCTGCTGCCGCAGCCCGCCGGGGACCGCCGGGGTTACGGTGTTCTCGACAGACCGGGTACCTGGGGCCACACTTGTCCGGCCCCCGGGTTCGGACGGCTCCCGAGCCCGGCTTCAGGTTCCAAGAGAAGGGTGTCCGAGTGTCCCGCCACAGAATCGGCTTCTGGTACCGCTTTACGGCGGTGTTGGCAAAACCGCCGCTCGTGGTTCTGTTCAAGCGGGACTGGAGGGGAATGGAGCACATTCCGGCTGACGGCGGATTCATCACCGCGGTCAACCACAACTCCTATCTCGACCCGCTCTCGTACGCCCACTTCCAGTACAACACCGGGCGCGTCCCCCGCTTCCTGGCCAAGGCCGCCCTGTTCCGGACCACCTTCGTCGGAACGTTGCTGCACGGCACCGGGCAGATCCCGGTCTACCGCGAGACCACCGACGCCGCCACCGCTTTCCGGGCCGCCGTCGACGCCATCAACAAGGGCGAGTGCGTGGCCTTCTACCCCGAGGGCACCCTCACCCGCGACCCCGACATGTGGCCCATGGAGGGCAAGACCGGGGCCGCCCGCGTGGCCCTGCTCACCAAGGCCCCGGTCATCCCGGTCGCCCAGTGGGGCGCCAACGAGGCCATGCCGCCGTACGCCAAGGAGAAGAAGCTGCGGCTCTTCCCCCGCAAGACGCTCAGGGTCGCGGCGGGACCGCCCGTCGACCTCTCCGCGTACTACGGCAAGGAGCCGACCGCCGAGGTGCTGCGCGAGGCCACCGAGAAGATCATGGCCGCGATCACCGAACTCCTCGCCGAACTCCGCGGCGAGCCGGCGCCCGCCGAGCCGTACAACCACAAGCGGGCCCGCGCCGCGGCCCGCCGGACACCACAGCAGACACAAGGGGACAGCAAGTGACGCGCTGCGCCGTCTACGGCACCGGCTCCTGGGGCACGGCCTTCGCGATGGTCCTCGCGGACGCCGGCTGCGAGGTGACCATGTGGGGCCGACGCGCCGCCACCGTGGACGCCGTCAACACCGGCCGCACCAACCCCGACTACCTCCCGGGCGTCGAGCTGCCCGCCACGGTCCGGGCCACCACCGACCCCGCCGAGGCGGCCGACGGCGCACAGTTCACCGTGCTGGCCGTGCCGTCCCAGACGCTGCGCGGCAATCTCGCCGAGTGGGCCCCCCTGCTGCCCGCCGACACCGTGCTCGTCTCCCTGATGAAGGGCGTCGAACTGGGCACGGCCAAGCGGATGAGCGAGGTCATCGAGGAGGTCGCCAAGGTCTCCGCCGATCAGGTCGCGGTCCTCACCGGCCCCAACCTCGCCCGCGAGATCGCCGCCCGGCAGCCCGCCGCGGCCGTCGTCGCCTGCCGTGACGAGTCCGTGGCCAAGCGGCTCCAGGCCGCCTGCCACACCCCGTACTTCCGCCCGTACACCAACACCGACGTGGTCGGCTGTGAGCTCGGCGGCGCCGTGAAGAACGTCATCGCCCTCGCCGTGGGCATCGCCGACGGCATGGGCCTCGGCGACAACGCCAAGGCGTCGCTCATCACCCGCGGGCTGGCCGAGACGACCCGGCTGGGCCTCGCGATGGGTGCCGACGCGCACACCTTCGCCGGACTGGCCGGCATGGGCGACCTCGTCGCCACCTGCTCCTCGCCGCTCTCCCGCAACCACACCTTCGGCACCAACCTCGGCCGCGGCATGACCCTCGCCGAGACCATCGCGGTCACCAAGCAGACCGCCGAAGGCGTCAAGTCCTGTGAATCCGTGCTGGATCTGGCCCGGCGCCACGATGTCGACATGCCGATCACCGAGACGGTCGTGGACATCGTGCACGAGGGCAAGCCGCCGCTGGTGGCCCTCAAGGAGCTCATGTCGCGCAGCGCCAAGCCCGAGCGACACTGAAGCGCGGGATTGCACCCGGCGGACCACGAGGTACTCTCGACGCGATATGAGCAGCGAGACCTCCTCCCACAGCCCTGACCGGAGCCGGAAGCCGCGAGTCGCGGTCGTGTTCGGCGGTCGCAGTTCCGAGCACGCGATCTCCGTCGTCACCGCCGGCGCGGTGCTGCGCGCGATCGACCGCACGAAGTACGACGTGCTGCCGATCGGCATTACCACCGACGGCCGTTGGGCGCTCACCGCCGACGACCCCGAGCGGATGGCCATCACCGACCGCTCGCTGCCGAGCGTGGAGGGGCTGGCCCAGTCCCTCGACGGCACCGTCGTGCTGCCGGTCGACCCCGCCGACCGCGAGGTCGTCTACACCGAGCCGGGCGCCATGCCCAAGGCGCTGGGCGAGGTCGACGTCGTCTTCCCCGTGCTGCACGGCCCCTACGGCGAGGACGGCACCCTGCAGGGCATGCTGGAGCTGGCCGGGATTCCCTACGTCGGGGCGGGCGTGCTCGCCTCGGCCGTGGGCCAGGACAAGGAGTACATGAAGCGCGTCTTCATTTCCTTCGGACTGCCCGTCGGCCCGTACGAGGTCGTGCGGCCCCGTGAGTGGCAGGCCGACCCGGCCGCCGCCCGGAAGAAGATCGTGGACTTCGCCGGGGAGCACGGCTGGCCCGTCTTCATCAAGCCCGCCCGCGCCGGCTCCTCCATGGGCATCACCAAGGTCGACGATGTCGCCGGCCTGGACGAGGCGATCGCCGAGGCGCACCGCCACGACCCGAAGATCATCGTCGAGTCGCTGCTGAGCGGTCGCGAGATCGAGTGCGGCGTGCTGGAATTCGAGGACGGGCCGCGCGCGAGCCTGCCCGCCGAGATCCCCCCGGTCACGGCCCACGACTTCTACGACTTCGAGGCGAAGTACATCGACTCCGCCGCCGGCATCGTGCCCGCGCCGCTGAGCGAGGAGCAGACCGCCCGGATCCAGGAGCTGGCCGTCCAGGCCTTCGAGGCCACCTCCTGCGAGGGTCTGGTCCGCGCGGACTTCTTCCTCACCGAGGACGGCGAGTTCGTGATCAACGAGATCAACACCATGCCGGGCTTCACGCCCATCTCCATGTACCCGCGGATGTGGCAGGAGAGCGGCGTCGGCTACCAGGAACTGGTGGACCGGCTCGTCCAGGCGGCACTGCGCCGCCCGACCGGCCTGCGCTGACGGCACACGAGGCGGGCCGGTCGTGGGACGACCGGCCCGCTGGTCCCGCTTCTCAGACGACGCCCTCGGGAATCGTCTTCTTGACGGCGTCGGCGAAATCGGTGAGCGCACTGATGTCGCCGGCGTCGCCGACGTATTTCTTCGGCAGGGTGACCTCCACCCACGCCGCCCGCAGTGTGGTCGTGCAGCGGACGCTGCCGTCCGGCTGTTTCTCCGGCAGCCACTCCACGCCATTGATCTCCACCGAGTCCGCGGCGGGGTTGTAGTGTTCGGAGCCGGACGTAAGGATCTTGGGGCGGCCCACCCCGCACCGCAGGGCGATCGCGGGCGTGCCCCACGCGGCCGTGAAGTCCGAGACGGGTTCAGTGGTACGCCGCCGGTGCCCGTCCACGGCCTCGGGCAGTTCCTCGTGCAGAGCCCGGCAGAGCTGGGCCTCCCGCGCCGACGGCGTGGGAACCACCAGGCCCGCCGCGTCGTCCGTGGATGAGCAGCCAACGGCCGCGCACAGCACGGCGACAGCGGACAGGCCGAGGGGCCGGCGGAGTAAAGACTTCACCGGCCGAGCATACGGGGGAGCTACAGATGGACGACCGGGCAGGTCAGTGTGCGGGTGATGCCGTCCACCTGCTGCACCTTCGCGACCACCATCCGGCCGAGTTCGTCCACGGTGTCGGCCTGGGCGCGCACGATGACGTCGTAGGGTCCGGTCACGTCCTCGGCCTGGATCACCCCCGGGATCTTGGCGATGACTTCGGCCACGGTCGACGCTTTGCCGACCTCGGTCTGGATCAGGATGTACGCCTGTACCACGGAACCTCCAGGGCGGCTTCGAGGATCATGTGGGGAGAAGAGACGCCACGGTACCGCGTCGTCGCACGGTGCGGGGAGACCCGCGCGGCCTGCGCGGCGCGGAACACGTCACGAACAGGGCAACCGACACTCCGAGGAGGAGCTCAGTGAAAGGCACCGTGGGCGAGTTGGGGGAGTTCGGGCTCATCAGAGAGCTTACGTCCCGGCTCACCACCACCCCGGCGGTCCGACTCGGGCCGGGTGACGACGCCGCGGTGGTCGCAGCCCCCGACCGGAGGGTCGTGGCCAGCACGGACGTACTCCTGGAGGGGCGGCACTTCCGCCGCGACTGGTCCACCGCGTACGACGTCGGGCGCAAGGCCGCGGCGCAGAACCTCGCCGACATCGCCGCCATGGGCGCGGTGCCCACCGCGATCCTGCTCGGCCTCGTCGTGCCCGCCGAACTTCCCGTCACCTGGCCGACCGAGCTGATGGACGGCATCCGCGACGAGTGCCAGGTCGCGGGTGCCGCCGTGGTCGGCGGGGACGTGGTGCGGGGCGAGACGATCACCGTCGCCATCACGGCGCTGGGCGATCTGCGCAACCACGAGCCGGTCACCCGGTCCGGTGCCCAGGCGGGCGACGTCGTCGCCGTCACGGGCTGGCTGGGCTGGTCCGCGGCCGGGCACGCGGTGCTCTCCCGCGGTTTCCGCTCCCCGCGGGCCTTCGTCGAGGCCCACCGGCGGCCCGAGCCGCCGTACCACGCCGGTCCCGCGGCGGCCTCCCTCGGCGCCACCGCGATGACCGACATCAGTGACGGCCTCATCGCCGACCTCGGGCACATCGCCGAGGCCAGCAAGGTCCGTATCGATCTGCGCACGGCCGCGATCGACGTACCGACGCAGATGTCCGACATCGGGCAGGCCGTCGGCGTCGACCCGCTGCAGTGGGTGCTGACCGGGGGAGAGGACCACGCCATCGTGGCGACCTTCCCGCCGGACGTGAAGCTCCCCGCCCGCTGGAAGGTCATCGGAGAGGTGGTCAATCCCTCCGCCCTGCCGCAGGTGACCGTCGACGGCGCCCCCTGGGACAAGGCGGGCGGCTGGGACCACTTCGGCGACATGGAGCCCGAGGAGTAGCGCACGGGGGCCTGTAGATTCGGCCCCATGGGCATACCTCCACGCGTCCTGACCGTCGCCGGCTCCGACTCCGGCGGCGGTGCGGGCATCCAGGCCGACCTGAAGACGATGCTCGCGCTCGGCGTGCACGGCATGAGCGTGCTCACGGCCGTCACCGCCCAGAACTCCTTGGGCGTCCAGGGGGCCTGGGAGCTGCCGGCCGAGGCCGTACGGGCCCAGTTCCGCAGCGTCGTCGACGACATCGGCGTCCAGGCCGTCAAGACCGGCATGCTCGCCTCGGCGGAACTGGTGGAGACCGTCGCGGGGCTGCTCGCCGGGGTCGACGCCCCCGTGGTCGTCGACCCGGTGGGCGTCTCCAAGCACGGCGACGCGCTGCTCGCCGCCTCCGCGCTGGACGCGGTCCGCACGAAACTGCTGCCGGCCGCCACGGTCGCCACCCCCAATCTCGACGAGGTCGCCTGGCTCACCGGCGTGCGCGTGCGGACGGAGAGCGACCTGCGGCGGGCGGCGGACGCGGTGCTCTCCCACGGCCCGCGCTGGGCGCTGATCAAGGGCGGTCATCTGGCGGGCGACGCCGTCGACCTGCTGACCGACGGCACCGAGGAGCACTGGCTGCGGGCCGTGCGCCACGACAACCGCCACACCCACGGCACCGGCTGCACCCTGGCGAGCGCCATCGCGGCGCGACTGGCACAGGGACGCTCGGTGCCGGAGGCGGTGGCCGACGCCAAGGACTACGTCACCGGCGCCATCGCCGCCGGCTTCCCGCTCGGCGGCGGGATCGGACCGGTGGACCACGGGTGGCGGTTCCGGGACCACCGGAACTGAACGACCAGGAGCGGGCCCCTACGGGGGCCTTCCGTACGGAAAACTCCCCGGACATGCGAAAAACCGGCCCATCGTGAGATGGACCGGTATTTCAGGCAACCGGAGGGGGCTGCGCCACGACGTAAACGTCATTGCGAGACCGGCTCACCCCCGCTTGCGCGGGGAGGACCACTCGCTAGCGCGAGACCTTGCCGGCCTTGATGCACGAGGTGCAGACGTTGAGCCGCTTCGGCGTGCTCCCGACCACTGCACGCACCCGCTGGATGTTGGGGTTCCAACGGCGGGGGGTACGGCGGTGCGAGTGCGAAATAGCGTTGCCGAAGCCCGGCCCCTTGCCGCAGACGTCGCAGTTGGCAGCCACGGGTCACTCCAAAGACTTCAGATGCTCTTACGGTGAAATCCCGGCAAGCCGAGATCGAAGTCTTGAGGAAGTCGATGACCGGCAGTGCCAGGAAGGGATGGCCTGATTCTCATCAGGCAACCGGAGCAGCATACAACGGCCGCTCCTGTTCAACGAAACTACCACGAACGCTCCCGCATCCGCCCGGCCGCCCCGGGCCGCCCGCCGCGACCCGGCGGGACCCCGGCCCGGCCGGTCAGGGCCCCGACCGGGCTGGTCAGGGTCCCATCGGGCCACCCCACGGACTAACCTGCCCAAGCATTGCCACAGCCCCCAGGAGTCCGAGGAGGACACAGGTGTCGCACACCCTGGACGCCGACGCGGTTCGTGCCTGGTGCGCCCTGGCACTCGACGCGCTCGGCCGGGCCCGCGAGGAGATCGACGCGATCAACGTCTATCCGGTCGCGGACGGCGACACCGGCACCAACCTCTACCTGACCGTCGAATCCGCCGCCCGGGCCGTCGACGACGTCTTCCACGGCCACGCCACGACGGACCCCGCCTCGCCCCCCGCCTTCCCCGACGCCGTCCGGGCCATGGCGCACGGCGCGCTGATAGGAGCCCGCGGCAATTCCGGGACGATCCTCGCGCAGCTCCTGCGCGGCATGGCGGAGGTCCTCACCGGCGACCCCGGGACGGCACCGGGCACCGACGACGCAGAGCGGCTGCGGCGGGCCCTGCGGCGCGCGGTGGAGGCCGCGTACGAGGGAGTGGCCCGGCCCGTGGAGGGCACGGTGCTGACCGTCGCGGCCGCCGCCGCCGACGGGGCCGCGACCGCCCCGGGCGGCGCCGCCGCCGTGGCCCGCGCCGCGTACGAGGCGGCCCGCACCGCCCTCGCGGCCACCCCCGGCCAGCTGGAGGTCCTCGGCCGGGCCGGGGTCGTGGACGCGGGCGGACTCGGCCTGGTCGAGGTGCTGGGCGCGCTCACGCGGGCGCTGGCGGGGGAGAGGGCCGGGCAGCCCTCCCAGGACGCCGCCGCCCCCGAGACGCCCGCCACGCGCGCGTGGCGGACCGAGAGCTGCCCCGCCGACCTCGCGGGCGGCGCCGAACCCTCCTACGAGGTGATCTACCTGCTGGAGGCGGACGACACCGCCGTCGCACGGCTGCGCACCCGGCTCGACGCCCTCGGCGAATCGCTCGTCGTCGTCGGCGGCGACGGGCTGTGGAACGTCCATGTGCACGTCGACGACGCAGGAGCCGCCGTGGAGGCCGGCGTCGAGGCCGGCCGGCCCTACCGGATCCGGATCACCCACTTCGGTGCGGCCCAGGAGGAACGGACGCGCACCCGCGAGCGCGCCCAGCGGGCCGTCGTCGCGGTCGTGCCCGGCGAGGGACTGGCCGGGCTGTGCACCGAGGCCGGGGCCACGGTCGTCGCGACCCGGCCCGGGCAGCAGCCCGCCGGCGAGGAACTCGTCGAGGCGATCCGCCGCGCCCACGCGCGCGAGGTGGTCCTGCTGCCCAACGACGCGGAACTGCGGCAGACCGCCGCCGCGGCCGCCGAGCAGGCACGCGCCGAGGGCGTCCGCGTCGCCCTCATCCCCACCCGCTCACCGGTCCAGGGCATCGCCGCCCTCGCCGTCCACGAACCCGGCCGGCGCTTCGACGAGGACGTCGTGGCCATGACCGCGGCCGCCGGCGCCACCCGCTACGCCGAACTGGCCGTCGCCGAACGACAGTCCTGGACCATGGCCGGCGTCTGCCAGGCCGGGGACGTGCTCGGCCTGATCGACGGCGACGTGGCCGTCATCGGCGCCGAACTGGCCGCCACCGCCGAGACCGTCCTCGACCGCATGCTCGCGGCGGGCGGCGAGATGGTCACCCTCGTCCTCGGCGCGGACGTCCCCGACACCGTCGCGGACCGCCTGGAACGGCACGTACGCGGCGGGCACCTGGCCGTGGACACAGTGGTCTACCGGGGCGGACAGCAGTCCGCGCCCCTGATCGTCGGGGTGGAGTGAGCCGGCCCCGACGAGCACGGGCGCGACACCCCGGACCTCCCGGCTCCCCGGGCGTGCCACCACGATGTCAGTGCGGTGGTGTCCAATGGTCGCGTGCCCGCGCTCGATGAACCCCTGAAAAAGATCCTCGGCGGCAACACCGCGAAGGTGATGGCCGAGCACCTCGACCTGCACACCGTCGGCGACCTGCTGCACCACTACCCGCGCCGCTACGCCGAGCGCGGCGAGCTGACCCGGCTCGCCGATCTGCCGCTCGACGAGCACGCCACGGTCGTCGCCCAGGTGGCCAAGGCCGCCATGAAGACCTTCAACCACGGCAAGGGCGTCCGCCTGGAGGTCGTGGTCACCGACGGCAGCGGCTCGCTGACCCTGGTCTTCTTCGGCCGCGGCGCCTACGCGCGGGAGAAGGAGCTGCTGCCCGGCCGCCGCGGCATGTTCGCGGGCAAGGTCTCGGTCTTCAACCGCACCCGGCAGCTGCTCCACCCCGACTACGAACTCCTGGACCGCGAGAGCGGCGCGGCCGCCGCCGAGTCCTTCGCTGGGCGGCTGCTGCCGATCTACCCGGCGTGCAAGCAGTTCCAGTCCTGGAAGCTCACCAAGGCCGTCGACACCCTGCTGGACCTCTTCGAGGCGGACGGCTGGCAGGGCATCGTCGACCCGCTGCCCCCCGCGCTGCGCGACGGCCGCGGCCTCGCCCCCCTCGCGGACGCGTTCCGCAAGGTCCACCGGCCGGCCTCGAAGGCCGACATCGAGGACGCCCGGGCCCGGCTGAAGTGGGACGAGGCCTTCGTGCTCCAGGTCGCCCTCGCCCGCCGCCGCCACACCGACGCCCAGCTGCCGGCCGTGGCCCGCAAGCCCGTGGCGGGCGGACTGCTCGACGCCTTCGACGCGAAGCTGCCCTTCACGCTGACCGACGGACAGCGGACGGTCTCGGCGGAGATCTTCGACGACCTGGCCACCGAGCACCCCATGCACCGCCTGCTCCAGGGCGAGGTCGGCTCGGGCAAGACGATGGTCGCCCTGCGCGCCATGCTCGGCGTCGTGGACGCCGGCGGCCAGGCCGCGATGCTCGCCCCCACCGAGGTGCTCGCCCAGCAGCACCACCGGTCGATCACCGAGATGATGGGCGAGCTGGCCGAGGGCGGCATGCTCGGCGGCGCCGAGCAGGGCACCAAGGTGGTGCTGCTCACCGGCTCCATGGGCGCGGCAGCGCGCCGGCACGCGCTGCTCGACCTCGTCACCGGCGAGGCCGGGATCGTCATCGGCACCCACGCCCTGATCGAGGACAAGGTCCAGTTCCACGACCTCGGCCTGGTGGTCGTGGACGAGCAGCACCGGTTCGGCGTCGAACAGCGCGACGCCCTGCGCTCCAAGGGCAAGCAACCCCCGCACCTGCTGGTGATGACCGCGACCCCGATCCCGCGGACCGTCGCCATGACCGTCTTCGGCGACCTGGAGACCTCGGTCCTCGACCAGCTCCCCGCCGGCCGCTCGCCCATCGCCACCCACGTCGTGCCCGCCAAGGACAAGCCGCACTTCCTGGCGCGCACCTGGGAGCGGGTGCGCGAGGAGGTCGAAGGCGGACACCAGGCGTACGTGGTGTGTCCGCGCATCGGCGACACCCTGGGGGAGGAGCCGCAGGGCGAGGGCGACACCCCGAAGAAGAAGGCGGCCGAGGAGCCGGAGGCGGAGAAGCGACCGCCGCTCGCGGTCCTCGACATCGCCGAGCAGCTCGCCGAGGGGCCGCTCGGCGGGCTGCGCGTGGAGGTGCTGCACGGGCGGATGCAGCCCGAGGCGAAGGACGACGTCATGCGCCGCTTCGCCGCGGGCGAGGTGGACGTCCTGGTGGCGACGACCGTCATCGAGGTCGGGGTGAACGTCCCCAACTCCACCGTCATGGTGATCATGGACGCGGACCGGTTCGGCGTCTCCCAGCTGCACCAGCTGCGCGGCCGCGTCGGCCGTGGCTCCGCCCCCGGGCTCTGTCTGCTGGTCAGCGAGGCGTCCGAGGCGAGCCCCGCGCGGGCCCGGCTGGCCGCCGTCGCCGGCACACTGGACGGCTTCGAGCTGTCCCGCATCGACCTGGAGCAGCGCCGCGAGGGCGATGTGCTCGGCCAGGCGCAGTCGGGCGTCCGCTCGTCGCTGCGGATGCTCACCGTCATCGACGACGAGGAGGTCATCGCCGCCGCCCGCGAGGAGGCCACCGCGATCGTCACCGCCGACCCCGAGCTGGAGCGACTGCCCGAGCTGCGCACCGCGTTGGACGCCCTGCTGGACAAGGAGCGGGAGCGCTATCTCGACAAGGGCTGACCCGAACGGACCGGCCGGTCCGTCCGGACCGGACGGACCGGGGACGGCACGGACCGAGGGGCAGCCGTCGCCCGCGTCCGGGTCACCGGGCAGGGCCGGGGCGCCACCGACGCCCTAGGCTGAGGGGGCGGGGCCCGCCGTCCACAGCGGCGGCCCGGCACCCACCGGCCCCACCACCCCCGACCCGTGAAGGACCGAAAGCCCCATGACCCGCGTGATCGCCGGCACCGCCGGCGGACGCCGCCTGGCCGTACCGCCCGGCAACGGCACCCGCCCGACCTCCGACCGGGCGCGCGAGGGCCTGTTCTCCACCTGGGAGTCGCTGCACGGCACCCTGGAGGGCAGCCGGGTCCTGGACCTCTACGGCGGCTCGGGCGCCGTCGGCCTGGAGGCGCTCTCGCGGGGCGCCGAGCACACCCTGCTGGTCGAGGCCGACGCCCGTGCGGTGCGCACCATCCGGGACAACGTCCGCGCGGTCGGCCTGCCCGGCGCCGAGGTCCGCAGCGGCAAGGCCGAGCAGGTCGTCGCCGGTGCCGCGCCGCAGAGCCCGTACGACGTGGTCTTCCTCGACCCGCCCTACGCCGTCACCGACGCCGAACTGTGCGAGATCCTCCTCACACTGCGCACCCGGGGGTGGCTCGCGGACGACGCGCTGGTCACTGTGGAGAGAAGCACCAGGGGAGGGGAATTCCCCTGGCCGGACGGTTTCGAGCCCCTGAGGGCCCGTCGCTACGGGGAGGGGACGCTTTGGTACGGTCGCGCCGCCTCGACGCGCACCGCCGACCCGGCTCCGTGCACGTCATGAATGGACCGGAGAGCGAGGAACCACCGTTGCGCCGCGCCGTCTGTCCGGGGTCGTTCGACCCCGTCACCAATGGACATCTCGACATCATCGCCCGAGCTTCCAGGCTGTACGACGTCGTGCACGTCGCAGTGATGGTGAACCAGTCGAAGAAGGGCCTGTTCACCGTCGAGGAGCGGATAGAGCTGCTCCGACAGGTCACCGCCGAATACGGCAATGTGCGGGTGGAGTCCTTCCACGGTCTGCTCGTGGACTTCTGCAAGCAGCGTGAGATCCCCGCCATCGTCAAGGGGCTGCGGGCGGTGAGCGATTTCGACTACGAGCTGCAGATGGCCCAGATGAACAACGGGCTCTCGGGCGTGGAGACCCTCTTCGTCCCCACCAACCCCACCTACAGCTTCCTCTCCTCCAGCCTCGTCAAAGAGGTGGCGGCATGGGGCGGCGACGTCTCCCATCTGGTGCCGCCGCTGGTGCTGGAATCCCTCACCGAGCGGCTCGCCCAGCGCTGACACACCGGCCGCACCACCGACGGACTGTCATCGGGTGTCGAGCGGGGGCCACTGGCCGTACAGTCGTCCCCGTTCGTGCCCATCCGTCAAAAGAGAGTGGCGAGCGCCAAGGTGGACGTGCAGAAGAAGCTCGACGAGATCGTCGCGACCGTCTCCGGCGCCCGGTCCATGCCCATGTCGGCCTCCTGTGTGGTCAACCGGGCCGAGCTGCTCGCCCTGCTCGAAGAGGTGCGGGCCGCCCTGCCCGGCTCCCTCGCCCAGGCCCGGGAGCTGATCGGCGGCCGGGAGCAGCTCGTCGCGGACGCGCGCGAGGAGGCCGAGCGGATCATCGAGTCCGCGCGCGCCCACCGCGGCTCGCTGATCTCCGACACCGAGGTCGCCCGGCAGTCCCAGGAGGAGGCCGACCGCATCCTCGCGGAGGCCCGCCGGGAGGCCGACGAGATCCGGGCGGAAGCCGACGACTACGTCGACAGCAAGCTCGCCAACTTCGAGGTCGTCCTCACCAAGACCATCGGTTCCGTCGACCGGGGCCGCGAGAAGCTGCTCGGTCACGCGGACGACACCGGCTACGGCTCCTCCGGCGGCCTGGCCGAGGACGCCCCCGAGCGCAGCGCCGACCCCCAGACCCAGCGGATGAACGCCGACGCCTACGTGGACGCCAAGCTCGGCGCGGTCGCCGCGGTGCTGGCCAAGACGCTCGAAGCCGTGGGCAAGGGCCGCGAGAAGCTGCTCGGCGCCCGGCCGGCCGACGAGCTGGGCGCCCACATGGCCGCCCAGGACAGCCTTCCCGGCGGCCACCACACCAGCGACGCCGACTTCCTCTCCGAGCTGGCCGCCCCCCAGGGGCCGGCCGTCCCGCCCCCGGCGCCGCCCCAGCAGGACTACTACGCGCCCGTGGGCGGCTACGCCCAGCAGGACCCGTACGAGTACCAGCAGCACTACACCCACCAGGCCGACCCGTACGCGGCCCACGGCGGCTACCAGCAGGACCCCTACGCCTGGGCCCCCCACGACGGCGGGCAGGGGCTCGACCAGGGAAGCCAGGGCGGCTACGGCCCGCACGGCGGATACGTGCCCGCGCAGGCGTCGCCGCAGCCGACGGCGGCGCAGCAGGGCGGTGGCTCGCTCGACGAGACGAGCCTCTTCGACACGAGCATGATCGACCTCGATCAGCTCCGGCGCTACGAGCAGGGCCGCTGACGTAACGCCGCGGTGTCCCCCGTAGGGTGAAACCGGACCGGTTCCGTCCGCCAGGTCTGACCTGGCCCGGACCGGGTGCCGCCCGTCGGCGGCCCGACCGCTCCCCATAGGTGCGGATTGGGTCTACGGCGGCCCGTCCAGTATCCTGGCTCTTCGGTCGCGTGTACGTTCGCGATCTCGGCTGCCCTCAGCGCATTCAGCGTCGGGCCGCCGTCGCCGCAGTGTAGAAAGCAGGAAGCCCTGAACACCCGCCTCGATCACCGTGCCCCTCTCGTGTTCGACACACGCGAGCTGGGTCGGCGTCCCGGTGCGCTGAAGAGGGTCTCCCGCTCCATTCCGGCCCCCCAGGACCTCGGCATCGAGGTCATCGGGGTCGCCGAGGGCGCGACCGTGGAGCTCGACCTCCGACTGGAGTCGGTCATGGAAGGGGTGCTTGTCACAGGCACCGCCCGTGCACCGCTGACAGGGGAGTGCGTAAGGTGTCTGGAGCCGCTCGGGCGTGAGCTCGAAGTGGACTTCCAGGAGATGTTCTCCTACCCCGACGCCGACGACCGGAGCCGCCCCGCGGACACCGGCGACGACGCCGAGGAAGAGGAGGACATGCTCTTCCTCGAGGGCGACCTGTTCGACCTCGAACCCGTGCTGCGTGACGCGGTGGTGCTCGCACTGCCGCTGCAGCCGGTGTGCCAGGAAGACTGCCCGGGTCTGTGCGCCGAGTGCGGCACGCGACTGGCGGACGACCTGGACCACCACCACGAGTCCGTCGACATTCGTTGGGCGGCACTGCAGGGCCTCGCCGGGTCCAACCAGGACGGCGAGATGGACAACGCACCCCGCTCCGGCGGGGATGACTCACAGGAGAAGTAGCCGTGGCTGTTCCGAAGCGGAAGATGTCGCGCAGCAACACGCGCCACCGCCGGTCGCAGTGGAAGGCTGCGGTCCCCACCCTGGTGGCATGCGCTAGCTGCCACGAGCCGAAGCTGCAGCACATCGCGTGCCCCAGCTGCGGCACCTACAACAAGCGCCAGGTCCTCGAGGTCTGATCGGCGGGTGACAGGCTTCATGTCAGACGCCATTACGCCGAAGAAGGCGCCGGCGGACACGGCCTCGTCTCACACGCTTCTGGAAGGGCGGCTCGGGTACAGACTCGAGACCGCCCTTCTGGTGCGTGCACTGACCCACCGTTCCTTCGCATACGAGAACGGCGGTCTGCCCACCAACGAGCGGCTGGAATTCCTCGGGGATTCCGTGCTCGGCCTGGTGGTCACGGACACGCTGTACCGCATCCACCCCGATCTGCCCGAAGGCCAGCTGGCCAAGCTGCGGGCCGCGGTGGTCAACTCGCGTGCGCTGGCGGAGGTCGGTCGCGGCCTTGAACTCGGTTCCTTCATCCGGCTCGGCCGCGGTGAAGAGGGCACGGGCGGCCGGGACAAGGCGTCCATCCTCGCCGACACCCTGGAAGCGGTGATCGGTGCGGTCTATCTCGACCAGGGCCTCGAAGCCGCCGCCGAACTGGTGCA
This sequence comes from Streptomyces syringium, assembly GCF_017876625.1. NCBI lineage: Bacteria > Bacillati > Actinomycetota > Actinomycetes > Kitasatosporales > Streptomycetaceae > Streptomyces > Streptomyces syringium. The sequence goes on from NZ_JAGIOH010000001.1 coordinate 5,472,564, forward strand.
CCGGCTCTTCGACCCGCTGATCGAGAAGTCCTCGAACCTCGGGGCCGGCCTGGACTGGAAGACCAGCCTCCAGGAGCTGACCGCGACGGAGGGGCTGGGCGTTCCCGAATACCTGGTCTCCGAGACGGGTCCCGACCACGAGAAGACCTTCACGGCTGCTGCCCGCGTCGGTGGTGTCGCGTACGGCACCGGCACCGGCCGCAGCAAGAAGGAAGCGGAGCAGCAGGCGGCGGAATCCGCCTGGCGCGCCATCCACGGAGCGGCGGAGGCTCGCGCCTCGGCCGCCCGGGCGGCGGCGGAAGCCGCCCCCGCCCCGGCGGACGAGACGCCCGCCGACGGTGTGGCGGCCGAGCCCGCCACGGACGGCGCGCAGGGCGCTTCGCACTGAAGCGCCGCCCCGCGACGCCCCGCACCCCGGCTGCCGGCCGGGCCCGGTCACCCGGGCCCGGCCGGCAGCCGCGGCAGCGGCGCGGGGGCCGACATCCCGGCGAATCCCGGCGAACCCTCCCAAGGAGCATCGTGCCCGAGTTGCCCGAGGTCGAGGTCGTACGGCGCGGGCTGGAGCGCTGGGTCCGTGACCGCACGGTCGCGGACGTGGCCGTGCTGCACCCCCGCGCGATCCGCCGTCACCTCGCCGGACCCGAGGACTTCGCCGCGCAGCTGCGCGGGCGCCGGCTCGGCACCGCCCGACGCCGGGGCAAGTACCTCTGGCTGCCCCTCGAAGCCGAGACCTCCGCCGGGACGCCTGACCGGGCCGCTCCCGACCGGGCCGTCCTCGCCCATCTCGGCATGAGTGGCCAGCTCCTCGTCCAGCCGCACGACGCGCTCGACGAAAAACACCTGCGCATCCGCGTCCGCTTCGCCGATGCGAACGGCACCGAGCTGCGCTTCGTCGACCAGCGCACCTTCGGCGGCCTGTCGCTGCACGACACCGTCCCCGGCGACCCCGACGGGCTGCCCGACGTCATCGCGCACATCGCCCGCGATCCCCTCGACCCCGCCTTCGACGAGGACGCCTTCCACGCGGCGCTGCGCCGCCGCCGTACGACCGTCAAGCGCGCCCTGCTGGACCAGTCGCTGATCAGCGGCGTGGGCAACATCTACGCCGACGAGGCGCTGTGGCGCGCCCGGCTGCACTACGACCGCCCCACCGCGACCCTGACCCGCCCGCGCAGCGCCGAGCTGCTCACCCACATCCGCGACGTCATGCACGCGGCTCTCGCCGTCGGCGGCACCAGTTTCGACAGCCTCTACGTCAATGTGAACGGCGAATCCGGCTACTTCGACCGGTCGTTGGACGCGTACGGACGCGAGGACGAGCCCTGCCGCCGCTGTGGCACGGCCATGCGCCGGCGGCCGTGGATGAACCGGTCCAGCTACTTCTGCCCGCGCTGCCAGCGCCCGCCGCGCGTGTCCTAGAACGGCCCGGGGCCCCTCCGGTCCCAGCGTCCGGCCGGTCTCGGCCCTCGGCGTGGACCGCCTCGTACCGCTCCCGCGCCACCAGCACCTCCGGCACGCGCTCCTCCACCAGCTCGATGAGCGTGCCGCCGCAGCTCGCGCACAGGATTGCGTTTTCCGAAAATTAGTGCTTTTTTAGGCCATCGCACCGCTCGTCCCCCCTCCCGAGGAGCCCGCAGTGACCACGCCCGTCGTTTCCATCGCCTACCACTCCGGCTACGGCCACACCGCGGTCCTCGCCGAGGCCGTCCGGGCCGGCGCAGCCGACACCGGTGCGACCGTCCACCTCATCAAGGTCGACGAGATCAGCGAGGCGCAGTGGGAGCTGCTCGATGCCTCCGACGCGATCATCTTCGGCTCGCCCACCTACATGGGCACCGCCTCCGGCGCCTTCCATGTCTTCGCCGAGGCCACGTCCAGGCGCTGGGCGACCCGCGCCTGGCAGAACAAGATCGCGGCCGGCTTCAGCAACTCCGGCTCCAAGAGCGGCGACAAGCTGCACACCCTCCAGTTCTTCACGGTCCTCGCCGCCCAGCACGGCATGCACTGGGTCGGTCTGAACCTGTCGCCCGGCTGGTGCAGCTCCACGGGTTCCGAGAACGACCTCAACCGCCTCGGCTTCTACCTCGGCGCCGGCGCCCAGACCGACACCGACCAGGGTCCGGACGGCGTCCACAAGGCCGACATAGCGACCGCCGAGCACCTCGGCCGCCGCATCGCCGAGCAGACCCGGATCTACGTCGCGGGCCGCGCGGCCGTCTGACCGGTGCCACGCGTCTGTTGAACGATGACGTCGGCCGCCGCGGACCGGGATCCCTCCCGGCCCGCGGCGGCCGACGGCGTTCAACGGGCGCCCGGTGACGGCAAGTCGGGCGCGCCCCTCAAAGCCCTCAGTGAGCCCTCAGTAGCCGAATTCCTGTGTCCACCACGGACCCCCCGGGCCGGCGTGCATACCGATGCCGATCGTCCGGTAGTCGCCGTTCAGGATGTTCCGCCGGTGGCCGGGGCTGCGCATCCAGGCCTCCATCACGGCCTCGGCGTCGCTGTGGCCGCGGGCGATGTTCTCGCCGCCGAGGGTGGTGATGCCGCGCTTGGCGGCCCGGTCCCAGGGGGTCCGGCCGTCCGGGTCGGTGTGGGCGAAGAAGCCCCGCCTGGCCATGTCCTCGCTGAAGTCCTGGGCGAGCCGGGCCAGTCGGGCGTCGGCGCGCACCGGGGGGCGGCCCGCCCGCACCCGCTCCCGGTTGACCAGCGCGAGCAGATGGGCCGCGACCGAGGCCCGGGGAAGCGCCACCTGGGCCGCGTCCGGCGCCGGAGGGGCAGCGGCCCGGGGCGGCGCGGACGAAGGGGGCGGGGCCGACGGCGCCGCGGTGGTCCGGGCGGCTTCCGGCGGCGCCGCCGTGCCGCCACGGGGATCGGCGCCGGCGCCGGTCTCCCGGGGCGACGGCGTGGCGGACGGCTCGGCCCCGGGCTCCCGCCACGGGGCCGCCGAGGGCGTGTGCGACGGCGCGGCCTCCCGGTGCGCGGGGAACCACTCCCGCTCGTCGGGCTCCCGGGGCTCCAGTGGCCGGGGGCGCTGGGTGAGGAGATCGCGGGGCAGGTCGTCGCCGAAGTCGGGCGGCAGATCGGGCTCGGGCGGCTCCTCCACCTCGAACCGGCCCCGGGTGCTCTCGCTGCCGGTGCCGCTGTTGAGCGTGTAGGTGTCGCTGCCGCCCGGCAGCAGCCCGGAGGCCACCACCACCGCGCCCATCGCCATCGCGGCGGAGGCGCCGAGCAGCCCCGTCCGCACGGGCCCCTTCGCCCTGCTCCGGGCCCCCCGGCGGGGACTGCGGTGCCGTCCCGTGCCGGCCGCGGGGACGGACGCGCCGAAGGGGCTGCGGGAGTTCGCCGGGAAGGGTTTGGCGGACTGCCGCGCCGGTGTGTTCGGGGGATCGCTGCGTTCGGTCGACTCGCTCGTCGGGGGCGCTCCGGCTGCCTGGGAAATCGCGGCCGTGTCGTCGGAGGTCTCGGGGGCAGAGCGTCGATGGCGACCCATCCGCTGCCTTCCTTACGTGCTCGGCGTCATCGTGCGTCACTCGTACGGCGGAGTCTTAACGAGCGGCGACTGTACGCCAAGACATGGGGGGCCGAGGTGCTACCTGCGCAATTGCCCGGTTAACGTGCAGACATGAACGAGAATGTCCGTCTTACCGCCTGGGTTCGTGGTCATGTGCAGGGTGTCGGCTTCCGATGGTTCACGCGGGAGAACGCTCTGGGTATCGGTAATCTGATCGGCTTTGCCTCGAATCTCGACGACGGGCGCGTCCAGGTGGTCGCGGAGGGGCCGCGCGACCGGTGCGAACGACTGCTCGATTGGCTCCGGGACGGGGACACGCCCGGGCGCGTGGACGGCGTCACCGAGATCTGGGCCACACCCAAGGGTGGTTATGACGGCTTCGAGATCCGCTGACCGGACGGCCCGGAAAGCGGTTTGCGGGGGGAAGCGGAGAGATTTGGCGGGGCATGGAAGTCGTATTCATATGCCGCTGGCATATTCGCTCGGCAGAAATTGCCTGATGGTTGCCAACTCGGCCCCGTCGTGGAAGGCTGCAACTCAACGGATGATCTCCACGCCCCCTCGGGCCCCGGGAGAGGAAAGCGCCGCGCATTCGCCGCCGCGCACCCCTGGGACGCCCGTGGATACGGGGTGTGATCGTGTTGACCGTCAAACCTTTTGGTGAGACTCTGGAAGCCCCGCGCACCTTAGCTGTTTGGCCATTGAACACCGCAGTAGCTGATGGCAGACACCGCGGGTGCGAATCCCTCACGACCCACACCGCTTCCGGTCGGTCACTCAGTGTGGAGGACCATCCATCATGGCAAAGGCGCTTCTCGGTTACGTCGGCGGCTCCGACCCCCGAGTCCTCTCCGAGATGCGACGGCTTCAGCAGCGTGTCCAGGACCTCGAATCCGAGCTCATTCGGATGCAGGCCGAGAACGACGCACTGTCCGCCGCCGCGCACCACGGCGACTCGTTGCTCGACAGCATCGACGTACCCCAGGCGGAGCCTGCGCTCGCCTGACCCCACGCCCTTCCTCCGGGGGCCCGGTCAGGCTGCACTGTCAGCCGCTTGTGATCTGCAAGGGACGCTTCGGCGTCCCTTCGTCGTTTCCCCCCGGCTGCCGCCCGACCTGGGCGTCCGGCGCGCTGGGCGCGTCTGTCTGATTTTCGCCGCACCGTCCCCTCACCGTCTGATGTGCCCTGCGCTTTCCCGGGTGAAACCGAAATGAAGACGCGGTGTCGCCCGCGCCTCGTGCCAGGACGCGACGGGAGGCGGGCGGGCGGTAGAGTCCCACCGCGTGCACCTCAAGAGCCTGACCCTGCGTGGGTTCAAATCCTTCGCCTCGGCCACGACGCTGCGCTTCGAACCCGGCATCACCTGCGTCGTGGGCCCCAATGGTTCGGGAAAGTCCAATGTCGTGGACGCGCTTTCCTGGGTCATGGGCGAGCAGGGTGCCAAGTCGTTGCGCGGCGGCAAGATGGAAGACGTCATCTTCGCCGGGACGACCGGCAGGCCGCCGCTGGGCCGCGCCGAGGTCTCGCTCACCATCGACAACTCCGACGGCGTGCTGCCCATCGACTACGCGGAAGTCACCATCACGCGGATCATGTTCCGCAACGGCGGCAGCGAGTACCAGCTCAACGGCGACACCTGCCGGCTCCTGGACATCCAGGAACTCCTCTCCGACTCCGGCATCGGCCGCGAGATGCACGTCATCGTCGGACAGGGCCAGCTCGACTCCGTCCTGCACGCCGACCCGACGGGGCGCCGCGCCTTCATCGAGGAGGCGGCGGGCGTCCTCAAGCACCGCAAGCGCAAGGAGAAGGCGCTGCGGAAGCTCGACGCGATGCGCGCCAACCTCGCCCGCGTCCAGGACCTGACCGACGAACTGCGACGCCAGCTCAAACCGCTCGGCCGGCAGGCGGCCGTAGCCCGCCGCGCCGCCGTCATCCAGGCCGATCTCCGCGACGCCCGGCTGCGGCTGCTCGCCGACGACCTGGTGACCCTGCGCGAGGCGCTACGCGCGGAGATCGCCGACGAAGCCGCGCTCAAGAGCCGCCGGGAGGCCGTGGAGGCCGAGCTGCGGGCGGCGACCGACCGCGAGGCGGCGCTGGAGGAGCGGGTGCGGACGCTGACGCCGCGGCTGGGACAGGCACAGCAGACCTGGTACGAGCTCTCCCGGCTCGCCGAACGCGTGCGGGGCACGGTGAGCCTCGCGGACGCGCGGGTCACCAGCGCGACCACCGCCCCCGAGGAGGAGCGGCGCGGTCGCGACCCGGAGGACCTGGAACGCGAGGCGGCCCGGGTCCGTGAGCAGGAAGCGGAGCTGGAGGCCGCGCTGGAGGCGGCGAGCCGGGCGCTGACGGACACGGCCGAGCACCGCGCCGAGCTGGAGCGCCGGCTGGCGGAGGAGGAACGGCGGCTGAAGGACGCCGCCCGGGCCATCGCAGACCGCCGCGAACAGCTGGCCCGGCTGCACGGCCGCGCCACCGCCGCCCGCGGCCGGGTCGCCTCTGCCCAGGCGGAGACCGACCGGCTGGCCGCCGCCCGCGACGAGGCCCGGGAACGGGCCGCCGAGGCCGAGGCCGCGTACGCGGCACGGCAGAGCGAGGTGGACGGCCAGGGCGCGGACGACGCCGAGCTGGCCGGCCGGCACGAGAGCGCGAAGCGCGAGCTCGCCGCCGCGGAAGCCGGGCTGAACGCGGCCCGCGAGGCGGCGACGGACACCGAACGGCACCGCGCGGCGCTGGCCGCCCGCCGGGACGCGCTCGCCCTGGGCCTGCGCCGCAAGGACGGAACGGGCACGCTGCTGGCGGCGAAGGATCGTTTGTCCGGCCTGCTGGGCCCGGCCGCGGAACTCCTGACCGTCACCCCCGGACACGAGCTCCCCGTCGCCACCGCCCTCGGCGCCGCCGCCGACGCGATCGCCGTCACGGACACTGCCACGGCGGCCGAAGCCCTGCGCCTGCTCCGCAAGGAGGACGCGGGGCGCGCGGCACTGCTGGTATCGGCGGCGGCACCGGAGCCCGACGCACCGGACGACGCCCCGGCAGACCCCGACGGCCGCGACCGGACACCGGGGACCCCGCGCCCGGCGGCGGACCTCGTGGCCGGGCCGGCGGCGTTGATGCCCGCCGTACGCCGGCTGCTGCGCGACGTCATGGTCGTCGCGACCCTGGAGGACGCCGAGGAGCTGGTGGCGGCGCGGCCGGAGCTGACCGCCGTCACCGCCGAAGGCGACGCGCTCGGTGCCCACTTCGCGCACGGCGGATCCGGCGGGGCGCCGAGCCTGCTGGAGGTGCAGGCGGCCGTCGACGAGGCGAGCGCCGAGCTGACCGAGCTGGACGCGTGGTGCGAGGAACTGACCGCCGCCCTGCGGGCCGCCGACCGGCGGCGCGCCGAGTGCGCCAGCCGGGTCGAGGAACTGGCGGTCCGGCGCAGCGCCGCGGACCGGGAGAAGTCGCAGGTCGCGCAGGACCTGGGACGGCTCGCGGGCGCGGCGCGGGCGGCGGCCGGGGAAGCCGGCCGCACGGCCGCGGCGGCCGAGCGCGCCGCCGAGGCGCTCGAGCGGGCCACCGAGGAGGCCGAGGAGCTGGCCGAGCGGCTGGCGGTCGCCGAGGAACTGGCCGCCGACGGCGAGGAGACGGCGGACGAGCCGGACTCGTCCGTACGCGACCGGCTGGCCGCCGACGGTGCCAACGCACGGCAGACCGAGATGGAGGCACGGCTCCAGGTCCGCACGCACGAGGAACGCGTCAAGGGTCTCGCCGGCCGGGCGGACGCCCTCGACCGGGCGGCCCGTGCCGAGCGGGAGGCCCGCGCCCGGGCCGAACAGCGGCGGGCGCGGCTGCGCCACGAGGCGCGCGTCGCCACCGCCGTGGCGGCCGGGGCCCGGCAGCTGCTCGCGCACGTCGAGGTCTCGCTCGTACGGGCCGACGAGGAGCGGCGGGCGGCGGAGACGGCCAAGGCCGAGCAGGAACGGGAACTGGTCGCCGAGCGGAACCGGGCACGGGAACTCAAGGCCGAGCTCGACAAACTGACGGACTCGGTCCACCGCGGCGAGGTGCTGGGCGCGGAGAAGCGGTTGCGCATCGAGCAACTGGAGGCCAAGGCCCTGGAGGAACTCGGCGTCGAGCCGGCCGGGCTCGTCGCCGAGTACGGCCCGGACCAGCCCGTACCGCCCTCGCCCGCCGCCGAGGGCGAGGAACTGCCCGAGGACCCCGGCCACCCGCGGAACCAGCCCGTGCCGTACGTACGGGCCGAGCAGGAGAAGCGGCTGCGCGCGGCTGAGCGGGCGTACCAGCAACTCGGCAAGGTGAATCCGCTCGCGCTGGAGGAATTCGCGGCGCTCGAGGAGCGGCACCAGTTCCTCTCGGAGCAGCTTGAAGACCTGAAGAAGACCCGCTCCGATCTGCTGCAGGTCGTGAAGGACGTCGACCGGCGGGTCGAGGAGGTCTTCACCGCGGCCTACCACGACACGGCCCGGGAGTTCGAGGGCGTCTTCGCGCGTTTGTTCCCCGGTGGCGAGGGCAGGCTGGTGCTCACCGACCCGGACGACATGCTGTCCACCGGCGTCGATGTGGAAGCCCGGCCGCCGGGCAAGAAGGTCAAGCGGCTGTCCCTGCTGTCGGGTGGCGAACGGTCGTTGACCGCCGTGGCGCTGCTGGTGGCGATCTTCAAGGCGCGGCCGAGCCCGTTCTATGTGATGGACGAGGTCGAGGCGGCGCTGGACGACACCAACCTCCAGCGGCTGATCGGGATCATGGAAGAGCTCCAGGAGAGCTCGCAGCTGATCGTCATCACGCACCAGAAGCGGACGATGGAGGTGGCCGATGCGCTGTACGGCGTTTCCATGCAGGGCGACGGTGTCTCGAAGGTCATCAGCCAGCGACTTCGATGATCAAAAAGAGCTAGTTCAAGTGTTGAACTCAAGCGCGGGGAAACTCACAGGAAACTTCTTGGTTACGACCTATTGACTTCGAAAGTTGAAGGCATAGGGTCTGCAACGTTGCTTTTACCTTTCGGTGGTGGGTGCCGATGCCCCATGTACCACTGGAAGGGCCAGCCCCCCACGCCCGGCAACGCGGCCGGGTCTCAGGAGTACACGTTGACCAGCACTGCGACGGCGCAGGGGTCCGAGGGCCGCAAGGCCCAGCCGGACCACCTCGGCCACGTCATTTTCATCACCGCGGCCGCGGCCATGGGTGGCTTCCTCTTCGGCTACGACAGCTCCGTGATCAACGGCGCGGTCGAGGGCATCCGCGGTAAGTACGACATCGGTTCCGCCGCCCTCGCCCAGGTCATCGCGATCGCCCTGATCGGCTGCGCGATCGGTGCCGCCACCGCCGGCCGGCTCGCCGACCGCATCGGCCGGATCCGCGTGATGCAGATCTCCGCGACCCTGTTCACGATCAGCGCGGTGGGCTCGGCGCTGCCCTTCGCCCTGTGGGACCTCGCCTTCTGGCGGGTGCTCGGCGGCATCGCGATCGGCATGGCCTCGGTCATCGGCCCGGCCTACATCGCCGAGGTCTCGCCGCCCGCCTACCGCGGCCGCCTCGGCTCGTTCCAGCAGGCCGCGATCGTGGTCGGCATTGCCGTCTCGCAGCTGGTCAACTGGGGCATCCTCAACCTCGCCGACGGTGACCAGCGCGGCAAGCTCATGGGCATAGAGGCCTGGCAGCTGATGCTCGGCGTCATGGTCGTCCCGGCCGTGCTCTACGGTCTGCTCTCCTTCGTGATCCCCGAGTCGCCCCGGTTCCTGATCTCGGTCAACAAGATCGACAAGGCGAAGGCCGTCCTGGCCGACGTCGAGGGCAGCCACATCGACCTCGACGCGCGCGTCAACGAGATCGAGCTGGCGATGCGCAGCGAGCACAAGTCGTCCTTCAAGGACCTGCTCGGCTCCAAGATGGGCTTCATGCCGATCGTCTGGGTCGGCATCGGCCTCTCGGTCTTCCAGCAGCTCGTCGGCATCAACGTCGCCTTCTACTACTCGGCGACCCTGTGGCAGTCCGTGGGCATCGACCCGAGCGACTCGTTCCTCTACTCCTTCACCACGTCGATCATCAACATCGTCGGCACCGTGATCGCGATGATCTTCGTCGACAAGATCGGCCGTCGCCCGCTCGCCCTCGTCGGCTCGGCCGGTATGGCCGTCTCCCTCGCCCTCGAGGCCTGGGCCTTCTCCGCCCAGGCGGCGGACGGCTCGCTGCCGACCACGCAGGGCACGGTGGCCCTGGTCGCGGCCCACGCGTTCGTGCTCTTCTTCGCCCTCTCCTGGGGTGTCGTGGTCTGGGTCTTCCTGGGCGAGATGTTCCCGAACAAGATCCGCGCCGCGGCGCTCGGCGTCGCCGCCGCCGCGCAGTGGATCGCGAACTGGGCCATCACGGCGAGCTTCCCGAGCCTGTCGGACTGGAACCTCTCGGGTACGTACGTCATCTACGCGTTCTTCGCGTTGCTCTCGATCCCCTTCGTGATGAAGTTCGTGAAGGAGACCAAGGGCAAGGCGCTGGAGGAGATGGGCTAACCCCCCCGCTGCTCGTCTCCTCGAAGGACGCCGCCCCGGCTCACGGATGTGAGCCGGGGCGGCGTCTTTGTGTCGTACCTGTGGTGGCTGGGGCCGGTGCCTCGCTTTACGCCCCCCGACCCCCCTGCGCGGCCCGCCCCCGGCGTTGTCGGCCGCCCGTGTATGGGGGCAACGGAACCGGATACGCCCGGCTTCCCGCGACGGGAGGGGACGGGACGCGGAGGGGTGGGGTCGGGGCGTAAAGCGAAGCAGCCCCGAACCCACCCCGGAGCGGCGCGGCCCCGGGCCCGGCCCCCACGGGGTTTCGCCACGCGTTACGCGCGGCCTCGCGCGATACGGCACCGGCCCCCGCGGGTCCCGACCACTGGTCGTCACAGACGCCCGCCGGCGCCACACGCCGCCACAGGCGAAAACGCGAACGCCCCCTCCGCCGCACAGCGGCAAAGGGGGCGTCCGACGGTCCAGCGACCAGCGACTACGCGGCAGCGGACTCCCGCTGCGAACCGGCGGCGGCATCCGTGTCCGCGTCGGCCGAGGCCGACTCCCGCGGAGCCGGCAGCACTGCCATCAGCAGGGCGGAGATGGCGATCGTCGCCGCCCAGCTCAGCCCGTACTTTCCGACGAACGTCGAGGCGAGCGGCCCCGTGAACCAGTCGCACTTCGTGAAGCAGATGCCCGCGATCAGGGCGATCGTCCAGGCCGTCATCGCCTGCCAGCAGAAGCCGCCCACGTACCAGTAGCGGCTGGTGCGGCCGGTGTCCATGAGGCCCTCGGGGTCGTAGCGCACGGCACGGGCCCGGCGGCGGGCCATGTCGACGGCGTAGACGCCGATCCAGGCGGAGAAGGAGACCGCGAGCAGGATCAGGAAGGTGATGAAGGAGCTGAGGAAGCTCTTCGCGACCAGCATCAGCAGCAGACCGCCGACCAGGGAGATCACGGCGTTGATGCTGACGGCCATCGCGCGGGGCAGCTTCACGCCCATGGTCTGCGCGGTGAAGCCGGCCGAGTACATCGACAGGCTGTTGATCAGCAGCATGCCCACGATCGCCGTGACGAGGTAGGGCACGGCCAGCCAGGTCGGCAGGATGTCACCCAGGAAGGAGACCGGGTCCGGAGCCTCGGCGAGGCCCGGGGTGGCCACGGCCATGACCGCGCCCATCAGCACCATCGGGACCATGACCAGGCCCGCGCCCGAGATCGTCGCGCCGACGATCTTCTTGCCGGAGGCCGCGTGCGGGAGGTAGCGGGTGAAGTCGGGGCCGGTGGGCACCCAGCTGATGCCGCCGGCGGCGATCGTGCCGATGCCGGTGATCATCATGGCGGTGGTGCCGGCGGGCTTGGAGAAGACCTCGTCCCAGTCCATGGTGGCGATCAGGTAGCCGAGGACCAGCACACTGAAGATGCCGAAGAGGTACGTCGACCACTTGTTGCACACGTTCAGCGCCTTGCGGCCCATGCCACTGACCAGGAACGTGCAGGCGACGAAGACGAACAGCGTGATCACGATGAGCACGTTGTTGCTCTTGATGCCGAAGAGCAGGTCAAGGACGGTCAGCACCGCATACGCGCCGGTGACCGCGTTGATCGTCTCCCAGCCGAAGCGGGCGACCCACAGGATCGCGCCCGGGAAGAGATTGCCACGCACACCGAAGGTCGCGCGGGAGAGCATCGCGCCCGGGGCGCCGCCCCACTTGCCCGACACCGACAGCACGCCGACCATGCCGAACGACGCGAGCGCGGCGCAGGCGGCGACGATCAGCACCTGCCAGAAGTTCAGCGCGTTGAAGACGACCAGGGCAGCGCCCATGGTGAGCAGCAACACGCTGATGTTGGCCGCGACCCAGGTCGGGAAGAGTTCCCGGACTCTGCCGTGACGCTCCTGGTCCGGTACGGGCTCGATGCCGCGGGTTTCTATCGCGCCTTCTGAATCGGCGAGGACGACGTTGTCCATGAGGTGGGGCTCCGTGCGGGGTGAAGCGAGGCGGGAGGCCTGGGCAGAGGGGGACGTGGGGACTCTACGCGCGTCGCATCGTCGCACGCCACCGTAGTTTGCTCCAACTTTGGCGGGTTGGTCGCTTTGGTCCTCACAACCAAGATCGAACACGCGCGCCACCGTTCGTGGAGTAGCCCCGGCGGCTCGGTGTCCGATACTGGGTCCGTTATGGAAATCGTCATCCTTGCTGTAGTCATCGCTGTGGTCGCGCTCGGCGCGATCAGCGGGCTCGTGGTCAGCAGCCGCAAGAAGAAGCAGCTGCCCCCGGCCCCGCCGAGCAGCCCGTCCGTCACCGCGCCGCCCGCCGAGCCACACGTCGGCGAGGAGGCCGAGACCCCGCGCGCGGAACCGCGCCGGACCATTGAAGAGGTGGACCTGCCGCCGGCCGAGGCGCCGGCCGCGGAGGCACCCGTCGCCGAGCCGGCGGCCCCCGAGGCACCGGCCGCCCCCGAGATCGAGGTCCCCGAGCCCACCGCGGGCCGGCTGGTGCGGCTTCGCGCCCGGCTCTCCCGCTCCCAGAACTCCCTGGGCAAGGGACTGCTCACCCTGCTCTCCCGCGAGCACCTCGACGAGGACACCTGGGAGGAGATCGAGGACACCCTGCTCACCGCCGACGTCGGCGTCGCGCCGACGCAGGAGCTCGTGGAGCGGCTGCGCGAGCGGGTCCGGGTGCTCGGCACCCGCACCCCGGAGGACCTGCGCAACCTGCTCCGTGAGGAGCTGCTCGCCCTCATCGGCACCGACTTCGACCGCAGTGTCCACACCGAGCCCGGTGTGGGGACGAACGGCGAGGAGAAGCCCGGTGTCGTGATGGTCGTCGGCGTGAACGGCACCGGCAAGACCACCACGACCGGCAAGCTGGCGCGCGTGCTCGTCGCCGACGGCAAGTCCGTCGTGCTCGGCGCGGCGGACACCTTCCGTGCCGCCGCCGCCGATCAGCTGCAGACCTGGGGCGAGCGCGTCGGCGCCCGTACGGTCCGCGGGCCCGAGGGCGGCGACCCGGCGTCGATCGCCTTCGACGCGGTCAAGGAGGGCATCGCCGAGAGCGCGGACGTCGTCCTCATCGACACCGCCGGCCGACTGCACACCAAGACCGGGCTCATGGACGAGCTGGGCAAGGTCAAGCGGGTCGTGGAGAAGCACGGCTCGGTGGACGAGGTGCTGCTGGTGCTGGACGCGACCACCGGGCAGAACGGCCTGGTCCAGGCGCGGGTCTTCGCCGAGGTCGTGAACATCACGGGCATCGTCCTGACCAAGCTGGACGGCACCGCCAAGGGCGGCATCGTCGTCGCGGTCCAGCGCGAGCTGGGCGTGCCGGTGAAGCTGGTGGGGCTCGGCGAGGGCGCGGACGACCTCGCGCCGTTCGAGCCGGAGGCGTTCGTCGACGCCCTCATCGGTGACTGAGGCATGAGGTCCTGCCGAAGTCGGCAGGACCTCATCACAGAGGCCCCGCCATGGACATCCGTCCGTGGCGGGGCCTCTTTCTTGTGTGGGGGGTGAACTCGAGGGGGGAACTCCGCGCGCTCAGCTCGCGGCCGAGCGGTGGCAGACATAGGCGAGGGTGCCCAGCAGCAGCCGTGCCTGTGGGGGGTGGCCCGCGGTGTCCAGGGCCGGCGGGCGCAGCCAGCGCATCGGGCCGAGGCCCGCGAAGTCGGAGGGCGGGGCGGTGATGTGGTCACCCGCTCCCAGGCAGCGCAGATCGAGCCGGGCGTCGTCCCAGCCCATGCGGTAGAGCAGCTGGGGGAGTTCGGCGGCGGCGCCGGGTGCGACGAAGAACAGCGCCCGGCTGTGCGGGGTGAGGGCCACCGGACCGAGCGGCAGCCCCATCCGCTCCAGTCGCACCAGCGCGTGCCGGCCCGCCGCCTCCGCGACCTCCAGGACGTCGAACGCGCGGCCCACGGGCAGCAGTACGGCCGCGCCCGGCACCTCGGCCCAGGCGGCCGTGGCATCGTCCAACGTCGCCCCGGCCGGGACGATCGGGGCGAAAGAGAGTGGATGGGCGCCCGGTGCGGGGCAGTCGGCGGCGCCGCACGAACACGTCACGCTCCCGCCGCGGGCCGCCCGGGCGCCGGGCACCACGTCCCACCCCCAGAGGCCGGTGTACTCCGCTACCGTCGTCGCGCACTCCGACGCGCGCCACCGGCGCCGAGAGCTCGAGCGCAGATCCCGGATGCCGCCGATTGTGAAGCCCATACCCCCTCCAACGGGTCGTGCTCGCAGATGGTTACGACTCGGAGTGTCTCGAACACGCACGGTCGCCGACGCCTGCTCTGCGGCGGCGCGACGGTGCGCGACGGGTGGTGCGGCCCGCTCTGTGCGCCCCGATGTGCATCAACCCACCCCCTCCTGATCGTTCCCCTGTCAAGTCAATCGCGTTGTGACGTGGAGGAGTTCATTCGTTGGGGTGGCGAATGGTGGCGATTACTGGACTCTTCTCGCCGAAGCCGTGATCGTAGGATTACTTTCGGTACGCGAACCCGGAGACGCACCCGCCGGTGGGTATGCCGGAGGCATTGCTCCGTCCCGGTGCTCCTTGCCTCGCGACCGTTTATTACCGGCCGAGATGGTGCATCACCGGACAAGCAGTCGCAACAGGCGGCATGCTGTGGGCGGTTCGAGCGCAGAGCAGAGTTCCGGATGGGGGCGTTCCAGTGGGCGGCAACGGCAGCGGCATCGGTGGGGCCGACCAGCCCGATAAGGGCGACAAGCGTCCCAATGAGCAGTTGGGCTCATGGTTCCTGCGCAGTGGCCTGTCGAAGGGCGAACTGGCCCGGCAAGTCAACCGCAGGGCACGGCAGTTGGGTGCCCATCACATCAGCACGGACACCTCGCGGGTGCGGCGCTGGCTCGACGGCGAGCAGCCGCGCGAGCCGATCCCGAAGATCCTCTCCGAGTTGTTCTCCGAGCGCTTCGGCTGCGTGGTGGGCGTCGAGGACATCGGTCTGCGCGCCGCACACCAGTCGCCGTCCGTGTCCGGGGTGGACCTGCCCTGGGCGGGGTCCCAGACCGTCGAGCTGATCAGCGAGTTCTCGCGCAGCGACCTGATGCTGGCGCGGCGCGGTTTCCTCGGTACCTCGCTCGCCCTGGCGGCGGGGCCCGCGCTGATCGAGCCCATGCAGCGCTGGCTGGTGCCGGTCCCGGCGGGCCGTGAGCCCGAGCGGCCGGCCGTTCCCGAGGGCGGCCGCCGCGGGGCCAAGCTCTCCAGGCCGGAGCTGGATCTGCTGGAGTCGACGACCATGATGTTCCGCCAGTGGGACGCCCAGTGTGGTGGCGGGCTGCGCCGCAAGGCCGTGGTCGGGCAGCTCCACGAGGTCACCGACCTGCTCCAGGAGCCCCAGTCGGACGCCACGTCCAAGCGGCTGTTCAAGGTCGCGGCCGAGCTGGCGGAGCTGGCGGGCTGGATGAGCTACGACATCGGTCTGCACCCCACCGCGCAGAAGTATTTCGTGCTGGCCCTGCACGCCGCCAAGGAGGCGGGCGACCGCCCCCTCGGTTCGTACATCCTCTCCAGCATGAGCCGCCAGATGATCCACCTCGGCCGGGCGGACGACGCACTGGAGTTGATCCACCTCGGGCAGTACGGCTCCCGCGAGACGGCCACCGCGCGGACCCAGGCGATGTTGTATGCGATGGAGGCCCGCGCCTACGCCAATATGGGCCAGCCCGCCAAGTGCAAGCGCGCGGTGAACATGGCGGAGGACTGCTTCAGCGACTGTGTGCCGGGCGACGGGGATCCCGACTGGATCCGTTTCTTCTCCGAGGCCGAACTCAACGCGGAGAATGCCCATTCCTACCGGGATCTCGCTTATGTGGCCGGTCGCAGCCCCACCTACGCCTCGCTCGCGCGGCCGAAGATGGAGACCGCCGTCGAGCTCTTCGAGCAGGACCCGGAGCACCAGCGGTCGTATGCGCTCAACCTCATCGGCATGGCCACCGTGCACCTCATGGAGCGCGAGCCCGAGCAGTCCACGGTGCTCGCCGGAAAGGCCCTCAAGATCGCCAAGCAGGTGCGTTCGGAGCGGGTCAACAACCGGCTGCGCAAGACCGTCGACACCGCCGTGCGTGACTTCGGCGATGTGGCCGAAGTCGTCGATCTGACCGAGCAACTCGCCGTTCACCTGCCGGAATCCGTGGAGACCGCGCACGCGGTCTGACCCCTCCGGCCCCTCGACCCGGCCGCGACGACCATCCCGTACAGCCCGACTCGGCTCCCCCTACGCCAGGTCACTTCGGTTGGTCGTCGCGGTCGGCCTTCTCGCGCCGCCGGACCGCGGCCGTCCGCACGGTCCGGCGAGCCGTGCGGGTGCGGTTCATCGGGGCGTAACACGTCGGCCGCCTTCGTCACTGTCGCGAAACAATCGATGGCATCGGCTGAAATCGCGCTGCGTCAGCCTCGAGGCCATACCGGCCCATCGCATTTCCCGCCCGCACGGGTGTACGGGTCGCCGCTTCGAGGAGACGACGACATTGAATGGCGCAGATACCGCATTCGTATTGATCAGTGCCGCGCTCGTGATGCTGATGACACCGGGCCTTGCCTTCTTCTACGGCGGCATGGTGCGGGTGAAGAGCACGCTCAACATGCTGATGATGTCCTTCATCTCGCTCGGCATCGTCTCGGTGCTCTGGGTGCTCTACGGGTACTCGCTCGCCTTCGGCGATGACCTCGGTGGCGGGCTGCTGGGCAACTTCGACCACATCGGCCTCAAAGGCATCAGCCCCGAGACCCTGACGGGCGGCAAGGAAGGCATCCCCGTCCTCGCCTTCGCCCTCTTCCAATTGATGTTCGCGGCCCTCACCCCCGCGCTGATGAGCGGGGCCCTCGCGGACCGCGTGAAGTTCAGCGCCTGGGCGCTGTTCATCACCCTCTGGGTGACGGTCGTCTACTTCCCGGTCGCGCACTGGGTCTGGCAGGCCGACGGCTGGCTCTTCAAGCTCAAGGTGATCGACTTCGCGGGCGGCACGGCCGTCCACATCAACGCCGGTGTCGGCGCGCTCGCCGCCGTCCTCGTCGTCGGCAAGCGCATCGGCTTCAAGAAGGACCCGATGCGGCCGCACAGCCTGCCGCTGGTGATGCTCGGCGCGGCGCTCCTGTGGTTCGGCTGGTTCGGCTTCAATGCGGGCTCGGCGCTCGCCGCCAACGGCGTCGCCGCCAACATGGCGATGAACACCCAGGTGGCCACCGGTGCCGCGATGCTCGGCTGGCTCGTCTACGAACGTATCCGGCACGGCGCCTTCACCACCCTCGGCGCGGCCTCAGGCGCCGTCGCGGGCCTGGTCGCGATCACCCCGGCCGGCGCCGCCGTCAACGCCTTCGGCGCGATCCTCATCGGACTTGTCGCCGGTGCCGTCTGCTCCTGGGCCGTCAGCCTCAAGTTCAAGCTGGGCTTCGACGACTCCCTCGACGTGGTCGGCGTGCACCTCGTCGGCGGTGTGATCGGCACCCTCCTCGTCGGCGTCCTCGCCACCGGCGGTGTCGGCGGCGCGACCCAGCTCGGCCGGCAGGCCGCCGGGGCGTTCGCCGTGATGGGCTACTCCTTCGTCGTCTCCTGGCTTCTGGCCAAGGGCGTCGACAAGGCGATCGGCTTCCGTGCCTCCGAGGACGACGAGGTCAGCGGCGTCGACCAGGCCTACCACGCCGAGAGCGCCTACGACTTCAGCGCGGTCGCGGGCGTCTCCTCCGCACGGGCCGCCGCGCCGGCCGCCGTATCCGACAAGGCGCAGAACAAGAAGGTGGACGCATGAAGCTCATCACCGCGGTCGTCAAGCCGCACCGGATCGACGAGATCAAGGACGCGCTGCGGACCTTCGGCGTCCAGGGTCTGACCGTCACCGAGGCCAGCGGCTACGGCAGGCAGCGCGGTCACACCGAGGTCTACCGCGGCGCCGAGTACGAGATCGACCTCGTTCCGAAGATCCGCATAGAGGTACTCGTGGAGGACGCCGACGCCGAGGACGTCGTCGACGTCGTCGTGAAGACGGCCCGCACGGGGAAGATCGGCGACGGCAAGGTCTGGGTCGTCCCGGTCGAGACGGTGGTGCGCGTCCGGACCGGAGACCGCGGCCCGGACGCGCTCTGAGCCCGGAGCGAGCCCACCGGAAGAGGGCCGGAGCAGGGGCCGGAGCAGGGGCCGGAACAGGGGCCGGAGCAGAGCCGGAAGAGGGGAAGCCCGAGTTGACCGAGATCAAGACGGACGAGACCGGATCCGGTCGTCCTGGCCGTCCCGGCCGTCCAGGCCGGCCCGACCCCGGCGGCTACGCGGCGGCCCGGCTGCACCTCCTGCACGAGGAGGCACCGGCCGGGCCGCCGCGCCGCGCCGCGCTCGCGCGCGCCACCGACGCGTGGCTGGGCGGCCTGCTCGGCGCGGCGCGGGGCGTCGCGATGGTGGCCGTCGGTGGCTACGGGCGCGGCGAGCTGTCTCCGCGCAGCGACCTCGACGTGCTGCTCCTGCACGACGGCTCCGCGGACGCGCCCGCCATCGCGGCGCTCGCCGACCGCGTCTGGTACCCCGTGTGGGACCTGGGACTCGCTCTCGACCACTCCGTCCGCACCCCCGCCGAGGCGCGCAAGACCGCGGCCGGCGACCTCAAGGTCCACCTCGGTCTCCTCGACGCCCGCCATATCGCCGGCGACCCCACCCTCACCGCCGGGCTGCGCACGGCGGCCTACGAGGACTGGCGGGCCCAGGCGCCCGCCCGGCTGCCGGAGCTGCGCGAGCTGGGGGAGGAGCGGGCCCGCCGCCAGGGAGAGCTGCGGTTCCTGCTGGAACCCGACCTGAAGGAGGCGCGCGGCGGGCTCCGTGACGCGACCGCGCTGCGGGCCGTGGCCGCGTCCTGGCTGGCCGACGCGCCCCGCGAGGGCCTGGAGGAGGCCCGGGCGCTGCTGCTCGACACCCGCGACGCACTGCACCTGGCCACCGGCCGGGCCACGGACCGGCTCGCCCTCCAGGAACAGCACCAGGTCGCCACCGGGCTCGGGCTGCCCGGTGCGGACGCGCTGCTGCGCGAGGTCTACGAAGCGGCCCGCACCGTCTCGTACGCCGCCGACGTCACCTGGCGCGAAGTGGGACGGGTGCTGCGGGCCCGGTCCGGGCGGCCCCGGCTGCGCCGGCTCCTCGGCGGGCGGGGCGGCCGCGGCGGGTTCGTGGAGCCCGAGCGCACCCCGCTGGCGGAAGGCGTCGTCGAACAGGACGGCGAAGCCGTGCTCGCCCGCACCGCCCGGCCCGAGCGCGACCCCGTCCTGCCGCTGCGCGCGGCGGCCGTGGCGGCGCAGGCGGGGCTGCCGCTGTCCCGGCACGCCGTACGCCGCCTCGCGGGCGCCGGTCCGCTGCCGGTGCCGTGGCCGGACGAGGCCCGCGAGCAGCTCGTCACGTTGCTCGGGGCGGGGGAGTCCACGGTCGGCGTCTGGGAGGCCCTCGAAGCGGAGGGCATCGTCTCCCGGCTCCTGCCCGAGTGGGAGCACGTGCGCTGCCGCCCGCAGCGCAACCCCGTCCACCGCTGGACCGTCGACCGGCACCTGGTCGAGACGGCCGTCCGGGCCGCCGCCCTCACCCGCCGCGTCGGCCGCCCCGACCTGCTGCTCGTCGCGGCCCTCCTGCACGACCTCGGCAAGGGCCTGCCCGGTGACCACAGCGTCGCGGGCGAGACCATCGCCCGGGACGTGGCGCCCCGGCTGGGCTTCGGTCCGGCCGACACGGAGACCCTCGCCACCCTCGTACGCCACCACCTGCTGCTCGTCGAGACCGCCACCCGCCGTGACCTCGACGACCCGGCCACCGTCCGCTCGGTCACGGACGCCATCGGGCACCCGGACACCCTGGAGCTGCTGCACGCCCTCACCGAGGCCGACGCCCTCGCCACCGGACCGGCGGCCTGGAGCGCCTGGCGGGCCTCGCTGGTCGCCGACCTGGTCCGCCGTGCCGGTGCCGCCCTCGCGGGTGGTGCGACCCCGAGCCGCGCGGAGGCGGCGGCGCCGACCGTGGAGGAGGAGCGGCTGGCGATCGAGGCGCTGCGCACGGGCGGCCCGGTGCTGGTCCTGCGCACCCGGCCGGAAGGCGCCGATGCCCCGACGGACACCCCGACGGGCACCCCTACGGACCCCAAGGACGCCGGTGCCCCGGCGCCCGTGGGTATCGAGCTGCTCGTCGCCGTCCCCGACCAGCCGGGCGTGCTGCCCGCGACGGCCGGGGTCCTCGCCCTGCACCGGCTGACGGTCCGCGCGGCGGAACTGCGCGCGATCGCGCCGGAGCCCGCCGTCGGCGGCAGCGCCCTGGTGCTGAACTGGCGGGTGGCCGCCGAGTACGGCGCGCCCCCCGAGGCGGCCCGTCTGCGCAACGACCTGGTGCGGGCCCTGGCGGGCACCTTGGACATCGCGGGCCGGCTGGCCGAGCGCGAGGCCGCCTACGGCAAACGGCGCCGGGGCGTTTCTCCCGCGCCGCCGCGGGTGAGCGTGGTGGAGGGCGTCTCGCGGGCCGCGACGGTGGTGGAAGTGCGGGCGCACGACGCCCCCGGGCTGCTGCACCGGATCGGCCGGGCCCTGGACGCGGCCGGGGTGTGGGTGCGCAGCGCCCACGTCTCCACGCTGGGGGCGAACGCCGTGGACACCGTCTACCTCACCCGGCGGGACGGCTCACCGCTGCCGGACGCGGCGGCGGTGGCGCTGGCGAAGGCGGTGGAGGACGCCCTGAGGTGAGACGGTGGCCTGCGAGGGCCCGGGCATTGGGCACGGCATGCTCCCCGGCGCGGCGGGGATGACCCACCGGCACAGCAGATCACCAAGATCGCCAAAGTCTGCTCCCCGCCCTGGGATGTGGCCTCTGCCTGGCTTATTAACCGGGGAGAGGCCACCCTGCTTTCCCGGCCGGATACCCTGGAGGTCGATTCAAACTGCCCCCGACCGCGAGGACCGACGAGCGCCGTGTTCGATACTCTCTCCGACCGTCTCAGTGCGACCTTCAAATCCCTGCGTGGCAAGGGTCGGCTGTCCGAGTCGGACATCGACGCCACCGCCCGTGAAATCCGTATCGCCCTGCTTGAGGCCGATGTCGCCCTTCCCGTCGTCCGGGCCTTCATCAAGCAGGTCAAGGAGCGTGCGCTCGGTGCCGAGGTCTCCAAGGCGCTGAATCCTGCTCAGACCGTCATCAAGATCGTCAACGAGGAGCTCATCGGCATCCTCGGCGGCGAGACCCGGCGGCTGCGTTTCGCCAAGACCGCGCCGACCGTGATCATGCTCGCCGGTCTCCAGGGTGCCGGTAAGACCACCCTCGCCGGCAAGCTCGGCCACTGGCTGAAGGGCCAGGGCCACAGCCCGCTGCTCGTCGCCTGTGACCTCCAGCGCCCCAACGCCGTGAACCAGCTCAGCGTCGTCGCCGAGCGCGCCGGCGTCGGCGTGTACGCGCCGCAGCCGGGCAACGGCGTGGGCGACCCCGTCCAGGTCGCCAAGGACTCGATCGAGTTCGCCCGCACCAAGCAGTACGACATCGTCATCGTCGACACCGCCGGCCGCCTCGGCATCGACGCCGAGATGATGCAGCAGGCCGCCGACATCCGTGACGCCGTCTCGCCGGACGAGATCCTCTTCGTCGTCGACGCGATGATCGGCCAGGACGCGGTCAACACCGCCGAGGCCTTCCGCGACGGCGTCGGCTTCGACGGCGTGGTGCTCTCCAAGCTCGACGGCGACGCCCGCGGTGGTGCCGCCCTGTCGGTCGCGCACGTGACCGGCAAGCAGGTCATGTTCGCCTCCAACGGCGAGAAGCTGGACGACTTCGACGCGTTCCACCCGGACCGCATGGCGTCCCGCATCCTCGGCATGGGCGACATGCTCAGCCTCATCGAGAAGGCCGAGCAGACCTTCAGCCAGGACGAGGCCGAGAAGATGGCGGCCAAGCTGGCGAAGGGGCCGAAGGAGTTCACGCTCGACGACTTCCTGTCCCAGATGGAGCAGGTCCGCAAGATGGGCAGCATCAGCAAGCTGCTCGGGATGCTGCCCGGCATGGCGCAGATGAAGGACCAGATCAACAACCTCGACGAGCGCGACGTGGACCGCACCGCCGCGATCATCAAGTCGATGACCCCGGCCGAGCGCCAGGACCCGCACATCATCAACGGCTCGCGCCGCGCCCGTATCGCCAAGGGCTCGGGCGTGGAGGTCAGCGCGGTCAAGAACCTCGTGGAGCGCTTCTTCGAGGCCCGCAAGATGATGTCGCGCATGGCCCAGGGCGGCGGTATGCCGGGCATGCCGGGAATCCCGGGCATGGGCGGCGGCCCCGGCCGGCAGAAGAAGCAGCAGAAGCAGGCCAAGGGCAAGCGCAAGAGCGGCAACCCGATGAAGCGCAAGGCCGAGGAGCAGGCCGCGGCCGCGCGCCGCGAGCAGGGCGACAACCCGCTGGAGCTGCCCGCTCAGGCTCCGCAGAACTTCGAACTGCCCGACGAGTTCAAGAAATTCATGGGCTGAGACCGAGCCATCGGCCCCGGCCGGTGAAATCGCCCGTCACGGCTCAGCCGTGGCGGGCGATTTCGTTGTCCGGTCGCGGGCCGTGGCGCGGGCTAGACGCGCGCGATGAGGTAGCGGAAGACATTCGGCATCCAGACGGTCCCGTCCCGGCGCAGATAGGGGTGCAGGGCCTCGACCAATTCCTTGGTCACCTGCTCCTCGTCCGTCGCCCGCATCGCCGCGTCGAACGCACCCGTCGACAGCAGGCCGCGCACCGCGCTGCTCATGTCGGCGTAGCCGTACGGGCACGCCACCCGCCCCGAGCCGTCCGGCACCAGCCCGGCCCGGCGGGCCAGGTCCTCCAGATCGTCACGGCCACTGGGCCGCCAGCGAGCAGGCGCGCACATCGGGTCCGCGAGCCGGGCCGCGACTCGAAGCGCCCCCGAGGCCGCACAGCGCTCCTGCGGTCCCCAGCCGGCCAGCACGACCGGAGCGCCGTGCTCGGCGCAGGCGGCGGCCCGGGACAGCGCCTCCGCCATGCCGCGGGCGCTGCCGCCCGCGCAGTACAGCGGATCGAAGGCCGTGATGAGATTGAAGGCCGGAACGCCCGGTTCGAGGACGCACTCCGGACCGCCGTGGCCCAGCCGCGTGCCGTCGCCGCCGGATCCCTTGGGTACCAGCCGTTCCCGGGCCAGCTCCAGCCTGCGCCCGTCCTGGTCGACGCCGGAGACGGCGGCCCCGCGGGCCGCGGCCATCAGCAGCGCCAGGCCGGAGCCGCAGCCGAGGCTGAGGAGCCGGGTGCCCGCGCCGACCTCCAGTCGTTCGTAGACCGCTTCGTAGAGCGGCACCAGCATCCGTTCCTGGATTTCCGCCCAGTCGCGGGCCCGGGGATCGGGCGACGTGGAGGACGGCCGGTGCCGCCGTACGAGCGTTGGTGTCATCGAAAGCGCCCCAATCCGCCGAGAGACGTGATCTGCTCCTGATTGCCGCCCCCGTGTTGCTGTGCGCGCTGCTGTGAAACACCCCCGATAGCCAGAGAACTCCGCTTCCGTCCCCGAGTCCAGAGGGCCGGTGCCAGAACGTTCCCGTCCGTCCACGATGGCATGTGCCGGGTGTCATCGCACGGAGAGGATTCCGGGAGGGGCCGGACGAAAAACCGGACGGGGCAGAGACCGACCGGGCGAATCGGGGGCGGACGCCCGGTGGCCGAGGGCCGGCCGGCGGGTTTCCGGAAGGCAGCCGGACAGGGGCCGGAACAGGGACCGGAACTGGGGCTGGGACAGGAGCCGGACCGGGGCCGGGACGGGGGATTCACGCTCGACCCCGAGTGGCCCGTACCATTCGCACCATGGCAAAGGCTCCCATTCTCACCCCCCAGGCGGAAGATTTCCCGCGCTGGTACCAGGACTTGATCAACAAGGCCGAGCTGGCCGACAACGGCCCGGTGCGCGGCACCATGGTCATCCGCCCGTACGGGTACGGGCTCTGGGAGCGCATGCAGCAGGAGATGGACGCGCGCATCAAGGACGCGGGCGCCCAGAACGCGTACTTCCCGCTCTTCATCCCGCAGTCCTACCTGACGAAGGAAGCCGAGCACGTCGAGGGCTTCGCCCCCGAGCTGGCCGTCGTCACGCACGGCGGCGGCAAGGAGCTCGAAGAGCCGGTCGTCGTCCGGCCGACCTCCGAGACGATCATCAACGAGTACTTCTCCAAGTGGGTGCAGAGCTACCGCGACCTGCCCCTGCTGATCAACCAGTGGGCCAACGTGGTCCGTTGGGAGATGCGCCCCCGCGTCTTCCTCCGCACGAGCGAGTTCCTCTGGCAGGAGGGCCACACCGCCCACGCCACCTACGAGGACGCCCGCGACTACGCCGCCCGCATCCACCGCGACGTCTACGCCGACTTCATGGTCAACGTCCTCGGCATCGATGTGGTCCTGGGCCGCAAGACCGCCAAGGAGCGGTTCGCCGGCGCCATCAACACCCTCACCCTCGAGGGCATGATGGGCGACGGCAAGGCCCTCCAGCTGGGCACCAGCCACGAGCTGGGCCAGAACTTCGCCAAGGCCTTCAACACCCAGTACCTGTCCAAGGACAGCAAGCAGGAGCTGGTCTGGCAGACCTCGTGGGGCGTCTCGACCCGCATGGTCGGCGGTCTGATCATGTCGCACGGCGACGACAGCGGTCTGCGCGTCCCGCCGCGGCTGGCGCACGTCCAGGTCGTCGTCATGGCGATCAAGGGCGACGAGGCCGTGGCCAAGGTCCGTGAGCTCGGTGACCGGCTGAAGGCCGCGGGCATCCGCGTCCAGGTCGACGACCGCGTCGACACCCCCTTCGGCCGCCGGGCCGTGGACTGGGAGCTCAAGGGCGTACCGGTCCGCATCGAGATCGGCCCGCGCGACCTGGAGAACGGCACCGCGATGCTGGCCCGCCGGATCCCCGGCGGCAAGGAGCCGGTGACCATCGACTCCCTCGTCGACCTGCTGCCGAAGGTGCTGGAGGAGGACCAGGCGCAGCTGCTGCGCGAGTCGCGCGAGCGCCGTGAGTCCCGTACGGCCGACGTCAGCACCATCGAGGAGGCCGCCGAGGCCGCCGTCGCCGGTGGCTGGGCGCGGATCCGCTGGGCGGACCTGGGCCCCGAGGGCGAGGCCAAGCTCGGTGAGCAGGCCGTGTCCGTGCGCTGCCTGGTCGCCGAGGACGGCTCGGTGCCGGACGCTGACGACGCCCCGGGCACCATCGCCATCGTCGGCCGTTCCTACTGATCCCTGCTGGGCCCTGCCGGGTTGTGCTGGGCCCTGCCGGTTCCTACCGGGGCCACCCGGGCGCCAGCGGCGCCCGGGCCGCCTGGGGGGGCACGCCCCCGGCGTGAGCCGGTCGATTCACCCTTACCGGTGAGTCAGTACGTCCACTCTTGCGAACGGGTGCGCGGCTTCTCCACAGATCTGCGCACCCGCCCTCGTCAGGACGCATGAGCGTGAAACTGACTGGTACGTGCAAATTATTTGGGATGGCCCGGTATCGGAACACCGGGCCATCCTTGCTCGTTGTCACGACGTGAGCACGACACCACCTGTTCTCGCCGCAGAGCTGGCGCAGGCGTGGGCCGACATTCAGCGGTACCACCCCGAGCTGCCAGATCTTGCCGCGCCCGAATCGTTGATCGGGGAGTCGTCGTCCGCCTGCGGCGCCGAGCTCTCCTTCGAACGGCTGCTGCACGAGGCAGTGCACGGCATCGCGGCCGCCCGCGGTATCCGTGACACCTCCCGTGCCGGTCGCTACCACAACCGCCGGTTCCTCGCGATCGCCGAGGAGCTGGGGCTCGACCACAGCGATGAGCCGCATCCCAGCAGCGGTTTCTCCCTGGTCGTGCTCAACCCGGAGGCGCGCAAGCGCTACCGCCCGACGATCGACAGACTCCAGCGTGCCCTCAAGGCGCACACGGTCGCGACCGCCGCCGACACCTCGCGCACGTTCCGGGGCCCGGCCGCGCGGCACGGCTCCTCCGGCGGAGGGGTGCGCGTGAAGGCGGTGTGTGACTGCGGCCGTAATGTCCGAGTCGTGCCCTCCGTGCTGGCCCAGGCGCCGATCATGTGCGGCGGCTGTGGCAAGCCGTTCCGCATCCCCGAGGCCGTATCGGTCGGCTGACCTGGAGCGGTGTGGCACAATGGGACGCTGTACTCGACAGTCGCATAGGACCCCTCTCTCCTCCGGCTGACGCGTCCATCGGGCACCCGAGTACCGCAACCCCACGTGGCATCTCATGTGCCCAACCACGTCAAGACCAGGAGACACCACTCCAGTGGCAGTCAAGATCAAGCTGAAGCGTCTGGGCAAGATCCGTTCGCCTCACTACCGCATCGTCGTCGCCGACTCCCGTACCCGCCGTGACGGCCGGGCCATCGAGGAGATCGGTCTGTACCACCCGGTGCAGAACCCCTCGCGCATCGAGGTCGACACGGACCGCGTCCAGTACTGGCTGAGCGTCGGCGCGCAGCCGACCGAGCCCGTCATGGCCATCCTCAAGGTCACCGGCGACTGGCAGAAGTTCAAGGGTCTGCCGGCCCCGGCCCCGATGCTCCTCCCCGAGACCAAGGAGGACAAGCGTCGCGCGTTCGACGAGTTCACCAAGGGTCTCGAGGCTGGCGCCGCGAAGGGTGAGGCCATCACCCCGAAGGCCAAGAAGTCGGAGAAGAAGGACGAGGCCGCCGCGGCCGAGTCCGCTGAGTCGACCGAGGCCTGAGGATGCTCGAGGAGGCCCTTGAGCACCTCGTAAAGGGCATCGTCGACAACCCCGACGAGGTGCAGGTCGCTTCGCGCAACCTGCGTCGTGGTCGCGTGCTCGAGGTTCGGGTCCACCCCGATGACCTCGGCAAGGTGATCGGCCGTAACGGCCGCACCGCACGCGCGCTGCGCACCGTCGTGGGCGCCATCGGCGGCCGTGGTATCCGCGTCGACCTCGTCGATGTGGATCAGGTCCGCTGAGAAGCGATAGAGCACCGGCACGGGCCGGGAAGGGTTACGGCCCTTCCCGGCCCGTTGTCGCGTTCGTACGCAAAAGCCGCGTCCGCGGGCGGAAGCCCTACGCGGAAGCAGAGAAGGATTCACAGTGCAGCTGGTAGTCGGCAGGATCGGCCGCGCCCATGGGATCAAGGGCGAGGTCACGGTTGAGGTGCGTACGGACGAGCCCGAGCTGCGGCTCGGCCCCGGCGCCGTCCTGGCCACGGACCCCGCCGGGGTGGGGCCGCTGACCATCGAGACCGGCCGGGTGCACAGCGGCCGGCTGCTGCTGCGGTTCGCCGGCGTCAAGGACCGCACGGGCGCCGAGGCGCTCCGCAATACGCTCCTGATCGCCGAGATCGACCCCGAGGACGTCCCCGAGGACCCCGAGGAGTTCTACGACCACCAGCTGATGGACCTCGACGTCGTCACCGTCGACGGGATCGAGATCGGCCGGATCACCGAGATCTCCCACCTGCCGTCGCAGGACCTGTTCATCGTGGAGCGCCCCGACGGCAGCGAGGTGATGATCCCCTTCGTCGCCGAGATCGTCCCGGAAATCGACCTGGAGGCACAGCGCGCGATCATCGACCCGCCGCCGGGTCTGATCGACGCCGGCCAGGCCGTGATCGCGAGCGCCCGGGACGCCGAGGCGGCCGACGACGCGAAGGGTGACGCGTGATGCGGCTCGACATCGTCACGATCTTCCCCGAGTACCTCGAACCGCTGAACGTCTCGCTCGTCGGCAAGGCCCGCGCCCGTGGCCAGCTCGATGTGCGCATCCACGACCTGCGGGAATGGACGCACGACCGGCACAACACCGTCGACGACACCCCGTACGGCGGCGGCCCCGGCATGGTCATGAAGCCCGAGCCCTGGGGCGAGGCGCTCGACTCGATCATCGAGTCCGGGAGCGGCTCCGGGGACTCCGGTGACGGTTCCGCCGACGCCTCCGGTGACGGCTTCGATGGTGCCGAGGCTGCCCGCCCCGTCCTGGTCGTTCCGACGCCCAGCGGCAAGCCCTTCACCCAGCAGCTCGCCGTGGAGCTGTCCGAGAAGCCGTGGCTGGTCTTCACCCCCGCCCGCTACGAGGGCATCGACCGCCGCGTCATCGAGGAGTACGGCGACCGCCTCGACGTGCGCGAGGTCTCCATCGGCGACTACGTGCTGGCGGGCGGCGAAGCCCCGGTCCTGGTCATGGTCGAGGCCATCGCCCGGCTGCTGCCCGGTGTGCTGGGCAACGCCGAGTCCCACCGGGACGACTCCTTCGCCCCCGGTGCCATGGCCGACCTCCTGGAGGGCCCGGTCTACACCAAGCCTCCCCAGTGGCGCGGCCGCGGTATCCCGGACGTCCTGCTCAGCGGCCACCACGGCAAGATCGCCCGGTGGCGGCGCGACGAGGCCTTCCGGCGGACGGTGGAGAACCGCCCCGACCTCATCCACCGCGCCGACCCGGCCGCCTTCGACAAGAAGGACCGCGAAACCCTCTCGATCCTGGGCTGGGCCCCGGGGCCGGACGGCCGATTTGGGCCACTGGCCCCGGACGTGGAAGAATAAGCCGTTGCCTTGCGTCCGGCGCGCGCCCCTGCCACAGGGGGAACGACGTTCGCCCGACGTTTCGGTACACCCCCATCATCATTACGAATTTCCGCTGATGACCTGTGGCATCGGCGAGGAGAGCAGACGGTTATGAACCTTCTCGACAACGTCGACGCCGCATCGCTGCGCACGGACGTCCCGAACTTCCGCCCCGGTGACACCGTGAACGTTCACGTTCGCGTCATCGAAGGCAACCGCTCCCGTGTGCAGCAGTTCAAGGGTGTCGTCATCCGTCGCCAGGGTGCGGGCGTCCGCGAGACCTTCACGGTCCGCAAGGTCTCCTTCTCCGTCGGCGTCGAGCGCACCTTCCCGGTGCACAGCCCGATCTTCGAGAAGGTCGAGCTCGTCACCCGCGGTGACGTGCGTCGCGCCAAGCTGTACTACCTCCGTGAGCTCCGCGGCAAGGCCGCGAAGATCAAGGAGAAGCGCGACAACTGAGCTTCTGTCGGGGGTCCTGGCCGGGCCGGATAGGCTTTCGGCCGATGGACACCGACGCACAGCTTTCGGAGCGCGACCACTCTCCAGAACCCGTCAAGGGGGAGGAGCAGGGGTCGCGCTCCGCGCGTATTTCCGGGGCCTCCCCGGACGAGCCCGTTTCCGGGGCCTCCCCGGACGAGCCCGTTTCCGGGGCCTCCCCGGACGAACCCGCCGAGCGGGCGGACGAGCGCTCCGGGCGCCCCTCCCTCGCCACCGTGGGGCAGTGGCTGACCGGCGGCGGACCGCTGCGCCGCGCCGGGCTGCTGCTGACCGCCTGCATGATCTTCCTGCTCCTGGTCAGCAGCTATCTCGTGCAGCCCTTCCTGATCCCCTCCAGTTCGATGGAGAACACCTTCCAGGTCGGTGACCGGGTGCTGGTCAACAAGCTCGCCTACCGCTTCGGCGGCGAGCCGCGCCGCGGTGACGTGGTGGTCTTCGACGGCACCGACTCCTTCGTCCAGGGCAGACCGGCCGAGAACCCGGTGGCGGCGCTGGTGCGCGAGGGAGCCTCGGCCGTCGGACTGATGCGGCCGGCGGAGACGGACTACATCAAGCGGGTCGTCGGCACCGGTGGCGACCGGGTCCGCTGCTGCGACCGGCGCGGCAGGCTCGAGGTGAACGGCCGGCCGGTGATCGAGGACTATCTCCACCCGGGCGACGCGCCCTCCGAGGTGGCGTTCGACATCGTGGTGCCGGAGGGCAAGCTCTGGGTGATGGGTGATCACCGCAGTGACTCGCGTGACTCCCGTGACCACCTCGGCGAGCCCGGTGGCGGCACGGTCCCGGTGGACCGGGTCATCGGCCGGGCGGACTGGATCGGCTGGCCCTTCGGCCGGATGACGTCGGTGAAACGGCCCGACGCCTTCGCGCGCGTACCGGAGCCGGGGCAGGGCCGGCCGGGGCACGGCGGGAGCCCGCATGGGTAGCCGGGGGCGTACGGAGCCGGCGCCGGGCGGGCGGGCCGCACGGCGGAAGGCGGCGCGGCGGGTCAAGCGGCGGCGGCGCCGGTCGGCGGTCAAGGAGGTACCGATCCTCATAGCGGTGGCCCTGCTGATCGCGCTGGTGCTGAAGACCTTCCTGGTGCAGGCGTTCGTGATCCCGTCCGGCTCGATGGAGCAGACCATCCGGATCGGCGACCGGGTGCTGGTGGACAAGCTGACGCCGTGGTTCGGGTCGAAACCGGAGCGCGGCGACGTCGTGGTCTTCAAGGACCCGGGCGGCTGGCTCGACGGGGAGCCGAAGGCCGGGCCCGACCCGGTGGTCATCAAACAGGGAAAGCAGTTTCTGACGTTTATCGGCCTGCTGCCCTCCGCCGATGAACAGGATTTGATTAAGCGGGTCGTCGGGATCGGCGGCGATACCGTCAAGTGCTGTGACAAGGACGGCCGCGTCACGGTCAACGGAACGCCGCTCATCGAGCCGTACCTCAACCCGGGGGATGTTCCCTCGCAGTTGAAATTCGAGGTGAAGGTGGCGCCCGGCCGGATCTTCGTGATGGGTGATCACCGCTCGGATTCAGCCGATTCCCGCTATCACCTGGACGAACCCGGGAACGGCACGATCGCCGAGGACATGGTGGTGGGGCGCGCCACGGTCATTGCCTGGCCGTTCGGCCACTGGCGGCGGCTGGCGGAACCGAACACCTTCGCATCGGTCGGGGACGCGCCGGGGACGAGGACATCGGCGCGCGGTTCGCCGAATAGTGTGTCTCCCATGGATCGGCAAGGAATGATCCAGCTCCCGACCCCTGCGGAACTCCCGCTCGTTATGGGAGTGGTGGGCCTGCGTCGTATGCACGACAGGCGGCAGCGCGGAGTGAGGAGTGGATGTGGGGGATTTGGCGGTAGGCGCCCGTTCCGGTCATGGCGAGCCGGAAAAGCGGCCCGGGGAAGCTGAGCAGTCGCCCTCGGGCGAGGCGCCGGAGGTGGCCGTGTCCCAGGCGTCCCAGCCAACCCCGGCGCCCCAGCCTTCGCGGGCGCCTCAGTCTTCGCAGGAATTGACGGGTGGACCGGTGGGTGGACCGACAGACGGATCGCCGGCGGACTCCGGCGATGTGACGCCTGAGAGCGACGCACAACAGGACGGACAGCGGGACGGACGGCGGGCGGCCAAGAAGCAACGATCCTTCTGGAAGGAACTGCCGATCCTCATCGGCATCGCCCTGCTGCTCGCGCTGCTCATCAAGACCTTCCTGGTCCAGGCGTTCTCCATCCCCTCCGACTCGATGCAGGACACCCTGCAGCGGGGCGACCGGGTGCTGGTGGACAAGCTGACGCCGTGGTTCGGGTCCAAACCCGAGCGTGGCGAGGTGGTGGTCTTCCACGATCCGGGCGGCTGGCTCGACGAGACGACGACGGCGGACCCGGGTCCGGTCGCGGGCGGCATCCAGAAGGTCCTGAGCTTCATCGGCCTGATGCCCTCCGCCGAGGAGAAGGACCTGATCAAGCGGGTCATCGCGGTCGGCGGGGACACCGTCGAGTGCAAGGGCAACAACGACCCGGTGACGGTCAACGGCAAGGCCCTCAAGGAGCCGTACATCTTCCCGGGCAACACCCCCTGCGGTGACAAGCCCTTCGGCCCGATCAAGGTCCCCGAGGGCCGGCTCTGGGTGATGGGCGACCACCGCCAGAACTCCCTGGACTCCCGCTACCACCAGGAACTGGACAAGTTCCAGGGCACGGTCTCGGAGGACGAGGTCGTCGGGCGCGCGATCGTCATCGCCTGGCCGATCAACCGCTGGTCCACCCTGCCCGTCCCGGACACCTTCGACCAGAAGGGGCTCGGCGCGGCCGTCGCGCCGCCGGCCCTCGGGCTCGCGGGCGCCGTGCCGCTGGTGCTCTGGCGCCGCGGCCGGATCGCCAGGAAGGCCGTGCCGAAGGGCTGACCCGCGTCCGTACCGCCGGGTAGTGTGCGATTCCATGCCCCCGGGCATGGAATCCGATCTTCTAGGCGGGCGGGGCACGGGATGAGCGTGGTGACGCGGACGACCGACGGCCACGGCCGCGCGGGCAGGACACTGTCCGGGCTGGCCGTGGCCGTCGGTCTGTTGCTCTTCCTCGGCGGGTTCGTGTGGGGAGCCGTCCTCTACCGCCCCTACACCGTGCCCACCCATTCGATGTCGCCCACCATCGGGATCGGCGACCGGGTCCTCGCCCAGCGGATCGACGGCGACGACGTGCGGCGCGGGGACGTCGTCGTTTTCGAGGACCGGCTCTGGGCCGACCAGCCCATGGTCAAGCGGGTCGTCGGGGTCGGCGGTGACAAGGTCGCCTGCTGCGACCGGCAGGGGCGGATGACGATCAACGGTGAGCCGCTCGTTGAGCCCTATGTGCCGGGGGCCGGGCCGGCCTCGCCGACCGGCTTCTCCGCCACCGTGCCCGACGGACAGCTCTTCCTCCTCGGCGACCACCGCGCCGACTCCCTGGACTCCCGTACCCACCTGACCGACGCCGGCCGGGGGTCGGTGCCGCGCACGGCGGTCAAGGCGCGGGTGGACGCCACCGCCTGGCCCATGGCCGGCTGGGGCATGATCGACCGGCCCGCCGCCTTCGCCGCGCTGCCGGGCGGCACCTCGGAGCCCGGACCGCTGCCGCTGGTGGTGACCTCGGTCGTCGTCGGGGCCGTGCTTATCCTGGGCGGTGCGGCGTACGGGCCCCTCGCACGCCGGCTGAACAGGAACGGCAGGACGATGGCGGTATCGCATGGCTGACGGCACGCGCAGGGCGGCGCGCGTCATCCTGCTCGATGCGCGGGACCGCGTCCTGCTGATGAACGGCTTCGAGCCGGCCGACCCCACGAGCACCTGGTGGTTCACCCCGGGCGGCGGGCTGGAGGGCGACGAGACCTGGGAGCAGGCGGCGCGCCGGGAGCTGGCCGAGGAGACCGGGATCACAGAGATCGAGCTGGGCCCGGTGCTCTGGCGCCGGTTCTGCTCCTTCCCCTTCGACGGGCGGCGCTGGGACCAGGAAGAGCAGTACTTCCTGGCCCGCACCGAGCAGGCGGGTCTGTGGACGGGCGGCGGGACCGAACTGGAGCGCCGCAGTGTCACGGGCCTGCGGTGGTGGACCTGCGAGGAACTCCTCGCGGCCCGTGAGACGGTGTATCCGACCAGGCTCGGCGAGCTGCTGCGTACGCTGCTCGACGAGGGACCCCCGAGTACGCCGGTGCTCCTGGAGACTGAGCGCGCCTGACGCACAATGGGGGGACGCACGGCTGAAGGGGAACATGCCATGAGCGCCGAGGACCTCGAGAAGTACGAGACCGAGATGGAGCTGAAGCTCTACCGGGAGTACCGCGATGTCGTCGGTCTGTTCAAATACGTGATCGA
The DNA here is from genome assembly GCF_017876625.1 of Streptomyces syringium. Lineage (NCBI taxonomy): Bacteria > Bacillati > Actinomycetota > Actinomycetes > Kitasatosporales > Streptomycetaceae > Streptomyces > Streptomyces syringium. The sequence goes on from NZ_JAGIOH010000001.1 coordinate 5,505,914, forward strand.
GACCGAGCGCCGGTTCTATCTCACGAACGACTACGAGATGCAGGTCCACTCCGTGCAGGGCGAGGTCTTCTTCGAGGTCTCGATGGCCGACGCGTGGGTGTGGGACATGTACCGCCCGGCCCGGTTCGTGAAGCAGGTGCGCGTCCTCACGTTCAAGGACGTGAACATCGAGGAGCTGAACAAGAGCGATCTCGATCTTCCGGGCGGCTGATGCCTCCCGCTGGGCCGCCTCGGGGCGACAGCCCTTCCGGGTGACGGGGTTTTCCACAACCACCGGGTTATCCACCAAGATCCAATAGTTGGGGGCGGGCGCGGCACAGTCGGTGCCGGAGGTGGTGCCCGTGAACGCCCGAGGAGCACTCGGCCGCTACGGCGAGAATCTGGCGGCCCGGCGGCTGACCGAGGCCGGGATCGTCATCCTGGAGCGCAATTGGAGATGCCGGGCCGGCGAGATCGACGTCGTCGCCCTGGATGCCGACGCGCTGGTCGTGTGCGAGGTGAAGACCCGCCGCACGGGGGCCTATGAACACCCGATGGCCGCCGTCACCCCGGTGAAGGCCGAGCGGCTGCGGCGGCTCGCCGAGTGCTGGCTGGAGCGGCACGGCGGACCGCCGCCGGGCGGGGTGCGGATCGATCTGGTGGGGGTGGTCGTCCCCGACCGGGGCGCCCCCGTCGTCGAGCACGTCAAGGGGGTGGCCTGATGGGTTTCGCCCGTACCTGCTCGGTGGCCCTCGTCGGTGTCGAAGGGGTCGTGGTGGAGGTCCAGGCCGACCTGGAGCCGGGCGTCGCGGCCTTCACCCTCGTCGGCCTCCCCGACAAGAGCCTGGTCGAGAGCCGGGACCGGGTCCGCGCCGCGGTCGTGAACTCCGGGGCGGAGTGGCCGCAGAAGAAACTGACGGTGGGTCTGAGCCCGGCCTCGGTCCCCAAGGGCGGCAGCGGCTTCGACCTGGCGGTGGCCTGCGCGGTGCTGGGGGCCGCCGAGCGCATCGACCCGCGCGAGATCGCCGACCTGATGATGATCGGTGAGCTGGGCCTCGACGGCCGGGTCCGCCCGGTGCGCGGCATTCTCCCCGCGGTCCTCGCCGCCGCCGAGGCCGGTTACCGCCAGGTCGTCGTCCCCGAACGCACGACGGCCGAAGCCGCCTTGGTGCCCGGCGTCTCGGTACTCGGCGTCCGCAGCCTGCGTCAGCTGATCGCGGTCCTGACGGACGAGCCGGTGCCCGAGGAGGAGGACCGGCCGCGCGAAGGCAGCCCCGACCCGATGCTGGCGGGACTGTCGGTGCCGGGGGTGGGGATCGGGGCGGGCGCCCTCCTCGGCGAGCGCCGGCCGGACCTCGCCGAGGTCGCAGGCCAGAGCAGAGCGCGCCGGGCGCTGGAAGTCGCCGCGGCCGGGCGTCACCACCTCTACTTCCAGGGCCCGCCGGGCGCCGGCAAGACCATGCTCGCGGAGCGGCTGCCCGGTCTGCTGCCGCCGCTCACCCCGCAGGAATCCCTGGAGGTCACCGCGGTCCACTCGGTGGCCGGGGTACTGCCCGCCGGTCAGCCCCTCGTCGAGCGGGCACCGTACTGCGCGCCCCACCACTCCGCGTCCATGGCCTCGCTCGTCGGCGGCGGTTCGGGGATGCCCCGGCCCGGGGCGGTGTCCTTGGCGCACCGAGGCGTGTTGTTCATGGACGAGGCCCCGGAGTTCTCGGGGCGGGTGCTCGATGCCCTTCGGCAGCCACTGGAGTCGGGCCACGTGATCGTGGCCCGTTCCGCGGGGGTGATGCGACTGCCCGCCCGCTTCCTTCTCGCCCTGGCCGCCAATCCCTGCCCGTGCGGGCGGCACGGGCTGACCGGTGAGGGCTGCGACTGTGCCCCACAGGCGGTCAGACGGTACCGGTCACGCCTGTCCGGCCCGCTCATGGACCGCGTCGATCTGCGGGTCACGGTCGAACCGGTGACCCGGTCCGAGCTCGTCGGTCTGGGTGCGGGGCACGGGGCGGAGTCGACCGCCGATGTCGCCGCGCGCGTTCGCACCGCCCGGGACCGGGCCCTCTTCCGGTACGCGGAGACGCCCTGGCGCACCAACAGCGAGGTGCCCGGACACGAACTGCGGACCCGCTGGCGTGCCGCCCCGGAAGCCCTGGCCGAGGCCGAACGGGACATGGAGCGAGGGCTGCTGACGGCGCGTGGCCTCGACCGGGTCCTGAGGGTGGCCTGGACGCTGGCGGACCTCGCGGGCCACGACCGCCCCGACGCGGCCGACGTGAACCACGCGCTCGAACTGCGCACGGGCTTTCAACGCGGCCCCGCCCTGACCGGAGCCCCGGCATGACGCCCTATGTCCCGGACTTCATCCCCGGCTGCACGCCGGATGCCACCGCGGATCCTGCTGCGCATCCCGCTCCGGATTCCGCCGCGGATCCCGCTCGGGGCTCCGTTCCCGACGGCGAACGGCTCGCCAGGGCCGCGTTGACGAGACTGACCGAGCCGGGGGACGAGACCGTGGGGCGGTGGGTGCGGGAGCTGGGGGCCGCCGCCCTGGTCCGGGGGCTGACGGGCGCGGGCCCGCCGCCGAAGGGGGCGCGCGAGGAGCGACTGGCGGGGTGCCGGGCCCGTGCCACCCTCCTCGACCCGGCGGGCGACCTCGACGCCGTGGCCCGGCTGGGCGGCCGCTTCCTGTGCCCCGGCGACCGGGAATGGCCCGGGCAGCTCGACGACCTGGGAGATGCCCGCCCCCTCGGCCTATGGGTGCGTGGCCGTGCGAACGTTCGACTGTGGGCGCTGCGCTCCGTCGCCGTGGTCGGCGCCCGCGCCTGTACCGATTACGGATCGCATGTGGCGGCCTCCTTCGGGGCGGGGCTGGCCGAGCGCGGCTGGGTGGTGGTCTCGGGCGCCGCCTACGGGGTCGACGGTGCGGCCCACCGCGGGGCGCTCGCCGCGGGCGGGGCGACGGTGGCCGTGCTGGCCTCGGGGGTGGATGTGCCCTATCCGCGCGGACACACCGAGTTGATCGACCGGATCGCGGAACAGGGTCTCGTCCTGGCCGAGTTGCCACCCGGCGGTCATCCCACCCGCAGCCGGTTCGTCCTGCGCAACCGCGTCATCGCCGCGTTGACGCGCGGGACGCTGGTGGTGGAGGCCGAATACCGCAGCGGATCCCTCGTCACGGCGCGCCGGGCACGGCGCCTCGGCCGCCAGACCATGGGCGTTCCCGGCCCGGTCACTTCCGGACTGTCGGCCGGCGTGCACGAACTGCTGCGCGAGGAGGCGAGCCTGGTGACCGATGCCGACGAGGTCGCCGAGCTGGTCGGCCGCATCGGCGAGCTGGCGCCCGAGCGGCGCGGGCCGATCGTGGCCCGGGACCTGCTGGAACCCACGGCGGCCGGAGTACTGGAGGCCCTGCCCGGACGGGGCGGCGGGCGACTGGACGACATCGCCCGGGACGCCGCCCTGAGCCGGGACCGGACGCTCGCCGGCCTCTACGAACTCCAGGCCCTGGGCTTCGTCGAACGACGTGGTGACCTCTGGCAGTTGGCCGGCCCGCCGTCAACATCCGGCACCCCCAAGCCCCCCGGACGACGCCCGACCGTGCGGCGAGGCGGTACTTGACCTGGGGCGATCGGGTGAAAGGGTTAAGGCGATGACCGAGGCAGCCGATGCGGCGAGCTCTGTACGGCCGCCGCACCACGGTGCGGACGCCATGCCGGGGCGCGGGCGGCGGAGCATATCCGCGCATCACCGAAGGAGTTCTCTTCGCTCACCGCGACGCCTCAGTCACGCTACGCTCACGGGAATTCCGCCATTCGTACCCCTCGATCCACGTCACACCAGAACGGCTCAAGACGACGAATGCCCCAGCACACCTCCGGGTCCGACCGCGCGGCTGCGCCGCCCGCAGCTCGCGGCGCCGCGCGCCCTCCCGCGCCCTCGACGCTCGACGAGCTGTGGCGGTCGTACAAGGCCTCGGGCGACGAACGGCTGCGGGAGCAGTTGATCCTGCACTACTCGCCGCTGGTGAAATACGTGGCGGGCCGGGTCAGCGTCGGACTGCCGCCCAATGTGGAGCAGGCCGACTTCGTCTCCTCCGGGATCTTCGGGCTGATCGACGCCATCGAGAAATTCGACCCCGCGCGGGCCATCAAGTTCGAGACCTACGCCATCACCCGGATCCGGGGAGCGATGATCGACGAACTGCGCGCGCTGGACTGGATCCCGCGCTCTGTCCGGCAGAAGGCGCGTGCCGTCGAGCGCGCCTACGCCACGCTGGAGGCCGAGCTGCGCCGCACGCCCACCGAGGCGGAGGTCGCCGCGGAGATGGGCATCGCGCTGGAGGAACTGCACAGCGTTTTCAGCCAGTTGTCCCTGGCCAACGTGGTGGCGCTGGAAGACCTGCTGCACGCCGGCGACGAGGGCGGCGAGCGGCTCAGCCTCATGGACACGCTGGAGGACACCGCCGCCGACGACCCGGTCGAGGTGGCCGAGGACCACGAGCTGCGCCGACTGCTGGCCCGCGCCATCAACACCCTCCCGGAGCGCGAGAAGACCGTCGTCACCCTGTACTACTACGAGGGCCTCACGCTGGCCGAGATCGGCCAGGTGCTCGGTGTCACCGAGAGCCGGGTCAGTCAGATCCACACCAAGTCGGTGCTCCAGCTGCGGGCCAAGCTGGCGGATGTCGGACGCTGAATCGTCCCTCCAGCGTCGTCCTCGACGGGGTGGGTCCGTAGAGTGGACGCGTGCCCAGGATTCGAGCGGCCTCCGTGGCCGAGCACCGGACGATGCAGCGCGGCGCCCTGCTGGACGCCGCCCGCTCCCTGCTGTCCGAAGGCGGTACGGAGGCGCTGACCTTTCCCGCCCTCGCCGAGCGCACCGGACTCGCGCGGTCCTCGGTCTATGAGTACTTCCGCTCGCGGGCGGCGGTGGTCGAGGAGCTGTGCGCCGTCGACTTCCCCGTCTGGGCGGCGGAGGTCGAAGCCGCGATGGACCGGGCGGACACGCCCGAGGCGAAGATCGAAGCGTATGTGCGACAGCAGCTCGCGCTCGTCGGCGACCGCCGTCACCGGGCCGTGGTCGCGATCTCGGCGGGTGAGCTGGACGCGGGCGCCCGGGAGAAGATCCGCGCCGCACACGGCGGGCTGATCGCCATGGTCGTCGAGGCCCTCATGAGCCTCGGCCACGAGCAGCCCCGGCTGGCCGCCATGCTCCTCCAGGGCGTCGTGGACGCCGCCGTACGCCGGATCGAGCTGGGCGCCGCCGAGGAGCCGCACCGGATCACCGAAGCAGCGGTCTCCATGGCCCTGCGCGGCGTCCGGGGCTGAGCCCTCCTCCTGGCCCTCCCTTGCTGGGCCGCCTTGGCCTCTTTCTCACGGAGGAAGCAGCGGGATGGCGCCGGTCAGCGGGAGCAGACGGGACGGGGCGCGGCGGAGCATGTGCGGCGGCAACAGGCTCAGCGGGTCGAGATAGGCCTCACCGCGCCGCAGCCCCCAGTGCAGACAGCCTGCCGGGACGGGGACGCCTCCCACGCCGTTGCGGCAGTGGGAGAAGAGCGGTCCGCCCGCCAGGACGCCGATCACCTCTCCCGCCGCCACCCGGTCGCCCACGCGCGCCGTCGCCCGTACCGGCTCGTACGTCGTGCGCAGCGGCGGATCGCCGGTGCCGGACAGCTCCACCACCAGCACCGGGCGTCCCGCGACCGGGCCGGCGAAGGTGATCGTGCCCGGCGCCGCGGCCCGCACCGGCTGCCCGGGGCCGGCGGCGAGGTCCACCCCGCGGTGGCCTGCCTTCCACGGCTCCGGAGGCGGGTCCCAGCCCCGCACGACCAGGGGCCGCGCCCCGCGCGCCCCGCCGACCGGCCAGGCCCGGTCGCCGGACGGTTGCCCAGGGTCGGCGGCGGGCGCGGCAGCCCGGCCCGGGGGAGGCCGGTCCGCGGTCGGATACGCAGCCGAAGCCGCGGTCGGATACGCAGCCGAAGCCGTGGCCGAAGCCGTGGCGCACAGGATGATGGCCGGCAGCGCCCAGAGGGCGAGGGCTCGCACGGCCGAGCCGAGTCGTCGCATGCCGTCACCGTCCCGCACTGCGCCGTCCGGTGGGGATCTTGACCCGGATCTGTGGACTACTCGCGGGTTGTGGACATCGCCGTCACCCGGGCCTTCACGGGTCCCGTACACTTCTCATGGCGATCCGGGTCACCGGATCGACTTCGCACGCCCCGCCACTGGCGCGTCAGTCCCTTTCGGGCAGCACGGTGGCCGTGTCTCTCGGTCCGTGGAACGGCTTCTCGCAAGAGTTCCCTCCGCGGCAGGCACGCCGGGGCGTCAGGAGCGGCGGCCGCCCGGCCGCCGTGGAACCGAGCAATACGAGGAGCGCGGCCATGGCCGTCGTCACGATGCGGGAGCTGCTGGAGAGCGGCGTCCACTTCGGTCACCAGACCCGTCGTTGGAACCCGAAGATGAAGCGTTTCATCTTCACGGAGCGCAACGGCATCTACATCATCGACCTGCTCCAGTCGCTGTCGTACATCGACCGCGCCTACGAGTTCGTCAAGGAGACCGTCGCGCACGGCGGCTCCATCATGTTCGTCGGTACGAAGAAGCAGGCCCAGGAGGCCATCGCCGAGCAGGCGACCCGTGTCGGGATGCCGTACGTCAACCAGCGCTGGCTGGGCGGCATGCTCACCAACTTCTCGACCGTCTACAAGCGCCTGCAGCGCCTGAAGGAGCTCGAGCTCATCGACTTCGAGGATGTGGCCGCGTCCGGCCTCACCAAGAAGGAGCTGCTCGTCCTCTCCCGCGAGAAGACCAAGCTCGAGAAGACCCTCGGCGGTATCCGCGAGATGCAGAAGGTGCCCAGCGCCGTCTGGATCGTGGACACCAAGAAGGAGCACATCGCCGTCGGTGAGGCGCGCAAGCTCCGCATCCCGGTCGTCGCGATCCTCGACACCAACTGCGACCCCGACGAGGTCGACTACAAGATCCCGGGTAACGACGACGCGATCCGTTCCGTCACGCTGCTCACCCGCGTGATCGCCGACGCCGTCGCCGAGGGCCTCATCGCCCGTTCCGGTGCCGCCACCGGTGACGCCAAGGCCGACAAGGCCGCCGGCGAGCCGCTGGCCGAGTGGGAGCGCGACCTGCTCGAGGGCGACAAGAAGTCCGACGAGGCCGAGAAGCCGGCCGAGGCTGCTGCCGAGGCCCCCGCCGAGGCCGCTGCCGAGACCCCCGAGGCCCCGGCCGCGGACGCCGAGCAGGCCTGACCACTCAGTCGCGGTAGATGACGGGGTCGGCGCGAGACGCGCCGCCCCCGTCGTGCACCGTAGTCACAACGACTTTCGAGAAGAGATTCACGAAAATGGCGAACTTCACCGCCGCTGACGTCAAGAAGCTCCGTGAGCTCACCGGCGCCGGCATGATGGACTGCAAGAAGGCGCTGGACGAGGCCGAGGGCAACGTCGAGAAGGCCGTCGAGATCGTTCGCGTCAAGGGCCTGAAGGGCGTGGCCAAGCGCGAGAGCCGCACCACCTCCAACGGTGCCGTCGTCTCCGTCATCGCCGACGACAACACCTCCGGTGTGATCGTCGAGCTGAAGTGCGAGACCGACTTCGTCGCCAAGGGTGACAAGTTCGTCACCGTCGCCGACGCGCTCGCCGCCCACGTCGCCAAGACGGCCCCGGCCGACATCGAGGCGCTCATGGCGTCCGAGATCGAGTCCGGCAAGACCGTCCAGGCGTTCGTGGACGAGGCCAACGCCACTCTCGGCGAGAAGATCGTCGTCGACCGCTTCGCGCAGTTCGCCGACGGCTTCGTCTTCGCGTACATGCACCGCACGGCCGCGGACCTGCCGCCGCAGGTCGGTGTCCTCGTCGAGCTCGACAAGGAGAACGCCGAGGTCGCCAAGGACGTCGCGCAGCACATCGCCGCCTTCGCGCCGAAGTTCCTCTCCCGCGAGGAGATCCCGGCCGACGTCGTCGACAACGAGCGCCGCGTCGCCGAGGCCACCGCTCGCGAGGAGGGCAAGCCCGAGGCTGCCCTGCCGAAGATCGTCGAGGGTCGCGTCACCGGCTTCTTCAAGGAGAGCGTGCTGCTGGACCAGCCGTTCGCCAAGGACAACAAGAAGACCGTCCAGAAGATCCTGGACGAGGCCGGTGTCACGCTGAAGCGCTTCTCGCGCATCCGCGTCGGCGCCTGAGCCGTCAGCAGGACGCGAATGACCTGCGACCCGCTAGGGTCGTACGCAGCCGCCCGTCCACCGGCCGGCCGCTGATGTGACGAGGAGGCCATTGCCGTACAGGGATCTGATAAGGACCCATCCGGCAATGGCCTTCTTCGTATGTGCACGAGGAGATCTCCAATGAATCAGGGTGCGGACGCCCCACAGGCCGCCGACGACGAGAGCACCGACCACGGCAAGCGCCGTCGGTTCATGCTGAAACTGTCCGGCGAGGCCTTCGCCGGCGGCGGAGGGCTCGGCGTCGACCCCGATGTCGTGCACGCCATCGCCCGGGAGATCGCGGCGGTCGTCCGCGAGGGCTACGAGATCGCCGTCGTCATCGGCGGCGGCAACTTCTTCCGCGGCGCCGAGCTGCAGCAGCGCGGCATGGACCGGGCCCGCTCGGACTACATGGGCATGCTCGGCACGGTCATGAACTGCCTCGCCCTCCAGGACTTCCTGGTCAAGGAAGGCATCGAGACGCGGGTGCAGACCGGCATCACCATGGGCCAGGTCGCCGAGCCGTTCATCCCGCTGCGCGCCGTGCGCCACCTGGAGAAGGGCCGCGTCGTGATCTTCGGCGCCGGCATGGGCATGCCCTACTTCTCCACCGACACCACCGCCGCCCAGCGCGCCCTGGAGATCCACGCCGAGGCGATCCTGATGGGCAAGAACGGTGTCGACGGGGTCTACGACTCCGACCCGAAGAAGAACCCCGACGCGGTGAAGTTCGACGCCCTCGAATACGGCGAGGTCCTCTCCCGCGGCCTCAAGGTCGCCGACGCCACCGCCATCACCCTGTGCATGGACAACAAGCTGCCGATCCTCGTCTTCGAGCTGCTCGCCGAGGGCAACATCGGGCGTGCGGTCAAGGGTGAGAAGATCGGCACGCTGGTGAGCGACCAGAGCACGCGGGCCTGACGGGCTCGCACAACCGCCCGTACCGGCCAGGTGCCGGTCCGGGCGGCAACTCCGGGCCGCGGGAAGACCTCGGCACGGGGATGGACAACTGCCTGCCGGTCGGACACCGTGCAGGAGAAGACGCGCGCAGGGGCGAGGCTCTGCTTACTGATAACACCAGGAGCAAGTGGTGATCGAAGAGATCCTCCTCGAGGCCGAGGAGAAGATGGAGAAGGCCGTCGTGGTCGCCAAGGAGGACTTCGCGGCGATCCGCACCGGGCGTGCGCACCCGGCGATGTTCAACAAGATCGTGGCGGACTACTACGGTGCGCTGACGCCCATCAACCAGCTGGCGTCGTTCTCGGTTCCCGAGCCGCGCATGGCCGTGGTGACCCCGTTCGACAAGAGCGCGCTGCGCAACATCGAGCAGGCCATCCGCGACTCCGACCTGGGCGTCAACCCCAGCAACGACGGCAACATCATCCGGGTGACCTTCCCGGAGCTGACGCAGGAGCGCCGCAAGGAGTTCGTCAAGGTCGCCAAGACCAAGGCCGAGGACTCCAAGATCTCGATCCGCTCCATCCGCCGCAAGGCGAAGGAACTCCTCGACAAGCTCGTCAAGGACAAGGAGTCCGGCGAGGACGAGGTGCGCCGCGCGGAGAAGGAGCTCGACGACACCACCCAGAAGTACGTCGCTCAGGTGGACGAGCTGCTCAAGCACAAGGAATCCGAGCTCCTCGAGGTCTGATGAACGACGCATCCTGGGGGGCCCCGCCGCGCGTCGGCTCTTGGGGGTCCACCGACCAGGGACCCGCCGGTACGGCGGGTCCTGTGCACGAGGCGGGCTACGCGGCGCAGACTCGCCCCATGCCCATCGTGCCCGACGCAGGCGGAGACCAGGACGACCGTGATCAGGGGGCCGCTGACTTCGGCGGCCCCCTGTTCCGCGATGAACAGGAGCCCGACATCCGGCCGCAGGAGCCTGCTGCCCCCCAGACGGCGAACGCGGCGAAGAAAAGCGCCGGGCGTGATCTGCGGGCAGCGATAGGGGTGGGCATCGGCCTCGGGGCCGTCATCCTCGCCTCCCTGTTCATCTACAAGCCCGTCTTCCTCGGCGTCATCGTGGTGGCCGTGGTCGTCGGGCTGTGGGAGCTGACCTCCCGGCTGGCCGAGAAGAAGGCCATCCGGGCACCCCTGGTGCCGCTCGCGGTCGGCGGCGCCGCCATGGTCGTCGCCGGCTTCGTGAACGGCGCCGAAGGCGCGTGGGTGGCCATGGCCTTCACCGCGCTCGCGGTGCTCGTGTGGCGCATGACGGAGCCGCCCGAGGACTACCTCCGCGATGTCACGGCAGGCATCTTCGCGGCCTTCTACGTGCCCTTCCTCGCCACCTTCGTGGCGCTGATGCTGGCCGCGGACGACGGTGCCTGGCGGGTGCTGACCTTCCTGGTGCTCACCGTGGTCAGCGACACCGGTGCCTACGCGGTGGGCTGGCGGTTCGGCAAGAAGAAGCTCGCGCCGCGCATCAGCCCCGGCAAGACCCGCGAGGGGCTGCTCGGCGCGGTGGCGTTCGCCATGGTGGCGGGCGCGCTGTGCACGCACTTCCTGATCGACGGCGGAGCGTGGTGGCAGGGTCTGCTGCTGGGCCTCGCGGTCGCGGTCAGTGCCACGCTGGGCGATCTCGGCGAGTCGATGATCAAGCGGGACCTGGGCATCAAGGACATGGGCGCCCTGCTGCCGGGCCACGGCGGGATCATGGACCGGCTGGACTCGCTGCTGCCGACCGCCCCGGTGGTGTGGCTGCTGCTGGTCGTCTTCGTCGGCAGTACCTGAGCCGCGACAGGGGTCCTACCTGCGGTTTCTTCGGTGAGGGGCGCGTTGTCCACAGGGCGGCGGGCCCCTCTCCGTACGTCTGCGACACTGGTAGGACCATGCCTGCACCTGGAGAACTCACTTTCGTCGCGCCGCGTGGGGCCAAGAAGCCCCCGCGGCACCTTGCCGACCTCACCCCCGCCGAGCGCCGCGAGGCCGTCGCCGCGATCGGCGAGAAGCCGTTCCGCGCGAAGCAGCTGTCCCAGCACTACTTCGCCCGGTACGCGCACGACCCGGCGGCATGGACGGACATCCCGGCGGCGGCCCGCGAGAAGCTCGCGGCCGAGCTGCTGCCCGAGCTGATGAGCGTCGTCAGGCACATCTCGTGCGACAGCGACACCACCCGTAAGACCCTGTGGCGGCTGCACGACGGCACCCTGGTCGAGTCCGTGCTCATGCGGTACCCCGACCGGGTCACCATGTGCATCAGCTCCCAGGCCGGCTGCGGCATGAACTGCCCGTTCTGTGCCACCGGCCAGGCCGGGCTGGACCGCAATCTGTCGACCGCCGAGATCGTGCACCAGATCGTCGACGGCATGCGCGCCCTGCGCGACGGCGAGGTGCCCGGCGGCCCCGCGCGGCTGTCCAACATCGTCTTCATGGGCATGGGCGAGCCGCTCGCCAACTACAAGCGCGTCGTCGGCGCGATCCGCCGTCTCACCGACCCCGAACCGGACGGCCTCGGGCTCTCGCAGCGCGGCATCACCGTCTCCACCGTCGGCCTGGTGCCCGCGATGCTGCGCTTCGCCGACGAGGGCTTCAAGTGCCGTCTCGCGGTCTCCCTGCACGCGCCGGACGACGAGCTGCGCGACACCCTGGTGCCGGTCAACACCCGCTGGAAGGTCCGCGAGGTCCTCGACGCCGCCTGGGAGTACGCGGAGAAGTCCGGCCGCCGGATCTCCATCGAGTACGCCCTGATCCGGGACATCAACGACCAGGCCTGGCGTGGTGACCTGCTCGGCCGGCTCCTCAAGGGCAAGCGCGTGCACGTCAACCTCATCCCGCTCAACCCCACCCCGGGGTCGAAGTGGACCGCGTCCCGCCCGGAGGACGAGCGGGCGTTCGTCCAGGCGATCGCCGCGCACGGCGTGCCCGTCACCGTGCGTGACACGCGCGGCCAGGAGATCGACGGAGCGTGCGGTCAGCTCGCCGCCGCCGAGCGCTGATACTGTCCACTCGCCCAGGCGAAGAACTCGCACAAATGAACATCCGACAGGGGAGCGCGCAGAGCGCTGAGAGTGCGGCACAGGCCGCAGACCCTCGGACCTGATCCGGGTCATACCGGCGTAGGGAGTCAACCCACTCATGAACACCACCTTCCGGCGTGCCGTCGGCGCGGCCGTCGTCGCCGCGCTCGGCCTCCCCGTGCTGGCCGCCTGCGGCGGCTCGGACGACTCCGGCTCCGACTCGAAGACCGTCACGCTCGTCTCGCACGACTCCTTCGCCGCCTCCGACGCGGTGCTCAAGGAGTTCACGCGGACCACCGGGTACAAGGTCAAGGTGCTCAAGAGCGGGGACGCAGGGACGGCCGTCAACCAGGCCATCCTCTCCAAGAAGCACCCGCAGGGCGACGTCTTCTTCGGCGTCGACAACACCCTCCTGTCGCGGGCGCTCGAGAACGACCTGTTCACCCCGTACGAGGCCAAGGGCCTGGACCGGGTCCCCAAGGGCCTCCAGGCCGACGCCGCCGAGCACCGGGTCACGCCCATCGACTTCGGCGACATCTGCGTGAACTACGACCGCGCGTACTTCGCCGACCACAAGCTCAGCCCGCCGGCGTCCTTCGACGACCTGATCAAGCCGGAGTACAAGAACCTCCTGGTCACCGAGAACGCGGCGACCTCGTCCCCCGGTCTCGCCTTCCAGCTGGGCACCATCGCCAAGTACGGCGACGCCGGCTGGCAGGACTACTGGAAGAAGCTCAAGGCCAACGGCGTCGAGGTCGTGGACGGCTGGGAGCAGGCGTACAACGACCGCTTCTCCGGTTCCGCCGCGGGCAAGAAGGCCAAGGGCGACAAGCCGCTCGTCGTCTCCTACGCCTCCAGCCCGCCCGCCGAGGTGCTCGGTGTGAAGCCGCTGCCCAAGGAGGGGCCGACCGGCGTCGCGACGGGCACCTGCTTCCGGCAGACCGAGTTCGCCGGGCTGCTGAAGGGCGCGAAGAACACCAAGGGCGGCCAGGCCCTGATCGACTTCCTGCTGGGCAAGAAGTTCCAGGAGGACCTGCCGCTCCAGATGTTCGTCAACCCGGCGAACCAGGACGCCGCGCTGCCCGAGGAATTCACCAAGTTCGGTGCCAAGATCACCGACCCCGCGACCCTCGCCCCGGAGAAGATCGCCAAGAACCGCGACCAGTGGGTCAAGGCATGGTCCTCGCTCGTCCTGAAGTAGACGCCCCGGATCGACACGTCCCGAAGCGATCGAAGAGGCTCTCCCGGCAGACGGCGGTCCGGCTCGGCCTGATGACCCTGCCGGTCGCCTTCTTCGCGCTGTTCTTCGCCTACCCGGTCTCCGCCATCGTGGCCCGGGGGCTCAAGGACGGCGGCCAGTGGCAGTTCGCCCGCGTCGGGGAAGTGCTCGGCGACGAGCGGATCGGCCACGTCCTGTGGTTCACCACATGGCAGGCCCTCGCCTCCACGGCCCTGACCCTCGCCCTCGCTCTCCCCGGCGCCTATGTCTTCGCCCGCTTCGACTTCCCCGGCAAACAGCTGCTGCGGGCGGTGGTCACCGTCCCCTTCGTCCTGCCGACCGTCGTGGTCGGCTCGGCCTTCCTGGCGCTGCTCGGACGCGGCGGGCTGCTGGACGAGCTGTGGGGGATGCGCCTGGACACCACGGTCTGGGCGATCCTCCTGGCCCATGTGTTCTTCAACTACGCCGTCGTCGTCCGGACCGTCGGCGGACTCTGGGCACAGCTCGACCCCCGCCAGGAGGAGGCGGCCCGGGTGCTGGGCGCAGGGCGCTTCGCCGCCTGGCGCCGGGTGACGCTGCCGGCGCTCGCGCCCTCCGTGGCCGCCGCCGCACTCATGGTCTTCCTCTTCACCTTCACCTCCTTCGGCGTCGTGCAGATCCTCGGCGGCCCCCGCTACGCCACCCTGGAAGTGGAGATCTACCAGCAGACCGCACGGCTGCTCGACCTGCCGACGGCCGCTGTGCTCACCCTCGTGCAGTTCGTGGCCGTGGCCGTGCTGCTGGCGGTGCACGCCTGGACGGTGCGGCGGCGGGAATCCGCGCTGAAGCTGGTCGACGCCGCCCACACCTCCCGGCGCCCGCGGGGAGCCGCCCAGTGGGCGCTCCTGGCGTCCGTGCTGACCGTGGTGGCGCTGCTGATCCTGGTGCCGCTCGTCGTGCTCGTCCTGCGGTCCTTCGACGGACCCGACGGTTACGGCCTGGCCTTCTACCGCGCCCTGGCCTCCGCGGACGACAATGGCGGTACCTTCGTCGTCGCCCCGCTGGAAGCCATCGGGAACTCCCTGGCCTGCGCGCTGGCCGCGACCGGCATCGCCGTCGTCGTGGGAGGGCTCGCCGCCGCCGCGCTGACCCGGCGGGCGGGACGGCTCGTACGGGGCTTCGACGCGCTGCTCATGCTGCCGCTGGGCACCTCCGCGGTGACCGTCGGCTTCGGCTTCCTGATCACCCTGGACGAGCCGCCGCTGGATCTGCGCTCGTCCTGGATCCTGGTCCCGCTGGCCCAGGCCCTGGTGGGCGTGCCCTTCGTCGTCCGGATCATGCTGCCCGTGCTGCGCGCGGTGGACGCGCGGCTGCGCGAGGCGGCCGCGGTGCTCGGGGCGTCCCCGCTGCGCGCGTGGCGCGAAGTGGACCTGCCGCTGGTCGGGCGGGCCCTGGCGGTGGCGGCGGGGTTCGCGTTCGCCGTGTCGCTGGGCGAGTTCGGGGCGACCGTCTTCATCGCCCGCCCCGACAACCCCACCCTGCCGGTGGCCGTCGCCCGGCTGCTCGGCCGCCCCGGGGAACTGAACTACGGCCAGGCCATGGCCCTCAGCACGATCCTGATGCTGGTGTGCGCGGCGGCGCTGCTGGTACTGGAGCGTGTCCGCACCGACCGCTCGGGAGAGTTCTAGATGGACCGGCTGCGACAGGATCTGCTGCGCCTGGACGACGTCACGGTCCGCTTCGGCGGGCGTACGGCCCTGGACGCGGTGGACCTGAGGGTCGCCGAGCACGAGACGGTGTGCGTGCTCGGGCCGAGCGGCAGCGGGAAGTCCACGCTGCTGCGGGTCGTCGCGGGGCTCCAGCACGCGGACGCCGGGCGGGTCTTCCTCTCCGGCGCCGACCAGGGCGGGGTGCCCGTCCACCGGCGCGGAGTGGGCCTGATGTTCCAGGACCACCAGCTCTTCCCGCAGCGGGACGTCGGCGGCAACGTCGGCTTCGGGCTGCGGATGCGCAAGGTCGGGCGCGCGGAGGCGGAGCGCCGCGTCGCGGAGCTGCTCGACATGGTGGGCCTGCCGGGCGCGCAGCGGCGGTCCGTCGCGGCGCTGTCCGGCGGCGAGCAGCAGCGGGTGGCCCTGGCGAGGGCGCTCGCGCCGCGGCCACGGCTGCTGATGCTCGACGAGCCGCTCGGCCAGCTCGACCGGAGCCTGCGCGAGCGCCTCGTGGTGGAGCTGCGGCAGCTCTTCGGCCGGCTGGGCACCACGGTGCTGGCCGTCACCCACGACCAGGGGGAGGCCTTCGCGCTCGCCGACCGGGTGGTGGTGATGCGAGACGGGCGGATCGCCCAGGCCGGAACGCCACTGGAGGTGTGGCAGCGGCCGGCGTCGGAGTTCGTGGCCCGCTTCCTCGGCTTCGACAACGTGGTCGAGGCGACGGTCGCCGGTGAGCGCGCCGACACCGTGTGGGGGAGCGTGCCGGTGCCGGCGGGGACGCGGCAGGGCCCGTGCAGGCTGCTCGTACGCCCCGCCGGGGTGCGGCTGCTGCCCGCGGGGGAGGGGCTGCCGTGCACGGTCACCGGCCGGACGTTCCGTGGCGACCATGTCGTGGTGCTGCTGCGACCCCCGAACGGGCCGGAGCTGGAGGCGGCGTGCGAACTGCGGGGCGCCCCGGAGCCCGACGCCCGCGTCGGCGTCGGCTTCGACGTGCACGACGTGGTGGTGCTGGGCCCGGCCGAGGACGGCTCCGCCGTCTGAGCGCCGAACGGGGGAGCCCCCCGCACCGTCCTTGGGGACGGTGCGGGGGGCTCCCCCGTGAACTGAGGCCGGGCCTCAGCCCGTTTTCGTCGGGGTCGGTGTGAGATCCCGTGCCCCTGGTTCGGGCTCCGGCACCACCACACTCTCCGGTTCGCCGTACCAGGCGACCGCGACCGCGCCCGCCACGGCCAGCAGGAAGCCCGCGATGGCCATCCAGGCGAGGCCGTCACGGGAGGTGTCACCGAGCATCAGCACGCCGATGAGGCCGGGCAGGACGGTCTCACCGACGACGAGGGCGGCCGTGGCGCCGTTGACCGAGCCGATCTGCAGGGCGACCGTGTGCAGGTACATGCCGATGGTGCCCGATATGAGGATGGCGTAGAGCGCCGGGTCCGCGAGCAGCGTGGGCAGGTCGAACGGGTCGATGCCGTCGAGTATGCGCACGCCCACACCGATGGCGCCGAAGCCGAGTCCGGACAGCAGACCGGCGAGGATCGCGGACTTCGAGCCCAGCAGACGGACGGCGATCGTGCCGCCGATCATCAGCACCAGCGAGATGATCAGCAGCCACCAGTGGGTGGACCGCGCGGCATCGCCGTTGCCCTCGTGGCCCGCGGCGGTCGCCAGCAGGACCAGCGCCGAGCAGACGACACCGATCGACAGCCACTCCGGCTTGGTCAGCCGGATGCCCAGGAGCTTGATGCTCAGGACGGCGGTGACCACGAGGTTGGCGCTGATGACGGTCTGGGAGAGGAACAGCGGCAGCATACGAGCGGCCAGCGCGCCGAGTCCGAAACCGAGGAAGTCCAACACCGTACCGACCATGAACTCCCAGGTCACCGCAGCCTTGGCGGTGGAGGAGAGACTGGGACCGCCATGCTGGGTCGTACCCGTCGTGGAGGCCGCCGCGGCCTCCCGGCGGGCCGATTTGCGCGATCCCACGGCTTGCAGGACCGAGCCTGTGCCGTAACAGGCCGAGGCCGCGACAGCCGTCAGAAGGCCGATGATCACCAATAGCTCCGTTCGCCTGATAAACCGTCGTGCTCCTGAAGCAGACGCGCTTTTCGGCGCGGAAGTTGCTTTGGGTCAAGAAATAGTCAAGGAGTTGTTGTGCGCGGGGGCGTGGCGGGCCGCCGGTGGTCGCGCCCGCCGCTCACCGTGACCCCGCCGTGAGCCGGGCCAGCGCCGCCGGTGCCTCGTCGACCGAGTCGACCAGCGCGATGCGCCCGGCCATCGGACGCCCGGCCGCCAGCGCCTCCAGCAGGGGCCAGGTCGGCAGCTCGCGCGTCCAGTGCGCGCGGTTCACGAGCACCATCGGGGTCGGTTCGCCGCGCGACTGGTAGTAGTTGGGCGTCGCGTTGTCGAAGATCTCCTGCACGGTGCCCGCCGCGCCCGGCAGGAACACCACGCCGGCGTTGGCGCGGGCGAGCAGGCCGTCCTCGCGAGTGGCGTTCGCGAAGTACTTCGCGATGTGCGAGGCGAAGGCGTTCGGCGGCTCGTGTCCGTAGAACCAGGTGGGGATGCCCACCGAGGCCCCGCCGCCGGGGAAGGCCGCGCGCACGGCGAACGCACCGGCCGCCCACTTGGCGACCGAGGGCGTGAAGTGCGGGACACCGGCCAGCAGCGCCAGGGCCTCGTCCAGCATGGTGTCCGCGAGGGGCGCGGCGTACGCGCCGAGGTTCGCGGCCTCCATGGCGCCCGGCCCCCCGCCGGTGGCGACGGTCAGCCCCTCGCGCGCCAGCGCCCGGCCCAGCCGCGCCGCCCCGGCGTACCCGGCGGAACCGCGCTCCAGGGCGTGCCCGCCCATGACGCCCACCACGCGCCGGCCGGCCAGCAGCTCGTCCAGCGCGTCGGACACGGCGTCGTCGTGGATGCTCCGCAGCATGGAGGCGAATATGTCGCCGTCCGACTTGGTCCTCTCGAACCACGCGTACGCGAGGGCGTCCGGGGTGTTTCCGTAGCCCTTCTCCAGACCCTCGAACAGCTCCTCCGGGCGGTAGAGCGCGGCCCGGTAGGGGTTGAACGGCAGGAAGGGCACCGGCGGGAAGACCAGCGCACCCCCGGCCCGCACCTTCGCGGCCGCCTCGGGCTCCATCGGGCACCCGAGGAACACGGCCTCCATGGTGTCCGCGGCCGCCAGCTCGGCCGTACGGGCCGTCAGGTCGACGGACTGCACGCGGTATCCACCGAGCGAGCCGGAGGCGACGACCCGGTCGAACTCCTCCAGGCTCTCGATCTCGCGGTCGGACCCGAGGGGAGAACCAGGGGAGGGAACGGCGGGGGAACCAGCGGGAGAACCAGCGGGCAAAGGCGCATTCGGCTGCATCCGGCCATGCTAGGTCCTGGCCGTGGGCCCCTCGCGGGCTTTGCCCCGGGCGGGACGTCGCGACGACGGCCCGCCCCCCGGCGGCCGCCCCGCCTTCATCTGGTCAGCGGCATGGCCGCCAACTCCCCGACCACCCAGGTCAGCGGGGCCATCACGGCCACCAGTGCGCAGGTCCGCACGGCGGCCGCACTGCGCAGCAGGGAGGCGGGGATGCCCAGCCGCAGCAGCGTCGCCGCGGTGTCGGCGCGGGACTGCCGGGTGTCCAGGGCCGCGGTGAGCGCCGTGGCCGTCACACAGGCCATGACGAGCGCCGCGCCGAGACCGGTGAGGGGGCCGAAGGGGCGCGCACCGGAGGGTTCCCAGGCCGCGCCGTACAGCTCGACGGCCACCAGGGCGCCCGAGGCGACGGCGCAGAGCACACCGAGCGGTCGGCCGAGCCGTGGTGCCGCGTCCTGCAGTATGCGTCCGGCCAGCAGCCGTACGGGCCCGGGCCGGCCGGCCGACAACAGGACCCCGCACCAGTGGGTCAGCCCCGGTCCGGCCAGACAGAAGCCGAGGCACGCGAGCAGCCAACCGCCGACGAGCCCGGGGGAGGCGCCTTCTGCCCGGCCGGGCAGATTCAGCAGCGCTTCGGCGGGGGGTGCCGATCCGTCACTCGCGTAGGACTCCAGGGCGAGGCCGGTGGCGACCACGGCGACCCCCCAGGGCAGGCCGCTGTACGTGCGCTTGGCCTCGGGGGCCTTGACGGCGGGTGAGGCGTCGTCGGCCCCGGGGCCCTCCGGGGACTGCTCGCCGGGGCGCAGCATGACCGCGCACGCCGCGGCGGCCAGCACCGGCAGCAGGGACAGCAGGGTCAGGACCGCGGCCCAGGGCAGGGGCTCGCCCCCGTCGAGCAGCTTGGTCGCGGAGCCGCTCAGCGACGTCAGGTGGAGATTGCCGCGCAGTTCGAGGTAGATGAGCAGTGCGGCGCAGCTGCCGACGGCGCAGGAGAGCGCCGTCGAGACGGCGGCCAGCAGCGAGAGCGCCACGGGGCCGAGGCCCACCGCGTCCAGACCCTCCCGGAGGCGGATGGCCGGGTCCGTGCGGGCGACGGCGACGGCGAACTGCACCACGGCGGCCAGCGGCACCACACACCACAGGAGCCGTACGACCGAGCCCTCGGCCTCCTTCGGGTGGGCCACCGCGTGCCCCAGGGTGCACAGCAGCAGGAAGCCGACTCCCGCCGCCGCGGCGGCGACCAGCAGCCGGCGCAGCAGGACGAGCGGGTGCGCGCCGCGCGCTAGGCGGAGACTGAGCACGCGGCCCTGCCCTCTCCGCCGGGCGACTCGGGCGCCGGGATCGCGCCGCCGCGGCGGCCGTCGGTCAGGGTGACCGTGCGGTCGGCGAGGGTGGCGCTCTCGTCGTCGAGCGTGGCGAGGACGACCGTGATCTGGTGCGAGCGCGCGGCGGTGGTCAGGGTGCGCAGCACCTGGGCCCGGTCGGTGGTGTGCAGCGGGGCGGTCGGCTCGTCCGCGAAGACCACGGTCGGCTCGCCCGCCAGGGCCCGGGCGATGGCGATCCGCTGGCGCTGCGCCTGGAGCATGGCCTTGGGGCGCTTGCGGGCGCAGTCGCCGACGTCGAGGCGCTCCAGCCACTCCCCGGCGGTCCGCTTGGCGGCACGGTGGCCGATGCCGCGGGCCAGCAGGGGCAGGGCTGCGTTCTCCCAGCCGGTCAGCTCGGGCAGCAGGTGCGGTTCGCTGCCGATCCAGCCGAACCGCTCGCGGCGCAGCCGCTCCCGTGCGGCGCGGGAGAGGGTGTGCACGGGCGCGCTGTTGAACCACACCTCGCCGGGGTCGGGCACGAGCTGGCCCGAGAGGCACTTGAGGAGTGTGGACTTTCCGGAGCCGCGCGGCCCGGTGACGGCGAGGATCTCGCCTTCGCGGACGCCGATGGAGACACCGGCGAGAGCGGGGGAGCCGCTGTAGGCGTAATGCAGACCGCGTGCCCAGAGCACGTCGTTGTCCGGCGGGGCCACCATGTCGAGCACCTCGGGTCGCTGAAGGGTCCGTTCCCCTGTCCGGGTGAACGAACCGGGAGGCCATTGGGTCACTGGCACCGTACGGAACGGGGATCCTAGCCTCCGCCCAGGCTCGACGCGGGAGCGGCTCAGTTTCCTCCGGTCGGGCTCATCCCGGAGGGTCGTTTTTGAGCCGGAGCCCGTCGGAGCGCATCCGAGCGGCACGCGCGAGCGGAGGTGCGACGGCGCGCGGGCGGGGACGGGCCGGAGCACCGGGGACGCCGGGACATGCGGAAAACCGTGGTCCCCCGCGCGCGTGGTGGGGTGTGGGGGTGCGCGCGGGGGACCACGGCCGGGGGACGGGCCGGTGGGCTGCCCGTCGAGTCCGGATCAGAGCAGGGCCGACGGCCCGGTCAGATCTTCGTCCAGGCCTCGGTGAGCACGCCGCGGACGATCTGCTCGATCTCGTCGAACGTCGACTGATCGGCCGTCAGCGGCGGCGAGAGCTGGATGACCGGATCGCCGCGGTCGTCGGCCCGGCAGTACAGGCCGTTCTCGAAGAGCTTCTTCGACACGAAGCCGTAGAGCAGCCGCTCGCACTCCTCGGAGGTGAACGACTCCTTGGTGGCCTTGTCCTTCACGAGCTCGATGCCGTAGAAGAAGCCGTTGCCCCGGACGTCACCGACGATCGGCAGGTCGTGCAGCTTGGACAGGGTCGACAGGAACGCCGACTCGTTGTCCAGCACGTGCTGGTTGAGGCCCTCGCGCTCGAAGATGTCGAGGTTGGCGAGCGCGACCGCTGCGGAGACCGGGTGGCCGCCGAAGGTGTAGCCGTGCAGGAACGTCGCGTCGCCCTTGTAGAACGGCTCGGCGATCCGGTCGGAGACGATGGTGGCGCCGAGCGGGGAGTAGCCCGACGTCATGCCCTTGGCGCAGGTGATGATGTCCGGGACGTAGCCGAACTTGTCGCACGCGAACATCGTGCCGAGACGGCCGAAGGCGCAGATGACCTCGTCCGAGACGAGCAGCACGTTGTACTGGTCGCAGATCTCGCGCACCCGCTGGAAGTAGCCGGGGGGCGGCGGGAAGCAGCCGCCCGCGTTCTGCACGGGCTCCAGGAAGACGGCCGCGACGGTGTCGGGGCCCTCGAAGAGGATCTGCTGCTCGATCTGGTCGGCGGCCCAGCGGCCGAAGGCCTCGGGGTCGTCGGCGTGGATCGGAGCGCGGTACAGATTGGTGTTCGGGGCCTTGTGGGCGCCGGGGACCAGCGGCTCGAAGGGGGCCTTCAGCGCCGGCAGGCCGGTGATGGACAGGGCGCCCTGGGTGGTGCCGTGGTAGGCGACGGCCCGGGATATGACCTTGTACTTCGTGTGGTTGCCGGTGAGCTTGTGGTACTGCTTCGCCAGCTTCCAGGCGGTCTCGACGGCCTCGCCGCCGCCGGTGGTGAAGAAGACCTTGTTCAGATCGCCGGGAGCGTAGTTCGCCAGTCGCTCCGCCAGCTCGATGGCCTTGGGGTGGGCGTAGCTCCACAGGGGGAAGAAGGCCAGTTCCTGCGCCTGCTTGTTGGCCGCCTCGGCGAGCTCGACGCGGCCGTGGCCGGCCTGGACCACGAAGAGTCCGGCGAGACCGTCGAGGTAGCGCTTGCCCTTGTCGTCGAAGATGTAGGTGCCCTCGCCGCGGACGATGGTCGGCACGGGGGCGTTCTCGTACGACTGCATGCGGGTGAAGTGCATCCACAGGTGGTCGTACGCCGTCTGGGAGAGGTCCTTGCTCACGGCTATCGGGTTCCCCATGTGTAGGTCTGCTTGCGGAGCTTGAGGTAGACGAAGCTTTCGGTGGAGCGCACACCCGGAAGGGTCCGGATGCGCTTGTTGATCATTTCCAGGAGGTGGTCGTCGTCCTCGCAGACGATCTCGATGAGGAGATCGAAGGAGCCCGCGGTCATGACGACGTACTCCACCTCGTCCATCGCGGTCAGGGCGTCGGCGACCGGGTCGAGGTCGCCCTCGACGTTGATACCGACCATCGCCTGCCGCCTCAGTCCCACGGTGAGCGGGTCGGTGACGGCGACGATCTGCATGACGCCCTGGTCGAGAAGCTTCTGTACGCGCTGCCGGACCGCGGCCTCGGAGAGGCCGACGGCCTTGCCGATCGCCGCGTACGGGCGGCGCCCGTCCTCCTGGAGCTGCTCGATGATCGCCAGGGAGACGGCATCGATCGGCGGCGTGCCCTGCACGCCTTTCGGATCTGCGCTACGAGTGGCCACGAGCACCACTGTGCATGGGACTCGGCCGTCTCGCAACCCCAAAGCGATGAAATTCGTTGCGAGCGCCATGGGATTTAACTGAATCCGTTGTTCATGGCTGACGGGTATGTCGAAAGCGTTGCCCCAGTGACTAGGCTGTGTCTCATCCATCGGACATCAGACAGGAGGGGTGGCACAGTGACCACCGAGCTGCGTCGTTTGCGCAACTACATCGCGGGGGAGTTCCGGGACGCCGCCGACGGCCGCACCACCGAGGTGGTCAACCCGGCCACGGGCGAGGCGTACGCCACCGCCGCGCTGTCCGGAGCCGCGGACGTCGACGCGGCCATGGCCGCGGCCGAGGAGGCGTTCCCGGCCTGGCGGGACCTGGTGCCCGCGGAGCGGCAGAAGGTTCTCCTCAAGATCGCCGACGCCTTCGAGGCGCGGGCGGAGGAGCTGATCGCTGCCGAGTCCGAGAACACCGGCAAGCCGATCGGGCTCACCCGCAGCGAAGAGATCCCGCCGATGGTGGACCAGATCCGCTTCTTCGCCGGTGCCGCCCGACTGCTGGAGGGCCGCTCCGCCGGCGAGTACATGGAGGGGCTGACCTCCATCGTCCGGCGTGAGCCGATCGGCGTCTGCGCGCAGGTCGCGCCGTGGAACTACCCGATGATGATGGCCGTGTGGAAGTTCGCCCCGGCGCTCGCCGCGGGCAACACGGTCGTCCTCAAGCCCTCGGACACCACCCCGGCCTCCACCGTCCTCATCGCCGAGATCATCGGCGGGGTGCTGGAGGAGCTCGGCCACCCCAAGGGCGTCTTCAACGTCATCTGCGGTGACCGCGAGACCGGTCGGCTGATGGTGGAGCACCCGGTGCCGGCCATGGCCTCGATCACCGGTTCCGTACGGGCCGGCATGCAGGTCGCCGAGTCCGCCTCCAAGGACCTCAAGCGCGTCCACCTGGAGCTGGGCGGCAAGGCGCCGGTCGTCGTCTTCGAGGACGCCGACATCGCCAAGGCCGTCGAGGACATCGCGGTCGCCGGTTACTTCAATGCGGGCCAGGACTGTACGGCCGCGACCCGGGTGCTCGTGCACGAGTCGATCCACGACGAGTTCGTGACCGCGCTGGCCAAGGCCGCCACGGACACCAGGACCGGAGCTCCGGACGACGAGGACGTGCTGTACGGCCCGCTCAACAACGCCAATCAGCTCAAGCAGGTGAGCGGCTTCATCGAGCGGCTGCCCGCGCACGCCAAGGTCGAGGCCGGTGGCCACCGGGTCGGCGAGAAGGGCTTCTTCTACGCCCCGACCGTCGTCTCCGGGCTCAAGCAGGACGACGAGATCGTCCAGCACGAGGTCTTCGGTCCGGTCATCACCGTGCAGCCCTTCACGGACGAGGCGCAGGCCGTCACGTACGCCAACGGGGTCGAGTTCGCGCTGGCCTCGTCGGTGTGGACCAAGGACCACGGGCGTGCCATGCGGATGTCCAAGAAGCTCGACTTCGGCTGCGTGTGGATCAACACCCACATCCCGCTGGTCGCCGAGATGCCGCACGGCGGCTTCAAGAAGTCCGGCTACGGCAAGGACCTCTCCGCCTACGGCTTCGAGGACTACACCCGCGTCAAGCACGTGATGACCTCGCTCGACTGACGCCCGCTCGGCTGACGCCCGCCGTCAGCAGTTCGTCCGCCGTCGCCCCAGGGCGCGGCGGACGGTGGCCCCACCGGAATTCCCGGGGGGCCACCGTCGTTTCACGGCCCGTGCCTCAGGCCCCCGGTTCGCGCCTGCCTCAGGCCGCGCTGCCCGGCCCGTACAGCCGCAGGAACGTACGGACGCCCGTGGCGACGATCGAGTCGATCTCGGCCTCGGGCATCTCCAGGGCGCCGAAGAGCGATTTCTGGCTGACGTCCGAGACGGCCAGCAGGGCGAAGTGGCGCGCCGCGAGGTCCGGGTCGTCGACGTCGAGCAGCCCCTCGTCGGCCAGCTCGCCCAGGCGGTGGGACAGCCCGCGGAAGGCCGCCCGGGGGCCCGTCTCCTGCCAGGCCTCGATGACGTCCGGGGGCAGATGGCCCGCTTCCGCGTGGATCTGGCGCACGAGCGCGAAGTGGTCCGCGAACTCCCGCGGCGGCGAGGCCCAGTCGAGCCCGAAGGCGGTGAGGTCCCGCTCCAGGTCGGTGATCCTGTCGAGGTGGCGGCCCAGCATCTCCCGGTGCCAGGCGGCGACGGACGAGGCGCTCTCGATGAGGACGGAGCGGAACAGCTCCTCCTTGTCCGTGAAGTGGTTGTAGATCGTGCGCTTGGACACCCCGGCCTCCGCCGCGATGGCGTCCACGCTCGCCCGGGTGAAGCCGTCGCGCGCGAACACCGTGCGGGCCGCCCGGGTGATCGACCGGCGTTTCTCCGCCAGGCCGCGGCGCGGGCGCACGGCCGTCGGCTCCCGGTCCGTCGGCTCCTGTGCTGCGGGCATCGCCGCTCCCTTCCAGAAATTGCACTGTTCGGTTTACCTATTGCACTGCACGGTGTAGTTTACCTGTATGCCTTCGGAGTCCTCGCGGACCCGGCGGCCCGGCCCCGTCGTGACGGTGCTCGTGGTCCTGCTGGGTTTCCTCACGCTGTCCATGTCCATGTCCGGTACCACCGTCGCCATCCCGCGCATCGGCGAGGATCTGCACGCCTCCGGGGCGGCCCTGCAATGGGTGGTGACCGGCTACTTCCTGACCGCCTCCTCCTTCATGCTCGTCTCCGGCTCGCTCGCCGACCTCTTCGGGCGGCGCCGGATATTCACCACCGGTGCCGCGGTCTACACCGCCGGGGCCCTGGGCAGCGCGGTCGCGAGCGACATCGCCCTACTGGATGTCGCCCGCACGCTCTCCGGCGTCGGCGCGGCGGGCGTCATGGCAGGCGGTGGCGCGCTGCTGGCGAGCACCTTCCAGGGCGCCGCGAGAACGCGGGCGTTCGCCGCGATGGGCACCGTGGGCGGAGTCGGCCTCGCCATCGGTCCGACGCTGTCGGGCTGGCTGGTCGGCGGGCTCGGCTGGCGCGTCACCTTCGGCCTCTTCGCCGGGATCGGCCTGGTCATCCTCGCGGGCTCCGCCTTCGTGGCCGAGTCCCGGGCCGACCACCGGCCGAAGGTCGACCGGCCCGGCGTGGCGACGTTCATCAGCGGCCTCGCCCTGCTGATGTTCGGCATCACCCAGGGCGCGCAGGCCGGCTGGGGGAGCTGGCGGGTCCTCGGCCCGGTCGCCGCGGGCCTCGCGCTGCTGGTGGCGTTCGTGGGCGTGGAGCGGCGCAGCGACCACCCGGTCCTCGATCTGACGCTGCTCCGCGACCGCCGCTTCCTGGGGTGGTGCCTGGCGGCCCTGACCGTTCCCGTCGGCTCCGCCGGTGTCCTGGTCTTCCTGCCGACCTACCTCCAGGGGGTGAACGGCGTCTCCGCCCGCGACGCGGGGCTGACCATGCTGATGCTGACCGCGCCCGTCCTCTTCCTGCCCGCGCTCGGCGGACGGCTGGTCAACCGCGGCATACCCGCCCGCCGTCTCGCCGGCCTCGCCCTGCTGCTGCTCGCCGGCGGAAACGCCTGGCTGACCGTGCTGCACCCTGGCATAGCCCCCCTCGCGCTGCTCGGCCCGCTGCTGTGCCTGGGCGTCGGCAACGGCCTCGTCCTCGGTATCATCGACGCCCAGGCGATGAGCCTGGTGGAGCCGGCCCGGGTCGGCATGGCCGCGGGGTTCCTCAACACCGTCAAGGGCGGGGGCAACGCACTCGTCCTGGCCGTGATCGGCGCGGTGCTGACCAGCCTCGTCCAGGCCCGTACGGGCTCGGCCGAGCTGGCCGGGCGGATCGCGGCGGGCGACCTCTCGGGCCCCGGGCGGGAACTGCACGCCGCGCAGTTCACCGACGCCTGGCATCTCGTACTCTGGTCGGCTGCCGCCCTGTGCGCGCTGAGCGCGCTCACCGTCCACACGCTGCTCGTCCGGCCCGCCCGGCCCGGCAGGGTGCCGGGGACCGAGGGCGTCTCCCGGACAGGCCGTACCTTGTCCGCCAAGATCTGACCAGCCATCCTGCCGGAATGCGAGTGAACGCCGTGAAGTCCCTGACCCGCCGGTCCCTGCTGCGCACTCTGGGCGCCGGCGTCGGGGGCGCCGCTCTCGCCGGCTGCGGGGTGCCGGCCGCGTATGTGGGACCGGGGGACCGGGCCGCGACGGATCGCTCCGGCAGCGACAAGCGTCTCGTCTTCGCCAACTGGCCGCTCTACATCGACACCGACGAGGAGGACGCGGAGGTCCGGCCGACGCTGGCGGAGTTCGAGAAGGCCAGCGGTGTGTCCGTGAAGTACACCGAGGAGATCAACGACAACGACGAGTTCTTCGGGAAGGTCAGCCCGGCCCTGATGAACCATCAGGACACCGGCCGGGACCTCGTCGTGGTCAGCGACTGGATGTGTGCGCGCTACGTCCACCTGGGATGGGTGCAGGAGATGGACCGCTCCCGGCAGCCGAACGTCACCCGGCACCTCGACCCCCTGCTGCGCAAGCCCCCCTTTGACCCGGGGCGCAAGCACGCCGTCCCCTGGCAGTCCGGCATCACCGGCATCGCCTACAACCGCAAGAAGCTCGGCCGCGAGATCCGGCACACCTCCGAGCTGTGGAAGGACGACCTGCGCGGCCGGGTCACCCTGCTGGCCGGGCTGGACGAGGCGTTCTGTCTGCTCATGCAGGGCAACGGCGCCGATGTCACCCGCTGGACCGCCGACGACTTCCACACCATGACCGATCAGCTGCGCCGTCTCGTCCGCAAGCGCCACATCCGCCGCTTCACCGGCAACGACTACATCAAGGACCTCTCCTCCGGCGATGTCCTGGCCTGCCAGGCGTATTCCGGTGACGTCATCCAGCTCCAGGCCGACAACCCCGACATCGAGTTCGTCGTCCCGGAGGAGGGTGCGGAGCTGTGGGCCGAGAGCCTGATGATCCCCAACCTCGCCCGCCACAAGCGCAACGCGGAACAGCTCGTCGACTACTACTACCGGCCCGACGTCGCCGCGCGGCTGGCCGCCGCGGTCAACTACGTCTGCCCCGTGCCGGCCGCGCGTGAGGTCCTCGCCTCCTCGAAGGACAAGGAGCTCGCGGAGCTGGCCGGGAACCCCCTCGTCTTCCCCAGCGACGACATGCGCAAGCGCCTGGCCACCGCCCGCGACATGACCTCCAAGGAGCGCCCCGGCTTCGCCAAGGAGTGGAACGAGATCGTCGGCCTGTGACGGCTCAGCCCGGCATCAGCGAGCGCAGGGCGTCGATGCGGTTCGTGGTGATCGCGTCCACACCGGCGGCCAGCAGCCGCCGCATGGTGAAGCGGGTGTCCGCCGTCCACGCCGAGACCAGCAGCCCGTCGGCGTGATTGCGGGCGACCAGCTCCGGGCCGACCAGCCCGAAGCGGTAGTTGAGCCAGCGCGGACGCAGCTCGGCGAGCAGCGTCGCGCGGGGCGGGGCGACGCTGGTCCAGGAGAGCGCGGTCTCCGCCTCCGCGTCCGCGCGGCGGACGGCGAGCATCGAGGCCGGGCCGCCGCAGTAGTACACGCGGTCGGCGGCGCCGCTCGCGTGCACCTCGGCGACGGTCTCGGTGACGGCCGAGGCGTCCGGCAGATCGATGAACAGCCGCCCGGTGCCGGAATCGGCGAGCGCCTCACGCAGGGTCGGCAGCTCGCCGTCGGTCAGTTCGCGCAGTTCGGCGGCCGAGATCGCGGAGAGGCGCACATCGTGGCGCCACAGCCGCCACAGGTCCGCGTCGTGCAGCAGCACGGGCACACCGTCGCGGGTCAGCCGGACGTCGATCTCCACCGCCCCGGCCCCGGCCCGCAGTGCTGAGCGGATCGAGGGAAGGGTGTTCTCGCGGTGGACGTACGGGTCGCCGCGATGGGCGACGGCGGTGAACGCGGTGGCGGGGGCGGCCGGTACGGCGCCCGCCCCCATGGCGTCGGCGCCCCGACCGCCGGTGCCCTTACTGCCGGTGTCCTTGGTGTCCGTGATGACCATGGGGTCATTGTGGTGGGAGCCGGGTCTGGGCGGGGCGGTTCGCCGCGCTGGCGCCCTGGCCTGTCCACGCGCCTCGGCCCGCCCCTGCCTTCGCGTCCGCCCCTGACCCCTCCGTGCCCGCCCTGCCTCTGGCGCCCGCCCCGCCCCGTCCGGTCAGCCGCGCGAGAGCGCGGTGTAGGCGTCGATCTCCTTGGCCAGCGCCGCCTTGCCCGCGGTGTCCATGAAGGACGCCTCGACGGCGTTCTTCGCGAGGGCCGCGACACCGGTCGCGTCGAGGTCCAGCAGCCGGGCGGCGACCGCGTACTCCGTGTTGAGGTCGGTGCCGAACATGGGCGGGTCGTCGCTGTTGATCGTGACCAGCACGCCCGCCGCGACCATCTCCTTGATGGGGTGGGCGTCCAGATCGGCCACCGCGCGGGTGGCCAGGTTCGAGGTCGGGCAGACCTCCAGCGGGATGCGCCGCTCCGCGAGATGGGCCAGCAGCTTCGGGTCCTGGGTGGCGCTCGTGCCGTGTCCGATGCGCTCGGCGCGCAGATCGACGAGGGCGTCCCAAATGGTCTGCGGCCCCGTCGTCTCCCCCGCGTGCGGGACGCTGTGCAGCCCGGCGGCGATGGCCCGGTCGAAGTAGGGCTTGAACTGCGGCCGGGGGACACCGATCTCCGGGCCGCCGAGCCCGAAGGAGACCAGGCCCTCCGGCTTCAGGTCACAGGCGATCCGGGCCGTCTCCTCGGCGGCGGCCAGCCCGGCCTCGCCCGGAATGTCGAAGCACCAGCGCAGCACCACACCCAGCTCCGCCTCCGCGGACTTCCGGGCGTCCTCGATCGCCTCCACGAACGCCTCGTCCGGGATGCCGCGCCGGGTCGAGCTGTAGGGGGTGACGGTGAGTTCGGCGTAGCGGATGTTCTGCCGGGCCATGTCACGGGCGACCTCGTACGTCAGCAGACGTACGTCCTCCGCGTCGCGGATCAGATCGACCACGGACAGGTAGACCTCGATGAAATGCGCGAAGTCGCGGAAGGTGAAGAAGTCCGCGAGGGCCTCGGGGTCCGTCGGCACCGGCGAGTCCGGGTGGCGGGCCGCCAGCTCGGCGACGATGCGCGGGGACGCGGAGCCGACATGGTGGACATGCAGCTCGGCCTTCGGAAGCCCGGCGATGAACGAGTCGAGTACGGACATGCACGGCCTCCAGGGCGGTTCGGTAGGTGCCGATCATCGTATGCGGGGCGGGCGCCACCGCCGTGCTCAGGCCTTAGCATGACGGGATAACGACAGGGGAGGGACATGTCCGACAAGGACGCGCAGCCGGAGCAGCGGGACACAGACCCCTGGGCTCCGCCGGAGCACCGCGTGCCGCTGGAGAAGCCCGGCACCCGGCCCGCCTGGGAGCCGCCGACGGACGCCGCCGCGCCCGCCCCGGCCCCCTCGCCGCAGCCCACTCAGGCGGCCATGCCCGCCGCCGCGCCGGCCCCCGCTCCCGCCGGGCCGACGCCCGGCAGGGTGCCGCCCGTGCCGCTCGCGCCGACCGGCCCGGGGACGCCGAGTGCCTACCCGGGCGGCAGCCCGTACGGTCAGGCCCCCTACGCTCCGCCCGGCTACCCGCAGCCGCCCGCGCGGCCCTACGGGCAGCAGCAGCCCCCTTACGGACAGCCGCCGTACGGCCAACCCCCGTACGGGCAGGCGGGCTACGGCTATCCGCCGGCCGCCGCCTACGGGCAGGGCTGGCAGGCGCCCCCGATGGCACCCAACAACGGCCTCGGTGTCGCCGCGCTCGTGCTCGGCATCATCGGCACGGTCCTGTGCTGGACGCTGGTGTTCAGCTTCATATGCGGGGTGCTCGCGATCGTCTTCGGCGCGATAGGCCGCGGCAAGGCGCGCACCGGAGAGGCGAACAACGCCGGTCAGGCCCTCGCGGGGCTGATTCTCGGCGGCGCGGCGCTCGTCGCCACCGCCTTGATGGTCGTCGTCTACATCAACATCGACGAGCAGGAAGACACCCGCTACGCCCCCGACGACCCCGACGCGACCTACGGCGCCTATATGCCGGCGCCGCCCGGGCCCGCCCCGCTCGTGTTCCCGGCGGCCGCCAGCCGCTGACGGGCCTCCATCAGCGCGAAGCCCAGCAGATTCTCCCCGAGCCACCGGCCGGGGTCCTGTGCCCGCTCGTCGTCGGCGGCCAGGCCGATGCCCCAGATCCGGTCGAGGGGACTGGCCTCCACCAATACCCGGTCCCCGGTGCCGAGCAGATAGGCACTCAATTCCGGGTGCTGGGCGAATTTGTGGACGCTTCCCCCGACCACCAGCGCGAACCGGTGCCGCCGCCACGTCTCCTCGTCGAATCCGCGCACCGAACGGCCCGCGTCCTTGGCCTGCTTGGGGTGGCCCGCCGCCAGCACCCGGGCCTCCGCCTCCGCGTCACCGAAGAGCCGGGCCTTGCCCGCCATCATCCAGTGCTCGGCCGTGGCGTAGACGACACCGTCCACCGAGAACGGCGACTCCCACCACTGGCTGAAGCAACCGGGCCCCGCGCTGCCGTCCCGGCGCGGCCGGTGGCCCCAGAAATAGACGTACTTCACGCGCTCCCCACGGGCGAGCACCGCCCGCAGTTCCGCGACCGAACGCGGACCGTCGGCAACCGCTCCCGGCGCCGGGACCGACGCGTTGCCCATGTCGTGTTGCACGCTGCTGCCCCCGTTGTCGTTCACGCCGTCATTCTGTCATCGGGCACCGACAGCGGGCTCGACGAGGAGTCGGCGGCCCGTGGGTCCCAGCGGCCCGCCCGCCATCCCCGTGATCTATGGCCATAGCATTACGCGACGTCATTTTCGCGGAGGAGCCACCATGTCCGGTTACCAGCAGAACCCCTATTCCGGGCCCCAACCGCCGCCCGCGCCCCAAGGTCACGGCTACCCGGTGGCGCCCCCGGTCCAGCCCTACGGGCAGCCGGGTGGCCACCCCGGATATGCGATGGCGACGCAACCGCGCAACGGGCTGGGCACCGCGGGCATGGTGTGCGGCATCGTCGGCGCGGTGTGCGGCCTGACCTTCGTCCTGTGGTTCTTCGCTCTCGTCCTCGGCGTCCTGGGGATCGTCTTCGGCGGTATCGGCCGGTCCCGGGTGACGCAGGGGGAGGCGGACAACCGCGGTGCCGCGACCGCCGGCATCGTCCTCGGCATCACCGCCCTGGTGCTCCCGTTCCTGTGGTTCGCCCTGGCCATGACCCTCCTGCGCGACCTCGGCCCCCTGCCCGACTAGGGCTGCCGACCGCCGTGCCGACCGCCGCAAACTGATTCCGTCGCCAATCCAAAACGCCGCGACGGAATCCCTTGTTGTGAGCCGGAGCCTCTGCCAGGATCGACACTCGATACCGGTTGGAGCTACGCCCGTCCGAGGTCATCGCGGTCGGCGGAGGAGTGCGTCATGAGTCAACGGTTCGACGCCGCGGAACGATTCGCCGAGGGCGCGCAATACATCGGCGGCAGCCTGCGGGCCGGGACCTCCGGCCGCCGGCACGCGGTCGTCGACCCGGCGACCGGGGCGGAGATCCTCGACTACGAGCTGGCCGGGGACGCCGACATCGACGCGGCCGTGACCGCCGCCGAGCGGGCCTTCCCCCAGTGGGCGGGCGCCACCCCGGGCGAGCGCTCGGACGCGCTGCACCGGTTCGCCGCCGTGCTCGCAGAGCAGGCCGGGGACTTCGCGCGCGCCGAGTCGGCGCAGTGCGGCAAGCCGCTCCGGCTCACCACCGAGTTCGACGTGCCGGGCACGGTCGACAACACCGCCTTCTTCGCGGGCGCCGCCCGGCACCTGGAGGGCAAGTCGGCGGGGGAGTACAGCGCCGACCACACCTCGTACGTCCGCCGGGAGCCGATCGGCGTCGTCGGCTCGATCGCGCCCTGGAACTACCCCCTCCAGATGGCCGCCTGGAAGGTCCTGCCGGCGATCGCCGCGGGCAACACCATCGTGCTCAAGCCCGCCGAGCTGACCCCGCTGACCTCCCTGATGTTCGCCCGGGCGGCCACCGAGGCCGGAATCCCGGACGGGGTGGTCAACGTCGTCAGCGGGGCGGGCAAGGACGCCGGCGAACGCCTCGTCGGCCATCCGTCCGTCGCCATGACCTCCTTCACGGGCTCCACCGCCGTCGGCAAGCGGGTCGCCGAGCTCGCCACCACCACGGTCAAGCGGCTCCACCTGGAGCTCGGCGGCAAGGCTCCCTTCGTCGTCTTCGACGACGCCGACCTGGAGGCCGCCGTCCACGGCGCGGTCGCGGGCTCGCTCATCAACACCGGCCAGGACTGCACGGCCGCGACCCGCGCGTACGTGCAGCGACCGCTGTACGAGGCGTTCGTGGCCGGCGTGGCCGATCTGATGGCCACCGTCCGGCTCGGCGACCCCTTCGACGACCGGACCGACCTGGGCCCGCTGATCTCGCACACCCAGCGGGACCGGGTCGCCGACTTCGTCGACCGGGCCCGCTCGTACGCCACCGTCGTCACCGGCGGCGAGGCCCCTGGCGGGGAGCT
Organism: Streptomyces syringium; assembly: GCF_017876625.1. NCBI lineage: Bacteria > Bacillati > Actinomycetota > Actinomycetes > Kitasatosporales > Streptomycetaceae > Streptomyces > Streptomyces syringium. The sequence continues at coordinate 5,539,124 of NZ_JAGIOH010000001.1, forward strand.
GGCCAAGGGCGCGTACTACCTCCCCACGCTCGTCACGGGCGCCCCGCAGGACAGCGAGATCGTCCAGGCCGAGATCTTCGGCCCGGTGCTGGTCGTGCTGCCCTTCGACAGCGACGACGAGGGCATCGCCCTGGCCAACGACACCCCCTACGGACTCGCCGCCTCCGCGTGGAGCCGGGACGTCTACCGCGCGGGCCGGGCCACCCGGGAGATCAAGGCCGGCTGCGTCTGGGTCAACGACCACATCCCGATCATCAGCGAGATGCCGCACGGCGGCTACAAGGCCTCGGGATACGGCAAGGACATGTCGGTCTACTCCTTCGAGGAGTACACCCAGGTCAAACACGTCATGTACGACAACACGGCGGTCGCGAGAAAGGACTGGCACCGCACGGTCTTCGGCGCGCGCTGAAAAACGCCGGGCGGCAATTCCCGGCAGTGCGGCAATTCCCGGCAGTGGGGACGAGCCGCCCATAAGGACGCGCGGGCATCCTGCCGAAACACCGTGCCGAATGCGTCATGCGTAACGGTCCGCATTGTGCTGGGCGGGCCGTCAATTCACCGTGCCGCCGATGCCCGGAGCCCGGACCGTACCGGCCCCGGGCCGTATCGGCCGGTGCGGGGCGCCGGGCGGGCCTGCCGCCGTGCGCGGATCCGGGCTGCGTGCCGGTATTTTCTGGTGCCGCCCTGAAATCCCCGCTTTTCGCGCGAGCGGACACGTACGGACCACCGTTCACCGAATCGGTCGCGTAACCAAAAGGCAACAACGGAATCCCTTGTTCGCGGCGAATCGCTCTGCCAGGATCCTCCTCCAAAGCCCGTTGGAGCTACGGAAAGGGCATTCCGAATGGAGCGCTACCAGCCACGTGCGGCATTGACCCGACGGTCCCTGTTGCGGGCCGGGGGCGCCGGTGCGCTCACGCTCGGCGCCCTCGGCGCACTGGGCGGCTGCGGCATTCCGCCCGCCGGACGCACCGGCGTGGACGGCTCGTCCGAGGACCGCTCCGCGTCGGAGAAAACGCTCTCCTTCTCCAACTGGACCGAGTACATCGACGTCGGTGAGGACGACAAGAGCCGCCCCACCCTGGACGACTTCCGGCGGCGCACCGGCATCGAGGTCGCGTACACCGAGGACATCAACGACAACGTCGAGTTCTTCGGCAAGGTCAGCAAGCAGCTCGCCGCCGGACAGGGCATCGGCCGCGACCTGATCTGCGTCACGGACTGGATGGCCGGCCGCATGATCGGCCTCGGCTGGGCGCAGCGGCTGGACGCCGCCAACCTGCCGAACGCCTACGCCAACCTCGCCCCCGGCTTCCGTACCCCCGACTGGGACCCCGGCCGCGCCCACTCCTACCCCTGGACCGGCATCCCCGCCGTCATCGCCTACAACCGCAAGGCGACCGGCGGCCGCAAGGTCGACTCCGTCTCCCAGCTCCTCGACGACCCCGCGCTCAAGGGCCGCGTCGGCCTGCTGTCCGAGATGCGCGACACCGTCGGCCTCACCCTCCTCGACATGGGCAAGCGGCCCGAGCACGTCACCGCCGACGACTACGGGGCCGCGATCGACCGGCTGCAGAAGGCCGTCGACCGCCGGCAGATCCGCCGCTTCACCGGAAACGACTACACGGGCGACCTCAACAGCGGCGACATCGCCGCCTGTATCGCCTGGGCAGGCGACCTCGTCCAGCTCCAGGCCGACAATTCCGACATCCAGTTCGCGGTGCCGGACGCCGGCTACATGCTTTCCAGCGACAATCTTCTGGTCCCCAACCACGCCCGCCACAAGAAGAACGCCGAGCGTCTCATCGACTACTACTACCAGCCCGAGGTCGCGGCCCGGCTCGCCGCTTCCATCAACTATGTGAGCCCGGTGGCGGGCCTCCGCGAGGAACTCGCGAAAATCGACAAGGATCTGGCCGACAACACCTTGATCATCCCCAGTGAGGCGATGGCGGCGAAGGCACACGCCTTCCGCTCGCTGTCCGCCAAGGAGGACAAGGCGTTCGAAGCCGCATTCGCCGAGCTCACCGGCGCCTGACAGCCCGTACCCGCTCACCCCCGTTTCCACCTGTACGCGGCCGACCTTCCCCGGCGCCCCCCGACACCCCTGGACCGACACCCATGACAGCAACCGCCCCGACCGAGCGCACCGGCACCGAGGTCCGGCTCACCGGGATCAGCAAGAGCTACGGCACCTTCACCGCCGTCCACCCGCTCGACCTGACCGTCCCCGGCGGCTCGTTCTTCGCCCTCCTCGGCGCCTCCGGCTGCGGCAAGACCACCACCCTGCGCATGATCGCCGGTCTCGAGGACCCCAGCGCCGGCACCGTCGAGCTGGCCGGCGCGGACGTCACCGCCCTCCCCCCGCACAAGCGGCCCGTCAACACCGTCTTCCAGAGCTACGCGCTCTTCCCGCACCTCGACATCTACGAGAACGTCGCCTTCGGGCTGCGCCGCCGTGGCATCAAGTCCGTCAAGAAGCAGGTCGGCGACATGCTCGACCTCGTCCAGCTCGGCGACTTCGCCCGCCGCAAGCCCCAGCAGCTCTCCGGCGGCCAGCAGCAGCGCGTCGCCGTCGCCCGGGCCCTGATCAACCACCCGCAGGTGCTGCTCCTCGACGAACCCCTGGGCGCCCTCGACCTCAAGCTGCGCCGCCAGATGCAGCTCGAGCTCAAGCGCATCCAGACCGAGGTGGGCATCACCTTCATCCACGTCACCCACGACCAGGAGGAGGCCATGACCATGGCCGACACGGTCGCGGTGATGAACGGCGGCCGCGTCGAACAGCTCGGCGCCCCCGCCGACCTCTACGAGACGCCCCGCACCACCTTCGTCGCCAACTTCCTCGGCACCTCCAACCTCATCACCGCGGACGTCCTCGACATCTCCGGCAGTGACCTGGTCCTCCAGGCCGCGGACAGCAAACTCGCGCTCCCCGCCGAGCGATGTACGGTCACCCCCCGCACCGGCGGGCGGCTGCTGATCGGAATACGGCCCGAGAAGATCAGCCTCACCCACGCCGACGACGCCGGCACCGTCCCCGACGGCCGCAACCGCGTCACCGGCCGCATCGCCACCTCCAGCTTCATCGGCGTCTCCACCCAGTACCTCGTCGACAGCCCCGTCACCGCCGGCTCCGCGCCGCTGGCCGTCTACGAGCAGAACATCGAACGCGACCACCGGCTCGTCCCCGGCGCCGAGGTCGTCCTGCACTGGAACCCCGGCCACAGCTTCGGTCTCGACGCCGCGCAGAGCATCGAGGCGGGCACGGACGCGGGGGAGGGCACCTGATGGCACACCCGCAGGCCCCTGCCGCCGACTCCGCCACCGACTCCGCCACCGACCCCGAGGTCCCGCCCGCGCTCCGCGCGGCGGCCCGCCGCAAGAAGCTCGTCCCCTACTGGCTGCTGCTCCCCGGCATCCTCTGGCTGCTCGTCTTCTTCGCCGCGCCGCTCGTCTACCAGGCGTCCACGTCCGTGCAGACCGGCTCGCTCGAAGAGGGCTTCGAGGTCACCTGGCACTTCGCGACCTACTGGGACGCCGCCACCGAGTACTACCCGCAGTTCCTGCGCTCGGTGGGCTACGCCGCGACCGCCACGGTGGGCTGCCTCGCCCTCGGCTATCCGCTCGCCTACCTCATCGCCTTCAAGGCGGGCCGGTGGCGCAACGTGCTGATGATCCTGGTCATAGCGCCGTTCTTCACCAGCTTCCTCATCCGCACCCTGGCGTGGAAGACGATCCTGTCCGACGGCGGCCCCGTCGTCTCCGCCCTCAATTCGCTGCACATCCTCGGTCTCACCGACGCCCTGGGCATCACCGAGGGCCACCGCGTGCTCGCCACCCCGCTGGCCGTCGTCTGTGGTCTGACCTACAACTTTCTCCCTTTCATGATCCTGCCGCTCTACACCTCCCTCGAACGCATCGACCCGAGGCTCCACGAGGCGGCCGGCGACCTCTACGCCAAGCCGCTGACCACCTTCCGCAAGGTGACCTTCCCGCTGTCCATGCCGGGCGTCGTCGCGGGCACCCTGCTCACCTTCATCCCCGCCACCGGCGACTACATCAACGCCGAACTGCTCGGCTCCACCGACCAGAAGATGATCGGCAACGTCATCCAGTCCCAGTTCCTGCGCGTCCTGGACTACCCGACCGCCGCCGCGCTGTCCTTCATCCTCATGGCGGCCATCCTCGCCATGGTCACGCTCTACATCCGCAAGTCCGGGACGGAGGACCTGGTCTGATGCCTGCTCCCTCGGGCCCCTCGCGCCTTCTGCGCCTGCTGCGCCGCAACCTCGTCGTGATCGCCGGGCTGGCCACGCTCTGCTATCTGCTGCTGCCCAACGTCATCGTGACGGTCTTCTCCTTCAACAAGCCCAACGGCCGGTTCAACTACGAGTGGCAGCGCTTCTCCACCGACGCCTGGGCCGATCCCTGCGGCGTCGCCGACCTGTGCGGATCGCTGTCCCTCAGCCTCCGGATCGCCGTCTGGGCGACCATCGGATCGACGGTCCTGGGCACAATGATCGCCTTCGCGCTCGCCCGCTACCGCTTCCGCGCCCGCTCCTCGGTGAGCACCCTGCTCTTCCTGCCGATGGCCATGCCCGAGGTCGTCATGGCCGCCTCGCTGGCCACCCTCTTCCTCAACATGGGCGTCAGCTTCGGCTTCTGGACGATCCTCATCGCCCACATCATGTTCTGCCTGAGCTTCGTGGTCACCGCCGTCAAGGCGCGCGTGATGAGCATGGACCCCCGGCTCGAACAGGCCGCGCAGGACCTCTACGCCACCCCGCTGCAGACCTTCCTGCGCGTCACGCTCCCGATCGCCGCCCCCGGGATCGCCGCGGGCGCGCTGCTCTCCTTCGCCCTGTCCTTCGACGACTTCATCATCACGAACTTCAATGCCGGCTCCACTGTGACCTTCCCCATGTTCGTCTGGGGATCGGCACAAAGGGGCACACCCGTTCAAATCAATGTCATCGGAACGGCGATGTTCGTCATCGCCGTGCTGTGCGTGCTCGTCGGTCAGCTGGCCGGCGGACGCCGCAAAAGGAGCTGAGAACATGGCCGCTCGTGCCATGAACCCTGTCCAATCACTTTCCGACGCCGCGCCGCGCCCCTACTGGCTCGACGACCCCGCCCGGCCGGCCCCCCTCCCCGCGCTCGTCGGCGACGAGCACTGCGATCTGCTCGTCGTCGGCGGCGGTTACTCCGGCCTGTGGACCGCGCTGAACGCCAAGGAGCGCGACCCCGGCCGGGACGTCGTCCTCATCGAGAGCCAGGAGGTCGGCTGGGCCGCCTCCGGCCGCAACGGCGGCTTCTGTTCCTCCTCCCTCACCCACGGCTGGGCCAACGGCCAGTCCCGCTGGCCCGAGGAGCTCACCACCCTGGAGCGGCTCGGCCGCCGCAACCTCGACGAGTTCGAGGCCGCCCTCACCCGCCACGGAGTCGACTGCGACTTCGAGCGCACCGGCGAGATCGACATCGCCACGGCCCCGCACCAGGTGCAGGAGCTGCGCGAGGCCGCCGACGAGGTCGCGGCCCTCGGCCTCCCCGACTACGAGTTCCTCGACCGCGACGCCCTGCGCGCCGAGGTCGACTCCCCGACCTTCCTCGCCGGGCTCTGGGACCGCACGGGCGTGGCGATGCTGCACCCCGCCAGGCTCGCCTGGGGCCTCAAGCGCGCCTGCCTGGACCTCGGCGTCCGGATCTACGAGCAGACCCCCGGCACCGAGCTGTCCTCGCGCAACGCCGGCGTCGCCGTCCGTACCCCCTACGGCCGGGTCTTCGCCCGGCACGCCGCGCTGGGCACCAACGCCTTCCCCTCGCTGGTCAAGCGGCTGCGCCCGTACATCACCCCGGTCTACGACTACGCGCTGATGACCGAGCCGCTCAGCCCCGAGCAGCTCGCCGCCGTCGGCTGGAAGCGCCGCCAGGGACTCGGCGACGCGGCCAACCACTTCCATTACTTCCGCATCACGCGCGACAACCGCATCCTGTGGGGCGGCTACGACATCGTCCATCACTACGGCGGCGGGGTCCGTTCCGAGTACGACCACCACCCCGCCACCTACCAGAAGCTCGCCGAGCACTTCTTCCGCTGCTTCCCGCAGCTCGAAGGCGTGCGCTTCACTCACAACTGGGGCGGTGCCATCGACACCTGCTCGCGCTTCTCGGCGTTCTTCGGCACCGCGCACGGCGGCCGGGTCGCCTACGCGCTCGGCTACACCGGGCTCGGCGTCGGCGCGAGCCGCTTCGGCGCGGACGTCATGCTCGACCTGCTCTCCGGCGAGCGCACCGAGCGCACCGAGCTGGAGATGGTGCGCAGCAAGCCGCTGCCGTTCCCGCCCGAGCCGGTGCGGTCGGTGGGGATCGGCATCACGCAGTGGTCGATGACCCGGGCCGACGAGAACGGCGGCCGCCGCAATCTCTGGCTCAAGGCCATGGACAAGGTCGGCATGGGCTTCGACAGCTGACCCGCCGCCGCGTGAGCAGGGCGCGGTCCCGCGCCCGCTCGCGCCCGGCGCATGTCCCGTCGGCCTTGTGCGCCCTTCATCCCCCGTGCGCCCACCATCATCCGTTCGGGGCGAGAAACCCGCGTAATGATCCGCCCCGGGCCGCCTCTCATCCGTGAACGCGAACAAGCGGACACGGAGTGGAGGAATCACGCATGAGTGGCGACGCGGGGGCGAGGAACGCGGTGGAATGGCTGGCTTCGGCGGCACCCGACCCCGAGACCTGCCGGTGGGAGTGGGAGCGCAGCCCCCTGGGGGTGGCGCTGCTGCCCGCCGGCCGGCTGTGGGACGTGCTCATCCTTCCCAGTGGCCTCGGCTACCCCACGCTGGACGTGCTGAGCCGTCGCGCCGACCGGCCCGGCCCGGTGCTGGCCGACAGCCGCGTGGGGTTCTTCGTCCCACCGGGCACGGCCGCGCGCTGGATCGCCACGGGCGTACGGGGGGCCGGGCGCGGTGCGTGGATCGTCGTCCCCCACCCGGCCCGGGCCGTGAGCGGGGTGCGCTGGATCGTGCCGCCCGACGGGTCGGGCACGCTCAACGACCCGGCGGCGCTGGAGCTCGCGATGCACGAGGCCGTCGCCGGCCGCGGCGGGACGGGTCGGTGAGCAGCAGGGCCAGACCCCACAGCAGCACCCCGGACAGACACCACGCGCCCACGACGTCCAGCGGCCAGTGGTAGCCGCGCCGGACCAGCCCGATGCCCACGCCGACGTTGAGCAGCACGCATCCGGTGATCGTCACCCTGCGTGCGCGCGACGACGACGGCGGGCCGGTCCGGTGGAGCAGGAGCAGCACCGCGGCGCCGTAGGCGACGGCCGCCGTGGCGGTGTGGCCGGAGGGGAAGAATCCGTCGTGCGCGTCGGCCGGCATCCCCGGCGGGCCGGGGCGGGCGATCGCGTTCTTGACCGGGACCACCAGGGCCGGCACGACCGCCATCGTGAGCGCCGCGGCGAGCGGGGGCAGCCACCGGCGGGGCGCCCGGGCCCGGAAGGCCGCCACGATCATCGCGGCGGCCAGCACGGGCAGCGCGACGGCCGTGTTGCCGAGGTCGGCGAAGAACTCCGCGACACCGCGGGAAATGCCCGAGCCGGCCATCGCGCGGCCGAGCCGCTCGTCGAGGGCGCGCAAGGGCCCGTGGCCGGCGATCTGCCAGGTGACCAGGGCGAAGAGCAGGGAGCACAGCGCCGGAAGAAGGACGGCGGGTGACATCACCGCCGACGGGCGCGAAGTCGGCGGCCCCGGAACAGGGGGGGTAGTTCCGAGGCCGCCGTGGGGACCGGTGGGCCGCGCGCCCCGGGGGGTATGGGGCGGGCGGTCTTCCGATCGGTGAGGATGTCCGGAGCCAGGGGCTCCAGTGGTGTGCGCGATGGCACGACCGGGTCGGCACTGGGGAAGCACCGGCTCGGCATCGCCCGCAGTCCCCTGCGGACGAGGTGTTTCACTCATCTGAAGAAACCGTACGGCAGGTAGGGCGGGCCGGACACCCGGATCACCCCTCCACCACCCGCCCCGCACAGGTTCTTCACTCCCCGTATCCATTACCCGTGGCCACGTCCGTACCGCCGACGTGGCCACGGGTCAGGGATCACAGACGGCCGAACGCGGCCTCGATGATGTCCAGACCCTCGTTGAGCAGGTCCTCGCCGATGACCAGCGGCGGCAGGAAGCGCAGCACGTTGCCGTACGTACCGCAGGTGAGCACCAGCAGGCCCTCCGCGTGGCAGGCCTTCGCGAGCGCGCCCGCGGCCGCCGCGTTCGGGGTCTTGGTGCCCGGCTCCACCAGCTCGATCGCGATCATCGCGCCGCGACCGCGGATGTCACCGATGACGGCGCCGTTGTCCAGCTTGTCCCGCATGTCGGCGAGGCGGCCCTTCATGACCTCCTCGATGCGCTTGGCCTTGGCGTTCAGGTCCAGCTCACGCATGGTCTCGATGGAGCCGAGCGCCGCGGCACACGCCACCGGGTTGCCGCCGTAGGTGCCGCCGAGGCCACCCGCGTGGGCCGCGTCCATGATCTCCGCGCGGCCGGTGACGGCGGCGAGCGGCAGACCGCCCGCGATGCCCTTGGCGGTGGTGATCAGGTCCGGGACGATGCCCTCGTCCTCGCACGCGAACCACTGGCCGGTGCGGCAGAAGCCGGACTGGATCTCGTCCGCGACGAAGACGATGCCGTTGTCCTTGGCGAACTGCGCGATGGCGGGCAGGAAGCCCTTGGCCGGCTCGATGAAGCCGCCCTCGCCCAGGATCGGCTCGATGATGATCGCCGCGACGTTCTCCGCGCCGATCTGCTTGGTGATCTGGTCGATGGCCTGGGCGGACGCCTCGGCGCCACAGTTCTCCGGGCCGGTCGGCCAGCGGTAGCCGTACGCCACCGGCACCCGGTAGACCTCGGGCGCGAACGGGCCGAAGCCCTGCTTGTACGGCATGTTCTTGGCGGTGAGCGCCATCGTCAGGTTCGTGCGGCCGTGGTAGCCGTGGTCGAAGACGACGACCGCCTGGCGCTTGGTGTACGCACGGGCGATCTTCACCGCGTTCTCGACGGCCTCGGCGCCCGAGTTGAACAGCGCCGACTTCTTGGCGTGGTCGCCGGGGGACAGCTCGGCGAGCTGCTCACAGACCTCCACGTAGCCCTCGTACGGGGTGACCATGAAACAGGTGTGGGTGAAGTCGGCGAGCTGCGCGGACGCGCGGCGCACCACGGCCTCCGCGCTGGAACCCACCGAGGTCACGGCGATGCCGGAACCGAAGTCGATCAGCGAGTTGCCGTCCACGTCCTCGATGACACCGCCGCCCGCGCGCACGGTGAACACCGGCAGCACCGAACCCACGCCACCGGCGACCGTCTGAAGACGGCGGGCCTGCAGCTCCAGCGACTTCGGGCCGGGGATCGCGGTGACGACACGGCGCTCCTGGGGAAGGGACGGGCCTCCGGTCAGTTCGGTCATGAGGTGCGCTCCAGGGAGAGAAAGAGGCGGCGAAAGGGGCTTTTACGTCGCAGGCTAGGTCGGGGGAGCGGGCCTCGGCATGTTCCGTTCGGTAGCAGTGCGCGCGTCGCCTTGTCCGCCACGGACATGGCGGCCCGGGGCCACCGCCCGCGCGCACCCTCCGAGTGATCATGCGCACGCTACGGGCGTGGCATCGCCGGGGACGCTGAACTCCCGGGCGGCGGCCACTAGATTGAGCGACGGCCCGCACGTGGAACGGCGGATGCGGGCACGGCGGCAGGACGGCTGGTCGGGGGCAAGGGGCAGCGATGGACACCGAGGACACGTACGGCGAACCGGGCACCCGAGGCGACCGGCTGCCCCGCCCGGCGGACCCGCCGGCCGGGCCCCCCGCCATGCCGCCCCTGCCGCCGATGCCCCTCGCCGGTCCGCCCCCTGCCCCGCCCACCCCCCCTGCTGGGCCGCCGCGCCCCGCTGCCCTGCCGTTCCCCGGCACCCCGCCCGCCGGGCCGGTCCCCGCCGCCCCGCCGCCCGGGTCGGCCTTCCTCGCCTGGCTGCGCACCCCGCGCCCGGCGACGGCCCCCGGCATCTGGGCGTTCGGCCACCGGCCCCGGCCGCCGCACGAACCGGACCGGATCGCCGGGCGACCGCTGGTCAGCGGGGCCGTCATCTCCTTCCTCTGCGGCTGGCTGCTGTGGTCCCTGATGTGGAACGGCTACCTCGGCCCGTTCTGGCTCTGGCCGCTGTACGCCCTCACCCCGGACGCCTGGCGCGAGGGCATGGTCGCCGTCTGGACCGCGTACCTCTACTACGCCCTCGTCATCGGCGTCCTGCTCGTCGTCTTCGGCCGCCTCGGCCGCTGGGCACAGGTCTGGCGCCGCTACGCCGCCCCCGCCCTGCGCCGCATGTGGGACGACTCCGGCACCCCGCCACCCGCCGCCCCGGCCCCCCGCGAGGACCCCGCCGAATGGCCCCGGCTGCGCGCCGCCGGGGCGCACGACGCCGCCGACCGGCTGACGGCCGACGCCCGGCACGGGCTGATGAACGACGTCGACCACGCCCGGATCCAGCACGCGTGGGAGTCGACCCGGGCCCGGCCCGGCGGCCCCGCCTCCTTCACCGACACCGTGCTGCGCCACGGCGCCGCCGCGTGCGCCCACCCCTCCGGCTCCCGCGACCTGCCCGTACGCGCCGCCCTGCACGACCTGCTCACCCGGCAGGTCCGCATCGGCACCGCCGCCGACGACGAACGCAACCCCTACGACCACCGCGGCGCCGGCTGCGCGCTCGACCCCGGGCTGCTCGGCACCTCCCTCCTCGCCGTCGGCCCGCCCGGCTGCGGCAAGACCGCGCGTCTGGTGCGCCCCGTGCTGGAGTCGCTGTGCCTCCAGGCCCTCGCCGGGCGGACCGCCGTCGTCGTGGTCGGCGCCGCGGGCGCCGGGCTCGCGCCGGACGAGTCGTTCGACATCGTGGTGAAGATCGGACGCCCCGACTCCGAGTACGACCTCGATCTGTACGGGGGCACCGACGACCCCGACGAAGCCGCAACGGTCCTCGCCGAAGGGCTCGTCGGCGACATCACCTCCGGGCTCCCCAGCGGGGACGCCCGGCGCGCCGCCACGGCACTCGCCCAGCTGCTGGGCCCCTACCGCGCCGCCCACGGCCGCTTCCCGTCCGTACCCGAACTGCGGGAGCTCCTCGACCGGTCCGCCGACGCCGGCACCGCGCTGCGCACCGCCCTGCGGGCCGCGGGCCTGGACGCCCACCTCCGCGAGCTCGACGCCCGCGAGCGGCAGGCGCAGCGCCCCGACGACCCCGGCGCCTTCCTCGCCGACCGGCTCGCGCTCCTCGACCGGCCCGCCTTCGCGCGCTTCTTCGACACCACCGCCCCCGGCCGCACCTTCTCGCTGCGCAGCCTCGAACACCCGCTGCGGGTCCGTATCGACCTGCCCGAGCGCGGCCACGCCGAGGCGTCCCGGCTGCTGGCCCGGCTCGTCCTCGCGCAGTTCACGGAGTCCGCCGTCGGCCGCGCCGACCGCTCGCTGTTCACCTGTCTGGTCCTGGACGACGCCACCCACACGATCACCGCCGAGGCCGTCCGCGGACTGCAGCGGCTGCGCTCCGCCAACGCCGGGGCCGTGCTCACCCTCCGCACGCTCGACGACGTGCCCGAGGCGCTGCGCAGCGCCCTGCTCGGCTCGGTCGGCTGCCGGATGGCCTTCTCCGGCGTCACCACCTGGGACGGCGCGCGCTTCGCCGAGGTCTGGGGCAAGGAGTGGGTCGAGACCCGTGACATCACCGACCGGCAGGTCATCGCCCACGAGCCGCTGACCCGCGCCAGCCACGTCGTACGGCGGGTGATCACCGGCCGTGCGGTCACCGCCCAGTCGGTCACCGTCCGCAAGGTGGAGCGCGAGCGCTGGTCCGCCTCCGAGCTGGCGCACGCGGTGCCCGCCGGGCACGCCGTGCTGTCCGTGACATCCGTACAGGGGGGGAGCGCGCCGCCGGTCCTGGTCGACCTCAGGAAGTGAGCGTTGGCCGGGCAATGCGCCACTGAGGCAGAATCGGTCACAGCCGTTCATACGGGACGGCACAGTCACCGCGACGCCCCTTCCGAAGGTGCCATGCCTCCCACGCTCGCCTCACTCGTCCACCACTCCGCGCTCAAGCTCGCCGTGCTCGCGGGGGAGGACCGGCTGGACACCCCCGTCCGCTGGGCGCACGTCAGCGAGCTGGTCGACCCGGTGCCGTGGATGGACGGCGGCGAACTGCTGCTGATCACCGCGATGAAGATCGACGCCGAGGACCCGGAGGCGATGCGCGGCTATGTGCGACGGCTCGTCCGCGCCGGTGTCGTGGGGCTCGGCTTCGCCGTCGGCGTCAACTACGAGCAGGTGCCGAGTGCGCTGGTCGAGGCGGCCCGGGCCGAGGGGCTGCCCCTGCTGGAGGTGCCCCGCCGCACCCCCTTCCTCGCCATCACCAAGGCCGTCTCCGCGGCCATCGCCGCCGACCAGTACCGGGCGGTGACCGCCGGATTCGAGGCCCAGCGCGAGCTGACCCGGGCCGCGCTCGGCGCCGACGGGCCCGCCGCGCTGCTGGCCAGGCTCGCCGCGCACCTCGGCGGCTGGGCCGCGCTCTACGACGCCTCGGGCGCGGTCGTGGCCGCCGCCCCCGAATGGGCCGAGCGCCGCGCCGCCCGGCTCAGTGCCGACGCCCGGCGCCTGCGGGAGCGGCCCGCGCCCGCCAGCGCCGTCGTCGGCGCGGACCCCGACGACGAGGGAGCCGACCGCGTCGAGCTCCAGTCCCTCGGCACGGGCCGCCGCACCCGCGCCGTCCTCGCCGTCGGCACCGACGCGCCCCTGGGCACGGCCGATCGCTACGCCGTGCACTCCGCGATCGCGCTCCTCACCCTCACCACCGAGCGCTCCCGAGCCCTGCGGGACGCGGAACAGCGGCTGGGCGCGGCGGTGCTGCGGATGTTGCTGGCGGGCGAGCCGGACCACGCGCGGACCGTCGCCGGGGAGCTGTACGGCGGGCTGCTCGACGCGCCCTTCCGCGTGCTGGTCGCCGAAGCGGCCACCGCGCCCGGCGAGGCGGAGGCGGCGGAGCCGCGCGACGCGCTCGGCGGGCTCGCCGACGCGCTGGAGACCGCCGCGAGCCGGGTGGCCGAGCCGGTGCTCGTCGTCCCCGACGGCGGCCGGCTGATCGTCCTCGCACCGGACGGCGGCGCGGCCATCGCCGCCTGCGCCGAGCACGCCCGCGCGATCGAGGCCCGCCGCAGCGCCGCGAAGAGCCGGACGACCGGGGCCCGCACCCCGCGCGACCGGCCCGCCGCCGCGCCCGACGACGGCAGTCCCGACGTGGTGCTCGGCCTCTCCGCGCCGAACGTCGCCGTCGCCGCCGCGACCGCCTTCCACCAGGCCGAACAGGCCCTGTCCGTGGCCCGCCGGCGCGGCAGGGCCCTCGTCGAGCACGAGGAGGTCGCCGCCGGTTCCGTTCTGCCGCTCCTCGCCGACGAGGCGGTACGTGCCTTCGCCGACGGCATGCTCCGGGCCCTGCGCGACCACGACGCCACCGGCCGCGGCGACCTCGTCGCCTCGCTCCGCGCCTGGCTCTCCCGCCACGGCCAATGGGACGCGGCCGCCGCCGACCTGGGCGTCCACCGCCACACCCTCCGCTACCGCATGCGCCGCGTCGAGGAGATCCTCGGCCGCTCCCTGGACGACCCGGACGTCCGCATGGAGCTGTGGCTGGCCCTGAAGGCGACGTCGAAGTAACGGGGCGCGGGTACGGCGCCGCCGTGGCGCGGTAGCGCGGTGCCGGGCCGCCGCGCCGGCGGGAGACAACGGCCCGGGGCGTCCCGGGCCGCGCCACGGAGTCCGGGCAGAACGGACTGACCGGGGCCGCAGTCGGCTCGTGCCGCCGGACCCGCGCGGGTCGCGCCGCCGCGTCGGCGGGAGACAGCAGCCCCGCTCGTGCCGAGCCGCGCCTCGCACGGAACCGGCCCGGGTGCCCGGCCGCCCAGCCCGCCGCTGTTCCCCTGCGGCAGCCCGCCGGCCCGGCGCCGCCGACCCGCGTCGCCGGACCCGCGCGGGTCGCGCCGCCGCGCCGGCGGGACACAACGGCCCCGGGGTGTCCCGAGCCGCCGCGCGAACGGCCCGGGCCGCCCAGCCCGTCGGCCCGGCGCAGCCGACCCGTGCCGCCGGACCCCGCGCGGCACGCGTCACCGCGCCGCGCGCCCGGCCACACCGGGACGGTGCTACGCCGCAGACCCCGCGCGGCACGCGCCACCGCGCCACCGCGCCGGAAAACACCCCTTAACCCTCCATCGCGGCGCGCGAGCGCCCCCGTGTGCGCCATCTCGGACAATCGGCCCCCGGCCGACCCGCACCTACGGTGGGGGAGCTAATCATCCGCACCACCTGGAAGGGCCGGGATTGTGACTGCTCCCCACGCGTTCTGGCTGGCCGGCCGCGAGGCCACCGGCGAGGACACCTTCGACGTCACGAACTCCTGGGACGGCCGTCTCGTCGGCACCGTGAGCGTCCCCACCGAGGAGCAGGTCGAGGAGGCCGTGGCCGCCGCGCACGCCGTGCGCGACGAGTTCGCGGCGACCCCGGCGCACGTCCGGGCCGCGGCCCTCGACCACGTGTCGAAGCGGCTGACCGAGCGCACCGAGGAGATCGCGCAGATCGTCTCCGCCGAGAACGGCAAGCCCATCAAGTGGGCCCGCGGCGAGGTCGGCCGTGCCGTCTCCGTGTTCCGCTTCGCGGCCGAAGAGGCCCGTCGCTACAACGCCGGTGACGCCCAGCGGCTGGACACCGACGCCGGTGGCGTCGGCCGGCTCGCGCTGACGCGCCGCGTCCCGCGCGGCACCGTGCTCGGCATCGCGCCGTTCAACTTCCCGCTCAACCTGAGCGCGCACAAGGTCGCCCCCGCCATCGCGGTCGGCGCCCCGATCATCCTCAAGCCCGCCCCGGCGACCCCGATCTCCTCGCTGATCCTCGGCGAGCTGCTGGCCGAGACGGACCTGCCGGCCGGTTCGTGGAGCGTGCTGCCGGTGCCCAACGACCGGATGCCCGCCCTCGTCAAGGACGAGCGGCTGCCGGTCATCTCCTTCACCGGCTCCGGCCCGGTGGGCTGGTCGATCCTCGACTCCGTGCCGCGCAAGCACGTCACCCTGGAGCTCGGCGGCAACGGCGCGGCCGTCGTCCTCGCCGACTGGTCCTCCGAGGCCGACCTGGACTGGGCGGCGCAGCGCATCGCCACCTTCTCCAACTACCAGGGCGGCCAGTCCTGCATCTCCGTGCAGCGCGTCATCGCCGACGCCTCGCTGTACGAGCGGCTCCTGCCGAAGGTCGTCGCGGCCGTCGAGGCGCAGGTGACCGGCGACCCGTCCGACCCGGCCACCGAGGTCGGCCCGCTGGTCAGCGAGGACGCTGCCAAGCGCGTCGAGTCGTGGGTCGACGAGGCCGTCGCGGCCGGCGCCAAGCTGCTCGCGGGCGGCAAGCGCGAGGGCGCCACCTACGCCCCGACGGTGCTCGCCGACGTCCCCGCCGACGTGACGATCGCGTGCGAGGAGGTCTTCGGACCGGTCCTCACGATCACCAAGGCCGACGACGAGGCCGCTGCCTTCGCCGCCGTCAACGACTCCCCCTACGGCCTCCAGGCGGGCGTGTTCACGCACGACCTGAAGACCGCCTTCCGCGCGCACCGCGCGCTGGAGGTCGGCGGCGTGGTCGTCGGCGACGTGCCGTCCTACCGCGCGGACCAGATGCCCTACGGCGGTGCCAAGCAGTCCGGCGTGGGCCGCGAGGGCGTGCGCTACGCGATGGACGACTACACCTACGAGCGGGTGCTGGTCATGACGGGCCTGGACCTGTAAGTCCACGGTCCGCGATCCGCGGACGGACGGCCGGGGCGCACGCTGGTGCGCCCCGGCCGTCCGCCGTTTTCCCCGCGCCGAGCCCCCGGAGCCCGTGGCCCGATCCTTGCGCAGAGTGGCAGCGCGGCCAGTCGCCGGAGGCAGTCCGCTCCGGCAGCCTGGAGGCATCGAACGGCACCACCGCGAGGAGAACCGCCATGTCCGACACCACCGCCGCCACCCCCGGCACCGCCCGCCCCATGCGCGCCATCCGGCAGGAGAAGGCGGGCGGTCCCGAGGTGCTGGAGCTGGTCGAGACCGACCGGCCCGAGCCGGCGCTCGGCGAGGTCCTGGTGCGGGTCCACGCCGCCGGGGTCAACCCCGTCGACTGGAAGACCCGGACGCGCGGCCGCTTCTACTCGGGCCACACCCCGCCCTTCACCCTCGGCTTCGACGTGTCCGGCGTGGTCGAGAAGGTCGGCGAGGGCGTGACCGTCCACGCCGTCGGAGACGAGGTCTACGGCATGCCCCGCTTCCCGGCCCCCGCCGGCGCGTACGCCGAGTACCTGACCGCCCCCGCCCGCCACCTGGCGCCCAAGCCGCACGGCATCGAGCACGTACGGGCGGCCGCGCTGCCGCTCGCCGCGCTCACCGCCTGGCAGTGCCTCGTCGACACCGCCGACGTACAGGCGGGCCAGCGCGTCCTGATCCACGCCGCGGCGGGCGGCGTCGGCCATCTGGCCGTCCAGATCGCCAAGGCCCGCGGCGCGTACGTCATCGGCACGGCCAGCGCCGCCAAGCACGAGTTCCTGCGCGGCCTCGGCGCCGACGAACTGATCGACTATCACGAGCAGGACTTCGCCGAGGCCGTGGGGGACGTCGACGTCGTCCTGGAGTCCGTCGGCGGCGACTACCCGGCCCGCTCGCTGCGCACCCTGCGCCCCGGGGGCACCCTCGTGTCGATCCTCCCGCTGGAGGAGTCGGTGTACGCCGAGGCCGGCGCCCGCGGTGTCCGCGCCACCCGCCTGGTGGTGGAGCCGGACCAGGCGGGCCTGCGCGGCATCACCGAACTCGTCGAGTCCGGACGGCTGCGGTGCGAGATCGCCGCCGTGCTGCCCCTGGAGGACGCCGCCAAGGCCCACGAGCTGGGCGAGACGGGCCGCACCTCCGGGAAGATCGTGCTCACCGTCCACGTCTGACCGGCGGACCGTCCGACCGGGGGCCGGACGACCGGCGCCCCGCCCGCCGAGGCGGTGCGCTCCGGCCCTCGGCCGGAGCGCACCGCGTTCCCCCGTGCACCGGCGCCTTCCTCGACGCTCCCCCGTGCCGGCAGCACCGACCCTACGGAGAGCGCCGCGCCCAAGTCGTCCCGTGGCGGGTGGAATCCCCCGTCAACCCCCGCGGTAGCCCGGCCGTCCCTCTCCACCCCTCGCGGTAGGTGGCAGTGCCTCCGCCTGAGCGATGCGCGGCCCGCGACGCGCCGCTACGCTGCGGCGATGTTGACGCCTCAAGCGCTGGAGCGGCGGATCGCCGGCTGGCCGCGAGCGGCGCTGGACGTGCCGCTCGCCGTCGGATTCACCGTGGTCGCCCTGCTGTTGGGGCAGGAGCGGCCCCCCGTGGGGTGGCGCGCCCTGGACACGGGCGGTCTCGTGCTGACCGTCGTGACCAACATGCTGCTGGCCGGCCGAAGACGCATGCCGGTCACCGTCTTCACCGCGATCTGCGCGCTGTCCCTCGTCCATGTCGCCGCCGGCTACTGGCCCGTCATCCAGACGGCCGCCGCGATGCTCGCGCTCTACACCGTCGCCGCCGCCCGCCCGCCGCGGACCACCGGACCGTGCGCGGGCGGGCTCGTCGCGCTGTGGGTGGTCTCCGGGCTGTCGAACTCCCACAGCGACATGGGGACCGTCGCCGCCCAGAGCGTCGTCACCCCGGCGGCCCTGTGGTGGTTCGGCAACGCCGCCCGCCGACTGGCCCGGCGCAACGCGCAATTGTCCGCCGTCACCGAGCAGCTCCGCCGCGAACGGGACGGCAACGCCCGGCGCGCCGTCGCCGAGGAACGCGTGCGCATCGCCCGGGAGCTGCACGACGTAGTCGCCCACCACATGTCCGTCATCTCCGTGCAGGCGGGCCTCGCGCACTACGTCTTCACGACCGACCCCGACACCGCCCGGCAGGCCCTCGGCACCATATCGGGCACCAGCGGCGAGGCCCTGGAGGAACTGCGCCGCCTGCTCGCCGTGCTCCGCGTCGGCCCGGAGGGGACGGGCGACAACGGCGGGGACGGCGCCTACCAGCCGGCCCCCGGCCTGGACCGGCTGGAGGAGACGGCCGAGCGGGTACGGGCCGCCGGAGTGCCGGTCACGCTGGAGATCGTGGGGGAGCGGCCACGACTGCCCCCGGGGCCCGACCTGTGTGCCTATCGCGTCGTCCAGGAAGCGCTCACCAACGTCATCAAGCACGCCCGCCCCGCCGCGGCCACCGTCCGCGTCGAATTCCGGCCCCACCAGCTGACCGTGCGCGTCACCGACGACGGTGGGCGGCGGGTTCCGGCCAACCCCCGCCCGTCGGACGGACACGGGTTGATCGGCATGCGCGAGCGCGCCAGGATCTACGGGGGAACCCTGGCCGCCGGACCGCGCGACCACGGCGGGTTCGAGGTCCGGCTGACTCTTCCCCTGCAGCCGGCCGCCGGGTCCCCCTCAGCGGCCGGAGCCGCACGGGAGAGGGACGGACCGGGGCATGACGGCAAGCGCTGACGAGGCGGCGGACATCCGCGTCCTCGTCGTGGACGACCAGATCCTCATCCGGGCCGGCGTCGCGGCCCTGCTGCGAGCCGCCCCCGGCACGACGGTCGTCGCCGAGGCGTCCGACGGCGAGGAAGCCGTCGCGGCCGCCGCCGAGCACCGGCCCGATGTGGTCCTCATGGACATCCGGATGCCCGGCCTCAGCGGCATAGCCGCCACCGAGCGGATCCTGGCCGCCGCCGAGCGGGACGGCGTGCCCGCCCCGCGCGTCCTCGTCCTGACCACTTTCGACCTCGACGAGTACGTCTACGAGGCGCTGCGCGCCGGGGCCGCCGGCTTCCTGCTCAAGGACGCCGGCCCGCACCGGCTGCTGGCCGCCGTCGCCGCCGTCGCGGGCGGCGACACCCTCTTCGCCCCGACCGTCACCCGCCGCCTCGTCGAGGCCTTCGCCCACCGGCTCCCCACCCCCGCCCCGCCGCCGCCCGAGACGCTCGAGGTCCTCACCGGCCGGGAGCTGGAGGTGCTGCGCCTGACCGCGCGCGGCCTGTCGAACGCGGAGATCGCCGCCGAGCTGGTCATCAGCGAGGCCACCGTCAAGACGCATCTGAACCGGGCCATGGCCAAGCTCGGCCTGTGCAGCCGCGCCCAGGCCGTCGTGGTCGCCTACGAGAGCGGACTCGTCACCCCCGGCGCGGGACGCTGACCAGCACGCCCGTCACGCGCGCCGTTCACCCGCTCGTACGGTCGAAGGGGTACGCCGCAGGCCGGATCATTGCGCGCGGTCTGGTAGAGCCCGTGGGGATCGGGTAGGTACATACGGACGAGTAGCACCGGTCGGTAGTCGACCGGGTCAACCGCCCCGACGTAAGCGGCGAGGTGCCTGATGTCCGCACCATCCGTACGACCGGTCTCCGAGCGAGAAGCCCGCCAGGTCGCCGAAGCGGCCCGCGAACAGGACTGGAAGAAGCCCAGCTTCGCCAAGGAGCTCTTCCTCGGCCGGTTCCGGCTCGACCTGATCCACCCCCATCCCTCCCCCGCGGTGGAGGACGTCCGGCGCGGCGAGGAGTTCCTGTCCAAGCTGCGCGACTTCTGCGAGACCCGGATCGACAGTGCCCGGATCGAGCGCGAGGCGCGGATCCCGGACGAGACGATCGAGGGCCTGAAGCAGCTCGGCGCGCTCGGCATGAAGATCGACACCAAATACGGCGGCCTCGGCCTGACCCAGGTCTACTACAACAAGGCCCTCGCCCTCGTCGGCTCCGCCAGCCCGGCCATCGGCGCGCTGCTCTCCGCCCACCAGTCCATCGGCGTGCCCCAGCCGCTCAAGCTCTTCGGCACCCAGGAGCAGCGGGACACCTTCCTGCCGCGCTGCGCGACCACCGACATCTCGGCGTTCCTGCTCACCGAGCCGGACGTCGGCTCCGACCCGGCCCGGCTGGCCACCCTCGCCGTGCCCGACGGCGACGACTACATCCTCGACGGCGTGAAGCTGTGGACCACCAACGGCGTCGTCGCCGACCTGCTCGTCGTCATGGCCCGGGTGCCCAGGAGCGAGGGCCACAAGGGCGGCATCACCGCCTTCGTCGTCGAGGCGGCCTCCGAGGGCGTCACCGTCGAGAACCGCAACGCCTTCATGGGCCTGCGCGGCCTGGAGAACGGCGTCACCCGCTTCCACCAGGTCCGGGTCCCCGCCGCCCAGCGCATCGGCCCCGAGGGCGCCGGCCTGAAGATCGCCCTCACCACCCTCAACACCGGCCGCCTCTCGCTGCCCGCCATGTGCGTCGGCGCCGGCAAGTGGTGCCTGAAGATCGCCCGCGAGTGGTCCACCGTCCGTGAGCAGTGGGGCAGGCCCATCGCCCGGCACGAGGCCGTCGGCTCGAAGATCGCCTTCATCGCCGCCACCACCTTCGCCCTCGAGGCCGTCGTCGACCTCTCCTCCCAGATGGCCGACGAGGACCGCAACGACATCCGCATCGAAGCGGCCCTCGCCAAGCTCTACGGCTCCGAGACGGGCTGGCTCATGGCGGACGAGCTGGTGCAGATCCGCGGCGGCCGCGGCTTCGAGACCGCGGCCTCCCTCGCCGCCCGCGGCGAGCGGGCCGTCCCCGCCGAGCAGATCCTGCGCGACCTGCGCATCAACCGCATCTTCGAGGGCTCCAGCGAGATCATGCACTTGCTGATCGCCCGGGAGGCGGTCGACGCCCATCTCTCGGTGGCCGGCGACCTCATCGACCCGGAGAAGACCCTCGGCGAGAAGGCCAAGGCCGGTGCCCGGGCCGGCGGCTTCTACGCCCGCTGGCTGCCCAAGCTCGTCACCGGCCCCGGACAGCTGCCGCGCACGTATGCCGAATTCCACCCGCCCGGCCACCGGGACCTCTCCGGCCATCTGCGCTTCGCCGAGCGCTCCTCGCGCCGGCTCGCCCGCTCCACCTTCTACGCCATGTCCCGCTGGCAGGGCCGGCTGGAGACCAAGCAGGGCTTCCTCGGCCGGATCGTCGACATCGGCGCCGAGCTCTTCGCCATCAGCGCCGCCTGCGTCCGCGCCGAGGCCCTGCGCGCCGAGGGCGACCACGGCACCGAGGCCTATCAGCTGGCCGACGCCTTCTGCCGCCAGTCCCGGATCCGCGTCGAGGAGCTGTTCGGCCGGCTGTGGACCAACACCGACGAGCTCGACCGCAAGGTCGTCTCCAGCGTGATGTCCGGTGCCTACGAGTGGCTGGAGCGCGGCGTCGTCGACCCCAGCGGCGAAGGCCCCTGGATCGCCGACGCCACCCCCGGCCCCTCCAAGGCGGCGAACGTCCACCGACCCGTCCACTGAGCGGCCGCGCCACCCGGATGCTTCGGTCACGGAAGGCGGGCGGGGGGCTCCCGGTCCGTCTTCCGGGCGGAAGAGGCAACAATGGAGCCCATGACGGACTCCCTCGCTGACCCGCATCTGCGCTACGCCGCGCCCCCCGCCTCCGGCGGACCGCGCGAGATCGTGATCCTCGGCTCGACCGGCTCGATCGGTACCCAGGCCATCGACCTCGTGCTCCGCAACCCCGACCGGTTCGTGGTGACGGCCCTGTCGGCCGCCGGCGGCCGGGTGGCACTGCTGGCGGAGCAGGCCCGGCGGCTGCGGGTGCGGCAGGTCGCCGTCGCGCAGGCCGACAAGGTGCCGGCCCTGCGCGAGGCGCTCGCCGCGCAGTACGGCGGCGAGCCGCTGCCCGAGATCCTCGCCGGTCCCGACGCGGCCACCGAGCTCGCGCGCGGCGAGTGCCACACCGTCCTCAACGGCATCACCGGCTCGATCGGCCTGGCGCCCACCCTCGCCGCCCTGCAGGCCGGCCGGACCCTGGCCCTGGCCAACAAGGAGTCGCTGATCGTCGGCGGCCCGCTGGTCAAGGCGGTCGCCAAGCCGGGACAGATCATCCCGGTCGACTCCGAGCACGCCGCGCTCTTCCAGGCGCTGCTGGGCGGCACCCGCGCCGAGGTCCGCAAGCTCGTCGTCACCGCCTCGGGCGGGCCCTTCCGCGGCCGGACGAAGGCGGAGCTCGCCGCCGTCACCCCCAAGGACGCCCTCGCGCACCCCACCTGGTCCATGGGCCCGGTCATCACGATCAATTCCGCGACCCTGGTCAACAAGGGGCTGGAGGTCATCGAGGCGCATCTGCTCTACGACATCCCCTTCGAGCGCATCGAGGTCGTCGTCCACCCGCAGTCCTACGTCCACTCGATGGTGGAGTTCACCGACGGCTCGACCCTCGCGCAGGCCACCCCGCCGGACATGCGCGGCCCGATCGCCATCGGCCTCGGCTGGCCCGAGCGGGTCCCGGACGCGGCCCCGGCCTTCGACTGGTCCAAGGCGTCCACCTGGGAGTTCTTCCCGCTCGACGAGGAGGCGTTCCCCTCGGTCGCCCTCGCCCGGCACGTCGGCGGCCTCGGCGGCACGGCGCCCGCGGTCTTCAACGCGGCGAACGAGGAGTGCGTCGACGCGTTCCTCGCCGGCCGGCTGCCGTTCAATGGCATCGTGGACACCGTCGCGGAGGTGGTGGCCGAGCACGGCGTTCCCGCCGCGGGAACCCACCTCACGGTCCCGGACGTCCTGCAAGCGGAGACCTGGGCACGCGCCCGGGCCCGCGAACTGGCAGGTCGTACGGCATCGGCGGCCCGCACGGCTCAAGCGACCTCGGAGGCCCGCGTATGACGACACTGATGACGATCCTGGGGATAGTCGTCTTCGTGGTGGGCCTGCTCTTCTCCATCGCCTGGCACGAGCTGGGACACCTCTCGACCGCGAAGATGTTCGGCATCCGGGTGCCGCAGTACATGGTCGGCTTCGGGCCGACGATCTTCTCGCGGAAGAAGGGCGACACCGAGTACGGCATCAAGGCCATTCCGCTCGGTGGCTACATCCGCATGATCGGCATGTTCCCGCCCGGCGCGGACGGGAAGGTCACCGCCCGCTCCACCTCCCCGTGGCGCGGCATGATCGAGGACGCCCGCTCGGCCGCCTTCGAGGAACTGCGGCCCGGCGACGAGTCCCGGCTCTTCTACACGCGCAAGCCGTGGAAGCGCGTGATCGTCATGTTCGCGGGCCCGTTCATGAACCTGGTCCTCGCGGTGGTGATCTTCCTCGGCGTGATGATGTCGTTCGGCATCAACACCCAGACCACGACCGTCTCCACCGTCTCGGACTGCGTCGTCTCGGCCAACGCCAAGACCGACAAGTGCCCCACCGGCGCCAAGGACTCCCCGGCCAAGGCGGCCGGCCTGCAGCCCCGCGACAAGATCGTGGCCTTCAACGGTCACCGGGTCGGCGACTGGGCCACCCTCCAGAAGGACATCCGCAAGACCACCGGCCCGGCCACGATCACCGTCGAGCGGGACGGGCAGCGCAAGACGCTGACCGCGGACCTGATCTCCAACGAGGTGCAGAAGTACGACGGCAAGGGCACGCCCGTCAAGGGCGAGACCGTGACGGCCGGCTTCCTCGGCTTCACGCCCGCCACCGGCGTCGTCCCGCAGACCTTCGGCCAGTCCGTCGACCGTATGGGCGACATGATCCAGTCGGGTGTCGAGTCACTGATCGCCCTGCCCGGCAAGGTCCCCGACCTGTGGAACGCGGCCTTCGACGACGGCGAGCGCAAGCCCGACTCCCCGATGGGCGTCGTCGGCGCCGCCCGGGTCGGCGGGGAGGTCTTCAACCTCGACATCCCGCCGTCGCAGCAGGTCGCGACCATGCTCTTCCTGGTCGCGGGCTTCAACCTCTCGCTGTTCCTGTTCAACATGCTGCCGCTGCTGCCGCTGGACGGCGGGCACATCGCCGGCGCGCTGTGGGAGTCCGTCCGACGGGCCTTCGCCAGGGTCTTCCGACGGCCCGACCCCGGCCCGTTCGACGTGGCGAAGCTGATGCCGGTGGCCTATGTGGTGGCCGGAATCTTCATCTGCTTCACCCTCCTCGTCCTGATCGCGGACGTCGTGAACCCCGTACGGCTCACGTAGGCCTTGCCGGACGGGCTGCTGTGTTTTGTCCTCAAGCGCCGGACGGGCTGCTGCGCTTGAGGACACCGCCGCCCAGCGGAGCTGCACACGTACGCGAAAAAAACCGGCACCCGCCCATTTGTGACGGCCGGACGCGCTTTGTGTCCGGCCGTCCTTCTTTGCGCGGTCTTCGCGGCGGGATGTGCTTCGAGGTGACCCGGTGCCGTAATCTCGAATCCTGGAGCCCGCCGATCTCGGGACCTTGATTCACACCTTGGGGTTGCACGCCACATGACTGCGATTTCGCTCGGAATGCCGTCCGTCCCGACCAAGCTCGCCGACCGCCGGGTCAGCCGCAAGATCCAGGTCGGATCGGTGGCCGTCGGCGGCGACGCGCCGGTGTCGGTCCAGTCGATGACCACGACGCGGACCTCGGACATCGGTGCGACCCTTCAGCAGATCGCGGAGCTGACGGCCTCGGGCTGTCAGATCGTGCGCGTGGCGTGCCCGACACAGGACGACGCCGACGCCCTCCCGATCATCGCGAGGAAGTCGCAGATCCCCGTGATCGCCGACATCCACTTCCAGCCGAAGTACGTGTTCGCGGCGATCGACGCGGGCTGTGCGGCGGTCCGGGTGAACCCGGGCAACATCAAGCAGTTCGACGACAAGGTCAAGGAGATCGCGAAGGCGGCCTCCGCGACGGGCACCCCGATCCGTATCGGTGTGAACGCCGGATCGCTGGACGCGCGGCTGCTGCAGAAGTACGGCAAGGCCACCCCCGAGGCCCTGGTCGAGTCCGCCCTCTGGGAAGCCTCGCTGTTCGAGGAGCACGGCTTCCGCGACATCAAGATCTCGGTCAAGCACAACGACCCGGTCGTGATGGTCAACGCCTACCGGCAGCTCGCCGCCCAGTGCGACTACCCCCTCCACCTGGGTGTGACCGAGGCCGGTCCCGCGTTCCAGGGCACGATCAAGTCCGCGGTCGCCTTCGGCGCGCTGCTCTCCGAGGGCATCGGTGACACCATCCGGGTCTCGCTGTCGGCGCCGCCGGCGGAGGAGATCAAGGTCGGTATCCAGATCCTGGAGTCCCTCAACCTGCGCCAGCGGCGGCTGGAGATCGTCTCCTGCCCGTCCTGCGGCCGCGCCCAGGTCGATGTGTACAAGCTCGCCGAGGAGGTCACCGCCGGCCTGGAGGGCATGGAGGTGCCGCTGCGCGTCGCGGTCATGGGCTGCGTCGTCAACGGCCCCGGCGAGGCCCGTGAGGCCGACCTCGGCGTCGCCTCCGGCAACGGCAAGGGCCAGATCTTCGTGAAGGGCGAGGTCATCAAGACCGTCCCGGAGTCGAAGATCGTGGAGACCCTCATCGAGGAAGCCCTGAAGCTCGCCGAGCAGATGGAGAAGGACGGCATCGCCTCCGGCGAGCCCCAGGTCAGCGTCGGCTGACCTCCCGCACCCGTCGGGCGCCCCCTCGGTCCACGGCTGCCCCGCCCCCGCGGCGGGGCACGTCGGGCACCCCCTCCGGTCAGGGGAGGTGTACGAAGGGGACGGAGAGGTACAGTGCCAAGACCTGTTCCCATGGCCTCCGGCCCGCGACGGTGAGGCAATCCGACACGTGTTGACGACGACCACCACCAAGGTCCTGGAGCCCGGCGACCTCGACGCGGCCCTCGCCGTGCTCGACCGCGAGCCCGTCGCCAACGCCTTCGTCGCCGCGCGGGTGCACGCCGCCGGTCTCGACCCCTGGCGGCTCGGCGGCGAGATGTGGGGCTGGTACGCGGGCGGCCGCCTCGAAGCCCTCTGCTACGCCGGCGCCAACCTCGTGCCCATCTGCGCCGGATCCGAGGCCGTGCGGGCCTTCGCCGACCGCGCCCGCCGCTCCGGCCGCCGCTGCTCCTCCATCGTCGGCCCCGCCGAGGCGACCACCGAGCTGTGGTCCCTCCTCGAACCCCACTGGGGCCCGGCCCGTGAGGTCCGCGCCCACCAGCCCCTGATGGTCACCCGTGCCATGCCCGCGGACGTCGCGCCCGACCCGCTCGTCCGCCGCATCCGCAAGGACGAGCTGGACGTGGTCATGCCCGCGTGCGTGGCGATGTTCACCGAGGAGGTCGGCGTCTCCCCGCTCGCCGGGGACGGCGGGCTGCTGTACCAGGCCCGGGTCGCCGAGCTCGTCGGCGCCGGCCGCTCCTTCGCCCGCATCGAGGACGGCCGCGTCGTCTTCAAGGCCGAGATCGGCGCGGCGACGGCCCTCGCCTGCCAGATCCAGGGCGTCTGGGTCGCCCCCGAGTACCGGGGCCGCGGCCTGTCCGAGACCGGCATGGCCGCCGTCCTCGGCTACGCGCTGCGCGAGGTCTCACCCGTCGTCAGCCTCTACGTCAACGACTACAACACGGCAGCACGCGCCGCGTACCGCCGGGTGGGCTTCGAGGAAGTCGGCGCGTTCACGAGCGTGCTGTTCTGACTTGTCGCGGGCCACCGCACAAGCGGCTGCCGCCCAGGTAGCCTCCGGGCATGGATGACATCGTGGTCGGACCGCTCGACCTCGCCGCGCGGGTCGACGACGCGCTCGCCGTGCAGGCGCTCGCCTTCGGGCTCACCGACGACGAGGTCGGCGTACGGCGCCACATCGTGCTCCGCCACCTCGGCTGCCGCGGCGCCCGCGCCCTGGGGGCGACCACCGACAGCGGCCGGCTGGTCGGCTTCGTCTACGGCATGCCGAACGACCGCGCCCACTGGTGGTCCACGGTCGTCGAGCCGTATCTGCGCGCCACCGGCTCCGAGGGCTGGCTGGACGACGCCTTCGTGATCACCGAGCTGCACGTCCACCCCGCCTACCAGAACCGGCGGATCGGCCGGTCGCTGATCACCACGATCACCGCGAGCGCGCTGGAGCCGCGCAGCATCCTCTCCGCGATCGACACGGAAAGCCCGGCCCGGGCCCTCTACCGCAAGCTCGGCTACCACGACCTGGCCCGACCGGTGCACTTCCCGAGCGCGCCCAGGCCTTACGCCGTGATGGGGGCGCCGCTGCCGCTGCTGGGGTGACGGGCCGGGCCGGGGGTCCGGTGGGTGCCCCCGCTGACGGAAGTCGTTTCCTCGCCGTTGTGCCCTGCCGCTAATCTCCTCGCATTCCCACTACGCAGCAGGAGACCACGATGGCCCACGTCCAGCGCATGTCCACGACGATGATCAAGACACTGCGCGACGACCCGGCCGACGCCGAGACCGCCAGCCACAAGCTGCTGGTCCGCGCCGGGTACGTCCGCCGTACCTCCGCGGGCGTCTGGACCTGGCTGCCGCTCGGCAAGAAGGTGCTGGACAACGTCTCGCGCGTGGTGCGCGAGGAGATGGACGCCATCGGCGGCCAGGAGGTCCTGCTGCCCGCGCTGCTGCCCAAGGAGCCCTACGAGGCGAGCGGGCGCTGGGAGGAGTACGGCGATCTCCTCTTCCGTCTGAAGGACCGCAAGGGCGCCGACTATCTGCTCGGGCCCACGCACGAGGAGATCTTCACCCTCACCGTCAAGGACCAGTGCACGTCCTACAAGGACCTGCCCGTGATCCTCTACCAGATCCAGACGAAGTACCGCGACGAGGCGCGTCCCCGCTCGGGCGTGCTGCGCGGGCGCGAGTTCCAGATGAAGGACTCGTACTCCTTCGACACCACGGACGAGGGCCTCGCCGAGTCCTACCGGCTGCACCGCGAGGCCTACACGCGGATCTTCGAGCGGCTCGGCCTCGACTACCGCGTCGTCTCCGCCGTCTCGGGGGCGATGGGCGGCTCGGCGTCGGAGGAGTTCCTGGCCCCGGCCGGGGCCGGCGAGGACACCTTCGTCGACTGTCCGGCCTGTGACTACGCCGCCAACACCGAGGCGGTCACCGCGGTCGTGGCACCCGTCGACCCGGCGGGCCACGGCCCCGTCGAGGAGCTGGACACCCCCGACACCCCCACCATCGAGACCCTCGCCGCGCACCTGGGCGTGCCCGCCTCGGCGACCCTGAAGAACCTTCTCGTGAAGGTCGACGGCGAGATCACCGCCGTCGGCGTACCGGGCGACCGCGAGGTCGACCTCGGCAAGCTCGGCGAGCACCTGGCGCCCGCCGTCGTGGAGTTGGTGACGGCCGAGGACTTCGTCGGCCGGCCCGATCTCGTACGCGGCTACGTCGGCCCGCAGGGCCTCGGGGTGCGCTACATCGCCGACCCCCGCGTGGCCCCCGGCACGGCCTGGGTCACCGGCGCCAACAAGGCGGACAAGCACGCCCGCAACGTGGTCTGCGGACGGGACTTCGAGGTCGACCAGTACCTCGACGTCGTCGTGGTCGAGCCCGGCGACCCGTGCCCCCGCTGTGGTGCGGGCCTGGAGATCGGGCGGGCGATCGAGATCGGCCACATCTTCCAGCTCGGCCGGAAGTACGCCGACGCCTTCGGCCTCGATGTGCTCGGGCAGCAGGGCAAGCCGGTCCGGGTCACCATGGGTTCGTACGGCATCGGCGTCTCCCGGGCCGTCGCCGCGCTCGCCGAGCAGACCCACGACGCGTCCGGTCTGTGCTGGCCGCGCGAGGTGGCCCCGGCGGACGTGCACATCGTCGCGGCGGGCAAGGCCGTGCAGACGGAACTCGCCCTGGAACTCGCCGAGAAGCTGGGCGCCGCGGGCGTCCGGGTCCTGGTCGACGACCGCGCGGGCGTGTCGCCCGGTGTGAAGTTCACCGACGCGGAACTGATCGGTGTGCCGACGATCCTCGTCGTCGGCCGCGGTGCCGCCTCCGGCGTGGTCGAGCTCAAGGACCGCCGCACCGGCACCCGTGAGGAACTGCCCGTGGACGAGGCGCTGACCCGCTTGGCCGCGGCGGTCTAGGTAACTTGCGGGTGTTGTCGCCCGCCCAGCGGTAGCTGGGGGAGTTTGAGGACGCGCCCGCAGGGCGCCCGCCGCCGCAGGCGGCAGGACGGGCGCCGTGGGCAACAGGCAGCCAACGCCCAGTGCTACAGCAGGCCGGCGAACTCCAGCAGGAGTTCGCCCGCCGGGCGGGCGCCGGTGGACAGTTCGCGGACACCCGCATCCACCGCCCGGAAGACCGTCCAGCCGCGCAGACGGTCGCGGTCGACGTCCAGCGACTCCGCCAGCTTCGCCACCCGGCGCCGCGCCGCGGCGGGCGCGCCGGGGGCGGCCAGCAGCGTGTCGAGCCGGTCCCGGACCAGCCAGGCCAGGTCGTACGCCCGCTCTCCCACCAGCGGGCGGGGGCCGATCGCCAGCCAGGGCGACCGGTCGCCCGCGAGGACGTTCCCCTGGTGGTAGTCGCCGTGCAACAGGAACGGCGACGGGTCCCCGGCGTCGGCCACCAGGCCCTCGCGCAGCTCCAGCGCCTCGTCGATCAGCGTCCGGACGTCCGCCGCCCACGGCTCGGCTCGGCGTTCGCGCAACACGTCCGCCAGCGCGGCAGTGTGGTCCGCGACGCCGGTGAACGGGTGCCCCTCCGCGGGCGGCACCCACAGGCGCTGCAACGTCGCCGCCGCCTCCAGCAGGGCCTTCGCGTCCGCCAGGGAGCGCAGGCTCACATCGCCGTGCAGCCGCTCCAGCAGCAGCACGCCCGCGTCC
This sequence comes from Streptomyces syringium, assembly GCF_017876625.1. NCBI lineage: Bacteria > Bacillati > Actinomycetota > Actinomycetes > Kitasatosporales > Streptomycetaceae > Streptomyces > Streptomyces syringium. The sequence continues at coordinate 5,568,748 of NZ_JAGIOH010000001.1, forward strand.
TGGTCGGCGCGCAACGGCCGTACCGCGCCCCGGCCGTTCCAGTGGGTGAGCGCCGCGTGTTCCCGGGCGATCGCGCCGTCGGGCAGGCCGAGCTTGAGCGCCGCGGGGGTGCCGTCGGACTGCCGGACGAGGACGACCATGCTGCTCCGGCCGCCCGGGGTCTGCACCCGATCGGGCGTCAACTCCCAGCGCTCCAGATGCTCCTGGGCGATCCCGGGCAGATCCGCGAGCCATCGCAAGTCCGCCGCGCCGCCCTCGTCCTCCCGGGCCCCCCGGCCTTCCCGGCCCAGGGCGCGCACCAGCCGCTCCGGCGGTTCGAGGCGGTCCTTCGCGTTGGCCATCCCTGCGCTGTCCTTTTCGTCTGTGCTGGTCGGAGGCGCTGCTACGCGCCGTCCGGCGAGCTGCCGGCCCCGGTTCGAGGAGCCCGCTCGACGAGCCCAGGGAAGGCTACGCTGCCGCCCCGCCAGCGCACCGCCCGCACCGCCGCCTCGCGCAGCGCGGCAGCCGCCTCCCGGCGCGGGGCGCCGGTGGCGGCCCGTACGAGATCGGCGTAGACGGCGGCGAGCCGGCTCTCCAGCTCCGCCGCGAGCCGCACGGCCGCGGCCTCGTCCGGCACCGGGAACGGCAGCGCGTACGCGGCGGACGCCGCCTCGGGCGTGCCGCCCAGGGACCGGACGGAGCGCCACATCGCGTCCCGCCGGGCCCGGTGGGCGTCGTGCGCCTCCCGCGCCTCCGTCCGCCGTGCCTCGCCGACGTGCGCGCCGACGACCCCGTAGCCGTACACGGCGGCGTGCTCGGCCGCGAGCGCCGCCTGCGCCGCCTCCAGCGCCGGATCGTGCTTCCTGGAGCCGGGTGACGCGCTCACGCGACACCGCCGAGGAGATAGGCGTGGGCCGCGCCCGAGGCCGCGACGGAGGCGAGGAGGCGGGCGAGTTCGGGGGGCGCGGAGGCCAGGGCCGCGGTGTGGGTGTCGGCGGTCCGCCGCTCGGCGTCCGCGAGGGCGGCCAGCGCCGCCTTCTCGTCCCGGGGGACCGTGGGTCCGGACTTCCCGGCGGGTGCGGAAGCGGAAGGTCCGGAAGGGGCCGCGGAACCCGGAGCGGAAGGAGAAGCGGAGGCCGGGCGTACCCCGAGGGCCGCCGCGTGCCGGGCGACCTCGGCCCGCAGCGGCCGCAGCCGCTCCGCGAGCCCGGCGTGCGCGCCGATCGTCGCGTCGTACCGTTCCAGCAGCGCCGTCGAGCCCCGCCCGGCGCGGGCGCGCAGCCGCGCCTCGGCCGAGGCGCGTCCGTCGCGGGGGCCGGGATCGTCGGAACAGCCGGTCAGCACGGCGCCGCCGCCCGCCAGCAGGGCCGCCGCGCCGCCTGCCAGTACCCTGCGTCTGCGCGGGTCGCCGGGGCCCCGCGTCGTCGTCGTGAGCGACACGATCCTCTTTCCGCCTGGTCGGGTCATGATCACCGGACGTGAGCGTACCGGCGCGCGGCCACCCGACCGGGGAGCGGGCACCGAATCGTCAGTCGGCTGCCGGAACAGATAGGCTTTGACCAGACACGCGACATTCCCACAACAGCACACGCGGCCGAGGAGTCACCCGGATGAGCACCACCCAGAGCGAGAGGCTGCGCGAATTGCTCGCCCCTCTCGTCAGCGCGCGAGAGCTGGATCTGGAAGAGGTCGAGGTGACGCCGGCCGGCAAGCGCCGTGTGCTCCGCATCGTGGTCGATTCCGATGAGGGTGTGCAGCTGGACGCGTGTGCGGAAGTCAGCCGTGCGATCTCCGAGAAGCTCGACGAGACGGACGTCATGGGCGGGACCCCCTATGTGCTGGAGGTCACCTCGCCCGGCGCCGACCGTCCCCTGACCGAGCACCGCCACTACGTACGGGCCGCCGGCCGCCTGATCAAGGCGCAGCTGACCGAGGGCGGCGAGCTCGTCGCGCGCATCGTCGCCGTCGACGACGAGGGGCTGGACCTTGAGGTACCGGGCGTGAAGGGCCGCAAGCCCACCGCCCGAAGGCTGGCCTTCGCGGAGATCGCGAAGGCCCGCGTGGAGATCGAGTTCAACCGGAAGTCCCCGCAAGAAGCCGACATGGCCGAGGACGAGACCGACGAGAGTCAAGAGGAGGCGTAGCCGTGGACATCGACATGAGTGCCCTGCGGGGTCTGGTGCGAGAGAAGGAGATCTCTTTCGACCTGCTGGTCGAGGCGATCGAGTCGGCCCTCCTCATCGCGTACCACCGCACCGAGGGAAGCCGCCGCCGCGCCCGCGTCGAGCTGGACCGCGCGTCCGGCCACGTCACGGTGTGGGCGAAGGAGGACCCGCAGGACCTCGCCGAGGGCGAGGAGCCCCGCGAGTTCGACGACACGCCTTCCGGCTTCGGCCGGATCGCCGCGACCACCGCCAAGCAGGTCATCCTCCAGCGTCTGCGCGACGCGGAGGACGAGATCACTTTCGGTGAGTTCGCGGGCCGCGAGGGCGACGTCGTCGCGGGCGTCGTGCAGCAGGGCAAGGACCCCAAGAACGTCCTGGTCGACATCGGCAAGCTGGAAGCCATCCTGCCGGTCCAGGAGCAGGTGCCGGGCGAGGAGTACAAGCACGGCACGCGTCTTCGGACGTACGTCGTCCGGGTGGCGAAGGGTGTCCGAGGCCCGTCCGTGACGCTCTCGCGCACCCACCCCAACCTGGTGAAGAAGCTCTTCGCCATGGAGGTCCCGGAGATCGCGGACGGCTCGGTGGAGATCGCCGCCATCGCCCGCGAGGCCGGCCACCGCACGAAGATCGCCGTCCGGTCCACCCGGTCCGGGCTGAACGCCAAGGGCGCCTGCATCGGCCCGATGGGCGGCCGTGTCCGCGCGGTCATGGCCGAGCTGCACGGCGAGAAGATCGACATCGTCGACTGGTCGGACGACCCGGCGGAGCTCGTGGCGCACGCGCTGTCCCCCGCGCGGGTGAGCAAGGTCGAGGTCGTGGACCTCGGCGCGCGCTCCGCCCGGGTGACCGTGCCGGACTACCAGCTCTCCCTCGCCATCGGCAAGGAAGGCCAGAACGCCCGCCTCGCCGCGCGGCTGACCGGCTGGCGGATCGACATCCGCCCGGACACCGAGCAGGACGGGCAGTCCGAGCGCTACGAGCGCTCCGACCGTTCCGAGCAGCCCTACCGTTCCGAGCGGTCCGACCGCTACCGGGACTGAGCAGCGGGAAGATCGACTGAACAGCGGGAAGGAGGCGGGCCGGCAGCGGCCCGCCGCCCCTCCCGAGTGACATCCGGAGCCTTGTCCGGAGCGGCCCCGCAGGGTGGCCGAAATCCATATGTGCCCGATCATCGCCCCACAGGGGTGAGGTCGGCGCGGGGAGGTAGACTTAATCAGTGTCTGGCCGGACGCATGCCCGCGCATGCCCTGAGCGCACCTGTGTGGGGTGCCGGGAGCGAGCGGCCAAGGGCGATCTGCTGCGGATCGTGGTGAACGAGGGCGCTTGCGTCCCCGATCCTCGCGGTACGCTGCCCGGCCGGGGTGCCTCCGTGCATCCCACACTGGTCTGCCTCGACCTGGCGGTCCGCCGCCGGGCGTTCTCCCGGGCCTTCAAAAGCCAGGGACCGTTCGATACCTCGGCGCTTCGGCACTACGTCGATCAGGCCGAGCGGCACAGCCAGGCAACACCGTAAGAAGAACGGCACGGGAAACCGTGCGGTCAGGTACCTCGCGAGTTGGAAGTAGGTCGAGATTGCGATGAGCACTCGATGAGTACGCGATGAGTACGCCCATGAAGTAGCGACGGTCCGGTGGACAACCCGGACCTAGAAGGAGCGAAGTGGCTAAGGTCCGGGTATACGAACTCGCCAAGGAGTTCGGTGTTGAGAGCAAGGTCGTCATGGCCAAGCTCCAAGAACTTGGTGAATTCGTCCGTTCGGCGTCCTCGACGATCGAGGCGCCTGTAGTCCGCAAGTTGACTGACGCTTTGCAGGGGCCCGGCGGCAACGCCGGCAAGTCCGCTGCCAAGCCCGCGGCGCCGCGCAAGGCCGCGCCCGCGAAGCCGGGTGCCCCCACTCCGGGTGCCCCGGCCCGTCCCGCTGCCCCGGCCCCCAAGCCGGCTGCGGAGACGCCCGCAACCCCCAAGCCCGCAGGTGGCGCGCCGACCCCGGGTCCCCGCCCGGGTCCGAAGCCCGCCCCGGCGGCTCCGGCCAAGCCCGCACCGGTCACCCCGGTGCCCGCCGCGGAGTTCTCCGCGCCGGCCCCGGCCCAGCCGAGCCAGCAGGCCCCCTCCGGTCCGCGCCCCGGCGCCACCCCCGGCCCGCGTCCGGCCCGTCCGGCGCCCGCCGGTCGTGACGGCGGTCAGCGGGAAGGCGGCCGCCCCGAGCGTGCCCCCCGCCCGCAGGGCCAGGGTGCCCCGCGTCCCGGTGGCGCCCGTCCGGCCGGTCCCCGTCCGGGCAACAACCCCTTCACCTCCGGTGGCTCCACCGGCATGGCCCGCCCGCAGGCCCCCCGTCCCGGTGGCGCCCCGCGTCCCGGCGGCGACCGGCCCGGCCCCGGCGGTCCGCGTCCGCAGGGCGGTCCCGGCGGCGCTCCCCGTCCCCAGGGTCAGGGCGGCGCCCGTCCGACCCCCGGTGGCATGCCTCGTCCGCAGGGCGGTCCCGGTGGCGCTCCGCGTCCCGGTGGCGCTCCCGCGGGCAACCGCCCGAACCCGGGCATGATGCCGCAGCGTCCGGCTGCCGGCCCGCGTCCGGGCCCCGGTGGCGGCGGTCGCGGTCCCGGCGCCGGTGCGGGTCGTCCCGGCGGTGCCGGTCGTCCCGGCGGCGGCGGCTTCGCCGGCCGTCCGGCCGGTCCCGGTGGCGGCGGTCGTCCCGGTGGCGGCGGCTTCGCCGGCCGTCCCGGTGGCGGTGGCGCTCCCGGTGGCGGCGGCGGCTTCGGCGGTCGTCCCGGCTTCGGTGGCCGTCCCGGCGGTCCCGGTGCCCGTGGTGGCACGCAGGGTGCGTTCGGCCGTCCCGGCGGTCCGGCGCGTCGTGGTCGCAAGTCGAAGCGGCAGAGGCGCCAGGAGTACGAGGCCATGCAGGCCCCGTCCGTCGGCGGCGTGATGCTGCCCCGCGGTGGCGGCGAGACCATTCGCCTGTCCCGTGGTGCCTCCCTCACCGACTTCGCGGAGAAGATCGGCGCCAACCCGGCGTCGCTCGTCGCCGTGATGATGAACCTCGGCGAGATGGTCACCGCGACCCAGTCGGTGTCCGACGAGACGCTGACGCTCCTCGGCGACGAGATGAACTACCAGGTTCAGATCGTCAGCCCCGAGGAGGAGGACCGCGAGCTGCTCGAGTCGTTCTCCATCGAGTTCGGTGAGAACGAGGGCGGCGAGGAGATGCTCGTCTCCCGTCCGCCGGTCGTGACCGTCATGGGTCACGTCGACCACGGTAAGACCCGACTGCTGGACGCCATCCGCAAGACGAACGTCGTCGCGGGCGAGGCCGGCGGTATCACGCAGCACATCGGTGCGTACCAGGTCGCCACCGAGGTCAACGGCGAAGAGCGCGCCATCACCTTCATCGACACCCCGGGTCACGAGGCGTTCACCGCCATGCGTGCCCGTGGTGCCAAGTCGACCGACATCGCGATCCTCGTGGTGGCGGCCAACGACGGTGTCATGCCGCAGACGATCGAGGCGCTGAACCACGCCAAGGCGGCCGACGTGCCGATCGTGGTCGCGGTCAACAAGATCGACGTCGAGGGTGCCGACCCGACCAAGGTGCGCGGTCAGCTCACCGAGTTCGGTCTGGTGGCCGAGGAGTACGGCGGCGACACCATGTTCGTCGACATCTCCGCCAAGCAGGGTCTGAACATCGACTCCCTGCTGGAGGCCGTGGTCCTCACCGCGGACGCCTCGCTCGACCTGCGCGCCAACGCGGAGCAGGACGCGCAGGGTATTGCGATCGAGGCCCACCTCGACCGTGGCCGCGGCGCCGTGGCCACCGTGCTCGTCCAGCGCGGTACCCTCCGCGTCGGTGACACGATGGTCGCCGGTGACGCCTACGGCCGTGTCCGCGCGATGCTCGACGACAAGGGCCAGAACGTGGAAGAGGCGGGTCCCTCGACCCCGGTCCTCGTCCTCGGTCTGACCAACGTCCCGGGCGCCGGCGACAACTTCCTCGTCGTCGACGAGGACCGCACGGCTCGCCAGATCGCCGAGAAGCGCGCTGCGCGTGAGCGCAACGCCGCCTTCGCCAAGCGCACCCGCCGGGTGTCCCTCGAGGACCTCGACAAGGTGCTCAAGGCCGGTCTGGTCCAGGATCTCAACATCATCATCAAGGGCGACGCGTCCGGTTCGGTGGAGGCTCTCGAGTCCTCGCTGCTCCAGCTCGACGTCGGCGAAGAGGTCGAGATCCGCGTGCTGCACCGCGGTGTGGGTGCGGTCACCGAGTCGGACATCAACCTGGCGACCGGCTCCGACGCCATCGTCATCGGCTTCAACGTCCGCGCCGAGGGCCGTGCCACGCAGATGGCCGAGCGCGAGGGCGTCGACGTCCGCTACTACTCGGTCATCTACCAGGCGATCGAGGAGATCGAGGCGGCCCTGAAGGGCATGCTGAAGCCGGAGTACGAAGAGGTCGAGCTCGGTACGGCGGAGATCCGCGAGATCTACCGCTCGTCCAAGCTGGGCAACATCGCGGGTGTTCTCATCCGCTCCGGCGAGGTCAAGCGCAACACCAAGGCGCGCCTCATCCGCGACGGCAAGGTCGTCGCCGAGGACCTCACGATCCAGGGTCTGCGTCGCTTCAAGGACGACGTCACCGAGATCCGCGAAGGCTACGAGGGCGGTATCAACCTCGGAAACTTCAACGACATCAAGGTCGACGACGTCATCGCGACGTACGAGATGCGCGAGAAGCCGCGCGGCTGATCCGCGTAACACAGCAGTCCGTGCGTAGCGCGGTCCACCAGGGGTGGTGGTCGGGCGACGGGCGGGCTCGGGGCCGATCGACGGATTATTTCCGTCGATCGGCCCCGGCCGTTGCATGTACGGTTCTAAGAGCTCGTACACACAGCTTCACCTCACGCCTCCCGGGTGGGCTTCACCCGTTACGCATGTATGTAGGGACACTGTCCTTCGACCTCCTCCTCGGCGACGTCCGGTCGCTGAAGGAGAAGCGCTCCGTCGTCCGTCCGATCGTCGCCGAGCTGCACCGCAAATACGCGGTGAGCGTGGCGGAGGTCGGCGACCAGGACCTCCACCGCAGAGCCGAGATAGGCCTGGCGGCGGTCTCAGGGGACGCGGCGCACCTCACGGACGTGCTGGACCGCTGCGAGCGCCTCGTCGCCGGGCGGCCGGAAGTGGAACTGCTGTCGGTGAGACGGCGGATCCACGGCGACGACGACTGATGACTGAACCGAAGAAGAAAGAAGTAGGCGCATGACCGACAACGCGCGGGCGCGCAAACTGGCCGACCGCATCCGGGTGATCATTGCGGAGACCCTCCAGCGCCGGATCAAGGACCCGCGGCTCGGCTATGTGACCATCACCGACACCCGGGTCACGGGCGATCTGCAGCAGGCCACCGTGTTCTACACGGTCTACGGCGACGACGAGGAGCGGGCCGCCTCGGCGGCGGCGCTGGAGAGCGCCAAGGGCATCCTGCGCTCCACGGTCGGCCGGGAGACCGGGGTCCGCTTCACCCCGACCCTGACCTTCGTCCCGGACGCCCTGCCGGACAACGCCCGGACCATCGACGACCTGCTCGCCAAGGCCAAGGCCAAGGACGCCGAGGTCCGCGAGGTGTCCTCGGGCGCGCAGTACGCCGGCGACGCCGACCCGTACCGCAAGCCGGGCGAGGACGAGGACGGCGTCGACGACGCCGGCTCGGACGGCTCGGACAGCAAGGGTGCAGCCTCCGAATGAACCACCAGGCACCAAGCGAGCGCCCCGCGGTGACCCCGGCGGCCGACGCGAGCGTCGAGCCCGCCGCCGAGGTCGCCGCGGCCGTCCCGGCCGCCGAGGCTGCGGAGGCCAAGGGTCGCGCGGCGCGGGCGGAGCGACCCGCCCGGGCGGAGCGCCCGAAGGCGAAGGGACCGCGCCCGGTCTGCCCGGACGGCCTGGTCATCGTCGACAAGCCGGCCGGTTTCACCTCGCACGACGTCGTCGCCAAGATGCGCGGCATCGCGCGGACCCGGAAGGTCGGCCACGCCGGGACCCTCGACCCGATGGCGACCGGTGTGCTCGTCCTCGGCGTCGAGCGGGCGACCAAGCTGCTCGGTCACCTCGCGCTGACCGAGAAGGAGTACGTGGCGACCATCCGGCTCGGGCAGAACACCGTGACGGATGACGCCGAGGGCGAGATCACCTCGTCCGCCGACGCCTCCGGGGTCACCCGCGAGGCGATCGACGCCGGGGTCGCCAAGCTCACCGGAAAGATCATGCAGGTCCCGTCGAAGGTCAGCGCGATCAAGATCGACGGCAAGCGGTCGTACGCCCGCGCCCGCGAGGGCGAGGACTTCGAGATCCCGGCCCGGCCGGTGACGGTCTCCTCCTTCGCCGTGCACGCCGTGCACCAGGCCGAGGCGGCGGACGGCACCCCGGTGCAGGACCTGCTCGTCTCCGTCGTCTGCTCGTCGGGCACCTATGTCCGCGCCCTCGCGCGCGACCTGGGGGCCGACACCGGCGTCGGCGGCCACCTCACGGCGCTGCGCCGCACCCGCGTCGGCCCGTACGCGCTGGGCGAGGCCCGCACCCTGGACCAGCTCCAGGAGGAGCTGACCGTCATGCCGGTCGCCGACGCGGCCTCCGCCGCGTTCCAGCGCTGGGACGTGAACGAGGAGCAGGCCCGGCTGCTCGGCAACGGCGTCCGGATCAAGGTGCCGCTCTTCGACACCACGGGTCCGATCGCGGTCTTCGGCCCGGACGGCCGCTTCCTGGTGCTGGTCGAGAACCAGGGCGGCAAGGCGAAGAGCCTCGCGGTCTTCGGCTGAGATCCCGGTTCGGACAGAGGGCGGGCGCACTGCGCCCGCCCTCTGTCCCGTTTTCGGCGCGGTCGTCGCGCACCACGCGATACCCCTCCGCTGCCGTCTATCCGCCCGGCACCGCGGATTCACCCCAATGGGCAGGCGCTCGGAGTGAATAACGGGGGTGGAAGGGGGCGCGTTCGGCTTGTGATCTGTCCTGCCGATCATCCGCTGCCTACGGTCGGAACGAACCGGCATGGCGGGGAGGTATCGGCGGATGAGTGTTCGGCGGGCCGATGCGGACGAATCATTGGTGCGTATCCGCGATCTCGCCGGGCGGCCACGCGGCACGGGTTTCGTGGCCGACGACCGTGGCACCGTGATCACCAGCCATGAGGCGGTCGACGGCCTGGCCCGTCTGGTGCTGCACGCGCCGGGCGAGCGCACCTGCCTCGTCGGCGCCGAGGCGGTCACCCCGCTGCCCGGCGCGGACCTCGCCCTCGTGCGCACCGAGGGGCTCTGTGTGCCGCCGCTGCCGGTCGCGGGCGCCGAGTGCGTCGAAGGCGGCGCGAAGGTCCGGCTGCGGGCGGGCCGCTGGCAGACCGCCCAGATCATCGGCGACGCCTTGGTGATCTACACCGCGACCGACCGCTTCCATCTGCTCGGCGCCGCCCTGGAGCTGTCCCTCGGCGAGCGGGACGGGCTGCGGCTCGGTGAGGAGGCCACGGGCGGCCCCGTCATCGATGCCCGCACCGGTGCGGTCGTCGCCGTCCTCGGTACCGCGCTCCACACCGAGCACCGGGCCGGAGGCTTCGCCATCCCCCTGCGCGCCGCCGCCGCGACCTCCCCGGAAGGCCCTCTGGCCGCACTCCTCGAACGCAACGCGGCCACGGTCCCCGCGTACGGCCCCGAGCTCAATCTCGCGGGCGGTCTGCAACTGACGGCGACCTCCCTCGGCCCCGTCACGGCCTCCCTCGCGTGGAGCGAGCCCGTGGCACGCCCGGAGATCGAGAGGGAGTTCGCGCGGTTCCTCAGCGATGACGCTGCCGCGAGCGAAGGACCTGGCGGGGCGAGCGATGGCGTCGGCGCGGGGCCTGGGGACTGCGGCCAGGGCTCGGCGGCGCCGCCCGGAAGCTGCGGGGACGCCTGCCCGGGCGCCCGCCGGTGTGGCGGGGGGCCGGATTCAGGGGGCGGCCGTGGTGGCCCGTCCGGGGCCTCTTCTTGTGGCGATCAGGGTTGTCGCCACTGCGGTGGTGGAGGCGGCCGGCCCGACGGTCCGGCGGCGGAAACCCACACCACCCGCCGCGATGACAGCCGCGATCCGGACGACGGCCCGCCGGACCCTCCGAATGCCCGAAGCCGCACGGCAAGCGTCCTGGGCCTGGTCGGTGACCCCGGTACGGGGCGCACGACCGAGCTGGCGGCGCTCGCCGGGCGTCGGGCGCGGGGGGACGAGCCCGCGCCGACCGTGTGGTTGCGCGGTGCGGACCTGCGGGTCGGGGACGAGAGCGTCCGGGACGCCGTAGCCAGGGTCCTGGAGACCGCCGGGCGCATCGTCACCGCCTCGGCGGGCGCCGACGGCACCGTGGGGGACCCCACCGACGCCACCCCAGAGGCCGTCGCGGAGATGGCGCACCGCGTGGGCCGCCCGCTGCTGATCCTCCTCGACGGCCCCGAGGAGATGCCGCCCGGCCTCGCCCACGCCCTCGCCGGCTGGACGGCCGCGACGGCGGACTGGCTGGAGAAGACGGCCACCCGGCTGATCGTCGCCTGCCGCCCGGAGCACTGGGAGACGGCCGGTTCCCTCTTCCCGCCCGACGCGCTGCACGTGCCGTCGCCCGCGTCCCACCCCCGCGCGCTGCCGCCCTGCGCCCTGCTCACCGACCTCGCGCCCGGGCAGGCCGCCGAGGCCCGCGCCGCCTACGGCCTCGCCCCCGACGCCCTCTCCCCGGCGGACGCCTGCCACCCCCTCGCCCTGCGACTCCTCGCCGAGGTCCAGGCCGCGCTCCCGGACGGCCACGTGCGCGGCGGCGCCGAGGACCGGGCCCCCGACCGGTGGGACGTCTTCTCCGCCCACCTCGATCTGGTCTGCCTGCGGATCGCCGTCCGGCTGGCCGCCGCCCGCACCCCGCCGCCGCGCGGCGCGGCGGTGCGACGGCTCGCCACCCGCGTCGCCGGGCAGGTGCACGAGGCCGCGCGGCGGTGCCTCGGCCCGGGGCAGGGGGAGCTGGAGCGGGAGGCCTTCGAGGAGCTGTTCCCCTGGCGCACGGGCTGGGCCTCCGCCGTGCTCACCGAGGGCCTGCTCGTACCGGCCGGCGCGGGGTACCGCTTCGCGCACGAGGAGTTCTCCGACTGGCTCCAGGGCGCGCACCTCGACCTCGACACCGCCCTGCACGCCCTGGTCCACCACTGGTACGAGCCCGAGGGCACACCCGGCGAGGCCGCCGCCCGGCTGCCGTCCCGGCGGGAGGAGGAGCCCGCGCGGACACCGGCGGCCCGCCGCCGCAGCCGGCGCGGCGGCGACGCCGGGCGGAAGCCGTCCCGGCCGCTGCCCGTCCCGCGCCATCGCATCGGCCCCGTCCTCCAGGCCTTGTTCCTCCTCGCCCGGCGCTCGGGCCCCGCCGAGCTCGCCCGCCGCCTCGGCGCGCTGGTCCACGCCGTCGAGACCCTCCCGCTGCGGTCCATGCCGGCCCCCGAGGAGGAAGGGGCCGAGCCGGACACCGGGGCGACGGCGGCGGACACCGTGCCGGCCGACGGCGAGGAGGCACCCCGGACCGTGCCCGACCCGGTCTGGTGGGCCGCGCACCTGCTCGGCGAAGCGTTGCTGCGGGTACCGGACGCCACGCCCTACCTCGACGTCCTGCGGCTGCTCGCCGAGCGCGTCACCGCCCGCTCCCTGGCCCACGGCGGCTTCGACGGCGGGGCCACCCGCGCCTTCGGCGGCCTCGCGGAGTTCGGACCGTGGTTCTGGCTGCGGCTGCCGCTGGGCACCGCCGACCGCCTGGAACTGCTGCGCGTCCTGATCCCCGCCGACGGACCGCCCCCCGGCCCGGCCGCCCCCGCCCCCCAGCGCCCCTCGCCGCAGCCGGACCGCTTCCTGACCGCCGTGGCGACCGTGCTCAGTGAGGACCCGTGCACGGCGCAGCCGCTCCTGTGCCAGTGGTTCGGCGACGACCGCCCCCTCCAGACGACACCGGACGGCGGCGCCACCGGCTTCGGAGTGCGCCCCACCGTCTCCGCCGCCGCCCAGGCCCTCCTGCACACCCACCGCAGGCGCGCCGTCGACGACCTGGCCGAGGCGCTCGTGGACGCCGCGCACCCCCACGCCGACGAGCTGCTGTCCGCCCTCGCCGAGGACGAGCCCTCCGCACTCTGCCGGGCCGTCGACCGCTGGGCCCACCACGACCGCGTCGACCGGCACGTGGCCGCCGCCGCGTACGCGCTCAAGGCCGCGCCCCACGTCACCACCGAGGCCGACCGGCAGCTGCTGCGCTACTCCGCGCTCGCCCTGCTCGACCGCCCCGCCGAAGGCACCCTGCACGGCGCCGCGCTCGCCCTGCTCGTCCGCGACCGGCAGACCCGCTCCAAACACCTCCCGCAGGCCATCGCCCGCTTCACCTCCGGCGACCCGCACCTGCCGCCCGGCGCCCTCGCCGCCGCCCTGACCACCCACCCCGAGCCCGTCCTCGCCGCCTTCCGCGCACGGCTCTACCAGCCGGGGGAGGGGCCCGGCGATGTGCTGCGCACCCTCGCCGAGGTCACCACCCCCGCCCTCGCCCGCCGCGCGGCCGCGCTCGTGCGCGAGCACCTGGAGCACCACCCCGAGGGCGCCGCCCACGTCGCCGCGTTCGTCGACCGGCGGCTGGAGGCGGGCCCGGCCGGCCGGGCCGTTCTCTTCCCGCTGGTGGCGGATCTGCTGCGGACCCACCCGGCCCAGGTCCGCTGGGCGCTGGCACCCGTCCTGGCCGCCCCCGGCACGCCCGTGTCGCGCCCGCTGCGCCAGGAGTTGCTGGAGGTGCTGCTGGAGTGCGAGCAGTACGGGCCGCACGAGCGGGACGTCACCGTCCTCGACACCCTGCTGCGGGCGGTGGTGAGCGGGGCCGGCGAGCGCGGCGAGGCGCGGACGCGGGACCTCGTCCATCGCACGGGGCTGCTGATGGCCCGGACACCGGAGGGGGCCGCCTGCTTCGACCGGCGGCTGACCCAGCTCGCCCGTGACGTGCCGGCCTTCGGTGCCCAGGTGCGGGGGTGGCTGCGGACCGCGCCGGCGCAGTGGGCGGTGGTGGTGGGCCCGGCGGCGCGCATCAGGCTGACGGCGGGAGGGGAGCCGGCGGGCGGGGAGGGCGCCGGCCCGCCGGACGCCGCCCCGCCCCCGGAGCCCCCGCCGCCGTCCGAAGATCAGACGGAGGTGGCGGAGGGGAGCATTCCGGATACTGCGGCGGATTCGGCGGACCCGACGACGGCGGCGGACCTCGCGAGCAGTACACCGGCCGATGCGAACCGTCGTCTACCGGCATGGCACTCTTAGTCCTGCGTAAAACGACAGACAAAGGTTCGGGTTCGGGCGAGGAGCGGGCACAGTGCAGCGCTGGCGTGGCTTGGAGGACATCCCCCAGGACTGGGGGCGCAGCGTCGTCACCATCGGCTCGTACGACGGCGTGCACCGCGGGCATCAGCTGATCATCGGCCGTGCGGTGGAGCGGGCACGCGAACTGGGTGTGCCCTCGGTCGTGGTGACCTTCGACCCGCACCCCAGCGAGGTCGTGCGCCCCGGCAGCCACCCGCCCCTGCTGGCGCCGCACCACCGGCGCGCGGAGCTGATGGACGGGCTCGGGGTGGACGCGGTGCTGATCCTGCCGTTCACGGCGGAGTTCTCGAAGCTCTCGCCCGCCGACTTCGTGGTGAAGGTGCTCGTCGACAAGCTGCACGCGCGGCTCGTCGTCGAAGGCCCGAACTTCCGCTTCGGCCACCGCGCGGCCGGCGACGTCGGCCTCCTGAAGGAGCTCGGCGGCACCTACGACTACGACGTCGAGGTCATCGACCTGTATGTGACCGGCGAGGCGGGCGGCGGACTGCCGTTCTCCTCCACCCTGACCCGGCGCCTGGTCGCCGAGGGGGACGTGGCGGGTGCCATGGAGATCCTCGGCCGCCCGCACCGCGTCGAGGGCGTCGTGGTGCGCGGCGCGCAGCGCGGCCGCGAGCTGGGCTTCCCGACCGCCAATGTGGAGACGCTGCCGCACACCGCGATCCCGGCGGACGGGGTCTACGCGGGCTGGCTGACCGTCGGCGCCGAGGCCATGCCCGCGGCCATCTCGGTCGGTACGAACGTGCAGTTCGACGCCACCGAGCGGACGGTGGAGGCCTACGCCATCGACCGGGTCGACCTCGATCTGTACGGGATGCACGCGGCCGTGGACTTCCTCGCCTACCTGCGCGGGATGGAGAAGTTCGAGTCCATCGAGGCCCTGCTGGACTGCATGGCGGACGACGTGAAGCGGGCGCGCGAGCTGGTCGCGGCCCACGAGAGCGCCGCCACGGTCGGCTGACGACCCACACGCGTCCCGCGTACGTGTGACACCACGAGGGCCCCGGGCGGCGACTGCCGTCCGGGGCCCTCGCGTGTGCGCTGGTTACTGCTGCGGGGGGTACTGCTGGGGGTAGCCGTAGTCACCCTGCTGGGGAGGCTGCTGCCAGCCGCCCGGCTGCTGGTACGGACCCGGCTGCTGGTGGGGCTGCGGCTGCCCGCCGTACGGGTTGGGGGCCGCGGGCGCGCCCTGGCCGGGGTATCCGGGATACCCGGGCTGAGCGGGGTCCGGCGCGTAGCCGCCCGGCACCGGCGGGGCGAGGTGCGGCGGCGGGGTGCCGCCGTCGGAGGTCCACAGGCCTTGCTGCTGCTGCGCCCGTACGAAGTCCTCGGCGACCATGGCGGACAGGTTGAAGTACGCCTCGCGGGTCTTCGGCCGCATCATGTCGAGATCGACCTCCGCGCCCGCCGCCAGGTGCTCGTCGAACGGCACGACGACGACACCGCGGCAGCGGGTCTCGAAGTGCGAGACGATGTCCTCCACCTTGATCATCTTGCCGGTCTCCCGGACCCCCGAGATGACCGTGATGCTGCGCGAGACGAGCTCGGCGTAGCCGTGCGCGGAGAGCCAGTCGAGGGTGGTGCTGGCGCTGCTCGCACCGTCGACGGACGGCGTCGAGATGATTATCAGCTGGTCGGCGAGGTCCAGGACGCCGCGCATCGCGCTGTAGAGCAGACCGGTGCCCGAGTCGGTGAGGATGATCGGGTACTGCTTGCCCAGGACGTCTATCGCCCGCCGGTAGTCCTCGTCGTTGAAGGTCGTGGAGACCGCAGGGTCCACGTCGTTGGCGATGATCTCCAGACCGGAGGGCGCCTGCGAGGTGTAACGGCGGATGTCCATGTAACTGTGCAGGCTCGGGATCGCCTGCACGAGGTCACGGATCGTCGCACCCGTCTCGCGGCGCACGCGGCGGCCGAGCGTGCCCGCGTCGGGGTTGGCGTCGATCGCGAGGATCTTGTCCTGGCGCTCGCTGGCGAGCGTCGAACCGAGCGCGGTGGTGGTCGTCGTCTTGCCGACACCGCCCTTGAGGCTGATCACCGCGATGCGGTAGCAGGACAGCACCGGCGTCCGGATGAGCTCCAGCTTGCGCTGCCGCTCGGCCTCTTCCTTCTTGCCGCCGAACTTGAACCGGCTGTTGCCGCTCTGCTTCCGCGGCTTGGGCTTGTTCCTGAGCAGCCGCTCCGAGGACAGCTCCACCGCCGCGGTGTAACCGAGCGGCGCCCCGTGCACGGACCGCTGTCGCTGCTCCGGCGCCACGCTCGGCCAGCCGCCGGTCCGCGGGTCGACGGGGGCGGCGGGCTGCGCGGGGTCGGGCATGGCCCCGGGCGGCACCTGGGACGCGGCCGGGGGGAGCGCGCCGGGCGGCGCGTACGCGGGGTGCGGGGCCTGAGGGGCCTGCGGTGTCTGGGGTGCCTGCGGCGGCTGGCCCGGCTGATACGGGCCGGGCTGGGCGGCGTACGGGCCGGGAGCGGCCGCGGGGGGCTGCTGCCCGGGCAGCAGCATGCCGGGGCCGGGCTCGACGGGGCTCTGCTGTACGGGCATCGGCTGACCGGGCATCGGCTGCGCGGGGCCGGGCTGTCCGGGGACGGCGGCCGGAGGCATCGCCCCGGGCTGGTCGTACGACGGCTGCGGGGCGGCACCGGGGCCGCCGTCCTGCGGCCGCGGGTAGCCGTAACCGCCCTGCGGCGCCGGTACGGGGGCGTCCTGGGCGTCGGGGCGGGGGTAGCCGTAACCGCCCGTGGCCTCCTGGCCCTCCCGGCCTTCCTGGTGGGCCGGACGGTGCAGCGGGGCGGGGGCCTCGGGGGCGGGTTCGCGCGGCGCCGGGACCGAGGCGGCGGCGTGCTGATCCTGCTCCGGCTCCGCCGAGGGAGCGGCTTCCGCGTCGGGGCGCGGGTAGCCGTAACCGCCGGTCGGCGCGGGGGAGTCGGCCTCCGGTGCTGCCGGGGGTTCCCCGGCGGGAGGGGTGCTCGGCAGCGGCGGGGGGCCGACGGGCGCGGGCGCCGCGGCGGCCGGGGCGCTCTGCGCGTCCGGGCGCGGGTAGCCGTAACCGCCGGCCGGGGGTGCGGGCGGCTCGGTGGGCGCGCTCTGCAGCGGCGGGCCGGTGGGGGCCGGTGCGTCCTGCGCGTCGGGGCGCGGGTAGCCGTAACCGCCCTGCGGCGCCGTGGGGTTGGGCGGGGGCGGGAAGGCCTGCGGGGCCGGCTGGGCGGGCGGCGGCGTCGCCGTCGCACCGGCGCCGGGGAACGGCGCGGCGGCGTCCGGCGCCGACGGCGGCCACGTACCCGGGCTCGCGGGCGGGAAGTCCGGGGGGAGCGGCGGCAGCGCGACCTGCGGAGGCGACGGCGGCTCCCACGACCGGTCCGCCGGACCGTCCGCGGCACCCGAGCCGGCCGCGGTGTCCCCGGCGCCCCGAGCCTCGGAGGTCGCGGCGTCGGGGGCCGGAGCGTCGGGGGCCGCCGGAGCGGCGGCCGTCGGCGCCTCGTCCGCACGGCCCTCGGTCACGGGGACCGGCCGCGCCGGGGCGTCGGCACCCGAGGCGTCCGTCCCCTGAGCAGCGGCATCCGACTCGCCCGCGACGGCGGCGTTCTCGTCCCGCGGCGCGGCACCGGAGAAACGCATCGTGGCGCCACCCGCGCCGGGCGCCTCGCCCGTGGGGGACGACGGCCACAGCGGCTCGCCCGTGGGCGGCGGGGGCGGGGTGTCGTCCGCCGCGTCGGCCTCGCTCACGTCGGCGCGGACACCCTCGGCGGCCCCGGGGCCCGGTGCGGGCGCGGCCGGGGCGGGCGACGGGTTCTGCGTGTACCAGGCGGGCGGCGAATAGTCGATGGTGAACTCGCCGGTGTGCTCGTAGTCGTGCTCGGCGTCGGACCGGTCCTCGCCGGCTGTGTCCCCTGCCGCGCGGATCTCGTTCCGATCGCTGCCCACAATTCCTCCTGCTGCTGGTTTGGTCCGGCGCCCGATGTGATCCGCCTGTCGGGGCCGACCGTTCCCGTCGTCCGACTGCCCGGGTCCCCCATGGGTGACGCGACAGGCCCGGCGGCGGGTTCTCCCGTGCGGTACGCACACCAAGACTAATCGTCATCCGTACCGCTACGGCAGGCCCGCCCCCGACCCATCAGCCGCCCCCGCTGTCACCTGCCCGTCCGTGTCCGAAGCGGTGCCCCGGCCGCTTCTGAGGCATACGGGCGCACGCCCACGCGGAACGTGCGGACGGCGGTGACTTCCTGACATGTCCTGCTATCTGCTGCCCATTCCACGGGGAATGGGCAGTCCGGACCCCGTCCTCAGTCCATCCTGCGCTCGGCGCCCAGCAACCCCGCCTCGGGCTCGGTCGGCCGCGTGGCGACGTACATCCGCGACCGTGATGTGCACCAGAGAGTGACGCCGTCCGGGAGCGTGGACAGCGCCTCCACGTCGCTGTGCGGCAGCCCCATGATGCGGCCGGCCTGCTGGGCCTCCTCCGGCGAGACCCGCTGGATGCCGACGAGGTCCGCGGCCTCCATCAGGCGCGCGGCGACGGGACTCAGATAAGGGAGCAGGGTCAGCACGGACTGCCAGGGGGCGGAGCCGGCGCGGCCACGAGGCGGACGCGCACCGCAGTCACGCACCAGCAGCACCGGGCTGTGCACCGACGGACCCTGCGGCGGCACCCGGCCCACATCGTGCAGGGTGATGCACTGCTGCCCGCTGTTGGCGGCCTGTGCGAGCGCCGTCCACAACGGCCGGCGCCCGGTCTCGACGGCGACGCGGGCACCGGTGGCGACGGACCGCACGGCGATGACCTGCGCCGTCCACGCCCCGCCGACCAGGACCATGCCGAAGGGGCTGGGGCGGCCGAGACCGAGGACCGCGGGGGCGCCCTGCGCGTCGGAGCCGATGACGACACCGTCGTCGCCCACCGGCAGCGCCAGCGACTCGAACTCCTCCGCCGACAACTCGTGCCGCCCGCGCCGGGGCCCGAGCAGCCCGAACCCGAAGCGCGGCCGACGGGCGGCGGGCGCCGGGGCCGGCGGGGGCGTGGGGGAAGCGGGGTTCATCAGCGGGTCCCTCCCAGCGGCAGGGTGGCGAGGACGCCGGGCACCTGCTCGCGGTCCAGCCGGACCAGCCCGACCTTCACGGCCCGCGCGGCCCGCTCCATCTCCCGGCCGACCGCCGTCAGTTCATCGGCGCTGCGCCCGGTGATGCGCACGTGCCCCGTCATCGTCGGCGCGTGCCGCCCGCCGCGCGTGCGCCCACGGCCCAGCGTCAGGCTCAGGGTCGTCGCCGGCGCGGGCAGTGAGGTGAGCAGCGCGGCCAGCTGCGGCAGGGGAGTCGCCGCAGGGCCCAACCGGGGCCAGCGGCCCACCCAGTACGTGCTGTGCCACCGGTCGTCGCAACGCCAGGCGCGGGCGGTCTCGGCGGTCCGGCGCGCGGCCGTCCCCGTGCGCCCCGCCTGCGCCGTGGCCATCGGATTGACGCTCGCGGCCGTGGCGATCGCGGCCGTCAGCTCCTCCTCCGACAGCACCGCCGCCCTGAAGCCCGCACCGTGCAGCCGGCTCGCCAGCTGGTCCGCCGCCCGCAGCACACAGCGCCGCGCGCCCTCCGCGCCGCCACCGCGCGCGGCCACGGCCTCCGGACACAGCTCCGGGTCGAACTTCAACGCCACCCACGTCAGCCGCACGGCGGGGGAGCCGGTCAGCGCCTGCAACGGCGCGTAGCTCCGGGCGGCCAACGCCTGCGCGGGCAGATGCGGCGCGGGCGACGGCAGCGTGCTCTGCACGACCTGTACGGACTCCAGCCGGATGCCGTCGACATCCATCGCGTCCCGCAACAGGGCGAGCGGCAGCGCCTTCTCCGTGCGGTGCGCGCGCAGCGGTGCGTCCACGGCCTCGATCCGCAGCACCGCCGTCAGGAACGTCCCGTCCCCGACCAGACCCACCACGCGCCGCTCACGGGCGGCGAACGCCTCGGTGCGCAGCGCCGGTTCGCACTCCACGACCGGCGCGAGCCCGGGATGCGTCCCCGGGGCCGCGGGCTCCGCCGCGCGCCGCACGCGCCGCCGCAGCGCCAGGCCCGTGGTCAGCCAGTCCACGATCGGCCGGTGCCCCCGGCGCAGCACCGCGAGGAGCACCAGCCCCACGGCGAGCACCGTCGCCGGCACCAGCGCCGCCCGGCCGGCGGCCCACCCGACGAGCACGACGGCCGCCGCCACCTCGACGAGCACCAGCTGCCGCAACAGCGATGCCCCGGGCCCCGCGGCGGGTCGCGGGAGCACCGCCCCCGAACCCGCCGGAGCGGTGGGGGAGTCGGGCCGGGGCTCCGGGTCCGCCGGACCGGACCGGCCCGTCGTGCCTCCCGCCGCCCGTACGCGCGTCGCGGCAGCCATCCCCGTCAAAGCCCCCTCGTATATCCCGAAATGCCCCGGCAATACTCGCGCCGAAATCGTCTGTCACCCCTTGCGGGGCAGCTCCCCCGGCGTCGGGCTTCCCTCGCCTACGGGCATAGTAGAGGGTCGGTACGACACCGGGACCGAGGGCGGCGCCCGTCAACCGAAGCCGAATACTGGGGAGAAACGGCGCAACATGGCATCACGGCGGGATGAACTCAACGCCTACACTTTCGCGAAGAAACGGACAGTTGCCGCCTTTCTGCAACCCTCGCCCAGCGGAACGGAAGAAGGAGCGCCGCGCCCGCTGCGCACCGTGCTCCCCGGCATCGTCGTCGGCGCCCTGCTCGTGGCGGGCTTCGGCGCGTGGGGCATGTTCAGGCCCACCGCCCCCAAGGGCTGGGACGCCCCCGAGGCCCACGTCATCGTCGGCAGCGAGTCCACCACCCGCTACGTCGTCCTCATGACCGACGGCAAGAAGCAGCTCCACCCCGTACTCAATCTGGCGTCCGCCAAGCTTCTGCTGACACCCGACAAGGCCTCCGTCATCAAGGTCCGGGAATCCGAACTCGACAACGGTCATATTCCGCGCGGCCCGACTCTCGGCATTCCCTACGCGCCGGACCGTATGCCCAGCGCGGGCCAAGCAGGCAAACAGAAGCAGTGGGCGGTGTGCCAACAGCCCGGCGGTTACGGGAAAACCACTCAAAAGGCGGTTTTCCTTTTCTCGGACCGCGACCCGAAGGGGAAGCGGCTGAACGGACCGCAGCGGCTGCGGGGCGGCCAGGCCCTGTACGTCCAGGGACCGGACGACGCCCGTTATCTCATCGACCCCAAGGGCACCAAATACCTCATCGGCGGTCCCGACTGGCGCGGCGCCGACACCGCCGACCACAACCTGCTGCTCCGCTCCCTCTTCCGCGACGGCGCCGTCCCGCAGCGCGTCACCAAGGACTGGCTCGGCACGTTCGACGAAGGCACGCCCATCACCTTCCCCAAGGTGCGCGGCGCCATCGGCGAACCGGCCGGTGTGCCCACGCTCAGCACCCGGGCCAACCGCGTCGGCACGATCCTCCGGGCCCCGGCCGGCACCGGCACCCAGCACTACGTCGTGCTGCCCGGCAAGGTCGCGCGCGTCTCGGAGTTCGTCGCCAAGCTGCTGCTCAACAGCAAGGCACTGGCCTCCCTCGGCCAGGCCGGTGCCCCCGAGCGGGTCAGCGCCGCGGACTTCACCCCCGACGCCGAGGAGTTCTACGGCACCGCCCGCTGGCCCGACCTGGTGCCGCGCCAGGCCAACTCCGTCGACCGCGCCGCGGGCGGCACCGCCAACGACACCGTGTGCAGCCTGTTCGGCGGCATGAGCGCCAAGGGCGGCCTCAGCCTGGGCACCTGGGCGGGCACCGACTACCCCGCCACCATCCCCGACGGCGCCACCAGCGCGTACGTCACCCCCGGCTCCGGTCTCCTCTACCGCCAGGTCACCGGACGCCAGACCAGGAGCGGCGCGGTCTTCCTCGTCGCCGACACCGGCCTGCGCTACGCCGTGCAGTCCAACAACGACAGCGCCAAGGACACCTCGCGGATCGGCCGGAAACCCGCCCCGGCCCCGGGCACGGCCGAGGAGGCGGACGCCGCCGAAGCCACCGCGCCCGGCCCTCAGCAGTCCGACGAGGCCCGGACCCGACTCGGGTACCGGGACGTCGACCCCGTCCCGGTACCCGCGAACTGGTCCGCCTTCCTGCCGACCGGACCGCGCCTGGACTCCAACAGCGCCAAGCAGCCACAGGGTTCGTAGCCTGATGAAGACCACACCCATGACCGGAACACTGCTGGCGGCCGTGCTCGTGACGGCCCTGAGCGGGGCCGCGGCCCCGGCGTCGCCCGGCCCCGGTTCCGCCCCCGGCCCGGCCTCCCCGACCCTGTCGGGAAGCGGCCAGTGCACCTACCCCGCGAAGCCCATCAAGGGCACGCCGTGGGCACTGCAACGCGTACTCCTCGACCAGCTCTGGCAGCACACCAAGGGCAAGGACGCCCACGGCCGCCCGGTGCGCGTCGCCGTCATCGACACCGGCGTCGACAATCGCAACCCGCAGCTCAAGGACGCCGTGGACGTCGGCAGCGGCGCCGACCTGCTCGCGGACGGCAAGGGCGGCGGCCCGGAAAAGGGTGCCAAGGATGCCGGGGGTGACCAGGCCAAGGACGATGCCAAGGGCCGGACCGGCAGCGGGGACACGGCCGGGAGCCAGGGGGGAAGCCAGGGCGGGAATCAGGGTCCCACCGTCGACCTCGTCGGCCACGGCACCAAGGTCGCCGGCATCATCGCCGCCCGGCCGTCCCCCGCCAGCGGGTTCGTCGGCCTCGCCCCGGAGTCGGTCATCATCCCCATCCGGCAGAACGACGAAAAGGGCAGCGGCACCTCGAGGACCCTCGCCGCGGGCATCAAGAAGGCCGTGGACGAGGGTGCCCGCGTCATCAACATCTCCCAGGACACCACCAGCCGTCTGAACCCCGGCTCCGACCTCGAGCTGGCCGTGAAGGCGGCCCTCGACCGCGACGTCGTCGTGATCGCCTCGGCGGGCAACGACGGGCAGGACGGCAAGTCCAAGGCCACCTACCCGGCCGCCTACCCGGGCGTGCTCGCCGTCGGCGCCTCCGACCGCAACAACGAACGCGCCCCCTTCTCCCAGTCCGGCGCCTTCATCGGCGTCGCCGCCCCCGGTGTCGAGATGGTCTCCACCGTCCCCGGCGGCGGCCAGTGCGTCGACAACGGCACCAGCTTCTCCGCGCCCTACGTGGCCGGAGTCGCCGCCCTCATCCGGGCCAAACACCCCGACTGGCGGCAGCACCAGGTGGTGGCGCAGATCGAGCAGACCGCCGAACGCGCCGCCGACGCCCGCGACCGGCACATCGGCTGGGGGGTGGTCGACCCCGTCCGCGCCCTCACCGAGGACGAGCGCCCCATCGACCGCGTCACCCCTCGCCAAGGCCCCGCCCGCACCGTCGCGGCCCCACAGCCCGCAGCCCTGCCGCTGGGGGAGACACCCCAGGAACGTAAGGTGCGGCTCGCGACGTACGCCCTGGGCGGCACGGCCGTCCTGATCGCCGTGATCGCGGGCTCGGCCATGGTCGTCAGAGACCGCAAGCGCCGCCCCTCGCACTAGGCGGCACCCGGCACGAAGGAACCCATGACTCAGCCACTTTCCCCACACGACGCCCAGCGCCCGACGGTGCCCCAGGGCTTCGGCCCGGCGCCGCAGCCGTTCGGCCCGCCACCGACCGGAGACAGCGGGCCACCACCGGGCGGCTCCCGCACCGGCGGGCGCCGCAAGGGCATCGTCATCGCGCTCGCGGTGCTGCTCGTCGCCGGAGCGGGCACGGGCGGCTGGCTGCTCTGGGGCAAGGACGACAAAAAGGCGGCGCCCGAGGCGAAGCCCACCCGTTCCGTCGACGCGAAGCTCGACTGGATGGTCCCCATGCCCTCCCCGGACAAGGACCACGCCCAGCGGGTGGCCCCGCTGTGGTTCGCCAAGGGCAACGTCGTGATGAACACCAAGAAGACGGTGACGGCCTACAGCGTCGCCACCGGAAAGCCCAGCTGGACCGTGCCCGTCCCCGGATTCGCCTGCACTCAGTCACCCAAGCCCGACGGTGGCGTCGCGGTGATCGTCTACGGCAAGGCGGAGTTCGAGTGCGACAAACTGATGGCCGTCGACCTCGAGCGCGGCCGTCAGCTGTGGACGAAGGACATGGTCAACGCGCAGGGCAACAAGGACATGCGCGGCAACGCCAACATCGCCCTCAGCCACGGCCTCGTCAATGTGGCCGAGGTGGGCGAGGCCCTGGTCTACGACGCCAAGAGCGGCGCCAAGCGCAAGGCCAAGAACTACGGCTGCATGGAGCGCGGCACGGCCGTGAAGGGCGACCGGCAGCTCACGGTCGCCCAGTGCCAGATCTTCGGGCGGCAGTTCGTGATGAACGTGGACCCGAAGACCGGCGTGGAGAAGTGGACCTGGAAGGTCATGGACGGCATCGAGGTGCACAACGTCCTCTCCGCCGACCCTCCGGTGCTGGCGGTGGGCCGGGAGAACGACAACTCGCCCTCGGACATCGTGACGCTGGACGGCAAGGGCCGTCTGAAGGCCCTGATATCCATCTCGGCGGGCCCGTACCACTTCGAGGAATGCCGAAAAGGGGTGCTGGAGTCCTGCGACAGGACGGTGACCGACGACAAGACGATCTACCTCTCCACCCGCAGTGACGAGACGAACCAGGACGGGGTGAGCGTCACCGCCATCGTCGCGGTCGACCTGGCCACGGGCAAGAAGCGCTGGACCGCCCCCCTCGGCGGCAACCGCGCCAACCGGCCCCTCGCCATGCACGACGGACGCCTGCTCGTCTATCAGATGGCCACCAAGGACGAGGGCGGCAAGCTGCTCTCCCTCGACCCCGCCGACGGCACCCCCGCCGTCCATATGAAGCTGCCCCAGGAGTCCGCCGAGCGGGAGTACTCCCTCGCCCGCCGCGGCACCGCCTACTTCCGTGACGACCACTTCTACCTGGTCCCGGAAGAGGGCATGAGCGATCCCTCGATGATCATGTCGTTCCACTGACCCGCCCCTGTCAGCCCCGCCGAGCCATCAGAACGAGAACGCAGGAGTCAGTCAGTGACGCAACCACCGAGCTACGGCTATCCGCACCAGCCGCCATCGGCGCCGCTGCCCCCGGTGACGCCGCCCCCCGTCCCGCCCTACACCGGGTCCGGCCCTTCCGCGCCCTCCCCCAGCAGCGGTCCGCCCGCCTGGCGCAAACCGGCCCTCATAGGCCTGGTGCTCGCCGTCCTGCTCGCCGCGGGCGGCTGGGCGCTGTGGGCGTTCACCGGTGACGACTCCACCGGGTCGAAGAAGCCGGCGGCCGCCGCGGAGGGCCCCGCCGCGGGGCGAGTCGCCTGGATGGCCGAGGCCCGCACCAAGCCGGACCAGGACAACAGGCAGGCCCTGGGCACCTGGTTCACCTCCTCGCTCGTCGTCAAGGCCGAGCCGGACATGGTCACCGCCTACGACATCAAGACCGGCGCGAAGAAGTGGTCCTTCCTCCTCCAGGGCCCGCTCTGCTCGGCCTCCCGGGAGTCCGAGGGGAACGTCGCCGTCATCGCGGCCAAGTTCGGCAGCGTCTGCACGCACCTGATGGCCGTCGATCTGCGGAGCGGCAAGCGGATCTGGGAGGAGCTGCTCGTCCCGGAGAAGGACGCGGGCGATGCCCTCACCCCCGGCAAGTGGGCCAAGGCCAACCTCGAACTCGCCCTCCACGACGGCCACGTCTACGCGATCTGGGGCAACGGGGAGCAGACGCGACGCCTGAAGGACGGCAAGCGCATCGAGGAGGAGAAGCGCGACAGCTGCGAAATGGTCGACTCCGCGGGCGGCGACCGGCTGATCGCCATCACCTATTGCGGATCGGACAGCATCAAGATCCGCTCGATCAACCCCAAGAAGCTGGAGAAGTCGCGGTGGAGCCGGACCATCAAACGCAATGACGGCTTCCTCTCCGTCATCTCCACCAATCCGCTGGTCCTCTCCCAGGCCCCGGGCAACGGCGGCCCGGACAGCCAGTACGACTTCGTCGTGCTGGACCCGGAGAACGGAAAGGAAAAGGCCCGCGTCGCGTACAACACCCTCTGGCAGCGGGGCAATTGTTTCCTCGCCACCTCCGGCTGCACCGGGGCACTGGTGACCAAGGAGTCCCTCTACGTCGCCGGCCGCGGCGTGACCATGGCCTACGACCTGTCCAACGGCAAGGAGCGCTGGACCTTCAAGGCCGACGCCAACCGCCTCACCATGCCCGTGTCCGTACGGAAGGGCCGCCTCGCCGCGTACACCTTCGCCACGCCTGACCGCCCCGGCCGGATCTCCTACGTCACCACGTCCAACGGCAAAGCGGAACGCACCGTCGACCACACGGGCACGTCTGCGGATCTGAAGAACGAAACCCTCATGGCGAAATCCGAGGGCTTCCCCCGCCTGGTGAACGAGCGCCTGCTCCTCGTCAACGACGGCGGGTTCGCGGCCGAGGACAGCGGAATGATCCTCGCGATCAGCGCGCCGGACGACACCCAGTGAGTACGGCTACTCAGATCCGCTGAGTACCACAACTCAGTGACTACTCAAATGAGTTGGAGGAGTCACCGCAAGTGACTAGAGTGATGCGGTGGCACGGCCAACGGGGCGCATCCCAACAAGGAGACGGTGAATCATGTCCGGCAAGCTCAGTACGCATGATGAAAAGCTCAAGAAGGCCGTGGGCGACCTCGACGAGGTCAAGACCATGCTGGGCGACACCATCCGCAACCTGACCACCGTCGTGGACGGCATCAGCTCCCACTGGCGAAGCGACGCCCAGGTCCAGTACGCCGAGCTGCAGCGACGGGTGAACGAGGACGTCCGCAAGCTCAACGAGTACCTGGACTTCACCCGCGAAGCGCTTCAGGCGAGCCGTGACGGGTTCAACCAGAACGAAGCCGACCGTCTGAACAGCTTCAAGATCGACGGCGGCGCAGGCAGCAGCGGTGTGCTGTCACGCTTCAACGTCACTTCGTAGCACTTCTTCGACAGGGAGTTCCGATGGAAATCACGTACGAGGGCGTCATCAACGCCTCCGATTCGGTGAAGAAGTCCGCCACGACGATGGCGCAGCGCCTCGGAGACCTCCAGGCGCAGGTCAAGAACGTCGTCGACGACTGGGACGGTGAGGCCAAGGAGGCCTTCTACGCCCGCCAGCGCGGCTGGGACGCCACGGCCCAGGACCTCACCCAGACCCTCCAGAAGATCGGCGACCTCCTCCGCGAGGCCACCCACAGCTACCAGGCCGTCGACAAGAAGAACGCGGGCAGGTTCTAGCGCATTGGCGGGGCGTGCCGGGCGGACCACCGCCCGGGCACGCCCCATCGCTGTATCAGGGCTTGAGGTCGAACTCGCCGTCCCGGGCCCCGAGCACGAACGCGCGCCACTCGCCCTCGGTGTAGCGCAACACGGTCTCCGGATCGGCGGACGACCGCATGGCCACGGCCCCATTGGCCAGATACGCGATCTCGACGCGCTCGTCGGAGGCGTCAGTACCGGGTGCGCTGAGCCACTCGGCGTCGGAGATGTCCATGGCGTACAGCTCGGCTTTTTCTTGTTCGTCAGCCATTTGTCGGGCTCCTTTGCGGGTCGGTCAAGTTACCTTGTGGAACGTTTCGGGGAGATTGGCGGTGTCGAGGCAGTCGAGCTGCCGGGCGATCTTTCGCGCGGCGGCGTTGAGGATGGTGATCCTGGCGTTTCGGCCTGCTTGGCCTGTGAGTTTGGTATTGGCGGTCCAAAGGCCGGCGCGCAATAGCTTACCGTCCGAGGTTGGTTTGCCGAGCGGGCAAGAAAAGTAGATGGTGGCGCCAAAATCATAAGCCTCACCGTGGACCCCAAGTGGATAGGGGGTGGTCTTGCTTCCTCTCTGCTTAGAGCGTGGGTTCAGCATCTTTGCGTCGAACCACTGGAAGTAGATGGCTACGGTGAACAGTCTGCTCTTCTCGACGTCAGCAGTGACTCGGCAGAGTTCGTGGTCGTCTTGCCCTCTATGCGATGCCTCCAGGCCTCTCAGGCGGGACGCAAACGACCCGATCGCCCTCGGGTGATGTTGCGTAAACTCCCTTAGTCCGGCGAGCGCATCGAGCTTGCCGGCGACTTTCGGCGGAAGTAGCGATTCGCAAACCTGGGCGGCTGGGAGCAGTCTCCCTCGCTGTTCGTTGCCGGTGGCGGAGCAGGATGTGATGCATAAGGCGAGCAGTGCGCACACGGTCGACCTTATTGAGTGCGCCACGGCTATCAATCCTTCTCGTGAGGGTTGAGTCCGAGATACTCATTCGCGCTGGGGCCCCCGCTGAGATACATGCTCTTGATTTGATCCTTGAGGTTGCTGTTATTGGCCTCCCGGAAGAATTCGGAACTACTAGCGCTGAGGTAGGCGTGAAATGTCTCGGCGATTTCATTCTCGCCCGCACCGAAGAATTTATTCCTGTCAACCTTGGCTGCCTCATCCGGCGTCACCTCAACCGCCTCAGCCGCCCTGTCAAACCGCTGCCCCACATACGTATTCACCATCCCGCCGGCCGTCTCCCCCGCCAACGGCACGACCGAGACCCCCACCGCCGCCGCCCCCGGCACCGGCAGGACCGCCACACCCGCCCCGATCGTGGCTCCCACGACCCACTTCTTCCACTCCGTCGACCGGGCCAAGCTCTTGTTGTTCTCCTCCGCATCATGCGTATGGTCCGCCGCCGCCTGTTCCACCCGGGCGTGGTCGAGGATGCCGCGCACCTCCGCTTCCGCCAGCAGCGCGCTGCGGCCGCGGACGTAACCCGCCTCGTCCGTCGCCGGGTTCGCGTCCAGCGCGCTCAACGTGTGCAGGTGCTCGGCCCGTGACACGTACCCGTGGGCCGTCTCGCTCTGGCCCAGCGTGCTGAGGAAGCCGATCGCGCCGTAGCGGCCGAACTCCGCACGGTCCTCGTACTTCGCCGGGAAGGCCACCGCGTCCTGGCCCACGCCGCGGTCGCCGATGCCGGAGACGGCGTAGTTGAGGTCGTCGATGTACGCCGCTCCTATCGTGCCGAGGCTGTCGGCGATGCCCGACTGCCGGTGGATCAGGGAGTTGTCGTCGCCGTAGACGTACGCGACCTGTTCCATCACCCTCGCCCCCGCCCCGCTCCGGCGGTCCGCGCCCGTCGCGGAGTCGTACGGGCTGCCCGTCGTCGCCGCCTCCAGCGCGTGACCCAGGGCGTTGTAGCCCGCGATCCTGCCGGAGTCGCCGGTGAAGGTGACGTCGGGGTGCCAGTGGCGGTCCTTGGCGAGGTACCAGAGGTTGTCGTTGACCTCGGACTTCTTGTCGACCGGGCCGACCGGGCCCGATACGCCCGCCGGCTGCTCGAAGAATTCCGCCGCGCCTTCCGGGCTGTGGCCCAGGGCCTGGAGGAAGCCCGTCATCGGGTCCTGGCCGCGGTCGTTCTTTCCGCCGTGGTAGGTGAGGTCCGCGGTGTTGGCGGGGTTCGTCCAGAAGGACAGGTCGCCGCTGTTGACCTTCTTGTCCATGCGGATGAGGGCTTCGCCGTACGCGGTGAGGAATTTTGCGTCGTACTCCCCGTGCCGCATGAGGTTGCTCATGACCTGGAAGCCCCAGGGGTTTCCCGCGGCGTCGGTGCCGATCCTCTTCCCGCCCGCCTCGATGACCCCCGCCTTCCAGGAGTCCATCGCCTGGCTGTCGACCTGTGTCGCCGAGGCCAGGGTGACGCCGAGACTCTCCTGAAGTCCCCGCAGCAGGTCCGCCCGGCCCCGGCCCGGGCCGACCTGCCGCGGGTCGGCCATCCCGGCCCAGAAGCGGAGGACGCCCTGAGGGCCGAGGGAGGTGGCGATGCGTTCACCGAAGAGCGGGTCGTCGCGGTGGGCTCCGAGCAGCGCGCACAGCCGGGCGAGCTCCGCGTCGCTCATGGCGGAGCCCTTGGCGGCCAGTTCCAGGGCCCGTTCCGCGTCCTTCTCGGCCTGTCGTCGGCCGGCGCGGTCGTAGCCGTCCTGGTTGAAGCCCCGGTCGCCCGAGCCGTTGGGGTCCTGGAGCAGCGCCCAGTAGAGGTCGTCGTCGGCCTCCGTGGCGGACCGCAGTGCCCGCGCCACCGTCTCGTTGTGTGCGGCGACCGTCTCCTGGTAGCCCTTGGTGAGGGCGGAGGAAACGGTCTCGGCGTACACGCGCCCGTCGTCGTTCTGCTTCAAGTGCTCGTCGCGGGCGACCGCTTCGGCGACCTGGTCCAGCGTCCTGCGTGCCGCGCGGAAGCGGCCGAGCGCGTAGTCGAGCACGGCGTGGACGCCCCGGGCCTCCTCGGCCGCGGCCAGCAGCTCCGTCCGGGTGCGGGCCAGGTTGCGGAAGCAGGCGGTGGCCGCCTCGCCCTCCCAGTCGCAGGCGTACAGCGGGTTCTCGACCTCGTGGCCGAACTTCTCGCCCACGCCCTGGATCCTCTTCGGCAGGGCCTGCCACGCCTCGACCGCCGCCTCCAGGGCGGCCAGGTTCGCGTCTCGTAGGGTCCGGTAGCCCAGCATGGTCCGTGCCGTTCCCTACCTGTCGAACCCGTCGAGCCGGCTGAATCGGTCGAACGTGCCGCGCGTCCGCTGGTCGTCGGCGTGGAAGTCACGCGCCGCCGCACGCAGGGGCGCCGCGACCTCATGCTGCAGTGACCGCTCCAGCTCGTTCATCTGGGCCCGCCAGCGGTCGAGGAAGACCGCGAACGCGGGGGAGGAGCGAAACCCCTTGAGCCCCTCGGCGACCGAACCGGCCCCTCCCGTGCCGACAGCACGGTCGTCGGTCCTCCTGAAGGCCGCCCGCACCTCATCCGCCTTGCCCGCCTTGTCCCGGAGGAAGGACGGGGAGACCCGTAAGCGGCGCGCACCCGCAGGCCCCATCCCGCCCGTCGCACCCGCCCCGCCCGTCGCGTCCTTCGAGCTCGCGAGCCGCATCGCCTCGGCCGTGGGCTGCCCGGAGCTGTCGTAGCGATGCGGGTTGAACCGGCGGTCCCACTCCTCGTCGAGCGCCATGTCGCCTCCCCGGCACACGTGTTGGCAGGTGTGTACGACGCTAGCGCCCGGCCATGACACCCGGACCCGTTTCCGTGGATCTTCACCGGTGCCGTCACACCCGCCGTACGCTCACTCCGCCGGCAGCCACCCCGTCTGGATCAGCGCCGACCCCTGGCGCCGCGAGACGAAGACACCGCGGCCCGGCGGCAGGGGGCGGGGCTTCATGTCGCCCAGGAGCTCGCCCTCGCTCGGGTGGCCGGAGAGCAGCACACCCTGGGCGCCCAGCTCCTTGAAGCGCTGGATGAACGCCTCGTACGACGAGCGTCCGGCGCCCGCCGTGTTGCGGGCCAGGATGATGTTGACGCCCGCGTCACGCGCGAAGGGCAGATTGTCGAGCAGCACGCTCATGGGGTTGCCCGACGAGGAGGAGACCAGGTCGTAGTCGTCGATCACAACGAACGCCCGCGGCCCCTGCCACCAGCTGCGCGAACGCAACTGCTGCGGGGTGACGTCCGGGCCGGGGATCCGGCCGGCGATGAGCGCGTTCATGTCGCCCATGTACTTCTCCAGGGCGTTCTGCGTGGTCGCGTACCCCACCAGATACGGCTCCGGGACGCACTCCAGCAGCCCGCGCCGGTAGTCGCCGACGCAGAACAGCGCCTCCTCAGGCGTGTACCGCTCGGTGAGCTGCTTGATGAGCAGCCGCAGCATCGCCGTCTTCCCCGCCCCCGACTCGCCGAAGACGGCGAACAGCGGCTGCTGGTCGAAGTCGACGAAGAGGGGCTCCAGGTTCATCTCGTCGATGCCGATGGCGACACCCCGCTCCGGTGCGGCGTTGCCCGCGGGCAACGACTCGGCCGGCAGCAGATGGGGGAGCATCCGTACCCGTGGCGCGTGCGGGCCGTGCCAGTGGCTCTCCACCGACCGGACGAAAGCGGCCGTGGCCTCCGCGAGGTCCTCGCCGCCGCCCGGCCGGCCGTCCACGCGCGGCACCGCGCCCAGGAAGTGGAGCGCCTCGGGCGTGATGCCGCGCCCCGGGGCGCCGACGGGGACGTTTCTGGCGCTCTTGCGGTCGACCTCGGAGTCGGTGGGGTCGCCGAGACGCAGTTCCAGACGGCTCAGCAGCTGGTCCTTGAGGGCCGCGCGCATCTCCATGTAGCGGGCGGCGGTGATCACCAGGTGCACGCCGAACCCGAGACCGCGGGCCGCGATGTCGGTGATGACGGGTTCGAGGTGCTCGAACTCCGTGCGGAAGGACTGCCAGCCGTCGATGAGCAGGAACACGTCGCCCCACGGCTCGTCCGGCAGCTGACCGGCCGCGCGTCGGCGCCGGTAGGTGGCGATGCCGTCGATGGCGTGGTCCCGGAAGAACGCCTCCCGCCGGTTCAGCACCCCCGCGACCTCGGCGACCGTGCGCCGCACCTTGTCCGCGTCGAGCCGGGAGGCGACGCCGCCGACGTGCGGCAGGCCGTCGAGGGCGACCATGCCGCCACCGCCGAAGTCCAGACCGTAGAACTGCACTTCGGCCGGGGTGTGCGTGAGCGCGAAGGCGCCGACCATCGAGCGCAGCAGCGTCGACCTGCCCGAGCGCGGGCCGCCCAGGACCAGCATGTGACCCGCGGCCCCCGAGAAGTCCCGGTGCAGCACGTCGCGCTTCTGCTCGAACGGCTTGTCCACCAGCCCCAGCGGTACGACCAGCCCGCCCGGCCGTCCGTAGCCGTCCGCGCTGAGGCCGCGGCCCTCCACCGGGGCGAGCGGCGGGAGCAGCTGGTCGAGCGAGGGCGCCTCGTCCAGGGGCGGGAGCCAGACCTGATGGGCCGGCGGCCCCTGGCCGTCGAGGCGGCGGACGACGACATCGAGGACCGTGTCGGACAGGGCGTCGTCCGGCGCGTCGTCCCCGTCGTCCGGACGGGCGGCGGACGGGTCCGGCGCGATGTGGGTGACGGGCACCGGGGCGGCCGTGAACAGCACCGGGCGGCGCTCGACGGTCAGGTCCGAGCCCGCCGGACCGGGGGAGCCGGTGCGGTAGGGCGCCGAGACGTACGCCGCCTTGAACCGCGTCATCTCGTCCGTACCGAACTTGAGGTACCCCGAGCCGGGAATGGACGGCAGGTGGTACGCGTCCGGAACGCCCAGCGCCGTACGGGATTCGGCGGCCGAGAACGTCCGCAGCCCGACGCGGTACGACAGATACGTCTCCAGTCCGCGCAGCCGGCCCTCCTCCAGCCGCTGCGAGGCCAGCAGCAGATGCACGCCCAGGGAGCGGCCGATGCGGCCGATCTGGATGAACATGTCGATGAAGTCCGGCTTGGCCGTCAACAGCTCGCTGAACTCGTCGATCACCAGGACGAGTGAAGCGAGCGGCTCCAGCGGGGCACCGGCCAGCCGCGCCTTCTCGTAGTCGTGCGTGTTGGCGTAGTTGCCCGCCGAGCGCAGCAGCTCCTGCCGGCGCTGGAGCTCACCGGTGATGGAGTCCCGCATCCGGTCGACCAGCGTCAGATCGTCCGCGAGGTTGGTGATGACCGCGGCGACGTGCGGCAGCCGGGACATGCCCGTGAAGGTCGCGCCGCCCTTGAAGTCCGCGAGCACGAAGTTCAGCGTCTCCGAGGAGTGCGTGACGGCGAGCCCCAGCACCAGTCCGCAGCAGCTCGGACTTGCCGGAACCGGTCGCGCCGACGCAGAGGCCGTGCGGGCCCATGCCGTCCTGCGCCGCCTCCTTGAGGTCGAGCATGACGGGCGAGCCGTCCTCGCCGACGCCGATCGGCACCCGCAGCCGCTCCGCCGCCGACCGCGGCCGCCAACTGCGCGCGGTGTCCACCGAGCCCGCGTCGCCCAGGGAAAGCAGATCGGTGAAATCGAGGTTGGCGAGCAGCGGTTCGTCGTCGTCGCCACCGCCCGTCCGCAGCGGCGCGAGCTGCCGGGCCAGCGCCTCGGCGGCCTCCGGGGACAGCGTGTCCGGCTCCCCTTCGTACGCCGCGACCTGCGACTGGAGGCGCAGCCGCCCCGGGGTGACGATCACCGACAGCCCGCCGCGCTCCTCGTCGAGCTCGCCCGGGACCACCTCGACGACGGTGACGCCCTGCAGGCCCTCGGCGGCGGCGAAGGCCGAGTCCGGCGGCACCGTGGCGCCGTCCAGGACGACCACCACGTGCGGCTGGTCCAGCAGCGGCTGACCGTCCCGGCTGAACCGGGTACGCCCCTCCAGCCGCGGCGCCAGCAGCTCCTCCAGCTCACCGAGGTCGTCACCGATGGACCGCCGCGTGCCCGCGCCGTCGATCCGGCCCGGCACCTGCACATGCGGCAGCCACTTCGCCCACTCCCACCGCTCGGCCGCACCGCGCCCCGCGACGACCGCGACGACCAGGTCCTCCGGCGAGTGCAGCGTGGCGAGCTGCGCGAGCAGCGCGCGGGCCGTGCCGTGCACCGCCTCCGGCTCACCCGACAGGGTCACGTGGTAGAAGGCCCGCAACGACACCGCCACCGGCATGCCGTCCAACGAACCGTGCGTGGCGAGGAAACGCTGCATCGCACCGGCCGTCAGGGGCTCCAGCTCGTCCATCGGCGCCGTCTCGGGGGCCATCAGCGGGGTCGCGAGCTGCTGCGCGCCGAGCCCTATCCGGGCCTGCCCGAAGTCGTCGTCGCTCACCCGCCGCTCCCACACCCGGCTCCCCTCGGCGACCACCGACCACAGCTGCTCGGGCGCGGGGTGCGTATAGAACTGGGCGTCGCGCTGCGCGCGGGCGGTCCGCCGTACGGTCCTTCGCGTCTGCGCGAGGTATTTGAGGTAGTCGCGGCGCATGTCCGCCAGCTCGCCCTGGGTGCCCTGACGATGCCGGACGATCATGGTGATGGTCATGCCGAGCGTCGAGACCATCATCAGGACGCCCATGACCTTCATCATCGGGGCGGCCCCGGGCATGAAGAAGTACACCGCCGACGAAGCCATGCCCAAGGTGGGCAACAGCTGCATCAGCATGCCCTCCTGACGGCCGCGCGGCAGCTCGGGAGGAGACTCCAGCCGTAGTTCCGCGCTCGGCACCTCGGGCGGGAGAGCCCGCGGCTGGCGCTTGACGACGACCTGGCTCACGGACTGCCTCAACCCCTCGACGCGGCAGGAAAGTTCCTCGTCCGGCGCCCCCGTGGCCCCGGCCTCCTCCGCGAGACGGTGATCCTATCGGCGTACGAACGTTCTCCCCGGGTAGGGTTGCCAGCCGCCCGTATGCACGAGCGAAGCCCGCCCACCGCCGTCGCGCGGCGAAAGCCGCACCCGCGGACAACCGAGGCGAACACGGCCACGCACGCGGCGCGGCACCGCGCACCAGCACTGCGAACCAGGGGGACACCACAGGTGAGTACGTCCGCAACGACAGGCTTCTGCAGGGTGACCGTCGTCGCGCCGGACAGCCGGATCGACGTCGCCCTCCCCGAGGACATCGCCGTCGCCGACGTCTACCCCGAGCTCCTGAAGCTGACCGGACAGACCCAGGCCCCGGGCACCCCCACCGGCTACCACCTCGTACGCCGCGACGGCACCGTCCTCGAAGGCGCCCGCACCCTCGCCGCCCAGCGCGTCCTGGACGGGGAGCTCCTCGCGCTGCGCCCCTTCGCCGAATCGCTGCCGCCCGCCGTCCACGACGACGTCTCCGACGCCGTGGCCGCCGCCGTCACCCGCGACCGCGCCCTCTGGGACGACCGGCTGCTGCGCGCCGGCGGCCTGTGGGGCGGCGCACTGCTGCTCGTCCTGCTGGCCTTCGCCCTCTGGTCCGCAGACCCCCTCCGCCATGACACCCACGGTCTGCCGGGCATCGTCGCCGCCGCCGTCGGCCTCGTCCTGACGGCGTTCGCCGGTGTCCGGGCACGGGTCTACGACGACCGCGGCTCCGCCGTCGCCCTCGGTCTGGCCGCCCTGCCGCACCTGATGACCGCCGGAGCCGGGGTGCTGCCCCCGGGCGCGGGCGAGGGCGTCGGCCGGCTCCAGTTCCTGCTCGGCTGCGTCGCCGTCCTGATCGGCTCCGTCGTCCTCGTCGCCGCGCTGCCCTCCGGCGACGCCCCCTTCGTGGCCGCCGTCGTCGCCTCCGCCACCGGCACCCTCGCCACCTTCTGCGCGATCCTCACCGAAGCCGGGCCCACGGACGTCGCCGCCGTCTGCGCCGCCGTCGCCCTCGGCGCCGTCGCCTTCCTGCCGGGCCTGTCCGCCCGCGTCGCCCGGCTGCCCATCGGCTACGCCGCGCCCCGCTCCACGGTCGGCGACGACCTCGACACCCCGCCCGGCGACCACACCCCCGAGCCCGTCGACGCCGAGCGCATCGCCGCCCAGGCCCGCCGCGGCCACGAGCTGCTGCTCGGCCTCGTCGGCGGCTGCGCGGCCGTCGTCGTCGGCTCGGCCGCGGTCCTCGGCTTCTCCGCCGACCCCTGGGCCCAGGCCCTCGCCCTCGCCGCCGGGGCGGCGACGCTGCTGCGCGCCCGTCTCTTCCGCTACACCGCGCAGGTCACCACCGTCCTCGCCGCCGGCCTCGGTGCCCTCGCCCTGCTGGTCCTCGGGCTGTCCCTGAACCCGCCCGCCGCGGCCGTCCGCGCCCTCGCCGAGCACGACGGCGGCCCGCTCGACATCCGCACGGTCTGGCTCGCCGCCGCGATCACCGCCGGGGCCGCCCTGCTCACCGGCATCGCGCTGATCGTCCCCAGCAAGGGGCTGTCACCCTTTTGGGGGCGGCTCTCCGATATTTTTGAGAGCGCCCTCCTGCTCTCCCTCGTCCCGCTGTGCCTCGCCGTCCTTGACGTGTACGCCACCGTTCGGGGTCTGACCAGCTCATAAGAGCCGGCGCGCGGGCCTTGCAGGCCACCGGACGCGGGCCGGGACAGGCCGGGACAGGCCCGTCCGGGGCCGCGGTGCCCGGCTGGTACTGTGTGTAGTGGCCGTTTGTGTACGCGCCTCCGGACCGCCCGTCAGGGCTTCTGGGGACAGCGCCCAGCGGACCTCGCCTCCCGAGTCACGGAAGCTCCCCTGAGATCAAGACCAGGGGCACTCGGCGGCTGAAACCGAGAATTTGAGGAGTACGCGTGTCGCTCGACGCCGCTACGAAGAAGCAGATCATGACCGAGTTCGCCACCAAGGAGGGCGACACCGGCTCCCCCGAGGTCCAGGTCGCGATGCTCACCCGCCGCATCTCGGACCTGACCGAGCACCTCAAGACGCACAAGCACGACCACCACTCCCGCCGTGGTCTGCTGCTCCTGGTCGGCCAGCGTCGCCGCCTTCTGCAGTACCTGGCCAAGAAGGACATCACGCGCTTCCGCGCCCTGGTCGAGCGCCTCGGCATCCGCCGCGGTGCCGCCGGCGCCAAGTAAGACATCGTGAAGGGAGCGGTTCCCACATCTGGGGGCCGCTCCCTTCGCGTATCTCGTGGGACCCGGAAGCTTTGTAGTCTGGTCCCACAACGGAACAACGACAGAACCGCATGACGGAGGAGGCGCCGGCCTCGCCGCCGGTCCTCGGTAGTGGCCCCCGGAACAGGGATTCCGGGCGCTTCGATCGAAGACCGGCCCGCACAGAGCAAGCCGCGGCGCCCCTCCACCAACGTCCCCGCCACACGGGCAGGGACGCAGACGAGGAGATATCACTGGTGGAGAACGAGACCCACTACGCCGAAGCCGTCATCGACAACGGCACCTTCGGCACCCGCACCATCCGCTTCGAGACGGGCCGCCTGGCCAAGCAGGCCGCCGGCTCCGCCGTGGCGTACCTGGACGACGACACCATGGTGCTGTCGGCCACCACCGCTTCGAAGAAGCCCAAGGACCAGCTGGACTTCTTCCCCCTGACGGTCGACGTCGAGGAGCGCCAGTACGCGGCCGGCAAGATCCCCGGCTCGTTCTTCCGTCGTGAGGGCCGCCCCTCCGAGGACGCGATCCTCACCTGCCGCCTGATCGACCGCCCGCTGCGCCCCTCCTTCAAGAAGGGCCTGCGCAACGAGATCCAGATCGTCGAGACGATCATGGCGCTCAACCCCGACCACCTGTACGACGTGGTCGCGATCAACGCCGCCTCCTGCTCCACGCAGCTCGCGGGCCTGCCCTTCTCCGGTCCGATCGGCGCCACCCGCGTGGCCCTGATCAAGGGCCAGTGGGTGGCGTTCCCGACCCACACCGAGCTCGAGGACGCCGTCTTCGACATGGTCGTGGCCGGTCGCGTCCTCGAGGACGGCGACGTCGCGATCATGATGGTCGAGGCCGAGGCCACCGAGAAGACCGTCCAGCTGGTGGCGGACGGCGCCGAGGCCCCGACCGAAGAGGTCGTCGCCGCCGGTCTCGAGTCGGCGAAGCCGTTCATCAAGGTCCTGTGCCGCGCCCAGTCGGAGCTCGCGGCCAAGGCCGCCAAGCCCGAGGGCGAGTTCCCGGTCTTCCTCGACTACCAGGACGACGTCCTGGCAGCGCTGACCGCCGCCGTCAAGGGCGAGCTCTCCCAGGCGCTCACCATCGCCGGCAAGCAGGAGCGCGAGACCGAGCTGGACCGCGTCAAGGAGCTCGCCGCCGAGAAGCTGCTCCCGCAGTTCGAGGGTCGCGAGAAGGAGATCTCCGCCGCGTACCGCTCGCTGACGAAGTCCCTGGTGCGCGAGCGCGTCATCAAGGACAAGGTCCGCATCGACGGCCGTGGCGTCACGGACATCCGTACGCTCGCCGCCGAGGTCGAGGCCATCCCGCGCGTGCACGGCTCGGCGCTGTTCGAGCGTGGCGAGACCCAGATCCTGGGCGTCACCACCCTCAACATGCTCCGCATGGAGCAGCAGCTGGACACCCTCTCCCCGGTGACCCGCAAGCGCTACATGCACAACTACAACTTCCCGCCGTACTCCGTCGGCGAGACCGGCCGCGTCGGTTCGCCGAAGCGCCGCGAGATCGGCCACGGCGCCTTGGCCGAGCGGGCCATCGTGCCCGTGCTGCCGTCGCGCGAGGAGTTCCCCTACGCGATCCGTCAGGTGTCCGAGGCCCTCGGCTCCAACGGCTCGACCTCCATGGGCTCGGTCTGCGCCTCCACCATGTCGCTGCTGAACGCCGGTGTGCCCCTCAAGGCCCCCGTCGCCGGTATCGCCATGGGCCTGATCTCCCAGGAGATCGACGGCAAGACGCACTACGTCGCCCTCACCGACATCCTCGGTGCGGAGGACGCCTTCGGTGACATGGACTTCAAGGTCGCCGGCACCAAGACCTTCGTCACCGCGCTCCAGCTCGACACCAAGCTCGACGGCATCCCCGCCTCGGTCCTGGCCGCCGCGCTGAAGCAGGCCCGCGACGCGCGCCTCCACATCCTCGATGTGATGAACGAGGCCATCGACGTCCCGGACGAGATGTCCCCGAACGCCCCGCGGATCATCACCGTCAAGATCCCGGTGGACAAGATCGGTGAGGTCATCGGCCCCAAGGGCAAGATGATCAACCAGATCCAGGAGGACACCGGCGCCGACATCACGATCGAGGACGACGGCACCATCTACATCGGTGCCGCCGACGGCCCGGCCGCCGAGGCCGCCCGCGCCACGATCAACGGCATCGCCAACCCGACCATGCCGGAGGTCGGCGAGCGCTACCTGGGTACGGTCGTCAAGACCACCACCTTCGGTGCCTTCGTCTCCCTCATGCCGGGCAAGGACGGCCTGCTGCACATCTCGCAGATCCGCAAGCTCGCCGGTGGCAAGCGCGTGGAGAACGTCGAGGACGTGCTCGGCGTCGGCGCCAAGGTCCAGGTCGAGATCGCCGAGATCGACCAGCGCGGCAAGCTCTCGCTGATCCCGGTCATCGAGGGCGAGGACGGCGACGAGGCTAAGGACGAGTCCGCCAAGTGACGTCCCGTAGTACACGGAAGACGGCCCGCACCTCTTCGGAGGGGCGGGCCGTCGCCCGTACCCAAACGCTTCTCAAGGGCGAGAACGGCATCGGCACGGTCCGCAGGACCACCCTCCCCGGTGGCCTGCGCATCGTCACCGAGACCCTGCCGTCCGTGCGCTCCGCGACCTTCGGCATCTGGGCCAACGTCGGCTCCCGCGACGAGACCCCGACCCTCAACGGCGCCACGCACTATCTGGAGCACCTGCTCTTCAAGGGCACCTCCAAGCGCAGCGCGCTCGACATCTCCTCCGCCATCGACGCGGTCGGCGGCGAGATGAACGCGTTCACGGCGAAGGAGTACACCTGCTACTACGCACGTGTCCTCGACACCGATCTGCCGCTGGCCATCGACGTCGTCTGTGACATGCTCACCGGCTCGCTCATCGAGGCCTCCGACGTCGACGCCGAGCGCGGCGTGATCCTCGAAGAGATCGCGATGACCGAGGACGACCCCGGCGACTGCGTGCACGACCTGTTCGCGCACACCATGCTGGGCGACACCCCGCTGGGCCGCCCGGTGCTCGGCACGGTCGACACGATCAACGCCCTCACCCGCGACCAAATTGCCCGCTTCTACAAGAAGCACTACGACCCGACCCATCTGGTCGTGGCCGCCGCGGGCAATGTCGACCACGCCAAGGTCGTCCGCCAGGTGCGTGCCGCGTTCGAGAAGGCCGGTGCCCTCTCCCGTACGGACGCCGTGCCGGTCGCCCCGCGCGCGGGCACCCGCACGATCCGCACCGCCGGCCGCGTGGAGCTGCTGGGCCGCAAGACCGAGCAGGCGCACGTCGTCCTCGGCATGCCGGGCCTGGCCCGCACCGACGAGCGCCGCTGGGCGCTCGGCGTGCTCAACACC
This sequence comes from Streptomyces syringium, assembly GCF_017876625.1. Taxonomy (NCBI): domain Bacteria; kingdom Bacillati; phylum Actinomycetota; class Actinomycetes; order Kitasatosporales; family Streptomycetaceae; genus Streptomyces; species Streptomyces syringium. The sequence goes on from NZ_JAGIOH010000001.1 coordinate 5,608,931, forward strand.
GCGCTCGGCGGCGGCATGAGCTCCCGGCTCTTCCAGGAGGTCCGGGAGAAGCGCGGACTCGCCTACTCCGTCTACTCCTACACCTCGGGCTTCGCCGACTGCGGCCTCTTCGGCGTCTACGCCGGCTGCCGCCCGAGCCAGGTCCACGACGTCCTGAAGATCTGCCGCGACGAGCTGCACAAGGTCGCGGCCGAGGGGCTCAGCGACGAGGAGATCACCCGCGCCGTCGGGCAGCTCTCCGGCTCCACGGTCCTCGGGCTGGAGGACACGGGCGCGCTGATGAACCGCATCGGCAAGAGCGAGCTGTGCTGGGGCGAGCAGATGTCGGTCTCCGACATGCTGACGCGCATCTCGGCCGTCACCCCGGAGGAGATCCGGGAAGTCGCCCGCGATGTACTGGGGCAGCGTCCTTCGCTGTCCGTCATCGGCCCGCTGAAGGACAAGCAGGCAGCCAGGCTCGACGCGGTCGTGGCCTGACGCCCCTGACAGATCCCGTCTGATTCCGACTGGTCCTGAGTGATCCTTAGAGATCCTTAAGAGAAGGAAGCACCAAGGATGAGCAAGCTGCGCGTGGCGGTCATCGGCGCCCAGGGCCGGATCGGCTCCGAGGCCGTGCGAGCCGTCGAAGCCGCCGCCGACATGGAGCTGGTGGCCGCGCTGGGCCGGGGCGACAAGCTCGAGACGCTGACCGGGGCGGGTGCCCAGGTCGCCGTCGAGCTGACCCACCCCGACTCGGTCATGGACAACCTCGAGTTCTGCGTCGCCCACGGCATCCACGGCGTCGTCGGCACCACCGGCTGGACCGAGGACCGCCTCGCGAGGCTGACCGGCTGGCTCGACGCCAAGCCGGGCACCGGCGTGCTCATCGCCCCGAACTTCTCCATCGGGGCCGTGCTGACCATGGCCTTCGCCCAGCAGGCGGCCCGCTTCTTCGAGTCGGTCGAGGTCGTCGAGCTGCACCACCCGAACAAGGCCGACGCCCCCTCCGGCACCGCCACCCGTACCGCGCAGCTCATCGCGGCGGCGCGGCGGGAGGCGGGCTGCGCCCCGCAGCCCGACGCCACGACGACCGCCCTGGACGGCGCGCGCGGCGCGGACGTCGACGGGGTGCCGGTGCACTCGGTCCGGCTGCGGGGGCTGCTGGCCCACCAGGAGGTGCTGCTCGGCGACACCGGCGAGACGCTGACCATCCGGCACGACTCGCTGCACCACAGCTGCTTCATGCCGGGCATCCTGCTCGGCGCGCGGCGCGTGGTGGACACCCCGGGCCTGACCTTCGGGCTGGAACACTTCCTGGATCTGGGCTGAGAACCGTGCGCGCAAAGATCGTCTACTTCGCCCTGGCCGCCGTCCTGGTCGCCTACTTCGTCCTGGTCGGCAGCCGCGGCGTCATGCTCATCCAGCAGGGCACCCTCCTCACGGTCGCCTTCGGCGTCTCCGTGCTGGTCCTGCCGTTCATCGGTGCCTGGTTCCTGTACCAGACCACCAAGTTCGCGCGCGCGGCCGACCGGCTGGCGCGGGAGCTGGACGCGGAGGGCGGCCTGCCGGTCGACGAGCTGGTACGGACCCCGAGCGGCCGTATCGACCGTGACTCCGCGGACGAGGTCTTCGCCCGGCGCCGGGCCGAGACCGAGGACGCCCCGGGCGACTGGCGCTCGTGGTTCCGGCTCGCCGTGGCCTACCACGACGCCCGTGACACCCCGCGGGCCCGCAAGGCCATGCAGCGGGCGATCGCCCTGCACGACGGCAAGCCGGTCCGCGTCGAGGCGTAGGCCGTCGCCGTGTTCTCAAACGCCGGATGGGCTGCTGTGCAGCCCATCCGGCGTTTTTTAGGACGTGCCCGCAGGGCGCTCGCCGCCGCAGGCGGCAGAACCGGCCCGCAGCCGAAGAGCCGCCGGCCAGGCCCTAGTGCCGGTACCCGACGACCTGGTCCGCCACGGCGTCAGCCGCCATCGCGAACGCCTCCGGACGGCCGAGGAAGTCCCCGCCCCGGTCCGTGACCACGACGGGGAGCGAGCCGCCCCGCGCCAGATCGACGACCAGAGCCTGCCCCTGGACCGTGCGCGGCAGGCCCAGCCAGCGGACCGGCTGCTGGGCAGTGCGTACGGTGGTGACGTCCGGCCACGCCACGGTGGTGGAGGACGTCAGCCGCAGCTGGCGCAGCCCCTGCGGGCTCACCCAGATCCCCACACGCACCAGCCGGACCGCGACGGTGATCATGAGTACGGCGACGGCGAAGCAGATTCCCGCGCCGGGCAGTGAGCCGGCGAGCGCGATGATCAGCGCCGAGAACAGCACGTACGAGGCGAGCAGCAGCACCAGCGCGGAACCGCCGACCCGCCAGGGACCGGGCCGGTACGGACGCCGCCAACGGTCGAGGTCCTCATAGGGCAGGTTCTCGCCGGGCGCGGTCGCGGGCGCGAGGGCTTCGGCGTCCCGGTCGGCTGTCAAGAAGGGCAAGGGCACGACGGTTGTTCCTCACGTACGAGCACGCTCCACTGGCTGTGCCCGGTGAGGTTATCGATGCGTGAGGGGCCCCGACCACTCCAGGGTGGGCGGACCGGGCCCCTCACGGTCGATCAGCGGCCGTCGGACGCTTCCGACTGCTGCGAATGGTGGGAATTCTGCGTGCCCGTCTGGAGCGACGGCATCCCGAACAACAGCGCCCCGACGAGCCCCGTCGTGACCGTCAGCCCCACGAGCACCCGGCCGGCTATCTGCGACCGGCTCGCGCGATCTCGGGGCGGCGGCGTGACGTTGCTGCGGAAGCGCTCGGCCTCGGCGACGAAGGCGAACGGCACGGGCTCTCGCCGGCGGAACATGAAGAACTCTCCTAGCAACCTCGAAGTCGGCTGTTACTCATAAGGACGTTCTTTTGGCCCCAGAGGTGCCCGTTTTCGTCAACTTCTGTGAAAAATCTCAACCGGTGTCCCGGCACTCCCACCGGCGCCCCTCGCGCGACCGCACCCGACGGTCCCCGGCGGCACCCGGCGAGCTCCGCCAGCGCGTCAGGCCGGACCGAGTGTCAGTGGCGGCCCGTAGGCTTGTCGCCGCCCGAGCATTGCAACTGGAAGGACCCCGCCGGTGACCGACAGCCCCACCGAGACCGCCAAGCCCGGATTCCTCAGCGACGTGACCGTCGAGCTGGTCAAGCACAGCGCCGCCGACTCCGACGTGCTGTGGGCGGCTCGCGTCTCCACCGCCGGCGAGCAGTCCCTGGAAGAGCTCACGAAGGACCCCGAGCGGTCCAAGGGCCTCATCAATTACCTGATGCGCGACCGCCACGGCAGCCCCTTCGAGCACAACTCGATGACCTTCTTCATCAGTGCTCCGATCTTCGTCTTCCGCGAGTTCATGCGCCACCGCGTCGGCTGGTCGTACAACGAGGAGTCCGGCCGCTACCGCGAGCTCCAGCCCGTTTTCTACGTTCCGGGCGAGGACCGCAAGCTGGTCCAGGAGGGCCGCCCGGGCAAGTACGTCTTCGTCGACGGCACCCCGGAGCAGCACGAGCTGACCAGCCGCGTCATGGAGGACTCCTACCGCCAGGCCTATGAGGCCTACCAGGAGATGCTCGCCGCGGGCGTCGCCCGTGAGGTCGCCCGCGCGGTCCTGCCGGTCGGTCTCTTCTCCTCCATGTACGCCACGTGCAATGCCCGCTCGCTGATGCACTTCCTCGGTCTGCGCACCCAGCACGAGCAGGCGGTCGTCCCCTCGTTCCCGCAGCGGGAGATCGAGATGGTCGGCGAGAAGATGGAGGCGGAGTGGGCCAAGCTCATGCCGCTCACCCACGCCGCCTTCAACAAGAACGGCCGCGTCGCCCCATAAGGGCGAGTGCGCTCGCGTTCTGTCGCGGCCGCCCACGCGGCGTGACGTGATCATGTGACGCACTGATGTACGCACCGGTAGCGAAGTGTCCGTATTGCGGCATTTCGTCACCTTCATCTACGCTGAACAAACGGACCCGGCACTGCTTGAACCCCCGAGCAGGCAGTGCCGGGATCCCTTTCGCACTCCCCGAGGGAGCACCTCACGGTGAGCAACGAGTAGCGTGGCCCCCATGGCTCCGACCTCCACACCGCAGACGCCCTTCGGGCGGGTCCTGACCGCGATGGTGACGCCCTTCACGCCCGAAGGTGACCTCGACCTCGACGGCGCCCAGCGGCTCGCCACCCACCTGGTGGACGCCGGCAACGACGGCCTCGTCGTCAACGGCACCACCGGCGAGTCGCCCACCACCAGCGACGCGGAGAAAGCCCAGCTCGTACGGGCCGTGGTCGAAGCCGTCGGAGACCGTGCCCACGTCGTCGCCGGAGCCGGTACGAACGACACCGCGCACAGCATCGAGCTGGCCCGCGCCGCCGAGCAGGCCGGCGCCCACGGCCTCCTCGTCGTCACCCCGTACTACAACAAGCCGCCGCAGGAAGGCCTCTACCGGCACTTCACCGCGGTCGCCGACGCCACGGGCCTGCCCGTGATGCTCTACGACATCCCCGGCCGCAGCGGCGTCCCGATCAACACCGAGACGATCGTCCGGCTGGCCGACCACCCCCGGATCGTCGCCAACAAGGACGCCAAGGGCGACCTCGGCCGCGCCAGCTGGGCCATCGCCCGCTCCGGCCTCGCCTGGTACTCCGGCGACGACATGCTGAACCTGCCGCTGCTCTCCGTCGGCGCCGCCGGCTTCGTCTCCGTCGTCGGCCACGTCGTCGCCCCCGAGCTGCGCGCGCTGCTCGAGGCCCACCGCTCCGGGGACGTCACCAAGGCCACCGAGATCCACCAGCGGCTGCTCCCGGTCTTCACCGGCATGTTCCGCACCCAGGGCGTGATCACCACCAAGGCCGCTCTCGCCCTGCAGGGCCTGCCCGCCGGCCCGCTGCGCCTGCCGCTCGTCGAGCTGTCCCCGGAGGAGACCGAGCAGCTCAAGCGCGATCTGGCCGCCGGTGGGGTACAGCTGTAACCAGGGGCCGTTCCCCGCATAGCGGACCGGCACACCACAGACTTCACAACTGAACACCGAAAACAACTGCAAGTGCACGAATGTCACGCGCGCCATGTGCCCCAGCGGCATGTGGCGTGCGTGGTGAGGAGAGTCTTTTGAGTCACCCGCACCCTGAACTCGGTCCGCCGCCGAAGCTTCCCGAGGGCGGCCTGCGCGTCACCCCGCTCGGCGGCCTCGGCGAGATCGGCCGCAACATGACGGTCTTCGAATACGGCGGCCGTCTGCTGATCGTCGACTGCGGAGTGCTCTTCCCCGAGGAGGAGCAGCCCGGAGTCGACCTGATCCTGCCGGACTTCACGTCCATCCGTGACCGTCTGGACGACATCGAAGGCATCGTGCTCACGCACGGCCACGAGGACCACATCGGTGGCGTCCCCTATCTGCTCCGCGAGAAGGCGGACATCCCGCTGATCGGCTCGAAGCTGACCCTCGCGCTGATCGAGGCGAAGCTCCAGGAGCACCGGATCCGCCCCTACACCCTCGAGGTCAAGGAGGGGCACCGCGAGCGCATCGGCCCCTTCGACTGCGAGTTCGTGGCGGTCAACCACTCCATCCCCGACGCCCTCGCGGTCGCCATCCGCACCCCGGCCGGCATGGCCGTGCACACCGGCGACTTCAAGATGGACCAGCTTCCGCTGGACCGCCGCCTCACCGACCTGCCCGCCTTCGCGCGGCTCGGCGAGGAGGGCATCGACCTGCTGCTCTCGGACTCCACGAACGCCGAGGTCCCCGGCTTCGTCCCGCCCGAGCGCGACATCTCCAATGTGCTGCGCACGGTCTTCGCCGGCGCCCAGAGCCGCATCATCGTGGCCAGCTTCGCCAGCCACGTGCACCGCATCCAGCAGATCCTGGACGCGGCGCACGAGTACGGCAGGCGGGTCGCCTTCGTCGGCCGCTCGATGGTCCGCAACATGGGCATCGCCCGTGACCTCGGCTATCTGCGGGTCCCGGCCGGTCTTGTCGTGGACGTCAAGACCCTCGACGACCTTCCGGCGGACGAGGTCGTGCTGGTCTGCACGGGTTCCCAGGGCGAGCCGATGGCCGCACTGTCCCGGATGGCCAACCGCGACCACCAGATCCGGATCGTCCAGGGCGACACGGTCATCCTGGCCTCGTCCCTCATCCCGGGCAACGAGAACGCGGTCTACCGCGTGATCAACGGCCTGACCCGATGGGGCGCCAACGTCGTCCACAAGGGCAACGCCAAGGTCCACGTCTCGGGCCACGCCTCCGCGGGCGAGCTGCTGTACTTCTACAACATCTGCAAGCCGCGGAACCTCATGCCGGTCCACGGCGAGTGGCGCCACCTGCGGGCCAACGCCGAGCTGGGCGCGCTGACCGGGGTGCCGAAGAACCACATCGTGATCGCCGAGGACGGCGTCGTGGTGGACCTGGTGGACGGCGCCGCGAAGATCGTCGGCAAGGTCCAGGCGGGCTATGTGTACGTGGACGGCCTCTCGGTCGGCGACGTCACCGAGGCCTCGCTCAAGGACCGCCGCATCCTCGGCGACGAGGGCATCATCTCCGTCTTCCTCGTCGTGGACAGCACGACGGGCAAGCTCGTGGGAGGCCCGCAGGTCCACGCCCGTGGCTCCGGCATCGACGACGCCTCGTTCTCCGCGGTCATCCCGAAGATCGAGGAGGCCTTCGCCAAGTCCGCCTCCGACGGCGTGGTGGAGCCGCACCAGCTCCAGCAGCTCGTCCGGCGTTCCGTGGGCAAGTGGGTGTCCGACACCTACCGCCGGCGCCCGATGATCCTCCCTGTGGTCGTCGAGGTCTGACGTAGCGTCACCCGTACGGGACGGCCGCCCCGGTGCCGATTTGCATCCGGGCGCGGCCGTCCAGTACGTTTACGTCTCCGCCGCAACGGGAACCCCGAACGCTTCGTGCGTAAGGGATCTTCCGGAAGCAGGGTGGAAATCCGGCCCAGGGAAACCTGATAAAGTCGGAATCGCCGGAAAGCGAAAGCAAGAAGGCGAAACCCCTCCGATGGGGATCGGAAACGAATTCGAGCCGGGAACGGCACGGAAAAGGATCTGATAGAGTCGGAACACGAAATACCGAAGGGAAGCGCCCGGAGGAAAGCCCGAGAGGGTGAGTACAAAGGAAGCGTCCGTTCCTTGAGAACTCAACAGCGTGCCAAAAGTCAACGCCAGACTATAAAATACCCCGTCTCCGGTCGCTCTGCGATCGGGACGCGGTTCCTTTGAAAGTCCTGCCGGTCCCTTTGGGGTCTGGTAGGCAACAACACAGCGAGGACGCTGTGCACGACCGGACTTATTCCGTCTGGTTGTGCCGCTCAACGCGAGTGTCACCGGATAACCGGTAAACATTCACGGAGAGTTTGATCCTGGCTCAGGACGAACGCTGGCGGCGTGCTTAACACATGCAAGTCGAACGATGAAGCCTTTCGGGGTGGATTAGTGGCGAACGGGTGAGTAACACGTGGGCAATCTGCCCTTCACTCTGGGACAAGCCCTGGAAACGGGGTCTAATACCGGATACGACCTGCCTCCGCATGGGGGTGGGTGGAAAGCTCCGGCGGTGAAGGATGAGCCCGCGGCCTATCAGCTTGTTGGTGGGGTAATGGCCTACCAAGGCGACGACGGGTAGCCGGCCTGAGAGGGCGACCGGCCACACTGGGACTGAGACACGGCCCAGACTCCTACGGGAGGCAGCAGTGGGGAATATTGCACAATGGGCGAAAGCCTGATGCAGCGACGCCGCGTGAGGGATGACGGCCTTCGGGTTGTAAACCTCTTTCAGCAGGGAAGAAGCGAGAGTGACGGTACCTGCAGAAGAAGCGCCGGCTAACTACGTGCCAGCAGCCGCGGTAATACGTAGGGCGCAAGCGTTGTCCGGAATTATTGGGCGTAAAGAGCTCGTAGGCGGCTTGTTGCGTCGGATGTGAAAGCCCGGGGCTTAACCCCGGGTCTGCATTCGATACGGGCAGGCTAGAGTGTGGTAGGGGAGATCGGAATTCCTGGTGTAGCGGTGAAATGCGCAGATATCAGGAGGAACACCGGTGGCGAAGGCGGATCTCTGGGCCATTACTGACGCTGAGGAGCGAAAGCGTGGGGAGCGAACAGGATTAGATACCCTGGTAGTCCACGCCGTAAACGTTGGGAACTAGGTGTTGGCGACATTCCACGTCGTCGGTGCCGCAGCTAACGCATTAAGTTCCCCGCCTGGGGAGTACGGCCGCAAGGCTAAAACTCAAAGGAATTGACGGGGGCCCGCACAAGCAGCGGAGCATGTGGCTTAATTCGACGCAACGCGAAGAACCTTACCAAGGCTTGACATATACCGGAAACGGCCAGAGATGGTCGCCCCCTTGTGGTCGGTATACAGGTGGTGCATGGCTGTCGTCAGCTCGTGTCGTGAGATGTTGGGTTAAGTCCCGCAACGAGCGCAACCCTTGTTCTGTGTTGCCAGCATGCCTTTCGGGGTGATGGGGACTCACAGGAGACTGCCGGGGTCAACTCGGAGGAAGGTGGGGACGACGTCAAGTCATCATGCCCCTTATGTCTTGGGCTGCACACGTGCTACAATGGCCGGTACAATGAGCTGCGATACCGTGAGGTGGAGCGAATCTCAAAAAGCCGGTCTCAGTTCGGATTGGGGTCTGCAACTCGACCCCATGAAGTTGGAGTTGCTAGTAATCGCAGATCAGCATTGCTGCGGTGAATACGTTCCCGGGCCTTGTACACACCGCCCGTCACGTCACGAAAGTCGGTAACACCCGAAGCCGGTGGCCCAACCCTTGTGGAGGGAGCCGTCGAAGGTGGGACTGGCGATTGGGACGAAGTCGTAACAAGGTAGCCGTACCGGAAGGTGCGGCTGGATCACCTCCTTTCTAAGGAGCACATAGCCGACTGCAGACAAACGTTCTGCACGGTTGCTCATGGGTGGAACGTTGACTATTCGGCACGATCGGTTTGGTTCACTAGTACTGCTTCGGCGTGGAACGTGATACTGGATGGGTCGGGTCGGGCACGCTGTTGGGTATCTGAGGGTACGGAACGTAAGTTTCGGACCTTCGCGATGCCGGCCCCAGTGAACTCGACACTTTGGTGTTGGGGTGGTGGGTGGCTGGTCGTTGCTTGAGAACTGCACAGTGGACGCGAGCATCTGTGGCCAAGTTTTTAAGGGCGCACGGTGGATGCCTTGGCACCAGGAACCGATGAAGGACGTGGGAGGCCACGATAGGCCCCGGGGAGCTGTCAACCGAGCTTTGATCCGGGGGTGTCCGAATGGGGAAACCCGGCAGTCGTCATGGGCTGTCACCCGCTGCTGAACACATAGGCAGTGTGGAGGGAACGCGGGGAAGTGAAACATCTCAGTACCCGCAGGAAGAGAAAACAACCGTGATTCCGGGAGTAGTGGCGAGCGAAACCGGATGAGGCCAAACCGTATGCGTGTGATACCCGGCAGGGGTTGCGTGTGCGGGGTTGTGGGAGTTCTCTTGATCAGTCTGCCGGCTGGTCGGCGAGTCAGAAACCGTACAGGTAGGCGAAGGACATGCGAAAGGTCCGGCGTAGAGGGTAAGACCCCCGTAGCTGAAATCTGTACGGCTCGCTTGAGAACCACCCAAGTAGCACGGGGCCCGAGAAATCCCGTGTGAATCTGGCGGGACCACCCGTTAAGCCTAAATATTCCCTGGTGACCGATAGCGGATAGTACCGTGAGGGAATGGTGAAAAGTACCGCGGGAGCGGAGTGAAATAGTACCTGAAACCGTGTGCCTACAAGCCGTGGGAGCGTCGCTGTATGTGCTTGCACATGCAGTCGTGACTGCGTGCCTTTTGAAGAATGAGCCTGCGAGTTTGCGGTGTGTTGCGAGGTTAACCCGTGTGGGGAAGCCGTAGCGAAAGCGAGTCCGAATAGGGCGATTGAGTAGCGCGCCCAAGACCCGAAGCGGAGTGATCTAGCCATGGGCAGGTTGAAGCGGAGGTAAGACTTCGTGGAGGACCGAACCCACCAGGGTTGAAAACCTGGGGGATGACCTGTGGTTAGGGGTGAAAGGCCAATCAAACTCCGTGATAGCTGGTTCTCCCCGAAATGCATTTAGGTGCAGCGTCGTGTGTTTCTTGCCGGAGGTAGAGCACTGGATAGGCGATGGGCCCTACCGGGTTACTGACCTTAGCCAAACTCCGAATGCCGGTAAGTGAGAGCGCGGCAGTGAGACTGTGGGGGATAAGCTCCATGGTCGAGAGGGAAACAGCCCAGAGCATCGACTAAGGCCCCTAAGCGTACGCTAAGTGGGAAAGGATGTGGAGTCGCAGAGACAACCAGGAGGTTGGCTTAGAAGCAGCCACCCTTGAAAGAGTGCGTAATAGCTCACTGGTCAAGTGATTCCGCGCCGACAATGTAGCGGGGCTCAAGCGTACCGCCGAAGTCGTGTCATTCACACAATAGGTCCAACGACCGTGTGGATGGGTAGGGGAGCGTCGTGTGCCGGGTGAAGCAGCCGCGGAAGCGAGTTGTGGACGGTTCACGAGTGAGAATGCAGGCATGAGTAGCGATACACACGTGGGAAACGTGTGCGCCGATTGACTAAGGGTTCCTGGGTCAAGCTGATCTGCCCAGGGTAAGTCGGGACCTAAGGCGAGGCCGACAGGCGTAGTCGATGGACAACCGGTTGATATTCCGGTACCCGCTTTGAAACGCCCAATATCGAATCAGACGATGCTAAGCCCGTGAAGCCGTCCTGGATCCTTCGGGTGAAGGGAAGTGGTGGAGCCGGTGACCCGGATCTGTAGTAGGTAAGCGATGGGGTGACGCAGGAAGGTAGTCCAGCCCGGGCGGTGGTAGTCCCGGGGTAAGGGTGTAGGCCGTGTGATAGGCAAATCCGTCACACATTAAGGCTGAGACCTGATGCCGAGCCGATTGTGGTGAAGTGGATGATCCTATGCTGTCGAGAAAAGCCTCTAGCGAGTTTCATGGCGGCCCGTACCCTAAACCGACTCAGGTGGTCAGGTAGAGAATACCGAGGCGTTCGGGTGAACTATGGTTAAGGAACTCGGCAAAATGCCCCCGTAACTTCGGGAGAAGGGGGGCCATGTCCGGTGATGGAACTTGCTTCCTGAGCTGGGTGTGGCCGCAGAGACCAGCGAGAAGCGACTGTTTACTAAAAACACAGGTCCGTGCGAAGCCGTAAGGCGATGTATACGGACTGACGCCTGCCCGGTGCTGGAACGTTAAGGGGACCGGTTAGCTCTGTTTCGACAGGGCGAAGCTGAGAACTTAAGCGCCAGTAAACGGCGGTGGTAACTATAACCATCCTAAGGTAGCGAAATTCCTTGTCGGGTAAGTTCCGACCTGCACGAATGGCGTAACGACTTCTCGACTGTCTCAACCATAGGCCCGGTGAAATTGCACTACGAGTAAAGATGCTCGTTTCGCGCAGCAGGACGGAAAGACCCCGGGACCTTTACTATAGCTTGATATTGGTGTTCGGTTCGGCTTGTGTAGGATAGGTGGGAGACTGTGAAGCATGCACGCCAGTGTGTGTGGAGTCGTCGTTGAAATACCACTCTGGTCGTGCTGGATGTCTAACCTGGGTCCGTGATCCGGATCAGGGACAGTGTCTGGTGGGTAGTTTAACTGGGGCGGTTGCCTCCTAAAGAGTAACGGAGGCGCCCAAAGGTTCCCTCAGCCTGGTTGGCAATCAGGTGTTGAGTGTAAGTGCACAAGGGAGCTTGACTGTGAGACCGACGGGTCGAGCAGGGACGAAAGTCGGGACTAGTGATCCGGCGGTGGCTTGTGGAAGCGCCGTCGCTCAACGGATAAAAGGTACCCCGGGGATAACAGGCTGATCTTCCCCAAGAGTCCATATCGACGGGATGGTTTGGCACCTCGATGTCGGCTCGTCGCATCCTGGGGCTGGAGTCGGTCCCAAGGGTTGGGCTGTTCGCCCATTAAAGCGGTACGCGAGCTGGGTTTAGAACGTCGTGAGACAGTTCGGTCCCTATCCGCTGTGCGCGTAGGAATATTGAGAAGGGCTGTCCCTAGTACGAGAGGACCGGGACGGACGAACCTCTGGTGTGCCAGTTGTCCTGCCAAGGGCATGGCTGGTTGGCTACGTTCGGGAGGGATAACCGCTGAAAGCATCTAAGCGGGAAGCCTGCTTCGAGATGAGTATTCCCACCCCCTTTGAGGGGTTAAGGCTCCCAGTAGACGACTGGGTTGATAGGCCAGGTGTGGAAGACCGGTAACGGTTGGAGCTGACTGGTACTAATAGGCCGAGGGCTTGTCCTCAGTTGCTCGCGTCCACTGTGTAGGTTCTGAAGTAACGACCGTGTTGTGTTCCGGTTGGTTAATTTCATAGAGTTTCGGTGGTCATTGCGTTAGGGAAACGCCCGGTTACATTCCGAACCCGGAAGCTAAGCCTTTCAGCGCCGATGGTACTGCATGGGGGACCGTGTGGGAGAGTAGGACGCCGCCGAACAATTATTCAAAAAAGCTCTGTTATCTGAACTTCGGTTCAGATAACAGAGCTTTTTTGTTTCCGCGATGCAGTGCGGAGCGTCACCCCGCGTTCACGTCGCGCCGCCACCATCCGCAGGTATGGGGACTGTGGAGTTGCTGACAGCAGCAGGGATCGGATGGGCCGCCGAGGTCATCGTGCCCTCGTACGCCACCACGGAGGCAGCCGAGGCCGTTCGGGCGGCCGGGGCGCTGCCCGTCTTCGCGGACATCGACCCGCGGAGCCTCTGCCTCGACCCGGCCGCCGTCACCAGGGCGGTGACCTCGCGAACCGCGGCCATCGTGCCCGTACCCCTCTTCGGCCACCCCGTGGACCACCCGGGGCTGCGAGCCGTCGCCCGCGCGCACGGCCTGATCGTCATCGAACACAACGGAACCGACCAGGGCGACACAGCGGAACACGAGGCCAACCGGGCCTCCCTCAGCGCCCGACAAGCCAACGCCGCCTATCTGAACGCCCGCCTGACAGGCGTTCTGACGCCGACCGCGGCACCCGGCGTCGAGCATCGCTATCACTCGTACGTCGTGCGCGTGCCCGGAAACGGCCGGCCGGACCGGGACGCGTTCGCGCGGGCCCTGCGGGCCCGGGGAGTGCGCTGCCGGGTGCCCGTACAGACACCGGTCCACCGGACACCGGCGTTCAGGCGGGAGTTGTGGCTGAAGGAAACCGAGCGGGCCGCCGACGAGTGCCTAGCGCTGCCCATCGGCGCGGAAATGACACGGCGAGAACTGCAACGGGTGGTATCGGCGTGCAACGCGCTCGGCGGTCTGCTGCCCGTGGCCGCCTAGACGCCCCACAGCACGGATGGCCCAACGCGCAGGTGGTCAAAAGCACGTGCGAGAGTCGGGTATGCTTTATCTCGTTGCACCGGCCCCAATAGCTCAGTCGGTAGAGCGTCTCCATGGTAAGGAGAAGGTCTACGGTTCGATTCCGTATTGGGGCTCATCAAGAGAAAGGCCCCCGCCTGATGGCGGGGGCCTTTCTCATATGGGCAGTTCGAAGACCGGGGGGAGCGCCCCCCGGCCCGGTCAGGAATCCTGCGTCTCCGGAACGCGCATGGCGAGAATCGCCATGTCGTCCGAGGCGGGTTCGGCGGCGAAGCGCTCCACCGCACGGAGGATGCGCGCCGCGACCGCTCCCGCGGTGAGCCCCGTGCACGTGGTCAGAACATCCGTCAGACCGTCGTCGCCCAGCATGCGCGAGCCCTCACGGCGCTCGGTGACGCCGTCCGTGACGCACAGCAGGACATCCCCCGGATCGAGAGTGATCGTCTGCTCGTACAGCTCGAGGTCCTCCATGACGCCCAGCAGCGGCTGCGGGGTCGCCGCCGGCTCGACCGTGCCGTCCTGGCGAAGGCGCAGCGGCAGCGGATGCCCGGCGCAGACGACCTTGAGGACCGCGCTGCCGTCGTGCTGGGGCCACAGCTCCCCGTAGAGCAGAGTGAGGAATCGGCTGCGGGCGCCCTCGTCGAGGATGGCGGCGTTCAGCCGCTCCAGGACCGCGGGGCCGCCGAAGCCCTCGCGGGCGAGGAGACGCAGCGCGTGCCGGGCGAGACCGGTGACGGCCGCGGCCTCCGGGCCCGTGCCGCAGACATCGCCGATCGCGAAGCCGTACGCGCCGTCGCGGATGGGGAAGAGGTCGTAGAAATCGCCGCCGACCTCATTGCCCTCGCCCGCCGCGCGGTAGATGACCTCGACCTCGACGCCCGGGACGTCCGGCAACTCGGGCGGGAGCAGGCTGCGCTGGAGGGACTGGCTGATGGCCGTGCGCTCGCTGTACAGGCGTGCGTTGTCCAGGGCGAGGGCCGCTCGGCGGGAGAGGTCCTCGGCGAGCTCCAGGATCTCCTGGCGGAAGTGGTCGTCGGTCGGCTTGCCGAGGGTGAGCATGCCGATGACACGGTTGCGGGCCACCAGGGGCAGGACGACGGTCTCGCCGCCGACGGCGGCCGCCGTGGCGAGTGAGGTGCCGGGGCCGGGGGTGTGCCCGCCGGCGTCACCGAGACCGAGGCTGCGCAGCGAACTGCGCAGGGCGGCGGCGTGGGCCGCCTCGGAGGGGGCGGTCCAGATCCGGGCGCCGGGGGTGGGCACCGGGTCGGGCGGGGCGACCTTGGACAGCAGGGCCTTGAGGCCGTCGATGCGGTCCTCGTCCTCATGGAGCACATACGACAGCTCGGGCTCGGAGGACTGGTCGGCGATGGTGTAGACGGCGCACCAGGTGGCGAGGGTCGGGACGGTCATCTGGGCCATCAGGGCGAGCGTCTGGTCCCGGTCCAGGGTGCCGGCGAGCAGGTCCGAGGCCTCGACGAGGAAGGACAGCGAACCGCGCCGCAGTCGCTCCAGCTCGCCCAGGCGGGCGGACTCGACGGCGAGCGCGATGCGGTCGGCGGCGAACTGGAGGCGGAGAGCCTCCTCATTGCCGTAGCGGCCGGGGGCCTCGGCGGCCACACCGAGCGAACCGGTGAGGCGGCCCTCCACCTTGAGGGGCACGGTGACGACCGAGCGCATGCCGGTGTTGGCGAGCAGCGGGACAGCGCCCGGGACGGCACTGAGATCGTCGTGGACGGCGGGCATCCGGGCCGAGCCGTAGCGGCCCGTGCCGGCCTCGACGGGGACGCGGGCGAACCGCTGGCGGGCGGAGGGCAGGCCGGTGGAGGCGCGGACCTCCAGCTCGGTCTCGTCGTCGGTGGCGAGCAGCAGATAGGCGGAGTCGCCATCGAGCATGTCACGGGCGCGCTCGACGGTGCGCTGGAGGAGGCCGTCCAGGTCGTCCGGAGCGGGGGAGCCGATGAAGACCTCGAACGGGTCGGTGGCGGTGCCCCGGTCGTTGGAGGCGCTGTCGGTGACGGGGGAGCGCTGCGGACTCTGCAGGACCGCGCGCTCCTCGTCGCGAACGAGCAGACAGACGGTGGAGGGGGCGCCCACAGTGTCACGGACGCGCAGATGGGAGGCGTAGACGGGGACGATGCGGCCGTCCTCGCCCCTTATGCCGTACGAGCCCTCCCAGCGCGAGAGGAGCAGGGCCTCGGCGATGCCCGTCGAGGTACCGGGGGTGTGCGGCCAGGCGGCGAAGTCGGTGAGGGGCTTGCCCATCACCTGGTCGGCGGGGAAACCGAAGAGGTCCTGGGCGTCGTCGTTCCAGGCGCTGATGCCGCCGGCGCGGTCGATCTGGATGACGGCGACGCGCACCCGGGCGTCGGCCAGCGGCAGTGCTTCGACGGGGAGCGCCGGGCCCGCGGAGCGGGTACCGGCCGGGCGGTCGGGGAGGTCGAGCTGGAACCACACCTTCTTGTGGGTGGCGCTGTACTCGACGCCCCAGCGGCCGGCGAGGGCGGAGCACAGCAGCAGACCACGGCCTCCTTCGCGGTCGACGCCGCCGAAGTGCCGGCCGGGGCTCTGCAGCGGCAGCTCGCGCTCGGGGTAGCGGTCGGCGACCTCCACCCGCACCCCGGTGTCCAGGCGGACGCACAGGACGTCGGCGGCGGTGCCGGCGTGGACCACGGCATTGGTGACGAGCTCGCTGGTGAGGACGACGGCGTCGTCGATGACGTCGGGGAAGCCCCACCCCTGGAGGGTGTCCCGGACGAAGGAACGGGCGGAGGCTACCGAGCGCCCGACCGGCTCGAAAGTGGCGGCAGCCCGCGCGGTGATCACAGCACTCCCCATTGGCCTCTCATCGCTCCCCCGAGTCCTGTGCCCGTTTCCGATGGCCTCGATTCGTTCGCCAGGCTAAACCGTCGGCCCGGGCGATGTGGAACAGAGTCGTGTATTTCGGAAACGGAGGCAGGGATGGCGTCGGGAAGGACGTGGGAGTGGACGCGATCCGACGACCATGCGTATCCCCCCGCACGGCCCACTCAAACCCCGCGCCGTGATCGGCTGCAGGAAGGGGCGTCCGGCGCGGTGCGCACCGGGACACTTATGGTGACGTCCCCCTTGGCCAGGGCTTTCGCCGGGCTCATGGCCGTGCCGGTGGACAGCCCCTGCCCCGTAGTCTTCAACGACTTCTCCGGGGTGTGGTTACGCTCCAACTGGCAACCTCTTCTGCGGGCCGGGGTGAAAGACTGGGAAGCTGAGGTAGGCCCGACAAGGATGATCGACCCTGCGGGAGGGACACGGTGGAGTCTGGCGCAGCGGCGCGGGGCGTGAGCACGCGCGCGAAAGGCGGACGATCCCGGACCAATGGGACGACGCAAGTGGACACGGCGGCGCTGAACCGGCTACTGGCGGCCCTGGCGGCGATGCGGGACGGCAACTTCCGTAAGCGTCTGACGGTCTCGGGTGACGGTGCGATGGCCGAGATCGCCGCGGTCTTCAACGAAGTCGCGGACCGCAATCTGCAGCTGACCGGCGAGCTGGCGCGAGTGCGCCGGGTGGTCGGACGTGAGGGAAAGCTCACGGAGCGGCTGGAGGTCGGCGCCTGCGAGGGTGCGTGGGCCGCGGCCATCGATGCCTCGAACGCCCTGGTCGACGACCTGGTGCGGCCGGTGTCCGAAGTGGGCCGGGTGCTGTCGGCGGTCGCCGAGGGCGATCTGGAACAGCGGATGGACCTGCGCTCGCAGGGCGCGGACGGCGCGGCGCACCCGCTGCGCGGCGAGTTCCTCAAGGTGGGCCGCACGGTCAACGGCCTGGTGGACCAGCTGTCGGCGTTCACCGACGAGGTGACCCGGGTGGCGAGCGAGGTCGGGACCGAGGGCAAGCTCGGCGGTCAGGCCCGGGTGCGTGGAATGTCGGGTTCGTGGAAGGACCTGACGGACTCCGTCAACACCATGGCGTCCCGGCTGACCGCCCAGGTGCGTGATATCGCCCTGGTGACGACGGCGGTCGCCAAGGGCGACCTGTCCCGCAAGGTCACCGTGCACGTGGCCGGCGAGATGCTGGAGCTGAAGAACACCGTCAACACGATGGTCGACCAGCTGTCCTCGTTCGCTTCCGAGGTGACCCGGGTCGCGCGGGAAGTGGGCACCGAGGGCGAGCTGGGCGGCCAGGCGCAGGTGCCCGGCGTCGCGGGTGTCTGGAAGGACCTCACCGACTCGGTCAATCTGATGGCCGGCAATCTGACGGCCCAGGTCCGCGGGATCGCGCAGGTGACGACGGCGGTCGCCAACGGCGACCTGTCGCAGAAGGTCACGGTGAGCGCGCGCGGAGAGGTCGCGCAGCTCGCCGAGACGATCAACCAGATGACGGAGACCCTGCGCACCTTCGCCGACGAGGTGACCCGGGTCGCCAGCGAGGTCGGCGCCGAGGGCCTGCTCGGTGGTCAGGCGCAGGTGCCGGGTGCGGCGGGGACGTGGAAGGACCTCACCGACTCGGTGAACACCGCCTTCCGCAACGTCACCACGCAGGTCCGCGACATCGCGCAGGTGACGACGGCGGTCGCCAACGGCGACCTGGGCCAGAAGGTCACCGTCGATGTGTCCGGCGAGATGCTGGAGCTGAAGAACACCGTCAACACGATGGTCGACCAGCTCCAGTCCTTCGGTGCCGAAGTGACGCGGGTGGCGCGCGAGATCGGCGTCGAGGGCGAGCTGGGCGGTCAGGCGCAGGTGCCGGGTGCGGCGGGGACGTGGAAGGACCTCACCGACTCGGTGAACACCGCCTTCCGCAACCTCACCGGACAGGTGCGCAACATCGCCCAGGTGACAACCGCGGTCGCCAACGGCGACCTGTCGCAGAAGGTCACCGTCGATGTGTCCGGCGAGATGCTCCAGCTGAAGAACACCGTGAACACGATGGTGGACCAGCTGTCGTCCTTCGCCGACCAGGTCACGCGGATGGCGCGGGACGTGGGCACGGAGGGCCGGCTCGGCGGTCAGGCCCGGGTGGACGGCGTCAGCGGCACCTGGAAGGAGCTGACCGACTCGGTCAACTTCATGGCCGGCAACCTCACCTCGCAGGTGCGGCAGATCGCGCAGGTCACGACGGCGGTGGCGCGTGGTGATCTGTCGCAGAAGATCGATGTCGATGCGCGCGGCGAGATCCTGGAGCTGAAGAACACCATCAACACGATGGTCGACCAGCTCTCGGCCTTCGCCGAGCAGGTGACCCGGGTCGCCCGCGAGGTGGGTACGGACGGCCGTCTCGGCGGCCAGGCGCAGGTGCCGGGCGTGGCCGGTGTCTGGCACGATCTGACGGACTCGGTCAACGGGATGGCGGGCAATCTGACCGCCCAGGTCCGTAACATCGCGCAGGTCGCCACGGCGGTGGCGCGTGGTGATCTGTCGCAGAAGATCGATGTCGATGCGCGCGGCGAGATCCTGGAGCTGAAGAACACCCTCAACACGATGGTGGACCAGCTGTCCTCGTTCGCCGACCAGGTCACGCGCGTGGCGCGCGAGGTGGGCACCGAGGGCATCCTGGGCGGCCAGGCGGAGGTGCAGGGCGTCTCCGGCACCTGGAAGGACCTCACCCAGTCCGTCAACTTCATGGCCAACAACCTGACTTCGCAGGTGCGCAACATCGCCGAGGTCACCACCGCCGTCGCCAAGGGCGATCTGTCGAAGAAGATCACCGTCGATGCGAAGGGCGAGATCCTCGAACTCGTCACGACGGTGAACACGATGGTCGACCAGCTCTCGGACTTCGCCGAGCAGGTGACCCGGGTCGCCCGCGAGGTGGGCACGGAAGGCCAGTTGGGTGGCCAGGCGCGGGTGCGGGACGTCACCGGCATCTGGAAGGACCTCAGTGACAACGTCAACCTGATGGCCAACAACCTGACCAGCCAGGTGCGGAACATCTCGCAGGTCGCGGGCGCGGTCGCCAACGGCGACCTGACCAAGAAGGTCACCGTCGAGGCCCGCGGCGAGGTGGCGCAGCTCGCCGACACCGTCAACACCATGGTGACCACGCTGTCGTCCTTCGCGGACGAGGTCACGCGGGTGGCGCGCGAGGTGGGCACCGACGGCATCCTCGGCGGCCAGGCCCGGGTGCCCGGCGTCAGCGGCACGTGGAAGGACCTCACCGAGTCCGTGAACTCGATGGCGTCCAACCTCACCGGCCAGGTCCGCAACATCGCGATGGTGACCACCGCCATCGCCCAGGGCGATCTCACCAAGAAGATCGACATCGACGCGCGCGGTGAGATCCTCCAGCTGAAGACGACCATCAACACGATGGTCGACCAGCTGTCGTCCTTCGCCGACCAGGTCACCCGGGTCGCCCGCGAGGTGGGCACCGAGGGACAGCTGGGCGGCCAGGCCCGGGTGCGCGACGTCGACGGCACCTGGCGCGACCTGACCGAGTCGGTCAACGAGATGGCGGGCAACCTGACCCGGCAGGTCCGGGCCATCGCCGAGGTCGCCACCGCGGTGACCCGCGGCGACCTCAACCTCAAGATCGACGTGGACGCCGCGGGCGAGATCCTGGAGCTCCAGGACAACATCAACACGATGATCGCCAACCTGCGCGAGACCACCCTCGCCAACAAGGAACAGGACTGGCTCAAGGGCAATCTCGCCCGCATCTCCGGTCTGATGCAGGGCCGCCGCGATCTGGAGGACGTCGCCGGGCTGATCATGAGCGAGCTGACCCCCGTGGTCTCCGCGCAGCACGGTGCCTTCTTCCTCGCGATGCCGACCGGCCTGCCGGAGAGCGAGGGCGAGGAGGACGCGTACGAGCTGCGGATGCTCGGCTCGTACGGCTACTCGATGGGCTCGATGCCCACCTCTTTCCGGCCCGGTGAGACGCTCATCGGGACGGCGGCGCAGGAGAAGCGCACCATCCTGGTGGAGAACGTGCCGCCGGGCTATCTGAAGATCGCCTCCGGGCTGGGGGAGGCACCGCCGGCGCACGTCATCGTGCTGCCGGTGCTGTTCGAGGGGCAGATCCTCGGCGTGATCGAGCTGGCGTCCTTCCAGCCGTTCGCGCAGATCCAGAAGGACTTCCTCAACCAGATCGCCGAGATGATCGGCACCAGCGTCAACACCATCAGCGTCAACACCAAGACCGAGGTGCTGCTCAAGCAGTCGCAGGAGCTCGCCGAGCAACTGCGCGAGCGGTCGCTGGAGTTGGAGAACCGGCAGAAGGAACTGGAGATCTCCAACTCCGAGCTGGAGGAGAAGTCCGAGCGGCTGGCCCGGCAGAACCGCGACATCGAGGTCAAGAACACCGAGATCGAAGAGGCACGGCAGGTGCTGGAGGAGCGCGCCGAGCAGCTCGCGGTCTCCATGCGCTACAAGTCGGAGTTCCTGGCCAACATGTCGCACGAGCTGCGCACGCCGCTCAACTCGCTGCTGATCCTCGCCAAGCTGCTCGCCGACAACGCGGAGGGCAATCTCTCCCCGAAGCAGGTGGAGTTCGCCGAGACGATCCACGGAGCGGGCTCCGATCTGCTCCAGCTGATCAACGACATCCTGGACCTGTCGAAGGTCGAGGCGGGCAAGATGGACGTCAGTCCGACCCGGATCGCCCTGGTCCAGCTCGTCGACTACGTCGAGGCGACCTTCCGGCCGCTGACGGCGGAGAAGGGGCTCGACTTCTCCGTGCGCGTCTCGCCGGAGCTGCCGGCGACGCTGCACACCGACGAACAGCGGCTGCTGCAGGTGCTGCGCAATCTGCTGTCGAACGCGGTGAAGTTCACGGACACGGGCGCGGTCGAGCTGGTCATCCGGCCGGCCGGCGCGGATGTCCCGGACACCATTCGCGAGCAGCTGCTGGAGGCGGGCTCGCTGCGCGAGGCCGACGGTGATCTGATCGCCTTCTCCGTCACGGACACCGGCATCGGCATCGCGGCCAGCAAGATGCGGGTCATCTTCGAGGCGTTCAAGCAGGCGGACGGCACCACCAGCCGCAAGTACGGGGGCACCGGGCTCGGGCTCTCCATCAGCCGGGAGATCGCGCGCCTGCTCGGCGGCGAGATCCACGCGGCGAGCGAGCCCGGGCGCGGCTCCACCTTCACGCTGTATCTGCCGCTGACCTCCGGCGAGCTGCCACCGCAGGGCTACCCGCTCGCACCGGGCGGCCAGGCCGCCGGACAGCAGGCGCTGATGGCGGGGAGCGAGTTCGTGGGCGGTGACGGCCGGGCCGAGCTGCCCGCGCGCGGTGCCGCCGGGCTGCTGCTGCGCCGCCAGCGCGCGGCTCAGGCGGCGGGGGCGGCGTGGCCCGCCCTGCCCGGACGGGCCGAGGAGGCGGGCCCGGGGGCGCAGCCGCCGCAGGCTCCGCCCGTGCCGGCGTCCCCCCAGCAGGAGCCGTGGCTGAACGCCGCGCCCGGCGAGGGCAGGGACGCGGCGCCGAGCGGCTTCAGCGGCGGCTTCCACGGCGAGAAGGTGCTGATCGTCGACGACGACATCCGCAATGTCTTCGCGCTCACCAGCGTGCTGGAGCAGTACGGCCTGTCGGTGCTCTACGCGGAGAACGGCCGCGAGGGGATCGAGGTTCTCGAGCAGCACGACGACGTGGTGCTGGTGCTCATGGACATCATGATGCCGGAGATGGACGGCTATGCCACGACGGCGGCGATCCGCAGGATGCCGCAGTTCGCGGGGCTGCCCATCATCGCGCTCACGGCGAAGGCGATGAAGGGCGACCGGGAGAAGAGCATCGATGCCGGGGCGTCGGACTATGTCACCAAACCGGTCGACACGGATCATCTGCTGACGGTGATGGAGCAGTGGATGCGCGCTGAGTGACAGTTGGTTGGTCACTCTTTGTGCGTCTGCTGACTGACTGTGCTCAAAGACGTGTGGGAGCGCGGTATTCGGGGAACCTTCTGGTCTCCCACCGCGTTTCTGCTACGTGCACTGTGACATCGCGGTGACAGGGTGTGGTGACAGGCGGGGTACGGCTACGATGACCGGCACAAGGACGGGCGGCGCAAGGGAGTCGTCCCCTGGGGCGGCGCCCGGTGCTTCCCCTGGCTCTTCGGGCCGGGGAGACCCCAAGCCGGGGCGAGGAGGACGGGGCATGGTGCAGAAGGCCAAGATCCTCCTGGTCGATGACCGGCCGGAAAATCTGCTGGCGCTGGAGGCGATCCTCTCGGCGCTCGATCAGACACTGGTACGGGCATCGTCAGGGGAGGAAGCGCTCAAGGCGCTGCTGACGGACGACTTCGCAGTGATCCTGCTGGACGTCCAGATGCCGGGCATGGACGGTTTCGAGACCGCCGCGCACATCAAGCGGCGGGAGCGGACCCGGGACATTCCCATCATCTTCCTCACCGCCATCAACCACGGCCCGCACCACACCTTCCGCGGCTACGCGGCGGGCGCGGTGGACTACATCTCCAAGCCCTTCGACCCGTGGGTGCTGCGCGCCAAGGTCTCGGTCTTCGTCGAGCTGTACATGAAGAACTGCCAGCTGCGCGAGCAGGCCGCCCTGTTGCGGCTCCAGCTCGACGGCCAGTCCGGTCGCAGCGGGGTGGCGGAGACCCAGGAGCCCGCCGGGCTGCTCGCCGAACTCTCCGCGCGGCTCGCCGCCGTCGAGGAACAGGCCGAGGCGCTGTCCAAACAGCTCGACGAGTCCGCGGACGCGGCGGCCGTCGCCACCGCCGCGCACCTCGAGCGCAAACTCACCGGACTGCGCCGGGCCCTGGACGCGCTGGAGCCCGGGACCGGTGGCGGGGCGAGCGCGCTGCCCGCGCCGAGCTGACCCGCCGACCGCCCCTGGGTGTCACGTCCCCGCAGCAAGAGCCGGTCCGTGCGGGGACCGACGTGAGCCCTCGCCGTGCCCGCCCGACCTTTGACGCAGCGTCACCCCCGATATCACTGGGGGCCGACACGAATGGGTGAACGCCCGGGCGCACGTGTCCCTCGCGCCCGACGACGGTAATCTCGGCTCCATGGCCTCACGTACGTCCGGCAAGGGTTCCCAGAGCACGGCGGGCACCTCGAAGCAGCGCGCCGGACGCCCCGGGAGCGCGGCCAAGAAGGCACCCGCGAAGAAGGCACCGCCGAAGCCGGCGGGCAAGGCACCCGCCAAGCCCGCCAAGAAGGCCGCGGCGCCCGCGCGGAAGCCCGCGAAGAAGGCCGCGGCCAAGGCGGCACCCAAGCGCGCGTCCTCTCCGACCAGCGGTCTCTACCGCCTGGCACGGGCCGTCTGGCTCGGGCTGGCGCACACCGTGGGCGCGGTGTTCCGCGGCGTCGGACGGGGCGCGAAGGGGCTCGACCCGGCACACCGCAAGGACGGGCTCGCGCTGCTCCTCCTCGGCCTCGGCCTCGTCGTCGCGGCCGGCACCTGGTCCAACCTCGAAGGCCCGGTCGGGGACCTGGTGAAGATGCTCGTCACCGGTGCCTTCGGCCGGCTCGACCTGCTCGTGCCGATACTGATCGGCGTCATCGCCGTCCGGCTGATCCGGCACCCCGAGCGGCCCGAGGCGAACGGCCGCATCGTCATCGGCCTCTCCGCGCTGGTCGTCGGCGTTCTCGGCCAGGTGCACGTGGCCTGCGGGTCGCCCGGCCGGGGCGAGGGCGCCGAGGCCCTGCAGGACGCCGGCGGTCTGATCGGCTGGGCGGCCGCGAAGCCCCTGCTCTTCACCGTCGGCGAGGTGCTGGCCGTACCGCTGCTCGTGCTGCTCACCCTCTTCGGGCTGCTGGTCGTCACGGCCACGCCCGTCAACGCCATCCCGCAGCGGCTGCGGCTGCTCGGCATCCGGCTCGGCCTGGTCGAAGCGGAACCGGAAGAGCACGATCCGTTCGCGTCCGGGACCTACGACTCGGGGGAGTACGACGACGAGTGGCGCGACGCACCGGCGAGGCGGCCCCGACGGGCCGCGGCGAACCGGGCCGCGGCCGACACCGGCACGGACGCGGAGCGCGCCGAGGAAGAGGCACTGAGCAAGCGCCGCAAGCCGCGCAGGACGCCCGTGGAGCCGCCGGGCGACCGGCCGATGGACGCGGTGGACGTGGCGGCCGCCGCCGCGGCCTCGCTCGACGGAGCCGTGCTGCACGGTGTGCAGCCGTCGCCGCTCGTCGCCGGGCTCAGCAGCGCCGTCGCCGCCGAGCGGGAGCGGACCGGCGCGGTACCGACCGCGCGCGGCACCGGGAAGGCGGCGTCCGGCAGCAAGGCCGACGCGGTGTCCGCGGGCGCGGAGAGCGCCACCGGGAGCGTGCCCGACCTCACCAAGCCCGCACCCGAGCCCGCCCCGGGGCTCCCGGCGCGGGCCGAGCAGCTCCAGCTCGCGGGCGACATCACCTACTCGCTGCCGTCGCTGGACCTGCTGGAGCGCGGCGGCCCCGGCAAGACGCGCAGCGCCGCGAACGACGCCATAGTGGCCTCCCTGTCGAACGTCTTCGCGGAGTTCAAAGTCGACGCGGCGGTCACCGGCTTCACCCGCGGCCCGACGGTCACGCGGTACGAGGTGGAGCTGGGCCCCGCCGTCAAGGTCGAGCGGATCACCGCGCTCACCAAGAACATCGCCTACGCCGTCGCCAGCCCGGACGTGCGCATCATCAGCCCCATCCCCGGCAAGTCCGCGGTCGGCATCGAGATCCCGAACACCGACCGCGAGATGGTCAATCTCGGTGACGTGCTGCGGCTCGCCGCGGCGGCCGAGGACGACCACCCGATGCTGGTCGCACTCGGCAAGAACGTCGAGGGCGGCTACGAGATGGCCAACCTCGCGAAGATGCCGCACGTCCTGGTCGCCGGAGCCACCGGCTCCGGAAAGTCGTCCTGCATCAACTGCCTGATCACCTCGGTGATGATAAGAGCGACCCCGGACGACGTCCGGATGGTCCTCGTCGACCCCAAGCGCGTCGAGCTGACCGCCTACGAGGGCATCCCGCACCTGATCACCCCGATCATCACCAACCCCAAGCGGGCCGCCGAGGCCCTGCAGTGGGTCGTCCGCGAGATGGACCTGCGCTACGACGACCTGGCGGCCTTCGGCTTCCGGCACATCGACGACTTCAACGACGCCATCCGCAAGGGCAAGGTCAAGCCCCCCGAAGGCAGCGGGCGCGAGCTGCAGCCCTACCCGTACCTGCTGGTCATCGTGGACGAGCTGGCGGACCTGATGATGGTCGCCCCGCGTGACGTCGAGGACGCCATCGTCCGCATCACCCAGCTCGCCCGCGCCGCCGGCATCCACCTCGTGCTCGCCACCCAGCGCCCGTCCGTGGACGTCGTCACCGGTCTGATCAAGGCGAACGTGCCTTCCCGGCTCGCCTTCGCGACGTCCTCGCTCGCCGACAGCCGGGTCATCCTCGACCAGCCGGGCGCCGAGAAGCTCATCGGCAAGGGCGACAGCCTGTTTCTGCCGATGGGGGCCAGCAAGCCCGTCCGCATGCAGGGCGCCTTCGTCACGGAGGACGAGGTCGCGGCCGTCGTGCAGCACTGCAAGAACCAGATGGCGCCGGTCTTCCGGGACGACGTCACCGTGGGGACGGCGAAGAAGAAGGAGATCGACGAGGACATCGGCGACGACCTCGATCTGCTCTGCCAGGCCGCCGAGCTGGTCGTCTCCACCCAGTTCGGCTCGACCTCGATGCTCCAGCGGAAGCTGCGTGTGGGCTTCGCCAAGGCGGGAAGACTCATGGACCTGATGGAGTCGCGCAACATCGTGGGCCCGAGCGAGGGCTCCAAGGCGCGCGACGTGCTCGTCAAGCCCGAGGAACTCGACGGCGTGCTCGCCGTGATCCGCGGGGACGGCCAGGGGTAGCCGGCCGGGAAAACCGGAAAAACGAGCCGGTCGACCGTTTCCCCCGGCGGCGGGTCCCGTTGAGGGAGAGGGGGGAGCGATGGTGCTCCGCAGGGCGTCCCACCACCCGGTTCGCCGGAGGTCCCACGCCCGGCCCGGCAGAACATTCCGATGGCGTACAAAGTCCGGCTTCCCGCTTGCCCGACCCTTTCGCATCCCCCCTAGACTGAACCTCCAGCAGGTGGCTACACGCTCGAAAGGCGCCCACGTGTCCATCGGCAACTCCCCCGCGGACGACCGGCCCTCGATCGGCCGCGCACTCCAGCAGGCCCGCATCAGCGCCGGTCTGACCGTCGACGAGGTCAGCACGACCACCCGCGTGCGCATCCCGATCGTGCACGCCATCGAACAGGACGACTTCAGCCGCTGCGGCGGCGACGTCTACGCCCGGGGACACATCCGCGTGCTGGCGCAGACCGTCGGCCTGGACCCCGCCCCGCTCGTCGCGCAGTACGACGCCGAGCACGGCGGCCGCCCCGCGCCCACCCCCGCCGCACCCCTCTTCGAGGCCGAGCGGCTGCGGCCCGAGCGCCGGCGGCCCAATTGGACGGCCGCGATGGTGGCCGCCATCGTCGCCGTCGTCGGCTTTGTCGGCTTCACCCTCTTCAACGGCGGCAGCAAGGGCCAGAGCAGCTCCGTCGCGGCCGACACGGCCTCCGGCAAGCAGCCCGCGCCGAAGAGCCCCGAGGCCGCCCCCAGCAAGCCCGCCGACCCCAAACCGGAACCTTCCGACAGCGCCATCGCGGGCGTCCCGGCCAACAAGGTCACCGTCAAGGTCACCGCCGACAACGGCCAGACGTGGATGTCCGCCAAGGACCACAACGGCAAGCTGATCGAGGAGGGCGTGCTCAAGCGGGGCGCTTCCAAGACCTTCACCGACAACAAGCGGATCGACCTGGTGCTGGGCAATGCCGGGGCCGTGCAATTGTTCGTGAACGGCAAGGAGGTCAAGGATCTGGGTGACGACGGACAGGTTCAGCGTCTGAGCTACACCAAGGGTGACCCCGAAACGGGCTGACCAGCGCGAACGTGGTCGGCAGGCCCTGTGCGGCGAGCCTTCGGGTGACCAGGCTCTCCGCACTCGGGGGACACGGGGCAACGGATGTGGTGCCGGGACAAAGTAGGCTGAGCCCTATGCCCGAACGCCGTACCGTCGCTCTTGTCACACTTGGCTGCGCCCGTAACGAGGTGGACTCGGAGGAGCTGGCAGGCCGCTTGGCGGCGGATGGCTGGGACCTCGTCGAGGACGCCGCCGATGCCGATGTGGCCGTCGTCAACACCTGTGGCTTCGTAGAAGCCGCCAAGAAGGACTCCGTCGACGCCCTCCTCGAAGCCAACGACCTCAAGGATCAGGGCCGCACCCAGGCCGTCGTGGCCGTCGGCTGCATGGCCGAGAGGTACGGCAAGGAGCTCGCCCAGGCGCTCCCCGAGGCCGACGGAGTGCTCGGCTTCGACGACTACGCCGACATCTCCGACCGGCTCCAGACCATCCTCTCCGGTGGCGTCCACGCCTCCCACACCCCGCGTGACCGGCGCAAGCTGCTGCCGATCAGCCCCGCCGCCCGGCAGAGCGCGGACGTCGCCCTGCCCGGACACGCGCAGGAGGCCCAGGACGCCCAGGAGACCGCCCCGGCGGACCTCCCCGAGGGCCTCGCCCCGGCCTCCGGGCCCCGGGCACCGCTGCGCCGCAGACTCGGCTCCAACCCCGTCGCCTCCGTGAAGCTCGCCTCCGGTTGCGACCGCCGGTGCTCCTTCTGCGCCATCCCCTCCTTCCGCGGGTCCTTCATCTCCCGCCGTCCCTCCGACGTGCTGAGCGAGACGCGATGGCTCGCGGAGCAGGGCGTGAAGGAGGTCATGCTGGTCTCCGAGAACAACACCTCGTACGGCAAGGACCTCGGCGACATCCGGCTGCTGGAGACGCTGCTGCCGGAGCTGGCGGCCGTGGACGGCCTGGAGCGGATCCGGGTCAGCTACCTCCAGCCCGCCGAGATGCGGCCGGGCCTGATCGACGTGCTGACCTCGACCGAGAAGGTCGCGCCCTACTTCGACCTCTCCTTCCAGCACTCGGCCCCCGGCGTGCTGCGCGCGATGCGCCGCTTCGGAGACACCGACCGCTTCCTGGAGCTGCTCGACCAGATCCGCGCCAAGGCCCCGCAGGCCGGCGCCCGCTCGAACTTCATCGTCGGCTTCCCCGGTGAGACCGAGGAGGACGTCGCCGAGCTGGAGCGTTTCCTGGCCGGGGCCCGGCTGGACGCCATCGGCGTCTTCGGCTACTCCGACGAGGACGGCACCGAGGCGGCCACCTACGAGGACAAGGTCGACCCCGACGTCGTCGCCGAGCGCCTGGCGCACATCTCGCGGCTCGCCGAGGAGCTGACCGCGCAGCGCGCCGAGGAGCGCCTCGGGGAGACCCTCGAGGTGCTCGTCGACCGCGTGGACGAGGAGGACGGCGTCATCGGCCGGGCCGCCCACCAGGCACCCGAGACCGACGGCCAGGTCCTGCTCACCACCGACCGGGAGCTGGTGCCCGGCCGGATGGTCACGGCCAAGGTGGTGGCGACCGAGGGCGTGGACCTCATCGCCGAGGTACTCGGTGACGGAGGGTGTACCGAGGAGGCCGCCAGATGACCCGAGCCCCGGCCTCCGCCGCGGGAGGCCCCGCCCCGGCGACGGCCGTGCGGCCGGCCGGGTTGTGGAACATCGCCAACATCCTCACCATGGTGCGGCTGCTCCTCGTGCCCGGGTTCGTCCTGTTGATGATGCACAACGGCGGCTACGACCCGGCCTGGCGTTCCTTCGCCTGGGCCGCGTTCGCCGTCGCCATGATCACGGACCTGTTCGACGGCCATCTGGCCCGGATGTACAACCTGGTCACCGACTTCGGGAAGATCGCCGACCCGATCGCGGACAAGGCGATCATGGGCGCCGCGCTGATCTGCCTCTCGGTCCTTGACGACCTGCCGTGGTGGGTCACGGGCGTGATCCTCTTCCGGGAGGTCGGCATCACGCTGATGCGGTTCTGGGTGATCAGGCACGGGGTGATCCCGGCCAGCCGCGGCGGCAAGATGAAGACGCTCGCCCAGGGCGTGGGCGTCGGGATGTACATCCTGGCGCTGACCGGGCCCCTGGCCACGATGCGCTTCTGGGTGATGGCCGTCGCCGTGGCGTTGACCGTGCTGACCGGGCTCGACTACGTGAAGCAGGCCATCGAGCTGCGCCGGGCCGGCCGGGGATCCGCGCGATGAGCCCCGAACGGCCGGACGGCACGGCGGGCACGGCGGGCGACGGCGGGGCCGCCGCGGTGCTGGGTGCGCTGGTCGGGCGGGGCTGGACCGTGGCAGCGGCGGAATCGCTCACGGGCGGCCTGCTCGCGGCGGAACTGACCGCCGCGCCGGGCGCCTCCCGCGCGGTGCTGGGGTCGGTCACCGCGTACGCCACCGACGTCAAGCGCGATGTGCTGGGCGTGGCCGGTGAACTGCTCGCCGAGCGCGGGGCCGTCGACGCGGAGGTGGCCCGGCAGATGGCCCGCGGTGTGCGGAGTCTGCTCGGCGCCGACTGGGGGCTCGCCACCACCGGAGTCGCCGGACCGGACCCCCAGGACGGCAAGCCCGTCGGCACGGTCTTCGTCGCCGTGGCGGGTCCGGACGGTGCGGGCGTGGTGCGCGAGCTGTCGCTGGACGGCGACCGGGCGCGCATCCGGACCGAGAGCGTACGGGCGGCTCTCGCCCTGCTGCTGGGCGAACTGGCAGAGAACGCGGGGGCAAAGGATACGGAACACAACGGGGGGAATGGATGTTTGCAGCCCTGAGTGAACACGACATAGCTCCCCGCACGGCCGCAGCCGGAGGCGGTACGGTGGGGCGTGAAGGATCCGGATTCGCGGTCCAAGGAGGGAGCCACCGATGATTTTGCTCCGTCGCCTGCTGGGTGACGTGCTGCGTCGGCAGCGCCAGCGCCAGGGCCGCACTCTGCGCGAGGTCTCCTCATCCGCCCGGGTCTCGCTCGGTTACCTCTCCGAGGTCGAGCGGGGGCAGAAGGAGGCGTCCTCCGAGCTTCTCTCCGCAATCTGCGATGCTCTGGACGTACGGATGTCCGAGGTCATGCGTGAGGTGAGTGACGAACTGTCGCTCGCCGAGCTGGCGCAGTCGGCGGCGGCGAGTGAGCCGGTACCCGCGCCGATGCGGCCGATGTTCAATTCGGTGTCCGTGACGTCTGTAACGGGTGTGCCGGGGGAGCGTGTGACCATCAAGGCTCCCGCGGAGGCCGTGGACGTGGTCGCGGCCTGAGGCCAGTCCGGGAATGGTGTGTTTCCCGTCCAGGATCCCGGTCAGGAATCTGACCGGGATCCTGTGTTTTCCGCCCCTTCGGCACCTGTGTGCCATGGTGGATGAACGGGGATCGAACAGACCGGACAGTCGAAGAGGAGAACGCGGATGTCTGTCGTGAAGAGCCCGTTGTCCGAGCAGGACCGCAAGACCGTCGGTGATGCCCTCCAGGGGGCGCTCGTCGACCTGGTGGACCTCTCGCTCGTGGCCAAGCAGGTCCACTGGACCGTCGTGGGCCCCCGCTTCCGCTCGGTCCATCTGCAGCTCGACGAGGTCGTCGCGAGTGCCCGGCTGCACGCCGACGCGGTCGCGGAGCGTGCCTCGGCCCTCGGTGTCGCCCCGGACGGGCGGGCCGAGACCGTCGCCAAGACCAGCGGAGTCGACGCGGTCGGTGACGGCTGGAACAAGGACACGAGGGCGGTGCAGCTCCTCGTCGCCGCGCTCGGCGCGGTGATCACCCGCATGCGTGAGCGCGTTCAGGCGACCGGCGACCCCGACCCGGTCACGCAGGACCTGCTCATCGGTCTCACGGGAGATCTCGAGAAGCACCACTGGATGTTCCAGGCGGAGAACGCCTGACCGCCCGTGGTGACACACGCGGGAAGGCCCCGGACCGGCAGCCGGTCCGGGGCCTTCCGTGTCTGCCGTGGCCTTCGGGGGTCCCTCGTTTCCGGCCTCCGGTGGCGGAGGCGGCGCGGGCGCGTTCTCCTTGAGGGATGGACGAGCACCC
This sequence comes from Streptomyces syringium, assembly GCF_017876625.1. Classification (NCBI taxonomy): domain Bacteria; kingdom Bacillati; phylum Actinomycetota; class Actinomycetes; order Kitasatosporales; family Streptomycetaceae; genus Streptomyces; species Streptomyces syringium. Next base: position 5,640,102 of record NZ_JAGIOH010000001.1, read on the forward strand.
CGTGATCCGCTTCACGAAAGAGCTGATGGTCGTCACGGACCTCGATCAGACAGCAGCCGGTGCCTTCGTGCGGACGGTGTACCAGGAGGGCATGCGCGACGGGGAACAGCGGGTCATCGTCGACCTGCACCGGCGTGATCGCCGGATCGCCGAGCTGGAAGAGGAGCTGGCCCGATCGCGGGGGGAGTCGGACTGACGACGCCGGCTCGGTGGGGCGCGCAAGGACATGTCGCGTGCGCCGTTCTCGATCCCCGGTGCGCTCTGCCGTGGCGGTGAGTGCCCGGTCTAGCGTCGGCCGAAGGAGGCAGCGATGGCCTGGCGGGACTTCTGGGGCTTCTGCCGTTCGGCGGCGCCGTTCGGCCGGACCCTCGGGGCAGTCGGCTGGGTGATCGCGTCGGCCCTCGGCGGTGGGTGGTGGTGGGCGGTGTTCCGGCTGCTCGCGCAGCCGGAGCGGGCAGGGCCCGTCGAGGGGCTGGTCGTGGCCGGTGGCTGGGGGCTGAGCCTGCTGCCCGTGCACTGCGTGCCATGGGCGCGGACGGCGAGGCACAAGAGCCGCTGGGCCGCCCGGGCCGAGCAGCTCACCCGGGCACTCGCCAGGACCGTCACCAAAGCAGCCCCCGAGGGCGTCACCAGGACAGCCCCCAAGGGCGTCACCAGGGCATGGCCACCCCGCCGTTGGGGCGCAGGATCTGGCCGGTCGTGAACGATGCGGCGTCCGAGGCCAGATGCAGGACCGTGTGCGCGATGTCCTCGGGTTCACCCACTCGGCCCAAGGGGGACAGCCGGATCATGGGGCCTTCGGCCTGGGCCTGTTCCGCATCGCTGTGCCGCTCGGTCATGGGCGTGCGGACCCAGCCGGGGGCGACCGCGTTGACGCGGATGCCGTACCGGCCGACCTCGGTGGCGAGGGTCCTGGTCAGCTGGACGACCGCGGCCTTGGACGCGCTGTAGGCGAAGAGCCCCGGAGCGCCGGTGTCGATGGCCCCGGAAGCCATGGTGACGATGCTGCCCCCGGTACCGAGGGAGATCATCGCCCGGGCCGCCTCCCGGCAGCCGTAGAGCATGCCCTTGAAATTGACCGCCAGTATCCGGTCCAGCTCCGCGTCACAGGTGTCCAGGACGCTGCCGCGGTGCATGACACCCGCGATGGTGGCCATGACATCGAGCCGGCCGTCGGCCCGGACCGTCTCCGCGACCGCGGCCGCGACCCGGGCGGGGTCGGCGACGTCGAGCACATGGGCGCGAGCCCTGCCGCCGCCCTCGGTGATCCGGGCGGCTGTGCGCCGTGCGCCCTTCTCGTCCAGGTCGGCGCAGTGCACCGAGGCCCCGGCCTCCGCGAGGAGGAGCGCCGTCGCACGGCCGATGCCGCTCGCGGCTCCCGTGACGAGGGCGGTGCGGCCGGTGAGGTCGTACGCCGTGAGGGGCATGCCCGGACCGTACGACCAGAACTGACGAACCGTCAATCAGTGGACCGGGCTGGGCTCGGGGCCGGGCTGGCAGCGGGGGCACCAGTACGTGGGGCGCTCCTGGCCCGCCGGGCCCTGGTCGGCCGCGCGGACCGGGGTGCCGCAGCGGCGGCAGGGCCGGCCGGCCCGCCCGTACACCCACAGCCGGTGGTCGAGGCGCTGGTCGGCCGTGGTGATGCGGGCGCTACGGGCCTTGTTGACGTCGAGAAGCTTTCTGGCCAGGGCCACCAGGCGCTCGGCCGAGGGGAGTTCGGCCACCGGCAGCCAGGGGGAGAGACGGAGCATGAAGCACAGCTCCGACTTGTAGACATTGCCCACGCCGGCGAGGTTGCGTTGGTCGAGCACGGCCTCACCCACGCTGCGGGCCGGGTCAGCGAGCAGACGGCGGACCGCTTCCTCCTGATCGTCCCGGCTCCAGCCGGGGGCGAGGAGGTCGGGGCCGAGATGGCCGACGACGGTGGATTCGTCGGCGGTGCGCAGCAGATCCAGGGCGGGCAGCCGGTAACCGACGGCGGAGTGCGCCGCGTTGGCGAGGACGGCGCGGATCTGGTGCTGCGGGCCGCCGTGCCAGCGCTCGCCGGGGTCGTAGATCCGCCAGGCGCCGTCCATGCCGAGGTGCGAGTGGAGGGTGAGGCCGCCCTCGACGCGGGTGAGGAGATGCTTGCCGCGCGGGACGACCTCGGTGACTCGGCGGCCGGTGAGATCGGCGGTGGCGAGCTGGGGGACGCGCAGATCGGACCGCACGAGGGGCTCGCCGGCCAGGGCGCGGTGGAGAATCCGAGCGGTGCGCCAGACGGTGTCTCCTTCGGGCATGGGCACCATGATGCCCGGTCGACGGGGCCGGGGCCGGTCGGCACCGGCCGGTGCCGGGCTGTGAGGCGGCGGAGGCGCGCCGGCTCCTGACCCGGCCCCGCCGGGCCCGCCGAGCCCGGCGGGGCCGGGTCAGGGGGCGCGCAGTCGCAACCCCCGGGGGGTGGCGTGGAAGCCCGCGGACTCCAGCAGGGCCCCGAGCGGGGAGGTGAGCGCGGGGGAGCCGTTGACCCGCTCGACCGTGACCGTGCCCAGCGCGCCGGCGCGGGCCGCCTCGGCCAGGGCCGCCGCCGCTTCGCGCAGCCGGGGGTCGTCGCTGCTCGCCGCCTCGGCGTCCTCCTCCCCGGGCCATGCGAGGAGGGTCTTGCCGCCGCGCTCCATGTACAGGGCGAGTGCGCCGTCGAGGAGGACGACCAGGGAACCGGCCTTGCGCCCGGGCTTGTGGGACGCACCGGGTGGCGGCTCGGGCCAGGGGAGCGCGGCCCCGTAGGCGTTGGCGGGATCGGCGGCCGCGAGCACGACCGCGCGCCGACGGGCGCCGCGGGACGCCGGGCCGGTGGGCGCCGGTGGCGCCCAAGGGGCGTCGGGGTTTCCCGGGCCCCCCGCGTGCTCGGCGCCGCCCGCCCGCTCGCGGGCGGTGCTCACGGCGCGCAGCCGGTCGACGGCGCCTTCCATCGCGAACTGCGCGGCACCCAGGCCTTCGACCACATACCCGCGGCGGGTCTGCCCGCTCTCCTCGAAGACGGACAGGACGCGGTAGACGGCGGAGAAGCCGCCCTCCACTCCCTCGGCGGCCACCGCTCCCCGCGTCACCACGCCGTGCCGGTCGAGGAGGGTACGGGCCAGGACGTGCGCCCGGTGGGTGGGATCCGGCTCGCGCTCGGGGAGCAGGGCCCAGCGGCCCGCGACCGTCGGGGGCCCGCCGCGCGAGGCCGTGGGGCGTCCCGCGCCCCCGGTCAGGCCCGCGCGGCCGGTGAACGAGCCGTACCGCCCGCGTGGCACCGCGCGCTTGGCGCGGTGCGCGGTGGCCCCGGCCGTACGCCCGGAGCCGAGCAGAGAGCGCAGCGGTGCGAGCGTGTCGTTCGTGAGCCGCCCGGACCAGGCGAGGTCCCAGACGGCATCGGCGATGTGGGCGTCCGAGCCACCGGGCTCGGCCGGGGCGTGGCCCGCGGCGCGGACCTGGTCGGCGATCTGGCGGAAGAACAGGCCGTAGCCCCCGGACAGCGCGTCGAGCACCGCCTGGTGCAAGGGAGTGATCTCCATCGGGTGCGGGGCGGGCAGCAGCAACGGTGCCGCGTCCGTGGGCAGCAGGGAGACCCAGCCGTCCTTCCCGGGGAGCGCTCCCGCGCCGGCCCATACGACCTCGCCCGCCGCGGTGAGTTCATCGAGCATCGCCGGGGAGTAGTCCGTCACCCGGGCGGGCAGCACCAGCTTCTCCAGGGCGGAGGCGGGGACCGGCGCGCCCTGCAACTGCTCGATGGCGCGCACCAGACCGTCGGTGCCGCGCAGGCTGTGACTGCCGATGTGCTGCCACTGGGGGAGGAACGCGGCGAGCGCGGCGGGCGGCACCGGCTCCAGCTCGTGCCGCAGAGCCGCGAGGGAGCGGCGGCGCAGTCTGCGCAGGACCGTCGCGTCGCACCACTCCTGGCCGATACCGGCGGGGTGGAACTCGCCCTGGACGACACGGCCGCTCGCGGCGAGGCGCTGCAGCGCCCCGTCGGTCACCGCCGGACCGAGGCCGAAGCGCGCCGCGGCCTGCGCCGAGGTGAAGGGGCCGTGCGTGCGGGCGAAGCGGGTGAGGAGATCACCGAGGGGATCCTTGACCGGCTCGGTGAAGGCCTCGGGCACACCGACGGGCAGCGCCGTCCCCAGGGCGTCGCGGAGCCGGCCGGCATCCTCGACGGCCGCCCAGTGGTCCTGGCCGGCGATGCGGACGCGCAGGGCCCGGCGGGCGTCCGACAACTCCTTGGCCCACCCGGGCTCGGCGCCGCGCTCGGCCAGCGCGGCGTCGGTCAGGGGACCGAGGATCCGCAGCAGATCGGCGACGCCTTCGACGTCCTTGACCCGGCGGTCCTCGGTCAGCCACTGCAGCTCGCTCTCCAGCTCGGCCAGCACCTCCGCGTCGAGCAGCTCGCGCAGCTCCGCCTGGCCCAGCAGCTCGGCCAGCAGTCGCGAATCGAGGGAGAGTGCGGCGGCGCGGCGCTCCGCGAGCGGGGAGTCGCCCTCGTACAGGAACTGGGCGACGTAGCCGAAGAGCAGCGAGCGGGCGAAGGGGGACGGCTCGGGGGTCGTCACCTCCACCAGCCGGACCCGGCGGGCCTCGATGTCCCCCATCAGCTCGGTGAGGCCGGGGACGTCGAAGACGTCCTGGAGGCATTCGCGGACGGCCTCCAGGATGATCGGGAACGAGCCGAACTCCCCCGCGACCTGGAGGAGCTGGGAGGCGCGCTGACGCTGCTGCCACAACGGGGTGCGCTTGCCGGGGCTGCGGCGCGGCAGCAGGAGGGCGCGGGCCGCGCACTCGCGGAACCGGGCGGCGAAGAGGGCCGATCCGCCGACCTGGTCGGTGACGATCTGATCGATCTCGCCCTTGTCGAACGTGACGTCCGCGGCCCCGACCGGGGACTGCTCGCTGTCGGACTCCGTGCCGGGGCGGGCGGGGTCGGCGTCCAGCAGGTCCAGGCCCATGAGGTCCGCGTCGGGCAGCCGCAGCACGATGCCGTCGTCCGCGTGCATCACCTGGGCGTCCATGCCGTACCGCTCGGTGAGCCGGGCACCGAGGGCCAGGGCCCAGGGGGCGTGGACCTGGGCGCCGAAGGGGGAGTGGACGACGACCCGCCAGTCGCCCAGCTCGTCGCGGAACCGCTCGACGACGATCGTCCGGTCGTCCGGCACATGGCCGCAGGCGCGGCGCTGCTCGTCGAGATAGGACAGGACGTTGTCCGCCGCCCAGGTGTCGAGCCCCGCGGCGTCCAGCCGCTCGCGGGCCGCCTCGGGCGTCAGCCCGCCGACCTCGCGCAGGAACGCGCCCAGCGCCCGGCCGAGTTCGAGCGGGCGGCCCAGCTGGTCGCCCTTCCAGAACGGCAGCCGGCCGGGGGTGCCCGGCGCGGGCGTGACCAGGACCCGGTCGCGGGTGATGTCCTCGATCCGCCAGGAGGTGGTCCCGAGCGTGAACACATCGCCGGCCCGTGACTCGTAGACCATCTCCTCGTCCAGCTCGCCGACCCGGCCGCCGCCCTTCTTGGGGTCCGAGCCGGCCAGGAAGACACCGAAGAGACCCCGGTCGGGGATGGTGCCGCCCGAGGTGACGGCGAGCCGCTGCGCCCCCGGGCGCCCCGCGACCGTACCGGCCACGCGGTCCCAGACCAGCCGCGGCCGCAGCTCCGCGAAGGCGTCCGACGGATAGCGCCCGGCGAGCATGTCGAGCACCGCCGTGTACGCGGACTCGGGCAGTGCGGCAAAGGGCGCGGCCCGGCGCACCACGGCCAGCAGCTCCTCCACGTCCCAGGTGTCCAGGGCCACCATGGCGACGATCTGCTGGGCGAGCACGTCCAGCGGGTTGGCGGGCACGCGCAGCGACTCGATGGCTCCCTCGCGCATCCGCTCCGTGACCACGGCCGCCTGCACCAGGTCACCCCGGTACTTGGGGAAGACCACACCGGTCGAGACGGCGCCGACCTGGTGTCCGGCGCGTCCGACGCGCTGGAGACCGGAGGCGACCGAGGGCGGTGACTCGACCTGGACGACGAGGTCCACCGCGCCCATGTCGATGCCCAGCTCCAGGCTGGAGGTCGCCACGACCGCCGGCAGCCGGCCCGCCTTGAGGTCCTCCTCGACCTGGGCCCGCTGCTCCTTGGAGACCGAGCCGTGGTGGGCGCGGGCGAGCACCGGCGACGCCCCCTTGGCCGCGCCGGACTGGGCCATCAGCTCGGCGGGGGAGTGCTGGTCCGGCAGGGGCTCGCCCGTGGCGCGCTCGTACGCGATCTCATTGAGCCGGTTGCACAGGCGCTCGGCGAGCCGCCGGGAATTGGCGAACACGATCGTGGAGCGGTGGGCCTGGACCAGATCGGCGATCCGCTCCTCCACATGGGGCCAGATGGACGGCTTCTCCTTGGCGTCCCCCTCCTGGACGGGGGAGGCCCCCAGCTCGCCGAGGTCCTCGACCGGAACGACCACCGAGAGGTCGAACTCCTTGCCGGACGGCGGCTGGACGATCTCGACCCTGCGCTGGGGCGACAGATAGCGCGCCACCTCGTCCACCGGCCGCACCGTCGCGGACAGGCCGATCCTGCGGGCGGGCCGGGCGAGCAGGGTGTCCAGACGCTCCAGGGACAGGGCGAGGTGCGCGCCCCGCTTGGTCCCGGCGACGGCGTGCACCTCGTCGAGGATGACCGTCTCGACGCCCGCGAGCGCGTCCCGGGCGGCGGAGGTGAGCATCAGGAACAGCGACTCGGGGGTGGTGATCAGGATGTCCGGCGGGCGGGTCACGAGCGCCCGGCGCTCGGCGGGCGGGGTGTCGCCGGACCGGATCCCGACCCGGATCTCCGGCTCGGGCAGCCCCAGCCGCACGGATTCCTGGCGGATACCGGTGAGCGGGCTGCGCAGATTCCGCTCGACGTCCACCGCGAGGGCCTTGAGCGGGGACACGTACAGCACCCGGCAGCGCTTCCTGGGCTCGGCGGGCGGCGGGGAGCTCGCCAGCCGGTCCAGCGAGGCGAGGAACGCGGCCAGCGTCTTGCCGGACCCGGTCGGCGCGACGACCAGCACGTCCGACCCCTCGTCGATCGCCCGCCAGGCCCCCGCCTGCGCGGCCGTGGGCGCGGTGAAGGCCCCCGTGAACCAGGCCCGGGTCGCGGGGGAGAACGCCGAGAGGGCCGAAGCCGGGTCCCCGGCCGGAGCCGCCGCCATGTCGTCCGCCATGCCCCCATCCTGTACCGCCCCACTGACAATGCCCCGGATCCGCAGGTCAGCCGGGCCTCCACCGAAGCGGAAGCCGGGGATCCGGGGCGCCGGCGCGGTGCTGAGGCCAGCTCCGAGGCCAGGTCTGGGGCCAGGTCTGGGGCCGGCTCTGGGGCTGTTCCGTGGGCGGGCCCGAGCAGGGTCGGCTCAGCTACACGGCGCGTCCGTACGCCCGCAGAGTGAGCAGCGCGGCGATGGTCACCATCGGGCGGCATTCCAGGCGCGTCCCCGGTGCCCACTCGCGCCAGCGGATCGGCCAGCCGCCGTCGTCCTCCTGCGAGGCGGCCAGGAAGTCCAGCGACCGCTGAAGCTCCGCGTCGGTGAACCAGGCGGCGGCCACCGAGTCCGGGTTCCGCGCGTAGTCGTGCGGGAAGTGGTGCTCGCCGGGCGCGTAGCCGTCGGGCACGGGGTAATCCGTCACGCGCTCGGGATCCAGGACGGCCAGCCGCTGCTCCCGAACGGCCCGGCCGATCCGCTCCGCCGCCGCTTCCGCGCGGGCACGGTCGGGAACGCCGTCCAGGAACGCGACGGCCGCCTCGACCTCGTACGGGTGAGTTTTCGCTCCCTGGCCGAGGGCGTCGACCGCGGCCCAGCAGAAGTCGGTGGCCCGGAACAGCCACGCGTGCCAGACCGCGTTCCGGTGCAGCAGGCCCACCACGGGCCCGGTGGCGAGCAGATCGCTGGGCGGGTCGTCCACGATCGGGATCCAAGGAGCGGCCGGATAGCCGCGCAGCGACGGGTGCAGGGCCGGCAGCGCGCCGTCCGCCGTGGAGATCGCCGTCAGATAGCGGCACACCCGCTCCACCCGCCGGTCGCCGCAGCGGCCGATCTCGTCGAGCACGCGCAGCGCGTGCGCGGTGTGCAGGGGCTGGCTCACCGGCCCGCGCAGATCGGGCTCCAGGGCGTGGCCGTAACCGCCGTCGTCACCCAGATAGGCATTGAGGGCCGCTTCCACGGCGTCGGGGCCGCCGTCCAGAAAGTGGAACGCGAATCTACGCTGCTCGAGGACGCGGGCGGTCAGCCAGAGAAACTGTTCGGCACGGACTACGGGGGATGCTCCGGATCGGGCCATGCCCAGACCGTAAGGGCGGAAAGCGGCACCGGTCAGCGGCTCGTGCCCGGCAGCACTCTCAGGGGCGGGATACTGGGCGCATGCGGTTGACGGTCTTCTGGCAGCGGATGGGCGATTATTTCGGCGCGGCGTACGCCGACTCCTTCGCACGCGATCATGTGATGTCCGAGCTCGGCGGGAGGACCGTGCACCAGGCGCTCGACGCCGGCTGGAACGCCAAGGACGTATGGCGCGGAGTGTGCAGGGCCCTGGACATCCCCGAGAACATGCGCTGACGCCCTGCTGACGGCCGATGCCCACCGGGATACCCGGGTGGGCCCCTCCAGGGCGCGCGCCGCCCGGTTTTCCGGCTGTCCGTATGGGTGACACTTGCCCCGTGGCAGCCACAGACGACACCGCCCCGGACCATGCCCCACCGCCTCCGCCCGACACCGGTGCCGGTGGGAGTTCCGGCGCCGGCATGCCGCGCTGGCTGCCCCGGGCGATGGCGGCGGCGCTCGCCCTCTTCGCCTGCTTCCAACTGGCCAGCTGGGCGTTCCACCAGCTCATCGGCCTGCTGCTCAACATCCTGATCGCGTTCTTCCTCGCGCTCGCCGTCGAACCGGCCGTGGGACGGATGTCCGCGCGCGGCATGCGCCGGGGACTCGCGACGGGCATCGTCTACCTCGGGGTGATCGGCGCCTTCGCGGGCTTCTTCACGCTCATGGGGTCGATGCTCGCCGACCAGATCGTGACCATGGTGGAGAACTTCCCCACCTACCTGGACTCCGTGATCAGCTGGATCAACCGGACGTTCCGCACCGACCTCTCCCGGGTCGAGGTGCAGGACAGCCTGCTGCACTCGGACTGGCTGCGGAAGTACGTCCAGAACAGCGCCGGCGGTGTCCTGGACATCTCCGCCACGGTCCTGGGCGGCTTGTTCAAGCTGCTGACCGTGCTGCTCTTCTCGTTCTACTTCGCGGCCGACGGGCCCCGGCTGCGCCGGGCCCTGTGCTCCGTGCTGCCGCCCACCCGGCAGGCCGAGGTGCTGCGCGCCTGGGAGATCGCCGTCGACAAGACCGGCGGCTACCTCTACTCGCGCGCTCTGATGGCACTGATCTCCGGCGGCGCGCACTATGTCCTGCTGGAGGTCCTCGGAGTGCCCTACGCCCCGGCGCTCGCGGTCTGGGTCGGGATCATCTCGCAGTTCATCCCGACCATCGGCACCTACCTCGCGGGCGCGCTCCCGATGCTGCTCGCCTTCACGGTGGACCCCTGGTACGCGGTGTGGGTGCTCGGTTTCGTCGTGATCTACCAGCAGTTCGAGAACTACCTGCTCCAGCCGCGCATCACCGCCAAGACCGTCGACCTGCACCCGGCCGTCGCCTTCGGCTCCGTGGTCGCGGGCACCGCGCTGCTCGGCGCGGTGGGCGCGCTGATCGCCATCCCGGCGACCGCGACGCTCCAGGCCTTCCTCGGCGCGTACGTGAAGCGCTACGACGTCACGGACGACCCCCGGGTGCACGGCCGGCGGCCGCGCCGCGGCCCGGGTGATTCGGTCCTGGGGCGGCTGTTCAGGGCGTGGCGCGGGCGGTGACGCGTGGTGACACGCGGGCGGAGGGGCGCGCTTGACACCAAAATCGAACATCCATTCTTATGGGGTTCCGGGCCTGATGACGGACGCTGGAAGAGGCGAGTTATCCACAGGCCAGGACGACGCCCGGGCCGATTGTCAGTGGCAGGCGTTAGCGTCGTGGACGTGAAGCGATCGACTCAAGCAAACCGGGTGGAACCCATGGCAGGAACCGACCGCGAGAAGGCGCTGGACGCCGCACTCGCACAGATTGAACGCCAATTCGGCAAGGGTGCGGTGATGCGCCTCGGCGACCGGCCCAACGACCCCATCGAGGTCATCCCCACCGGGTCGACCGCTCTCGACGTCGCGCTCGGCGTCGGCGGACTGCCGCGCGGCCGTGTCGTGGAGGTGTACGGTCCGGAGTCCTCCGGTAAGACCACCCTCACCCTGCACGCCGTGGCCAACGCGCAGAAGGCGGGCGGCACCGTCGCCTTCGTCGACGCGGAGCACGCGCTCGACCCGGAGTACGCGAAGGCGCTCGGCGTCGACACGGACAACCTCATCCTCTCCCAGCCGGACACCGGCGAGCAGGCGCTGGAAATCGTGGACATGCTGGTCCGCTCCGGCGCCCTCGACCTGATCGTCATCGACTCCGTCGCCGCCCTGGTGCCGCGTGCGGAGATCGAGGGCGAGATGGGCGACTCGCACGTCGGCCTCCAGGCCCGGCTGATGAGCCAGGCCCTCCGCAAGATCACCAGTGCGCTCAACCAGTCCAAGACCACCGCGATCTTCATCAATCAGCTCCGCGAGAAGATCGGCGTCATGTTCGGCTCCCCGGAGACGACGACCGGTGGCCGGGCGCTGAAGTTCTACGCCTCGGTGCGACTGGACATCCGCCGGATCGAGACCCTCAAGGACGGCACCGAGGCCGTCGGCAACCGCACCCGTGTGAAGGTCGTCAAGAACAAGGTCGCGCCGCCCTTCAAGCAGGCCGAGTTCGACATCCTCTACGGCCAGGGCATCAGCCGCGAGGGCGGTCTGATCGACATGGGCGTGGAGCACGGCTTCGTCCGCAAGGCCGGTGCCTGGTACACCTACGAGGGCGACCAGCTCGGCCAGGGCAAGGAGAACGCCCGTAACTTCCTGAAGGACAACCCCGACCTCGCCAACGAGATCGAGAAGAAGATCAAGGAGAAGCTGGGCGTGGGCGTGCGCCCCGAGGCTCCGGCCACCGAGCCCGGTCCGGACGCCGCGGGCGAGCCCGCCAAGTCGGTGCCGGCCCCCGCGGCGAAGTCCACGGGCAAGGCGGCCAAGGCCACGGCGGCCAAGAGCTAGACCGTGACACAGCGATGGGGGTATCGCCCCCGGCCCCAGGCCGGGGGAGACCGGCCGGACCTGGGCGCGGACGACCACATGGACGGCGGCCCCCCTTCCTCGTCGAGGGCCGGGGACGGGGCGCCGCAGCGGCCGGAGGAGCAGGCGCGGGCGATCTGTCTGCGCCTGCTCACCGGATCGCCGCGGACCCGCAAGCAGCTGGCGGACGCGCTGGCCAAGCGCGGCATCTCCGACGAGGTGGCGGAGGAGGTGCTGTCCCGGTTCGAGGACGTGGGGCTGATCGACGACGCGGCGTTCGCCGACGCCTGGGTGGAGTCCCGGCACCACGGCCGGGGGCTGGCCCGCCGCGCCCTGGCGCGCGAGCTCCGCACCAAGGGCGTGGACTCCGCGGTGATCGACGAGGCCGTCGGGCAGCTCGACTCCGAGCAGGAGGAGCGCACGGCCCGGGAGCTGGTCGAGCGCAAGCTGCGGGCCACCCGCGGTCTGGACCGGGAGAAGCGGCTCCGGCGCCTCGCCGGGATGCTGGCCCGTAAGGGATACGCCGAGGGCCTCGCCCTGCGCGTGGTGCGCCAGGCCTTGGAGGAAGAGGGCGACGACCCCGAGCTCCTGGACCACTATCTACCCGGGGACTGACCGACGGGCGGGCGCCCGGGCCGGGTCGGGACTCAGCCGCCCCCAGCACCGGCCCGAAGAGGTGGCGCGCAGGGGCACGCCGCCACGGCCGCGTCCGTACGGCCACGCCTGCCGTCAGGGCACCACCGGGAGCCCCGCCGCCCGCCAGGCCTGGAAACCACCCACCAGGTCCGTGGCGTGGCGCAGGCCCAGTCGGCGCAGGGAGACGGCGGCCAGGCTGGAGGCGTAGCCCTCGTCACAGATCACGACCACCCGCAGGTCGTGACCGCTCGCCTCCGCCGCCCGGTGGTCACAGACCGGGTCGAGCCGCCATTCCAGTTCATTGCGCTCCACGACGAGCGCCCCGGGGATGGTCCCGTCCCGCTCCCGCAGCGCCGCGTAGCGGATGTCGACCAGCAGGCCGCCCCCGGCCTGCACTTCGGCGGCCTGGGCCGGGTCGAGGCGGTCGAGGTCCGCGCGGGCGGCGGCCAGCAGCTCCTCGATCCTCATGCCCACTCCTGCGCCCACTCGACCTGCTCCAGCCGCAGCACCTGTCCCACCCGGCTGTAGCGCCGCATCATCGGCAGCGGCGGGTAGTAGGCGTGCACGGACACCGCGTGCTCCGTGGCCGAGGCGTTGAACACCTGGTGCACATGGTGCGGTCCGAAGGCCCGGCCCTGTCCGTCGGCGAGCTGCCGCTGACGATCGACGTCGTCCGCCAGCTCCAGTACCTTCCAGCCCTCGGTGGGCAGTTGGGCGGCCAGCGACTGTTCGGTCAGCCGTCCCATCGCCGCCGCGAAGGCTCCGTGCGAGCCCCCGTGGTCGTGCCAGCCCGTGCCGGTGCCGGGCGGCCACCCGATCAGCCAGGCCTCACTTCCGCCCGGTCCCTCCAGCCGGATCCAGGTGCGGCCCTCCGGGTCGAGGGGGAGCGAGGCGACGAGCGCGGTGTCGGCAGCCGTGCGGCGCGCGAATTCCAGAAGATCGGCTGCCGAAGGCGCGGGGACGTCCGAGGGGGAAACGGTGGAAGAAGCGGCGGACGTGTCAGAAACGGGAAGCGTGGACGCGTCGACGGGGAGAGACACAGGAGGACCATCCTGAGGGATCGCGAAGGAGCGCGCGACGTCCCGCGGGCAGCGGCGGGAAGACGGTCGCGCGAAAGAGACAGCGGATCAGCAGGACGGACGACATACGCAGCCCGCATAGCGGACCAGGTCCAGATGGACCCTCCGCCAGAAACGCGCGCCGCTGTCAGTCACGCTCCGGAGTCAACCACGATGGTCCGGACGGGTCAACGATTGGCCGTAGCTTCACTGGCCGCTCCGTCGGGCGCCCCCGCGAGCCCCGCCCGTCCGGCCTGTCCCACCCGTCCGGCATGCGGGCCTCCGGCCCGGTCCAAGCGTTCCGTGTGTCCCTCGGCCATCCCGCTCCCGGCGGTCCCGGCCATCCCGGCGATCTCCGTGCCGCCACCGGCCGCTCCCGTCTCGCGTACATCGGGCGTCCCCACCGCGCCGCCACGCACCGCGTCCGCGCACGCGTACAGCTCCGCCGGACGCACCCCGGCCAGCGCCGCGACCAGATGCCCGTCCGGTCGCACCAGCAGCACCGTGTGCGCCGCGGCCCCCGGATACCCCTCGGTGACCAGCAGTTCCGCGGGCATCGGCAGGGCGCAGACGGCCGCCGCGAGCCGTGGCATGAGCCCGGCGCCCAGCCAGTGCCGGCGCTCCCACACGCCCGTACCGGGGGCGACGAGCACCACCAGCAGACCGCCGCCCAGCCGGTCCCGCAGCCGGGCGTCCGAACCGTCCGGGGCGGTCACCGGGATGTCCACCACCGGCGCCCCCACGGCCGTCCCCACCGGGACGGTGCCCGCGGGAGGCGCGGCCGGGGCCAGGGGCGTACGGGTGTACACGTAGGGCGCGCCCAGCGGTCCGCGCCCCAAGTGCCCGTCGCCGAGCAGCCCGTCGTGCCCTCGGGCCGCGCCCGGCACCACCGTTCGCCGCACCGCGCGCCAGCCACCCGCGCCGCGCACCGGCGGCAGCACCCGGTCCGCGGCACGCAGCCGGGCGCCGATCGCGCCCCGCCGCTCCGCCTGGTAGCTGTCGAGGAGGGCGTCCGAGGCGCCCTGGTGCCAGGCCAGTCCCAGCTTCCAGGCGAGGTTGTCGGCGTCCCGCAGCCCCTCGTCGAGCCCTTGGGTGCCGAGAGCGCCGAGCAGATGCGCGGCGTCCCCGGCGAGGAACGCCCGGCCGGTGCGCCAGCGGCGGGCGAGCCGGTGGTGCACGGCGTGCACACCGGTGTCCAGGAGCTCGTACGGCGGCACTTCTCCGCACCACGTGTACAGGGAATCGCGCACCCGAGCGATCAGCAGATCCGGGGTGACGAGATCGCGGCCCGGCGGCAGCAGCCAGTCGAGCCGCCAGACCCCGTCCGGCAGCGGACGGGCCGTCACCTCGCCGCCGCCGTGCGGCGGCGCGCGGTGCAGCACGGCTTCGCCCGGCCAGGGCAGCTCGGCGCGGAGCGCGGCGACCGCGTACCGCTCCACGGCCGTGCGGCCGGGGAAACGCACGCCCAGCAGTTTGCGGACGACGGAACGGGCACCGTCGCAGCCCACCAGATAACTTCCGCGCCACGTCGCGCCGTTGGCGCCCCGGGTGTGCGCGGTGACCCCGGTGGCGTCCTGCTCCAGGGTGTCCAGCCGGCTGCCGCCGACGATCCGTGCCCCGCCCTCGCGGGCGAGGGCGGCCCGCAGTCCGCGGACCAGCGCGTACTGCGGCAGGTGCAGCGGGGACGGCTCGCCCGGCTCCTCCTCGAAGTCGCCGAAGCGGCCGGGCGGTTTGACGTGCCCGAAGCCCTCGCGCTCCCGGAACGTCAGCTGGGCGACCACGGCGCGGCGCCGTACCGTGCGCCAGCCGGTCCACCGGGCACCGTCCCCGGTGGCGCAGCCCAGCCGCTCCAGCATCCGGGCGGTGTCCGGCCGCAGCACGGCCGTACGGGCCAGACGCCCGTCGTCGGGGTCCGCGCCGCCGGCCGCACCGGCCGGGTCCGCTCCCTCAGCGCGGCCCGCCGGTCCCTCCTCGAGGACGACGACGGGCACCTCGTGCCGGGTCAGGGCGAGGGCCAGGGTGAGGCCGACCGGGCCGGCCCCGACGATGATCACCGGGTCCACGGCACGGCTCCTTCCCACCCGTGAGGACCGGCGATCCCGTGGCGGGTCGCGCGGTGCGTACCGCCCGTACGGGGCGTACGGGTCATCGGGGGACAGCCGGGGGGAACACGGTGCGCGATCACAGAACGTATGCAACCCATTGCGGGTGCTTGCGTCAAGTGACCATGACGTTCGCCGCGGCGCGCCGGAACGCGTGCGCCCCGTCGGCCCGATCGGGCCGACGGGGCGTCACCGTCGTGTCGTGCGGTCGGCCTTGGGGCGACACGCGCCGGAGCCGCCCGGCACCGGTCTAGGCCGTTTGGCCCCCGGGTGCGCCCGTGATGGTCGGGTCGTTGGCGGGCATCGCGGGAGGGGAGCCCTTGCGCGAGCGCTGTGTGCGCCGTTCGACCCACGTGGCGACGGAGGACAGGGCCAGACAGAGCAGGATGTAGATCGAACCGAAGACGATCACCATCGGGATGAAGGCGTAGACGCCGTTCACGGGCGGGGTCTGCTGGGCGAACGCCTTGCCGACGAACAGCAGCTCCTCGTACAGGATGATGAAGCCGAGCGAGGTGTCCTTGAGGGTCACCACGAGCTGGCTGATGATCGACGGCAGCATCGAGCGGACGGCCTGCGGGACGAGGACGCCCGTCATCACCTGGGTCTTGCGCAGCCCGATCGCGTACGCCGCCTCGCTCTGCCCCCGGGGCACGGCGTTGATGCCGGACCGGAAGATCTCCGCCTGCACCGAGCCGTTGTACAGGGTCAGGCCGATGACCAGGGCCCACATCGGCTCGGAGGTGAAGACCGCCGCGTAGAGCAGGAAGATCATGATGAGCAGCGGCATGGCGCGGAAGAACTCCACGACCGTGGTGGCCGCCCAGCGCACGGGCTTGTGGTCGGAGAGCCGGCCCGCCGCGAGCACGGTGCCGAGCACCACGGAGAGCACCGCGGCGATCGCGAACGTCTTCAGCGTCGTCAGCAGACCGTCGAGGATCCGCTGCTGGGTGTCGGCGTACTCGTAGTCGTCCCACAGGCCCGCCTGGAACTGGCCGGTGGAGTCGAGCTTGTAGCCGATGAAGGCGATCAGACCGAGGATGGCGACGGTGGACAGGACACCGTAGACCCGGTTGCGGACCTTGGCCCTGGGGCCCGGTACGTCGTACAGGACGCTCGAGGTCATCGGGCCACCGCCAGCCGGTTCTCCAGCAGTCGGAAGAGACCGCTGATCGTGAAAGTGATGATGATGTAGCAGACCGCGATCCACAGGAAGATCACGTAAATGTCATAGCCCGAGGCGGCGTTGAGGGTCTTCTGCACGGAGCCGAGCTCCGTGACGTTGAAGCCCGAGGCGATCGCCGTGTTCTTCGCGAGGGCGATCATCAGGCTGCCGATGGGCGGAATCGCCGTCCGGGCCGCCTGCGGCAGGACGATCTGGCCCAGGGTCTGGTTGAAGGTCATACCGATCGAGCGGGCGGCCTCGGCCTGGCCCACCGGCACCGTGTTGATGCCGGACCGGATGGCCTCGCAGATGAACGCCGAGGTGTAGCAGCCCAGCGCCATGACGGCGAGCCAGAAGGAGTCCCAGCCCTTGAGGCCGAGCGCGGGCAGCCCCAGGGTGACGGCGAGGAAGAGCAGCACCAGCGGGGTGTTGCGCAACAGCGTCACCCAGGCCGTGCCGAATATTCGCAGCGCGGGCACCGGAGAAACGCGGAACGCCGCGATCAGGGTGCCCAGCACCAGGGCGAGCGCCGCGCTCAGCGCCGTCAGCTCGACGGTGCCGAGGAAACCTTCGCGGAACATCGCGAAGTTGTCCGACAGAACGTTCAAGTCACTTCTCCGGAAATCGCGTGGCGGGCAGCCGCGCCGGGCCGTCCGGCCCCCGGGTCACCCCGGGGGCCGGACCTCGCCGGCGCGGCACCGATCAGGCACCGCTGGTCAGTAGCGGTCGACCGCGGGCGGGGTCTGGGCGGCGGCCCCGGAGAGACCGAGCGTGGCGTCGTACGCCTTCTTCCAGTCGCCGTTCTTCATGTGCGCCTCGAGGGCGTTGTTGACCGCGTCGCGCAGCGCCTTGTCGTCCTTCTTCAGACCGACGCCGTAGGGCTCCTTGGAGAACGGCTTCTCGACGACCTTCAGGGCGCCCTTGTTCTCCGCGGCGTAGCCCTTGAGGATCGAGTCGTCCGTGGTGACGGCGTCGACCGAGCCGTTGACCAGGTCCTGCACACAGAGCTGGTAGCCCTGCTGCGCCTTGGCCTCGCCCACCCCGTACTTGGCTTCCTTGATCCGCTTGAGCGGCGTGGAGCCGGTCGCCGAGCAGACCTTCTTGCCCTTGAGGTCGTCCGGGCCCTTGATGTCGCTGTCGGCCTTCACCAGCAGGTCCTGGCCGGCGATGTAGTACGGGCCGCCGAAGCCGACCTGCTTCTTGCGCTCGTCGTTGATCGTGTACGTGCCGACGTACAGATCCACGCCGCCGCTGGCGATCTGCGTCTCACGGGCCTCGGAGGGGACCGTCTTGAACTCGATGTGCGCCTCGTCGAAGCCGAGGTCGGCCGCGATCATACGGGCGATCTCCACATCGAAGCCGGAGCGCTTCTTGGTGCCGGGGTTCTCGAAACCGAGGCCGGGCTGGTCGGCCTTGGTGCCGATGGTGATCTTCTTGCCCTTGATCTTCTCGAAGACGGGCGAGCCCTTCACATCGGCGGCGGTGTTCACCTTGTACGTCGGCAGGGTCGGGGCCGACGCGCCGCCGCTGGCCTTGTCGCCCTTGTCGTCGGGGCTGCCCGACTTGCCGCAGGCGGTCGCGGACGCGGTGAGCGCCAGCACCACGGCGGCCGCTGCGGCGGTTTTGCGGAGCTTCATGGTGAACATCCTTTGCGTCTGCGGGTGTCCGCTGGGTGGTCGAAACCGCCGGCGGCCCGGCGGGGGAAAAGGGGGGCGTTGGAGTAAAAAGGCGTTCCGCGAAGCGCGGCCGGAGTCGATCAGTGGTGGAGGATCTTCGACAGGAAGTCCTTGGCCCGGTCGCTGCGCGGGTTGGCGAAGAACTGGTCCGGGCGCGCCTCTTCGACGATCTTCCCGTCCGCCATGAAGACGACACGGTTCGCGGCGGAGCGCGCGAAGCCCATCTCGTGCGTGACGACGACCATCGTCATGCCGTCCGCCGCGAGCTGCCGCATGACCTCCAGCACCTCATTGATCATCTCCGGGTCCAGGGCCGAGGTCGGCTCGTCGAAGAGCATGACCTTGGGGTCCATGGCCAGCGCCCGGGCTATCGCCACGCGCTGCTGCTGGCCACCGGAGAGCTGCGCCGGGTACTTGTCCGCCTGGGCGCCCACACCGACCCGGTCGAGCAGCGAACGGGCCTTCGTCTCGGCCGTCTTGCGGTCCGTCTTGCGGACCTTGATCTGGCCCAGCGTCACGTTCTCCAGCACGGTCTTGTGCGCGAAGAGGTTGAAGGACTGGAAGACCATGCCCACATCCGCGCGCAGCCGTGCCAGCTCCCTGCCCTCCTGGGGCAGTGGCTTGCCGTCGATGCTGATCGTGCCGGAGTCGGTGGTCTCCAGCCGGTTGATCGTCCGGCACAGGGTCGACTTACCGGACCCCGAGGGCCCGATGACGACGACTACCTCGCCGCGCGCGATGGTCAGGTCGATGTCCTGGAGCACATGCAGCGCGCCGAAGTGCTTGTTGACGTTGTTCAGGACGACCAGTGCGTCCGCGACAGGGGCCGCGTCCTTGGTCACCGATACTTCGCTCATCGGCGTTCTCGCTCCGTCCTCCTCGATTGGGGTGGACCCTAATGAGCCGTGACGACCAGCGTCATTACATCTGAGCGGAAATTGAGCATAACGATACGGACTCGAACGGACACTCCGTGTGAACGGGGCTTGTGGGCCACACTCCGGACGCGCGGGCGTACCGGGTCCATAACGGAAACCCCTTCCCGGCCGGAACCCCCTTGACGCGCGGGGCGTCCATCAGCGTGGATGCGGTGTCACACCACAGCGGTGTCACACCACAGCCACCCGGAGGGGGGCCGATGAGACTCCTGCTCGTAGAGGACGACGACCACGTCGCCGCGGCCCTGTCCGCGGTACTGGCCAGGCACGGCTTCGCGGTCACGCACGCCCGGAGCGGCGAAGAGGCCCTGCAGGCCCTGCTGCCGGCCGAGCGCGCGCCCTTCGGCGTCGTGCTGCTCGACCTCGGCCTGCCCGACCAGGACGGCTTCGAGGTGTGCGGCAAGATCCGCAAACGCACCAGCACTCCCGTGATCATGGTGACCGCCCGCGCCGACACCCGCTCGAAGATCCACGGTCTGAACCTCGGCGCCGACGACTACGTGGTCAAGCCCTACGACACCGGCGAGCTGCTGGCCCGCATCCACGCGGTCGCCCGGCGCACCCCGCCCGCCGACAGCGCCCCCGGTGAGCCGCACGAGGCCGATGCCCCGTGCGCGCTGCGGCTCGGGGCCCTGACCATCGAACTTCCCAACCGCCAGGTCTCCGTGAGCGGTTCCACCGTCCCGCTCACCCGCAAGGAATTCGACCTGCTCGCGCTGCTCGCCCAGCGCCCGGGCGTCGTCTTCCGCCGCGAGCAGATCATCAGCGAGGTGTGGCGGACCAGTTGGGAGGGGACCGGGCGCACTCTCGAGGTGCACGTGGCCTCACTACGGGCCAAGTTGCGCATGCCCGCACTCATCGAAACGGTCCGCGGCGTCGGTTACAAAATCGTCGTTCCGGCCGTCTGACGGCAGTATGAGCCTGTGCGCACCCGACTCCTCCCGCTGCTCATCGTCCTCATGGCGGGCGTCCTGCTGGCCCTGGGCTTCCCGCTCGGGGCGGGCATGGCCGCGGTCCAGCAGCAGCGGGTGGTGGTCGACCGGATCGACGACACCGCCCGGTTCGCCGCTCTCGCCCAGTTCGTCACCACCCGGCAGTTCGGGCCCGCGGACGAGGCGGACGAGCGGCTGACGACCCTGCGGTCCGAACTCGCCCGCTACGAGGATCTCTACGACATACGCGTAGGCGTCTTCTACCGCGACGGGCGGGCCATGGCTGTCGCCCCCGCGGGTTGGTCCGTACCACCCGAGGGGGAGGGGCGGCAGGCGTTCCAGGAGGCGCTCGCCGGGCGCCGCAGCCACGACCCCGCTCAGGTCCTGCCCTGGCGGAGCGGCCGGCTCGCCGTGGCCTCTCCCGTCATCCGCGACGGTGACGTCGTCGCGGTCGTCGTCACCGATTCGCCCACGGGGAAGCTGCGCTCGCGCATCCTGCACTCCTGGCTGCTGCTCGCGGCGGGCGAGACCGCGGCGATGTTACTGGCCGTGGGAGCCGCCTTCCGGCTCACCGGCTGGGTACTGCGGCCCGTGCGGACCCTCGACGTGGCCGCGCACGGCATCGCCACCGGAGCGCTGAACTCCCGCGTCGCGGTCTCCACCGGACCGCCCGAACTGCGCCGCCTGGCCCGCTCGTTCAACGAGATGGCCGACAACGTCGAAGAAGTCCTGGAGCAGCAGCGCGCCTTCGTCGCCGACGCCTCGCACCAACTGCGCAACCCGCTCGCCGCCCTGCTGCTGCGCATCGAGCTGCTCGCCCTGGACCTCCCCGACGGCCACGAGGAGATCGCCTCGGTGCGCACCGAGGGCAAGCGGCTCGCCCGCGTCCTCGACGACCTCCTGGACCTGGCCCTCGCCGAGCACGCCGAGAGTGACCTCCAGCTGACCGACATAGCCGAGATCGTCACCGACCGGGTGGGCTCCTGGTCCCCGGTCGCCGACCGGGAGCAGGTCACCCTGACCTACAGCGGCCCGGCCGCCGTGACCGGCTGGGCCGATCCGATCGCGCTCTCCAGCGCGCTCGACGCGGTGGTGGACAACGCCCTGAAGTTCACGCCCGCGCACGCACGCGTGGACGTCACCGTCGAGGTCGGCGGCGACAGCATCGGCATCACGGTCGCCGACGGCGGCCCGGGACTCACCGAGGACGAGCTCAGCCGGATCGGCGACCGCTTCTGGCGCAGCAACCGCCACCAGAACGTCTCCGGCTCCGGCCTCGGCCTGTCCATCAGCCGGGCCCTCCTCGCGGCGGGCGGCGCCACCCTCTCGTACGCGCCGAACGAGCCCAACGGACTGCGGGCGACGATCGCGGTGCCGCGCGACGGCGGCGGCGACACCAAGGCGATCCCGAAGAGCGCACGGGCCGGCCAGCCCGGCGGCCGCGCCGCCAAGGCCTGAGGGGCCCGCTCAGGGCGAGACGCGCGGGCGCCTCACGGCTTGACCGACAGGTAATAGCGCCGCGCGCCCGCGTGCAGCGGCAGCGGATCGGTGAAGACCGCCGTCCGCAGGTCCACCTTCTGTGCCGCGTGGACCTTGACGCCGATCCGGTCGCGGCTGTGTATTACCGAGCGGGTGATCCGCTCCGTGAGCTCGGGGTCGGCGTGGTCCATGGTGACCAGGAGATTCGCGACGGCGATCGTCTTGACGGCCTGCGTGGCGCGCAGCTCCGGGTAGGCGTCCGCGGGCATGACGGCCGCCCGGTAGTAGCGCGTGTTCTCGCCGAGGGCGTGCAGCGGCGCTATCAGGTCACCGAGCTGCACCAGACGGATCTCCATCCGCCGGCCGAGGGTCTGCACGGCGTTGGTGGGCAGCCCGCCGGACCAGAAGAAGGCGTCGATGTCGCCCTTCTCCAGCAGGCCCGGCATCTGGTCGATGCCCACCCGCACCGGCGTGATGTCCTTGTCGAAGTCGACGCCCGCGGCGCGCAGCAGCCGCCGGGTGATCAGCTGCACCCCCGACTCGTCCGTGCCCACGCCGACCCGCTTGCCCTTGAGGTCCCGCGCGGACCCCACCGTCGACTTCTTCTCCACCACCAGCTGCATGTAGTCGTCGTACAGCCGGGCGCAGGCGCGCAGGGACCGCGCCCCCTCCCGCCCCGACGCGCGGTAGGTCGCGACCGAGTCCGCGGTGGCCAGGGTGAAGTCGGCCTTGCCGGCCGTGAGCTGCCGCAGATTGTCCAAGGACCCCTGGCTCTCCCTGAGCCGCACCTCCAGCTCGGGAAGATCGCGGGCCAGATCCTCCTGGAGGAGAGCGCCGTACTTCGCGTACACCCCGGTCGGCACCCCGGTCGCGAACGACATCCGTCCGCTCGGCGACGTCTCGCCACCGAACGGCACCAGCCACCAGGCCAGGAGTGCGAGCACGACGGCGGCCACCGCGCCCGCTCGCAGGGCACGGCACCGGTCGACGTGCGGGAGTCGGGGAGCCATGGGTGCGGATACTGCCAGCCCGAGTGGATACGGACCAGGCCCCAAACCGTGACCATCGGGGACCATCACGGCCCCCGCCGCCCGCCCGGACCCGGCCCGTACCGCGCGGGGAGGGGGCGGGTTGTCCGAGCGACCCCGTACCCTGGTCGATTGAGATGAGTGCGAAGACATACGAGGTGCGCACCTACGGGTGCCAGATGAACGTCCATGACTCCGAGCGGCTGTCCGGCCTGCTGGAGGACGCGGGCTATGTCCGCGCGCCCGAGGGCACCGCGGAGGGAGATGCCGACGTCGTCGTCTTCAACACCTGCGCGGTGCGGGAGAACGCCGACAACAAGCTGTACGGCAACCTCGGCCGGCTGGCCCCGATGAAGACGAAGCGGCCCGGCATGCAGATCGCCGTCGGCGGCTGCCTGGCCCAGAAGGACCGCGACACCATCGTCAAGCGGGCCCCGTGGGTCGACGTCGTCTTCGGCACGCACAACATCGGCAAGCTGCCCGTCCTGCTGGAGCGCGCCCGCATCCAGGAAGAGGCGCAGGTCGAGATCGCCGAGTCGCTGGAGGCGTTCCCCTCCACGCTGCCGACCCGCCGCGAGTCCGCGTACGCCGCCTGGGTCTCCATCTCCGTCGGCTGCAACAACACCTGCACCTTCTGCATCGTCCCGGCGCTGCGCGGCAAGGAGGAGGACCGCCGGCCCGGCGACATCCTCGCCGAGGTCGAGACGCTGGTCTCCGAGGGCGTCTCCGAGATCACCCTGCTCGGCCAGAACGTCAACGCGTACGGCTCGGACCTCGGTGACCGCGAGGCGTTCTCCAAGCTGCTGCGCGCCTGCGGCGCCATCGAGGGCCTGGAGCGCGTCCGCTTCACCTCCCCGCACCCGCGTGACTTCACCGACGACGTCATCGCCGCCATGGCCGAGACGCCGAACGTGATGCCGCAGCTGCACATGCCGCTGCAGTCCGGCTCGGACACCGTGCTCAAGGCCATGCGCCGGTCGTACCGGCAGGAGCGCTTCCTCGGGATCATCGAGAAGGTCCGGGCCGCGATGCCGGACGCCGCGATCTCCACCGACATCATCGTGGGCTTCCCCGGCGAGACCGAGGAGGACTTCGAGCAGACCATGCACGTCGTGCGCGAGGCCCGCTTCGCGAACGCCTTCACGTTCCAGTACTCCAAGCGCCCCGGCACACCGGCGGCCGACATGGAGGGGCAGATCCCCAAGGAGGTCGTCCAGGCGCGCTACGAGCGCCTCGTCGCCCTCCAGGAGGAGATCTCCTGGAGCGAGAACAAGAAGCAGGTCGGCCGCACCCTGGAGGTCATGGTCGCCGAGGGCGAGGGCCGCAAGGACGGCGCCACGCACCGCCTCTCCGGCCGCGCGCCCGACAACCGCCTCGTGCACTTCACCAAGCCCGAGCAGCCGGTCCGCCCGGGCGACGTGGTGACCGTCGAGATCACCTACGCCGCACCGCACCACCTGCTGGCCGAGGGCCCCACCACGGGCGTGCGCCGCACGCGCGCGGGTGACGCGTGGGAGAAGCGCACCGCCGCTCCGGCCGGGAAGGCGGGCGTCATGCTGGGCCTGCCGGGCATCGGTGCCCCGGCCCCGCTGCCCGCGCCGACGGGCGGCTGCAGCATCGTCTGACGGCGCCCGGGGGCGGCTCCGGCCGCCCCTCGCGCTGTCCGGGGCGCAGGACGCCCCGGGTGCGTCGAGTGCCGCCGCGACCCTCGCCCCTCGTCCCACTAGGCTGCGGATCATGCTTGTCGCCGCCGCCGTCTGCCCCTGTCCGCCGCTGCTCGTCCCGGAGGTCGCCGCCGGGGCCGCACCCGAACTGGACGCCCTGCGGGCCGCGTGCCTGGACGCCGTGGCCGTACTCGCCGCCGCCCGCCCCGACCGGCTCGTCGTCGTCGGCCCCGCCGCGGCCCCCGGCCCGCACCCGCAGGGCACGGCGGGATCGTTCCGCGGCTTCGGCGTCGATGTCGACGTACGACTCGGGCGGGGCGAGCGTGCGGGGGAGCGGGCGCTGCCGCAGTCCCTCGCCGTGGGCGCCTGGCTGCTGGGACGTACGAGCTGGTCCACCGCGCCGGTCGAGGGCCTGGGCGTGGCCGAGCCGCTGGACACCGCGCGATGCCTGGAGACCGGCCGCGAGCTGGCCGCCGGGGCCGGGCGGGTCGCGGTCCTGGCGATGGGCGACGGCAGCGCCTGCCGCACCCTCAAGGCGCCGGGCTATCTCGACGAACGGGCCGCCGCGTTCGACGCGGGGGCGGCGCGGGCCCTCGGCTCCGCCGACACCACCGCGCTCGCCGCACTCGACGCGGAGCTGGCCCGGGAGGTGAAGGCCGCCGGTCGCGCCTCCTGGCAGGTGCTCGCGGGCGCCGCCGAGGGCGCCGGACTGACCGGCGAGCTGCTGTACGACGAGGCGCCCTACGGCGTGGGGTACTTCGTGGCGTCCTGGTCCTAGCCCCGTCGGCGGCCGCTGAAGCCCGGACCTCATGGCGACGGCCGCGGAGCGTATCGCTCCGCGGCCGTCGCCGACGAGGTGTCAGGAGCCCGACGCGCCCGTACCGCCGCCCTTGGCGTCCTTCTCGGAGAGCCGGCCGAGGGCGTCCTTCGCCTTGGCCGTGCCGGTCCGGATCTGGCTGCTGTACTTGCCCTTGGTCTGCGAGTCGACCACCTGCGCGGCCTTCTCCAGCACCGGCCCGATCTTGTCCCCGTGCTGCTGCGCGAGATCACCGACCTTGCCCTTCACCGGGCCGAGCTTGGCTATGAGATTGTCGAACAGGCTCACGGGCACTCCCTGATATTCCTCGTCGATACGCTACTTACGGGCGCCCTCACCGGCCTCGCTGTCGGCAGCCTTCTCCGCGGACTGCTGCTTGGGGATCTCGACGCCCTCGGCCGCCTCGTCCTCCGCGCCGGCCTCGGCGGACTCCTCCGCCTTCGCCTCGGCCGTCTCCTCGGCGTCGGTCGATTCCGCCGTCAGAGTGGCAGCCGCGGCCTCTTCGGTTGACGCTTCGGACGCCTTACGGCGAAACCTTGAAAACACGCCCATATCTACTCCATTACCTTACTGGTGTGAGCGAAATCCCGCGTCGCCCGGAGCGTCCCATTGCGCCGCTTCCGGGCACCGACCCGTGAACCGGCCGTCGGAACCTCGCAACAGGCAACGAACCCGGCCGCGTCGCGTCACGTCGCTCGTTCGAGGGGCGAGCCCAAGGTTTGCGAGACTGGTGCAGTGAAAAACGCAGTTCCCGCACCGCGGGTCATCGCCGTCGTCGGACCCACGGCCGCCGGCAAGTCCGATCTCGGCGTCGCCCTCGCCCAGCACCTGGGCGGCGAAGTCGTCAACGCCGACTCCATGCAGCTCTACCGCGGCATGGACATCGGCACCGCCAAGCTGACGATGGAGGAACGCCAGGGGGTGCCGCACCACCTGCTCGACATCTGGGACGTGCGCCAGGCCGCGAGCGTCGCCGAGTACCAGCGGCTGGCCCGCGCCGAGATCGACCGGCTGCTCGCCGAGGGCCGCACCCCGGTGCTCGTCGGCGGCTCCGGGCTCTACATCAAGGGCACCATCGACGCCCTCGACTTCCCCGGCACGGACCCCGCCGTACGCGCCCGGCTGGAGGCGGAGCTGGCGGAGCTGGGCCCCGGCGCCCTGCACGCCAGGCTCGCCGCCGCCGACCCGGCCGCCGCCCGGGCGATCCTGCCCGGCAACGGCCGGCGCATCGTGCGCGCCCTGGAGGTCATCGAACTCACCGGCAAGCCCTTCACCGCCAACCTGCCCGGCGAGAAGCCCGTCTACGACGCCCTCCAGATCGGCGTCGACGTCGAGCGCCCCGAGCTGGACGAGCGGATCACCGTGCGCGTGGACCGCATGTGGGAGGCCGGGCTCGTCGACGAGGTGCGCGCTCTGGAGCGCGAGGGACTGCGCGAGGGGCTCACGGCGCCCCGCGCGCTCGGCTACCAGCAGGTGCTCGCCTTCCTGGCGGGGGAGTGCACCGAGGAGGAGGCGCGGACCGAGACCGTCCGCGCCACCAAGCGCTTCGCCCGGCGTCAGGACTCGTGGTTCCGGCGGGACGCGCGCGTGCACTGGCTCAGCGGCGCGGCCGACCGGCGGGCGGAACTCACCGGGCAAGCACTGGGGTTGGTCGAACGGGCGGTCACAGCCTGATCACGTGATGGCATCGGGACGCTCCGCACGCCGTTCGCGACCGTGTGAGCGTGCCATCATCGAGCTCGATCGAGCCGTGAAGTCCGAGTTGGGAGGGCGCGTGGCGATGGAGGCCGGTCCTCGCGACAGACCGCAGCAGCCGCCGCCCGGCGAGCCGGAGGCGCTGACTCCGGACGGCCCCGAGGACACCGAGGACACCGCACCCGACAGTGCCGCACCCGCGTCCTTCCGGGAGCTGCGCCCCCAGCGGAGGCTGCGGGTCTGGCAGCTCGCACCGATTGTCATGCTCGCAGCTATCGGCTCGCTGATGTTCGCCTTCCCGCTCGCCTTCGAATTCGGCGACGGCGGCCCGGTCGTCGCCATGCTCGGCCTGCTCATCAGCTGCTGCGCGGCGGGCTGGGGCGTGATGGCGGCCCGCCGGGTGGGCTACACGTGGCCCGGCCTGCCGCAGCGGGGCTCCGGACGCCGGCCGGACTGGCGGTATGTGGCCCTCTACACGGCCGTGGTCGCCCTCCTGGTCGTCCTCGCCGTCTGGCGCGTGGCGCGCCTGAGGTAGCGGGGGGCCGCCCGCCCCGTGCCCTCCCGGGCCCACCCCTGGGCGCGGGCGCTGTCACCGGTGCCCCGTACCATCGAAGGCGTGAGCACAGCGCAGATCGCCTTCCTCAAGGGTCACGGCACCGAGAACGACTTCGTGATCATCCCCGACCACGACGGCCGGCTCGAGCTGTCCCCGGCCGCCGTCGCCCGGCTGTGCGACCGGCGGGCCGGCATCGGCGCGGACGGCGTGCTGCGGGTCGTACGGTCCGCGGCGCACCCCGAGGCGCGCGCGATGGCCGACGAGGCCGAGTGGTTCATGGACTACCGCAACGGCGACGGCAGCATCGCCGAGATGTGCGGCAACGGCGTCCGCGTCTTCGCCCGCTACCTCCAGCGGGCCGGCCTCGCCGAGGAAGGCGACCTCGCGATCGCCACGCGCGCGGGCATCCGCCGCGCCCACATCGCCAAGGACGGCCCCGACGGTACGCCCGGGGGCATCACCGTCGGCATGGGCCGCGCGGTGCTCCCGGACGGCGGGATCACGGTCACCGTGGGCGAGCGCGACTGGCCCGCCCGCAATGTCAACATGGGCAATCCGCACGCCGTCTCCTTCGTCGACGACCTCGCCGACGCCGGGAATCTGTACACGGCCCCCCTCGTCAGCCCCGCCTCCGCGTACCCGGCCGGCACCAACGTCGAATTCGTCGTCGACCGCGGCCCGCGCCATGTCGCGATGCGCGTCCACGAGCGCGGCTCCGGCGAGACCCGCTCCTGCGGCACGGGCGCCTGCGCCGTGATGGTGGCCGCCGCCCGCCGCGACGGAGCCGACCCCGCCCTCCTCGGTCATCCCGTCACCTACACCGTGGACCTCCCCGGCGGCAGCCTGGTGATCAGCGAGAACCCCGACGGCACGGTCGAGATGACCGGCCCTGCCGTGATCGTCGCGGAGGGTGTCGTCGACCCGTCCTGGCTGGACGCGGTCCTCGGCTGAGGGCGTCGCCGCGTACCCCGTGTCCGTTCGCGGGAGCTTTCGGGCGCGGGCTCGCTCGAATGGGTGATCCGTTTCACTCTGGGCGAGAGCGGGTGAGCGGTGCGTGATGGGCTCGGTAGCATCAAGCACCGGTCTGGAGGCGTGAGCCGACCGCCGGTCGATGCCGCCGGAGGTGCCCATGAGCGCAGACGCCACGAATGAAGGTGCTCTCGGCCGCAGGCGCGGCCGCCCCCGAATCGACCTGAGACGGCTGGGGCGCGCGGCGCTCGGCGGTTCCGGGGCGCGGGGGCGCCTCCCCGACGCGATCGACCACGTCGCCAAGGTCCATCGCGCGCACCACCCCGGCGCGGACCTCGACATCCTGCGCCGGGCATATGTGCTCGCGGAGTCCTCCCACCGCGGCCAGACGCGCAAGAGCGGCGAGCCGTACATCACACACCCCCTCGCCGTCACCCTGATCCTCGCCGAACTGGGCGCCGAGACGACGACCCTGACGGCCTCTCTCCTCCACGACACCGTCGAGGACACCGAGGTGACCCTCGATCAGGTGCGGGAGCAGTTCGGCGAGGAGATCCGCTTCCTCGTCGACGGCGTCACCAAGCTGGAGAAGGTCGACTACGGCGCCGCGGCCGAGCCCGAGACCTTCCGCAAGATGCTCGTCGCCACCGGCAACGACGTCCGTGTGATGTCCATCAAGCTCGCCGACCGGCTGCACAATATGCGCACGCTCGGCGTGATGCGCCCCGAGAAACAGGTCCGCATCGCCAAGGTCACCCGCGATGTGCTGATCCCGCTGGCCGAGCGGCTCGGCGTGCAGGCCCTCAAGACCGAGCTGGAGGACCTGGTCTTCGCGATCCTCCACCCCGAGGAGTACGCCCGCACCCGCGACCTCGTCCTCGCGCACGCCACCCGCACCGACCCCTTGCAGGCGACCGCCGCCCGGGTGCGCTCGGTGCTGCGGGAAGCCGGCATCACCGCCGAAGTCCTCGTCCGGCCCCGGCACTTCGTCTCCGTGCACCGGGTCCGGCTCAAGCGTGGCGAGCCGTCCGGCTCGGACCTGGGCCGCCTGCTCGTCCTCGTCACCGAGGACGCGGACTGCTACGCGGTCCTGGGCGAGCTGCACACGTGCTTCACCCCCTTCATCTCGGAGTTCAAGGACTTCATCGCCGTACCGAAGTTCAACCTCTACCAGTCGCTGCACACCGCCATCGCGGGCGAGGACGGCCAGGCCGCCGAAGTCCTCATCCGCACCCACCAGATGCACCGGGTCGCCGAGGCCGGTGTGATCGCCCTCGGCAATCCCTACGCCGGCCCGGAGACCCCCGACTCCCCGGACGGCGAGCGCGTCGACCCCACCCGCCCCGGCTGGCTCTCCCGCCTCCTGGAGTGGCAGCGCGCCACCCCCGATCCCGACACCTTCTGGACCTCGCTCCGTGACGAGCTGGCCCAGGACCGGGAGGTCACCGTCTTCCGCGCGGACGGCGGCACGATCGGCCTCCCCGCGGGCGCGAGCTGTGTCGACGCGGCCTACGCCCAGTACGGCGACGGCGCGCACGGCTGCATCGGCGCCCGTGTCAACGGCCGGCTGGCGACGCTCAGCACGGTCCTGCGCGACGGCGACACGCTCCAGCTGCTGATGTCCCCCGACACCGTCTCCGGGCCGTCCCCGGAGTGGCTGGAGCACGCCCGCACACCGGCCGCGCGGATCGCCATCGGCCGCTGGCTGGCCACCCACCCCACGCCCGAACCCGGCGCCCCGCCCACGGCCCCGCCCGCACCGCCCGCCCCGGGCCCGCCCCGGCCCGCCGCCAAGGCCGCCGGACCGGCCCCCGCGGGGCCCGTCGTCGTCGCCGAGCAGGCCGGTCTGGCGACGGCGAACGTACGGCTCGCCGGCTGCTGCACGCCCGTACCGCCCGACGAGGTCACCGGCTTCACCGTGCGCGGCGGCGCCGTGACCGTGCACCGCGCCCAGTGCCCCGCGGTGGACCGCATGGTCACCTCCGGACGCGACCCGGTCGGCGTGCGGTGGCGGGCCACGGACGGCGCCGACGCCCGTGACTACCGCGTCACCCTGCGCGCCGAGTCCTTCAGCAGGCCGCATCTGCTCGCCGATCTGACCGAGGCCATCGCCGCGGAGGGCGCGGCGGTGATCTCGGCCGCCGTCGAGCCGCCCCACGAGCAGCGCGTGCGCCATACATACACGCTCCAGCTGTCCGACGCCGCGCGGCTGCCCGAGCTGATGCGCGCGATGCGCCGGGTCCCGGGCGTCTACGACGTCGAGCGGGCGGGCCGGCCGGTGGCGGCCGCGCCCCTGTGACGAGCCGGCTGGGCCGAGCGGGCGGCTCTTCGGCGGGGGCGGCACTCCGTACGGCCCTTCGGGCAGCTCGTACGGGTGGCAAAGTGCCGTGGCGCCACTCGCGGCGCCTGCCGCGCTGATAGCGGTGGACGCATGCCGCACACACCCGGGGCACGTCCCCCGAAGCCCCGGCGGTCCCTACGCCGCCGCGCCGCCCTGACCGCCGCCGTCGCGGCCCTCCTGATCGGGGCAGCCGCCCCGCAGCCGTCCCCCACCGCGCGAGGGATCGGCGACCGGCTCTTCCCGGACCTCGGCAACCCCGGCTTCGACATCGCCGCCTACGACATCAGCTTCGTCTACCACGGCAACGACAAGCCGCTCGACGCCGTCACGGTCATCGAGGCCGAGGCCGCCACGGACCTGGACAGCTTCAACCTGGACTTCACCCACGGCACGGTCGGCTCGGTCGAGGTCAACGGCCTGCAGGCCGACTTCGCGACCGCCAAGGAAGACCTCGTCGTCACTCCGCGGGTCGCCCTGCCGCGCGGCGGCCGCTTCACCGTCACCGTCCGCCACACCAGTGACCCGCGCGGCAGCGGGGACGGCGGCTGGGTCCGCACCGGGGACGGGCTGGTCATGGCCAACCAGGCCGACGCGGGCCACCGGGTCTTCCCCGGCAGCGACCACCCCTCGGACAAGGCCCGCTTCACCTTCCACGTCACCGCGCCCAAGGACCTGACGGTGGTCGCCAACGGGCTGCCCACCGGGCGCAGAGCCAGGGGAGCGGTCACCTCCTGGAGCTACCGCACCGGCCACCCCATGGCCACCGAGCTCGCCCAGGTCTCCATCGGCCGCTCCGCCGTGCTGACCCGCACCGGCCCGCACGGCCTGCCCCTCCGGGACGTGGTGCCCGCAGCCGACCGGCAGCAGCTGCAGAAGTGGACGGCGAGGACGCCCGGCCACCTCGCCTGGATGGAGAAGAAGGTCGGCAGGTACCCCTTCGAGAACTACGGCGTCCTGATCGCCGACGCGTCGACCGGATTCGAGCTGGAGACGCAGACCCTCTCCCTCTTCGAGCGGGGTCTGTTCACGAACGCCGCCTTCCCCGCCTGGTACGTCGACGCGGTCATGGTGCACGAGCTGGCCCACCAGTGGTTCGGCAACAGCGTCAGCCCCCGCACCTGGTCCGACCTCTGGCTGAACGAGGGCCACGCCACCTGGTACGAGGCGTTGTACGCCCAGGAGAAGTCCGGCAAGCCGCTCGTCGACCGCATGCGCCTGGCCTACGAGCAGTCCGACACCTGGCGCGCCGACGGCGGCCCGCCCGCCGCGATCAAGGCCCCGGTCCCGGGCAAGAAGATCAGCATCTTCCGGCCCGTCGTCTACGACGGCTCCGCCCTCGTGCTCTACGCCCTCCGGCAGAAGATCGGCGCGCCCGCCTTCGACCGCCTGGAGCGCGCATGGGTCGCCGGGCACCGGGACGCCACCGCGACCACCGCCGACTTCGTCGCCCTCGCCTCCAAGGTCTCCGGCCAGGATCTGAAGCCGTTCCTGCACGCCTGGCTGTACGAGGCGAAGACGCCGCCCATGCCGGGCCACCCCACCTGGAAGACCGCCAAGAAACCAGAGTGACGCCCCGGCGGCGGCATGGGACCATCAACGGGTCGGCGAGGCGGCCGGGTCCGGGAATCACCGGGGCCCCGCAGGCGTTGTCGACGGTGCGGCCCCACATTTCGGGGACCGCACTTCCCAACGACACAAAGGATCAAATGACCTCCTCTTCTTCCCTTCCGCAGGACCAGGACCGGCAGAGTCTCCCGGAGAGCCTTCGGGCCGACGCCCTGATGGAAGAGGACGTCGCCTGGAGCCACGAGATCGACGGGGAGCGCGACGGCGATCAGTACGACCGCTCCGAGCGCGCGGCACTGCGCCGGGTGGCGGGTCTCTCCACCGAGCTGGAGGACGTCACCGAGGTCGAGTACCGGCAGCTGCGCCTGGAGCGCGTGGTGCTGGTCGGCGTCTGGACGTCCGGCACGGCCCAGGACGCGGACAACTCCCTCGCGGAGCTGGCCGCGCTCGCGGAGACCGCGGGCGCCCTCGTTCTCGACGGTGTCGTCCAGCGCCGCGACAAGCCGGACCCGGCCACCTTCATCGGTTCCGGCAAGGCGCGGGAGCTGCGCGACATCGTCCTGGAGAGCGGTGCCGACACCGTGGTCTGTGACGGCGAGCTCAGCCCCGGCCAGCTCATCGCCCTCGAGGACGTCGTCAAGGTGAAGGTGGTCGACCGGACCGCCCTCATCCTGGACATCTTCGCCCAGCACGCCAAGTCCCGAGAGGGCAAGGCACAGGTCGCTCTCGCGCAGATGCAGTACATGCTTCCGCGCCTGCGCGGCTGGGGTGCCTCGCTGTCCCGGCAGATGGGTGGCGGCGGCGGTGGCGGCATGGCCACCCGTGGCCCCGGTGAGACCAAGATCGAGACCGACCGGCGCCGGATTCGCGAGAAGATGGCGAAGATGCGCCGCGAGATCGCGGAGATGAAGACCGGCCGGGACATCAAGCGCCAGGAACGCCGGCGCAACAAGGTCCCCTCGGTCGCCATCGCCGGTTACACCAACGCGGGCAAGTCCTCGCTGCTCAACCGGCTCACCGGTGCGGGTGTCCTGGTGGAGAACGCCCTGTTCGCCACCCTGGACCCGACCGTCCGCCGGGCGGAGACGCCCAGCGGGCGGCTGTACACCCTCGCCGACACCGTCGGCTTCGTCCGGCACCTGCCGCACCACCTCGTCGAGGCGTTCCGCTCCACCATGGAGGAGGTCGGGGACTCCGACCTGATCCTGCACGTGGTGGACGGCGCGCACCCGGCGCCGGAGGAGCAGCTGGCCGCCGTGCGCGAGGTCATCCGCGAGGTGGGCGCGGTCGACGTGCCCGAGATCGTGGTGATCAACAAGGCGGACGCCGCCGATCCGCTGGTCCTCCAGCGGCTGCTGCGGGTCGAGAAGCACTCGATCGCCGTGTCCGCGCGGACCGGCGAGGGCATCGAGCAGCTGCTCGCCCTGATCGACGTCGAGCTGCCGCGGCCCGCCGTCGAGATCGAGGCGCTCGTGCCCTATACGCACGGTGCCCTGATCGCGCGGGCCCATGCCGACGGCGAGGTGATCTCCGAGGAGCACACCCCGGAGGGCACCCTGCTCAAGGCGCGGGTGCACGAGGAACTCGCCGCCGAACTCCAGCGGTTCGTCCCGGCCGCGCGCGGCTGACGCGAGGCCGCTTCCGCAGGCGAAAGCGAAGGGCCCGCCCCCGACGGTGTCGGGGGCGGGCCCTTCGTGATGCGGTACCGCGGACTACTGGTTGGCGAACTTCCGGCTGAGCGCGTCGTAGACGCCCTTCGCCTCCGGGCCCAGGCGCGGACCCGCCAGCCAGGTGTTGCCGGCCGGGCCGATCGAGGTGTTGGAGACGAGCGCCAGCTTGCCGTCGGCGCCCTTGGCGAACCAGCCGCCGCCGGACGAACCACCGGTCATGGTGCAGCCGATGCGGTACATCGTCGGCTGCGCGGGCTGCAGGGTGAGGCGGCCGGGCCGGTCGATGCAGTCGTACATCTTCTGACCGTCGAACGGCGCCGCGGCCGGGTAACCCCAGGCACCCATGGACTGGATGGACTTCACCTGCGGGGTGCTGAAGTCGACCGGGAGGGCGTTGCCGACCGTCTCCTCCAGGGACTTGCCCGTGGGCGTCTCCTGCTTGACGTGCAGCACGGCGAAGTCGTACGGCGCACCCGCGCCACCGCTCTCCGCGCCCTGCGCGATCCACTGCGAGGACGTCTGCGCCCAGTTCGCCCACCACACGCCGTACGGGGCGACGTCCTGCATCGGCGCGCTGTTGACCTGCGAGGCCGGCAGACCCTTGTCGTTGTACGACGGGACGAAGGCGATGTTGCGGTACCAGCCGCCCTTCTGACCGGCGTGCACGCAGTGACCGGCGGTCCACACCATGTTGGACTTGCCCGGGTGGGCCGGGTCCTTGACGACGGTCGCGGAGCAGACCATGTGCCCCTGCGGGCCGTCGAAGAACACCTTGCCGACCGGGGCCGCGTTCTGGCGGTAGGGGAGCTTGACGGCCTTCGCGGTGACCGGCCTCGGCTCCGGGTCGGTGACGCCCTGGTCGCTGCTGCCCGAGCCCGGGACCGTGCCCGGAGCGCCCTTCGACGCGAGCGTCTTGTCGCCGGCCCGGGCGTCCTTCATGTTGCCGGGCTTCCAGTGCTCCTTGATCATCGGGTTGATGAAGTCGCGGGCCTCACGCATCCACTGGTCCTTGTCCCAGTTCTTCCAGGCCCCCTCCTTCCACTTCTGCTTCCACTTCTCCAGGTCCTGCGTGGGAATGCCCTTGGGCAGGCTGGGGAGGTCGTCGCTCGCCTGGCTCGCGGTCGCACTCGGCTTGGTGTCGCCGCCCGCCGCCTTGTCGTCGGACGGCCCGCAGGCGGTGGCGGTCAGCGCCAGAGCGGCGGTGAGGGCGGCGGCCGCCAAGGCCGGCCGGCGTATGGGTGACATGGAGTGGACTCCCCGTGGTTGATCTCGGCTTGTCATGAAAAGTGCCCGTCCTGTCGGTCGCGCGCCGATGCGACCGGTGGCACGGGCACTGATGAACTTGTCATGCACCGCCCCAGCGACGGGGCGCGGCCCCACACTATGCCGGTGTGGTGGGAGACGGATGATCGCGGGTCCCTGGTTCCGCCGTGAAGGATCTTGTCTTCGGGCCGTGTTCCGTGGCCCGCGGCGTCGTTGGTACGTACGGGGGACAGCCGACCAGCGTTCAGCAGGAGGACCCAGAGCCGTGGCCTTGACCCAGCTACCGCCCGTGGGGCCGTCGGCGCGCGAGGTGGTCCCCCGACGGCAGCCCACTCGTGAATCCGCGGCCCGCACCTACCCCCGCTCGCTGCCCGTCGTGCCGGTGCGCGCCCGGGGGCTGACCGTCGAGGGCGCCGACGGCCGTCGCTATCTGGACTGCCTCTCCGGGGCGGGCTCGCTGGCCCTCGGGCACAATCACCCGGTCGTGCTCGACGCCATCCGTTCCGTCCTTGACTCCGGTGCGCCGCTGCACGTCATGGATCAGGCCACGCCCGTGCGGGACGCCTTCACCGAGGAGCTGTCCGCCACGCTGCCGCGCGCCTGGGCCGGCTCGGCGCGGATCCGCTTCTGCGGCCCGGCCGGCACCGACGCGGTGCGGGCCGCGCTGGCGCTCGTACGGAAGGCCACCGGGCGCACCGGACTGCTCGCCTTCAGCGGCGCCCACGACCGGATCGCCGCGGCCGCGCCGGGCGGGAGCGTGATCCGGCTGCCCTACCCGCAGGACTACCGCTGTCCGTTCGGGGTCGGCGGCGCGGGCGGCGCCCGGCTGGCGGCCGACCGGGCCACGAGCTTGCTGGAGCACCGCGGGAGCCGGGCGGACGGCCCGGCTGCGATGCTCGTCGAACCCGTCCTGGGCGAGG
This sequence comes from Streptomyces syringium, assembly GCF_017876625.1. Lineage (NCBI taxonomy): Bacteria > Bacillati > Actinomycetota > Actinomycetes > Kitasatosporales > Streptomycetaceae > Streptomyces > Streptomyces syringium. The sequence continues at coordinate 5,675,792 of NZ_JAGIOH010000001.1, forward strand.
GCGGGGTGATCCCCGCGCCGGACGGATGGCTGAGCCGGATGCGGGACCTGACCGCGGCGCACGGCATCGCGCTGATCGCCGACGAGACGCACACCGGGGTGGGCCGGACCGGCGCGTTCTGGGCCGTCGAGCACAGTGGCGTCGTCCCCGACGTCATGGTCCTGTCCGACGCCATCGGCGGCAGCCTCCCGCTCACCGCCATCGTCCACCGCGAGGAGCTGGACGCCGGGCGGACCGACGACCGCGCGGGAGCCTTCCGGGGCAACCAGCTCGCCATGGCGGCCGGCGCCGCGACGCTGAAGTACGTCCGGGAGAACCGTCTCCCCGAGCGAGCAGCGGCGCTGGGCGAGCGGATGCTGGCCGGGCTGAGAGCGATGGCGGGGGAGTGCGACCACATCGGGGAGGTACGCGGGCGCGGACTGATGATCGGCGTGGAGCTCGTCGACCCCGGGGCGCCCGGCCCGGCCGACGGAGGCAGTCGCCCGCCACTCCCGGCAGCACCTGCGGCAGCCGCCGCGGTGCGAGCCGAGTGCCTGCGGCGCGGACTGATCGTCGGACTGGGCGGCCGGTATTCCAGCGTGATCCGGCTGCTGCCGCCCCTGACCATCACGGACGAGCAGGCGGACGCGGTTCTCGACCGGTTCTCGGACGCCCTCGCGGCCCTCTCGCACGGCGCGCACCAGCAGGCCTTCGGCCCCTTGGAGCGGCCGGGCACCCGGAGGCATCGCGGCCCGTCGCGGAACGCCGGTGCGCCGGGCGGCCCCGGCGGGTGGACGACGCCGGGCGCGCCGCCTGCCCGCGGCACCACCTCGCACCCCAGCCCCTCGAACCACCCCAGCACGCCGAAGGAGGCAGGCGCCGCATTCCCGGTCTGACCGCCGAGGTGCACGCCGCACAGCGCATGAACGCATCCCCCGACACCGATGCGTCCACCGCCGGGCAGGGCCGGGAAGCCGGCCCGCGGCAGGAAACCGTCCCGGCGGTGCCGCACCAGAGCGGCCGCCCCGGCGTCATCCCGGACCCCGGCCGCCCCGCCGAAGCCGACCCGCTGGAGCACCCCGACCCGCGGATCGCCGGTGACGCCGCCACCGTGGAGAACCTGCTCCGCTGCTGGGTGCGCGAGACCGACGCCCCCCGGCCCGACGGCCCCACCCTGCACCTCCCGCTCCCCGCGAGCGGTACCGCCCTCCTCGTCCCCGTCGTCCACTGGTCCGCCGTCGGCTGGCACCGCTTCGGCCCGCCCGTGTCGGCGGACGCTCCCGCCGACGCCCCGGCCGTCGACGCCGTCACGCTCGCCGCCCTCCTCGGCCGCGAGGTCGCCCACCGCGCCGCGCGCGAGGGCGGGCCGTCCACCGGGGACAGCGGCGACCTCGTCGGGCGGGTCGCCGACTCCGCACGCCGCACCGCCGCGTTCATCGCCGACCGGCGCGCCCGGCCCGCCGATCCCGACGGGGGAGACCTCTTCCTCTACGGCGAGCAGGCGCTCGTCCTCGGGCACCCCCTGCACCCCGCGCCCAAGAGCCGCGAAGGCTTCTCCGAGACCCAATCGCCGCTCTACTCCCCGGAGACGCGGGGCGCCTTCCCCCTGCACTGGCTGGCCGTCCACCGCTCCGTGCTGGCCACGGACTCCGCGTGGACCGAGCGCGGCCGGGCCGTGGAGGCCGCCGCGCTGGCCACCCGGCTCGCCGGCCCCCACCTGCGGCTCCCCACGGACACCGTGCCCCTGCCGCTGCACCCCTGGCAGGCCCGCGACCTCCGCGACCGCCCCGCCGTGGCCCGGCTGTTCGACGCCGGACTGCTCCACGACCTCGGCCCCTGCGGCGAGCCCTGGTCCCCGACCTCCTCCGTACGGACGGTCTACCGCTCCGGTGCGCTCGCGATGCTGAAGCTCTCCCTCGGCGTGCGCATCACCAACAGCCGCCGGGAGAACCTCCGCAAGGAGCTGCACCGCGGGGTCGAGGTGCACCGCCTGCTGCGCAGCGGCCTCGCCGAGCGGTGGCGGGCGGCCTGCCCGGGCGGTCTCGGCTTCGACATCGTCCGCGACCCGGCCTGGCTCGCGGTCGACGCGCCCGACGGCACACCACTGCCCGGCCTCGACGTCGTCATCCGGCACAACCCCTTCGGCCCCGGCGACGACGCCGTATGCCTGGCCGGCCTTCTCTCCCCGCGCCCCTGGCCGGACCGTGCCGGGCAGGACGGGGGTCCGGCCATGGGCTCCCGGCTCGCCGACATCGTCGCGGGGCTCGCCCTGCGCACCGGCCGGCCCGCCGGGGCGGTCTCCGCGGAGTGGTTCCTGCGCTATCTGGAGGCGGTCGTGCGACCCGTGCTCTGGCTGGACGGCGCGGCGGGCATCGCCCTGGAGGCGCACCAGCAGAACATCCTCGTCCTGCTGGACCGGGGCGGCTGGCCGGTCGGCGGACGATTCCGCGACAACCAGGGCTACTACTTCCGGGAGTCCCACCGCCCCGCGCTCGAGGGCGGGCTCCCCGGGATCGGCGCCGAGAGCGAGACCTTCGTGGACGACGACATCGCCGACGAGCGGTTCGCCTACTACCTCGGCATCAACAACATCCTCGGTCTGATCGGCGCGTTCGGCGCACAGCGTCTGGCCGACGAGCGGATCCTGCTGGCCGCGCTCCGCCGCTTCCTCAAGGAGGCCGCCAGGACGAAGGGCGAGGGCCGCACCCCCCACCCCTCCCCCCTCGCGGCCCATCTCCTCGAATCCCCCACCCTCAGCTGCAAGGCCAACCTGCTGACCAGGCTGCACGGACTCGACGAACTCGTGGGCCCGGTGGATACGCAATCCGTCTACGTCACCATCACCAACCCCCTTGTCACCTCCGCCGGATGAGCGGCGGGCGTCCCGGCCCCGGGGTGAACGGGGCTCAGCGGGCATCGGCGGCGGTCGAGATACGGAGGATCTCCGAGGGACCCGGCAGCCCGGAGGGCGGTGGGGCTAGCGGGGTCAAAGAGAGCCATGAGGCTCAGGGGGTTCAGGGGGGACCTACTCACGGGGGCATCCAGGAGGAGAGCGACGCTGTGCCACCCATCGACGCCGACGCGGATTCCGGTCCGGACACCCTCGACCTGCGCTATTCCGACGAGTTCGTCGAACTCATCGCCTACGACCGCCCCGAGGCGCCCGTCTCCCGTGCCCCCGACCTGCTGGACGGCCTCGCCGGCTGGGGCCCCGTCGACAGCCCCGCCGGCGCCTTCCAGCTCGTACCGGTCCGGATCGAGCGCGACCTGCGCCTGGTCGCCCGCTGGATGAACGACCCGGCCGTCGCGGCCTTCTGGGGCCTGGCCGGCCCCGACAGCGCGAGCGCGGACCACCTGCGCACCCAGCTCGACGGCGACGGGCGCAGCGTGCCCTGTCTCGGTGTGCTCGACGGGGTCCCCATGAGCTACTGGGAGGTCTATCGCGCCGACCTCGATCCCCTCGCCCGTTATTACCCGGCCCGGCCGCACGACACGGGGCTGCACCTGCTCATCGGCAAGGTCTCCGACCGGGGCCGGGGCCTGGGCACGACCTTGCTGCGGACCGTCGCCGACCTGGTCCTGGACCACCGGCCGTCCTGCGGCCGGGTCGTCGCCGAACCCGATCTGCGCAACACCCCCTGTGTCGCCGCGTTCCTCGGCGCGGGCTTCCGGCTGACCGGTGAAGTCGACCTGCCCGACAAGCGCGTGGCCCTGATGATCCGCGACCGCTGTCTGCGCGACGTCCTGTGAAGCGGGCGCCGTGCCGTGCCGTGTGAGGATCCCGTTCACTCCGTACTCCATGAGTACGGCGATGTCAGTGCCGCCCCTTAGGCTGGAAGAGCTATGACTGCCTCCTCCTCCCTCACCGACCTGCTGCACGCCGCCGTCACCGCCGTCGGGGGCAGTGAGCGCCCCGGCCAGGTCACCATGGCCGAAGCCATCGCGGAAGCCATCGACGGCAACGCCCATCTGCTCGTGCAGGCCGGTACCGGCACCGGAAAGTCCCTGGGCTATCTGGTGCCGGCCCTCGCCCACGGCGAGCGGGTCGTCGTCGCGACCGCGACGCTCGCGCTCCAGCGCCAGCTCGTCGAGCGTGATCTTCCGCGGACCGTCGATGCCCTGCACCCGCTGCTGCGCCGCCGTCCGCAGTTCGCCATGCTCAAGGGCCGGTCGAATTACCTGTGCCTGCACCGGCTCCACGAGGGAGTGCCGCAGGAAGAGGAGGAGGGGCTTTTTGACCCCTTCGAGGCGGCCGTGCCGTCCAGCAAGCTCGGCAAGGACCTGCTGCGGCTGCGCGACTGGTCGGACGAGACCGAGACCGGCGACCGGGACGATCTGACGCCCGGCGTCTCCGACCGCGCGTGGTCCCAGGTCTCGGTCACCTCCCGGGAGTGCCTCGGCGCCTCGAAGTGCGCGTACGGCGCGGAGTGCTTCGCCGAGGCGGCCCGCGAGCGCGCCAAGCTCGCCGATGTCGTGGTCACCAACCACGCCCTGCTCGCCATCGACGCGATCGAGGGCGCCCCGGTGCTCCCCAGCCACGAGGTGCTGATCGTCGACGAGGCCCATGAGCTGGTCTCCCGGGTCACCGGAGTCGCCACCGGCGAGCTCACTCCCGGCCAGGTCAACCGCGCCGTGCGCCGGGCCGCCAAGCTCGTCGACGAGAAGGCCGCCGACGCGCTGCAGACTGCCGCCGAGAGCTTCGAGCGGCTGATGGAGCTGGCCCTGCCCGGGAGACTGGAGGAGATCCCGGAGGACCTCGGCTACGCCCTCATGGCACTGCGCGACGCCTCCCGCACGGTGATCTCGGCGATCGGTGACACCCGCGACCGGTCCGTCCAGGACGAGGACGCGGTCCGCAAGCAGGCGCTGGCCGCGGTGGAGAGCATCCACGCGGTGGCCGAGCGCATCGTGGAGGGGTCCCCCTACGACGTCGTCTGGTACGAGCGCCATGACCGCTTCGGCGCGTCGCTGCGCGTCGCGCCGCTGTCGGTCTCCGGTCTGCTGCGCGAGAAGCTCTTCAATGAGCGTTCCGTGGTGCTCACCTCGGCCACGCTCAAGATCGGCGGCGACTTCAACGGCGTCGGTGCCTCCCTGGGCCTCGCCCCCGAGGGCATCGAGGGCGACGACCTCCCCCAGTGGAAGGGTGTGGACGTCGGCTCCCCGTTCGACTACCCCAAGCAGGGAATCCTCTACGTCGCCAAGCATCTCTCCCAGCCCGGCAGGGAAGGCAGCCGGAGCGACATGCTGGACGAGCTGGCCGAGCTGATGGAGGCCGCGGGCGGCCGGACGCTCGGGCTGTTCTCCTCCATGCGGGCCGCTCAGGCCGCGGCCGAGGAGCTGCGGGGCCGGCTCGACCTGCCGATCCTGCTGCAGGGCGAGGAGACGCTGGGCGAGCTGATCCGGACCTTCGCCGCCGACGCCCGTACGTGTCTGTTCGGCACGCTGTCCCTGTGGCAGGGCGTCGACGTGCCGGGGGTGAACTGCCAGCTCGTCGTCATGGACCGGGTGCCCTTCCCCCGCCCCGACGACCCGCTGATGAGCGCCCGGCAGAAGGCCGTGGAGGAGGCGGGCGGCAATGGCTTCATGGCCGTCGCGGCGACGCACGCGGCGCTGCTGATGGCACAGGGGGCCGGCCGGCTCGTACGGGCGTCGGGCGACCGGGGCGTGGTCGCGGTGCTCGACCCGCGGCTGGCGACGGCTCGCTACGGCAGCTTCCTGAGGGCCACGATGCCGGACTTCTGGTACACCACGGACCGTAACCAGGCGCGCCGCTCCCTGGCGGCCATCGACGCCGCGGCGAAGGCGGATGAGAAGTAGAAGCGCGGGCCGAGGGGGCCGGGCCCGCCCCACATACAGAGCGGGGCCCGCGCGCATACAGCAGGGCCCCGGAACCGGCGCAGTGGTTCCGGGGCCCGGTCTTCGCGGACTCACACCCGCCGCAGCACCGCCACGACCTTGCCGAGGATGGTGGCCTCGTCGCCGGGGATGGGCTGGTAGGCGGCATTGTGCGGCAGCAGCCACACATGGCCGTCCTCGCGCTTGAAGCGCTTGACGGTCGCCTCGCCGTCGAGCATCGCGGCCACGATATCGCCGTTCTCCGCGACGGGCTGACGACGCACCGTGACCCAGTCGCCGTCACAGATGGCGGCTTCGATCATGGAATCGCCGACCACCTTCAGCACGAACAGCTCGCCGTCGCCCACCAGTTGGCGGGGGAGGGGGAAGACGTCCTCGACGGACTCCTCGGCGAGGATCGGGCCGCCGGCGGCGATCCGGCCGACCAGGGGGACGTACGACGCGGCGGGCTTACCGGTCGTGTCGGTCGGCTGGGAGCTCGGCTGATCGGAGCCGCGCACCTCGTAGGCCCGGGGGCGGTGCGGATCCCGTCGCAGGAACCCCTTGCGCTCCAGGGCCATCAGCTGATGGGCCACGGAAGAGGTGCTGGAGAGCCCCACCGCCTGGCCGATCTCTCGCATGGACGGTGGGTAACCGCGGCGCTGGACCGAGTCCCGGATGACCTCGATCACGCGGCGCTGCCGGTCGGTGAGTCCGGAGCTGTCCGCCCGGATTCCTGGTGGGCGTCCCGGGAGTGAGCGGGCCGGCTTCTGCCCCTCGGCGTTCATGGCTGCGTCATTCATCGGGTGTGCCTGGTCGAGTCGGCTCTGGGAGCGGTCCTGGGCGGTGATGGTGGCGCTGTCTGCGGTGGTGGTCACGTCGGCCCCTCTCGAGATGTTCTCCCTAGCTGGACAACGGTAGTTGCTTTCGAAAGGTTGCGCCAAACACACGTTCGAGTGAAATATCGCAGATTACCTGACGTGATCAGACGGGAAGGTGTACAGGCGGAGATCAATTCGCCCATTGCGGTAGCCTTCGGTGCGAACGCCACCGGATGGCGCGCAGGTCGCCGGACCGGGCAATGCGCCCCAAAGTGCCATCGGCCGTCGGGCCTGTGGCGCGGCGCCCGCAAGGGATCCGAAGGGTCCGGTGCCGGCCCGGTGTGCCGACGCCAGTGTGCCATTCGCGGGCCCGTGGTGGCCCGTCCGGGGCCGCTCCCGCGCGTCCCGGGCCCCGTCCGACGGTGTCGGCGCCGGTCCTCCGCGGTGCGACACGCGCTCGGCGCGCTTGCCTGCCAGCCACCAGATCTAGTGGTTTGATGGCGACGGCCACCCACCAGTAGTGGTCCGCGGGTGGCCCTGGTGCATTCCGGTCGCGGCCATCGCCTATGCTGGGGGCTGCTTCGCGAGGCCTGTACGAGGCCCGTCGAAGCCGAAGATCGTGTACAGCTTTTTTCGAGGTTCCTCGAGGGTGAAGGAGGGTGGAGAGCCATGCACTGCCCCTTCTGCAGGCACCCCGACAGCCGGGTCGTCGACAGTCGGACCACCGATGACGGTTGTTCGATCCGCAGGCGCCGCCAGTGCCCCGACTGCTCCCGTCGCTTCACGACCGTGGAGACCGCGTCACTCATGGTGATCAAGCGGAGCGGGGTCACCGAGCCCTTCAGCCGCAACAAGGTCATCTCCGGCGTGCGCAAGGCGTGCCAGGGGCGCCCGGTCACCGAGGACGCCCTGGCCCAGCTCGGCCAGCGTGTCGAAGAGGCGGTGCGTGCCACGGGCAGCGCCGAGCTCTCCACGCATGACGTCGGCCTCGCCATACTCGGCCCGCTCAAGGACCTCGACCTGGTCGCGTATCTGCGGTTCGCGTCCGTGTACCAGGCCTTCGACTCGCTGGAGGACTTCGAGGCCGCCGTCGCGGAGCTCCGCGAACAGCGGCCCGCGACAGACGCCGTCGGCCGCGGCGAGGACGTCGACGTTCCCGCGCCCGCCGCGGCCGCCGACTAGCAGCGGCGACCACACAGGATCAGCCCGGCGCGCTCCGCGCGCACGGGTGGAAGACACACACCGCGCCCCGGAAGAATTGGGCGCATTAGGGCGTTTTGCCCGTAGAGGGAGGCGGCATGACAGAGACGACGAGCGGCCCGGCACGAGGTTCCCGCTCCAAGGGAAACAAGGGTGCCAAGGGTCTGCGCATCGAGCGCATTCACACCACTCCCGGTGTCCACCCCTACGACGAGGTGGTCTGGGAGCGTCGTGACGTCGTCATGACCAACTGGCGCGACGGCTCGATCAACTTCGAGCAGCGTGGCGTCGAGTTCCCCGACTCCTGGTCGGTGAACGCGGTCAACATTGTCACGAGCAAGTACTTCCGCGGCGCGGTCGGCTCCCCGGACCGCGAGTCGAGCCTCAAGCAGCTCATCGACCGAGTGGTGCGCACCTACCGCAAGGCCGGCGAGGAGCACGGTTACTTCGCCTCCCCGGCGGACGCCGAGATCTTCGACCACGAGCTGACCTACGCCCTGCTGCACCAGGTCTTCAGCTTCAACTCCCCGGTCTGGTTCAACGTCGGCACCGCTCAGCCGCAGCAGGTCTCCGCCTGCTTCATCCTCTCCGTCGACGACTCCATGGAGTCGATCCTCGACTGGTACAAGGAAGAGGGGATGATCTTCAAGGGCGGCTCCGGCGCCGGCCTGAACCTCTCCCGCATCCGCTCCTCCAAGGAGCTGCTCTCCTCCGGCGGCAACGCCTCCGGTCCGGTCTCCTTCATGCGCGGCGCCGACGCCTCCGCCGGCACCATCAAGTCGGGCGGCGCCACCCGTCGCGCGGCCAAGATGGTCGTCCTGGACGTCGACCACCCGGACGTCGAGGCCTTCATCGAGACCAAGGTGAAGGAAGAGGAGAAGGTCCGCGCCCTGCGCGACGCCGGCTTCGACATGGACCTGGGCGGCGACGACATCACGTCCGTCCAGTACCAGAACGCCAACAACTCCGTCCGGGTGAACGACGAGTTCATGAAGGCCGTCGAGGCCGGCTCGAAGTTCGGTCTGCGCGGCCGCATGACCGGTGAGGTCATCGAGGAGATCGACGCCAAGGGCCTCTTCCGCAAGATGGCCGAGGCGGCCTGGGCCTGCGCCGACCCGGGCATCCAGTACGACGACACGATCAACCACTGGCACACCTCGCCGGAGTCGGGCCGGATCACCGCGTCCAACCCGTGCTCGGAGTACATGCACCTGGACAACTCCTCGTGCAACCTCGCCTCGCTCAACCTCATGAAGTTCCTGCGCGACGACGACCAGGGCAACCAGTCGTTCGACGCCGAGCGCTTCGCCAAGGTCGTCGAGCTGGTCATCACGGCGATGGACATCTCCATCTGCTTCGCCGACTTCCCGACCGAGAAGATCGGCGAGACGACCCGCGCCTTCCGCCAGCTGGGCATCGGCTACGCCAACCTGGGCGCCCTGCTGATGGCCACCGGCCACGCGTACGACAGCGACGGCGGCCGTGCGCTCGCCGGTGCCATCACCTCGCTGATGACCGGCACCTCCTACCGCCGCTCCGCCGAGCTCGCCGCGGTCGTCGGCCCGTACGACGGCTACGCCCGCAACGCGGACGCCCACCAGCGCGTCATGAAGCAGCACGCGGACGCCAACGGCGCCGCCAAGCGCGTGGACGACCTGGACACCCCGGTCTGGGCCGCGGCAACCGAGGCGTGGCAGGACGTCATCCGCCTCGGCGAGAAGGACGGCTTCCGCAACGCCCAGGCCTCGGTGCTCGCCCCAACCGGCACCATCGGCCTGATGATGGACTGCGACACCACGGGCGTCGAGCCGGACCTGGCCCTGGTCAAGTTCAAGAAGCTCGTCGGCGGCGGCTCGATGCAGATCGTGAACAACACGGTGCCCAAGGCGCTCAAGCGCCTCGGCTACCAGCCGGAGCAGGTCGAGGCGATCGTCGCCCACATCGCCGAGCACGGCAATGTGATCGACGCCCCGGGCCTGCGGACCGAGCACTACGAGGTCTTCGACTGCGCCATGGGCGAGCGCGCGATCTCCGCCATGGGCCACGTGCGCATGATGGCCGCCGCGCAGCCGTTCCTGTCGGGCGCGATCTCCAAGACCGTGAACCTGCCGGAGTCCGCGACCGTCGAAGAGGTCGAGGAGGTCTACTTCGAGGGCTGGAAGCTCGGTCTGAAGGCGCTCGCGATCTACCGCGACAACTGCAAGGTCGGCCAGCCGCTCTCCGCCAAGAAGAAGGAGAAGGAGGCGGCGAAGGCCCCCGAGGCCGTCGCCCCCGCCGCGGAGAAGGTCGTCGAGTACCGCCCGGTCCGCAAGCGGCTGCCCAAGGGCCGTCCGGGCATCACCACCTCCTTCACCGTGGGTGGCGCCGAGGGCTACATGACCGCCAACTCCTACCCGGACGACGGTCTCGGTGAGGTCTTCCTCAAGATGTCCAAGCAGGGTTCGACCCTCGCGGGCATGATGGACGCCTTCTCGATCGCCGTCTCGGTCGGTCTGCAGTACGGCGTCCCGCTGGAGACGTACGTCTCGAAGTTCACGAACATGCGCTTCGAGCCGGCCGGCATGACGGACGACCCGGACGTGCGGATGGCGCAGTCGATCGTCGACTACATCTTCCGCCGCCTGGCGCTGGACTTCCTGCCCTTCGAGACGCGCTCGGCGCTGGGCATCCACTCCGCCGAGGAGCGCCAGCGTCACCTGGACACCGGCTCCTACGAGCCGTCCGACGACGATGTGGACGTCGAGGGCCTGGCGCAGTCCGCGCCGCGGCACATCGAGGCCCCGAAGACGGAGTCCCCGGCGCAGCCGGCGGCCGTGGTCCCGGCCCCGAAGCAGGTCCACAACTCCACCGAGCTGGTGGAGATGCAGCTCGGCCTGAACGCGGACGCGCCGCTGTGCTTCTCCTGTGGCACGAAGATGCGCCGTGCGGGCAGCTGCTACCTCTGCGAGGGCTGCGGCTCGACCAGCGGCTGCAGCTGACAGTCGCCTGAACCGAAGGGGAGCCGGCCCGGTGCCGGCTCCCCTTCGGCGTACCGGGGCGTCGCAGACGCCCGTCCCGACCGTCCGTCCCGGGCCGATCGTCAGCGGTCATTTCCGATCGTGAATACTGGCCGGACGACCAGGCAAGGGGAGTGAGTGGCGGTATGGGCGAGTCCCTGTGGGGCGGCGACGAGCTGGACCTCGACGGCTACCTGGCGCGCATCGGATTCACCGGCACACCGCGGGCGGACCTGGCGACGCTCCGGGCCGTGCACCGGGGACACGTGGCCGCCTTCCCCTTCGAGAACCTGGAGATCCTGCTCGGCCGCCCCGTCCTGCTCGACGTCCCGGCGCTGCAGGACAAGATGGTGACGCGCCGCCGCGGGGGCTACTGTTACGAGCAGAACCTGCTGCTGGCCGCCGCTCTCGACCGCGTCGGCTTCTCCTTCACCGGGCTCGGGGCACGGGTCCGCATGGGCAGTGACAGCCGGCGCCCCGCCACCCATATGGCGCTCGCGGTCCAGGCCGACGGCGAGCAGTGGCTGTGCGACGTCGGGTTCGGTGGCGAGGGGCTGCTGGAGCCGCTGGCGTTCCGGGACGGGATACGCGAGCGCCAAGGGGACTGGACGTTTGGAATGGAGCGCGAACAGAAGGGCGTACGCGTCCTTCGCACGCTCCACCCGGAGGGCTGGTTCGACCTCTACGCGATCGGCCCGGAGGAGCGGTTCCCCGTCGACTACGCGGTCATGAACCACTACATCTCGACGCACCCGCGCTCACCCTTCGTCTCCCGGCCCGTAGTGCAGCAGACGGAGTCCGATCACCGGCGGAATCTGGTCGGCACGGTCCTGACGAGCACTCGCGCCGACGGCTCGCGTGACACCTGCGAGGTCGGGGTGGAGGAGTTGCCGGATGTACTCGCGCGGGAGTTCCGGATCGAGCTGAGCGCGGCGGACGCCGAGACGCTCGCGCGGGTGTACTCCTCCGGTACGTGATACGCGCCACTGCCTGGGCCGTACGATGGCGCGGTGCTGGTCAAGTGGATTCGCTGCACCGTGGTGGACCGCCGCGGGTTCGAGCGGGGGCAGCGGAAATGGGCGGGGTTGCTCGGTGAGCCCGGATTCCGGGGGCAGGGCGGCGGCTGGAGCCGTGGGCGTCCGCAGGTGGCGCACCTCTTCGGCTTCTGGGAGAGCCGCGCCTTCTACGACTCCTTCATGGCGCGCTCGCACGACAGACTGGCGGCCTCCCAGGCCGGTACGTACAAGGACATCCAGGTCCGGCTGTTCGAGCACCGCTTCGACGTGAAGGTGGGTTTCCGGCCGCAGTTCTCCGACGCGGACGTGGTGCGGTTCGCCCACTGCCGGATCCGCGCGGACCGGGTGGAGCACTTCACGCACATGCAGGAGAAGGTGTGGAATCCGGCGATGGCCGGGTCTCCGGGGATGCTGCGCGGTGTGTTCGGCGAGGCGCCCGGCCAGGAATTCCTGGTGCTGTCGATGTGGAACTCCGAGGCCGAACACGGCAAGTACCGGACCGAGCGGGTGGAGCGGCTCGCCCTGCGGGCGCAGACCGAGGCGGACGTGGCGGCCATCGCGGGCGACATCGTCGCGATAGAACCGTCCTGGACGGTGTGACAGCCCGGCCCCGGCCGCTCCGGCGCCGGTCACGTACCGCGCGCCCCCGCCCCCGGCCGCACTCCGGGGTCTCCGCCGGTTCCCGGAGCGGCGAGGCGGGTGGCCGGTACTCGATCTAGGGTGGCGGCATGTCACGGCCCCGGCGCATCGTTCTCATCCGACACGGAGAGTCGGAAGGAAATGTCGACGACACCGTCTACGAACGGGAACCCGATCATGCTCTGAGCCTGACCGAGAGGGGCCGCAGGCAGGCCGAGGAGGCCGGGGTGCGGTTGCGTGAGCTCTTCGGCGACGAGCGGGTCTCCGCCTATGTCTCCCCCTACCGCCGCACCCACCAGACCTTCCAGGCCCTCGGGCTCGACCCGCGCCTCGTACGGGTCCGCGAGGAGCCGCGGCTGCGCGAGCAGGACTGGGGAAACTGGCAGGAGCGCGAGGACGTACGCAAGCAGAAGGTCTACCGCGACGCCTACGGGCACTTCTTCTACCGATTCGCCCAGGGCGAGTCGGGCGCGGACGTCTACGACCGGGTGGGCGCCTTCCTGGAGAGCCTGTGGCGCAGTTTCGAGGACCCGGCGCACCCGCCGAACGTCCTGATCGTCACGCACGGCCTGACCATGAGGCTGTTCTGCATGCGCTGGCTGCACTGGACCGTCGCCGAGTTCGAATGCCTGTCGAACCCCGGCAACGCCGAGAGCCGCGCCCTGCTGCTCGGACCCGACGGCCGGTATCACCTGGACCGGCCGTTCGAGCGCTGGTGCACCCCCGAATCGTACGGCTTCACCGGTTAGAGTTCGCTGCGATGACCGCTGACCGATTCCACCGAGCCCTGGGGAGCCTGCGAGGGCTGGCCGTGGGCGACGCCCTCGGCTCCCAGTTCTTCGTCCCCGACAACTATCCGTCCCTCAAGCGTCGCGCGCTGCCGCCCGCTCCCTGGCAGTGGACCGACGACACCGAGATGGCCTGTTCCGTGCTGGCCGTCCTCGCCGAGCACGGCCGCATCGACCAGGACGCGCTCGCGCGCTCCTTCGCCCAGCACCACGACTTCGACCGCGGCTACGGTCCGGCGGTCAACCGGATGCTGCGGCTGATCAGGGAGGGCGGCGACTGGCGCGAGCTGGCCGCCGCGCTGTTCCAGGGCCAGGGCTCCTGGGGCAACGGCGCGGCCATGCGCATCGCCCCGCTGGGCGCCTGGTACGCGGACGACCCCGAGCAGGCCACGCACCAGGCGGAGATCTCGGCCTACACCACCCACCAGCACCGCGAGGCGGTCGCCGGGTCCATGGCCGTGGCCGCCGCCGCGGCGATCGCCGCCGACCCGTCGGGCGACGTCGACCCGGGCGCCCTGCTGGACGGCGTGATCGCCCTGGTGCCCCGCAGCGCCGTGCAGGCGGGGCTGCGCCGCGCCCGCGACATGCTCGACTACGGGGACGCGACCACCGTCGCGGCCGTCCTCGGCTGCGGTCGGCGCACCAGCGCCCACGACACGGTGCCCTTCGCGCTGTGGGCGGCGGCCCGCCATCTCGGCTCCTTCGAGGAGGTGTTCTGGACGACAGCGCAGGCGGGCGGCGACGTGGACACCACCTGTGCGATCGCCGGCGGCGTGGTGGCGGCCGGGGTGCGTGGCGCCCCGCCCGCCGACTGGCTGCGGCAGACCGAGGACCTGCCCGACTGGCTGCCGGTCGCCGCGCGCTGAACTGACGGGCGGTAGTGGGGGCGGCGCGCCGCGTGCCGCCCCCGGGGCGTACGCTTACAGCGTCATGCCGTACGAACCGCCTACCCACCGCGTCGAGCGCTCGCTCCGCGCCACGACCGGAGCCAAGATCGTCGCCGGTGTCGACGAGGTCGGCCGGGGCGCCTGGGCCGGTCCGGTCACCGTCTGCGCGGCTGTCACGGGGCTGCGTCGGCCGCCGGACGGCCTCACCGACTCCAAGCTCCTGACGCCCAAGCGGCGCACCGCGCTCGCCCAGCAGCTGGAGAGCTGGGTGACCGCCCACGCCCTCGGTGACGCCTCCCCTCAGGAGATCGACGAGCTGGGGATGACGGCGGCGCTGCGCCTGGCCGCGTGCCGCGCCCTGGACGCGCTGCCGGTGCGGCCCGACGCGGTGATCCTCGACGGCAAGCACGACTACCTCGGCGACCCCTGGAAGGTCCGTACGGTCATCAAGGGCGACCAGTCCTGTGTGGTCGTCGCCGCGGCCTCCGTGATCGCCAAGGTCCGGCGCGACGCGATGATGGCCGAACTGGGCGCCGTCCACGCGGACTTCGGTTTCGGTGACAACGCCGGATACCCCTCGCCGGTGCACCGGGCCGCTCTGGAGGAGCTGGGCCCGACTCCGTACCACCGGATGTCCTGGGCCTACTTGGACGCGCTGCCGCGGTGGCAGCACCTCAAACGGCCGCGCATCAGCCCCGAAACCGTCGCCTTGGAGGCCGGAGGCCAGATCGGCTTCGACTTCTGAGCGGCCCCTGTGGCCACCCGCCGATGCGACCCGCACCGGCGTTTGATAAACATCAACTCATGCCTCTCATCCCCGAGGAGCCTCAGATTCACGAGAGTGTCCCGGGTCCCCGCGCAGTTCCGACCGCCGGCCGGACCACGCAGACCCCCCGACCCGTCCCTGGCCCCGGCCCCCGCCCGGTCCCGGCGCGACCCGGAAACCCCGGCTCGAACCGCGCACCGGTGCCCGCCCCGCGCAGCCCGCGCGAGACGGTGGCGGACGCCCCGGCCGCCGCCTCCATACCGGCACGGGCTCCGCGGCCCGCCCCGGCGGCCACCCCGCAGATCCAGCTGATCCCCGCCTCCGCGCAGGGCGCCCTGGACGCGGCGGACGAAGCCGTCGACCTGCTGCTCGACACCGGCCGCGCGCCCGGTGAGATCCTGGTGCTCACCACCGGCGACCCGCACCCCTGGGCGGCGCACGAGCTGTCCTTCGGCGAGGCGTCGTACTGGGCGCAGCACGACGCCGGAGACGATGTCTTCTACGCGGGTGCCGACGCGGACCGTGCCACGACCCGCCCGGTCGTGGTCGTCGCCGTCAACGGCGGCACGGACGCCGCGGTGGCCGGCGCACTGCCCGCGGCGATGGCGCGCGCCGGTGCGTTGCTGATCGTCTGCGGTGACCCGCAGCGGGTCAACGCCCTTCTCTCCACGGGCGTCTAGCGTTCGATCCCGTCGGCCATCCCGCCCCGTCGAGGAGGCGCCGGTGGCCGACGGGTCCTCAGCTCGCGGGTCAGCGGGGCGTCGCCGGGTGAACCGGCCGGGCCCGCCGCGCGCGGCCGTGCCGTTCAGCGGGCCGCCGTGTGACGGTGCGCTTCGGGTGCTCCGCCGCCGGAACTCAGGGGTGCCGCCGCGCGGGCGGGCGAGCGCGGTTGACGCCCGGCGCGGCCCTCCCCGAGGATCCGCCACCCGTCACGCGTCAGGGTGATGTACGCGCCGCAGCGCAGCCCGTGCAGGGTGCACGCGTCACGCAGCCCCCACATCCACGCACCGTCCTCCTCGGTCCAATGGCCCCTGCCCTCACGGCAGTAGAGCAGCACGGCCGTGCGGACCGGAGCCCTGCGGCGCAGGTCGTGCGGGATCACCTGGCGTAGTTGGGCGAGGAGGGCGTTGCGCAGCACCCATCCGTCGACCGCGGTCGGCCGTCTGACCAGGGAAGCGCTGGCCGCGAGCCGCTCGTCGGGGGCGAGCACGGCGATGACGGCCGTCGACGGTGTCGGCGTGTGGCGGGTGTAGAGCCCGGTGACGACTTCACGTGGATTGCGCAGCAGCGGGACCCCGGCAGCGGCCCACTCGGCGGGCTCGAGCAGCCGGGACACGGAATCGGCGGACGACGGTGCGGCGATACCGAAGGCCACGCTTCTCCCTTCGTCTGCGCGCCCACGGCTCGGTGGGGCGTCAGGCACGGGCGCGCACCACGACAGCCGTCCGCGGCGGAGCCGTGGAAGCGGGAGCGGGGAGCAGATCCCCATCCTCGCGGCCGCGGCGGTCACCCGGCAACGATCAATTGGCGCCAGTGACCGTTATCCGGCGGTCCGTCGCCAATATTCCCGCCGCTTGCCACGCGGACGGCTGCGGTTCACCCCTGAACCGCCAGGACCAGCGGGAACACCTCCTTGGCGCCGGACCGGCGCAGCAGCCTCGCGGCCACGGCGAGGGTCCAACCGGTGTCGGCCATGTCGTCCACGAGCAGTACCGGCCCGTCCGCCGACGCGAGCGCCTGGGCGAGGGCGGGGGGCACCGTCAGCGCCCCGTCGAGCGCCCGCAGGCGCTGCGCGCTGTTGGTGCGCGGCAGCCTGGTGTCCGTCGCCTCGTCCCGGTATTCGACGGAGCCCAGCAGGGGCATCCGGCCGACGGTGGCGATGTGGTGGCCGAGGGACCCGATCAGCTGGGGGCGGGTGCGGGAGGCGAGGGTGACGACGCCCACCGGACGGGAAGGGGCGTCGGGGGCGCCGGACGCCCAACCACCGGGCCCCTTGGCCCAGTCGGCCAGCACGGTCACCACCGCGTCCGCCACATCGTCCGGAATCCGACCGTCCGGCGTCTGCGGGGCGAGGAGCGGTCGCAGCCGGTTGCCCCAGCCGATGTCGGAGAGCCGACCGAGCGCCCGTCCGGTGGCGGCCTGCTCGCCCGCCGGAATACGGCCCTTGAGATCCACGCCCACGGCGGCCATGCCCGTCGGCCACATTCGCCGCGGTTCGACCTCCACACCGGGGCGCCCCAGTTCGCCGCGCGAGGCGTCCAGGGCCACGCTGGAGACCTCGGCTGTGAACCTCGCTCCCACGCAGTTGTCGCAACGCCCGCAGGGGGCCGCCTGCTCGTCGTCCAACTGGCGGCGCAGAAACTCCATCCGGCACTCCGTCGTGGTGGCGTAGTCCCGCATCGCCTGCTGCTCGGCCTCGCGCTGTCGCGCGACCCACGCGTACCGCTCGCCGTCGTAGGCCCACGGCCGGCCGGTCGCGGTCCAGCCTCCCTTGACGCGGTGCACCGCGCCGTCCACGTCGAGGACCTTGAGCATGGTCTCCAGGCGTGAGCGCCGCAGCTCGACCTGCGGCTCCAGGGCGGGGAGGGACACGGGCCGGTCGGAGGCCGCCAGCACGTCCAGCGTGCGGCGCACCTGATCCTCCGGAGGGAAGGCGAGCGAGGCGAAGTACTTCCAGATCGCCTCGTCCTCGCGGCCCGGGAGCAGCAGGACTTCGGCGTGCTTGACGCCGCGGCCGGCACGGCCTACCTGCTGGTAGTAGGCGATGGGGGAGGACGGCGAGCCCAGATGGACCACGAAACCGAGGTCGGGCTTGTCGAAACCCATGCCCAGGGCGGAGGTGGCGACGAGCGCCTTGACCCGGTTGGCGAGCAGGTCCTCCTCCGCCTGCTGCCGGTCGGCGTTCTCCGTCTTGCCGGTGTAGGAGGAGACCGTGTGCCCGCGTCGGCGCAGGAAGGCCGTCACTTCCTCGGCGGCGGCGACCGTGAGGGTGTAGATGATGCCGGAGCCCGGCAGCTCGTCGAGGTGGTCGGCGAGCCAGGCCAGCCGGTGGGCGGCGTCGGGGAGCCGCAGGACGCCGAGGCTCAGGCTCTCCCGGTCCAGCGGGCCACGCAGCACGAGCGTTTGAGCGGCGCCCTCGCCCGTCCCCAACTGCTCGGCGACGTCGGCGGTGACCCGGGCGTTGGCGGTGGCGGTCGTCGCAAGGACGGGCACGCCCGGGGGCAGGTCGGCCAGCATGGTGCGCAGCCGGCGGTAGTCGGGCCGGAAGTCGTGGCCCCAGTCGGAGATGCAGTGGGCCTCGTCGACGACGAGCAGGCCGGTGGCTGCGGCGAGCTTGGGCAGCACCTGATCGCGGAAGTCCGGGTTGTTGAGCCGCTCGGGGCTCACCAGCAGCACGTCGACCTCGCCCGCGGCGATCTCGGCCTGGACGGTGTCCCATTCCTCGACATTGGCGGAGTTGATCGTGCGCGCGCGGATCCCGGCCCGCGCGGCGGCCTCCACCTGGTTGCGCATCAGGGCGAGCAGCGGGGAGACGATGACCGTCGGGCCGCTGCCGCGCTCGCGCAGGAGCGCGGTGGCGACGAAGTAGACAGCCGACTTGCCCCAGCCGGTGCGCTGCACCACGAGCGCGCGGCGGTGCTCCGCGACCAGCGCCTCGATCGCGCGCCACTGATCCTCACGGAGCTTCGCCGTGCCCGTCGTGTCGCCGACGAGGCGGGCCAGGACGGTGTCGGCCGAGACGCGGAGATCTTCGTTGCTCATGCCCCCATGCAACACGAGCCCACTGACAATGCGCGAACGGGACCGGGGATCTGTGGAAAACGCTGGAAGGTTCGCAGCACCCGAAGCCCCTGGAACCCGTTCGTGCCCGTTTGGAGCCCGTTCGGGCCCGTTGAGGACCCGGATCCCCTCCGGCACTGTCCACAGGATTAGTAGGACAATATGCGGGAGTTATTCACAGGCCTGGCGAACCCTGACAAGTCCGCGGGAGTCTCGGGCCATGACCAAGCGCGATGAATCAGCCCGCCCGTCCACCTCGTCCGCCGCCTCCGCCACCCCGTCCGGCGCGCCCACCGTGCCCACGGAGGAGCAGATCAGCCTCCGCAGCCCGGCCGAGCTGGCCGACGCCCTGCCGTACCTCCTCGGCTTCTTCCCGGACGACAGCGTCGTCATGGTCGCGCTCCACGGCGAGCGCGGCCGCTTCGGCGGCCGGCTCAGGCTCGGCATTCCGCGGACCCGCGAGGAATGGCCGGAGGTCAGCACCCAGCTCGCCGAGACGCTCATCGCGGGCAGCAGCAAGCGCGGCGCCCGGCCCGACGGCATCGTCCTCTTCCTCTGCCAGGACCCCGGACCCGGGGAGACCGCGCGGGACGTGATGGAGCGGCTGCGCCCGCTCGCCCAGTGCCTGCGCCTCGCGTGCGGAGGGCTGGAAGTCCCGGTGTACGAGGCGTTGTGCATCTCCGACGGCCGCTTCTGGTCCTACTGCTGCCCCGACACCCGGTGCTGTCCGCCGGACGGCACGCCGCTGGCCGTGCCCGGCACCTCGGTCATGGCGGCGGCCGCCGCCTATGCCGGCATCCAGGTGCGCGGATCCCTGCGCCAGATGGAAGCCCGGCTCGCACCGCTCACCGGCCCCCCGGCCGAGGAACAGGAGCGGGCGCTCGACGCCGCGGCCGTCGATCTCGTGCCCCGCATCCTCCGCGGGGCGGACTGCGAGACGGTGCGCGAGGAGACGATGGGCCTGGCGCGGCTGGTGCTGGACCGACTCCATGCCGCCCCGCCGAACGCCCGGCGGCCGGAGGCGGACGCCCAGGACGACGCCCTCCTCGCCCACGACGAAGCCGCCGCGATCATCCTCGGGCTCCAGGACCGCGCCACCCGGGACCGGGCGGCGGAATGGATGGAGGGCCCCCTCGCGCCCACGGTGCTGCGCCTCTGGCGCGCCCTCGCCCGGCGCTGTGTGTCCTCGTACGGCGAGCACGCGGCCGCGCCGCTCACCCTCGCCGGCTGGGTCGCCTGGTCCACCGGAGACCAGCCGGAGGCCCGGGTCGCGCTGAGCCGCGCCCTGGCGGCCGACCCCGACTATCTCTTCGCCCAGCTCCTGCAGCGCGCCTGCAACGAGGGAATGGACCCCGAGCCGCTGCGCCGCTGCCTGCGCCGCGAGCGCGCCGGCCGCGCCGTTCATGCCGCCGCGCACGCCGAAGCGGACCGGGCCCGGAGCGCGGATGCGGAAGGTGACGCCCCGGGCGGTCAGCGGGCGTCCCGGGTCAGGCGGCGCCGGCGCCCGCCCCTCACCGGCACGGCCGAAGCCGGTACGGGCAGCCGGACGGCCGGTCCCCTCAGGAACGCCGGAAGCGTGCGCCCCACCGGCCCCGGCGGGGCGACCGGGCCCGCGGGCAAGGCACGGGCACGACGGCGGAACGGGCCCCGAGGGGCCCGTGGCCGGCAGTGATCAGGGTGTGGGGCCGGGGGCCCGTGACCTACGTGGCCCCCGCGCCGTTCACCTGGGTGGCCCCGCAGCCGTCCGTCGCCCGGTCGCGACGTCCACAGGGAGCGCAGACACATGCACGGCAATGTCCCCCATGGTCATCCGACCTTGACCCCGAGCCCGGCCGCCCCCGGCCCGGCCCCCGGCCCGGTACGGGGCTCCGCCTCGACACGCCGCCCGCCCCCCACCCCGCGCCCGGGGCGTGCTCAAGGGCCACAGCCCGTGCACAACGCACTGATCTGCGTGGCACTGCCCGCTCTCGCGATCTCCGGTGAGGACGGACAGCTCACCGGGCACGGCCTCGACGGCTTCTACCGCGCGGGGCGGCGGCTGCTGGCGCGCTGCCGGTTGCGGGTCGGCGGAGCCGAACCTGTGCCCGTGCAGGGACGGATGCTCGCCGCCGACCGGGCCCGCTTCGTGGGCACCGTGCGCACCGTCGCCGACTCGGGGCCCGACCCGGCCGTCACCGTCGAGCGGCTGCGGGACGCTGAGGGATGCGAGCGGATCACCCTGCGCAGCACGGCCGCACGGGCCTTGAAGCTGGGCGTCGAAGTATCCCTGGGCACCGACCTCGCGGAGCTCGGTGCGGTCGCCTCGGGCCTGGCCGGACCCGAGGTTCCCGCCGCGGTGCACGCCTGCGGGCTGCGCTGGTCGGCGGCGGGAGCCCAGGTGATGGTCACCGCCGACCCGCCGCCCGGGGACTCCCTCGCCTCGGCCGGACTGCTGTGCTGGGAGCTGGAGCTGCCGCCCGGTGGAACGCGAAGCATCGAGCTCCGCGTCAGGCTCGAACCGCCCGGACGGGCCCGGCCGGCCGAGACCGCGGTGCCCCGGGGCCGCGGCGGCACCGCGCCCTGGGGCGAGGCGGCGGCGGAGGGGGACGACCCGCGGGCGGCGGCCCTGCTGGAAGCCAGTCTCGACGATCTCCGCGCGCTGCTGGTCCGCGATCCGGGGCAGCCCGCCGACGTCCACCTCGCCGCGGGCGTCCCCTGGCGCTGCGGTCACCTCGCACCCGCCGAGGCGCTGTGGGCCGCCCGGATGACCCTGCCCCTGGGAGTCCGCCTCGCCGCGGGGACGCTGCGCACCCTGGCCCGCGCGCAACTGCCCGGGCCGCACGGCGACGGCGGCCGCATCCCCGGGGCGCTGCGGCACGCGGGAGCGCACCTGCCGCCCGGGTGCACGGGCATCGAGGCGACCTTGCTGTTCCCCGTGGTCCTCGCCGAGGCCCGGCGATGGGGGCTCGCCGAGCGGGAGGCCGAGGCCCTGCTGCCGGCCGCCGAGCGGTGCCTGGGGTGGCTGCGGACGGCGGTGGGGGAGGGCCGCTACCTCGCGGACCCGGTGCCGGGCGGGCCGTACCGCTGCGAAGTGCAGGCGCACGCACATCGTGCCGCGCTGCTCGGCGCGGATCTCCTGGAGGCGTACGGCCGACCCGGCGCGGAGCGCTGGCGCGACTGGGCGGGCGAGCTGCGGCGGCGCTTCCGGGACGATTTCTGGGCCGAGGACCCCGGCGGCGGCCGCCCCGTCGCCGCCCGGATGCCGGACGGCCGGCGGATACCGCAGCTGGGCTGCGCCTCCGCGCACCTGCTCGACACGGGCCTGCTCGGAGCCGGCGAGTACGCCCCGGGGCTGCTCGACAAGGTGCAGACCGAGCAGCTGGCCAGACTGCTCGGCGGGCCGGCGCTCGACTCCGGCTGGGGGTTGCGCAGCCTCGGGGCGAAGGAGCAGGGCCACAACCCCTTCGGACACCGCAGCGGAGCCGTGCGGGTCCATGAGACGGCCGTGGCCGTGGCCGGGCTGGCGGCCGCCGGCTACGAGAAGGAGGCAGGAGGGCTGTTGCGCGGCACCCTCGACGCCGCCGAGGCCTTCGGCTACCGACTGCCGGAAATGTACGCGGGGGAGCAGCGCACCACCGGCAGCGTGCCCCTGCCGCATCCGGCCGCCTGCCGCCCCGCCGCCGTCGCGGCAGCGGGCGCGGTCCAGCTCCTGACCACCCTCGTCGGGGTGCGCCCCGACGTGCCGGCCGGAAGCGTGGCGGTCCGCCCGCCGCGGACCGCGCCGCTGGGCGCCCTGCGGTTCACCGGGCTGCGGGTCGCCGACCAGCCGTTCGCCGTGCGGATCAGCAGGCTCGGTCTCGGCATGGTCGAAGAAGCCGCCGACGGTCTTCAACTGGGAGTGTGAGCGCGGGTGCGGGCCAGGCTGTCCGAAGGGGCGTTGGTGAACCCTGGACAAGACCCTGTTTATCGTCAAGCAGACGACTATGATCGCGTCATGCCCTACGACCCGTCGGCCTTTCCGCCCTTCGCCGTCACCGTCGACCTGGTCGTGCTCACCGTGCGGCGCCACGCGCTGTGCGCGCTGGCCGTCCGTCGGGGCGAGCCCCCCTACCAAGGGCGCTGGGCGCTGCCGGGCGGGTTCGTCAGGGGGGACGAGGACCTGGCGACCGCGGCGGCCCGTGAGCTGGCCGAGGAGACCGGGCTGCACGCCCAGGACCCCGCCGGGCCCGCCCCCGTGAACGCCGCGCATCTGGAACAGCTCGCCACCTACGGCGACCCCAAGCGCGACCCCCGCATGCGGGTCGTCAGCGTGGCGCACCTCGCCCTCGCGCCGGATCTGCCCGCCCCGCGCGCCGGCGGCGACGCGCGCAGCGTGCGGTGGGCCCCCGTGGGAGACCTGCTGGACCAGGAGGACGGCTACGGCCGCGACGGGGAGCTGGCCGCGCCGCTCGCCTTCGATCACGCCCGCATCCTCGCCGACGGGGTCGAGCGGGCCCGCTCCAAGATCGAGTACTCCTCGCTGGCCACCGCCTTCTGCCCGCAGGAATTCACCGTCGGCGAGCTGCGCCGGGTGTACGAGGCGGTGTGGGGCGTCGCCCTGGATCCACGGAACTTCCATCGCAAGGTCACCGGCACCCCCGGCTTCCTGGTGCCCACCGGCGGGACGACGACCCGTCAGGGCGGTCGCCCCGCACAGCTCTTCCGGGCCGGTGGGGCCACTTTGCTGAACCCGCCGATGCTGCGCCCCGAGGCATAGAGGCTGCGACCCGACGCATAGGCGAAGCCCGGACCGACCGGCGCCCGCAGCAGCCTGCCGGGCCCACCTGTGCCTGCCCCGCCGCCGCGCGCCGCCAGGGGGTGCGGCGCTCTCCCAAGCCCGGTCCGGGGGTGGGACACGGTTGCCCGGAAATGCCTACAGTACGGAGCAAATCGGGCATATCGGGTTACGGTGCTGCGGTACGTCCAGCGCGCCGCGCACCCCGCAGCCCAGGGTTGCCGCGCCGCGCCGTCTCACGCCCCGCGGGAGAAGCCATGATCCAGGCCATCGGGCTGACCAGCGCCCCCCGCCGCAACCACCCTCCCGCCGTCGACGACCTCACCTTCGAGGCCCGCCCCGGCCGGGTCACCGTTCTGCTCGGCGAGCCCGGGGCGGGCAAGACCAGCGCGCTGCGGCTCATGCTGCGGCTCGACCCCGGGCGCGGGGTCGCGCTCTTCCGCGGGCGCACGCTCGACCGGGTCGCCCACCCCACCCGCGAGATCGGCGTGTTGCTCGGCGACGTCCCGGGTCACCCCGCCCGCACCGCCCGCGGCCATCTGCGGATGCTCAGCGCCGCCGCCGGGGTCCCCGCGGAGCGCGCCGACGACGTCCTCGAGGTCGTCGGCCTCAGCGGCCTCGCCGACCAGCGCATCGGTGACTTCTCCCTCGGCATGGACCGCCGTCTCGGCCTCGCCGCGGCACTCCTCGGCGACCCGCACACCCTGCTGCTCGACGAACCCGCCGAAGGCCTCTCGCCGCGTGAGACGGCGTGGCTGCACGGCATGCTGCGCGGCTACGCCGCCCAGGGCGGCGCCGTCCTCGTCACCTCCGGCGACCCCCGTGAGGCGGCCCGCATCGGCGACCGGGTCGTCACCGTCGAGCGGGGCCGGCTCGTCGCCGACCAGGAGGCCGCGGCCTTCGCCCGGACCCGGCTGCGCCCCCGGGTCGTCGTCCACTCGCCCTTTGCGAGCCGCCTCGCCCACGTCCTCACGGTCGAAGCCGACGTGGTGCGCGCGTCCCCCGACGGGCCGCCCGTGGAGGTGACGCACGAGGGCGGCAGCCGGATCCATGTCTACGGCAGCAGCTGCGCCGCCGTCGGCGAGACCGCCTACCGCCACGGCATCCTCGTGCACCGCCTGGCCGACGAGACCGGGGACACCGGCCCCGTGTCCCCCCTGCACCGTGCCGACGGCCGCCGCCCCGACACCACGGATCCCGCGGCCGCCGCGGAACCGGAAGCGGAGCCCGGCACCGCCCCTGCCGTGGAAGCCGCCACCGGTACCGGCCCTCCGCCCCGACCGGTGCCGACCTCCCGCTCCCAGGCCCGCCTCCAGCCCCGGCTGCCCGCCCCCGGGCCCGTCTGGCCGCTGCTCTACGAACTGCGCCGCGCCACGGGCGTGCGGACCGGCTGGATCACCGGCGCCGTCTCCCTCGCGGCCTCACTCGTGACCTCCGTGCTGCTCGCCCGCACCAGCGGCACCCCGGCGCTGCGCCTCCTCACCGGCTGGCCGGCGCTGCTGCCCCTCCCCCCGGCCGCCTTCGGCGCGGGGCTGCTCGGCGCCCTCGCCTTCGGTCAGGAGTTCCGCTACCCGGCACTGGCACCGGACCAGGGCACCGTCCCCCGGCGCCTCGGACTGCTCGCCGCCAAGCTCGCGGTCACGGCGATGGCCGCCCTGCTGCTCGCCTTCGCCTCCCTCGGCCTCGACGCGGCCGCCCTGAGGCTGCTCTTCGGAGACCCCGCCGTCGTCCTCCCCGACGACTGGGCCCTCACGCTCGTCGGCTGGGCCGGGCTCACCCTCGGCTGCGCGTGGGCCGGCCTGCTCGCCGCGGGCGTGTTCCGGTCCACCGCCCTCGGGCTGGTGGCGGTGCTCGCGGTGCCCACTCTGGTGATGCCCGTCCTGGGCGGGGTGCTCACCCACCCGACGGCCCGCTCCCTGATCGGTCTCCCGGGGCGGTTGCGTGCGACGGCCCTGGTGCAGTGGCCGTCCGGGGTGGACCAGGCGCTCTCCGCGGCCCTGCGGCTGATGTCCCAGCCCGTCGGCTGGGCGCTGGCCCTGTCCTTCGCGGTGCTCCTGGGGGCGTACGTGCTCACCGTCTTCCGCGGCAGGCCGCGTTGAGCGGCGGCCGGCGGGGCCGCTGCCCGGCCCATCGGCTCCGGTGGGAGGTGGCCGGAGGTGGCGGGAGACCGCCGGAGCCGGTCGTCCGACGGGGAGCGTCAGCCGCTCCGGAGGCAGTCGGCCCGCTCGAGTTGCCGTACCGGGCGCGCATGGTAAAGGCCTCACTCCGCCGTCCCGGCCGTCACGCCGCCCCTCGCCTCCGCAGAGGGATCACGCCCCGTAATCAGGCCGGGCGGTCACGTCCCGGCCTCGGCAGAATTGTCGTCACGCTCCGCACTCGCCCTCCCGGAAGAGGTGCCCGATTCCGTCCGATTGAGCGTCAATTGTGAGGTAATGCGCGATCACCCTTTCGTGTGCTTTTCACCAAAGACCTCAAGGGCTCTCAACGTGTCGCCGACAAAGGATGCGTGAGTACCCTTGCGCACACCATGATGACCGCGGCTCGCCCCGCCGACTCCGGCCTCGCAGGATCGGGCGAGCTTGACCGTTACTCCTACGCGGAGGCCCCCGGGGTCGACCGCGGGGCGTCGTCCGCCTGGGACGGCGACGCGGAGCTGAGCCGGGCCGGCCGCCGCGCGGCCGGCAGCCGCGGCCGAGGGCTGCACGGCCAGCTCGTCCAACAGCTGGGCCAGATGATCGTCTCCGGCGACCTGGGCGCCGACCGCCCGCTCGTCCCGGAGGAGATCGGGCAGCGCTTCGAGGTCTCCCGGACCGTCGTCCGCGAGTCCCTGCGCGTCCTCGAAGCGAAGGGCCTGGTCAGTGCCCGGCCCAACGTCGGCACCCGCGTCCGTCCCGTCAGCGACTGGAACCTCCTCGACCCGGACATCATCGAATGGCGGGCCTTCGGCCCCCAGCGGGAAGACCAGCGCCGCGAGCTGTGCGAGCTGCGCTGGACCATCGAGCCGCTCGCCGCCCGGCTCGCGGCCGGACACGGGCGCGAGGACGTCCAGCAGCGCCTCGCCGACATGGCCGAGATCATGGGCCACGCGCTGGCCCAGGGTGACTCCCTCACCTTCTCCCGCGCCGACGCCGAGTTCCACTCCCTCCTCCTCCAGGTCGCGGGCAACCGCATGCTCGAGCACCTCTCGGGCATCGTCTCCGCCGCGCTGCACGTCTCGGGCGCCCCGGTCAGCGGTTGCGACCGCCCCACCGAGACCGGAGTCGGCCAGCACCTGCGGATCGTGGACGCCGTGGGCGCGGGAGACGCCGCCGGGGCGGAGGCCGCGATGCGTCAGCTGCTCGTCACCCACCCCGACGTCGAGCGCGTGGTGCCCGCCCCGCGCGAGCACTGATCGCGGGACCGGGGCCGTACGGACGGGGCCGTACGGGCTGGGTCGTACGGCCGGATCCGTACGCGCGGGGCCGCGGTGGCGGCTCGCGCGTACGACCGTGCGTGCGAGCCGTGCGGGCGGCCTCGCGGAGGGCCGGCGCGGGCCCGGCCCCGGGATGGGACGCGACGGAACCGGGTGATCTGCCCAATTAAGTGGTTATTCGCTCCGGTATGGGGTGTGACTCGGGCCACGAGGATTGGGCGTAACGCTGTCCGGCGAAGCGCGATGACTAAAGAGGTGGCAGACGCGGAGGGAATACGGGCCTCGATCGAGGCGCTGTGTTGCTCTGCACTCCCGCCCGCGCCGTCGGTTCATCCTTGCCGGCGGTCGTCGGCTCCGGTCCGCTACGGACGGGGCCGGAAGCCGTTTCCATCGTTCCGAGAGGTTGTTCGTGTCGGCCAGCACATCCCGTACGCTCCCGCCGGAGATCGCCGAATCCGAGTCTCTGATGGCGCTCATCGAGCAGGGAAAGGCCGAGGGGCAGATCGCCGGCGACGACGTGCGTCGGGCCTTCGAGGCTGACCAGATTCCGCCAACCCAGTGGAAGAATGTTCTGCGCAGCCTCAACCAGGTCCTCGACGAGGAGGGTGTGACGCTGATGGTCAGTGCCGCAGAGGCGCCCAAGCGCACCCGCAAGAGCGTCGCAGCGAAGAGCCCGGCGAAGCGCACCGCCACCAAGGCCGTCTCGTCCAAGACGGTCACGGCCAGGTCCGCGTCCTCCGCGTCCGTCACGTCGGCCCAGGCCGGCGCGTACGGCGACGACGAGGGTGACGAGGCCATGGGCGCGCCCGCCAAGAAGACCGCCGCCAAGAAGGCGACGGCCAAGAAGACGGTGGCGAAGAAGGCCACCGCCAAGAAGACGGCGGCCAAGAAGACCGCCTCCAAGAAGGACGCCGACGAGCTTCTCGACGACGAGATCGTCGAGGAGACCCCCACCCCGGGCAAGGGTGACGAA
This sequence comes from Streptomyces syringium, assembly GCF_017876625.1. Classification (NCBI taxonomy): domain Bacteria; kingdom Bacillati; phylum Actinomycetota; class Actinomycetes; order Kitasatosporales; family Streptomycetaceae; genus Streptomyces; species Streptomyces syringium. The sequence goes on from NZ_JAGIOH010000001.1 coordinate 5,703,637, forward strand.
GAAGACGAGACCGGCGAGAACAAGGGCTTCGTCCTCTCCGACGACGACGAGGACGACGCCCCCGCGCAGCAGGTCGCGGTGGCCGGTGCCACGGCCGACCCGGTCAAGGACTACCTCAAGCAGATCGGCAAGGTCCCCCTCCTCAACGCCGAGCAGGAGGTCGAGCTCGCCAAGCGCATCGAGGCCGGCCTGTTCGCCGAGGACAAGCTGGCGAACTCCGACAAGCTCGCGCCGAAGCTCAAGCGTGAGCTGGAGATCATCGCCGAGGACGGCCGCCGCGCCAAGAACCACCTCCTGGAGGCCAACCTCCGCCTGGTGGTCTCGCTGGCCAAGCGCTACACCGGCCGCGGCATGCTCTTCCTGGACCTCATCCAGGAAGGCAACCTCGGTCTGATCCGTGCGGTCGAGAAGTTCGACTACACCAAGGGTTACAAGTTCTCGACCTACGCGACCTGGTGGATCCGCCAGGCGATCACGCGCGCGATGGCCGACCAGGCCCGCACCATCCGTATCCCGGTGCACATGGTCGAGGTCATCAACAAGCTCGCGCGTGTCCAGCGCCAGATGCTCCAGGACCTGGGCCGCGAGCCCACCCCGGAGGAGCTGGCCAAGGAGCTCGACATGACCCCTGAGAAGGTCATCGAGGTCCAGAAGTACGGCCGTGAGCCGATCTCCCTCCACACCCCCCTGGGTGAGGACGGCGACAGCGAGTTCGGTGACCTCATCGAGGACTCCGAGGCGGTCGTGCCGGCCGACGCGGTCAGCTTCACGCTCCTCCAGGAGCAGCTGCACTCCGTCCTGGACACGCTCAGCGAGCGTGAGGCGGGCGTGGTCTCCATGCGCTTCGGTCTCACCGACGGTCAGCCGAAGACGCTCGACGAGATCGGCAAGGTCTACGGCGTGACGCGTGAGCGCATCCGTCAGATCGAGTCGAAGACGATGTCCAAGCTGCGTCACCCGTCGCGTTCGCAGGTCCTGCGCGACTACCTGGACTAATCCGTTCCCCCTCCATCCGGCCCCTCTCGGGGCGCCGGACGGAATGCGGAGCGAATGCCGCGAGGCCCGGTACCCCCGGAAGGGGGCCGGGCCTCGCGGCATTTCGGCTGCCCGGACCGGCGCGCTTTCCGGGCGACCGGTCTTTCTTCCGGATGCGCCGAATGCCATTCGCCTTGACTCTGGGTATGCGACTAACTTCGCAGGGTCAGGAGAGAGACTGTATGCGTGCACTGAGCTACCCGCTCGCCGGCGCGGTCGCGCTGCTGCTGGCGGCCCCCGGTCCGGCCGTCGCGGACCGGGTGGTCATCGGCGGGCAGCCCGTCAACGCCTCCGAGGCGCCCTGGGCGGTCGCCCTGGCGAGCCGTGAGCGGTTCGGTGCCGCGAGATCGGGGCAGTTCTGCGGCGGGGTCCTGGTGAGCCGTACAACGGTCGTCACCGCGGCGCACTGCCTCAGTCACGAGGTGCTCGGCGTCGACGTGGGCGAGGCGAAGGACCTGCGGGTCATCGTGGGGCGCGGTGATCTGCGCGGCGGAAGCGGCGCCGAGGTGGCGCTGCGGGACACCTGGGTCAACCCCGCGTTCGACGCGGCGACCAACGCCGGGGACGTCGCCGTACTCACTCTGGCGGAACAGGCGCCGGCGAATTCTCCGATCACTCTGGCGCAGGCCGGGGACCGGGCCTACCGGCCCGGCACTCCCGCCAAGGTGTACGGCTGGGGCGACATGCTGGGCAATGGCACGTATGCGCAGACGTTGCGCGCGGCCGGCGTGTTCGTCCTGGACGACGTCTTCTGCGAGCAGGCGTATCCGGGCGGTCCGGAGGGCGCGTACCGGCGGGCTTCGATGCTGTGCGCGGGCCGGCCGGAGGGCGGGCGGGACGCCTGCCAGGGGGACAGCGGCGGGCCGCTCGTGGCCAGGGGAAAGCTGGTCGGGCTGGTGTCCTGGGGGAGCGGTTGCGCCCAGCCCGGGCACCCCGGTGTGTACACGCGGATGTCGGCGGTCGCGCCGTTGGTTGCGGCCCACAAGGGCGGGTCCGCACCGCAGGGTGCCTCGTCGGCCGTGCCGTCGGCGCTGACGTCCGTCCTGCCGCCGGCGACGGCGCAGCCGGCCCAGCAGGTGCCGCCGCAGCCGGTCCAGCCGGCATCGCCGCAGGCTCAGCCGGCACCCGCCGCGGAGGCCGCCGGGCAGGCGCCCGCGCGGACCGGGCCACGGCTCCCGCCGCGGATCGCCCGGCAAGCCGCCCCGCTGCCGCCCTCACGGCCTGCGGGTGGTGCCGCGCCGCCGAGTACCGGCCTGATCGAACGGGGGCCGCAGTGAGCCTCCTGGCGCCGCGCGGTCTCCGCCCCCCGGCCGGGGTGGGGACGCGAAGGAGGTCCGGACGCACGAGAGCGGGCGGCCTCCCCCGTGGGGGTGGCCGCCCGCGGCTGCCCGGCCCTGGATGGCCGGACCTCGCTCGTCGTGGGATGCGATGTGTCAGCTATCCGCTGCGGACTCAGCGGTCCTCATCGGACGCGGACGCCGGGGCAGCGGTCAGCCGCTCCGTCTCGTCCTGTATCTCCGCGGCGATCTTCTTGAGTTCTGGCTCGAACTTGCGCCCATGGTGAGCACAGAAGAGCAGTTCACCGCCGCTCATGAGAACGACGCGCAGGTAAGCCTGAGCGCCGCACCGGTCGCAGCGGTCAGCGGCCGTCAGCGGGCTCGCGGGGGTCAGAACAGTAGTCACGTCGCCTCTTCTCTAGCTCGACGAGCTGTCGTACCAGGGTCAACATCCAACCAGGCCGAAAACGTTCCCGCTCGTGGCTTTTCCTCGAAAGTTCCTTCCGAGTGGGCCGGATCTTGACGGTTGGCGGCGAATGAGCCGTATTGCGTGGGCTTACGGTTTCACGTCGCTGGGGGTCTTTCGTCCACCCGGCCGGCTTGCCGGGTTGTTCTTGAGGACGTGCCCGGAGCCTAAATGGTTCATGCCTCCAAGGGAACGTGATGTGCACGTCACTCCATCGGGGTATCGAACACGTGAGCGAAGCTGGACTAGCATGGGCGCTCCCGTGGGTGGCGGCACAAAGGCTCTACCAGGCCTCGGTACCCTCTGAACGGCGACCGAGCCACCACTGTGCCCGTACCCGGGCCAGTACAGAAATTCAGCGAGGAGCGAACCGCGTGACCGCCGAAACGTCCGTGCCGTCCACTGCGTTGCTGACCGGGGCAGACCGGGACGGATCCAACTACACCGCGCGGCACCTGCTCGTCCTCGAGGGTCTCGAAGCCGTCCGCAAGCGCCCCGGAATGTATATCGGCTCCACCGACAGCCGCGGTTTGATGCACTGCCTCTGGGAAATCATCGACAACTCCGTCGACGAGGCCCTCGGCGGATACTGCGACCGCATCGAGGTGATCCTCCACGAGGACGGCTCGGTGGAGGTGCGGGACAACGGCCGGGGCATCCCCGTGGACGTCGAGCCCAAGACCGGGCTGTCCGGCATCGAGGTCGTGATGACCAAGCTGCACGCCGGCGGAAAGTTCGGCGGCGGCTCGTACGCGGCCTCCGGCGGTCTGCACGGCGTCGGCGCGTCCGTCGTCAACGCGCTCTCCGCCCGCCTGGACGTCGAGGTCGACCGCAACAGCCGCACGCACGCGATCAGCTTCCGGCGCGGCGTCCCCGGCATCTTCACCGAATCCGGTCCGGACGCGCCCTTCGACCCGGCCAACGGCCTCCTCAAGGGCAAGAAGGTCCCCAAGACCCGCACCGGCACCCGGGTCCGCTACTGGGCGGACCGCCAGATCTTCCTCAAGGACGCCAAGCTCTCCCTGGAGAACCTCTACGGGCGGGCCCGGCAGACCGCGTTCCTCGTGCCGGGGCTGACCATCGTCGTCCGCGACGAGCGGGGGATCGAGAGCGAGACCGCCACCGAGGAGACCTTCCGCTACGACGGGGGCATCAGCGAGTTCTGCGAGTACCTCGCGCAGGACAAGGCCGTCTGCGACGTGCTCCGGCTGACCGGGCAGGGCACCTTCAAGGAGACCGTGCCGGTCCTCGACGATCGCGGCCACATGACCCCCACCGAGGTCACCCGTGAGCTCGGGGTGGACATCGCCCTGCGCTGGGGCACCGGCTACGACGCGAACGTGAAGTCCTTCGTCAACATCATCGCCACCCCCAAGGGCGGCACGCATGTGGCCGGATTCGAGCGCTCGATCACCAAGACCGTCAACGAGGTCCTGCGCTCGTCCAAGCTGCTGCGGGTCGCCGAGGACGACGTCGTCAAGGACGACGCCATGGAGGGGCTCACCGCGGTCGTGACCGTCCGGCTGGCCGAGCCGCAGTTCGAGGGGCAGACCAAGGAGGTCCTGGGCACCTCGGCCGCCTCGCGGATCGTGGCGAACGTGGTCGCCAAGGAGCTCAAGGCGTTCCTCGCCTCCACCAAGCGCGACGCCAAGCAGCAGGCGCGCGCCGTCCTGGAGAAGGTCGTCGCCGCGGCCCGCACCCGCATCGCCGCCCGGCAGCACAAGGAGGCCCAGCGGCGGAAGACCGCCCTGGAGTCCTCCTCGCTGCCGGCCAAGCTCGCCGACTGCCGCAGTGACGACGTCGAGCGCAGCGAGCTGTTCATCGTCGAGGGCGACTCGGCGCTGGGCACGGCCAAGCTGGCCCGGAATTCCGAATTCCAGGCTCTGCTGCCGATCCGCGGCAAGATCCTCAATGTCCAGAAGTCGTCGGTCTCCGACATGCTCAAGAACGCCGAGTGCGGCGCGATCATCCAGGTGATAGGAGCCGGGTCCGGCCGGACCTTCGACATCGACGCCGCGCGGTACGGGAAGGTCATCTTCCTCGCCGACGCCGATGTCGACGGCGCGCACATCCGCTGTCTGCTGCTCACGCTCTTCCAGCGCTACATGCGGCCGATGGTCGAGGAGGGCCGGGTCTTCTCGGCCGTCCCGCCGCTGCACCGGATCGAGCTGACCCGCCCGAAGAAGGGGCAGGACAAGTACATCTACACCTACTCCGACAGCGAGCTGCGCCAGACGCTGATGGACCTGGACCGCAAGAAGGTGCCGTACAAGGACGGCATCCAGCGCTACAAGGGCCTCGGTGAGATGGACGCCGACCAGCTCGCGGAGACCACGATGGACCCGCGTCACCGCACCCTGCGCCGGATCAACATCAGCGCCCTGGAGGCGGCCGAGCGCGCCTTCGACCTGCTGATGGGCAATGAGGTCGCGCCCCGCAAGGAGTTCATCACCAACTCCGCCGCCACCCTGGACCGCTCGCGCATCGACGCCTGACCCGGGACGGGCCGTAAGCCACCACCGCGCCTCCGGCCGGAGATCCTCTCTCCGGCCGGAGGCGCGTCACGTGGTGTCCCCGTCACCTGATGGGGTGAACGTCCCGGTATTGAGGGGATCCGGATCTCCCTGTTCTGACCATTCTTGGGCCCCGGCCAACGAGGGCGGCGACCAAGGAGAGTCCGGTGGAGAACGACGACGAAGGCGATGCCGGAACGGTTCGCCTGAAGGGTGACCCCACCCCGTGCGAGCCGCCCGCGCACCGGGAGGGCCGGGACACGGCGCGCGACCCCTCGGGTGTCTACCGGGAGGTCCAGCGCAGTGCCGCCTTCCGTGAAGTGCGCGGCCGCTACCGAGGGTTCGCCTTCCCCGTGACCGTCGCCTTCCTCGGCTGGTACCTCGGTTATCTGGTGCTGGCGACCACCGCACCGGCCCTGATGGCCCGGCCCGTGGCCGGCGCGCTCAATGTCGCGATGCTCCTCGGGCTCGGCCAGTTCGCCACGACCTTCCTGCTCACCTGGGCCTACGCCCGGCACGCCCGGCTGCGGCGCGACCCGGCGGCCCTGGAGCTGCGCTGGGCGGTCGCGCTGGAGACCCGGCAGGGCCCGGCGCGGACGGGCGGCCCGGTCCCGCCGACGCGGAGGGAAGCGCGTTGACCGGCACGCACCAGGGCCTGGCACTGGCCCTGTTCAGCGTCATCGTCGTGGTCACCCTCGCCATCAGCGCCTGGGCCGGACGGGTGCGGCGGGGATCGCCCGAGGAGTTCTACGCGGGCGGGCGGATGTTCTCCCCCATGGAGAACGGTTTCGCCATCGCCGGTGACTACATGTCCGCCGCCTCCTTCCTCGGGATCTCCGGGCTCATCGCCCTCTACGGCTACGACGGCATGCTCTATTCCGTCGGCTTTCTCGTCGCCTGGCTCGTCGTGCTGTTCCTCGTCGCCGAACTCGTCCGCAACTGCGGCCGGTTCACCCTCGCCGACGTCCTGGCCGCCCGGATGGGCGAACCACGGGTCAGGACGGCCGCGGGCATCTCCTCCGTCACCGTCTCGGTCGTCTACCTGGTCGCCCAGATGGTCGGGGCCGGCAGCCTGATGGCGCTGCTGCTGGGCGGCCCGGGCGGCCGGGCCCGCACCTGGACGGTCATCGGCGTCGGCGCCCTGATGGTCCTCTACGTCACCCTCGGCGGCATGCGGGCCACCACCTGGATCCAGATCGTCAAGGCCGTCCTGCTGATGGGCGGCACGATCGCGCTGACCACGCTCGTGCTGATCCGCTTCCACGGCGACCTCTCGGCCCTGCTCACCACGGCCGCCGACCGCAGCGGTCACGGCCGGGACTTCCTCGCGCCGGGTTTGAAATACGGCGGTGGCTGGACGGCCCGACTGGACTTCATCAGCCTCGGCCTCGCGCTGGTCCTCGGCACCGCCGGGCTCCCGCACATCCTCGCGCGCTTCTCCACCGTGCCGACCGCCCGCGCCGCCCGCCGGTCGGTCGTCTGGTCGATCGGCCTCATCGGCGGCTTCTACCTGATGACGATCGTCCTCGGCTTCGGGGCCGCGGCCGTGCTCGGCACCGACGCCGTGCGCGCCGCCGGCCCGTCCGGGAACACGGCCGTACCGCTGCTCGCCCTCGACCTCGGCGGCGGTGCGGGCTCCACAGGCGGAACGATCCTCTTCGCCGTGGTCGCGGCTGTCGCCTTCGCCACCATCCTCGCGGTCGTCGCCGGGGTCACCCTCGCCTCCTCCGCGTCCGTCGCCCACGACCTCTACGCCACGCTCAGCCGCCGGACGGGCCGCGGGGCGCTCGGCGAGGTCGCGGTCGCACGCGTCGCGGCGGTCGTCACCGGCGCGGTCGCCATCGGCCTCGGGCTGCTCGCCCAGGACCTCAACGTCGCGTTCCTGGTGGGTCTCGCCTTTGCCGTCGCCGCCTCGGCAAACCTTCCGGTGCTGCTCTATTCGCTCTTCTGGCGGCGGTTCACCACGCGCGGCGCCGTCTGGTCCGTCTACGGGGGCCTCGTCCCCGCCCTGGCGCTCGTCGTCCTCTCCCCGGTCGTCTCCGGCGGCCCGGGGGCCGTCTTCCCCGGCCTCGACTTCGCCCTGTTCCCGCTGGAGAACCCGGGCCTGGTCTCCGTGCCGCTCGGCTTCCTGGCCGGCTGGCTCGGCACCCTCACCTCACCCGGACCCGCCGACGCGGCCGGCCACGCCGAGGCCGAGGTGCGCTCACTGACGGGCGCCGGGGCGGCCTGAGCGCGGGTCCGGCCCGGTCAGCGCGCCGCCCAGGCGTAACGGTGCTCCGGGCGGCCCGTCTCGCCGTACCGGAGGGTGAGACTGAGCCTGCCGGACTCCTCCAGCCGCTTGAGATAGCGCTGCGCCGTGGAGCGGCTGAGCCCCGAACGCTCCGCGACCTCGTGTGCCGACAGGGGGCACGCCGCGGCCGAGAGCACCTGGCGGATCAGCTCGGCGGTCGGCGCGGAGTGGCCCTTGGGCAGGGGAGCGGCGGTCGCGGCGGTGCGCAGCGTGCCGAAGATCCGGTCCACCTGGTCCTGTCCCGCCTCCTCGGCGTCGTCGAGGGTCCGGCGCAGCTGGGCATAGGCCTCCAGCTTCACCCGCAGCGCCGGGAAGGCGAACGGCTTGACCAGGTACTGCAGGGCGCCGTAGCGCATCGCCGTCTGCACGGTCGCGATGTCCCGGGCGGCGGTCACCATGATCACGTCGGTGAGGTGGCCGTGCTGCCGCATCCGGCGGACCAGCGAGAGCCCCGTCTCGTCCGGCAGATAGTGGTCCAGCAGCACCAGGTCGATACCACCGCGCTCCAGCAGGGCCAGGGCCTGTGCCGCGTGATGGGCCTTGGCCACGACATGGAAGCCGGGAACGCGCGCGACATACGCGGCGTTGATCTCGGCGATACGGAAGTCGTCGTCCACGACCAGGACTTCGATCACTGGTTCACCCCTTCGCTCTTCTCGTCCGTGTGCCCCCGTCACCGCGGTCACCGTCCCTCACCGTCGCGCTCCTTCGAGTTCCAGCAGCGCCTCCGGCAGTTCCACCGTGAACACCGCCCCGCCGCCGTCCCGTTCGCCCACCCGGGCCGAGCCGCCGTACCGCTCGGCCAGCCGCCGTACGAGCGAGAGACCGAGGCCCCGGCGGCGGTGCGCGGGCGGCTCCTTGGTGGACCAGCCGTCGGTGAACACCAGCTCCGCGGCCCCTTCGGGGACGCCCGGGCCGTTGTCCGAGACCCGCAGGACGACCGTGGAGCCCTCCGCCCGCAGCTCCACCTCCACGAAGGGCTCGGCCGCCGGCCGTCCGCCGGCCGCGCCGCCGCGTACGGTCCCGGCGGCGTCCAGGGCGTTGTCCACGAGATTGCCGAGCACGGTGACCAGGTCCCGGGAATCCACCACGCGAGGGGGCAGTTGCGTCGCCTCGCTCACCCGCAGCGCCACTCCCCGCTCCGCCGCGACCGCGCTCTTGCCCACCAGCAGGGCGCTGACCATCGGCTCGCGCACCCGCTCGGTGACCTGTTCGGCCGTGGCCCGGTGCGCGCCGCTGACCTCCGCGACGAACTCCACGGCCTGCTCGTACAGGCCCAGTTCCAGCAGACCGACGATGGTGTGCAGTTGGTTGGCGTGCTCGTGGTCCTGGGCGCGCAGTGCCTCGGTCAGCCCTCGGATGCCGTCCAGCTCCCGGCCGAGGAGCTCCAGCTCGGTGCGGTCGCGCAGCGTCGCCACCGCTCCGCCGTCGGCCGTTTCCATCCGGTTGGCGACCAGGACCCGGCCGCCCCAGACGGTCAGCAGATCGGCCCCCGCGACCCGGCCGGCCAGCACATCGGTGGTCCGGCCGGGCGGCAGGACGTCGTCGAGCGGGCGTCCGGTGGCCTCCGGGCCGAGCCCGAGCAGCCGCTGCGCCTCGTCGTTGACCAATCGCACCCGGCCGCGCCGGTCGAGGGCGAGCACCCCCTCGCGGATGCCGTGCAGCATGGCCTCACGCTCGTCGAGCAGGGCGGATATCTCGGAGAGCTCGATGCCGTGCGTGCGCTTGCGCAGCCGCCAGGAGACGGCGCCCGCGGCCAGCGCGCCCACGCCGAGCGCGGCGCCCGCGTACATCAGCACGCCGGGCACGGCGTCCAGCAGCAGTGCGCGCACGCTGCCGTAGGCGATGCCCACGGAGACGGCGCCGACGATCTCACCCCGCTGGTCGCGCAGCGGCACCTTGCCGCGCGCGGAGCGGCCGAGGGTGCCGCGCTCGATGCCCGTCCACTCGTGGCCGGTCAGGGCCGGGCCCGGGTCGGTGCTGACGTGCCGCCCGATCTCCGAGGGGGTGGTGTGGGAGTAGCGGATGCCCCGGTTGTCGACCACCACGACATAGCTCGCGCCGGTGGCCCGCCGGACGCGCTCGGCCCCGGCCTGTACCGGGCCGCCCGGGGCCGGCCGATGGGCGAGCAGATCGCGGGCGAGGCCGGGCTGGGCGGCGGTGGTCTGCGCGATGGCCAGGGCCCGGTGCTCGGCCTGGTCGTCCAGCTGGGAGCCGAGCGGCGCGAGGAAGAGGCCCGCGGCGAGCGTGGTGACGCCGGTAGTGAGCAGCAGCTGGACGAGGAGGACCTGGGCGAAGACGCGGCGGGGCCACCGGGGGCGCATGTGTGTGTCCCTTTCGTGTCGTCGCCCCGTAGCGGAGCACGGCTGCGGCTTCGGCGGTCTGCACCGGTGGCCGCGTCGAACGTAGCGGGACACCACCCCCCGGCCCAGCCCTCGTGTCGCATTCGTTGTGGTAGCGCGAGCAAAACGAGCAGAACAAGGTTCGTGATCTCAAGTACCGCATTGCTCAGAAGGCTGCCGCTGTGTTGCAGGCCACACCTACCCTCCAGCCCGTGCCGGCCCCGCCCGTGACCGCGGGAGGGAGGAGCCGACGGCGGAGGCGGACGGATGGACAGCGGCAGCCCGGGCGATGCCCCGGCGACCGGCCCTGACCACGACCGTCGCTCCTGACCAAAAGGACCAGAAGATGCGTACGTTCGGCAAGCTCACCGAAGTCTCCGCGACACTCGTCGCGGGGGCGCTGTGTCTCACCCTGGCCGGCTGTGCCGACGAATCGTCGTCGGACGGGGCGAGCGGGCGCAGCGAGGCGGTCAAGGGCGACACCGTGAAGATCATGGTCAGCGGCCTGGACAAGGTCATCTACCTGCCGGCGGTGCTCACCCAGCGCCTGGGCTACTTCCAGGACGAGGGAGTGACCGTCAAGCTCCTGAGCGAGCCTGCGGGCGTGCAGGCCACCACCGCACTCGTCTCCGGCGACGTCCAGGGCGTGGTCGGCTTCTACGACCACACCCTCGACCTCCAGGCCAAGGGCAAGCAGGTGCAGTCCGTCGTCCAACTGGCCCGGACACCGGGGGAGGTGGAGATCGTCTCGACGAAGGCCGCGGCCCACGTCACCTCGCCCAGGGACTTCAAGGGCCGCAAGCTCGGGGTCACCGGGCTCGGCTCCTCCACCGAGTTCCTCACGAAGTACCTGGCAGTGAAGAACGGTGTGAAGGTCGGCGAGATCACTCCCGTGGCCGTCGGCGCCGGCCAGACCTTCGTCTCCGCGCTCGAGCAGGGCACGATCGACGGCGGCATGACCACCGAACCGACCGTCGCCCAGGTCCTCGCCAAGGGCCTCGGCAAGGTCCTCGTCGACATGCGCACCCCCGAGGGGTCCCGGGCCGCGCTCGGCGGGCTCTACCCCGCGTCGAGCCTCTACATGAACAGCAGTTGGGTGCAGAGCCACAAAGAGACCGTCCAGAAGCTCGCCAACGCCATGGTCAGGACCCTCAAGTGGATGGCCGGGCACACCCCCGAGGAGATCGCCGACAAGATGCCTGCCGACTACGCCAAGGGCGGCAAGGACCTCTACGTCCGCGCGATCAAGAACACGCTGCCGATGTTCACCGAGGACGGCGTGATGCCCGCCGACGGGCCGAGGACCGTCCACACGGTGCTCAAGTCCTTCGACCCCGGTCTGAAGAACGCCTCGGTGGACCTGGAGAAGACCTACACCACCGAGTTCGTCAGGAAGGCCGGCTGACGGACAGCGTCAGCGACGAGCCCGCCCGGGCCGCGGGGGGCAGTGCGGCATCGGACGAGGACAGCCGGTCGATCGACAGCACGTCCATCCGGGCCGGGCTGCCGAGCGCCCGGCCGCAGCTCTCCGGCCGCGGCGGCTCGGCGGCGCCCTGCGCGACGGTGACCCGCCAGGCGCGGCCGTCGGTGTGGCCGACGGTCACGCACCACAGCGGCGCGGCGCCCTCGGTCCGCAGCACGTCCAGCGCGTCCGCGCCCTCCTCGCCGGTCAGCTCCCGCACCGCCAGGTCGGCGGCCTGGGCGGGGCGCTCCCAGGCCGAGCGGCCCCGGCAGTCCTCGATCGCGATCCGGCCGTCCCGGGCCGCCGCGAGGGCGTTCTTGACGCCGTGCGCGGTCGCCCGCCCGTACGCGTACCCGTAGGGCAGGACGAAGAGGGTCGGCGCGAACCGGTGCCCGCCGATGTGGGTGACCTCCCAGACCTCCAGCCCGCCCGACGCGGTCAGCTCGGCGGCGAGGGGGCGGCCGAGCAGGGCACAGCAGCGGTCGCGCTTGCCGTTGGTGCACACCAGCGCGAGGGGGTCCCCGGTGTAGGGCTCCCAGAGCCCGCCGTGCTCACCCGCCCCGAGGGCGGCGAAACCCAGATCGGCCAGCCGCGCGGGGTCGGTGACGCCGGTCGTGCGGATCCAGGAACGGCCCGGCGCGGTGTGGGCGACGAAGACCCGCTGAGTGGCCGGTTCGTGGCAGTCGGCGTGCCGCCCGGGGCGGCGGATCAGCGCGATCCGCACGCCGGTGCCCTCGGCGGCGGCGTCGAGCGCCCGGCCGACGGCGGGGTCGAGGTGGCTGGAGGTGAGGGCGTCCGTGCCCCACGGGCCGGGCTGCTCGAGCAGCAGCCACGTCGGTGCGGTGGCTGCGGTGCCGGCCAGCGGCTCGGTCAGGAGGCGGGATGCGGTAGCGCACGTGCTCACAAAGGTAAGCCTAACCTGACCCTGAGCCGGGTCGCGCGGTGGCCCGCCATGTTGACGCGACGCGACCACCGGGGCGCCCGGCACGCACGGGCCGGGACGGGCCGTCGCGGGCCCGGGAGGACCGGCTGCCCGCCGGGCCCGCCCGGCACGCTCCTATCCTGGGGCGGGTGAACGGTGCCCGGACCGCCTACGGACCAGTCGCCCGGCGCGGGAGCCGGACACCGCCGCTCCCTACGCGTGATGGAGGCGCCACCCCCTTGAACAGCACGGCCAGTACGGACAGCACGGCGAACGACCCCGACCACGACGAGCACACGGCCGACGCCACCGGGACGGATCACCCGATCGGGTCGCCCGCATCCGGGGGTACCGCCCGGCCGGCGGGCCCCCAGATCCCGGTCGTCGTCCTCGCGGGCTTCCTGGGCTCCGGGAAGACCACCCTGCTCAACCATCTGCTGCGGCACAGCGGCGGCACCCGGATCGGCGCGATCGTCAACGACTTCGGCTCCATCGAGATCGACGCCATGGCGATCGCCGGGCAGGTCGACGGCGCCGTCTCGCTCGGCAACGGCTGCCTGTGCTGCGCCGTCGACGCGAGCGAGCTCGATGTCTACCTGGAGAAGCTCACCCGGCCCTCGGTCGGGCTGGACGTCATCGTCATCGAGGCGAGCGGGCTGGCCGAGCCGCAGGAACTGGTCCGGATGGTCCTCGCCAGCGAGAACCCGCACATCGTCTACGGCGGGCTGGTCGAGGTCGTCGACGCGGCGGAGTTCGACGCCACCAGGGACCGGCATCCCGAGATCGACCGGCACCTCGCCCTCGCCGACCTCGTCGTGCTGAACAAGGCCGACCGGGTGGCCGAGGCGGAGCTGCACCGGGTGCGGGAGACGCTCGACGGACTGTGCGACGGCACGGCCGTCATTCCCGCCTCGCACGGCCGGGTCGACCCGGAGCTGTTCTTCGACCGCAAGCCCAGGACCGAGACGATCGGCCAGCTCTCCTTCGAGGACCTGCTCTCCTTCGAGGACCTGTACGACGGCGAGGACGACGCCGCGGGCGACGGCGGCGAGGACCACCCGCACGACTGCCACGACGGGCACGACTGCCCCGGCCGTCACCGCCGCGCGCATCTGCACGCCGCGTACGACAGCGCTTCCTTCACCGCCGAGGAACCCATGAACCCGCGCCGGCTCATGGCCTTCCTCGACAACCGGCCCGACGGGCTCTACCGGATCAAGGGCTACGTCCACTTCGGAGCGGCCGACCCGCGCAACCGGTACGCCGTGCACGCCGTCGGCCGCTTCCTGCGCTTCTACCCGGCGCCCTGGGCGCGCGGTGCGCAGCGCCTCACCCAGCTGGTGCTGATCGGCTCGGGCATCGACGCCGAGGCGCTCCGGCGCGAGCTGGAGACCTGCCGGGAGACCGGTCCGCAGGACGCCGCCACCGCCGACGAGCACAGCATGTGGGGCGTCCTGCGGTACGCGCAGGGCTGACCGGCAGCTACACCGGCCCCGCCACGACGGCCACCGGCTTCGCCAGCGGCACGCCGGAGCCGTCGCGGCGCGGGTCGAGGTCCGGCAGCTCGACGGGGGTTCCCGCCGCGTTCGCCGCGCGGGCCGGCGACGCGCCCGCCCAGGCCAGCACCAGGCAGTCCTCGCCCTTGAGGAACCGCTGGCAGCGCACGCCGCCCGTGGCCCGCCCCTTGCGGGGGTACTGGTCGAACGGCGTCATCTTCGCCGTCGTCTCCGAAGCGCCGAGCAGTGTGCCGCGCGCGCCCGCCACGGTGAACACCACGGCGTCGCCCGCCGGGTCGATGGCCGTGAAGGAGATCACCTTCGCCCCGTCGGAGAGCTTGATCCCCGCCATGCCGCCCGCGGGCCGGCCCTGCGGCCGGACCTGCCCGGCCGGATAGCGCAGCAACTGGGCGTCGTCCGTGATGAAGACCAGGTCCTCCTCGCCCGTACGCAGCTCCACGGCCCCGACGACCCGGTCACCGTCCTTGAGGCCGATGACCTCCAGCTCGTCCTTGTTGGCCGGATAGTCCGGGACCACGCGCTTGACGACGCCCTGCTCCGTGCCGATCGCGAGCCCCGGCGAGGACTCGTCCAAGGTGGTGAGGCAGACGATCCGCTCGCCGTCCTCCAGTGACAGGAACTCCGACACCGGCGCGCCACCCGAGAGATTCGGCGCCGACGCCGTCTCCGGGAGCTGCGGCAGATCGATCACCGGCAGCCGCAGCAGCCGGCCGGCCGAGGTGACCGCCCCCACGTCCGCCCGAGCCGTCGCCGGGACCGCCGAGACGATCACATCGTGCTTGACGCGCTTGACCTCGCCGTGGTCGCCCTCGTGCGCGAACGGCTCCGCGCTGGCCGTACGGGCCAGCAGCCCGGTCGAGGACAGCAGTACCCGGCACGGGTCGTCCGCGACCTCCAGCGGCACCGCGGAGACCGGCGAGCCCGCCGACTGCAGCAGCACCGTGCGACGGTCGGTGCCGAACTTCTTCGCCACGTCCGCCAGTTCGCCCGAGACGAGCTTGCGCAGCTCGGCGTCGGAATCCAGGATCCGGGTCAGCTCCTCGATCTCGGTGGTGAGCCGGTCGCGCTCCGACTCCAGCTCGACGCGGTCGAACTTCGTCAGACGGCGCAGCGGGGTGTCGAGGATGTACTGCGTCTGCACCTCGGAGAGCGAGAAGCGCGCGACGAGTGACTCCTTGGCCTGCGCCGCGTTCTCACTCGATCGAATGATTCGGATGACCTCGTCGATGTCGATGAGGGCCACCAGCAGGCCCTCGACCAGGTGCAGCCGGTCCTGGCGCTTGCCGCGGCGGAACTCGCTGCGACGGCGCACGACCTCGAAGCGGTGGTCGACATAGACCTCCAGCAGCTCCTTGAGGCCCAGCGTCAACGGCTGGCCGTCCACCAGCGCGACGTTGTTGATGCCGAAGGACTCCTCCATCGGCGTCAGCTTGTAGAGCTGCTCGAGCACGGCCTCCGGGTTGAAGCCGTTCTTCACCTCGATGACCAGGCGCAGACCGTGGGAGCGGTCGGTGAGGTCCTTGACGTCGGCGATGCCCTGGAGCTTCTTCGAGCCGACCAGGTCCTTGATCTTGGCGATCACCTTTTCCGGACCCACCGTGAAGGGGAGTTCGGTCACGACGATGCCCTTGCGGCGGGCCGTCACATTCTCCACGGCGACGGTCGCACGGATCTTGAAGGTGCCGCGGCCGGTCTCGTAGGCGTCCCGGATGCCGCTCAGCCCGACGATCCGGCCGCCCGTGGGCAGGTCCGGACCCGGGACGAACCGCATCAGGGTGTCGAGGTCGGCGCCCGGGTGCTTGATCAGGTGCCGGGCGGCGGCGACGACCTCGCCCAGATTGTGCGGCGGCATGTTCGTCGCCATGCCGACCGCGATGCCGGTCGCGCCGTTGACCAGAAGGTTCGGATAGGCGGCCGGGAGGGCCACCGGCTCCTGCTCGCTGCCGTCGTAATTCGGCGTGAAGTCGACGGTGTCCTCGTCGATCGACTCCGTCATCAGCGACGTCGTCGCCGCCATGCGGGCCTCGGTGTACCGCATCGCGGCGGGCGGGTCGTCATTGCCCAGCGAACCGAAGTTGCCGTGCCCGTCGACCAGCGGCACCCGCATGGAGAACGGCTGCGCCATGCGGACCAGGGCGTCGTAGATGGACGCGTCGCCGTGCGGGTGGAGCTTGCCCATCACCTCGCCGACGACGCGGGCGCACTTCACGTACGAACGCTCGGGGCGCAGCCCCATGTCGTTCATCTGGAACAGGATGCGGCGCTGGACGGGCTTCAGCCCGTCCCGGGCATCGGGCAGAGCGCGCGAGTAGATGACCGAGTAGGCGTACTCGAGGAAGGAGCCCTGCATCTCGTCGACGACGTCGATGTCGAGGATGCGCTCCTCGAAGTCGTCCGGCGGCGGGGTCTTCGTGCTGCGGCGGGCCATCGCGGCTGCGGCTCCTTCGATCGATTGCCGAGGTGGGGGGTCTGACGCCGACCATTGTGGACCGCGCCACTGACAACGCCGACCGCGACCCGTCCGTAAGAGCGCACCGTGACGGGAACTTCGCCAGATGTCAGCGCGCTTGCATACAGTGACAGAACTGTTCATCACGCTAGTCGCCGCGGCGGACGCCGCGAGGCGGGGCGAGATTTTTCCAGCGATCGAAGGGACGTACATGCCCATGGGTCACACGGCCACGCAACAGGCCGGTACCGGCGGCCTGACAGCGACCGAGCACCGCCTGGCCAACGGCCTGCGGGTGGTGCTCTCCGAGGACCATCTGACCCCGGTCGCCGCGGTCTGCCTCTGGTACGACGTCGGCTCGCGCCACGAAGTCAAGGGCCGTACCGGCCTCGCCCACCTCTTCGAGCACCTCATGTTCCAGGGCTCGGCGCAGGTCAAGGGCAACGGCCACTTCGAGCTGGTGCAGGGCGCGGGCGGCTCGCTCAACGGCACCACCAGCTTCGAGCGCACCAATTACTTCGAGACCATGCCGGCCCACCAGGTGGAGCTGGCCCTGTGGCTCGAGGCCGACCGGATGGGGTCGCTGCTGACCGCCCTCGACGAGGAGTCGATGGAGAACCAGCGCGACGTCGTCAAGAACGAGCGCCGCCAGCGCTACGACAACGTGCCCTACGGCACCGCGTTCGAGAAGCTGACGGCCATGGCCTACCCCGACGGCCACCCGTACCACCACACCCCGATCGGCTCGATGGCCGACCTGGACGCCGCCTCCCTGGAGGACGCGCGCGCCTTCTTCCGCACGTACTATGCGCCGGGCAACGCCGTCCTGTCGGTCGTCGGCGACATCGACACCGAGCAGACGCTCGCCTGGATCGAGAAGTACTTCGGCTCCATCCCCGCCCACGACGGCAAGCAGCCGCCGCGCGACGGCAGCCTTCCCGACGTCATCGGCGAGCAGCTGCGCGAGGTCGTGCGCGAGGAGGTCCCCTCCCGCGCCCTGATGGCCGCCTACCGTCTGCCGCACGACGGCACCCGTGAGGCCGACGCCGCCGACCTCGCCCTCACCGTCCTCGGCGGCGGCGAGTCCTCCCGGCTCCACAACCGCCTGGTCCGCCACGACCGCACCGCCGTCGCCGCCGGCTTCGGCCTGCTGCGGCTCGCCGGCGCCCCCTCGCTCGGCTGGCTGGACGTCAAGACGTCCGGCGGCGTCGAGGTCCCGGACATCGAGACCGCCGTCGACGAGGAGCTGGCCCGCTTCGCCGCCGAGGGGCCGACCCCGGAGGAGATGGAGCGCGCCCAGGCCCAGCTGGAGCGCGAGTGGCTGGACCGGCTCGCCACGGTCAGCGGCCGCGCGGACGAACTGTGCCGCTACGCGGTCCTGTTCGGCGACCCGCAGCTCGCCCTCAGCGCGGTCGACCGGGTCCTGGACATCACCGCCGAGGAGGTGCGGGAGGTCGCCGCGGCCCGGCTGCGCCCCGACAACCGCGCCGTGCTGGTGTACGAGCCGACCGCCCCCGAGGCCGACGAGAACGCAGGAAACGCAACGGAAAGCGAGACGGCCCAGTGAGCGACGCCGCACCCGCGAGCAGCACGCGGACCGCAGGCCCTTCGATGGACTTCCACCCCCGGCCGCAGCCCGGCGAGGCCACCCCGTGGGCCTTCCCGGCCCCCGAGCGCGGTGAGCTGCCCAACGGCCTCACCGTGCTGCGCTGCCACCGCCCCGGCCAGCAGGTCGTCGCCGTCGAGATCAACCTCGCGGCGCCCCTGGACGCCGAGCCGCAGGGGCTCGACGGCGTCGCCACGATCATGGCGCGCGCCCTGTCCGAGGGCACCGACCGGCACACCGCCGAGGAGTTCACGGCCGAGCTGGAGCGCTGCGGGGCCACCCTCGACGCGCACGCCGACCACCCCGGCGTCCGGGTCTCGCTGGAGGTCCCCGCTTCCCGGCTGCCCAAGGCGCTCGGTCTGCTCGCCGACGCCCTGCGCGCCCCCGCGTTCCCCGACGGCGAGGTCGAGCGCCTCGTCCGCAACCGGCTGGACGAGATCCCGCACGAGCTGGCCAACCCCGCCCGCCGGGCCGCCGTGGCGCTCTCCAAGGAGCTCTTCCCCGCCGAGTCGCGGATGTCCCGCCCCCGCCAGGGCACCGAGGAGACCGTCGAGCGCATCGACGCCGCCGCCGTCCGCGCCTTCTACGAGGCGCACGTCCGCCCCGCCACGGCGACCGCCGTGGTCGTCGGCGACTTCACCGGTGTCGACCTCGACAAGGCGCTGGCCGAGTCCCTCGGCGCGTGGACCGGCTCCGCAGCCGAGCCCCGGCCCGTACCGCCGATCACCGCGGACGACTCCGGCCGCGTCGTGATCGTCGACCGCCCCGGCGCGGTGCAGACCCAGCTCCTCATCGGCCGGATCGGCGGCGACCGGCACGACCGCGTCTGGCCCGCCCAGGTGCTCGGCACGTACTGCCTCGGCGGCACCCTCACCTCCCGCCTGGACCGCGTCCTGCGCGAGGAGAAGGGCTACACCTACGGTGTGCGCTCCTTCGGCCAGGTGCTCCGCTCGGCGCCCGACGGCACCGGCGCCGCGATGCTCGCCATCAGCGGCTCCGTCGACACCGCGTCCACCGGACCGGCGCTGGCCGACCTGTGGACCGTGCTGCGCACCCTGGCCGCCGAGGGGCTGACCGACGCCGAGCGCGACGTCGCCGTGCAGAACCTCGTGGGCGTCGCCCCGCTCAAGTACGAGACGGCCGCCGCCGTCGCGGGCACGCTCGCCGACCAGGTCGAGCAGCACCTCCCGGACGACTTCCAGGCGCACCTGTACGAGCGCCTCGCGGAGACGGGCACCGTGGAGGCCACCGCGGCCGTCGTGAGCGCGTTCCCGGCCGACCGCCTCGTGACGGTCCTCGTCGGTGACGCCGCGGAGATCCTGGAGCCCGTCAAGGCACTGGGCATCGGAGCGGTGACGGTCGTCCAGGGCTGACGGCACGTCGGAGCGGTGACCGGTCGCGGCCGGGTGCGGTCGGCAGCGCCCGCACGGGACGGCCAACTGGTCAGCAGATAAGCGCATAAGGGAGGCACGCGGGGCCAACGGGGCTCGCGTGCCTCCCTTATGTCCGTTTTGAAGGAGAGGTTGCACGTCTGGAGTGTGGCGTACGACACAAAACCTCGGTTCTGTTTGTCGATCGAAACGCACCCCGATTAGCGTCAGTCCGGCTGACCGTCAGATGTGAGTCGCATCCGCGGCACCGGTCAGTCATCGCCGAGTCCCCAATGGCGCGAGCCAGGGGAGCCGGGGACCCACAGTCCCTGGGGTGAATCGGGTCCCTTCCCGGAGGGAGCCGTAGGAGACCTTCCTGCTCCGAACCCGTCAGCTAACCCGGTAGGCGAGAAGGAAGGAAAGGAATGGCCACACCCATGGCGTTCATAGGTGCCACTGGCAAGCATCGTCGTCCGAGCCGCGCCGTCCGCGTGAGCGCGAACGTGGCGGGCATCGCCACGCTCACCGCCACCGGTGTGGTCGCCGGCTTCGCCGCTCCGGCGATCGCCGCCACCGACGACGCCCCGCGCGTCCAGGACACCGGCCTCACCCAGGCCGTCGTCATGGGTGACGAGACCGCCGACCGGATCGACGCCCAGGCCGACACCCAGCAGAGCGCCGCCTACGAGGCCGAGGCGCGGCTGAAGGCGGAGGCCGACGCGAAGCAGAAGGCCGCGGACGCCAAGCAGCGCGCGGACGAGGCCAAGCGCAAGGCCGAGGCCGAGCGCGCCGAGAAGGAGCGCGCCGCCCGCGACGAGGAGCGCAAGCGTCTCAACGCCTACGTCTCCCCGATCGACGGCAGTTACGTCTCCACCTCCTACAAGGCCTCCAGCGGCCTGTGGTCCTCCGGCAGCCACACCGGCGTCGACTTCCACGCCGCCGAGGGCTCGACGGTGCAGTCCGTGGGCGCCGGCACCGTCGTCGAGGCGGGCTGGGGCGGCGCGTACGGCAACAACGTCGTCATCAAGCACAACGACGGCACCTACACGCAGTACGGCCACCTCTCCTCGATCAGCGTCAGCGCCGGCCAGACGGTCACCGCGGGGCAGCAGATCGGCATCTCCGGCTCCACGGGCAACGTCACCGGCCCGCACCTGCACTTCGAGGCCCGTACGGGTGCCGACTACGGCTCCGACATCGACCCCGTCGCCTACCTGCGCGCGCACGGCGTCAGCGTCTGACCGTCGCCTCCGGGGCGCAAGTCCCGCACTCATCTTTCGCGAAGGCCCCGGCTCCGGCCGGGGCCTTCGCGTTGGCCGGACGCGTCGACCAGGCGTATCCACCGGCCCGTTGGCCAAAAAATAGCCATGGATTCCGGTCTCCCATCGGAAATCCCCGGCTATTGCCATAGAGTCGCCGAACAGACGTCAATCGGCCGCGTTTCGCGGGGATTAAGGCGGAGGTTCACCGATGTGGGGCCCCACGTGACCGGCAATGGCGACGCAGTGCGAGAAGGCGGCCGCATTTCCGCGCACGCCGTGTGCGCGGCGATCCGCGACGACATCGTCTCCGGGGCCCACCCGCCCGGCAGCCGGCTCATCGAGGAGTTACTGGCCCGTCGTTACGGCGTCTCCCGGGTGCCGGTGCGCGAAGCCCTGCGCACCCTCGCCTCCGAAGGGTTCGTGACCACCCGCCGGCACGCCGGGGCGTGCGTCGCCGAACCCAGTGAGCGGGAAGCCGCCGATCTCCTCGACGTCCGGGCCCTGCTGGAGCCGCTCGGTGCCGCACGCGCCGCGCAGCGCCGCACGGAGGCCCATCTGAAGGTGCTGCGCGGACTGGTCAGGCTCGGGCAGGAGCGCGCCCGGGGCGGCCGTACGGCGGAACTGCGCCCGCTGGGCGACTGGTTCGACGAGACCCTCGCCCAGGCCTCCGGCAGCCCCAGCCTCGCCGCTCTGCTGACCCAGCTACGACTGAAGATCGCCTGGGTCTACGCACCGGAGACCCCGCTGCGGCCCGTCGAGGTCTGGGACGCCCACGGGGCCCTCGTCGACGCCGTCGCCCGGGGCGACGCGGAGCGGGCCCGGGCGCTGGCCGAGGCACGGGCCGGCCGGCCGCCGGGTGAATACCGACTGCGCCGGGCGGTGCGTGTGGGGCGGGCCGGGCGAGTGAGAAATCCGAAACAATCCGTAAACACGGTGAGCGCTCGCTCTTAACAAGAATCCGCTATTCAAGGCGCCGCCGAGGGCGCGGGGCCGGTATTTCCGGGTGCGGCTTCAGGCCTCATATGCCCGCGCAAAACAAACGGGTCCGTGCAAACGAAAAGCGGGGCCGCGACGGCCTCAATCGGCCGCCGCGGCCCCGCCGGGCGCGATGCGCGGTGAATCAGACGGTCTCCGGGAGCTCCTCGAGCCCCTCGGCGACCAGCTTGGCCAGACGGTCGAGCGCGGCCTCGGCGCCTTCCGCCTCGGTGGCGAGGACGATCTCCTCGCCGCCCTGGGCGCCCAGGCCCAGCACGGCCAGCATCGACGCGGCGTTGACGGGGCTGCCGTCGGCCTTGGCGATCGTCACGGGGACGCCGGCGGCCGTCGCCGCACGGACGAAGATCGACGCGGGACGGGCGTGCAGGCCCTCGGCCCAGCCGACGTTGACGCGGCGCTCAACCATGGTGTTGCCCTTCAAGTCGCTATTGGTTGTCTAGACCAGTGTCTCACGGGGGTGGCGGTGCTCCGGTGTGGTGCTCCCCACGACACCTCGGGCGACACCTCGCACGACACCCCGGACGAACGTCCGGCCGCCTCCCGGGTGACAACCGCCCCCGCGCCCTTGCCGCAAGGGGGGTGAGCCGGGACCGTTGTCGGTCCCCGGTCGTACGCTGACCCCATGCAGACGCCGTCCGAGCACGCGTACCCGACCCACTGGGAAGCCGACGTCGTGCTGCGCGACGGCGGCACCGCCCAGGTCCGCCCCATCACCCCCGACGACGCGGGCCGCCTGGTCAGCTTCTACGAACAGGTGTCGGACGAGTCGAAGTACTACCGCTTCTTCGCGCCCTACCCCCGGCTCTCCGACCGGGACGTGCACCGATTCACCCACCACGACTACGTCGACCGGGTGGGCCTGGCCGCCACCGTCGGGGGCGAGTTCATCGCCACCGTCCGCTACGACCGCATCGACGCCCGGGGCATGCCCGCCACCGCCCCCGCCGACGAGGCCGAGGTCGCCTTCCTCGTCCAGGACGCCCACCAGGGCCGCGGTGTCGCCTCCGCCCTGCTCGAACACGTCGCGGCCGTCGCCCGCGAGCGCTCCATCCGGCGCTTCGCCGCCGAGGTGCTGCCCGCCAACACCAAGATGATCAAGGTGTTCACGGACGCGGGGTACACCCAGAAGCGCAGCTTCGAGGACGGCGTCGTCCGTCTCGAGCTGGACCTCGAACCCACCGACCGGTCCCTCGCCGTCCAGCGGGCCCGCGAGCAGCGCGCCGAGGCCCGCTCCGTCCAGCGCCTCCTGGCCCCCGGCTCCGTCGCCGTCATCGGCACGGGCCGCGAGCCGGGCGGCATGGGCCGCACCGTCCTGCGCAATGTGCTGGCGGGCGGCTTCACGGGGCGCGCGCACGCGGTCAACCGGGCCTTCCCCGAAGGGCTTTCCGTCCTCGAACCCGAAGGCGTCCCCGCCCACCGCTCGGTCCTCGACATCACCGACCCCGTCGACCTCGCCGTCGTCGCCGTGCCCGCCGCCGCGGTGCCGTCCGTCGTCGCCGAGTGCGGCGAGCACGGCGTCCAGGGCCTCGTCGTCCTCTCCGCCGGATACGCCGAGAGCGGCCCCGACGGCCGCGCCCGCCAGCGCGAGCTGGTCCGCCAGGCCCGCTCGTACGGCATGCGCATCATCGGCCCCAACGCCTTCGGCCTCATCAACACCGCCGAGGGCGTCCGGCTCAACGCCTCCCTCTCGCCCGAGCTGCCCGCGGCCGGGCGGCTCGGGCTGTTCAGCCAGTCCGGCGCGATCGGCATCGCCCTGCTCTCCGGGCTGCACCGGCGCGCCGCCGGACTGGTCGGCGTCTCCACCTTCGTCTCCGCGGGAAACCGCGCCGACGTCTCCGGCAACGACTTCCTCCAGTACTGGCACGACGACCCCGACACCGACGTCGCCCTCATGTACCTGGAATCGATCGGCAATCCCCGGAAGTTCACCCGCCTCGCCAAGCGCACCGCGGCCCGTAAGCCGGTCGTCGTCGTCAAGGGCGCCCGCCACGGCGGCGCGGCCCCCACGGGGCACGCCGTCCCCACCACCCGCATCCCCGACGCCACCGTCTCCGACCTGCTGCGGCAGGCGGGCGTCATACGCGTCGACACGGTCACCGAGCTCGCCGACGCCGGGTTGCTCCTCGCCTCCCAGCCGCTGCCCGCGGGCCCCCGCGTGGCCATCCTCGGCAATTCCGAGTCGCTGGCCCTGCTCACCTACGACGCCTGCCTCACGGAAGGCCTGCGCCCGCTGCCCCCGCGCGACCTCACCACGGCCGCGGGGCCCGCCGACTTCCGCGCGGCCCTCGCCGGGGCCCTGGCGGACGGCGGGAGCGACGCGGTGGTGGTCACCGCGATCCCCTGGGTGGACGGCACTTCCGCCGCCGACCTCGCGACCGCCCTGCGGGAAGCCGTCGCGCAGGCCCCGGCCGCCAAGCCCGTCACCGTCGTCCACCTGGAGATCGAGGGCCTCGCCGAGGCGTTGGCGGCCGCCCCCACCGCGCCCCCCGGGCAGCCGGACGGACCCGCCGACCGCGCGCCCGCCGTGCGGATACCCGCCTACCCCGCGGCCGAGCGCGCCGTCCGGGCCCTGGCCGAGGCCGCGCGGTACGCCCGCTGGCGGCGGCAGCTCGCGGAGCCCGGCCGGGTGCCCGAGTACGACGACATCGACGAGGCCGGTGCGGCCGCCGACATCGACGTGCTGCTGACCGCCCACGGCGCGGCCACCTCGCGGCCCGGCGGCCCCCGGGCCGTCACGCTGTCCGCCGCCGACACCCAGCGGCTCCTCGCCCGGTACGGGATCGCCGTGCTGCCCGCCCTGCCCGCACCCGACCCCGACGGCGCCGTCCGCGCGGCACACCGGCTCGGGTTCCCCGTGGCGCTCAAGCCCACCGCCCCGCACCTGCGCCACCGCGCCGACCTCGGCGGCGTCCGGCTCGACCTGGGCGGCGAGGGGGAACTGCGCCGGGCCTACGCGGAGTTGACCGAGCTGCTCGGCAAGCCCGAGGAGACCCGGCTGGTGGTGCAGTCGATGGCCCCCCGCGGCGTCGACACGGTCGTACGGGCCGCGATCGACCCGGCGGCCGGCGCGGTGCTCTCCTTCGGGCTGGCGGGGGCGCCGTCCCTGCTGCTCGGTGACACGGCCCACCGCCTCGTCCCGGCGACCGACCGGGACGTCGCCGAGCTGATCCGCTCCATCCGTACCGCGCCGCTGCTCTTCGGCTGGCGTGGCTCCGCCCCCGTGGACACCGGGGCCCTCGAGGAGCTGCTGCTGCGCGTCTCGCGCCTGGTGGACGACCACCCCGAGGTCGTGGGCGCCGACCTGGAGCCCGTGATCGTCGCCCCGCACGGCGTCCATGTGCTCGGCGCGTCCCTGCGCCTCGCCCCGCCCCCTGCCCGCACCGATCTCGGCCCGCGCAGCCTGCCCGCGTATTGACCCGGTGGGGGTGCGCACCGCCGCAGGGCGTTCGCCGCCGCAGACGGCAGGACGGCCCACAGCCGCGGACCTCGGGCCAAGGGGCCGCTGAGGCCGAGCGCCAAGGCGACCCCGTACGCCCCGTAGGATGGGCGTATGGCGAAGACCGGTACGACGACCCAGGGGCTGCGCGCGGCGATCGAGCGCAGCGGCTACTACCCGGCCCTCGTGGCCGAGGCGGTGGAGGCCGCCGTGGGCGGGGAGCCGGTCGTTTCGTACCTGGTCCACCAGGAGACGACCTTCGATTCGAACGAGGTCCGCCGCCATGTGACGGTCCTCGTCCTGACCGGCACGCGCTTCATCGTCAGCCACACCGACGAGCAGGCCGCCGACGCCACGTCGCCGTCCCCGTACGCCACCACCTCGACCGAGTCCGTGAAGATCGGCCGGATCTCCTCGGTCGTGCTCAGCCGCGTCGTCGCCAACCCCGAGTCGTACACCCCCGGCACCCTGCCGCGCGAGGTCGTCCTCACCATCGGCTGGGGCGCGGTCTCCCGGATCGACCTGGAGCCCGCCGCCTGCGGTGACCCCAACTGCGACGCCGACCACGGCTACACCGGCTCGTCGACCGCCGACGACCTGAGCCTGCGCGTCAGCGAGGCGGGCGACGGTCCGGACACCGTCCGCCAGACCCTGGCCTTCGCCCAGGCGCTCTCCGAGGCGACCGCGGCCACCGCCCGCTGATGGCACACCTGACGACAGCGGGCTCCGCCTGGCACGAGCCCGCACCGCTCGACCCCCGCTCCGCCCCGCTCCCGCGCTACGGCACCGGCTCGCTCGCCGACCTGCTGCCCACCATCGCGTCCGGCATGGGCGTCCCCGGCCTGCCCGCCGGCATGGACCTCGCGTCCGCCGACCGGGTCTGCGTCTTCCTCATCGACGGTCTGGGCTGGGAGCTGCTGCGCGCCCACCCGGCGGAAGCGCCCTTCCTGCACTCCTTGCTCGGCACGTCCATGAACGGCACCGGCCAGCCCATGACCGCGGGCTTCCCGTCGACCACCGCCACCTCACTGGCCTCGGTGGGCACCGGTCTGCCGCCCGGCGCCCACGGCCTGCCGGGCTACACCGTCGCCGACCCCGCCACCGGTCAGCTGATGAACCAGCTCCGCTGGCGGCCGTGGACCGACCCGCACGTCTGGCAGCCGTATCCGACCGTCTTCCAACTCGCGGACGCCGCCGGGGTGCACACCTGCCAGGTCTCCGCGCCCGACTTCCAGCACACCCCGCTGACGAAGATCGCACTGAGCGGCGGCACCTTCCACGGCCGGCTCTCCGGCGAGGACCGGATGGACCTCGCGGCCGACCGGCTCGCCGCCGCCGACCGCTCGCTCGTCTACACCTACTACAGCGAGGTCGACGGCAAGGGCCACCGCTTCGGCGTCGACTCCGACGAGTGGCGCGGCCAGTTGATGTACGTGGACCGGCTCGCCCAGCGGCTAGCCGAGCAGCTGCCGCCCCGCTCGGCGCTGTACGTCACCGCCGACCACGGCATGATCGACATCCCCTTCGACCCGGAGTCGCGCATCGACTTCGACGAGGACTGGGAGCTGCGCGCCGGGGTCGCCCTGCTCGGCGGCGAGGCCCGGGCCCGCCATGTGTACGCCGTGCCCGGCGCCGCCAACGATGTGCTCGCCGTATGGCGCGAGGTGCTCGGTGAGCAGATGTGGGTGGCGGGCCGTGACGAGGCCATCGAGGCCGGCTGGTTCGGACCGCCCGGGGAGGGCGTCGACGACCGGGTGTACGCCCGGATCGGCGATGTCGTCGCCGCGGCCCGCGACGACATCGCGATCGTCGCGTCCGAGACCGAGCCGAACGAATCCGCGATGGTCGGTCTGCACGGATCCATGACGCCCGTCGAGCAGCTCGTGCCGCTCGTCGAAGTACGCACCTGATACGCACGCGAGCCGTGCGCACCCCAGCACCGCCCCGCCGCACCGCCTGCCCGCCGACGACCGAGACAAATGAAAGGCATTGGCTTTCCCATGCCCGAGCTGGTGTTCTTCTCCGGAACCATGGACTGCGGAAAGAGCACCCTCGCTCTGCAGATCGAGCACAACCGCTCGACCCGCGGACTCCAAGGGATGATCTACACGAAGAACGACCGCGCGGGTGAGGGAAAGCTTTCCTCCCGGCTCGGTCTGGTCACCGACTCCGTCGAGGCGGGCGAGGGCTTCGACTTCTACGCGCACATCGTCGGCCACATCTCCGCCGGCGGCCGCGCGGACTACGTCATCGCCGACGAGGCGCAGTTCCTCGCCCCGGAGCAGGTCGATCAGCTGGCCCGGATCGTCGACGACCTCGAACTCGACGTCTTCGCCTTCGGCATCACCACCGACTTCCGCACCCGGCTCTTCCCCGGCTCCCAGCGCCTGGTCGAACTCGCCGACCGGATAGAGGTCCTCCAGGTCGAGGCGCTCTGCTGGTGCGGCGCGCGCGCCACCCACAACGCCCGTACGGTCGGCGGACAGATGGTCGTCGAAGGCGCGCAGGTGGTCGTGGGCGACGTCAACCAGCCGGAGACCGTGGTGGGTTACGAGGTGCTGTGCCGCCGTCACCACCGCCGTCGGCTGACGGCCGCCGCGGCCCGCGCCGCGGCCCTGTCGCCCGACGTGCTGCCGCTGGACCCCGTCGACGAGAGCGCTAACGCGTCGTCCGTAGGAGTGTGAAGACGGCCCCCTCCGGGTCCGCGACCGTGGCCACCCGGCCGGTCCGCCCCTCCTGAGGCGGCAGCAGCACCCGGCCGCCGAGCTCGTCCGCCCGCCGGGCGGCGGCGTCGGTGTCCGCCACCTCGAAGTACGTCATCCAGTGCGGGCCCCGGCGGCGCGGCAGGGCGGCCCCCACGCCGTGGATCGCGGCGACCGGACGGCCGTCCACGAGCAGGGTGAGGTAGTCGGTGTCCAACGGGTCGGCCGACACCGTCTCGTAGCCGAAGAGGGCCTGGTAGAACTTCACGACGGCGGTCGTCTCATAGGTGATCAGCTCATGCCAGACCGGCGTGCCCGGCACGCCCACCAGCGCGGGGCCCACCAGCTCCTGGCCCTGCCAGACGCCGAAGGGCGCCCCCGCCGGGTCGGAGGCGAGCACCAGCCGCCCCGCGTCCTCCGCGGTCAGCGGGCCCACGCCCACGGTGCCGCCGGAACAGCGGATCCACTCCGCGGTCGCGTCCGCGTCGTCGCTCGCGAGATAGGTCGTCCAGGTGGTCGACAGCCGGCGGTCGGGCAGCAGTTCGCCGATCCCGGCCACGTCGCGGCCGTCGATCGTCGCACGGACGTACGGGCCCAGTTGGCGTGGTCCGGGGCTGTAGTAGCTCCAGCCGAACAGACCACTGTAGAAGTCCTGGATAGCCTCCAGATCGTGCACCAGGAGACTCGTCCAGCATGGGGTGCCTGGGGTGTGCCGAGCCTCCCCCTTGCTCTGCTGGGGGGACCCCCATACCTCGGTCATCGTCACTCTCTCCTCGGACCATCGTGGTGGCCGCGCGCCCGCGCCGGTTCGGTGGCGCTCTGGATGGGACGGGGCTCGACCCGATGCTTGCACCACCTGTGGTGACGTACCCCCCGGCCGCGCCGGATTCCCCGGGTTCCCGCAGGAGAATGCCCGATTTCGCGCCGCGCATCCGTTTCGGCGTCGGGGGCGTCCAGTATCGATCAGCTTCGCGCGGTCTGGCCAGAGGGCCATTCGGCGCAATGCCGACTACGCCAGAATGGCGGCCATGGACGCCATCATCACCGCAGACCAACTCGTGAGCGCAGCGGCCGGAGACCGGCCGCCGACCCTCCTGGACATCCGCTGGCAGCACGGCCGGCCTTCCGGCCGCCCGGAGTACGAGGCCGGGCATCTGCCCGGCGCCGTCTATGTGGACCTGGACACCGAGCTCGCCGGGGCGCCGGGGGAGCGGGGCCGGCACCCGCTGCCGGACATCGCCGCCTTCGGGGCGGCGATGCGGCGGGCCGGGGTGAGCCGGGACCGTGAGGTCGTCGTCTACGACGGCGGGCTGGGCTGGGCGGCGGCCCGCGCCTGGTGGCTGCTGCGCTGGACGGGCCACCCGGCCGTACGGGTGCTCGACGGCGGGCTCGCCGCCTGGACGGGCCGGGGCGGTTCGCTGACCAAGGAGATCCCGTCGGTGACGGAGGGTGACTTCGTCCCCGAGCCCGGCGCGCGGCCGATCCTTCTCGACGCGGACGGCGCGGCGGCGCTGGCCCGGCGGGGTCTGCTGCTGGACGCGCGGGCGGGGGAGCGCTACCGGGGCGAGGTGGAGCCGATCGACCCGGTCGCCGGCCATATCCCCGGCGCGGTGTCCGCCCCGACGAGCGAGAACGCGACGGAGGACGGCCGCTTCCACCCCGCGGCGGTGCTCGGCCGCCGGTTCGCGGGGCTGGGCGTCACGCCGGACACGGAGGTCGGCGTCTACTGCGGCTCGGGAGTGTCGGCGGCACAGCAGGTGCTGGCCCTGGCGGTCGCCGGGATCCCGGCGGCGCTGTACATCGGCTCCTGGAGCGAGTGGACGGCGGACGGCAGCCGTCCCGTGGCGACGGGCCCTCAGCCGGGCTGACCGCCCCTCGCCGTTGGCTGAAAATAAGCCCGGGCGATCGCGAAAGTGGACGCGGATCCCGTCGGGGAAACGAGCCGATCGGGCGGCGGCCATGTGGGTGAGCAAGCGACTGAGCCGCCGTCACCTCCCTCGCCTCGGTGGGGGAGATGACGGCGGCTCACCGCAGTGGGCTCACTCCTGTTTCTTGCGGCGGGTGCCGAAGACGATCTCGTCCCAGCTGGGTACCGCCGCCCGGCGGCCCGGCCGGACGCCGTCCGCTTCCGCCTGACGGTCCGTCGTGCCGGTCAGCCGGTCCCGGTGGCCGGCCACCGACCGCGGCATCAGTACGTCCGCGTACGCGGCACCGGCGCTCGCCGCCGGTGCGGGCGGCTCGGCGGCCTCCGCCTCGTCCGGCGGGCCCTCGGACGGGACCGCGGGAGCCACCGACGGTGCCTCGGGCACCACCATGT
The DNA here is from genome assembly GCF_017876625.1 of Streptomyces syringium. Taxonomy (NCBI): domain Bacteria; kingdom Bacillati; phylum Actinomycetota; class Actinomycetes; order Kitasatosporales; family Streptomycetaceae; genus Streptomyces; species Streptomyces syringium. The sequence goes on from NZ_JAGIOH010000001.1 coordinate 5,733,599, forward strand.
CGCCACGGAAGCTGGGCACCGCTTCGAGCAGGCTCGTCAGGGTGTCGCGCTCCTTGACCGTCTCCTCGGCCGGGGACTCGGCGTCCGCGTCCGACGGCGGGGGAGCCTGCTGCTGCCGGTCCAGCGACCGGTCCAGCGGCCGGTCGCGGGGCAGCCGGGCGATGCGCGGGACGAACGGGAAGCTCGGCTCGGGCGTGTCATCGGTCTCGCCGATGAGGGCCCGTGCCTCGTCGTCCATCGCCTGCACGATCCGCCGGGGCGGGTCGTACGTCCAGCTCGCGGCGCGCGGCTCACCGGCCACGCGGTAGACGAGGAGGACCTCCCAGGTGCCGTCGTCGCGGCGCCACGAGTCCCACTGCGCGGTGTCCTTCTCGGCTCCCCGCAGGGACATCCGCTCCGCCACGGCCTCACCGAGCTGCGGGCCGGTGTTCTCGCCGGGGCGGCGGACGGGTGTCTTGCGGGCCCGCTCGGCCATGAACGCGCGCTCGGCCAGTACAGGACCCTCGAAGCGCCGGACTCGCTCGACCGGGATGCCGGCGAGCTGCGCGACCTCCTCGGCGGAGGCGCCCGCACGTATACGGGCCTGGATGTCTCGGGGGCGGAGATGGCTCTCCACCTCGATCTCGATCTGTCCCAGACGGGCACGGTCGTTGCGCACCGCGGCGCGCAGGCGCTCGTCGATGGGAAGCGTGTACTCCGTGCTGTCCGCAGCCTTGAGCACCAGCCGTGTGCCGTCGTTGGAGACGGCCACGACACGCAGTTCGGGCATGGGGACCTCCCGGGTGGTGCCTGCCGACGTCACGTGCGTCGCTGCTTCCGCTAGTCGAGTGTGGCCTGCCCGGGTGCAGCCTGCCACAACATTGCCGAGTTGACGGGGCGAGTGCCGCCTGGGCCCCTCCCGTTGGGTCCGGGCAGCCGGACGGGATAACTGGGGCCAGGGCTCGCCACAGTACTCCATTCGGGCCACTGGGGGTGGATCGGCGCGCCATCGAAGTTCACCCCCGGCAAGGGAGTTGAGTGCGCCCCTTCGTGTGTACGGCTGTCCCTTAGGTGGCGAGGTTCACACAATCGCCCGAATCGGAACTGTTCGTTACGCTCGGAAGTCTGTCCTGTCTGTCAGAAGGAATGAAAGGGCTACACAGAGGCTGGAGATGGACGACAAAGGCGAAAGCGAGGCAAAACCGAAGAACAAGCGTCTGGAGCTGAGCGTCGCGCAGGTAGCCGGCAGCGCCCTCGCGGCGTGCGTCGCCGCGCTGCTCGCGGGCAAGCTCGGTGTATACGGGACGATTATCGGTGCCGGTGTCGTCAGCGTGGTCGCCACCACCGGTGGCACGATCTTCCAGCACTTGTTCAAGCGAACCGGCGAGAAAATCACCGAGGCGACGGTCCAGGCGGCGAAGCCGAAGCTGCGCCAGGTCCCCCTGCGGGACGCGGACCGGGCCGTCAGGAATGCGGCCGACCGAGCGGACGGCGAAGGGCGAAACGGCAGGTCCGGGGGCGACGCGGACGCGACGACCGTCATGCCGGCGGCCGGCGGGGGCCGGCCCGGGACGCCGGATCCGGACCGCACGCGGCTGCTCCGGCAGGTCGAGGCGACCCAGATGCTGCCGGAGATCGACGCGACGCAGGCCCTGTACCAAGCGGGCCCCTCGGCGGAAGCCGGGGCGTACGCGGGGGCGCACTCCGGCGCGGGCTCCGAACCGCACAACGATCAGCATGGCGACACGCGCAACGGCTCCGACAGCGGCTCGCTGACGGGCGCTTTCAACGACACGTTCAGTGACGGCACGACCCACGGCACCCGGCTGCGCGGCTGGAAGCGTCCGCTGCTGGCCGCCGGTGCCGTCTTCGTCCTGGCCATGGGCACGGTGACCGCCGTCGAGCTGGTCCAGGGCTCCAGTGCGGACGGCGGCGGCGGGACCACGGTTGGCCAGATCTTCCAACCGCAGAAGTCGGAGAAGAAGCACGACCGGGCGCCCTCCCACACGCCCGGCCCCGGCCACTCGCAGGGCGGCGGCCAGGAGAGCGGCACCGACGGATCGTCCCCGTCCCCCGACCCCTCCCGGCAGGGCGGCGGCACGGACCACTCGACGCCGGACCCGCGGACCTCGCCGTCCTCCGGCGGCGGTGCGCCGACCCCGAAGCCGACCCCGCCCAGCGAGCCCAGCGGGACGCCGGACAGCGGCAAGGGCGACGACGGCAAGGGCGACACCACCAATGGCGGCGCGGGCACCGGCGGCGGTCAGCCGTCGCAGTCGCCGCAGCCGCCCCAGGGCCAGCAGAACGCCGCGGCCGGCACGGGCTCAGGCTCCTAGGACCCGCCGCAGGTAGTCGTTGCCGAAGACGCGCTGCGGGTCCAGCCGGTCCCGCAGCGCGCCGAACTCCGCGAACCGCGGATAGGCCCCGGCCAGATACGCGGCGTCACGGCTGTGCAGCTTTCCCCAGTGCGGCCGTCCGCCGTGGGCCGTCATGATCTGCTCGGCGGCGGTGAAGTAGGCCCGGTGCGGAGTGCCCCGGTACATGTGCACGGCCAGATAGGCGGTGTCCCGCCCGTAGGCGGTGGACAGCGGCACGTCGTCGGCCGGGGCGGTCCGCACCTCCACCGGGAAGCCGATCCGCAGCCCCGTGCGCTCGATCATCGCCCGTAACTCCCGCAGCGCCGCCACGGCGGCCTCGCGCGGCAGCGCGTACTCCATCTCCAGGAAGCGGACCCGGCGCGGGCTGGTGAAGACCTTGTAGGCGACATCGGTGTACGTACGGGCGGAGAGGGCCCGGCCGGCGACCTTGGCGATGCCGGGGACGGCGGCGGGGGCGGCCCGGCCCACCGTGCACACGGCCTGGAAGAGGCCGTTGGCCAGGAGCTCGTCCTCGACCCAGCCGGCGAAGCGACCGGGCGGCGCCGCGGGGCCCGCGCTGCGGTTGTTGCGCTTGGTGGTGCAGCTGTCGGTGTGCGGGAACCAATAGAACTCGAAGTGCTCGTTCTCGGCGACCAGCTGATCGAACTCGGCCGTCACCCGGTCGAAGGGCATGGGTTCCTCACGCGCCCTGAGCAGGAACTCCGGCTCCACCGCGAAGGTGATCGCGGTGATCACGCCCAGGGCGCCGAGCCCCAGCCGGGCCGCGGCGAAGACGTCCGGGTTCTCGCGCGCGGAGCAGGTCAGCCGTGAGCCGTCGGCCGTCACCAGCTCCAGGCCGGTGATCTGGGCGGCCAGCGAGGCCGAGTCGCGGCCGGTGCCGTGGGTGCCGGTGCTGACCGCCCCGGAGACCGTCTGCTCCATGATGTCGCCCATGTTGGCCAGCGACAGGCCGTGCGCGGACAGCGTCTCGTTCAGCCGCCTGAGGGGTGTGCCCGCGGCGACCGTCACGGTTCCCGCGGTGCGGTCGACCGCCTGGACGCCGGTGAGCCGCTCGGGGCGGATCAGCAGCCCGTCCGTGGCCGCGGCGGCCGTGAAGGAGTGACCGGTGCCGACCATTTTCACCCGCAGGCCCTCGGCGGCCGCCTCGGCGACCAGGGCGGCCAGCTCCTCGGCCGAGGCCGGGGCCGCGGTCCGTTCCGGCCGGACGGTGACGTTCCCCGCCCAGTTACGCCACGCGCTGCTGCTCGTTCCCGTCGTCCGCTCCGTCATCCGCGACAGACCCTCCCCTTGCCTGCGGGATGGGTGCCCCCACCCGCTGCGGCGCCGGCCGGAGCCGGCGGTACCCGAGGAACGCGACCGCCGCCGCGAGCACCCCCGACACGCCGGCCACCGTGTACCCCGCCCCGGCGCCCGCGGCGTCGACCACCCAGCCGGCGGCCGACGACCCGAGCGCCACCCCGACCGCGAGCCCGGTGCTCGTCCAGGTCATGCCCTCGGTCAGCTTCGCGCGCGGTACATGCTGTTCGACGAGGGCCATCGTGGTGACCATCGTCGGCGCGATGGACAGGCCCGCGACAAAGAGCGCCACGGCCAAGAACGGCAGGTTCCCGACCAGTTGGAGGGGGATCATACTCACGGCCATCGCACACACGCCCAGCAGCCAGCGGCGGGCCGGGTCGCCCTTCAGATGCAGCAGGCCGAAGACCACGCCCGCCAGGCAGGAGCCCAGCGCGTACACCGCGAGCACCAGGCTCGCCGCGGCCTTGTGGCCCTCCTCCTCGGCGAACGCCACCGTCACCACGTCCACCGCGCCGAAGATGGCGCCCGTGGCGACGAAGGTCGCCACCAGCACCTGGAGCCCCCGCGAGCGCAGCGCGGAACCGTCGCCGTGATGGTCGCGGGGGTGCGGCGCGGGCTCGGTGGCGCGCAGCGAGGTCAGCCAGAAGACCCCGACGGCCAGGAAGCAGCCGGCCAGCAGCGGGCCCGCCTCCGGGAACCACGCCGTGGACAGACCGATCGACAGGATCGGCCCGAAGACGAAGCACGCCTCGTCGACGACGGACTCGAAGGAGTACGCGGTGTGCAGCTCCCGCGGCGAGCCCCGGTAGATCGCCGCCCACCGGGCCCGCACCATCGAGCCCACGCTCGGCACGCAGCCGCCGCAGGCCGAGAAGAGGAACAGCGTCCAGTCCGGCCACTCCTGCTGCGCGCTGATCAGCAGCCCCGCGACCGCGGCGAGCGCCACCAGCGTCGCCGGGCGCAGCACCCGGCGCTGCCCGTGCCGGTCGACGAGCCGGGATATCTGCGGGCCGAGCACGGCGGCCGACAGCGCGAGCGTCGCCGAGAGCGCGCCCGCCAGCCCGTAGCGGCCGGTGAGCTGGGAGACCATCGTGACGATGCCGATGCCCATCATCGACAGCGGCATCCGGCCGAAGAAGCCGGCGGTGGAGAAGCCCTTGGCGCCGGGGGCGGCGAATATCGCGCGGTAGGGACTGGGCAAGGGTGACTCCGCGAGAGATGACGGCCAGGGGGCGACGGGGGAGGGGCGCGCTGGGCGTAAGGGATGTAAGTGGCCGATACAGCTTACGCCGTACAACAGTGCGACGCACGGCCATTTCCTGCCTGTCAGTCCCGGGTGGCAGGATCGGACGCATGTCGGATCAGAGCCCTGCTGCCCAGTGTTCCCCTTACGACGCCCTGTTGCTGCTGTCCTTCGGCGGACCCGAGGGCCCGGAGGACGTCGTGCCGTTCCTGGAGAACGTGACCCGTGGCCGGGGCATCCCCCGCGAGCGGCTCAAGGAGGTCGGGCAGCACTATTTCCTCTTCGACGGCGTCAGCCCGATCAACGCCCAGAACCGTGAGCTGCTCGACGCGCTGCGCAAGGACTTCGCCGACCACGGCCTGGACCTGCCGGTCTACTGGGGCAACCGCAACTGGGCGCCGTATCTGACCGACACCCTGCGCCGGCTGACCGAGGACGGCCACCGCCGCGTCCTGACGCTGGCCACCAGCGCGTACGCCTCCTACTCCGGCTGCCGGCAGTACCGCGAGAACCTCGCGGACGCCCTCGCCGCCCTGGAGGCCGAGGGCCTGACGCCGCCGCGCGTCGACAAACTGCGCCACTACTTCAACCACCCCGGCTTCGTCCGCCCCATGGTCGACGCGACGCTGGCGGCGCTCGCCGAGCTGCCCGAGGGCGTCCGGGAGCGGGCGCACCTGGCCTTCACCACGCACTCCATCCCGACCGTCGCCGCCGACACCTCCGGACCGGTGGCCGGGCACGGCGACGGCGGCGCGTACGTCGCCCAGCACCTCGACGTCGCCCGCCTGATCGCCGAGGCGGTGACCGAGGAGACCGGCGTCGGCCACCCCTGGCAGCTCGTCTACCAGTCCCGCAGCGGCGCCCCGCACATCCCCTGGCTCGAGCCCGACATCTGCGACCACCTGGAGAGCGCGCACGGCGCCGGTGTCCCCGGCGTCGTGATGATCCCGATCGGCTTCGTCTCGGACCACATGGAGGTCAAGTACGACCTCGACACCGAAGCCGCCGCCAAGGCCGCCGAGCTCGGGCTGCCGGTCGCCCGCGCCGCCACCGTGGGCGCCGACCCGCGCTTCGCCGCCGCCGTCCGCGACCTGGTGCTGGAGCGCGCGGCCACCGAGCGCGGCCGCTCGCCGGAGCGCTGCGCGTTGGGCGCCCTCGGCCCGAGCCACGACCTGTGCCCCGTCGGCTGCTGCCCGGCCCGCGCCCCGCGCCCCGCCGCGGCGGGTGCCGACAGCCCCCACGCCTAGGGCCTGTCCGGCGGATCTTCGTGGGCGCGAGTGCGACCACCGGTACGAGGGCTGGGAGGTGCTCCCGGCGCCGCTCGCTGATCCATGAAGATCCGCCGACGGGTCCTGGCCGTCATCAGCAGTCCCGTCCGCGCAGGTCCCGCACACAGCGGAAAACGCACCGAGGAGCACCGTGAACGACGTGTCCGACGCCCCCCTGAAGGCCGAACTCCTGGCCGTGGCCCTGGAGGCCGCAGAGCGCGCCGCCGCTCTGCTGCGCGACGGCCGCCCGGCCGATCTCGGGGTGGCCGCGACCAAGACCAGCTCCATCGACGTCGTCACGGAGATGGACATCGCCTCCGAGAAGCTGATCACCGGCTTCCTCGCCGACCGGCGCCCGTACGACGGGGTGCTGGGCGAGGAGGGCGCCAGCAGCGAGGGCACCAGCGGGGTGCGCTGGGTCATCGACCCGCTCGACGGCACGGTCAACTATCTGTACGGCCTGCCCTCGTGGGCCGTGTCCATCGCCGCCGAGATCGACGGCGAGGCGGCCGTCGGCGTCGTCGCCGCCCCGATGCGCGGCGAGACGTACCGGGCGGTGCTCGGCGAGGGGGCCTTCGCCGGCGACCGCCGGCTGCGGGTGCGCCCCGCGCCGGCCCGCGACCAGGCACTGATCGGCACCGGCTTCGGCTACCTCACGGCCCGCCGGGCCGCCCAGGCGGAGGTGCTGCGGTCCCTCCTGCCGGAGGTCCGCGACATCCGGCGCGGGGGATCGGCGGCGATCGACCTGTGCGACGTGGCCTGCGGCCGGCTGGACGGGTACTACGAGCGCGGGCTCAACCCCTGGGACTACGCGGCGGGAGCCCTCATCGCCCGCGAGGCGGGCGCGCTGACGGGCGGCCGCCCCGGCGACCCGGCCTCCACGGAACTGACGGTGGCGGCCCCCCAGGGCCTCTTCGAGCCCCTCCAGGCCCGCCTGGAAGAGCTGGGCGCCTGGCACGACTAGCCCTCCGGGCGCGGCCAAGGCCACTGGGGCCGACGGGCCCCCGGGCCTTGGCCGAACGCGCTCCCGGCCTGAGCGTCCCCTCGGCGGGGACCGTCAGCATGGCGGCCCGGACGGGCTCCGATGCCGCTGAGGCGTGAGGGCCCGGGTCGGTGAGCCCGAAGCCCACGGCGCGCCTGGTGAGCCGCTCCCACGCAGCACGCCCCCCGGCCCCCGCCGGGAAAGCGGAACCCCGGACCGGACACGGCAAGCGCCCCGCCGCCATACGTGGCAGCGGGGCGCTCGGCCGTGCAGATCAGCCCGAAGGGCTCACGCGGCGGTGACCTCGACGCCGTGCTCGGCGGCCAGGCGGTGCAGGTCGTCCAGCTCGGCCTGCTCGACCTCGGCGAGGAACTCGTCGCCGGTCCGGCGGGCCTGGTCGAGGTCGGTCCGGGTGTTCTCTATGCGCTGCAGGATGCCAGCGGTGAACGCGTCCATGGTGCGGCGCCCTCTCGTCGTGGGTCGATGGCACGGGGGTGTGCCGACGGCGAAACGATCACGTGCGGTGTTCCCTGCGGGTGGCGGCCGGTCGTGACGTGGCGCCACAAAGCGTGATCGCGGGTGTGCAGACGTCTTCCCCACCGCGATCCGAGCGGAAACCTGTGAACTTCAAGGAATCCGGAATCCCCGCCGTTCCGGCCATCCGGACCCCCCTTACGGCCGGTTTATCGACGTTCGAGGCAGGATGGAACACCCGTCAGGGGACTCACACCTGCCCACAGGGCCCAAGGAAAGGAACAGCGCCGTGCGCGTACTCGTCGTCGAGGACGAGCAGCTGCTCGCCGATGCCGTCGCCACCGGACTGCGCCGGGAGGCCATGGCCGTCGACGTCGTGTACGACGGAGCCGCCGCTCTGGAGCGTATCGCCGTCAACGACTACGACGTCATCGTGCTCGACCGGGACCTCCCGCTCGTCCACGGCGACGACGTCTGCCGCAAGGTCGTCGAGCTCGGCATGCCCACCCGCGTCCTGATGCTCACCGCCTCCGGCGACGTCAGCGACCGCGTGGAGGGCCTGGAGATCGGCGCGGACGACTATCTGCCCAAGCCCTTCGCCTTCAGCGAGCTGACCGCGCGCGTACGCGCACTGGGCCGCCGCACCACCGTGGCCCTGCCGCCCGTCCTGGAGCGCGCCGGCATCAAGCTGGACCCCAACCGCCGCGAGGTCTTCCGCGAGGGCCGGGAGGTCCAGCTGGCGCCGAAGGAGTTCGCCGTGCTGGAGGTACTCATGCGCAGCGAGGGCGCGGTGGTCTCGGCCGAGCAGCTCCTGGAGAAGGCCTGGGACGAGAACACCGACCCGTTCACCAACGTCGTCCGGGTCACGGTCATGACGCTCCGCCGCAAGCTCGGCGAGCCCGCCGTCATCGTCACCGTGCCCGGCTCCGGATACCGGATCTGACGCCCTATGCCCACTCCTGCCACCCCCGCACCACCGGCGACCCCTCCCACGCCGCCGAAGCCCACCTGGGACCCCCGTCAGCCGGTCGTCCGGCCGTTCCCCTGGCTCCGCCCCACCATCCGGATAAGGCTCACCCTGCTCTACGGCGGGATGTTCCTGATGGCCGGAGTGCTGCTGCTGACGATCATCTATCTGCTGGCCGCCAACGCGCTGAGCACCGGCAGTGAGCCGCTGATCGAGCTGGTCAACGGCAGCCAGGTGAAGGTCACGGGCGACGCCTGCCCCGGCCTCAAGGCCCCCGGCCTCACCCCCGGCCAGGCCAACGACATCCTCAGCACCTGCATGAGCCACCAGCGCCAAGGGGCCCTGGAAGGCCTCCTGCGCCGTTCCCTGCTCGCTCTCCTCGGTCTCGCCGTCATCGCCTTCGCCTTCGGCTACGCCATGGCCGGCCGGGTTCTCTCGCCGCTCGGCAAGATGACCCGCACCGCCCGTCGCGTCGCGGGGACGGACCTGTCCCGGCGCATCGAACTGGGTGGGCCGGACGACGAGTTGAAGGAGCTCTCGGACACCTTCGACGAGATGCTGGACCGGCTGGAGCGGGCCTTCACCGCGCAGCAGCGGTTCGTGGCCAACGCCTCGCACGAGCTGCGCACCCCGCTGGCGATCAACCGGACGCTGCTGGAGGTCCATCTCTCCGACCCCGGCGCCTCGCCCGAGCTGCAGCAGCTCGGCAAGACCCTGCTCGCCACCAACGAGCGCAGCGAGCAGCTCGTGGAGGGCCTGCTGCTGCTCGCCCGCAGCGACAACGAGATCGTGGACCGCAAGCCCGTGGATCTCGCCGAGGTGGCCTCCCAGGCCCTCGACCAGGCCCGTGCCGAGGCGCAGGGCAAGGGCGTGGAGCTGCGGGGGACCCGGGAGCCCGCCGTCGTGCAGGGCAACGGCGTGCTCCTGGAGCGGATCGCGCTCAACCTCGTGCAGAACGCCGTGCGCTACAACACCCCCGACGGCTGGGTCGAGGTCACCACGCGGTCCCTGCCGGGCCAGGCGCTGCTGGTCGTGGAGAACACCGGGCCGATCGTGCCGGCGTACGAGCTGGACAACATCTTCGAGCCGTTCCGGCGGCTCCGCACCGAGCGCACGGGCAGCGACAAGGGTGTGGGCCTCGGTCTGTCCATCGTGCGCTCGGTGGCCCGGGCGCACGGCGGGCGGATCACGGCCGAACCGAGAGAGGGAGGCGGGTTGATCATGAGGGTTGTCCTGCCGACCTGAGAACTCTGCGAGAATAGGGCGGCCGAAGGTTCGCTTTGGGCGGAATTTTCACGTTCCGGCCATCGCTGTGGGCATGTGTGATCGATCACATGCGCAAACTTCCGGCCATCTACTCTCCGTGATCGATCAGACTGCCGGAACGCCGGAAAAATGGGGGTTTCCGGGGGTCCTGATCACGGGAAGTACAGGTGATGGCGCATCCGCATGCGTCGTCCGGACCGTGTACGGTCCCGTTCGCCATCCATCCCCATCACCTCTTCAGGTGTGCGGTTGGGTGTCGATTGAGTAACAGACCTTGATGTGAGGCAAAATCTCCGCCTCAGGTCGGGCACAAGTCCGGCCTCTCACGCGTTACGTGCGCTGGAGACACCGCAGACACCCAGAGGGGGAGAGCGACATGGCAACGGACTACGACACCCCACGCAAGACCGACGATGACGTCAACGAGGACAGCATCGAGGAACTCAAGTCCCGGCGGAACGACAAGTCCGCGTCGACGGTCGACGTCGACGAGTTCGAGTCCGCCGAGGGCATGGAACTGCCCGGCGCGGACCTTTCCAATGAGGAACTGTCCGTCCGGGTCCTGCCCCGGCAGGCCGACGAGTTCACGTGCATGAGCTGCTTCCTCGTGCACCACCGCAGTCAGCTGGCCCGCGAGAAGGACGGCCAGCCGATCTGCCGCGACTGCGACTGAGGATCGGGTCTGCCATGGCAGGCTCGACCCCGTTCCGGAGGCGACGCTCCCGGCAGCCCGGACTGACCAACGGGCCGGCCGAGGGCGTCGCGCGGCAGGACGCGGCCGCATCGGATGAGTCCGGTGCAGCCGGTGCGGCGGCCGACGCGAGCGTGGAGCGGGGCCGCACGGCCTCGCTCGCGGCCGCGGTCGGCCGTGGGGCCAAGAAGGGCGGCCGGGGGGCGAGGGCGGGACTGACCGCCGTCGCCGAACGGATCATCGCGAACGCCCCGCGCATCCCGGTGCGCGACCTCGCGACCTTGCGCGAGCAGTTCCCGGGCCTCGGCCCGGAGCAGCTCGCCGACAAGCTGGTGGCCGGTGCCGCGAACGGCACGTCCACCGTGGGCGCCGGCGTCGGCGCGGCGGCGATGCTGCCGGTGCCGCCCGCCATGCCCGCCGAGCTGGCGACCGAGATCGTCGGCGTCGCCGCCGTGGAGTTCAAGCTCATCGCCGAGCTCCACGAGGTCTACGGCCTGCGTGCCCCGGGCACCGTGCGCCAGCGGGCGACGGCCTATCTGGCCGCCTGGGCCGAGGAGCGCGGCATCGACGTGACCTCACCCACGACCCTCAACGCCGCCCTCGGCGGCCAGCTGCGGCGCGAGCTGCGCCAGCAGGTCCTCAAGCGCACGTTCCGCAATCTGCCGAACCTCACGCCCTTCATGATCGGCGCTGCCGTCGGCGCGGCGATGAACCGGCGTGACACCAAGAAGCTCGCCCAGAAGGTCCGCAAGGACCTGCGGACCAAGCAGGTGCCCTGGGACGCGCTGCCCGACGCCGGACGGGCCGGCCTGCCGCCTGCCCAGGAGCATCCCGGGGCGGGTTGACCCTCCCGGGCCGTCGAGCCGTCCTTCGTCCGTCAGTCGGGCCCCTGGGGCCCTTCCGGGGCGGTCGTGGAACCGTCCCGGCGGCCCGGCGGGGCCCTCAGGCCCGTACGGCGGTGAGGGCGGCGGCCAGGCGCTCGGGGGAGCGGGTGGAGAGATAGACGTACGGGGTGGGGTCGGCCGGGTCGACGACCTCGATCCGCACCGCGGTGCGGACGTAACCGCGCAGCAGCATGAAGGCGCGGGTGTCGGCCTTGTGGGTCCGCCAGGCGCGGGCCTCCTCCGCGTCCAGCACCTCCGGCACCCCCAGTGCCTCGAGGGGGATCCGGGCGTCGCCCGCGATCAGCGCGCCGCCGACCACCCGGATCCGCGCGGACCCGTAGGAGCTGACCGCGACGGCGGCCAGCGCGCCGCCGCCGACCAGGCCGCACAGCAGCGGCAGCTTGCCCAGCGGCAGCAGGATCAGCGCCATGGCGATCCCGACGAGAACCGCGATGAACCACCAGGAACGGGGCGCGGTCAGGCGTTCTTCGTAAGGCTGCATAAGCCCAAGCTTGGCACGGCCGGGACCGGGTGCCCCCGGCGCGGGTAAGGTCAGCCCCTGTGAGTGGAAGAACGACAGCGCTGACGCCCCCGGACGACGCCGGGCCGCCGGTGCGGCATCCCGATGCCCCCGCGCCCGGAGAGGTCATCGGGTCGCACTACGAGTACTGCTTCGGCTGCGGCCCCGCGGTGCCGCACGGCCTGCACCTCGAGACGCGGGCCGGCGAGGGCGTGCGGGTCACGGCCGAGTTCCGGGTCAAGGAGGCCCACCAGGGCGCGCCCGGTCTCGCGCACGGCGGTGTGCTGGCCACGGCGCTGGACGAGACGCTGGGCGGACTGGGCTGGCTGCTGCGGGTGATCGCGGTGACCGGCCGACTGGAGACGGACTTCGTCCGTCCCGTCCCCGTGGACACCGTGCTGTATCTGGACGCCGAGGTGCTCGCGGTGCACGGTCGCAAGATCTACTGCACGGCCACCGGCCGGATCGGCGGCCCCGAGGGGCCCGTCGCGGTCCGCGCGGACGCGATGTTCGTCGAGGTCAAGATCGACCACTTCATCGAGAACGGCCGCCCGGCCGAGATCAAGGCCGCTCTGGCCGACCCCGACCAGGTGAAGGTCGCGCGAGCTTTCGAGGTGAACCCGTGATGCGCAGTCCCCTTGACGTGTTGATCCGCCGAGTGGATCCGGAGGTGCCGATTCCCGCGTACGGCCACCCCGGCGACGCCGGCTGTGACCTCGTCACCACCGAGGCCGCGGTGCTGGCCCCCGGCGAGCGGATGACGCTCCCGACCGGGGTTTCCATCGCACTGCCGGACGGGTACGCCGCCTTCGTGCACCCGCGTTCGGGGCTCGCTGCCCGGTGCGGGGTCTCCATGGTCAATGCCCCGGGGACCATCGATGCCGGGTACCGTGGAGAGATCAAGGTGATTGTGGTCAATCTGGACCCGCGCGAGAGCGTGCGGTTCGAGCGGTTCGACCGCATCGCCCAATTGGTTGTCCAGCAGGTCGAGAAGGTCCGCTTCCACGAGGTGGCGGAGCTTCCCGGCTCGGCGCGGGCCGAAGGGGGCTTCGGGTCCACCGGTGGCCACGCTGCCGTGGGGAATGGATTCGCTTCGGTCGCCCGCGACCGGGAAGGACAGTGACGTGTTCGGTCGTCGCCGCAAGCAGAGCGAGGACGCCGTCGATCAGGTCGACGGTGTGACCTCCGAGGAGTCGGCTGAGGACTCCCTCGCCGACGAGTCCGCACAGGACACCGCGGCCGAGACCCGGGTCCGGCTGGAGCCGGAGCCGCGCCCCGACGGGCCGTGGGACATCGCGGAGGTCCGGGAGCCCGGCGAGGGCCGGGTGGACCTGGGCGGACTGTTCGTGCCCGGGGTCGAGGGCATGGAGCTGCGGGTCGAGGTCGCCGGTGACGCGATCGTTGCCGCGACCGTGGTGCTGCGCGACAGCGCCGTGCAGCTGCAGGCCTTCGCCGCCCCCAAGCGCGAGGGCATCTGGCACGAGGTACGGGACGAGATCGCGAGCGGCATCACCCAGCAGGGCGGCGTCGTGGACGAGGTCCAGGGGCCGCTCGGCTGGGAGCTGCGGGCCCAGGTGCCGGTGACGCTGCCGGACGGGACCAACGGCGTACAGCTGGTGCGTTTCGTCGGCTGTGACGGACCGCGCTGGTTCCTGCGGGGCGTGATCTCCGGCCAGGGCGCGGTGCAGCCGCAGACCGCCGGGCTGCTGGAGCAGATCTTCCTGGACACCGTCGTCGTCCGCGGGGACTCCCCGATGGCGCCCCGCGATCCCATCGTGCTGAATCTGCCGGACGACGCGCAGATGGTGGCCGAGGGTCTGCAGCAGGAGGAGCCCGAGAGCTCGCGCTTCGCGGGCGGCGTGGACCGCCTCCAGCGTGGCCCGGAAATCTCCGAGATCCGCTGAGAAAACGCTCGTCAAGCGGCTGGATCCAGCCGTTCCGCTGGGCCGCGACCCCTTTCCGGGGTTGCGGCCCAGCGTCGTTTTCGCAGGTCCACGCGGCGCGCGTATGAATCTCGTCAAGGGCGCGCTAATGGCCGTAAGGGAGGCGTCAACGGACCGTTCGCGAGTCGATCGGAGAGGTTTCCTTCAGGGGTCCGTTCATATCCGAACCCTCTAGGAGCACACGATGGCCGACGTGGCCTTCGTCGTCACCACGATCGCGGTCTTCGCGCTGGTGGCTCTCGTCGCCAAGGGGGTGACGAAGCTGTGACCATCGAGAACGTCGTCGGTCTGGTCGTGGCCGTCGCCCTGCTGGGCTACCTGATCCTCGCCCTCGTTTTCCCGGAGAGGTTCTGACCGTGCCTATTGCTGCTACCGCAGCGGGCGATATGAGCCCCGTTCTCTCCGGAGTCCTCCAGCTCACCGCCCTCGTCGCGGCGCTGGCACTGGTCTATCGCCCGCTGGGCGATTACATGGCCCGTGTCTACAGCTCCGAGAAGCATCTGCGCGTCGAAAAGTGGATCTACCGCTCGATCGGCGCCGACCCGCACGCCGAAATGCGCTGGCCCGCCTATCTCCGCGGCGTCCTGGCCTTTTCCTTCGTCGGTGTGCTCTTCCTTTATCTGCTCCAGCGGATCCAGGGCGTCCTGCCGGACTCGGTCTCGCTCGGCTTCACCGCCATCAGCCCGGACCAGGCCTTCAACACCGCCGCCTCGTTCGTCGCCAACACCAACTGGCAGTCGTACTCGGGCGAGCAGGCCATGGGCCACGCCGTGCAGACGCTGGGCCTGGCGGTGCAGAACTTCGTCTCCGCGGCCGTCGGTATCGCCGTCGCCGTCGCGCTCGTCCGGGGCTTCGCCCGCTCCCGCACCGGCGAGCTGGGCAACTTCTGGGCCGACCTGGTGCGCGGCACCGTCCGCATCCTGATCCCGATCTCCGTGATCGGCGCGCTGGTGCTCGTCGCCTGCGGCGCGATCCAGAACTTCGCGGGCATCCACGGGATCGGTCAGCTGACCGGCGGCAGCCAGCAGGTCAACGGCGGAGCCGTGGCCTCGCAGGAGGTCATCAAGGAGCTGGGCACCAACGGCGGCGGCTACTTCAACGCCAACTCCTCCCACCCCTTCGAGAACCCGAACGCCTTCACCAACCTCTTCGAGATCTTCCTGATCCTGGTCATCCCGTTCGCCCTGACCCGGACCTTCGGCAGGCTCGTCGGCAACGTGAAGCAGGGCTACGCGATCCTCGCCACGATGGGGGTCATCTGGCTGGGCTTCACCGCCCTGATGATGTGGACCGAGTTCGCGGGCCACGGCGCCGCGCTCGAAGCGGCCGGCGGCGCGATGGAGGGCAAGGAGCAGCGCTTCGGCATCGGCGCCTCCGCCATCTTCGGGGTCGCCACCACCCTGACCTCGACGGGTGCGGTGGACTCCTTCCACTCCTCCTTCACCGGCTTCGGCGGCGGCATCACGCTGCTCGGCATGATGCTCGGCGAGATCGCGCCCGGCGGCGTCGGCTCC
This sequence comes from Streptomyces syringium, assembly GCF_017876625.1. Classification (NCBI taxonomy): domain Bacteria; kingdom Bacillati; phylum Actinomycetota; class Actinomycetes; order Kitasatosporales; family Streptomycetaceae; genus Streptomyces; species Streptomyces syringium. The sequence continues at coordinate 5,749,007 of NZ_JAGIOH010000001.1, forward strand.
GGCCTCTACGGCATGCTCGTCATGGCGATCATCGCGGTGTTCATCGCCGGCCTGATGGTCGGCCGTACGCCCGAGTACCTCGGCAAGAAGATCGGCACCCGCGAGATCAAGCTCGCCGCGTGCTACATCCTCATCACCCCGACGCTGGTGCTCGGCTTCACCGCCCTGTCCATGGCGCTGTCCGAGCCGCCGGAGTCCATGCTCAACACCGCGGCCAACTCGGTGGACGGCAGCGGGGCGCACGGCTTCTCCGAGGTCCTCTACGCCTTCACCTCCGGCGCCAACAACAACGGCTCCGCCTTCGGCGGCCTCAACGCCAACACACCCTGGTACAACACCACGATCGGCCTCGCCATGCTGCTCGGCCGCTTCCTTCCGATGGTGTTCGTCCTGGCGCTCGCGGGCTCGCTCGCCGAGCAGAAGCCGGTGCCCGAGACCGCGGGCACCCTGCGCACCGAGAAGCCCCTCTTCGCCGGGCTGCTCGTCGGCGCGATCCTCATCATCACCGGCTTGACCTACTTCCCGGCACTGGCCCTTGGCCCGATGGCGGAGGGACTCTCATGAGCACGACCACCCCTGTACGTACCGCCCCCGAGGAGACCGGGGCGAGCACGCCGGGCTCCGAGGAGCACGGACGCGTCTCCGGTGGCCTCTTCGACCCGGCGCAGCTGGTCAAGTCGCTGCCCGACGCGTTCCGCAAGCTCGACCCGCGGGTGATGGTCAAGTCGCCCGTCATGTTCGTGGTCCTCATCGGCTCGGTGGTCACCACCGTGCTCGCGGTCAAGGACCCCGGTGACTGGTTCGGCTGGGCGATCACCGTCTGGCTGTGGCTGACCGTCCTGTTCGCCAACCTCGCCGAGGCCGTCGCCGAGGGCCGCGGCAAGGCCCAGGCCGACACCCTGCGCAAGGCCAAGACCGACACCGTCGCCCGCCGTCTCAGCGGCGGCGTCGAGGAGTCGGTGCCCGGCACCGAGCTGCGCGTGGGCGACCTCGTCGTCTGCGAGGCCGGCGACATCATCCCCGGCGACGGTGACGTGGTCGAGGGCGTCGCGAGCGTCGACGAGTCCGCCATCACGGGCGAGTCGGCCCCGGTCATCCGCGAGTCCGGCGGTGACCGGTCCGCCGTCACCGGCGGCACCAAGGTGCTGTCCGACCGCATCGTCGTGAAGATCATGACGAAGCCCGGCGAGACCTTCATCGACCGGATGATCAATCTGGTCGAGGGCGCCGCCCGGCAGAAGACGCCGAACGAGATCGCGCTCAACATCCTGCTCGCCTCGCTCACCATCGTCTTCCTGCTCGCCGTCGTCACCCTCCAGCCCTTCGCGATTTACGCGGGCGCCGAGCAGTCGATGATCGTGCTCGCCGCCCTGGTGGTCTGTCTGATCCCGACGACCATCGGCGCGCTGCTGTCCGCGATCGGCATCGCGGGCATGGACCGGCTCGTCCAGCGCAATGTGCTGGCGATGTCCGGGCGCGCGGTCGAGGCGGCCGGTGACATCTCCACGCTGCTGCTCGACAAGACCGGCACCATCACCTACGGCAACCGCCAGGCCGCCGAGTTCGTCCCGGTCAAGGGCACCACGGCCGCCGAGGTGGCCGATTCCGCCCAGCTCTCCTCGCTCGCCGACGAGACGCCGGAAGGCCGCTCGATCGTCGTCCTCGCCAAGGAGAAGTACGGCCTGCGCGAGCGGCACGAGGGCGAGCTCGTCGGCGCCGAGTGGGTGCCGTTCACCGCCCAGACCCGGATGTCGGGTGTGGACGTCGTCCAGGACGGCGTGGCGCGGAAGGTCCGCAAGGGTGCGACCGGTTCTGTCGTCGCCTGGGTCGAGGAGCGCGGCGGCCGGGTCGCCGAGGACACCCGAAAGCTCACCGAGGAGATCTCCCAGGCGGGCGGCACGCCGCTGCTCGTCGCGATCGAGGACGACAGGAGCGCCCGCGTCCTGGGCGTCATCCACCTCAAGGACGTCGTCAAGGAGGGCATGCGGGAGCGGTTCGACGAGCTGCGCCGCATGGGCATCAAGACCGTCATGATCACGGGTGACAACCCGCTGACGGCCAAGGCCATCGCCGAAGAGGCGGGCGTGGACGACTTCCTCGCCGAGGCCACCCCCGAGGACAAGATGGCCCTCATCAAGCGCGAGCAGGCCGGCGGCAAGCTCGTCGCGATGACGGGCGACGGCACCAACGACGCCCCGGCGCTGGCCCAGGCCGATGTGGGCGTGGCCATGAACACCGGTACCTCGGCCGCCAAGGAGGCCGGGAACATGGTGGACCTGGACTCCAACCCGACCAAGCTCATCGAGATCGTCGAGATCGGCAAGCAGCTCCTGATCACCCGCGGGGCGCTCACCACCTTCTCGATCGCCAACGACGTCGCGAAGTACTTCGCGATCATCCCGGCGATGTTCGCGGTGGTCCACCCGGGCCTGGACAAGCTCAACATCATGGGTCTGGCCTCGCCCGAGTCCGCGATCCTCTCGGCGGTCGTCTTCAACGCGCTGGTCATCGTGGCGCTGGTGCCGCTCGCCCTCAAGGGCGTGCGCTACCGGCCGATGAGCGCGGACAGCATGCTCCGCCGCAACCTCACCGTCTACGGGCTGGGCGGGCTGATCGCGCCCTTCATCGGCATCAAGATCATCGACCTGCTCATCTCCCTCATCCCTGGCATCGGGTGACGTCATGAACAACTCCGTAAGCAGTACGTTCCGCGTGATGGGGGCGGGGCTGCGGGCCCTGCTCGTCCTCACGCTGGTCTGCGGCGTGATCTACCCGCTGGTCGTCACCGGTGTGGCCCAGGCCGTCTTCCACGACAAGGCCAACGGCTCCGAGGTGACGGTGGACGGCAGGTCCGTCGGCTCCGAGCGGCTCGGCCAGCGCTACGACCTCGACAAGAAGGACAAGGACGGAAACCCGCTGCCCGACCCGAAGTTCTTCCAGCCGCGCGCCTCGGCGGCCGGCGCCAACACCGAGAACACCCAGTACAAGATCCTGGTGTCCGGTGCCTCCAACCTCGCCGCCGACAGCAAGGTCCTGCTGACCGGCGTCGAGCAGCGCCGCGCGGACGTCGCCGCCTTCAACGGCGTCTCCCCGTCGTCGGTCCCCGTGGACGCCCTCACCGCCTCCGCCTCCGGCCTAGACCCGGACATCTCCCCGGAGTACGCCCGCCTCCAGGCCGAGCGCGTCGCCAAGGCCAACGGCCTGTCGGCGGCCGCGGTCCGCAAGCTCGTGGAGGACCACACGGACGGCCGGATCCTGGGCTTCATGGGCAACGAGCGCGTCAACGTACTCAAGCTCAACATCGCCCTGCGGAAGCTCGCCGCCTCGTAGGACGGCGGGAAAGATCTCGGTGCCCGGCTCCTCGTCACGCAGAGCGATCTGCTGACGGGGAGCCGGGCGTTGTTGTGTCCTTTCGGGTCGTGGCCGATCGCGACGACCATGCCCGTCGCGGTGAGCTGGGGGTCTCGCCGGTCACGGCGTCTTCCCCGGGGCGATCTCGGCGATCAGGCCCTCGATCAGGACCTTGATCCGGTCACGGATCGGGCGGACGGCCTCCACGCCCTGACCGGCCGGGTCCTCGAGCTTCCAGTCCAGGTACCTCTTGCCGGCGAAGACCGGGCAGACGTCACCGCAGCCCATGGTGATGCACACATCCGATGCCTGGACGGCGTCGACGGTGAGGATCTTGGGGGTCTGGGAGGTGATGTCGATGCCGACCTCGCGCATGGCCTCGACGACGGCGGGGTTGACGCTGTCGGCCGGGGCGGACCCCGCGGAGCGGACCTCGACGCGGTCGCCCGCCAGATGGGTCAGCCAGGCGGCGGCCATCTGGGAGCGGCCGGCGTTGTGAACACAGACGAAGAGAACGGAGGGCTTCTCGGACAGTCGGGTAGGACCGGCCGGTTGCCCGGACCGGTCCCCCCTCAGAACCGGACGTGCGCCTCTCGACGCATCCGGCTCAAGCGGGCCATCGGCGTGCTCAGTCATGGCTGTTTCTCCAGTTTCCGGGGCTGGTGGTCACTGGCGTGGTGTCGCCGGTGACATTCCGCGTGGATGAGTTCAAGGTTCTTCTTGTCGTCCGAGCCGCCCTGGTGCCGGTGGACGACGTGGTGGACGTGTGTCCCCCGCGTCGCTGCCGTGAACCAGAGCACCCATTCGCGGGTGCTCTGGGGTTCGTAGCTGTCACCGGCGACCAGGTCGTGACCACAGCGGGGGCATAGGCCCCTCTGTCGCACCGCCAGGAGGACGCGGTTCTTTCCGTCCGCCTGCGGGTGCGGGCGACTTCGTCGCCTGGCCGCCCAATACGTGGTCAGGGTCGGGTCGTCCTTCGACGCCGGGCCCTTGACGGACACGTGCCTGACAATCTTGGTCTCGGCGAACTGGTGGAGTCTGTCACCGGTGTCCCGGTCGCCGAATATCCACCGGTTCTGACTGCCCGGACGGAAGGTCCCCCAATACCGGGCGGCGATCCATCGGCCGCCCTTTTTGCGGTGCCTTCGCTTAGCCCATCGCCACAACAGTTCCCACATGTAGTGATCGAGCTTTCCGAACGTTTCCTTGGAGACGACGGCGCGATAGTAAGTTGACCATCCCCGGATGATCGGGTTCAACCGGTGGATTACCGCCGCCACCGGAGCGCCCGCCATCTGCCGGACGTTCTTCTTCATCTCGCGTTTGCATCGGCTCACGGCGTCCGGGCTCGGCTTGATGATCATCTTGTCGTTGAACCGGCGGACGTTGAAGCCGAGGAAATCGAAGCCCTCTCTGAGGTGGACCACCTTGGTTTTCTCCTCATTGAAGGCCAGTCCCCTGGGCCTGAACCATTCCTCCAACCGCGACTTGACGTCCTCCGCCTCGCCCTCCGTGGCGCACAGCGCCACGAAATCGTCGGCGTACCTCACCAGGACCGGAGCCACACGCCCCGCATTGGACTGCGGATTCGCCACGGCTCCTGCCGCCTCACCCATCCCGTGCAGGGCGATGTTGAGAAGGAGCGGGCTGATGACTCCCCCCTGCGGAGTTCCTTCCTCCGTTGGGGCGAACCTTCCGCCCTCCATAACCCCCGCCTTGAGCCATCGCAGGACCATGCCCCTTCCGGGAAAGCCCCCGATCGCCCTCATCAGGTGTCTATGGTCGATCCGGTCGAAGGCCGCTGACAGATCCGCATCGAGGACCCACAGCCTCCGCGCAGACTTATGTGCGGAGACGTTGAAGATCGCTTGGATGGCATCGTGGCAGCTCCGCCCGGGGCGGAAGCCGTAGCTCCGCGCCTCGAAGCGGGCTTCCCATTCAGGTTCCAGTGCGTTTTTCGCTCTGGCCTGGTGGACCCGGTCCCTGATCGTGGGGATTCCGAGTGGCCGCTTCTTCCCGTTCGCCTTCGGGATGTATACGCGTCTGACCGGCTTGGTCTTGAGCCCGGACTCGGAGGCGATCTCCGCGACCAGTTTCGCCCTGCCCTGATGGGTCAGGGCGCGCTCGCCGTCAACGCCGGCCGTTGCCTTCCCCGTGCTGCGCTGGGTCACCCTGCGCACGCTAGAGAGCGTGTTCGAGTGGGAGCGCAGCATGAGCTTCTGAAGGTTCCGGACCCGTTTGAGGTCCCCTTCCTGGGACGCCTTGAAGATCCTCTGTCGCAGACGCACGACGTTCCGCTCGGTCTCGGGCCAGTTGATCCCGGCCCAGTACCGCTCGAACTCGTCCGAGGTTCCGTTCCCTGGTTCGAGGACGGCCACTCCGTCAGTTTCCAGCGTTTCCACCCCACCCCCAGCATCTAACTTGCACCCCGGTTGGTGCTTCCGGCAGTTCCACTTCTTCGGCCTACCTGTTCCGCGTCAGCTCCCTTTCGGGCCCGGCATCCACCGGTATCCGCCGAGTTATGAACGGCGAAGGAGTCTCCGTGATCCGCTCGTTTCCTCTGGGCTTTCGCCTGGCAGCATTCGCTTCTCGGAACATCCTGTCCCGCAAGGGAGTTGGGCCTCGGTTGCCTTTGGCTTACCGGCCTAGGCCGGACCCTTACGGGGTTTCCACGTTTCACCGCAACAAGATGCGACCGGTGAGGAAGCCCCCTTTGCACCGAGGTCAGCGGTGATCCAACACCAGGCTCTGAAGACCCGATGTCCGCTTCGCGCCTCTCAACGCAGGACCCTTCCGCCGCCGATTGCAGACCATGACGCGACGTGAGATTAACGATGCGTAAATACAGGGGTTCACTCTCGTTCTTCCTTCCGGTCTTCCCCTTGCCTGTGGCTCACGATGGCCCGCGAACCCTTGGGCGTGAATCCCCGTGCTCGACACCCCGCCGTTGCCAGCGACGCGCCCGGGGGCAGGGACCGGCCCTGATCACTGGCCGGAGGTCATACCGACTCCTTTTCTGACCTACTTGTTACGGCGACCTCGTGTCGCACTCAGGGTCTCTCTTGTCTCACTGAGGGGAGGGAAGCGTGGTATCAGCATCCACTGGTGTCAGCCGCCACTGATATGAAAATATCAGCCCATGATGACGTCAGTCGATACTGATCTGATCCGGGTTCTCGCGGACCCGCTCAGGCTGAAGATCGTGACCCTGCTCGCCCACGAGACCCTGTGCACCACGCACCTGGTCGAGGAGACCGGCGCCAAGCAGACCAATCTCTCCAACCACCTGAGGGTGCTGCGGGAGGCCGGGGTCGTGGAGACCGAGCCCTGCGGGCGGTTCACCTATTACAAGCTGAAGCCCGAGGTCATCGCCGCTCTCGCCGGGCAGTTCACCGAGCTGGCCGAGCACGCCCGCGCCGCCGCCGACCGGAAGAGGTCCTGCCCGTGACCCGCACCGAAGCGCCCGCCGCCGTGGAAGAAGCCTCGGTCGTCGCGAAGCTCTCCACCCTCGACCGCTTCCTCGCGGTGTGGATCCTGATCGCCATGGGCCTCGGCCTCGGTCTGGGCCGGCTGATCCCCGGCATGAACGACGCACTCGCGAAGGTCGAGATCGGCGGCATCTCGCTGCCGATCGCGGTCGGCCTGCTGATCATGATGTATCCGGTGCTGGCGAAGGTCCGCTACGACAAGCTCGACGCCGTCACCGGCGACAAGAAGCTGATGGTGTCCTCGCTGGTCGTCAACTGGGTCCTGGGTCCCGCGCTGATGTTCGCGCTGGCGTGGATCTTCCTCCCCGATCTGCCCGAGTACCGCACCGGCCTGATCGTCGTCGGCCTCGCGCGCTGCATCGCCATGGTCATCATCTGGAACGACCTGGCCTGCGGCGACCGCGAAGCCGCCGCCGTCCTGGTCGCCCTGAACTCCGTCTTCCAGGTCATCGCCTTCGGCCTTCTCGGCTGGCTCTACCTCGACCTGCTCCCCGGCTGGCTCGGCCTCGGCAACGGCGAGCATCTCGACATCTCCATGTGGAAGATCGCGCTGAACGTGGTCATCTTCCTCGGCGTCCCGCTGCTGGCCGGCTTCCTCACCCGCCGTATCGGCGAGAGGAAGATGGGCCGCGAAGGCTACGAGCAGCGGTTCCTGCCGAAGATCGGGCCGTGGGCTCTGTACGGGCTGCTGTTCACGATCGTGATCCTCTTCGCCCTCCAGGGGAAGACCATCACCTCCCAGCCCGGCGACGTCGCGCGGATCGCGCTGCCGCTGCTGGCCTACTTCGCGATCATGTGGTTCGGCACCTTCGCCCTCGGCAAGGCCATCGGCCTGGCCTACGACCGCACCGCGACCCTCGCCTTCACGGCGGCGGGCAACAACTTCGAGCTGGCCATCGCCGTCGCCATCGCCACCTTCGGCGTCACCTCCGGCCAGGCCCTCTCCGGCGTCGTCGGCCCGCTCATCGAGGTCCCCGTCCTCGTCGCCCTGGTCTACGTCTCCCTCGCGTGGCGGCGGAAGTTCACCGCACCCGAGCCGGCCGGAGCCGCCGGATGAACCGCCTGGACTGCCCCGACCGGGACCGGAGGGTCCCGGCCTCGGCCCGGATCGGCTGACGGGGACCGCTGGTTGCGGGTCAGGCGGTACAGGCGCAGCCTGCGGCGGCCTTCGCTTCGGCCGGAGCCTGGGCGGGGTCGACGGCCTGCTCGTCGGGGGTGCAGCAGGCGGTGGTTCCGCAGCACGCGTCCGGGGTGCTCTCGGCGCTCTTGGCGAGGGTGTCGGCGTCGGCCTTGACGACGTAGACCTCCCAGGGCTCTCGGCCGGGTCCGTGGACCCAGACCTTGTCCTGGAGGGCGTAACAGCAGGAGGTGTCGTTCTCCTCGAAGGTGGCCAGGCCGGATTCCTTGAGGCGTTCGGTGGCGGCGGTCACCTGGTCCGTGGTGGTGACCTCGACGCCGAGGTGGTCCAGGCGGGTGTCCTGGCCGGGCTCGCCCTCGATGAGGACGAGCTTGAGCGGGGGCTCGGCGATGGCGAAGTTCGCGTAGCCGGGCCGGCGCTTGGCCGGTTCGGTACCGAAGAGATTGGTGTAGAAGGCCACTGACGCCTCGAGGTCGGCGACATTCAGGGCCAGCTGAACACGGGACATGACGATCTCCTCCATCCAGTTGTATCGATCGACTTCAATGCAAGAGTGCGCCTTGAATCGACGGCTGTCAACATAGAGATCTGTCGAATTAGAAACCGCCGAGCCCCGTTACGGAGCGGCACCCGCGCGGATCGGGGCGGTTACGCGGAGCCGCGGTCGAGCGTCCGGGACATGGCCGCGAGCACGGACGGCTCGATGCGGTAGTACACCCACGTCCCGCGCCGCTCGGAGGTCAGGAGGCCGACGTCCTTGAGCTTCTTCAGGTGGTGGGAGACGGTCGGCTGCGAGACGCCCACGTCCTGGATGTCGCAGACGCAGGCTTCGCCCTCCGGGTGGGAGGCGACCTTGGAGAACAGCCGCAGCCGCACCGGATCGCCCAGGGCCTTGAACATCGCGGCCATCTTCACCGCGTCCGCCTCCGACAGCTCCGCCGACGTCAGCGGCGGGCAGCACATCGCCTCCGGCTCCAGGACCGGCAACTCCACCCCACTCGAATTCGACATACGCCTATGTTGACACCTGTCGATGCGAGCGCCAAGCCCGGCCATGACCGGCTACGAGCGGGGGGCCTGGAAGACGCAGCCGGCGTAGGCCTTGTTGTCGTAGGAGATGACGTCGGCCCGGTCGGTGGGCAGGCCCCGCAGGAAGGCGCCCGCGTACTGCCGGCCGATGAGGAAGGCACCCCAGTTGAGCGCCCAGGGGGAGCGGCCGTTCGCGCTCGTGTCAGGGAACTCCTCCGGGCCCGGCGTGACCAGCTCCTGGACGACGTACCGGCCTTCCGCCGCCCGGGACAGGGCCTTCGCCCACTCCTGGTCGCCGACGCTGCGGCCGAGCACGGTGCCGACACCGCCGAGACCGTGCGAGGGCTTCAGGACGAGGTCCTCGCGGTGCCGCGCGCAGTACGCGAGCAGGTCCACCTCCTCGCCGCGGACCGGGGCGGTGCCCTGCCGCAGCTCCTGCGTCCAGGGCAGGAACCGCTCGACCAGGGCCCGTTCGGACCGGTCGTAGGTGCGGTGGCAGCGCTCTTCCCACAGCATGGCCAGCGCCCGCTTGTTGCCGTGCATGGAGGTGCGCAGCGGGGACACCACCGGCGTACCGCACCGCGCGAAGGCGTCGAGGAGTTCCTCGGCCCGGACGAGACAGGCGGCGTCGGCGGTCAGCTCGCCGAGGGTGAAATAGCGGTGGACGACGTCGACGGGACGGCCGTCGGCCATGATCCGGCCGCCCATTTCCCGCACCTGGCCCGTGTGACAGGGCACGGCCTCGATGCCGTACCGCTCCAGCAGCGCGGCCAGCGCGCGGATCTTGGGTTCCGTCTTGCGGTACCCGGGCCACCAGTCCATGAGCGCGACCGTGGGGGTGCCCGCACCCGTTCCGGCGGTCTTCGCCGTCGCGCGCAGGAAATCGGCGAGCGCGCCGACGGCGTCGGGGAACGTCAGGTCTTCCCTCCCCGCGAAGTCCGCCAGCCTCTCGTCCCCCAGCAGCAGGCGGTTGAGTTCCGGGGTGTCGAAACCGCCGAGCGCGCTGCTGATGTTGAACTCCAGCAGCCGGAAGCCCGTTCCGTCGTGGTAGAGGTCCGCGCGGCCGATCCTGGCCGGCTCCGGGACGGGGGGCCGCAAGGCGATCCGCGCCTGTTCGGGGCGCAGTCCCACCGCGGCGGCGAATGCGTGCGCGTCGCCGTCGAAGAGCCGGTCGGGCAGGGAGAACAGCAGGTCCAGCACGCCGTTCAGGTCACTCTCCAGGAGGTCCGTCTCCGCGGCCTCCAGAAAGGCCGGACGGGTCAGGAAGCGGTCCTCCAGCGCACCGTGCACGGCCTCGAGCCGGGCCTGGTCCGGGGACTTCGGCCACACCGCGCCCCTGCCGGCGGGAGAGGCGAGATAGCGCTCGGTCAGGGAGTTCCGGACGACGGGGGCGGGGAGGGCGGCAGTGCTCATCGGCCTTCTCGGCTCTCGGTGCGGGGCTGGGCGGAGGGAGTGGTGCGCAGGGTGACGAGCGCGAGCGCGGCGCGGGCCCGCAGCAGCGCCTCGTCGGGCGTCGCGGCCACCGCGGTCACCGAGCCGCACCGGTCACCGGATCCGCGCAAGGGCGACACGGTGTCCCCGGCCCGGGTGCCGGGGGACACGGACACGACGCCCGGCATGGCCGCGGCCGCGTCCCAGCCGGAGACCTCGGTGGCGACACCGGGGGCCGCGGTCAGGAACCAGGTCGCGGCGGCGCCCGCCGGGTCCGCGGCCGGGGCGGGCGGCTCGGCACCGGCGACCTGGGCCGCCAGGAGATCCCGGATGTCGACGCCGCTGACGTGGCGGACGAGGTCGACGATGCCGTCGCCACCGGGACGGTTGTGCGACTCCACGACGCGGGGCCCGTTCGCCGTGAGAATGAGCTCGGTGTGGGCGGGCCCTTCGACGAAACCCATCCCGTCGAGGAACCGGTGGGTCGCCTCCTCCAGCGCGGCGCGGTCGTCCGCGCCGATCCGGGCGGGTACGACGTGGCCGACCTCGACGGCGCCCGCCGCGGTGAACTTCTCGGTGAGGGCGAGGATCCGGTGACGCCCCTCGTGCGTGAACGTCTCGACGCTGAACTCCGGCCCGTCCAGGAACTCTTCGGCGAGCAGGGCCCCCGGCAGGGCGTGGACCCGCTGCCGCGCGGACCGGAGGGCGTCCTCGTCACGGACGATCGCGATGTCCTCGCTCCCCGAGCCGTCACGCGGCTTGAGGACGACGGGCAGGCCGACCCGGGCCACGAACGCGTCCACGTCGCCGGGTGTGTGCATCAACCGTGCCCGTACGGCGCCCTGTTCCATGAGGGACTCGGCGCGCAGCCGCATCAGCGACTTGTCCTTCAGCGCCCGTACGGTGTCCAGCGGATTCCCGCCGAGACCGAGAGCGTCACCGATCCGGGCGGCAGCCGTCAGGAAGCGCTCCCGCACGGTGACCACGCGGTGCAGCGGGACCACCTGGTGCAGTGCCACCGCCCTGCTGACCCAGTCGTCCTCCGAGCCGTCGAGGAGCCATGCCTCGTCACAGGCGTCGCGGTGCGCGGGAGTGAACTCCTCGGGCGTACCGCCGTAGACGACGTGCATGCCGTGAGCCCGGAGGGCCTTGGGCAGCCGGGTGCCACCACCGAGGACCAGGACCGACGGGCCCCGCTGGTGCGCTCCGGCCGGCACAGGTACCGCGGGTGCGGACGAGAAGGCGGTCATGCTGTCTCCCGTACGGGTAGAGGGGTGGAGTTGAGGTGCGCGGCGGCGGCGCGTTCGGCCCGGCGGGCGGCCGGGGGCACGGCGGCGGACGCCGCCGCGACGACGAGACCGAGCAGCAGCCATCCGGAGACGGGCCGCCAGTCGGGGCCGTCGGCCAGGCACACGGTGGTGACCACCATGGGGGCCAGCGCCGCGGTGGCCCCCCGGCCCAGCGAGAAGAAGCCCTGGTACTCGCCGTGCGAACCCGCCGGGGCGAGTTCGTAACTGAGCCCGTAACTGCCCGCCGACTGCCACAGCTCGCCGGCGGTGTGCAGCACCATGCCCGCGACGAGCAGGAGGACGGACACCGGCGCGGAGCCGGTGAAGGCGGTGCAGGCGATCACCGCCCAGCCGGCCCACAGCACCCAGCCGGAGCGCCGCACCGCGGCGGCCGCGGTGGGCACCACCCCCGTGCCCCGTGAGAAGGGGACCTGGAGGAGGACGACCAGAACGGTGTTGGCCATGATGACGGCGGAGATGCTCCACTGCGGGGCGCTGCTGTGTCCGGCGATCCACAGCGGCAGAGCGAGGGACAGCACGTCGTAATGGATGCTGGTGATCCCGCACAACACGGTGACCAGGGTGTACGGCCGGTCGCGCAGCACCGCCCGGCGCGGCGGGGCGGACGGTGTGCCACCCGCGCCCCCTTCCTTCGAAACCACCGCTGCCGCTGGCACGCGCAGCAGGGGCAGTGCGGCGCACACATAGCTCGCGGCGTTGACGAAGACCACCGCGAGATAGGCGGAGCGTGAATCGGCGGTCAGGGCGAGGGCGGCCAGCGCGGTGCCGAGGCTCAGGCCGATGTTGGTCACCGACTTGAGCACCGCGCGCAGCCTGACCCGCTCCTCGCCCGTGCCCACGTTGCCGATGACGGCGCCCCGGGCGGCGTTGCCGCCCCGCTGCGCGAGCGCGGCGACCGTGCTGACCAGCACGAACGCCCACATGGAGTGCACCAGGGAGAACGCGGCGGTGGCCGCCGCCTGGCCGAGCAGCGTGACGGCGTACGTGCCGCGCGGCCCGAAACGGTCCGCGATCCGCCCGATCGGTACGGCGGCAGCCAGCCCGGTCAGTCCGGCGACCGCGAGCCCCACCCCCACCTCGGTGGGGGCGAGCCCCACCGAGCGGGTGAAGAACAGCGCGCTGACCGGCAGGAAGAGACCGCTGCCGGTCTGCCCGACGAGGGTGGAGAGGGCCAGCGCGCGGGGTGCCCCGGGGGCCGGCAGCAGCGCGCGGATCCGGCCGCCCCGTACCGCCTTCGCGTCAGGCACGGTCACTCTCGTCGGCTTCGAGCTCCGCGATCTTCTCCAGGACGAGTTCCGCGTGGCGCCCGGGCTCGGGCACCGGGTGCAGCACGGCCCGTACGGTGCCCGCACGGTCGAGGATCACCGCGGCGCGGGCGAACAGCGTGCGGTCGCCCGCCGTCACCTCGGGGACGCCGAGTGCCCGGCCGAGCGTCAACTCGCCGTCGCCCACGAGCGGATACCCCAGCTCGCGCTCCGCCGCGAACGCGGCGAGGTGGCCCGGGGCGTGTGCGCTGACGCCCAGCACCCGGACATCGGCCCGCGCGAGGCGGGCGGCGTCGTCGCGCACCGAGCACAGCCCGGTCGTGCAACCGGCCAGCTCGGGAAGGACCTCGCCGATGCCCGGCTCGGTGATGAAGAACAACGCGGTCCACCGGTGGCCGGGGGAGGGAACGGCCGTCGGGCCTTCGGTCGTCAGGGCAGTGATGTGCATGGAGGGTTCCTCGGTGTCAAAGGTGCGGGAGGCGGGGCGCGGTCAGACGGACTCGGCGTACCGCTCGATCTCCCAGGGGGTCACGAGACGGTGCCACGCCGCCCAGTCGGCGGCCGAGTTGCGGACGACGGCATCGGCGGCGAGCTCCCCCAGGGCGCCGCGCAGGGTGTCGTCCTCCTCCAGGGCCCGCAGCGCGGACGGGAGGTCCGTGGGCAGCGGAAGGATGCCGCGCGTGGCGAGGGCGTCCGGCGTCAGCAGGTCGGCCGGCTCCTCGCACGCCTCGGACAGCTCCAGACCGCGGTCCTGGCCGTCGGCGAACGCGGCGAGTACGCCCGCGAAGAGCAGATGGGGGTTGGCCGCCGGGTCGGGGCTGCGCATCTCCAGCCGGAGGGAGCGGGGCGCCGCGTTGTCCCCGACGACCTTGAAGGCCGTGGACCTGTTGTGCCGGGCCCAACTGCGGTGCACCGGAGTGCCGGAGGCGGGCACGAGCCGCTTGTAGGAGTTGACGGTCGGGTTGCCCAGGGCCGTCAGCGCGGGCGCGTGGTCCAGCACGCCGGCCAGCGAGCTGCGGAAGAGTGCGGACATGCCGTCCGCGTCCGTGCCGTCGTGGAACAGGGCCCCGGCCGCTGCCCCGGTGCTCTCCAGGGAGACATGGACGTGCAGGGCGTTGCCGTAGAGGTGGGCGAGCGGCTTGGGCATGAACACGGCGGACATACCGCGTCGGCGGGCCATGACCCGGGCCGTGTGCTTGAGCAGCAGCAGCCGGTCCGCGGTGGTCAGCGCGTCACCGTGGCGGAAGACGAGCTCGCGCTGGCCCGCGCACACCTCGTGGTGGTGCCCGTCGACGGTGAAGTCCATTGCCGCCAGGGCCTCGGCGATGTCCCGGCAGACCTCGTCGGCCTCCTCGTCGACGCTCACGTCCCAGTAGCCGGCACCGTCGGCCGGCTCGCCCGCGGTGCCGGGGGTACCGGGCCGCAGGAGGTAGAACTCCGCCTCCACTCCGAAGACGGGACGCTGCCCGCGGGCCTCCGACGCCCGGACCGCCTTCCGCAGCACCGCGCGCGGGTCCGCGGCGAACGGCCGGCCGGCGGTGTCCAGGACATCGCAGAAGACCATGCCGACGGTGCGCCCGGACACCGTGGTCCACGGCCGCCGCACATACGTCGACGGGTCGGGAACCAGGCGCAGATCGCTGTGCTCCGGGTCGCCGTAGCCCAGCAGCACGGACCCGTCGAGGGTCCAGCCGCCGTCGCGTACCTCGGCCCAGCGGGCGGCGGGGATCTCCAGGGTCTTGAGGTGTCCGGCGATGTCGGTGAAGAGCAGCTGGACGAAGTCGACGTCCTGGGCGAGGCGGGTGTCCGGTGAGGACGCGGGCAGCTTCGAAGATGCGGCCTTCGGTGAAGATGTGGTCATCGCTGTACGGCTCCCCAGGTGTCCATGTGGTTCAGGCCGGACGCGGTGATCCGCTCGGCCGTGCGGTCGCCGGGCCGGTCCTCGGCCGCCGCGGTGTCGTCGGTGCGCACGCCCGGGGCGTACAGGGCCAGCACCCGGTCGGAGAGCAGGCCCAGAGAGCTCAGGTTGGGGAAGCCCGGGCCTTGTGCCAGGGCGGCCAGGTTCGGCAGGTGCAGCGGTGCGGGCAGGCCGGCCACCGCGAGGGAGGAGTCGATGGACCGCTCGACGCGTTCGCGGGTCACGGACCCGCCGAGCGCGGCCCACAGCGCGTCCTCGGCCCGGGGGCCAAGCAGCCGGGTGAACCACAGCGGGTCGCCACCGGTCGCGTCGACGACCAGGTCGGCCCGGTGCGTCCGGTGCCGGCCGCCGTAGGCGATCTCCACGGCCACCGTGTCGTCGGTGTCGTCGGCGGGGCGCGTACCGATGACACGGCCCGGCTCCCAGGAGACGTTGGTGGTCAGCGCGAGATCGCTCTGGATCTCCTGCGAGAAGACCGCGCGGTCGGTGCGGCGGATGAACTCCTGCCGGTCCGCCTCGGACAGCCCCGCCCAGCCGGTCGGGTCGCTGTAGTAGCGGTTCTCGAAGGGGCTCTCACCCCGGCTGTAGAGCGTGGCCCGGGGAGCGACGACGGTGACCTTGCGGTCCTGGCCGAGGGCGAGTTCCCGCACGATCGTGCCCGCGGTCTCACCCGCGCCCACCACGACCACGGTCCGGGCCCATTCGGGGAAGCCCTCCACGGCGAGCTTCCAGAAGCCCGCGGTGTCCAGCACCCGCCTCCCGTCGGCCGGCAGCACGCCCGCGGCCGGGCCCGGCCCGGAGACCAGGAGACCGCAGCCGCGCACCGTGAGGTCCGCGGCCCCGTCGTCGACGGTCAGCGTCCAGCCGCCGTCCAGCAGTTCGGCGGCACGGACCTCCCCGGCGACCGTGCGCAGGCCCGCCCGTTCGGCCGCCCACTGCAGATAGCCGGCCCACTCCCGGTGGCTCGGCTGGGGCCGGCTGCGGTCGATCCAGCGCGCGTACAGCCCCCGGTCGAGCAGATGGCTGGACCAGCTGAAGCCGGCCATCCGGCGGGCGATCTCACCCGTGACCGGATCCCGGGGGTCTCCCCAGGCGGTGCGGTCGTAGGGAAAGCCGAGGTCCTTCTCGGGGAGGGTGCCGAGCCGCTGTCTGCCGTTGGTCCAGCCGCGCCCCGCCAGCCAGTTCGCGGCCGTGCGGTCCCGCTCGACCGCCACGACCTCGGGGACGTCGAAGCCGACGGCACGCAGCACACTCGACTTCACGGCGAGGGCGACGGCCTTGGGGCCCGCGCCGATCACCAGGAGGGGAGCGCCACCGCTACCGATGGTGCTCCGGTTCCCGGCCGCGGTGGCCGGGGAAAGCGTTGATGACTGTGACATGGTCGCTCCTGCTCAGAGGAAACGGGCAGGATCGAACGCGGAGGGGATCCCGTTCCCCTGTCCGCCGCGGATCCGCTCCGCCAGTTGTTCCGGCATGACCTGCGAGTACGGCATGCCGTGGCCGTTGAACGCGGCCATCACCCACAGGCCTTCGGTGCCCGGCCAGGCGCCGACCAACGGGCAGCGGTCCGGGGTGAACGCCATGACGCCGCTCCACGCCCGGACCACCGGCACGCCGGTGGCCTCCGGCAGCAGCGCGGGAAGGGCCTCGGCCAGCCGGCCGGCCAGCTCGGGCGAGAACGCCGGTGTGTTGTCGTCCTCCGGCAGCTCGATGCCCTCGTCACGGCCCGGGACCGTGTTGCGCAGACCGCCGATGAGCAGCGAGCCGTCCGGCGTCTGCCCGCCGTACACGAGGCCCCGGTCGAGCCCCCACTGCGGGATGCGGAAGGACACGGGGGCGGTCTGTACCAGCTGGCCGCGCACCGGCGTGATGACCGGAGCGAGCTCCGGCAGCAGTCGGGGCGTCCAGGCGTTGAGCGCGACGACCACCTGGTCCGCGAGCACCTGGCCGGCGTCGGTGGTGACGACCCACCCGCCGCCGTAGACGGCCTCCACGGACGTCACGGTGATACCGCACGCGAACTCCGCGCCGTGGCGCGCCGCGGCCTCCGCCATGCCCCGTACGTAGGCCACCGAGTGGACCGCGTCCTGGTCCGGTCGGTACAGCCCGCCCAGGACGGTGTCCGGGAGGTCGGTGCCGAACACCCGGCGCGCCGCCGGGAGGTCCAGCCAGTCGGCGGTGATGCCGTCCGCCCGCAGGGCCTCGGCGGTCCGCTTCAGTTCGGCGGCCTCGTCCTCGCGGACGGCGAGGTCGAGCTTGGTGGTGGGGAAGCGGGTCGCCTCCAGCCCCTCCCGGGCGGCCACTTCGCGCACCAGGTCGCGGTTGACGAGGGTGGCCCGGTAGATGGCCAGTGCCTCGGCGTGCCCGAACTTCTCGATGGCGAGGGCGTGCTGGGTGTTGCCGCCCTGGATCAGCCGTCCGGCGTTACGGCCCGAGGAGCCCATGGCCGGGCCGGGGTTGCGCTCCAGCACCAGCGGCCGCAGCCCGGCCCTGGCCAGCCAGTAGGCGAGCGTCGAGCCCATCACACCGGCACCGAGCACACAGACGCCGGTGCGCCGCGGCAGTGCCGTGTTGCTTCCGGTCCAGCCCGGGCCGGTGTCCAGCCAGTAGGAATCGGGGGTTCGCATGGAAGTCCTTGTCGAGAGGTCGTCGGCCATCAGGTCCAGCACTCCGAACTGGGCAGACGACGGGCGGGGGGCTCGCCGGGGGCGGCGGGGGAGGTGACGACCGAGACCATGGCGGCGATGCGCTCGGCCCGTTCGACGGCGGTCGCCGTGTCGTCCCCCACGGCGATGACATAGCCGAGCCGGTGCAGATTGGTGGTGACCGGTTCGACGACGTCGCCGGGCCGGGTCAGCAGCACCAGCCGCTCGCGCGCGGGGTCGAGCCGGGCGGACGCCTCGGCGACCCCGTCGACGCGCCGGACCGCGCCGGGCTCACCGGTCAGGAAGCGGATCGCCGCACCCGAGGTGAAGGCGCTCGGGGCGAGGGCGTCGGTATCGACCTCACGGCCCAGGGCGAGGTCCGCCGCGATGCCGTAGACGTCCACCCCGCCGGCGAGCCGGATGAGATCCGGAATGCAGTCACCGGCGGGCCGGGGGTTGACCTCGATGATCCGGGGGCCGTCGGCGGTCAGGATCATCTCGGTGTGCGCGATGCCGTGGTCGTAGCCGACGGCCTTCAGCGCGGCCGCCGCGGTCTGGGAGACCTCGGCGTGCGACGCCCCGCAGAGCCGGGCCGGCACGGCCTGGCCGAGCTCGACGAACGACCCGCCCCGGGTGCTCAGCTTTTCCGTGCAGGCCACGACCACCGTGCGCCCGCCGACGGTGACCGTCTCGACGCTGATCTCCGCACCGATCAGTTCTTCCTCGGCGAGGAGGCTGCCGGTCTTGGTGAACGGCGCCGCCGCCTCCCAGGCCGCGTCGAGTTCCGCCGCGTCCCGGGCCCGGACCACGCCGCGCCCGGCCGAGGAGTCGGCGGGCTTGACGATGAGGGGGAACGTCAGACCGTCGACGGCCGCCCGCCGGTCCGCCGGGTCCGTGACGGTCGCGTCGAGCACCCGGAAGCGCGGGCCCGGCACTCCGCATTCCGCGAAGCGCTCACGCGCCCAGGTCTTGTCCGTCAGGTTCCGCAGCGTGCTCGGCGAGCATCCCGGCAGGCCGAACTCCTCGGCGAGCCGGGCCACGAGCGGCAGGGTGGAGTCGAGGAATCCGATGACCCCCTTCTCGCCCGGCGCCGCCGCGAGGGCGGCCCGGCAGGCCGCGTACATCTCCTCGGCAGGGCGCTCCGGGGAGAGCGGAATCTGTTGTTCCGCCAGTCTCAGATAGGCCGCGGTGGCACTCTCCGCCACGGCCAGCCCGATATCCGTCCGGGTGGTCCAGGAGGCCAGTGCCTGCTCGCGCAAGCAGCCCACGCGGACCAGCAACAGGAGGGCTTTCGCGTCCATTGCCCAACTTTCGTGTCGTTCAGGGGAGGTCATCGACGTTCAGCGGAGGTCGTCGACGTCGCCGTCAGGGCGAGAGGGTGCGCGCGAGGGGCGGACCGTGCCGAAGGGACGACGGCCGGGGTGGTCACGGCGGTGGTCTCGGCGGCGAGCAGGGTGGTGCGGTGGTGGAACGTAAGGATGGGAATTCCCTTGAGCGTGATGGTGCGGCAGCCGCCTGGTTCGGTGGCGATCTGCGCCTGACCTGCAGGCATGTATGACTCTGGGGCCCGCCGCTAACGTTTGGCTGACGTTCCGCTGGCGCACGGCTACCCGGGGTTCACCCGGAGTTCATCCAGGCGTCACGGCGCTTCCGAGGGGCACGGGAGCCGGCCATCGACGGTCCCGAATGATCGCCACACCTCGTGAATTCAGCTGTACGTTCGATCTCCTCAGGGCACTCTGGGAACGTGGCCTCTCTCCCTCCCCAGCCCCAAGCCGACCCCGCCGTCCCGCACATGGTGGTCTGCGGCGACGACGGGCTCGTCCACCGGCTCGCGGCCGAACTCTCCGGCGTCTACGGCGAGCGCGTCACCGTCGTCCTGCCGCCCGCCCGTGACGGGCGGCCGCGGCCGCCCGCCGCGGCGGGCCGGGCCGCCACGCTCCTCGGGCGGGTGACCGGTGCCGTCGGCCGCGCCTCCGGCGTCAACGGCACCGCCGGAGGCGCGGCCACGGGTCCGCTCGGCGCGCCCGGCGCTCTCGTGCGGATCGTGGAGGCCGCCGAGCCCGACGACGAGGCGCTCGCCGAGGCCGGGGTCGACCGGGCCGCCGCCCTCGCCCTCGTCTATGACGACGACGAGACGAACATCCACGCGGCCCTGCGGGCCCGCCGCGTCAACCCCCGGCTGCGTCTGGTCATCCGGCTCTACAACCGCCGCCTCGGCCAGTACCTGGAGGAACTCCTCGACCAGGCCGCCCAGGTGGGGACGGGCGAGGCCGGGGGCACCCCCGCCGAAGCCACCACCACGGTCCTGTCGGACGCCGACACCGCGGCCCCCGCCCTGGTCGCCGTGGCCGTCTCCGGACACAGCAAGGTCATCGAAGCGGGCGGACTGTTCCTGCGAGCCGTCGAGAGACCGCCCCTGCGCCCCGGCGCGAGCACCGCACCCGGCACCCGCACCCTCGCCCTGCTCCCCGCCCCGGGCTCCGACGCCGGGCCCGTCATGCTGCCCGGCGCGGAGGAGGAACGATCCGCTGCCGGGCGCGGCCGGATCGTCCTGGAAACCGTCCGCTACTCGCCCACGCCGCAGCAGCCCACCCGCCTCACCTCCCGCGGCCTGCCGCTGGGTTCCTTCTTCTCACGCCGGCTGCGCTGGGCGCTGATCTGCCTGGCGGGCGCCGTCTGCGGACTGGCCGTCGCCTCCTGGCTGGTCTCCGACGAGGATCCGCCGCACGCCGCGTACCTCTCGCTGCTCGACCTCTTCGCCATCAACGACCCGGCCGTCGGCGAGCCCCTCGGCCGCCAGGTGCTCCAACTCCTCTCCGGCCTCACCGGCCTGCTGCTCCTTCCCCTGCTGGTGGCCGCCGCCCTGGAGGGCCTCGGCACCTTCCGCTCCGCCTCCACGCTGCGCCGTCCGCCGCGCGGCCTCTCCGGCCATGTGGTGCTGCTCGGCCTCGGCAAGATCGGCACCCGGGTGCTGGCCCGGCTGCGCGAGCTGGACATCCCGGTGGTCTGCGTGGAACGCGACCCACAGGCCCGCGGCGTCGCGCTCGCCCGCTCGCTGCGCGTGCCCACCGTCATCGGTGACGTCACGGAGGAGGGCGTGCTGGAGGCCGCCAAAATCGGCCAGAGCCGCACGCTGATGGCGCTGACCAGCAGCGACGTCACCAACCTGGAAGCGGTCCTGTACGCCCGCTCGGTCAGGCCCGACGTCCGCGCCGTCATGCGGCTGTACGAGGACCGCTTCGCCAAAGCCGTCTACCGCACCCTGCGCGACTCCCACCCCCAGGCGTGGACCCGCAGCCGCAGCGTCTCCTACCTGGTCGCCCCCGCCTTCGCCATGGCGATGATGGGACGTCAGATCCAGGGTGCGGTCCCGGTGGAGCGCAAGGTGCTCCTCATCGCCGTCCTGGAGGCCGGAGCCCACAGCGCCCTGCGCGGCCGCACTGCGGCCGAGGCGGCCGAACCGGGAGCCTGGCAGCTGCTCGCCCTGGCCCCGAACCCCACGGACCCCCACCCCGCCCCCCTCTGGGACCCGCCGCCCGGCTACGTCCTGCGCCCCGAGGACCGCGTCGTCCTGGCCGCCACCCGCCAGGGCCTGGCCGACCTCCTGGGCCGCGGCCCGCGGCCGCGCGCGGGAGCGCGGTGAGCTGCTGCGCAGCGGGCCCAGATATGCCTCGCTCACGGCCCCACGGGCCCCGTCACCACACGTCGCCGGGACGCCAGTCGCAGGCCAGCTCGGCGTCCGGGTCGAGCTTCGCGGTGACCGGCAGGACGTAGATGCCGCCGTCGTCCTCCTCGGTGCGGGCGATGCCGGTCGGGGACATGACGGCGGACGGGCCGCGCCATATCTGCCAGCCGCGGGTGGTGTAGAAGGGCACGGCGTCGTCCGAGGCGCTGAGGGCGCCCAGCTCGTACGCGCCGCGCAGGACCCGCTCCAGCTCGTCCATCACCGCCGCGCCGTGGCCCTGGCGGCGGCGGTCCGCGCGGACCGCGACGCCCTCCACGTAGCCGGTGCGCAGCGCGCGGCCCTCGTGCAGCAGGCGGCGCTGCACCAGCGAGCCGTGGCCGATCAGCTCGCCGGCGTCCAGGACGAGGGCGTGCACACCGCCCACGGTGTGGTCCCAGTCGTCGTCGGAGAAGTCGCCCTCGAAGGCGTCGTCCAACAGGGCCCGGATCGCGGTCAGTTCCGCATCGGTCAGATCCGCGGTGTGTGCGGTGCGTACATCGGTCATTCGGATTGTCCTCAAGGGCATCAGAAGGTTGTCAGGAACCGATCCGCGTCATTGTGTGCACCCCGGGGAGCGGATTGCATGTCATTTAGGCACCCATCCCCTCACCCCCGGACGGACCGTGCCTGATCACGCCCCGCTCCGCCGGGCGGCCGAGGTTACGGGAGGAAGGCGTCAGAGCTGCGTCAATACCTGATGTGAGAGCACCCCGCGCCCCATTTGTCCAAATCTCTGGCCGTAAGGTCTACCCTGCGCGGCCGTGCAGCACACGACTCGGAGAAACCGGCCGAACACCGCCGCGCATCGTGAAAGACAATGGGGCCCATGGGACGCGGCAAGCTTCGTATCTACCTCGGCGCGGCACCGGGCGTCGGCAAGACGTACGCGATGCTCTCCGAGGCCCACCGCCGGGTCGAGCGCGGTACCGACGCCGTCGTGGGCTTCGTGGAGCATCACGGGCGCCCCCGGACCGAGGTCATGCTGCACGGCCTGGAGGAGGTGCCCCGCCGTGAGCTCACCTATCGAGACTCCGTCTTCACCGAAATGGACGTGGACGCGCTCCTCGCCCGCCGCCCGGCCGTCGCCCTCGTGGACGAGCTGGCCCACACCAACGTCCCCGGCTCCCGCAACACCAAGCGCTGGCAGGACGTCGAGGAGCTGCTGCAAGCCGGCATCGACGTCGTCTCCACCGTCAACATCCAGCACCTCGAATCGCTGGGTGACGTCGTGGAGTCGATAACGGGCGTCCGGCAGCGCGAGACCGTGCCCGACGAGGTCGTACGCCGCGCCGACCAGATAGAGCTGGTCGACATGTCGCCGCAGGCACTGCGGCGCCGCATGGCGCACGGCAACATCTACCAGCCGGACAAGGTCGACGCCGCCCTCTCCAACTACTTCCGGCCCGGCAATCTGACCGCGCTGCGCGAGCTCGCCCTGCTGTGGACCGCCGACCGCGTCGACGAGTACCTGCGGCAGTACCGCACCGACCACAGCGTCTCGACCATCTGGTCGGCCCGCGAGCGGATCGTCGTCGGCCTCACCGGCGGCCCCGAGGGCCGCACCCTCATCCGCCGTGCCTCACGGATGGCCGCCAAGGGCTCCGGCAGCGAAATCCTCGCCGTCTACATCGCCCGCAGCGACGGCCTGACCTCGGCCTCGCCCAAGGAGCTGGCCGTCCAGCGGACGCTGGTCGAGGACCTCGGCGGCACCTTCCACCACGTGATCGGGGACGACGTGCCCGCTTCACTGCTGGAGTTCGCGCGCGGCGTCAACGCCACCCAGATCGTCCTCGGCTCCAGCCGCCGCAAGAACTGGCAGTACATCTTCGGCCCCGGTGTCGGCCAGACCGTCGCCCGCGACTCCGGCCCCGACCTCGACGTCCACATCGTCACCCACGAGGAGGTCGCCAAGGGCCGGGGCCTGCCCGTCGCCCGCGGCGCCCGCCTCGGCCGGGGCCGCATCCTGGCCGGCTGGCTCGTCGGCCTGGCCGGGCCCGTCCTGCTCAGCCTGGTCCTGACGAACTTCGGCCCGGACCTCGGCCTCGCCAACAACATGCTGCTGTACCTGTGCATGACGGTGGCGGCCGCGCTGCTCGGCGGCCTCCTGCCCGCCCTCGCCTCCGCGGCCTTCGGCTCCCTGCTGCTGAACTACTTCTTCGTCCAGCCGGTGCACCGGTTCACGATCACCGACCCGAAGAACATCGTCGCCATGGCGATCTTCGTGTTCGTCGCGGTCTCCGTGGCCTCCGTCGTGGACGTCGCCGCCCGCCGCACCCACCAGGCCTCCCGGCTGCGCGCCGAGTCCGAGATCCTCTCCTTCCTCGCGGGCAGCGTCCTGCGCGGCGACACCAGCCTGGAGGCGCTCCTGGAGCGGGTCCGGGAGACCTTCGCCATGGAGTCCGTCGCCCTGCTGGAGCGGGCCAGCGAAGTGGACCCCTGGACCTGTGCGAGCAGCGTCGTCACCAGCACGGGCAAGCCGCTGCTGCGCCCCGAGGACGCGGACGTCGACATGCCCGTCGGCGACAACATGGCGCTCGCGCTCGCCGGCCGGGTGCTGCCCGCCGAGGACCGCCGCGTGCTGGCCGCCTTCGCCGCCCAGGCCGCGGTCTTCCTCGACCGCCAGCGGCTCGTCGGCGAGGCCGAGCGGGCCCAGCAGCTGGCCGAGGGCAACCGCATCCGCACCGCCCTGCTGGCCGCCGTCAGCCACGATCTGCGCACCCCGCTCGCCGGGATCAAGGCGGCCGTCACCTCGCTGCGCTCCGACGACGTCGCGTGGTCGGAGGAGGACGAGGCCGAGCTGCTGGCCGGCATCGAGGACGGCGCCGACCGCCTCGACCACCTGGTCGGCAACCTCCTCGACATGTCCCGTCTCCAGACCGGCACCGTCACCCCGCTGATCCGGGAGATCGACCTCGACGAGGTGGTCCCCATGGCGCTGGGCGGCGTCCCCGAGGGCAGCGTCACCCTGGACATCCCCGAGACGCTCCCGATGGTCGCCGTCGACCCCGGGCTGCTGGAGCGCAGCGTCGCCAACATCGTCGAGAACGCCGTGAAGTACAGCCCCGACGGCACGCACGTCCTCGTCGCCGCGAGCGCCCTCGGCGACCGTGTGGAGGTACGCGTCGCCGACCGCGGCCCCGGCGTGCCCGACAGCGCCAAGGACCGGATCTTCGAGCCCTTCCAGCGGTACGGGGACGCGCCGCGCGGCGCGGGCGTCGGGCTCGGCCTCGCGGTCGCCCGGGGCTTCGCCGAGGCCATGGGCGGCACACTCGCCGCGGAGGACACCCCCGGCGGCGGCATGACCATGGTCCTCACCCTGCGGGCCGCCGCCGGCCGCCCGCCCGTACGCCCGGACCTCCCGGCCCAGGCCACCTCATGAACCCGGCGGCCGGCCCACGCCGGCACCGCCGTGACCACTGCGCGGAGCCGGCCGCAGGCCGCCGCCCCGCACCGGGGGCCCGCCCCCGGACGCCCAGCCGATATCCCGGGCCCCGTGGCGGGGCCCGCACGAACAGCAGAGGTGGTTCCGCATGAACCGGGTGCTCGTGGTGGATGACGAGCCGCAGATCGTCCGCGCGCTCGTGATCAACCTCAAGGCGCGGAAGTACGAGGTCGACGCCGCGCCCGACGGTGCCACCGCCCTCCAGCTCGCCGCCGCCCGCCACCCCGACGTGGTCATCCTCGACCTCGGCCTGCCCGACATGGACGGGGTCGAGGTGATCAAGGGGCTGCGCGGCTGGACCCGGGTGCCGATCCTGGTGCTGTCCGCCCGCCAGACCTCGGACGAGAAGGTGGAGGCGCTCGACGCGGGCGCCGACGACTACGTCACCAAGCCCTTCGGCATGGACGAGCTGCTCGCCCGGCTACGGGCCGCCGTGCGGCGCGCCGAGCCCACCGGCGCGGCGGCCGCGGGGGACGACGCGATCGTCGAGACGGAGGTCTTCACCGTCGACCTCGCCGCGAAGAAGGTCAACCGCGGCGGGCGGGACGTACGCCTCACCCCGACCGAGTGGCACCTCCTGGAGGTGCTGGTACGCAATACGGGCCGTCTCGTCAGTCAGAAGCAGCTGCTCCAGGAGGTGTGGGGGCCGTCCTACGGCACCGAGACCAATTACCTGCGGGTGTACATGGCGCAGCTGCGGCGCAAGCTGGAGCTTGATCCGTCGCATCCGAAGCACTTCATCACGGAGCCGGGGATGGGGTACCGGTTCGAGGTGTGAGGACGGGGCTCCGCCCCGGGCCCCGGTCCTCAAGCTCCCCCAGCTACCACTGGGCGGTGCCCCAGCGGGCTGGAATTTCCAGCCCGTCCGGCGCTTGAGGACCGCCGGTCGAGTGTGCTCCTGCCAGGATGGCCCCCGGTACGCTGGTTTCATGAGCGCCGTACCCCGTTCCGAGAAGCCGACCGGCCGTTTCCGCCGGATGCTGGACCGGCTGTCCACCTCCCAGGAGGAGCTGCACTCCGCAGAGCTGCAACAGGACGCGGAAGCCGTGGGCTGCACGAAGATATGCGACTGCGGCGACCGACAGATAGTGAAGGTCACCGGCACACTGCGCACGGTCACGCTCCGGCCGCGCGCCGGGGTGCCCGCGCTGGAGGCCGAGCTGTTCGACGGCTCGGCCGCGCTCGACGTGGTGTGGCTGGGACGCCGCTCCATAGTCGGCATAGAGCCCGGCCGTAAGCTGATCGCCTCCGGCCGGATATCCATGAGCCGCGGCCGGCGCGTGCTGTTCAATCCCAAATATGAACTCCGACCGCTCGGACAGGAGTAGCGGGTGACGTCTCTCGACAAGCCGAACGACCAGCAGAGAGAGGGCGCCGACGCACGGTCGGCGACCGAAGCCGCCCTTTTCGAGGCGTTCGGTGGTGTGCGGGGCATGGTGGAGACCACCCTGCCCGGCCTGGTCTTCGTCGCGCTCTACACGGTCAAGCGGGACATCCATCTCGCGGCGATCGCCGCACTGAGCCTGTCCGTACTGCTCGTGGCCGTACGGCTGCTGCGCAAGGACACCCTCAAGCACGCCTTCAGCGGGGTGTTCGGGGTCGCCGTCGGCGCGGTCTTCGCGATGATGTCCGGCGACGCCAAGAACTTCCACCTGCCCGGCATGATCTACACCTTCGGGCTGTCCCTGGGCTACATCGTCTCGGCGATCGCCGGATATCCGCTGATCGGCCTGATCCTCGGCCCGGTGTTCAAGGAGAACCTCTCCTGGCGCACCCGCAACCCCGGCCGCAAGGTCGCCTACATCAAGGCCAGCTGGGCCTGGGGCCTGATCCTGCTCCTCAAGTCGGCGGTGCTCTTCCCGCTGTACTGGTGGGGTGACGCCACCCAGCTGGGCTGGGTCAGGATGGCCCTCGGCATTCCCCCGATGCTGCTCTCGGTGTATCTGACCTGGATCTTCCTCTCCAAGGCTCCGCCGCCGATCGACGTCTTCGCGGAGATGGAGGCGGAGGAGGCCGCCGAGCGGGCGGCGAAGGCCGCGAAGGCCCAGGGCACCGGGGGCGCCGTCGTCGGCGCGCACCCGGACGGTCCGCTCGGGGGGATGGTGACCGGCGAGCGGTCCCACGACTCCTCGCCGCCGCGCTGAGCCCATCCGCGCTGAGCCGCCGCCGCGCTGAGCCGCATGACGAAGGGCCCCGGGAATCACTCCCGGGGCCCTTCGTCGCTCACGTTTCGTCGCTCACGTATGACAGCGGCCTGCTCAGCCGGCGGCGTCCTCGCGGCGCACCGACAGCAGGTCCTCCAGCTGCTCCTCCCGCGCGGGGGCCGCGACGAAGAGCAGCTCGTCGCCCGCCTCCAGCACGTCCTCCTTGTTCGGGGTGAGCACGCGGGTGCCGCGGATGATCGTGACCAGCGCGGTGTCCTCCGGCCAGTCCACGTCCCCGACCCGGGTGCCGGCCAGCGCGGCCTCCGGCGGGAGCGTCAGCTCCACCAGGTTGGCGTCGCCCTGGCTGAAACGCAGCAGCCGCACCAGGTCGCCGACGCTCACGGCCTCCTCGACCAGCGCCGACATCAGACGCGGGGTGGAGACGGCGACGTCCACGCCCCAGGACTCGTTGAAGAGCCACTCGTTCTTCGGGTTGTTCACCCGGGCCACGACCCGGGGGACCCCGTACTCCGTCTTGGCGAGCAGCGAGACGACGAGGTTGACCTTGTCGTCACCGGTCGCCGCGATCACCACGTTGCAGCGCTGGAGCGCCGCCTCGTCGAGCGAGGTGATCTCGCACGCGTCGGCCAGCAGCCACTCCGCCAGCGGCACCCGCTCCACCGAGATGGCCGAGGGGGCCTTGTCGATGAGCAGCACCTCGTGCCCGTTCTCCAGCAGCTCGCCCGCGATGGAGCGGCCGACTGCACCGGCTCCGGCAATAGCAACCCTCATCAGTGCGCCGCCTCCTCGGGACCGGCGGAGAACGCCGCTTCGACCTTCTCGACCTCGTCGGCGCGCATCATCACGTGCACCAGGTCGCCTTCCTGCAGGACCGTCGAGGACGTCGGCAGCATGGCCTCGCCCAGCCGGGTGAGGAACGCCACCCGTACGCCCGTCTCCTCCTGGAGCTTGCTGATCCGGTGACCGACCCAGGCCTCCGAGGCCGGGACCTCGGCGAGCTGGACGCCGCCGGTGGGATCGCGCCACAGCGGCTCCGCCCCGGACGGCAGCAGCCGGCGGAGCATCTGGTCCGCCGTCCAGCGCACGGTGGCCACGGTCGGGATGCCGAGCCGCTGGTAGACCTCCGCGCGGCGCGGGTCGTAGATCCGGGCCGCCACGTTCTCGACGCCGAACATCTCGCGGGCCACCCGGGCCGCGATGATGTTGGAGTTGTCGCCGCTGCTCACCGCGGCGAAGGCGCCGGCCTCCTCGATGCCCGCCTCCCGCAGGGTGTCCTGGTCGAAGCCGACGCCGGTCACCCGCCGACCGCTGAATCCGGAGCCCAGGCGCCGGAACGCCGTCGGGTCCTGGTCGATCACGGCGACCGTGTGTCCCTGCTGCTCAAGGGTCTGGGCGAGGGCCGAACCCACTCGCCCGCAACCCATGATCACGACATGCACGACGACGCCCCCGTGCTCCGGACTACCGCGTTGACCTGCACCAACACCCTGCTCACATCTTCCCTTTTTGTTCACGTTCAGCTCACGGGCCCACGAGACCACAGCTCGCGGTCTCCACGTGCCGCGCCGACCGGCACTTTCGGCCAGGCCGACGCATGACACCACCGTATCCGCAAGACCCCGTGGGTCGAGCGCCGCTGTGCCGACTCGCTCCCGGAAGCCCTCCCCGTGCGGTGCGCCCGCCCAGGAGCGGCCGACACGAACGGCGGGCGGGATTCCCCCCAAGGCTTGCCCCGGCCGTGTCCGGGGGCCGTGTCCGGGCCGTGCCCGGGGCCCTGTCACGTCGCGGCACCGTCAGCTGAAACTTGCTGGAAACCGACAGACCCGGTCATGCGTCGTCGCCGGGCCAATCAGAACCAATCAGATTGTGCCGCGAACGGAAGCTGCGCCCGTGCCGCCCGCCCGGCCGCGCCAGGCTCTCGCCCAGTCACGGCCCGCGCCGTGCCGTGCCGGCGGAGGACGCCCCTTTCCCGGACCTTTCCAGCGTCTCCCCGAACCCTTCCCGGAACATTTCCAGAGCAGGAGTGCCCGCATGAGGAGCAGTCGTGTCGAGATCTGTGTGGTCGGTGCCGGGCCGCGAGGGCTCTGTGTGCTGGAGCGGCTGTGCGCGAACGAGCGCGCCGCGCCGTCGCACTCGGCCGTCACCGTGCATGTCGTCGACCCCCGGTCGCCCGGCGCCGGCGCCGTCTGGCGCACCGACCAGCCCCGCCACCTGCTGATGAACACCGTCGCCTCGCAGATCACCGCCTACACGGACGACAGCACGCGCATAGCGGGCCCCGTCGAGCCCGGCCCGAGTCTGTACGCGTGGGCCCGCGGGCTGCTTCTCGCGGGCCGGGCCGACGGCCACGACGACGAGACCCTCGCGGAAGCCCGTGACCTCGGCCCGGACTCGTACCCCACCCGTGCCTTCTACGGCCGCTATCTCCGCGACAGCTTCCGGCGCGTCGTGGCCCGCGCCCCCGGCCACATCACCGTCGTGGTCCACCGCTCGCGCGCGGTCGCCCTGGCCGACACCGACGGCGTCCCGGACGGCCCGCAGGACGTCCGGCTGGAGGACGGCACCCGGCTGAGCCGGCTGGACGCGGTCGTCATGGCGCTCGGCCACGTCCCCGCGCGGCTCGCGCCCCGCGAGGCGCGGACGGCGGCCCTGGCCCGGAGCCACCGGCTGCGGTACGTCACCCCCGCCAACCCCGCCGACGTCGACCCGATCGGGGCCGGGGCCGGTGAGCCCGTCCTGCTGCGCGGACTCGGGCTGAACTTCTTCGACCACATGGCGCTGTTCACCGCCGGGCGCGGCGGCACCTTCACCCGCGAGGGCCGCCGCCTGGTCTACCGGCCCTCGGGCGACGAACCGCGCCTGTACGCCTTCTCCCGCCGCGGCGTGCCCTACCAGGCGCGCGGGCGGAACGAGAAGGGAGCCACCGGCCGGCACTTACCCAGGCTGCTCACCGCCGAGCACATAGCCGGGCTGCGGGAGCGCGCCCGGCGCGGGAGCCCGGTGCGATTCGGCAGGGACCTGTGGCCGCTGATCGCCCGCGAGGTCGAGAGCGTCTACTACGGCACGCTGCTGGGCACCCGGGGCCGCGCGGACGAACGGGAGACGTTCGTCGACCGCTATCTGGCCCTGCCGCCCGCCGCGGACCCCGCCGCGCTGCTGGAGTCCTTCGGCATCGCCGACGGCGACCGCTGGGACTGGCGACGGCTGTCCAGGCCGTACGGCGACCGCGTCTTCGCCTGCCGCGCCGAGTTCCGCCACTGGCTGCTCGGCCATCTCGCCGAGGACGTCACCGCCGCCCGCGCCGGCAATGTCAGCGGCCCGCTCAAGGCGGCCCTGGACGTCCTGCGCGACCTGCGCAACGAGATCAGGCTCGCCGTCGACCACGGCGGCCTGGACGGCGACTCGCACCGCGACGACCTGGACGGCTGGTTCACCCCGCTCAACGCCTTCCTCTCCATCGGCCCGCCCGCCTCCCGCGTCGAGGAGATGATCGCCCTCATCGAGGCGGGCATCCTGGAGGTCACCGGGCCGGGGGCCCGGGTACGGATCGAGGCCGCGGGCCCCGGCGGCCCCGCCTTCGTCGCCGAGTCCGGCCTCGTCCCCGGCGCGCCGATCCGCTCCGGGGTGCTCATCGAGGCCCGGCTGCCCGAGCCCGATCTGCGCCGCACCGCCGACCCGTTGCTGCGGCACCTGGCCGACACCGGCCAGATCACCACCTTCCGCGTCGATGCGGCCACCGGCGCGGGCTACGAGACCGGGGGAATGGCCGTCACCGAGCGCCCGTACCGCGTCATCGACGGCCGGGGGCATGCCCACCCGCGCCGCTTCGCCTACGGCGTCCCGACCGAGTCCGTGCACTGGGTCACCGCCGCCGGCATCCGGCCGGGAGTGGACTCGGTGACCCTCGGCGACTCCGACGCCATCGCCCGCGCGGTCCTCGCCCTGCCGCCGGCTGTCCGCGGGCCTTCCGCGCCGCGACAGGCCCCCGCCGAGACGGATCTCACCGCCGAGACGGGCCTCACCGCCGAGACGGGCCTCACCGGCGCGACGCTCTGAGGACGCCGCACGACGCACGTGGCCGGGCCGTCGGCGGGCCGTCGGGAAAGCCCCCTTCCTTGCCGCGGCGTGGCTCAATTCACGCCCCGTACGTCTCTCACCCCTGCCGTCACCGCGCTCATCACCGCACGTCCGCCTCGTGGACGCGCGGAGAAGAGCACACAAGGGGCGGATGCCTGTTCGTATTTCGTGATGAAGTTCGGACACACGGTCACCGGCGTGGTTAGGATGATCGGCGTATTCCGCTTCCGGACGGGACGTCAGGACGCCGACCTGTCCGGCCGACCACATGCCCCTTACGTCCATCGCCCACGAGGAATTGATGTCACATCACATACCGGAGGCGGTGATCTGGTGCCTGGCCGTCGCGTTGACCGCCGTCCTGATCCTGCTGGTCCGCCAGCGCGGGATCACCGCCGGAGTGCGCAGGCGCGTCGCCCAGCTGGAAGAGAGCCTGCAGGCGCGTGACGAGGAGGTACGGCACCTGGTCGGGGTCCGGCTGCCCGCCGTGGCGGAGACCATGAACCAGCCCGTACCGCTGCCCGGCCCGCTCGACGAACGGCTCGCCGGCACCGCGTTCGCGCAGAGCCTGCAGTCGGCCCTGGAGCTGTTCACCCAGGCCGTCGACAAGGCACAGGCCCGCGCGGACCAGTCCGCGAAGGCCGCCCTCAAGGCCTCCATGCGCGCCCTCCAAGGCCTCGCGCACGAACAGCAGCTGGCCATCTCCGACATGCAGGACCGGCACGACAATCCCGACGTGCTGCGCGACCTGCTGGAGATCGACCACGCCAACTCCCAGTTCGGGCGCCGCGCCCAGGCCATCGCCGTCCTGTGCGGCTCCTGGCCCGGCCGGCAGCGCGTCGCCTCCCAGCTGACCGACGTCGTGCGGGGCGCCACCTCCCGCATCCGCGACTACCGCCGCGTGCGGGTGCACAGCCAGGCCGACATCGCCGTCGTCAGCCGGGTCGTGGAGCCCGTGGTGCTCGCCGTCGCCGAACTCCTCGACAACGCCGCCCGCCACTCGCAGCCCAACACCTTCGTCGAGGTCAGCCTCCAGCCCGTGCACAACGGCGCCGTCGTCGTCATCGACGACGCGGGTGTGGGCATGGACGGCCAGGAGGTGCAGCACGCGGTCGCACTGCTCTCGGGGCAGCGGGTCGTGGACGTCTCCCGGCTCGGCGACCCCCCGCAGTTCGGCTTCCCGGTCATCGGCGTGCTCGCCGCGCGCTACGGCTTCAGCGTCTCCGTCGACACCCGCTCGCCGTACGGCGGCGTACGGGCCGTGCTGTTCCTGCCCAGCGCCCTGCTGACCCACCTCGAGATCGACGGGCCCGGCACCACGCCGCTCCGGCACCCGGCGGCGACCGACACCGGTCGCGGCGGAAGCGGTCGCGGCGGAGCCGGGGCGACCAGGCCGCAGCAGCCGCCCGCACGCTCCCCGGAACGGCCCCACGCGCCCGAGGAGTTCCCCGCCGGACACCCGGACCGGCTCGCCGACGCCGGACACCCCGACCGGCTCGCCGACGACGCCTCCGCGGTGACCGGCTCGACGGCCGGCGGACTGCCCAAGCGCCGCCGCCGGCAGCCCCCCGCCCCCCGGCCGGCCGCGCCGCCGCCCGCCGAGAGCCCCAGCGAGCGCACCGCCGAACAGACCGCCCGGATCATGGGCGCGTTCGCCCGCGGTACCCGCTCCGGCCGGGACGCCTGCGATTCCCCCGTGACCGACGGCCCCACCGGAAACACCGGCTATCCCGGCCACACCGGCCCCGCCGGTCACGGCGCCCCCACCCCCGACGACGAAGGGAAACCCCCCGCGTGAACGACCACATGAACAACGAGCTCGGCTGGATGCTCGACGAGGTCGTCAAGATGCCGGAGACCCGGCACGCGATCCTGCTCTCCGCCGACGGCATGCTGCGCGCCCACTCCCAGGGCATCGGCCGCGACGAGGCGGAGCGCCAGGCCGCCGCCCTCTCCGGGCTGCAGTCGATCAGCCGCTCCACCGGTGAGTTCTGCACCCACCAGGCCCACCAGGAGACCCCCTGGCGGCAGACGCTCGTCGAATTCGCCCACGGTTACGTCTTCCTCATAGCCGCCGGCCCCGGCGCCTACCTCGCCGTCTCGGCCTCCGAGCACGTCGACATGGAAGCCGTCACCTACCGCATGCAAAAGCTCGTGGACCGGCTCGGCAAGGAACTGACCAGCCCGCCCCGGCAGGGTGTCTGGCAGGGCCCGGGCAACCCGGCATGACCCCGCCGGCGCCGAGGCGCGACAAAGGGTTAGTACGCCCGTACGTCGTCACCGACGGGCGTGCCCACCCGACCCGCAACACCTTCGACCTGGTCACGCTGGTCATGGCGCACGGCGACCTGCCGATCGGCGGCCTCAGCCCCGAAAAGCGCGCGCTCATGGAACTCTGCCTCGGCGGCGCCCTGTCGGTCGCCGAGATCGCCGGCCATCTGATGCTGCCCGTCAGCGTCACCAAGGTGCTGCTCGGCGATCTCGTGGACAGCGGCCACCTCAGTACCCGGGCCCCCATCCCCTCGGCCCAACTGCCCGAGGCCCAGATCTTGCAGGAGGTACTCGATGGACTCCGCGCTCGCCTCTGACACCGCTCATGAGGGGGCCGTCTATCTTCGTCAGTCGGTGCGGACCGCCGCGAAGCTGCTCGTCGTGGGGCACTTCGCGGTGGGCAAGACCACCTTCGTCGGCTCGCTGTCGGAGATCCGGCCGCTGCGCACCGAGGAGACCATGACGCAGGCCGGCGCCCTCGTCGACGACCTGGCCGGCATCCGCGGCAAGACCACCACCACGGTGGCCATGGACTTCGGCCGGCTCACCCTCAGCGACAGCCTCGTCCTCTATCTCTTCGGCGCCCCCGGCCAGCAGCGCTTCACCCGGCTCTGGCAGGACATGACCCGCGGCGCGCTCGGCGCCCTGGTCCTCGCCGACACCCGGCGCCTGGAGCAGTCCTTCGACGTCATGGGACTGCTGGAGGAGCACGGCCTGCCGTACGCCGTCGCCGTCAACCACTTCGACGGCGCCCCCACCCACCCCGAGGAGGAGATCCGCGAAGCCCTCGATCTGCTCCCCGAGACCCCGCTCATCACCTGCGACGCACGCGACCGGATCTCCTCCACCCGGGCCCTGATCACCCTCGTGGAATACCTCCAGACCCGGCAGACCCGCCTGTCCAGCACCGCCCAGGAGCATGTGTGACCCACCGCCCCGACGCCGGCCCCCCGCCGCCGGGCTGCCCCGCGCACCGCGCCCCGGCGCCGCCACCGCGCCCCCAGCCGCTGTACGGGCCCGACTTCGCCGCCGACCCGCACGCCGTCTACGCGCGGCTGCGCACCCTGGGCCCGGCCGCGCCCGTGGAGCTCGCGCCCGGCGCCACCGCCACCCTCGTCACGGACTACCGGGCCGCCCTCGAAGTGCTCCGCACCCCCGAGACCTTCGCCAAGGACGCCCGCCGCTGGCGGGCCCTCGCCGAGGGCCGGGTGGCCCCGGACAACCCCGTCGTGCCGATGATGGCCTACCGGCCCAACTGCCTGTTCTCCGACGGCGACGCCCACCGCAGGCTGCGCCAGGCGGTCACCGACAGCCTCGGCCGCATCGACCCCAACGCCCTGCGCGGCTACGTCGAGCGCAGCGCCGACACCCTCATCGACCGCTTCGCGCCGCTCGGCGAGACCGATCTGCTCGGCGGCTACGCCAAGGTGCTGCCCCTGCTGGTCTTCCAGCAGCTCTTCGGCTGCCCGCCCGAGCTCGGCGACCGCCTCGTCGAGGGCTTCTCCGGGATCTTCGACGGCGTGGACGCCGAGCGCGCCAACGACCTCATCACCGAGACCCTGGTGCGGCTCGTCTCCCTCAAGCGGGCCCGGCCCGGCGCGGACGTCATCTCCTGGCTGCTCGCCCACCCGGTCGCCCTCACCGACGAGGAGATGATCCACCAGCTCGTCGTCCTCATCGGCGCCGGCACCGAACCCCAGCAGAACCTGATCGCCAACGCGCTGCGGCTGCTGCTGTCCGACGACCGCTTCGCGGGCGACCTCGCCGGCGGCAGCATGCCCGTCGAGGACGCCCTCGACGAGGTGCTCTGGCTCGACCCGCCGATGGCCAACTACGCCGTCCACTACCCCGTCCACGACGTGGACTTCGGCGGCGTCCCGCTGAACCGGGGCGAGCCGGTCGTGGTGAGCTTCGCCGCCGCCAACACCGACCCCGCGCTGCTGTCCGACCAGCGCACCGGCAACCGCGCCCACCTCGCCTGGAGCGCCGGCCCGCACACCTGCCCCGCCAAGGACTCCGCCCGGCTCATCGCGGCCGTCGCCGTCGAGAAGCTCCTCGACCGGCTGCCCGACCTGGAGCTGGCCGTACCCGTCGACCGGCTCGTCTGGCGCCCCGGCCCGTTCCACCGGGCCCTCACCGCCCTGCCCGTGCGCTTCCCCCCGGTCGCCGTACCCACGGCGGCGCCCGCGCCGCTGCGGGTACCGGCCCCCGACCGGGCGCACGCGCACCCGTCCGCCGAACCCTCAGGAGACCGACGATGGACCAGCAG
The DNA here is from genome assembly GCF_017876625.1 of Streptomyces syringium. NCBI lineage: Bacteria > Bacillati > Actinomycetota > Actinomycetes > Kitasatosporales > Streptomycetaceae > Streptomyces > Streptomyces syringium. The sequence goes on from NZ_JAGIOH010000001.1 coordinate 5,784,533, forward strand.
ACCTGCCCCGTCCGCATCGACCCCACCGGCCGCGACATCCACGGCGAGGCCGCCCGCCTCCGCGCCCTCGGCCCGGCGACCCCCGTGGAGCTCCCTGGTGGCGTGGTGGCGTGGGCAGTGACCACCCGGCCGCTGCTCAAGGAACTCCTCACCGACCCGCGCGTCTCGAAGGACCCGCGGGCGCACTGGCCGACCTGGATCGACGGCAAGATCTCCCCGGACTGGCCGCTGTACACCTGGGTCGCGGTGCAGAACATGTTCACCGCCTACGGCAGCGACCACAAACGCCTGCGCGTCCTCGTCTCCAAGGCGTTCACCGCCCGCCGCACCGCCGCCCTGCGCCCCCGCATCGAGGAGATGACCGCCGCCCTCCTCGACACGCTCGCGGCCCACGGACCGGACGAGATCGTCGACCTGCGCGAGGGCTACGCGTACCCGATCCCGATCCAGGTGATCTGCGAACTGTTCGGCGTCGACGATGACGAGACGAGGGAGGGGCTGCGCCGCTGCGTCGACTCGATCTTCCACACCTCCGCCGACCCGGAGGAGGTCACGGCCACCTATACCGAGCTGTACGCCCTGCTCGGCGGGATCGTCGCCGCCAAGCGCGAGAACCCCGGCGACGACATGACCAGCGTCCTCATCTCCGCCCGCGAGGAGGACGGCCCCGGCGGCAGCAGGCTGAGCGAGCAGGAGCTGGTCGACACCCTGCTGCTGATGATCGGCGCCGGCCACGAGACCACCGTGAACCTCCTCGACAACGCCATCCACGCACTGCTCACCCACCCCGAGCAGCTGGAGCTGATCCGCACCGGCAAGGCCGGCTGGGACGATGTGATCGAAGAGACACTGCGGGTCCAGGCCCCGGTCGCCAACCTGCCGCTGCGCTACGCCGCCGAGGACATCGAGCTGGACGGCGGAGTCACCCTGCGCAAGGGCGACGCGATCCTTGCCGCCTACGCCGCGGCCGGCCGCGACCCGCAGCTGTACGGGGACACGGCCGACGACTTCGACCTCACCCGCGCCGACAAGGACCATCTGGCCTTCGGCCACGGCGTCCACCACTGCCTGGGCGCCCCCCTCGCCCGGCTGGAGGCCGCCGTCGCACTGCCCGCCCTCTTCGCGCGCTTCCCCGAGCTGACCCTCGCCGCCGCCCCCGGTGAGCTGAGCCCCGTGGAGTCCTTCATCTCCAACGGCCACCGCGCCCTGCCCGCACGGCTGGGCCGCCACTAGGACCCACCCGTACCCTCCGTCCGCCGGGAAGGCACGCGACACACGCCACATTCGGCTTTCCCGGCGGGTGGCGGGTGGGCGCACCCCAGAGCGAGCGCATACGATCCTCTGCGTGTCCAAACTGACCGACCTGCCCAAACGGATCCTTATCGGCCGGGCGCTGCACAGCAACAAGCTGGGGGAGACACTCCTCCCCAAGCGCATCGCCCTCCCCGTCTTCGCCTCCGACCCGCTGTCCTCGGTGGCGTACGCGCCGGGCGAAGTGCTGCTCGTCCTCTCCGTGGCAGGCGTGTCGGCCTACCACTTCAGTCCATGGATCGCGGTCGCGGTCGTGGTGCTGATGTTCACGGTGGTCGCCTCGTACCGCCAGAACGTGCACGCCTACCCCAGCGGCGGCGGCGACTACGAGGTCGCCAACACCAACCTGGGCCCCAAGGCCGGACTGACCGTCGCCAGCGCCCTGCTCGTCGACTACGTCCTGACCGTCGCGGTCTCGATCTCCTCCGGAATCGAGAACCTCGGCTCCGCCATCCCCTTCGTCATCGAGCACAAGACGGCCTGCGCCGTCGGCGTCATCGTGCTGCTCACGCTGATGAACCTGCGCGGCGTCAAGGAGTCCGGCAAGCTCTTCGCCATTCCGACGTACGTCTTCGTCGGCGGTGTCTTCCTGATGATCGCCTGGGGCATCGTCCGCGGGGCGTTCATGGGCGACACCATGAAGGCACCCACCGCCGACTACACCATCCACGCCGAACACCAGGGACTCGCGGGCTTCGCCCTCGTCTTCCTGCTGCTGCGCGCCTTCTCCTCCGGCTGTGCCGCCCTCACCGGTGTCGAGGCCATCAGCAACGGCGTGCCCGCCTTCCGCAAGCCCAAGAGCAAGAACGCCGCGACGACGCTCGCGCTCATGGGCGGCCTCGCCGTCACCATGTTCTGCGGCATCATCGCCCTGGCCATGGTCACCAAGGTGCGGATGGCCGAGAACCCGGCCACCGACCTGCTCAAGGACGGCAAGCCGGTCGGCGACGACTACACCCAGAACCCGGTGATCTCGCAGGTCGCCGAGGCGGTCTTCGGCAACGGCTCGTTCCTCTTCATCGTGCTCGCCGCCGCCACCGCCCTCGTGCTCTTCCTGGCCGCGAACACCGCCTACAACGGCTTCCCGCTGCTCGGCTCGATCCTCGCCCAGGACCGCTACCTGCCGCGCCAGCTGCACACCCGCGGCGACCGCCTCGCGTTCTCCAACGGCATCGTGCTGCTCTCCGGGGCCGCCGCGATACTCGTCGTCATCTACGGGGCCGACTCCACCCGCCTCATCCAGCTCTACATCGTCGGCGTCTTCGTCTCCTTCACCCTCAGCCAGATCGGCATGGTCCGGCACTGGAACCGCCACCTGGCCGCCGAGACCGACCCGGCCGAGCGCCGCCGCATGGTCCGCTCCCGCGCGATCAACACCTTCGGCGCCTTCTTCACCGGCCTGGTCCTCGTCGTGGTGCTGCTGACGAAGTTCACCCACGGCGCGTGGGTCGCCCTGCTCGGCATGGTGATCTTCTACGCCACCATGACCGCGATCCGTAAGCACTACGACCGGGTCGCCGAGGAGATCGCCGTCGAGGACGAGCCCGGCGAAGAGGCCGTGCGCCCCTCCCGGGTGCACTCCATCGTCCTCGTCTCCAAGATCCACAAGCCGACCCTGCGGGCCCTGGCCTACGCCAAGCTCATGCGCTCCGACACCCTCGAGGCCCTGACCATCAGCGTCGACGCCACCGAGACCAAGGCGCTGCACGAGGAATGGTCGCGCCGTGGCCTCGACGTCCCCCTGAAGGTCCTCGACTCGCCCTACCGTGAGATCACCCGGCCGATCATCGACTACGTCAAGCGGCTGCGGAAGGAAAGCCCGCGCGACGTGGTCAGCGTCTACATCCCCGAATACGTGGTCGGCCACTGGTACGAGCACCTGCTGCACAACCAGAGCGCGCTGCGCCTGAAGGGCCGGCTGCTCTTCACGCCCGGCGTGATGGTCACCTCGGTGCCCTGGCAGCTCGACTCCTCCGAGGCCGCCAAGCGACGGGCCCGCAAGCGCGCCGAGTGGAACGCCCCGGGTTCGGTGCGCCGCGGCCCGGTCGCGCAGCCGAAGCGGGAAAAGGCCGCCACGAAGAAGTAGCGCGCCGCGACGGAGCAGCGCGGTCGTCGGTGGGGTGAGGTGGGACGTAGACTCGAAGGCTGTCCCCCTCACCCCTTTTGAGTCCTCTGGAGTCGACCCGCCATGCAGCACGAGACCGAAGCATCGCTGGTCGGCCACGAGTACGAGGTCGAGGTGGGCCCCGTCGCCCACGGCGGCCACTGCGTCGCCCGCACGGACGCGGGCCGGGTCCTGTTCGTCCGGCACGCGCTCCCCGGCGAGCGGGTCGTCGCCCGGGTGACGGAGGGCGAGTCGACGTCCCGCTTCCTGCGCGCGGACGCGGTCCAGGTCCTGGAGGCCTCGAAGGACCGCGTCGAGGCCCCGTGCCCCTTCTCGGGCCCCGGCAAGTGCGGCGGCTGCGACTGGCAGCACGCCAAGCCCGGCGCCCAGCGCCGCCTCAAGGGCGAGGTCATCGCCGAGCAGCTGATGCGCCTCGCGGGCCTGACCCCCGAGGAAGCGGGCTGGGACGGCACGGTCGTGCCGGCCGACGGCGACAAGCTCCCGGCCGGCGAGGTCCCCGCCTGGCGCACCCGCGTGCAGTACGCGGTCGACGCCGAGGGCCACGCGGGACTGCGCAAGCACCGCTCGCACGAGGTCGAGGTCATCGACCGCTGCCTGATCGCCGCCCCGGGCGTCACGGAGCTGGGCATCGAGAAGCGCGAGTGGCCGCAGATGGCCTCCGTCGAGGCCATCGCCGCCTCCGGCTCCGGCGACCGCCAGGTGGTCCTCACCCCGAGGCCGGGCGGCCGCCTCCCGATCGTCGAGCTCGACAAGCCGGTCTCGGTCCTGCGCATCGGCGAGAAGGACAAGCAGGTCCACCCCGTCCACGGCCGCGCCTTCGTCCGCGAGCGCGCCGACGGCCGCACCTACCGCGTCGGCGAGGGCGGCTTCTGGCAGGTCCACCCGCAGGCGGCGGACATGCTGGTGAAGGCCGTCATGCAGGGCCTGATGCCCCGCAAGGGCGACATGGCCCTCGACCTCTACTGCGGCGTCGGCCTCTTCGCGGGCGCGCTCGCCGAGCGCATCGGCGACAAGGGCGCGGTGCTCGGCATCGAGTCCGGCAAGCGCGCGGTGGAGGACGCCCGCCACAACCTGAAGGACCTGGACCGGGTCCGCATCGAGCAGGGCAAGGTCGAGCAGGTCCTGCCCCGCACCCGCATCGAGGAAGCCGACCTCATCGTCCTCGACCCGCCCCGCGCGGGCGCCGGCAAGCAGACGGTCCGCCACCTCGCCTCCCTCGGCGCCCGCCGCATCGCCTACGTGGCCTGCGACCCGGCAGCCCTGGCCCGCGACCTGGCGTACTTCGCGGAAGAGGGCTACAAGCCGGTCAAGCTCCGGGCGTTCGACTTCTTCCCGATGACGCACCACGTGGAGTGCGTGGCGATCCTGAAGCCGGTGGCGAAGGAGGCGTGAGCCGGGCCTCCGGGCGGGCGTGAAGTGGGCTACGGGCGTTGTCTCGACGCTGAGATGACGCCCGTTCTCATTTGATGCTCGCCCTGATGGGGCGACAGCTGGCCGTCCTCAGCGTCTAGCAGGTCGGTCGATCAGTCATCTCCGTACCGCCTCCGGGCGAACGCCCCGTCCAGGCCTGGGCCAGGTGGGTACCTGGGATTGTCTGCCGTGCGAGGGCCGTTCTCCTCGATGTCCTCCTGCAGCCTGCCGGTCGGCTTGGCGCTTCTCCCGTCGCCGTCGATGCACGCGCCACTGTTTCTGCCGACTCCGCGGTCACACCATTGCTTCCGCTGGAGCAGGTCGGAGTTGCTTCGCGTCTCGCGTCCACAGTGTTGTCAGATACCGTGTGAGCAGCGATTGCGAGTTTGGTGTCGGCGTCGATGGTGCCCTGCATGGACGCCGGGAACCGGTGGTTCTGTACGGAGGCACCGACCTTCCGGTCACCCACCGGGACCAGCGTGCCGTTATGGCGATCTGGTGCCGGCGCAGGAAGCTTGGGGGTGGTGGGGGTTGGCACTTGCTGGGGTGGCGTCAGGGCTGGGATGCCGGGAGTGCGGGAGAGCTGTTCATCCAGGCTGCATCGAACTGCTGAAGAGCGATGGAGTACAGGAGTCCGGGCGCCCGGGCGTACAGGCACGGGGAGTTCCTGCCGTGAGCGGAGCTGCTGTAGAAGGTGAGGTAGGCAGCCCGGTCCGTTGCGATCACGCGGCACGTGTTGGGCAGGTTGAAGTTGCGAAGCTCGAAGTTGCGTTGTGAGCGGGTGGCGCGGGTCAGGTAAGCCATGTTCGTCCGGACCTGGTTCCTGAGCAGGGCCGGGGTGAAGCCGGAATCGAACCGGCGCACGTCGTGCGAGCGCCGGTCAAGCCAGGAGTCACCTTGGGTGCGATGGTCGGGCAGTAGGACCTGAATGGAATCCGGGGATAGCTCACCCGACCATAGGGGGGAGAAGACCTCGCGGGTGAGCACGTTTCCGCGCCCTGCCAGGACCTTGATCCAGCGAGCCCGGCTCAGGTCACGTGAGATGTCCTGCTCGGTGGCCGACTGATGACGGTACACGCGGCCGAGTCCTGTGCCGGTACACCAAGAGCAGGCGGCGATCAGCCACCACAGTGGGCGTGAGCCGCGTAGAAGGCCGAGGACGAGCACGATGATGCTGGCTGCCAGAGAACTGAGTATCCCGAACAGGAAATCAGTCATGCGAGTCATCTCCCTGTGGTTGGGGTGATCCTGACTGTTTGATTCGTGATCAACAGAGGTATGATAGGAGTCGCCGTAGGATGTGCGCGGCGTTTCGGGCTGCGAGTTCGTGATATCCGTGGCCTTTCTTCTCATCGGCGTTGTCGGATACTCCTCGGATGACGATCCATCCAGGGTTGATTGCGCCATGGAAGGAATTCTCCTGCCAGTATTGACTCAGTCCTCCGGCTTCCATATCAACCGCCAGAACCTTCTCGTGATAGTTCGTGAGGTAGCTTCGGATTTCGCTCTCGCGGTCGGCGATGACTGCTTCACCTGACCCGATCACTCCCGGGTAGACCTCGAATTCATCCGAGGCGTTCGCAGTGAGCTGACCGTGTACGCGTGCTGGGGTTCCGTGATCGGTAAAGAAGGCGTTCACCGCATGGACGACTGGCGCCGGCGACTGTCGATGCTCCCCGCGTCGACGAACTGCCCCTCGCGGATTGATCTTGCGATTCTCGTAGTAGACGATGTCAGTGGAGATGATGACGTTGCCGATGCGGGCGTGCTCGTCGTGGATGCCGCCACCCACACCGACCAGGGCCCACAGACGCGGGTCGTAGTGGCGACGCAGGTTCTCCAGGGCGGCCATCGCCGATCGCTGCCCCTGGCTCTGGCTCTGAGTGGCCACGATGCGGATGGTCGATTCCGGTGTGGTGTGTTCGCCTCGATAGAAATATAGTCCGCTAGGTTCTTTGTGGCGCTCCAATTTTAACTCGTCTACGACAGAGCGCAGTTCCTCGCTCAGGATTGTGACTACTCCGACGTCCCATATAGCGGACCGTTCGGCGGCGGGAGTGCCCGTGTTGAAGTAAGGGGTGGCTGTGGAGACATGGGCATTATCTCCGACGGCGTTGTTACTGAAGTTGTTGTTGTCGCCGTGACTGACGATGCCTCGATTGGTGATCACTGATGTCCTCCACTGTTGGGGTTCGAGCCTGTCGGCTGGTTCGCAGAGACGCCGACCTGAGCTTCGTTGCCGACGGCGTTGTTGTTGAAGTTGTTGTTGTCGCCGAAGTTGAAGATGCCACTGTTGATGATCTTGAGTGCGCGGTCATTGAACTCGGATATGTCCACATCCCTGGCGTGCAGGAAGTCGCTGGCAGCCCGGAGTAGCCGCCTCTCGATCGTCTTCATTCGGCCCAGGATGTCGCTCTTCTCCAGCTGGATCTTGGACCATGTTTGGGCTGATCTCTCTCGTACGCTTATTCGGCTGCCGATCAAGACGTTGCGGATCGGTATAGAGGTGAGGTCGCGAGGGAGTACGGCGGCCTTGCTCAGGGTGTAGAAGTAGCGGGCGATCCGCCATGAGTTCTGGATTTCCAAAGGCAGCGCGGCCAGCTCGCGGAACGCTGCCCAGATGACGGCCATGGCTCCGTGGTGACCGAATTCCTCCGTCTGCTGGAAGGATCTCGGCGTGTGGGCGAGGACGCATGCTGCTGTAGAGATCATCAAAGTGCGTCCCTGCAGGCTGACGTGCAACATGACGGTCGCGACGAACTCCGACCCCGCTGTGGGGGTAACGACTTCGAGGAAGTGGTGTTGCTTGGTGCCAGGCGTGTTGATGATGTCGCGCAGGTCGGCCTCGTCGAACTCCTGCGGAAGGAGTGAGCGATCTACTGCCACATCGGTCTCGGCTACGTAGATGCGGTCGCGGACCTGTGTGGGAAGCCGGACTTCCTGGCTGTCGCTGTCCAGGAGCTGAACAGCCTCGCGCAGGTATTCGACCAGTTCGTGTGCTTGAAAGGGGGGTACGGGGTGTTCGCGTTCATGGAGCGGTGCCTCGTCGTTGCCGGGGCGCAGCAACTGGATACTCATCGGTGGGTTCCACTGGTAGACGAGTTCGCCCGCCCCGATGAATGGCGACTCGTCCCCGAAGAGCGTGAACATGGTGAGGTCGTCCTCGTCCTCGCCCTCGTCCTCGCTGTGACGGGGGCGGCGGTATACGGCACAGACGTGACGCTGCTGTAAGTCCGCCGCTCGTTGCCGGCCGGACAGGCGTGTGGGCCTAAGAGATGACGCACGCAAGATGTGGTCGAGCACCAGCTGACGTGCGGCGCCGATGCTGAGGCACATGAGCATGATTCCTGCGGCCACTTGGAGGGCCATCGTGGCGTGGCCCGGATGGGCAAGCGCGACGGTCAGGCCGGTCAGCGCCAGGGAGAGCGCGGCGGCACCGATGCGTCTGAGTGCACGTCCCTTCTCGGAATGCCTTCGGGGGGGAAACGGCCTGAAGGGGTGCCGACGGCCTCGTGCAGGCCCCAGTCCGCGGCGCTTGGGCTTCTGCCTCGGCCGCGGTTCCCAGTCGACCTTCCGGAGCACCATGGTGAGGCGGAGTAGCCATAGGAAGGCGAGGCCGCAGATGACGAGGATGCTGGTGGGCAGGGCACCCGCGACAGCTGGGGTAACCGCTGCCCCTACCAGTGTCATGCGGAGGAGCGCATTCAGCGCGGCCGCCCGCCACGCATGGTGCATGACGGGAACGATGTCGAACCCGTAAGACGGGGCGACCCTGCGGTGCGGTGCGGTGCAAACCTTGTCGATCACGAGGTCGCGAAATCGTTCGTCCACGTACACGCCGGTGCATAAGTGACGGGTGGCGGCGCTGGGTTCGCCGGTCGCTTCCTTGGCCGGTGGCACATCGGAAGTGATCATGCCCTGCCCTTGCCTCGTAAGGTTATGGTCTGTGGGACCATAAGTGCCGAGGGTGTTTAAGTCAATACGACCTTTAGGGGCTCTGGTGGATGAGTGGCTGAAAGACTCCACTGAAGTGGAGGCATCGTGGGTGACGGTGGACTTGGCGATCTTCACTGTCAGGGGCGATCAGTTGATGGTGCTCCTGATCGAGCGCGGGCTGGAGCCCTTCCGCGGTCGGCCCGCACTGCCTGGTGGCTACGTCCAGAAGGACGAGACCTTGCGTGAGGGGGCGCTGCGTGAACTCTGGGAGGAGGCCGGGATCGACGGCAGCCGACTGCACTTGGAGCAGCTCGGTGCCTACGGAGATCCTCGACGCGACCCGAGGGGAAGGGTAGTCACCATCGCCTATCTCGCCCTGGGGCCGGATCTTCCCGTTCCTGTGGGTGGTACCGACGCCGAGCGTGCCTACTGGGCCCCTGTGTCAGAACTGGCGGAAGGTGCGGGGGAGCTGGCGTTCGATCACTTGATCATCCTCACGGATGCCCTGGAGGAGATCCGTAGGAAGCTGGAGTACACCGCTGTCGCCACAGTCTTCTGCGGAGAGTCGTTCACCCTGAGCGAGCTGCGCACTGTCTATGAAGTGATCTGGGGGCAGCATCTGGATCCGAGCAACTTCCGCCGCAAAGTGCTCAACACCGCGGGGTTCGTGAAACCCACAGGGGAACAGCGGCTGCCCCCCACCGGTCGTCCAGCCGCCCTCTATAGCCGGGGAAGTGCGTGGCTGCTCAGCCCGCCCTTGCTACGCGGCGCCAGCCACCCCGCATAGCGGGCCTCGGGCTTAGACGGGCACGTGAAAGGCATTCCGGTCAGGCTTGGCTCAAGGCCGTTCCGGCGAGCGTTCGAGACGTACCGGATGCGTTTGAGGGCAGTAAGGATGTTGCCGAGATCGAGGACGGACTGCGGCCTGGCCTCTGGGGGCTTGGGGGTTACCGCACTGGTGGCCCCTCCACCAATGGCAAGCGGTGAGCATGGAATGAACTCTGCCCGGGAGCCTGCCACTGGGGTAAAACCCGTTCGGCAGGCCTGGTCGTCGGTCATGGCGCTCGATTGACTATCCGGCCGCCGCGCAGCCGGTGGTTGAGGGGCCGTGCCAAGTGCCGACGCGAGAGAGGATTGTTGCGAGGTGGCTTGTCTTGCTGCTGGGCTCGTCACCGCGTCGCGTGTGGCGGGAACGCTCACTCCGTTCCTGCTCACTGCCAGCCACTGCACCATTCCTCGAAGACGAGCCAGAGATCACGAGGCCAGGACAAGGTCAGCGGGTCGAAAGAGTAGGAGCGGACTGTCGTTTCCCGCCATAGGGCTTCGGCGCGCTCGGCCTCGTCCGCGAGGAGCCGTGCGCTCGCTGCGTGTCTGCGAGCGGTGGGGTAGTCGCGTTCCCTCGCCGCACTCGTCAAGGCAGGCCACAGCTCCCATACAAGGTGCTCCTGTAGTTCGCGCAGGTGATCGCCGGTTTTCTGACAGATTGAGTCGCTCAGATTCCGGTTCACTTCCGTCATCTGGTCGTCGAGCTCCCCGAGCCGGTCTTCGTTCCAGCCGTGCCGCTCCACAAGCTGCTGCCAGAAGCGCCATTCTCGCTCCCCCTCCGCGCGAGCGTACTCTTCCAGTTCTTCTGAAGTCAGCCGGGGGACGCTATCACCACCTACTGCATCGAGGTCGGTGACATCGGGGGGCAGATTCGTGTGGACGCCGTACCTGATCAGGGTGAGAACCTCCAGCAGGTCAAGGCAGGATGCGAGGTCCTTACCGCGGGCAACCCCGCAGATATCGGCGACATCTTGGGCGACACCCTCCCAGTCCGACTCCGCGATGTGGTTGTCCAACCCGTCGGCTAACCAGTCCGCTGAGCCGCGGCCGTCCAGGTCCTCGAGGATTTCCTCGATCCTGGACTCGAGCCGCATCACTACGGCGTCGGGAGTCTCCCGGTCCCTCCGAGCTGCTGCCTCCTGCTCTGCACGCTCTGTGGCCTTTCGGTGCTGGGCACGAGCGGCTCGGCCGGACGGCAGACGCGTCTGTAAAGCGCGCATCTCCTCGGCCTTCGCGGGGTTGATCCCGTCCAATAGCTCGATGGCTGCCATGCGATGTCCTGCTTGGACGAGTGGGTCCGACGCGACACCCCGGAGCAGGCCCACGCTGTCGTGCGGAGCTCGCCGTGCCACGGCCGCCGCCAAAGCCAGGCGGTCTGCGCTCGGGGTATCTGGGTGGGCAACGAGTTGTTCGAGGGACTCGGGCACGTACCCGACGGGGTGATCGTGTTCGGCGAGTGCCAGGCCGACCTTCACACGCGTGGTGAGGATGGCGGTCTCGTCGGCGAGGAATAGGTGCGCCGTCCACACGGCCCACCCCTCGCGAACGGCCTCCGCAAGCCATCCCCAGCCGTTCTTGGGTAGCAGGCTTCGTGCTTCCGCGTAGCCTGCCTTGTCGGCATGGTGTACCAGGGTGTCCGCTGCCCGGTGACGTAGTCCGGCAGGAAGGCCCTTGGTGCCTGCGACAAAGCAGAGTCCGACAATGTGCTCCGCGGCGGTGAAGTCCGGGCGGTCGATGCCAACCCTGGACTCCCTGGCGATGCGCTGTAGGTCGACGCGCCAAGGGCCTGCGGCCTTCAGCATGAACGATGCCGCTGCCATCGCCGAACCGCCGCGGAGCATACATGCTTGCAGGCTGCTGACGCGCCAGTTGTCGCCGATCGAGTCGTCGGCGAGGCGGACCAGGCAGGTGGTGACGAACGCGCTCGGTTCCCTGTAACGGGCCGGTACCTCGCAGCCCGGCAGCAGCTCGGGCCTCGCTATGCCCCCCACGGCACTCCCTTGATCGACAAGCATGGACATCCTAGCCTCGGTGCTCGCTGCTCCGGGGGCGGTCTAGCGCCGCCCGACCCCGGGATGTGCAGAGAGTGGAGGTTGGCGCTGCCTGGGCTCTTGTCCCGGCCGCACTGGACCCTCCCACCGCCCGGTGCGTCACACGCACCGGCCACCCGAGCGCTCGGCTCCGAGAGCCGGCAGGTCTTGGAGCTGTGACCTCCAGCGTGCCGCGATCCGGCTGCTGGGCGGCGACTACCGGAACGCCCTGCCTGAGTTCGACGCGCTCGTCGGTGCCTACGGCCGGATCAACGGCCCCACCAGCGAACAGGCCCGCGTCTGCCCGGGCCCAGGCCGCGCGCTGCCGCGCCGAACTGGGCCAGGCCACCGAGGTGCTCGCTGCGATCCGGGGCACCCTTGGTGTGTCGTACGGTCCGTCGACGGTGACTTCAGTGAAGAGGCCGTCGAACTGCGTCGCGACATCGGAATGCTGCTGCCGCGCAGGGGAGGTCGGGCGAAGCCCGGCACATCCTGGAACCGTTTCACGAGGACCTGTGCGTGGTCGTCGGGCCGGACGACGGGATGACCGCCGAGATCGCGAGGCGCTGACGCTGATCCGTCTCGACCTGGACGAGCCGGGCGCCTGACCGGCCTCGACGTGGCACGATCAAGACGGTCGGCACAGCAGGCCGGGTGCGTGAACCGGCCGGGCCGACGACCGGTGGGAGGGGAACGAAGATGAACGCCAAGCAGGCCACTGGAGCCATGCCGAACATGGAAACCCAGGTGCGCCAGGTCGGCAATGCTCTGGAGAACATTTACGGTCACCTGTTGGAGCTCGGGGATCTCGATGGGATGCCGGAGAGTCAGCGGAAACCGCGGCTGATTTCCCGGGCATTGACGGCCCAGGCGGTGCGGATGGTCACGGGCTTCAGCCCTGCGGAGGCCGCTGCCACCGTCATCGACGGGCACGCGGACCAGGGTATCGACGCCATTGCGGTAGTGGGCGGGCTCAAGCCGCATGTGTACCTGGTACAGGGTAAGTGGAGCTCGGAAGGCAAAGCGGCGGCAGACCGGAAGGCGGTACTCGAACTCTTTGCCGGCCTACGGCTCATCGACGACGAGGACTTCGCCCCTTTCAATCCCCGGGGCCGCCAGCTGGCGGAGTACGCCAAGTCTGTTATGGATCAGGGGCCAGTGCCTGTCACCCAGGTCGTCGTTCTCATGCGCCCCGAAGAGCCGGGTGAGGGATTCCGCCAGGCCCTACTCACGGGGGAGCAGCCGTTCAACCGCTATGGTGCTCGCCTCGACCACAAGATCATCCTGGCGCCGGAGGTCTGGGCGTCCGTGCGCAAGGACCTCGCACCAGAGCCGGTCGAGCTCAGTGCCACACTTTTCCCGTGGTTCGGTATCACCTCCCCGTACGTGTCTTATCAGGGCATTGTCATGGCGGAAGAGATTGCCGAATGGGCCAAGAGCGGTTCGAACCTCTTCAACCTGAATATTCGCAACCCGCTCGGCCGCACTGCGATCAACAATGCTCTGATCGAGACCCTGACCCAGGAACCGGCCAGCTTCTGGTACTTCAACAACGGAATCACTGTGCTGTGCGACGCGGCCGACACGGCTCATCAGAGCATGCTCGCGCCGCAGCACCGGCCGCTGACCCTGACCCTGCACAATGCCAGCGTGGTCAACGGTGCGCAGACCGTGAGGTCCGTCGCCGAGGCCATGGCGGCCGGCGTGACCGCTGCTGAAGCACAGATCGGCGTACGCATTATTGTCACTGGTAAGCGGGAGGATTTCGCCAAGAAGACCACTCAGGCCACGAACCGCCAGAACAGTGTAGGGCCCCGCGACTTCATTGCCCTCGATCCCGTCCAGGCAGCAATCCTGGAGGAGATGCGGGCGGAGCTCGGGCTGGAATACAGCGTCCGCCGCAGTGAGTTGGATCCACCCGAGGAGACTGGATGTTCCGTAGTTGAAGCGGCGTGCGCGCTTGCCTGCGCTCACCCAGACAGCCAGTACGCCGCGCGGATGGCCACCACGTTGGACGTCCTGTGGGAACGCGGCTCGCAAGGCATCTACGACGTACTGTTCCGGCCCCAGCCGGGTGCCTACCTCCTGTGGAACGCTGTGCAGGTCCTGCGGGCCATACGGCGGAGCCTGCACCAGCTTCGCTCCCGTTACGCTGGGCGAGGCGCTGCACTCACTGAGCACGGTGTGTATCTGATCTCCCATCTTGTTTTCTGTCGTCTCAACACCGAAGCCATCGACGAGCCGGACCCCACACTGGAGTGGGCGGCAGGGGCGGCGGAGCGGGTTCCTGCCTTGGTCGCGGAGCTGCTGCCCGCGGTCGCTGCCGCGATCGATGAGCTGTACACCGAGCGTTCGCGGATCCAGGCGGTGTGCGCTGACGTCACCCGCTGTCGGGAAGTGGTCGACCGAGTGCTCAGGGCAACCGCCGTGCCGGAGGCCAGGCCGAAGCCGGATAAGTACCGTCGCGTACCGGCGCAGCGTAAGCCCCGCCGTCCCAACGCCGTTCACGTCCTCGTCGACAAGGGAGTACTCGAAGAGGGCGCCCCACTCACCGTCACCACGGCCTATCCACTTGAGGCCGATGCCCTCCGGGACTGGCTGGCAGGGAATCAGAAACGTAGCCTTGCCACCTGGGTCAATCACCGCAGCAAGCCGATCCTCTGGGCTGCCGACGGTAAGCAGTACTCGCCGTCCGGCCTCATCACCCGGATGTGGGAGCTGGCCGAATGGAAAGAGCGGCCCGTGGCCAATCAGGGCACCGCCCGCTGGGTCACCGCCACTGGTGAAACCCTTGCCGACCTGGCCTGGCGGATCCTCGGCGAACTCGAAGCCCCAGACGAGGACGAGCCGACCGTTTCCGCACACGACTGACGAAAGCCAGCGGGGCGCGACTGTGGTGCTCCCTGGAACCTGAGTGAGGAGAAGCACCCCAATGCCCCGGCTTGCCTTCGACATCGCTTTCTGCGCTCAGCTCAGCAAGCTCCAGGGCTCGGTAAGACAAGGCGACTTCGATGCCTGGGAGAAGTTCGAGCGCTCACCCTGGACCAGTGGTTCAAGGGGCCAGGCCTGAAACTGGAGACCCTCAAGTAGGCTCGCGATCCGCGCATCCGTACATCCGCATCGACCAGAGCACCCGCGGCGTCGTACTCGCCCCCGAGAGTGGGGACATCGACGTCCTGCTCTGGGTGATGCCGCACGACAAGGCCATCGCCTGGGCGATCAAACAGAAGGCGAGCGTCAACACGGTCGCCAGGCTGTCGAGATCCGCGACGTGGCATGCTTGACGAGCTCACCCCGGCCTACGAGCGCATCGCGCCCGTCCATGAGGAGCGACTCTTCGCAAAGCTCTCCGACGGGGACGTGGTAGGTCTCTCACAGCGGCCGGCATCCCGGCTGTCCGCTTGCGCGGAATTACCCAGGTTCTTCGGACGTCATCAGCATCGGCACGATGCATGCGTTCAAGGGCCTGGAGTTCCGATGCGTCGCTGTCGTTGGGGTGCACGACGGAGCTTGACCGTTCCCTCAAGCGGTGACTCCATCCGACGTCGATCGCCTCCAGCATGAGGTAGACCTCTTGACAGAGCGTTGTCTGTTGTTCGTGGCCTGTACTCGCGCCCGGGACGGGCTCTATGTGTCGTGTAACGGCAGACCGAGTTGGGTTCTGGCGGCGGTTTTGTAGCTGACGAGCGTAGCGGTGCACGCTGCCGCGCGCCTGGGGCCTCGGCTCACGACGCTCGTTTTGACGCACGAGCCCCACCCAGGACGTACGCGCAGGCTTGTTTGCGGTTGCTGAACCGGGTTCCTTCGACTGAGGAAGGCGGCCCGAGCAGGGGTGGTGGTCCCGAGCGCGCCCTGCGGCCACGGCTCGGTCGCTCCTCTGTTCGCCATTCGCGGAGCAGGTCGGGTGCTCGACGCGGGGCTGGCGGCCATCGCCCCACACCCCGCCCCTTCCGTCACCACGTGATCCCCGCCATGTCCCGATTCGCCGCCGAAGGCGGGACCCGTGCGTGTCATTCGGCGTAGTGGCTCGCGATTGTCCCTAGGATTGTGGGATGTACATAGCCAGCACGTTCCCCGGAGGGGTGGTCCGGTGAACAGGTCCGAGGCCACAGACGAGCAGTGGGAGGGCCTGGCCGAGGTCGTCCCGTTGCGCGGTCATCACGCATGGCCGTCCTGGCCCAATCATCGGGCGCTGCCCGAGGAGGAGCCGGAGCCGAATCGGCGTCAGCTCGTCGTTCTGCGTGTCCAGATCTTCGCGGACGCGCGTGAGGTCGCCGAGTATCTGATCGCGCGGGTTCCGGTGCTGCTGGACCTCACCAGCGCCGACTCCGACGTCGCCAAGCGGATTCTCGACTTCTCCAGCGGCGTGGTCTTCGGCCTGGGCAGCGGCATGCACCGTGTCGATACCAATGTCTTCCTGTTGGCCCCCGAGGGGACCGAGGTGGCATCGGGATACCCCGATCGTAGGAAAAGTGATCAGATGAAACGGTTTGGCTGACCGGTAGCCGCATACGGTCCGGGCATGGACGCAAGCTGTGCCCGACCGGCCGCAGGCCCCCCTTCTCAGCTTCCACAGGCTTCTCAGCTCCCTCAGCAACTATCTGAGTCCCCTCAGGTTCCTCAGCAGGCTTCTCGGCTTCCTCAGCGGCCCGCGGTCACCGAACTGCGGTTGTCCGCCTTCAAGTCGCATCGCAACGCCGTCTTCCCGCTCGGACCGCTGACCCTCTTCAGAGGAGGGAGCGGCAGCGGCAAATCCAATGCCCTCCAGGGCTACGAAGTCCTCGCGCGGCTCGCGGGTGGCGACACGCTCGAAGAGGCCCTCGCCCCGGTGGCCGGTGGCCCTTCCGCGTGTGTGCCGCAGCAGGCCCGGCCCGATGCCCAAGGGCGGCGCGGCTTCCGGATCGGCTGCACCGTTACGGGCCCGGCGGGCCCCGTCCGGCTTGACGTGGCCGTACAGGCCGAACCCGTGCTGCGGGTCGTCGGTGAGCGGCTGACCGGTTTCGGGGAGACCCTGCTGTCCACCGCGCTGCGCGATCCGGGGCTGCGGACGGTCGAGGCCGTCTGGCACACCGCGGGCGCGGTGCCCGTCACCCGCGCGCCGCTGCCGGACGACAGGCTCGGCACCTCGCTGCTACCCCTGCGGGTCGCGGGCAAGACCGCGGGCCAGCGGCTGGTCCTCGACGCGGCCGAGCAGGTGGTGGTCGCGTTGCGGTCCGTCTTCCCCTGCGACCCCCGGCCGGAGCTGATGCGCATGCCGGCCGCCGCCCGCGACGGGATGCTGCGGGGTGCCTGCGACAACGTCGCGGCGGTCCTGGGGCGCACCCGCCACGAGTGCGCCATCCGGCACGGGCTGCTGGTCACCGCGGCCGGCGCGGGTTGCCGGGGGCCGGTCGAAGGGCTGACGGTCGAGGAATTGGACGGCGGCTTCTTACGGGCTGTGCTGGCGCGGAAAGCGGGTGCGACGACGCCCCTGGAGCGGCTGGCGGACGGGGAGCTGCGCTATCTGGCCCTCTCCCTCGTCCTGTTGACCGGGCCCGGAGTGCTGGCCGTCGACCAGGTGGCCGAGGTGCTGCCGGCGCTGCAGACGCTGACGGTGCTGGCGGACGGGCTCGACCGGTGCCTGGACGAGCGGCAGGCGCGGGAACTGGTGGGGCTGGCGGCGCGCATGTGCGAGCGGGGGCACATTCGGCTGGTGGGCACGGTGCGCGGAGCGGTGGGGGAGGAGGCGGCGCGGGCGGTGGGAGCGTCGGTGGTAGACCTGGGGCCGTGACCGAAGATCTCAAGACCTTGCAGCAGAGGCTGGCCGCGTTCGCCGCGGCGCGCGACTGGCAGCCCTTCCACACCCCCAAGAATCTCGCCGCAGCGCTCAGCGTCGAGGCGTCAGAACTGGTGGAGATCTTCCAGTGGCTGACGCCGGAGCAGTCGGCGCGGGTGATGGACGCCCCCGAGACGGCGGGTCGGGTGGAGGACGAGGTCGCGGACGTCCTGGCCTATCTGTTGCAGTTCTGCGAGGTCCTCGGGATCGACCCGCTGGCGGCGCTCTCCGCGAAGATCGACCGCAATGAGAGCCGGTTCCCGGTGGAGGGTTCGACGGCGGGATCACGGGCGGACGACGGTCCTCGTCACTCTCCGGAGTGATTGAGATATCCACAGCGCATCTGGTATCCACAGATTTCTGAATTCCCCTGGCTTTTCCGGCGGTTAGTCATCACTCTGGGTAGTGAGGAGCGGGCAGTCGGGAAAGTGGGGGACCGGGCATGGAGGCAATGCGGCTCATCAGAGCCACCCGGCTCGCCTTGGCGCAGGCCAGGGCGGTGCAGGACATCGTCATCGAGGCATGGCAGACACAGGCACTTGCGGAAGCGATCGGTGGTCATCTCGCGGTGCACGGGCCCTTCGAGGCTCGTGCGGCGGCCGGCGGTCTGAGCGAGGCGGGAAGCCGGGCCTACGGCGCGCTGCGCCAGGGCGCGGCGCGCGAGGGAGGCTTACGGGCGGCGCAGCTGTCCGAAGTACGGGACCCCTGGGCGACGTTGACGGCGCTGGGCGGACTCCTCGGCGAGGTGGGCATAGCGCTGGTCGGCGTCGCCTGCGCCTCCGAGGAGGACGGCCTGTACTGGCAGTGCATCGAGGCGATAGACGCCGCCGACGAGACGAGTGACCGGGTGCGCGGCCTGCAAAGGCGGCTCGCGCTGAGGGAGCGAGGAGGGGCGGCATGATGCGCGACGTCAACGATCACGGAAGCCGTGAGGAGGTCGTCGGGTACGGCGCACTGCGGTCCGCCCACGGCTCCCCGAGGTCAGTGGGCGGGACGGGTGCCACGGTCGTCGGCCGGGTCGTCCACCGGACGGCCGATCGTGTCCGCGGCCGGGGTGCCGCACGTATCGGCCGGAGCATGCCACTCACCCGGCGAGCTCAGCAACATCAGCGACAGCAGCGACCTGGGCGACCGCAGCGCCCGCGGTCAATCTGCCGAGGGGCGCTCGCCGGAGGACTGGAGTTCGGCGTCGAGCTGCGACAGATCGGCGTTCAGCGCCGCCATCAGTTCCTCCATCTGCTGCAGCAGGCCCTTGGGTGGGCCTTGCGGCTGTGGAGCGGCCTGTGGCGGTGGTGCCTCGTCGGGCACGGTTTCCTGGGTCATCGCGGCCTCCTCGGCCCCGGCTCGCCCGATGCGGGCGGGCGGTGTCGCGATCGTCGCCCCCGGCGGCGGACACCGGTGCGCGGGCCGGGCGGTCCGGCTCCGCCCGAGCCAACGATCACTGGGCGCGCCGGACACTGGCGGGTGCCGCACCGCCCGGCGGGCGTGACGGAATTTCACCCGACTGGGGAGGGTGGGGCTCAGGAGGTGGCGGGCGGTTGACGCGGGCCCGGGAGTGCAGGATGGAGGCATGGATCTGCGCATCTTCACCGAGCCCCAGCAAGGGGCGAGCTATGAGACCTTGCTCACCGTCGCCAAGGCCACTGAGGACCTCGGCTTCGACGCCTTCTTCCGGTCCGACCACTATCTGGCCATGGGCTCCGCCGACGGGCTGCCCGGGCCGACCGACGCCTGGATCACCCTCGCGGGCCTCGCCCGTGAGACCAGCCGGATCCGGCTGGGCACGCTGATGACCGCCGGCACCTTCCGACTGCCCGGGGTGCTCGCCATCCAGGTGGCGCAGGTCGACCAGATGTCGGGCGGACGGGTCGAGTTGGGGCTGGGCGCGGGCTGGTTCGAGGAGGAGCACCGGGCGTACGGCATCCCGTTCCCGAAGGAGAAATTCGGACGGCTGGAGGAGCAGCTGGAGATCATCACGGGGCTCTGGGAGACGGGGCAGGGCAAGACGTTCACGTTCGACGGCACCTACTACCAGCTCGCCGACTCCCCGGCGCTGCCCAAGCCCGCCCAGCCCAAGGTGCCGGTGCTCATCGGTGGCCACGGTGCGACCCGTACGCCGAGGCTCGCCGCGAAGTACGCCGACGAGTTCAACATCCCCTTCGCCTCCATCGAGGACAGCGAGCGGCAGTTCGGCCGGGTGCGGGCGGCCGCCGAGGTGATCGGCCGCAAGGGTGAGGAGCTGGTCTACTCCAACGCCCTGGTGGCCTGTGTCGGCAAGGACGACGCCGAGGTGGCGCGGCGGGCGGCGGTCATCGGCCGGGAGGTGGCCGAACTCAAGGCGAACGGGCTGGCGGGGTCGCCGGCCGAGGTGGTCGACAAGATCGGCCGGTACGCGGCGATCGGCTCGTCCCGGATCTACTTCCAGATCCTGGACCTCGACGACCTCGACCAGCTGGAGCTGATTTCCTCACAGGTCCAGCCCCAGTTGGGCTGAACCTTCCGCTCGCCCCGTCCGTCGTCCCGCGGTCGGCTGCCGCCCGTCGGCCAGCCGTCGCACACCGCTCCCGAGGAGCAGCCGGTGACAGCCGCCCCCGCCCCCGTCCCCACCCCTGCCCCCAGCACGCCGCTCGCCACCGCGCTCGCGCGCGGACCGCTCGTCCTGGACGGCGGTCTGTCCAACCAACTGGCGGCGCAGGGCTGTGACCTGTCCGACGAGCTCTGGTCGGCGCGGCTGCTCGCCGACGATCCGGGGCAGATCGAGCAGGCGCACGCGGCGTACGTACGGGCGGGCGCGCGGGTGCTGATCACCTCCAGCTACCAGGCCACGTTCGAGGGGTTCGCCCGGCGTGGCCTGGGGCCGGAGGAGGCCGCGGGCCTGCTGCGGCGGAGCGTGGAGCTCGCGCGGCAGGCTGCGGGGGCCGCGGGTGCCGGGGAGGACGCGAGGGGCGAACGGGAGGTGTGGGTCGCCGCGTCCGTGGGGCCGTACGGGGCGATGCTCGCGGACGGCAGCGAGTACCGCGGGCGGTACGGGCTGAGCGTCGGTGAGCTGGAGCGCTTCCACCGGCCCCGGATCGAGGCCCTGGTGGCGGCCGGGCCGGACGTGCTCGCGCTGGAGACCGTGCCGGACACGGACGAGGCACGGGCGCTGCTGGCGGCGGTGCGGGGCTGCGGGGTGCCCGTATGGCTGTCGTACAGCGTCGTGGGGGAGCGGACCCGGGCGGGGCAGTCGCTCGCCGAGGCGTTCGCCCTCGCCGCGGACGACGAACAGGTCATCGCCGTGGGCGTCAACTGCTGTGAGCCGCGTGATGTCGACCGGGCCGTGGAGATCGCGGCACGGACGACCGGGAAGCCGGTGGTGGTGTATCCGAACAGTGGGGAGGAGTGGGATGCGCGGGCACGGGACTGGCGGGGGCGTGCCCACTTCGACCCCGAACGGGTGGGGGCGTGGCAGGCGGCGGGGGCGCGGCTCATCGGTGGATGCTGCCGGGTCGGCCCGGACCGGATCGCGGAGTTGGCCCGCCTCCTCGACACGGGTGACGACAGGGAGGTGCCCCGCCACCCCGAAACTCATCACCCCGAAATTCACCACCCCGAAAACGGATAGCAGACGCCGGACGCGTCCGGCGATACTCAGTCGCGTGTTCCTGACGATAAGTACCACCGGCACGGCCGGGGCCCCCGCGACCGATCTCGGGTTTCTGCTGCACAAACACCCCGACCGGGCGCAGCGGTTCTCGACCTCCCACGGCACCGCGCACGTCCTCTACCCCGAGGCGACGGCGGAGCGCTGCACAGCGGCGCTGCTGCTGGAGATCGACCCCGTGGCGCTGGTGCGCAGGAGCAAGGGCCAAGGCCGGGGCGGCGCCCCCGACTCGGCGCTGGCGCAGTACGTCAACGACCGGCCGTACGCGGCGTCCTCGCTGCTGGCGGTGGCGCTCGCCGCCGTTTTCTCCAGCGCCCTCAAGGGCCAGTGCGCCGCCCGCCCGGAGCTGCCGGGCACGCCGATGCCCCTGCGCATCGAGGTACCCGTGCTGCCGGCCCGGGGCGGCGCGGGGCTGGTGGAGCGGCTCTTCGCCCCGCTGGGCTGGGCGGTGACGGCCCGGCCGGTGGAGCTGGACGAGCGGTTCCCCGAGTGGGGCACTTCGCGCTACGTACAGCTCGTGCTGGAGGGCGAGCTGCCGCTCGCGGACGCGCTGCGGCATCTGTACGTGCTGCTGCCGGTGCTGGACGACGCCAAGCACTACTGGGTCTCGCCCGACGAGGTGGAGAAGCTGCTGCGCGCCGGTGCCGGCTGGCTGGAGCGCCACCCCGAGCAGCGGCTCATCACCAGCCGCTATCTCGCCCGCCGCTGGTCGCTCACCCGCGATGCCCTCGCCCGGCTCGCCGAGGCGGACGACGCCGAGGCCGAAGAGCTCGACAACGCCGTCGACGAGGAGACGGACACCGAGGAGAAGCCGGTACCGCTGGCCGTGCGGCGACGGGAGGCGATCGTCGACGCCCTGCGCGCGGCCGGCGCGGAGCGCGTGCTCGACCTCGGGTGCGGGCAGGGCCAGCTGGTGGGGGAGCTGATCAGGGACGCGCGGTTCACCGAGATCGTCGGCGTCGACGTCTCGATGCGCGCGCTCAGGGAGGCGTCGCGACGGCTGCGGCTGGAGCGCATGACCGAGCGCCAGTCGGCGCGGGTGCGGCTGCTGCAGGGTTCGCTCTCCTACACCGACCGTCGGCTCACCGGGTATGACGCGGCCGTGCTCAGCGAGGTCATCGAGCACCTCGACCTGCCCCGGCTGCCCGCCCTGGAGTACGCCGTCTTCGGCGCTGCCCGGCCCGCCACGGTCGTGGTGACCACGCCCAACGTGGAATACAACGTGCGCTGGGAATCCCTCCCCGCCGGGCACGTCCGGCACGCGGACCACCGCTTCGAGTGGAACCGGGAAGAATTCCGCGCCTGGGCGGACACAGTGGCCGGACGACACGGATACGCGGTGGAGTTCGCCCCGGTGGGCCCCGACGACCCGGATGTGGGGCCGCCCACCCAGATGGCGGTCTTCCACAAGCCGAAGAGCGACACCCCGCCCCGTAACACCCCGCACAACGAGACCGCGAAGGAGGCGAAGGCGGTATGAACGCGCTGAACGGCCCCACCCCGACCCCGGCCCCGGATCCAAACCCGACCCCGGCCCCCGGCCACCGCACGCTCGCTGTGCCCGACCTGTCCCTCGTGGTCCTCGTCGGCGCCACCGGTTCCGGCAAGTCCACCTTCGCCGCGCGGCACTTCAAGCCCACCGAGGTCGTCTCCTCCGACTTCTGCCGTGCCCTGGTCAGCGACGACGAGAACGACCAGAGCGCCAGCGGTGACGCCTTCGACGTCCTGCACTACATCGCGGGCAAGCGGCTCGCCGCCGGGCGGCTCACCGTCGTCGACGCGACCAACGTCCAGCCCGAGAGCCGCAAGCAGCTCGTGGCCCTGGCCCGCCAGTACGACGTGCTGCCCGTCGCGATCGTCCTCGACATCCCCGAGCAGGTCTGCGCCGAGCGCAACGCCGCCCGCCCCGACCGGGCCGGGCTGCCGCGCCGAGTCATCCAGCGCCACCAGCGCGAACTGCGCCGCTCCCTGCGCCATCTGGAGCGTGAGGGGTTCCGCAAGGTGCACGTCCTGCGGGGCGCCGCGGAGACCGACGCGGCCGAGATCGTCCGGGAGCGCCGCTTCAACGACCTGCGGCACGTCACCGGCCCGTTCGACATCGTCGGCGACATCCACGGCTGCCGGTCCGAGCTGGAGACCCTGCTCACCGGGCTGGGCTACGCCCTGACCCGCGACGACGCCGGCCGTCCGGTGGACGCCGCGCACCCCGACGGGCGCACCGCCGTCTTCGTCGGCGACCTGGTCGACCGCGGCCCCGACAGCCCCGGTGTGCTGCGCCTCGTCATGGGCATGGTCGCCGCCGGGCACGCCCTGTGCGTCCCCGGCAACCACGAGAACAAGCTCGGCCGTTATCTGAGCGGCCGCAAGGTCCAGCACTCCCACGGTCTCGCCGAGACCATCGAGCAGCTGGAGCGCGAGGACGCCGCCGACCCGGACTTCCGCGCCCGGGTGCGGGAGTTCATCGAGTCCCTCGTCAGCCACTACGTCCTCGACGGCGGCGCGCTCGTCGTCTGCCACGCCGGGCTGCCCGAGAAGTACCACGGCCGCACCTCCGGCCGGGTCCGCTCGCACGCCCTGTACGGCGACACGACCGGCGAGACCGACGAGTTCGGCCTGCCCGTGCGCTACCCCTGGGCCGAGGACTACCGCGGCCGTGCCGCCGTGGTCTACGGCCACACCCCGACCCCATCGGCCAACTGGCTCAACAACACCATCTGCCTCGACACGGGCGCCGTCTTCGGCGGCCGGATGACCGCCCTGCGCTGGCCCGAGCGCGAGCTCGTGGACGTGCCCGCCGAGCGCGTCTGGTACGAGCCGACGAAGCCGCTCGCGAGCGAGGCCCCGGGCGGCGCCGACGGGCGCCCGCTCGACCTCGCCGACGTCACGGGCCGCCGGTCCGTGGAGACCCGCCACATGGGCCGCATCGCCGTGAAGGAGGAGAACGCGGCGGCGGCCCTGGAGGTCATGAGCCGCTTCGCGGTCGACCCCCGGCTGCTCACCTATCTCCCGCCGACCATGGCGCCCTGCGCGACGTCCAAGGAGGAGGGCTATCTGGAGCACCCCGCGGAGGCCTTCGCCGCCTACCGCGCCGACGGTGTGCGCCAGGTCGTCTGCGAGGAGAAGCACATGGGCTCGCGCGCCGTGGTCCTCCTCTGCCGTGACGCGGACGTGGCCCGCGAGCGGTTCGGCACCCCCCAGGGCACCCAAGCCCCCCAAGGAACCCAAGGACCGGAAGGCGCCCTGGGAGGTGCCTCCGGGGCGTTGTACACGCGCACCGGGCGGCCGTTCTTCGACGACCCGGAGATGACCGAGCGCGTCCTCGGCCGGCTGGGCCGCTGCGTCGACGCGGCGGGCCTGTGGGCGGAGCTCGACACGGACTGGCTGTTGCTGGACGCCGAGCTGATGCCCTGGTCGCTCAAGGCGGCGGGCCTGCTGCGCCATCAGTACGCGGCCGTCGGCGCGGCCGCCCGTACGGTCTTCCCCGGGGTGCTCACCGCCCTGGAGTCCGCCGCCGCCCGCGGGGTGGACGTCGCCGACCTGCTCGGCCGCCAGCGCGAGCGGGCCGAGGACGCCGAGGCGTTCACCGAGGCCTACGGGCGCTACTGCTGGCCGGTCGGCGACACCACGCGGGGCCGACCGGGCGAGCGCGAGGAGCCGGCGCCCGGACGCCCGGGACGGGCCGAGGCCGGCTCCGGGGGCACGGACGGCCTGGACGGCATCCGCCTGGCCCCGTTCCAGATCCTGGCCGCCCGGGGGCGCTCGCTCGCCGCGCTCCCGCACGACGAGCAGCTCGCGCTGATCGACCGCCTGATCGAGGCCGAGGCCTCCCTGGAGGCCGCGCCCGCCGAGGGAGACGCCCCCTACCTGAACCGTCTCCTCGCCCCCACCGGCCGGCTGGTCGTCGACACCGAGGACGAGGCGTCCGTCGCCGCGGGCGTGCGCTGGTGGCTGGAGCTGACCGCCGCCGGTGGCGAGGGGATGGTCGTCAAGCCCCTCGGCGCGCTGTTGCGGGGTGCCGACGGCCGGCTCGTGCAGCCGGGTATCAAGTGCCGTGGCCGGGAGTACCTGCGGATCATCTACGGCCCGGAGTACACCCGCCCGGACAACCTCGCCCGGCTGCGCGTGCGCCACCTCGGCCACAAGCGCTCGCTCGCCCTGCGGGAGTACGCCCTCGGTCTGGAGGCGCTGGACCGGCTGGCGGCCGGGGAGCCGCTGTGGCGCGTCCACGAAGCGGTCTTCGCCGTCCTCGCCCTGGAGTCCGAGCCGGTGGACCCCCGGCTGTAGGCCCGGTGGACCCCCGGCTGTAAGGCTCCGATCGGACCCCGACCGGTCCTGGCACGGTCCGCGGCGCCACCCCGCCGCGGACCCGAGCCGGGTCCCGCCGGAGCCGCCACGACGGCTTCCGCGCGCCGGGTGCCGAGTGATCACGGTGCGATGGGGCCAGGATGGAGAGATGGGATTCCATGTCGATTCCGAGGCCGGGCGGCTGCGCCGCGTCATCCTGCACCGCCCCGACCTGGAGCTGAAGCGGCTCACCCCGACCAATAAGGACGCCCTCCTCTTCGACGACGTGCTCTGGGTACGTCGCGCCCGCGCCGAGCACGACGGCTTCGCCGACGTGCTGCGCGACCGCGGGGTGGAGGTGCATCTCTTCCAGGACCTGTTGCAGGAGAGCCTCGTGGTGCCGGCGGCGCGTTCGCTCGTGCTGGACCGGGTCTTCGACGAGAAGGAGTACGGGCCGCTCGCCACCGACCATCTGAGAGCCGCGTTCGACGCGACGACCGCCGCCGAGCTGACCTCGGCACTCGTCGGCGGGATGACCAAGCGCGAGTTCCTGGAGCGGCACGCGGAGCCGGTGTCCGTGCGCTTCCACGTCATGGACCTCGACGACTTCCTGATCAATCCGCTGCCCAACCACCTCTTCACCCGCGACACCTCGGCCTGGGTGTACGACGGGGTGTGCATCAACGCCATGCGCTGGCCCGCCCGTTGGCACGAGACCGTGCACTACGAGGCCGTCTACCGGCACCACCCGCTCTTCTCCCGGGGCGGCTTCCACCTCTGGTCCGAGGGCCAGGCGGCCTACCCGTCGACGATAGAGGGCGGCGACGTCCTCGTCATCGGGGAGGGCGCGGTGCTGATCGGCATGAGCGAGCGGACCACCCCGCAGGCCGTGGAGATGCTGGCCCGCGGCCTCTTCGCGGCCGGGTCGGCCCGCACGATCGTGGCGCTGGACATGCCCAAGACGCGGGCGTTCATGCATCTGGACACCGTGATGACGATGGTCGACGGCGACACCTTCACGCAGTACGCGGGGCTGGGCATGCTCCGCTCGTACACGATCGAACCCGGGGCGAGCGAGAACGAGCTGAAGGTCACCGACCACCCCCCGGAGCACATGCACCGTGCGATCGCCGCCGCCCTCGGGCTCGACGACATCCGGGTGCTCACCGCGACCCAGGACGTGCACGCGGCGGAGCGCGAGCAGTGGGACGACGGCTGCAATGTGCTGGCGATCGAGCCGGGGGTGGTCGTCGCGTACGAGCGCAACGCGACGACCAATACGTTCCTGCGCAAACATGGAGTGGAGGTCATCACGATCCCGGGCAGTGAGCTGGGCCGGGGCAGGGGCGGCCCGCGCTGTATGAGCTGCCCGGTCGAGCGGGACGCGGTGTCCTCGGGCTGAGGGAGCGGCCCTCGCACGTGGCCCATCCCACAGCGGGACGCCATGCATAGAGATGCGAAGGATCGTATATAGTTCCGATTTTCCCCTGTAGTCGTGACTAGGAGCCCACCCCATGGCGACAGACCTCAAGGGCCGCCACTTCCTCAAGGAGACGGACTTCACCGCGGAGGAGTTCCACGGTCTGATCGAGCTGGCCGCGGAACTCAAGGCGGCCAAGCGCGCGGGCACCGAGGAGCCGCGGCTGCGGGGCCGGAACATCGCGCTCGTCTTCGAGAAGACCTCGACCCGCACCCGCTGCGCCTTCGAGGTGGCCGCCGCCGACCAGGGCGCCCGGACGACCTATCTGGACCCCGCGGGCTCCCAGGTCGGGCACAAGGAGTCCGTCCGGGACACCGCACGGGTGCTCGGCCGGATGTTCGACGGCATCGAGTACCGCGGCCACGGCCAGGAGGTCGTCGAGGAGCTGGCCGCGCACGCCGGGGTGCCGGTCTTCAACGGCCTGACCGACGAGTGGCACCCCACCCAGATGCTCGCCGACGTCCTCACCATGAGCGAGCACACCGCCAAGTCGCTGGAGCACGTCGCCTTCGCCTACCTCGGCGACGCCCGGTACAACATGGGCAACTCCTACCTGGTCACCGGCGCCCTCCTCGGCATGGACGTACGGATCGTGGCCCCCGAGGAGCTCTGGCCGGCCCCGGAGGTCGTCGCCGAGGCGCGGCGCCTGGCCGAGACGAGCGGCGCCCGCATCACACTGACCGCGGACGTCGCCGAAGGGGTGCTCGGCGCCGACTTCGTCGCCACCGACGTATGGGTGTCGATGGGGGAGCCCAAGGAGGTGTGGGACGCGCGGATCGCGCTGCTCGCCCCGTACGCGGTCACCATGGACGTGCTGCGCGCGACCGGCAATCCGGCGGTGAAGTTCCTGCACTGCCTGCCCGCCTTCCACGACCTCGGCACCTCGGTCGCCCGGGAGATCCACGAGCGCCACGGGCTGACCTCGCTGGAGGTGACCGACGAGGTCTTCGAGTCGGTGCACTCCGTCGTCTTCGACGAGGCCGAGAACCGGATGCACACGATCAAGGCCGTGCTGGTGGCGACCCTGGGCGACTGAGCCCGGCCGACGCACGCGGGCAAGGGCCCGGCACCCCCGCTCACGGGGGTGCCGGGCCCTTGCCGTCCCCGCTGTCGGCCCCCGTCGTCTCCCGGCCCATGCCTATCGCGCACTCGTGACGACAGTCACGCTTCGGTGATAACTTCGCCGGGCAGGCACGCACCAGCCACCGGCTGAAGGAGGCCGTGCTCCATGAGTCCGTTCACCGGCTCCGCGCACCGCACCGAGGAATGGCGGCACCTGCGCCTGACTCTCGACGAGGGCGTCGCGACCGTCACCCTCGCCCGGCCCGACAAGCTCAACGCCCTGACCTTCGGCGCCTACGCCGACCTTCGCGACCTGCTGCCCGAGCTGGCCCGCGACGGCTCCGTACGGGCCCTCGTGCTCGGCGGCGAGGGCCGCGGCTTCTGCTCCGGAGGTGACGTCGACGAGATCATCGGCGCCACCCTGGCCATGGACACCGGCCAATTACTCGACTTCAACCGCATGACCGGCCAGGTCGTACGGGCCCTGCGCGAGTGCCCCTTCCCGGTGATCGCCGCCGTCCACGGGGTCGCGGCGGGCGCCGGCGCCGTCCTCGCGCTCGCCGCCGACTTCCGCGTCGCCGACCCGACCGCCCGCTTCGCCTTCCTCTTCACCAAGGTCGGCCTCTCCGGCGGCGACATGGGCGCCGCCTATCTGCTGCCCCGCGTCGTCGGCCTCGGCCACGCCACCCGGCTGCTGATGCTCGGCGAGAGCGTGCGCGCACCCGAGGCCGAACGCATCGGCCTCATCAGCCAGTTGGCAGACGAGGGTGAGGCGGCCGCCGCGGCGCAGACGCTCGCCCGGCGTCTCGCCGACGGCCCCGCCCTCGCCCATGCCCAGACCAAGGCCCTGCTCACCGCGGAACTCGACATGCCGCTCGCCGCCGCCGTCGAGCTGGACGCCGCCACCCAGGCACTGCTGATGAACGGCGCCGACTACGCCGAATTCCACGCCGCGTTCACCGAGAAGCGGCCCCCCAAGTGGCAGGGGCGGTGACGATGAAGGTCGCGGTCATCGGCGGCGGACCCGGCGGTCTCTACACCGCGGCGCTGCTGAAACGTCAGGACCCCGGACACCGGGTCACCCTCTGGGAGCGCAACGCCCCCGACGACACCTTCGGTTTCGGGGTCGTCCTCTCCGACGAGACCCTCGGCGGCATCGAGAGCGCCGACCCGGTCGTCCACCGTGCCCTGAGCGAGGAGTACGTCCGCTGGGACGACATCGACGTCGTCCACCGCGGGCGCGTGCTGACCTCCGGCGGACACGGCTTCGCCGCCCTCGGCCGCCGTCGGCTCCTGGAGATCCTCCACGAGCGCTGCCGCGCCCTCGGAGTCACCCTGCACTTCTCCACCGAGGCACCGCCCGCCGCCGAGCTGGCCCGCTCCCACGATCTCGTCGTCGCCGCCGACGGGGTGCACAGCCGCACCCGCGACGCCCACCGAGACGCCTTCCGCCCCACCCTCACTACACACCGCTGCCGCTACATCTGGCTCGCCGCCGACTTCGCCCTCGACGCGTTCCGCTTCGAGCTGGCCGAGACCGAACACGGTCTGATGCAGCTGCACGGCTACCCCTTCTCGCCCCGCGCGAGCACCGTCATCGTCGAGATGCGCGAGGAGGTATGGCGGCGCGCCGGCCTCGACCGCTGCGACGAGGACGCCTCCATCGAACAGTGCGGCAAGTACTTCGCGGACTTCCTCGGCGGGCGCCCCCTGCGCTCGAACCACTCCGCCTGGACCGCCTTCCGGACCGTCGTCAACGAACGCTGGTCCCACGGCAACACCGTGCTGCTCGGCGACGCCGCCCACACCGCGCACTTCTCCATCGGCTCCGGCACCAAGCTCGCCGTCGAGGACGCCCTCGCCCTCACCGCCCATCTGACGGACCGGCCCACGGTCGCCGAGGCCCTGGCCGCCTACGAGGCCGAACGGGGCCCGGTGGTGGCGTCCACCCAGCGCGCGGCCCGCGCCAGCCTGGAGTGGTTCGAGAACCTCGCCGTCCACGTCGACCAGCCGCCCCGCCGGTTCGCCTTCAACCTCCTCACCCGCAGCCGCCGCGTCACCCACGACAACCTGCGCCTGCGGGACGCGGACTTCGTCGCCGCCGTCGAGCGCGAAGCGGGCATACCCCCCGGGACACCGCCGATGTTCACCCCCTTCCGGCTGCGTGAACTGACCCTGCGCAACCGTGTCGTCGTCTCCCCGATGGACATGTACTCCGCCGTCGACGGCACCCCGGACGACTTCCACCTCGTCCACCTCGGCGCCCGTGCCCTCGGCGGCGCCGGGCTCGTCATGACCGAGATGGTCTGCGTCAGCCCCCAGGGCCGGATCACCCCGGGCTGCACCGGCCTGTACGCACCGGAACACGAGGACGCCTGGCGCCGCGTCACCGGCTTCGTGCACACCCGGGCCCCCGGCACCGCCATCGGCGTCCAGCTCGGCCACTCCGGCCGCAAGGGCTCCACCCGCCTCATGTGGGAGGGCATCGACCAGCCGCTCCCCGACGGCAACTGGCCCCTCGTCGCCGCGTCCCCGCTGCCCTACCGGCCCGGTGTCAACCAGACCCCCAAGGCCCTCACGGGACCGGAACTAGCCGCCATCCGAGAGCAGTTCGTGCGCTCCGCCCGGTCCGCCGCCCGGGCCGGCTTCGACCTCCTCGAACTGCACTGCGCGCACGGCTATCTGCTGTCCGGCTTCCTCTCCCCCCTCACCAACCGGCGCGACGACGCCTACGGCGGCGACCTCGAAGGCCGGCTGCGCTACCCCCTGGAGGTCTTCGACGCCGTCAGAGCCGTCTGGCCCGCCGAGCGGCCCATGACGGTCCGCATCTCCGCCACCGACTGGGCCGCCGGCGGCACCACCGCCGACGACGCGGTCGCCGTCGCCCGCGCCTTCGCCGACCACGGTGCCGACGCCATCGACGTCTCCACCGG
Organism: Streptomyces syringium; assembly: GCF_017876625.1. Classification (NCBI taxonomy): domain Bacteria; kingdom Bacillati; phylum Actinomycetota; class Actinomycetes; order Kitasatosporales; family Streptomycetaceae; genus Streptomyces; species Streptomyces syringium. The sequence continues at coordinate 5,815,387 of NZ_JAGIOH010000001.1, forward strand.
CCAGGTCGTCCCCGACGAGCAGCCCGCCTACGGCCGCTCGTACCAGACGCCCTTCGCCGACCGGATCCGCCACGAGGTGGGCGTCCCCGTCGTCGCGGTCGGCGCCATCTCCTCCTGGGACGACGTCAATTCGCTGGTCCTGGCGGGCCGTGCGGACCTCTGCGCCCTCGCCCGCCCGCACCTCTACGACCCGAACTGGACCCTGCACGCCGCGGCCGACCAGGGCTACACCGGCCCCGGCGCGCCCTGGCCACAGCCGTACCGGGCGGGCAGCCGCAAGCCACCGACGGGGCGCACGGTCTGACCGGGGGAACGGCAGCACCGGAGGGCAGGAAGCCCGGCTACGCAAGGACCGGTGCGACGAACCGCCCGCCCGCGTCCCGCAGCCGTGCGTGCAGGGCGCCGAAGACCCGGGCGGCCCGCCCGCCCGGCCACCGGTCCGGCAGCAGTGAGGCCGGCAGCCCCGGGTCGGCGTACGGCAGCCGCCGCCAGGAGTCCAGCGCGAGCAGGTAGTCGCGGTAGGCCTCCTCCGGCGGCAGCGTCCGCCGGCGCGCCCAGCGCCGCAGCACGGGCTCGTGGGCGTCCAGGAACGCGCGGTGCTGTGTCGCCAGCGCGTCCAGGTCCCACCACCGGGCCACCGCCTCGGGGGTCGGGTCGAAGCCGAGGTGGCCGCCCTTGAACAGGTCGACATAGGCGTCCAGTCCGAGCCTCTCCAGGGTGTGCCGCGTCTCCTCGTGGACGTGCGCCGGGGCGATCCACACCCCGGGTGCCGCCGTGCCGAACCCCAGCCTGGTCAGCCGGGAGCGCAACAGGTGCCGCTTGTGCCGTTCCTCCTCGGGAACGGAGAAGACGGCCAGCAGCCACCCCTGGCCGGCCCGCGCCGGGGGGCGGCCGTAGATCCGCCGGTCACCGTCGCGCAGCAGCTCGCGGGCGTCGTCCGACAGCCCGTAACCCGCCGCCCCGGCCGCCGTGCGGCCCGCGACGAGCAGCCCGCGCCGCTTGAGCCGGGAGACGGCGGACCGCACCGACGGGGAGTCCACGCCCACGGCGCCGAGCAGCCGGATGAGGGCCGCGATGGGTACCGGACCGGCCGGGTCGTCGGCGCTGCCGCGCCCGTACGCGCCGTAGAAGGTGACGATGAGGGACCTGGGGGTGTGGGACGGCTGCGGATCTGTCGGCTGGTCAGTCGGCTGGTCAGTCACGGGGAAACTGTAAAGCTCCCGCGCGCAGCCTGAAGCGCTGGAGTTTGCCGGTGGGCGTGCGGGGAAGGGCGTCCAGGAACTCGATCTCGCGAGGGCACTTGTAGGGAACGATCTCCTTTTTGGTGAACTCCCGCAGCTCCGCGACGGTCTCCTCGGTACGCGGCACGCCCGCCCGCAGCACCACGTGCGCGACGACCACCTGGCCGCGCCGGCTGTCCGGCCGCCCGACGACGGCCGCTTCGAGGACGTCGGGATGGCGTAACAGCGCTTCCTCGACCTCGGGGCCCGCGATGTTGTACCCCGCCGAAATGATCATGTCGTCGGCGCGGGCCACATAGTGGAAGTAGCCGTCTTCGTCCCGGATGTAGGTGTCCCCGGTGAGGTTCCAGCCGCCTTGCACGTAGTCGCGCTGACGCACGTCCGTCAGATAGCGGCAGCCGGTCGGGCCGCGCACGGCCAGCAGCCCCGCTTCGCCGTCCGGCAGCGGACGGCCGTCGGCGCCCACCACCCGTGCCTCGTAACCGGGCACCGGCAGCCCGGTCGCACCGGGCCGGGCCGCCTCGTCGGCCGCGGAGATGAAGATGTGCAGCATCTCGGTGGCGCCTATGCCGTTGATGACGCGCAGCCCCGTCGCGTGCTGCCAGTCGTGCCAGAGGGCGGCGGGCAGGTGCTCGCCCGCGGAGACGCACCGGCGCAGCGAGGAGACGTCGTACGCGCCGAGTTCGCCGAGCATCGCACGGTAGGCGGTCGGCGCCGTGAACAGCACCGAGACGCGGTGCCGTTCGATGTCGGCGAGCAGCCGCCGGGGGCCGCCCCAGTCGGCTAGCAGGGTCTGGGCGCCCGCGCGCAGCGGGAAGACGAGCAGCCCGCCGAGTCCGAAGGTGAAGCCCAGCGGCGGGCTGCCCGCGAAGACGTCGTCGGGGCGCGGCCGCAGGACGTGGGCGGAGAACGTGTCGGCCATGGCGAGCACGTCACGGTGGAAATGCATACAGCCCTTGGGGCGTCCGGTCGTGCCGGAGGTGAAGGCGATGAGCGCGACGTCGTCCGCGGAGGTCTCGACAGGTGCGTACGCTATGGATTTTTTGGCCGCGAGCCGCAGCAGATCACCCCCGTCGCCCCCGCCGAACGGCGTGATCGCCAGGTCCGGTACCCCGGCCGCGACCAGGTCGTCGGTCGACCGGGCGTCGCACAGCGCGTGCCGTACCCGCGCGAGTTCGCAGATCGTCGCGAGTTCGTGCGGGCGCTGCGCGGCCAGCACGGTCACCGCCACCGCCCCCGCCTTCATCACCGCGAGCCAGCAGGCCGCCAGCCAGGGCGTGGTGGGGCCCCGTAACAGGACCCGGTTGCCGGGGACCACGCCGAGGTCCTCGGTGAGCGTGCGGGCGATCCGGTTCACCCGGGCGGTCAGCTCGCCGTACGACCAGACGCCGCCCTCGCCGTCCCGCACGGCGGGCCGGTCCGTGCCCAGCCGCGCCACCGTCGCGTCCAGCAGCTCGACACCGCAGTTGAGACGGTCGGGGTAGCGCGGTCCGCGCGCCCCCGGCAGGTCGAAGCGGAGGTCCGGCCACTGACCGCCGGGGGGCAGATGGTCGCGCGGAAAGGTGTCGACATGGGCCGACGGCATGAGCTCCATCGCGGGTTGCGCCCCCTAGCGCCGAGGAAAAATGGAGGTGAACGGGGGACTTGCCAGCCATGCGGATCCGCTGCCAGCGTAGCGAGTTGGTGACGGCAGTCAACAGAGCGCGATAATCACCGACAGAGGAGGGTGCCCGGTGTCGACACCGTTCGCACTGGACCGGGGACAGCGTGACTGGTGCGCCGAGCTGCGCGCGCTCGCCGCGGAGCGGCTGCGCCCGCTGGCGGACAAGGGCGAGCCCGGACGCGTCAACCGGCCGCTCGTCGCGGCCCTCGGTGAACTGGGCCTGCTCGCCCGGCTGTTGCCCGCCGACGGGTCCGTACGGGCCATGGACCTGTGCCTGCTGCGCGAATCCCTCGCCCTGGAGTCCACGGAGGCCGAGACGGCCCTCGCCCTCCAGGGCCTCGGCACGTACCCGATCGTGGACGCGGGGACCCCCGCGCAGCGGGCGCGCTGGCTGCCGGAGGTGGTGGCGGGCCGCGCGGTCGCCGCGTTCGCGCTCAGTGAGCCCGGCGCGGGCTCCGACGCCGCGGCGCTCGGACTGCGCGCGGAGCGCGAAGGGCCCGCCTGGAGGCTCACGGGGGAGAAGTGCTGGATCTCCAACGCCCCCGAGGCCGACCTCTACACCGTCTTCGCCCGCACCGGCCCGGCCCCCGGCGCCCGGGGCGTCACCGCCTTCCTGGTCCCAGCCGACCGCCCCGGCCTCGGCGGCCGCCCGCTGGCCATGGTCAGCCCGCACCCCATCGGCACCCTCACCTTCGACGCCGTCCCCGTCGGCCCCGACGACGTCATCGGTGAGGTCGGCGGCGGCTTCCGCGTCGCCATGCGCACCCTGGACCTCTTCCGCCCGAGCGTCGGTGCCTTCGCCGTCGGCATGGCGAGGTCCGCGCTCCGCGCCGCCCTGGCCCACGCGGCCGGACGCCACGCGTTCGGCGGGCCGCTGAAGAACCTTCAGGCCGTCTCCCACCAACTCGCCGAGATGGCGACCCGCACCGAGGCCGCCGCCCTGCTCGTCCACGCGGCCGCCGCGGCGTACGACGCGGGCGAACCCGGCACGGCGGGCCGCTCGGCGATGGCCAAGCTGTTCGCCACCGAGACCGCGCAGTACGTCGTGGACGCCGCCGTGCAGATCCACGGCGCCCGCGCCCTGGAACGCGGCCACCTCCTCGAACACCTCTACCGCGAGGTCCGGGCGCCGCGCATCTACGAGGGGGCGACGGAGGTGCAGCGCACGATCATCGCGAAGGAGCTGTACCGGGCGGCCGCTGAGGGCGCCACCGCCCCCACGGACCCCCAGGAGCCGGGCCGATGAGCGATCTCGAACGGGTCAACCCCGCCGGACTCTCCCCGCCCTCCGGCTTCTCGCACGCCGTCACCGTCACCGGCGGCCGGCTGGCCTTCCTCGCCGGACAGACCGCCCTCGACGGTGCCGGCAAGGTCGTCGGCCAGGGCCTGCCGGAACAGTTCGAGCGGGCCCTGGCCAACCTCCTCGCCGCCCTCCGCGCCGCCGGAGGCGAGCCGCGGCACCTGGCACGCGTCACCGTCTACGCCACGGACGTCGGCGACTACCGCGCGCACGCCCGTGAGCTGGGCGCCATCTGGCGCCGGCTGGCGGGGCGCGACTACCCGGCCATGGCCGTGATCGGCACGACCCGGCTCTGGGACGAGGAGGCCCTGGTGGAACTGGACGGGGTCGCGGTCCTGCCGTGATCCGCGCCGACCGCCCGCTCAGCCCTCGCCCGCGCCGTCCTTCCCCTCGTCGCGGGCGGCGGCCCAGCCGCGCAGCCAGGCCGCCCGCCGCTGATCACCCGGCGGATACGGACAGTCGGCCACCTGCTCGCCCAACTCGAACGCCAGCCGCCCCTCCTTGAGCGCCACCACCAGCTCGGCCTTGATCACTGTCACGAGGGCCACCTACCTCTCCACCGACATCGGGTCCGTGGGATCAGTGTGACCCGTGGGATCAGATGTCGCGGAAGATCTCGATCTGCGCGCCGATCGAGTTGAGCCGCTCCGCCAGGTCCTCGTAACCCCGGTTGATCACATAGACATTGCGCAGCACCGACGTGCCCTCCGCGGCCATCATGGCCAGCAGGACGACCACGGCGGGCCGCAGGGCCGGCGGGCACATCATCTCGGCCGAGCGCCAGCGGGTCGGGCCCTCGACGAGGACGCGGTGCGGGTCGAGGAGCTTGACGTCGGCGCCGAGGCGGTTGAGGTCGGTGAGGTAGATGGCGCGGTTGTCGTAGACCCAGTCGTGGATGAGGCTCTGGCCCTGGGCGGTGGCGGCGATGGCCGCGAAGAACGGCACATTGTCGATGTTCAGGCCCGGGAAGGGCATCGGGTGGATCTTGTCGATCGGCGCCCGCAGCTTGGAGGGGCGCACCGTGAGGTCCAGCAGCCGGGTGCGGCCGTTGTCCGCCGGGTACTCCGGGCTGCGCTCGTGGTCGAGGCCCATCTCCTCCAGGACGGCCAGTTCGATCTCGAGGAACTCGATCGGCACACGGCGGATCGTCAGCTCCGACTCCGTCACGACGGCGGCGGCGAGCAGGCTCATCGCCTCGACCGGGTCCTCGGAGGGGGCGTAGTCGACGTCGCGGTCGATGGTGGCCACGCCGTGCACGGTGAGGGTCGTGGTGCCGATGCCCTCGACGCGCACGCCGAGCTCCTCCAGGAAGAAGCAGAGGTCCTGGACCATGTAGTTGGAGCTGGCGTTGCGGATGACGGTGACGCCCTCGTGGCGGGCGGCGGCCAGCAGGGCGTTCTCGGTGACGGTGTCGCCGCGCTCGGTCAGCACGATCGCCCGGGTGGGTGCGACCGAACGGTCGACCTGTGCGTGGTACGTGCCGTCGGTGGCCGTGATCTCCAGGCCGAAGTGGCGCAGGGCCGTCATGTGCGGCTGGACGGTCCGGGTGCCGAGGTCGCAGCCGCCGGCGTAGGGGATCTTGAAGTGGTCCATGCGGTGCAGCAGCGGACCGAGGAACATGATCACGCTGCGGGTGCGGCGGGCGGCCTCGGTGTCCATCGCGGCCAGGTCCAGCTCGGCGGGCGGCACGATCTCGAGGTCGTTGCCGTCGTTGATCCAGCGGGCCTTGACTCCGATGCTGCCGAGCACCTCGAGGATCCGGTAGACCTCCTCGATGCGGGCGACGCGGCGCAGCGTCGTACGGCCGGCGTTGAGGAGGGTCGCGCACAGCAGGGCCACGCAGGCGTTCTTGCTGGTCTTGACGTCGATGGCACCGGAGAGCCGGCGGCCGCCGACGACGCGCAGATGCATGGGCCCCGCGTAGCCGAGGGAGACGATCTCGCTGTCCAGCGCCTCACCGATACGGGCGATCATATCAAGGCTGATGTTCTGATTTCCCCGCTCGATGCGGTTGACCGCGCTCTGGCTGGTCCCGAGGGCATCGGCGAGCTGCGACTGCGTCCAGCCACGGTGCTGACGGGCGTCACGGATGAGCTTGCCGATACGGGCGAGGTAGGCGTCTGTCATGAGACAGACGGTATCTCAGATATGAGATCCCTTCCCCATTGATCATTGTTCTATTACTATGCAAACAACTGAAAGGGGGGCGTGCACATGACCCTGAACGCGCCCGTACGTCCTGCGGCGATCCGGCGCCGCCCGTTCGTCGTGGCGTCGCCCTATCTGCTCGGCGCCGCCGCGTTCCTCACGGTTTTCCTCAGCCGCCGGGACCGGCTGCCCGATCCCATGGCCACCCACTTCGCCGGCGCCGGCCGCGCCGACGGCTTCACCGCGCTCGGTGTCTTCCCCTATGCGGCTCTCGGCCTGCTGCTCGTGCCGGCAGCTCTTTTCGTCTGGTTCGCCCGGGCGGAGGGCGGCAGACACGCGAGCGGGCGGGCGCTCGTCGCCGTCGCCTACGGGGTCGCGGGGTTCACCGGCTTCCTGCTGACCGACCTCGTCGTCGCCAACGCACGGGCCGCCTCCGCCGAACAGGCCCGGCTCGGTGTCTGGCAGCTGGGCGCGGCCCTGGCTGTCGCCGCCGTCACCGCCGCTCTCGGACTGCTCCTGGCGGGCCGGAGCGCGCCGGCAGCGCCCGAGGCGGCCGACGGCCCGGGTGCCGCACCCCGGCTCGCCCTCCGGGAGGGGGAGAGCGTGACCTGGACGCGGACCGTCGGCTCCCGCGCCCTCTTCGCCTGCGGACCCGCGCTCCTCGCGCTGGGCGTGCCGGTCGCGCTCGTCGCGGGCTGGGGCCCGGCTCTCACCCTCCTGGCCCCCGGCGCGCTGCTGTCCGTCATGGCCGGCGCGCGCGTCACGGTCGACCGGCACGGGCTGACCGCCACCGCGCCCTGGCTGCCGTGGCCCCGGCTGCGCGTACCGCTCGCCCGCATCGAGGAGGCGACCACCCGTGACATCAACGCCCTGAAGGACATGGGCGGTTGGGGCTACCGCGTGCACCCGGGCCGCAGCGGGCTCGTGCTGCGCTCCGGCGACGCGATCGTGGCCCGGCTGACCACCGGAAGCGAGTTCGTGATCACCGTCGACGACGCGGCCACGGCCGCCGCACTGCTCAACGCGCTGGTCGCCCGCGACCGTGCGCACCACGGGGGGCTGACGTGCTGATCCGACTCGACCCCGCGTCCCCGCTGCCGCTCGGCGACCAGATCGCCGCCGCCGTCCGCGGAGCCATCGCCGACGGCGCCGTCCGCCCCGGCGAACGCCTCCCCGCCGCCCGCGCGCTCGCCGACTCCCTCGGCGTCAACGTCCACACCGTGCTCCGGGGCTACCAGCGCCTGCGCGAGGAGGACCTCATCGAGCTGCGCCGCGGCCGCGGGGCGGTGGTCACCGGCGGCGGCACCTCCCCGGGCCGCGCCCGCCTCGTCGAGGGCGTCCGCCACCTGATCGCGGAGGCCCGCACCCTCGGACTCTCCGACGAGGAGGTCCTGTCCCTGGTCAGGACGGGGCTGGCGGGGCGGTGAGGCGAAGTCAGAATTCCGAGGTGTCCAGGTCGAGGTCGAAGGGGGCGGGGAGGTGAAGGGGGGTACCGAAAGCGTGAGGTCCGTCCGACGTGGCGTAACCGAGGTCGCCCGGCTCGCTGAAGAGCGTGCAGGACTTCTCCTGGCGATCGACCAACAGGTAGAGGGGCGCCCCGTACTCGGCGTACCGGCGGCGTTTCGCCACTCGGACGGCGTCGCCGTCGGGGTCCGAGGTGATCTCGACGATCAGGAGCGTCTGGTCGGGCAGTAGGGCAGTGGCACCCTTCGCCAGGGCCCTGGGCGCGACCGCTAGGTCCGGGATATACCAGTTGCTGCTGCCGGGGAGATCCAGATCACCCGAACCCGAGACGCAGCCCAGTTCTGCGACCACGGGCGCGATCTGGTCGCGGATCCGGTCGGCTGCGGTGTCGTGCGCCCGTTGCGGACGCGTGAGTTCGATGAACCCTTCCACGATCTGCGGCCGCCCTCCCTCGTAATGCTGGATTGCGTACTTCAGCGCGGTTTCGGGGTCGTCGACTACGTAGGTAGGGGGCTGTGTGCTCATTGGTCGTTTCTATGGCAATAGGCGCCCGCCCAGAGCCTTTCTGCGCACTCTTCACTCGCACAGGTGAACGGGTCCACAGATCTCAAGAGCGCAGCTCCGGTGGTCGTCGACCAGCCCGAGTCGACCGGTCGCCCACAGGTGAGGGCCACGCACGGCCTATCAGGGCATGACCGTGCCGCAGCGATGTACTAGAGTTATCTCGACATCGAGATATCTGCCGAGAGGCGTACCGCTGCCGCGCCAGTAAGGCATGCCTAACTTAGGTTCACCTTAACGGATCGGCGTGGAGCTGTGACGGCAGGATGGCCGTGGTACGCGCGAATTCATGCATGAAGGAGACTGTCGTGTCGGCGAACAGCTTCGACGCCCGCAGCACGCTGCAGGTGGGCGACGAGTCGTACGAGATCTTCAAGCTGGACAAGGTCGAGGGCTCCGCCCGCCTGCCCTACAGCCTGAAGGTCCTGCTGGAGAACCTGCTCCGCACGGAGGACGGCGCGAACATCACCGCCGACCACATCCGGGCGCTGGGCAACTGGGACTCGCAGGCCCAGCCCAGCCAGGAGATCCAGTTCACGCCGGCCCGCGTGATCATGCAGGACTTCACCGGCGTGCCCTGCGTCGTCGACCTCGCCACCATGCGTGAGGCCGTCAAGGAGCTCGGCGGCGACCCGGCGAAGATCAACCCGCTGGCCCCGGCCGAGCTGGTCATCGACCACTCCGTCATCGCCGACAAGTTCGGCACGAAGGACGCCTTCGGCCAGAACGTCGAGCTGGAGTACGGCCGCAACAAGGAGCGCTACCAGTTCCTGCGCTGGGGCCAGACCGCCTTCGACGAGTTCAAGGTCGTCCCCCCGGGCACCGGCATCGTCCACCAGGTGAACATCGAGCACCTGGCCCGTACGGTCATGGTCCGCAACGGTCAGGCCTACCCCGACACCCTCGTCGGCACCGACTCGCACACCACCATGGTCAACGGCCTCGGCGTGCTGGGCTGGGGCGTCGGCGGCATCGAGGCCGAGGCCGCGATGCTGGGCCAGCCGGTCTCCATGCTCATCCCGCGCGTCGTCGGCTTCAAGCTGACCGGTGAGCTCCCCGCCGGCACCACCGCCACCGACCTGGTGCTCACGATCACCGAGATGCTGCGCAAGCACGGCGTCGTCGGCAAGTTCGTCGAGTTCTACGGCGAGGGTGTGGCGGCGACGAGCCTCGCCAACCGCGCCACCATCGGCAACATGTCGCCGGAGTTCGGCTCCACCGCCGCGATGTTCCCGATCGACGGCGAGACGCTGAAGTACCTCAAGCTCACCGGCCGCTCCGAGCAGCAGGTCGCGCTCGTCGAGGCGTACGCCAAGGAGCAGGGCCTCTGGCTGGACCCGGCCGCCGAGCCGGACTTCTCCGAGAAGCTCGAGCTGGACCTCTCCACGGTCGTCCCCTCGATCGCCGGCCCGAAGCGCCCGCAGGACCGCATCGTCCTGGCGAACGCCGCCGCGCAGTTCGCGCAGGACGTCCGCAACTACGTCGACACCGTCGACGAGGCGGGCAAGGAGTCCTTCCCGGCCTCCGACGCCCCGGCCATCTCCACCGGCGCCCCGTCGAAGCCGGTCACCGTGACCGCCCCCGACGGCTCGACGTACGAGATTGACCACGGCGCCGTCACCGTCGCCGCGATCACCTCCTGCACCAACACCTCGAACCCCTACGTCATGGTCGCCGCGGCGCTCGTGGCCAAGAAGGCGGTCGAGAAGGGCCTGACCCGCAAGCCGTGGGTCAAGACCACCCTCGCCCCGGGCTCGAAGGTCGTCACCGACTACTTCGACAAGGCGGGCCTGACCCCCTACCTCGACAAGGTCGGCTTCAACCTCGTCGGCTACGGCTGCACCACCTGCATCGGCAACTCCGGCCCGCTGCCGGAGGAGGTCTCCAAGGCCGTCAACGAGCACGACCTGGCCGTCACCTCGGTGCTCTCCGGCAACCGCAACTTCGAGGGCCGGATCAACCCCGACGTCAAGATGAACTACCTGGCGTCCCCGCCGCTGGTCGTCGCCTACGCCCTCGCCGGCTCCATGAAGGTGGACATCACCAAGGACGCCCTGGGCACCGACACCGACGGCAACCCGGTCTTCCTCAAGGACATCTGGCCGTCCGAGGCCGAGGTCAACGACGTCGTGGCCAACGCCATCGGCGAGGACATGTTCAACAAGTCCTACCAGGACGTCTTCGCGGGCGACGCCCAGTGGCAGGCGCTGCCGATCCCGACCGGCAACACCTTCGAGTGGGACACCGAGTCCACCTACGTCCGTAAGCCCCCCTACTTCGAGGGCATGACGATGGAGACCACCCCGGTCTCCGACATCGCCGGCGCCCGCGTCCTGGCGAAGCTGGGCGACTCGGTCACCACCGACCACATCTCCCCGGCCGGTGCCATCAAGGCCGACACCCCGGCCGGCAAGTACCTCACCGAGCACGGTGTCGAGCGTCGTGACTTCAACAGCTACGGCTCGCGCCGCGGCAACCACGAGGTCATGATCCGCGGTACGTTCGCCAACATCCGCCTGCGCAACCAGATCGCGCCGGGCACCGAGGGCGGCTTCACCCGCGACTTCACGAAGGAAGACGCCCCCGTCTCCTTCATCTACGACGCCTCGCGCAACTACATCGACCAGGGCATCCCGCTGGTCGTCCTGGCCGGCAAGGAGTACGGCTCCGGCTCGTCCCGCGACTGGGCCGCCAAGGGCACCGCGCTGCTCGGCGTCAAGGCCGTCATCGCCGAGTCCTACGAGCGCATCCACCGCTCGAACCTCATCGGCATGGGTGTCCTGCCCCTGCAGTTCCCCGAGGGCGCCTCGGCCGAGTCCCTGGGCCTGACGGGCGAGGAGACCTTCACCTTCACCGGTGTGACCGAGCTGAACAACGGCACCACGCCGCGCACGGTCAAGGTCACCACCGACACCGGTGTCGAGTTCGACGCGGTCGTCCGCATCGACACCCCCGGCGAGGCGGACTACTACCGCAACGGCGGCATCATGCAGTACGTGCTGCGCTCCCTGATCCGCAAGTAAGCGGTATCGACAGGGCGTTCACAGGGCCGCACCCCGTTCTACGGGGTGCGGCCCTTCGCCGTGTGTCAAAAGGTGTCTCTCCACTCGCACGGGGCATACCCCAACACGTCCGGGTGATCCGGGGATTGATGATGTGTACCGCATTCCTATGCGGGTTAGGCTCCCTGCCGTGACGACGCGAAGCCGTCGTTCCAGAGGGAGGGAAAGCAATGGGATCCGCCGTTACCTACGGGGAACTCGACCGGCTTTGCGGTGAGGAGCTTCCCCGGCGGATCGCGCTTTCGACTGTGCTGCCGGCAGGCGCCTCGGGCGCCGACCCGCCCGTGTTCCCGACACGGGTGGAAACGGACCACGGGACCACGGTGGCCTACGCCTGCCAGTACCGGCAGAACGCCGGCAGCCCACCCTTGCTCGTCGCGCTGGGACTGGCTTCCAGCGACCCCGGTTACAGCACCACGTGTATTCCTGCGGCCATTACCAGCCGCTGACCGCCGCTTTACGAGAAGGGGTACGGAAATGGAAAACGCCATCAGCTTCGAGGAACTCGACAACGTCACGGGCGAGGTGCTGCCCGAGCGGACCGTGATGGGCATCGTGGCCACACCTCTGAACTTCGGGGACCCGGGTGACGGGAGCGCCGGTGCCGGCGCCTCCAGCAGCAGCTCCGCGACGTCGTCGGGCGGCGGCGTGGTCTCCCACGCCCCGAGCGACCACGGCACCACGGCCCTGTCGTCCTGCCAGGCCGTGGACCGGCAGGGAACGCCGGGCCTGCTCGGCTCGCTCGGCCTGCCGTCCACCAACCCGACGACCAGCATGACCTGTATGCCCGCGGCGATCTCGAGCCACTGACCGGCTAGCCGTTCGGGTAATTCTTCGGGGAAGAGCCGGAGTCATCCGGCTCTTCCCCGTCCTTCGCAGGCCGTCCGCCGTCAGTCACGTCACGGAGAGCGCCCATGGCACTGTCGGAACCCGCGCTGCTGGCCGGCATGGAGCTGGTCGGCGAGTTCGAGGACTCCGGCTACCGCGAGCCGCCCCACCTCGTCTGCCGGCCCGACGGGCAGGTCGTCCGTCTGCCCACCCTGCTCTACCAGGTCGTCCGGGCGCTGAGCGCCCTGCCGGAGCGGCAGCGGACGGCGGCGGTGGCCGAGGAACTCAGCCGGGAGACGGGGCGGCAGTTCACCGCGGACCACGTCGCCTTCCTCATCGACAAGAAGCTCGCGCCGCTCGGCATCACCACCTACAGCGACGGTTCACCGCCGCCCCTCACGCCCAAGAGCGACCCGTTCCTCTCCTTCCGGTTCCGGGTGGCGGTGCTGCCGGAGCATGTCACCTGGTTTCTCTCCGGTCTCTTCGCCTGGCTGTTCCGCCCGCTGCTGGTGGTCGGTGCCCTCGCCGTGTTCGTGGCCGGCGAGGTATGGCTGTGGTCGACACAGGACGCCGGTGCCGCGCTGCGGACGGTGCTCTCCTCCCCGGCCGGCGTGCTGCTCGTCGTCCTCCTGGCCATCGCCTCGTGTGTGTTCCACGAAATGGGCCATGGCGCGGCGTGCCGCTACGGAGGTGCGCGGCCCGGCGCCATGGGATGCGGCATCTACGTCGTGTGGCCCGCCTTCTACACCGACATCACCAACTCCTATCGGCTGGGCCGCGCGGGCCGTATCCGGGCCGACCTGGGTGGTGTCTACTTCAACGCGCTCTTCGTCCTGGGCCTGCTCGCGCTGTACGCGGCGACCGGCAATCCGCTGCTCCTGGTGGCGATCCTTTCCGTCCACCTGGAAATGTTTCAGCAGCTGATTCCCACACTGCGGTTCGACGGCTATTACATCGTCGCGGACCTGACCGGCATTCCCGACCTCTTCAAGTACATCGGGCCCATTCTCAAGCGGGTCGTCCTCCGCCGACCGCACGACGAGCGGCTCCGCGCCCTCAAGCGATGGCCGCAGACTGTCGTCGCGGTATGGGTCGTGTTCCTGGTGCCCGCGCTCGTTCTTCAGCTGGGCGTGGTGCTCATGAATATGCCCCGACTGCTCGAAACCGACTGGCGGACCGTCAATTCCCTGGTGGAGAACGCCGGTACGTCCGGTAATCAGGTCCTCGGCATGGTCGCGGCGTGTATCCAGATCCTGTTGCTCACGCTGCCCGTCGTCGGACTGGTCCTGGTGTTCGCGCGACCGGTGCGGTCCCTCGGCCGTGTCATCCGGCGCCGGGTGAGCCGCCGCGCTCCCGCGTGAGGAAAGCAAAAGGGCCGCACCCCCGTCCGGGAGTGCGGCCCTCGTCTTCGGGTCAGAACATCAGGCGGTACTGGTTCCAGCCCGAGTTGCCGATCTTCACGCGGGCCTTGAAGGGCGAGGACGCCTTGCCCGTGCCCTTGTAGAGCCACAGGGCGCCGTCGCGGTCGCGGGCGATCAGGTCGCTGCGGCCGTCGAGGTCCACGTCACCGGTGCCGAGCAGCTTGCTGAACTGGTTCCAGCCGGCACCGATCTTCGTGCGCGCGGCGAACGGCTTGGTGGAGTCGCCGGTGCCCTTGTAGAGCCACAGCACACCGTCCTTGTCGCGGGCGACGATGTCGGCCTTGCCGTCACCGGTCAGGTCGCCCCGGCCCGCGATCTGGGAGAACTGGCCCCAGCCGGGACCGACCTTCTTACGGCCCGACAGCGAACCGTCGGCGGAGGCGAGGTAGAGCCACAGCACACCGGAGCGGTCGCGGACGAGGATGTCCGACTGCTTCGACCCGCCGAGGTTGCCCGGGGTGAACAGCTGGTCGTACTGCGCCCAGTCGGTCGCGATCCGGCGGCCGTCGCTGCCGGCGCTGGCGTAGTAGATGTTGCTGTCGGGACCGCGCAGGTACAGGCCGTCGGGCATGCCGTCGGCGTTGTGGTCGACCCGGACACCCGTGTTGATGTCCTGCCAGCCGCCGTCCATGCGCTGGCGGGGCGTCAGCCCGCCTTTTCCGTCGGGCCAGTAGGCGTAGATGTCGCCGGAGCCGTTGACGGCCGAGACGGGGAAGAAGGGGGCCGCCGCCGTGGGGCCGCTCGGGCGGAGCGCGCGCGGCGCCGCCAGGCCCGGGGCGGTGGTCCTGGCGTCCGCCGTGGGGGCGCCCCTGACGGCGCTCCGGGCCTCGGCCCAGCGCTTGACGCCGTCCTGGGCCGAGTGCTGCGCCGCGCGCTGCGCGGGCGAGGCGGCCGGCGAGCTGTCGGCCAGGGCGGTTCCGGCGGTGGTGCCGACCAGAGCGGCGGCTATCGCCGCGGTCGCGAGGCGGCTCAGGGCGCGCCCGCGGAAGCGGCCGGGAAGGTGGGCCACGTAGGTCTCCAGAAGAAATCAGACTCAATCAGACAAAGAAAGGTGGCGTGTCTGTTTTGACACGCCACCAGACGAAACCGATCGTTTCACACTTTCTTTACCTGTCAATCACTTTGTCGGCACCCCCAGCAGCTCCACCTCGGCCAGCCTGACCTCGCCGTTCGCGCTCTCCAGGCGGTAGTGGCCGTACCGGCCGGGAGCCCGGACGGAGAAGACCCGGGTCTGCCGGTCCCAGGCGAAGGACTCGCCCGCGCGCCGGTCGACCGTGCTCCATTCCGCACCGTCCACCGACCCCTTGAGCACCCAGCCGTCCGGCGCCTTCGCCCGGTCGGCCGAGGTCAGCGTGTAGGAGGTCACCCGGGACCCGGCGGGCACCCGCAGGGAGGCGGTGGTGAAGGACTTGTCCGTGGCGGAGGTGTCGTCCGTCAGCGCCGAACCGTTCGACGTGATCAGATCGGCCGGGGGAGTGGGCACCCGGTCGTCGCGGCTGATGGAGGCCGGGCCCGCGCCCTTGCCGCTGCCCCATGGGGAGGGCTTCGGCCCCATCGTGAACTCCAGCGTCGCCCCGTCCGCGAGCACGGAGTGCGGGATCGCGGTGGAGTTCCATGCCTTGCCGTCGACCCGCAGGCCCTGGACGTAGACATCGCGGGCACTGTTGCCCGGGGCCTTCACCACCAGGTCGCGGCCGTTCTCCAGATGGACCGTGGCCTTGGTGAAGAGCGGTGAGCCGACCGCGTACTCCCCGGCGCCCATCACCAGAGGGTAGAAGCCGAGCGCGCTGAAGACGTACCAGGCCGACATCTCGCCGTTGTCCTCGTCGCCCGGGTAGCCCTGGCCGATCTCGCTGCCGAGATAGAGCCGGGACAGGGCCTCGCGGACCTTGGCCTGTGCCTTCCACGGCTGCCCCGCCGCGTCGTAGGTGTAGGCGATGTGGTGCGAGACCTGGTTGCTGTGGCCGTACATGCCCATGCGGACGTCCCGGGCCTCGGTCATCTCGTGGATGACGCCGCCGTAGGAGCCGGCGAACTCCGGCGACCCCGTCTCGGGCGTGGCGAAGTAGGTGTCCAGCTTCTTCGCCAGACCGCGCCGGCCGCCGTAGAGGGCGGCCAGGCCCCTGGTGTCCTGCGGGGCGGTGAAGGCGAAGTTCCAGCCGTTGGTCTCGGTGTAGTCGTGGCCCCAGACGCGCGGGTCGTAGTCGTCGGGCGACAGCCGCCAGGCGCCGCTCGCGTCCTTGCCCTGGAAGAAGCCGACGTCGGCGTCGAAGAGCTTCACGTAGTTCTGGGCCCGGCCCAGGAAGTAGGCGGCCTCCTCCTTGTAGCGGGCCCGGTGGGTCCTGGCATAGAGCGCCTCGCCCATCTTCGCGAGCCCGAAGTCGTTGAGATAGCCCTCCAGCGCCCAGGACACTCCCTCGCGGGTCTTGGTGCTCGTGTAGCCGAGGAAGACGGAGGTGTTCATGCCCTTGCGGCCGACCCCGGGGTGGGTGGGCGCCACCGTCGCGTTCTTGAGCGCGGCCTCGTACGCCGCCTCGGCGTCGAGACCGACGCCCTTGACGTAGGCGTCGGCGAAGGCGACGTCCGAGCTGGTGCCGGTCATCAGGTCGGCGTAGCCGGGGGAGGACCAGCGGGAGGTCCAGCCGCCGTCCTTGTACTGCTGGACGAACCCGTCGGCCAGCTTCGCGGCGGTCTTGGGCGTCAGCAGGGAGTAGGCGGGCCAGGTGGTGCGGTAGGTGTCCCAGAAGCCGTTGTTGACGTACACCTCGCCGTCGACGATCTTCGCGCCGGTGCGGGTCGGGGTGTTCTCGCCGGCCGGCGGGGAGAAGGGGCTGGCGTAGCGGGGCCGCGGCCGGGCCTTGGTGCCGGTGTTCTCGAAGCCGGAGTTGGGATACAGGTAGAGCCGGTAGAGGTTGGAGTAGAGCGTGGTGAGCTGGTCGTGGCTCGCGCCCTCGACCTCCACGCGGCCGAGGATCGCCTCCCAGGCGGCGCGGGCGCGGTCGCGGACCCCGGTGAAGGAGGAACCCGCCGGGATCTCCTGTTCGAGGTTGGCCTTCGCCTGGTCGACGCCGATCAGGGACGTGGCCAGGCGCAGCGTCACAGTCTTGTTCTTGCCCGGCCGGAAGCGCAGATAGCCGGTGACATCGCCGCCCGCGCCGCCGCGGGGGCGGCCGCTCGCGGTCACGGGCGCGTCGAAGACGCCGTAGACGAAGAGCCGCCCGGCGCCGGTGGACAGCCCGCTCCTGACGTCGGAGTAGCCGGTGATGACGCCACGGTCGGGATCGAGCGTCAGACCGCCCTGGTTGGTGACGTTGTCAAGGATGACGCCGGCGTTCTCCCCCGGAAAGGTGAACCGCATCATCGCGGCGTGGTCGCTGGGGGTGATCTCGGTCTTGAGACCGTTGTCGAAGGTGACGCCGTAATAGTGCGGTCTGGCCGTCTCGTTGGCGTGCCGGAAGGGCAGGGCGCGGGCCGTGCGGGAGGCGTCGGGGATCCCGGCGGCGGTCGAGGGCATCACCTGGAAGGTCTGCCGGTCACCCATCCACGGGCTCGGCTCGTGGCTGGCGCTGAAGGCCTGGATGGTGGGGCGGTTGTCGGCGTTGTTGGTGGCGGCGTACTGGTAGAGCCAGGTCATGGAGCCCGCGTTGGTCACCGGGGTCCAGAAATTGAAGCCATGGGGTACGGCGGTGGCCGGAAAAGTGTTGCCCCGCGAGAAATTCGAGCTGGAATGAGTGCCGCGCGTGGTGACGGCGTAGTCCGCCAGATGGGCCTGTGGTTTCTCGGCCGGTGCGGGCGCGAGCGAGATGTCGTCCACCCAGCCGCGGAATTTGGCGGGCCCCACCGGCGAGTCGTACGCGACGAGTACCCGGTCGACGGTCTTGCCCGCGGCGACCGTGCCGATCAGCGCGGTCTTGTTGTTCCACTGGTTGACGTACAGCGTCTTGGAATCGGCCTGGCCCCGCGGGGTCAGCCGCGCGCCGTGCTGGTCGACGGCGCCGAGATCGCTGAGATAGGTGCCGTCGGTGAAGGCGAGGTCGATCGAGACGTGTGTGGCGGGATAGCGGGCATCCGCCTCGGGCATCGAGGGAAAGACCTTGTACGCCAAACGGGTCCTCGGCGTCACCCTGGTGTGGACGTCGAAGACCTTGTTGTACGAATATCCGCGGCCGGTCGCCTGGTGGGTGCCGCCGTAGCGCAGGGCCTGGGTGCCCGTGAAGCCGACGTTGGCCTTCGCGGTGGGGGAGCCCGTGGGGCCGCGGTCGGTGTGGCTGCGCATGTCGGAGGCGGGGGGAGTGCCCGGGTCCGCCGTCGCGATCTGCACCTCGGCCAGTTGGGTGACCGCGTCTCCGCCGTTGCGGGCTATGTCCAGCCGGTAGTGCCGGTAGGAGACGGTGCCGCCGAAGGAGAACTCCCGGGTCTGGTGCCGCCTTTCGAAGACCTGGCCCTCGCGGACGTCCAGGACGGTCCAGTGCGACGCGTCGTCGGAGCCCTTGAGCGTCCAGTCCCGGGGGTCCCGGCCGGGCGCGTCATTGGCGGAGGTCAGTGCGTAGCGCACGGCCTTGACCGGTTCGGACAGCGTGAATTCCAGCCAGGCGGCCCTGTCGAAGGTGAGCCATTTGGTGGCGCTCTCGCCGTCGACGAGATTCTCCTTGACCTCTCCCGCCTCGGCGTTCTCACCGCTGGCCCGGACGCCGGTCACCTTGTCGGTGGCATTGCCGGGGATCCCGGTGGTGTCGTTGCCGTCGACCCCGGCGGACCTCTTCCGGCCACCCGGGCCCGTCTCGACGGTATTGCGCCAATCGGGCTGCGGTTCGCCCTTCTCGAAGGAGGAAACGAACGCGTCGTCAGGAGCCTTGCCCCGAACGGCGGAAGCGCTTTCGGCCCACCCTTGGGTGCCCTGAGCGGTCGTCAGCAGTACGGTGGCCACGAGGAGGGCGGTGGGACGGGCACAGCTACGCCATCGGTGTCTGAATCTCTGTCGCATCTCATGCCTCTCGACGAAACTGACAACGTTGTCGCTCGAGTCGCGCAGAGTTAAGTAGGGCGTGAGACACCAGTGGTGTCAAGGGTTTTGGGGTTGGTGTCGGCGTATGTCGGCGAGGTCTCAACTCGGGAAAGACTGGTCGTCAAAGCTGCTTTCGATCTTGCCCAGTTGATGGGGAGTGGACTATACCTGTCGGCGTCCGAGGCGACGGTACGGCGCCGCGGCGGACCCGGGAGGCAGCGGCGGGCGACCCAGCCGTGGGAACATCACCGACCCGGACGCACACCCAGCACACACCAAGCTTCAACTGACCCGCGGTGTCGGGCCCTTCGTCGATGGCGAGTTCGCAAGGGAAAGACCGGTACACCGCCTGAGTCCTGGAGAAGGCGAGGACTTGAGCATGGGATCCACCTCGGAATTCGGCCGACGCGATCTGATCAAACGAGCGGCGGCCATCGGTCTGATCGCGGTGCCGTCGATGAGCGTGCTGAGCGCCTGCGCGAGCGGCGGCGACAGTGGCGACTCCAACCAGGTCGACAAGGGCGAGAAGAGCGCCACCAACCCGCTCGCCATCAATGAGGGCGCGCCGCTCGACGTCGTCATCTTCGACGGCGGCTTCGGCCAGCAGTACGCGAAGGACGCCGAGGCGGAATACGGCAAGGCCTTCCCCGGCAGCAAGGTGAGCCACTCCGCCACCCAGAAGATCCAGTCCACGCTCCAGCCGCGTTTCAACGGCGGCACCCCGCCGGACCTCATCGACAATTCCGGCGCCGAGCAGATGGACATGGGCACCCTCGTCGGAAAGAAGCAGCTCACCGACCTGAACGCCCTCCTCGACGCGCCCTCCGTCGACGACCCCAAGAAGAAGGTGCGCGACACGCTGCGCCCGGGCGTCGTGGAGATGGGCCAGTTCGACGGCCGGGAGACCTGGATCCTCTATTACGCCTACACGGTCTACGGCGTCTGGTACTCGAAGACCAATCTGCGCAAGCTCGACGCGCAGTACCCCGAGACCTGGGACGAGATGCTCGCGGTCTGCGAGAAGGCGAAGAAGAAGGGCATCGCCGGCTGGACGTACGCGGGCAAGCACCCGTACTACCTGCCGTTCAGCCTCTACCCCTTCATCGCCAAGATCGGCGGCAGGGAGGTCCTCGACAAGATCGACAACCTGGAGCCGAACGCCTGGAAGGACCCGGCCGTCAAGTCCGCCTTCGAGGCGTACTACGAGCTGTACAAGAAGGGCTACATCCTCAAGGGCACCCCGGGGCTGACCCACATCGAGTCGCAGACCGCCTGGAACGAGGGCAAGGCGCTGTTCCTCCCGAACGGCTCCTGGGTGGAGAACGAGTCGAAGAAGACCACCCCGAAGGACTTCCAGATGGCCGTCGGGGCCCCCTCCAGCCTCGACAAGAGCGACAAGATGCCCTTCGGGACGATCTGGGCCTCCGGCGGCGAGCCCTTCATCGTGCCGAAGAACGCGAAGAACCCGCGCGGCGGCATGGAACTGCTCCGCATCATGCTGAGCAAGAAGTCCTCGCAGAACTTCATCAAGCAGGTCTCCTCGCTCACCTCCCTCAACGGCGGCACCGAGGGCCTGAGCCTGCCGCCCGGTCTGGCGTCCTCGCAGGAGGCGCTCACGAAGGCCGGCCAGAACGTCGTCAACCCGCGGATCCAGGACTGGTACGTCGCCCTCCAGAAGGAGAAGATCGGCGTGGCGGCGATCGGCGAGCTGATGGCCGGCCGGGCCACCCCCGACGAGGCGATCGCCAAGATCCAGCGGTTCGCCGACGACACCGCCAAGGACGCCTCCGTCAAGAAGTACCGGCACAAGTGAGCTCGCGTCACCAGCGGCGGCACCCGCGGGAAGAGATCGGGGTCGAAAGTCATGCAGCACGGTAAGTACCGCTTCATCGCCGGATTCCTGGCCCTGCCGCTGGCGATCTACGGTGTCTTCGTCATCTCGCCGTTCGTCCAGGCCATCTACTACTCCTTCACGGACTGGACGGGTCTCAGTCCCGACTTCGAGATGGTCGGCTTCCAGAACTACCAGCGGCTCTGGGACGACGAGGTCTTCTGGAAATCGGTGGGGCACAACGTCCTGCTGCTGCTGGTGCTCCCGCTGGTGACGCTCGGGCTCGGGCTGTTCTTCGCGTTCATGCTCAATGTCGGCGGCCGGCGCCGGAAGAACGCGGCGATCGCCGGAGTCCGCGGCTCGAGCGTCTACAAGGTCGTCTACTTCTTCCCGCAGGTGCTCTCGATCGCGATCGTCGCACTGTTGTTCCAGTTCGCGTACAACCCCAACAGCGGCGCGCTCAATTCCTTCCTCCAGGCCATCGGCCTGGACTCCGTGCAGCCGGACTGGCTCGGCGACCCGCAGCTCGCGCTGTGGTGCGTCATGGCGGTCATGATCTGGTGCAACGTCGGCTTCTACGTCGTCCTGTTCTCGGCGGGCATGAGCTCCATCCCGAAGGACTTCTACGAGGCGGCGCTGCTGGACGGCGCCAACCGCGTCCAGACGTTCTTCCGGATCACCCTGCCGCTGCTGTGGGACACGGTCCAGACCGGCTGGGTCTACATGGGCATCATGGCGCTGGACGCCTTCGCGGTCATCCAGATCATGACCGTGGGGCCGGGCGGCCCGGACTATTCCACCGAGGTCCTGGCCTACTACCTCTATACGAAGGCCTTCCGCGACGGACAGGCGGGATACGCCACCACGCTCGGCGTGGCGCTGCTCATCGTCACCATGATCTTCGCGGGCATCGTCATGAAGCTCGGCCGGCGCGAGCGGCTGGAGTACTGATGGCCCTCCGGGCGGCCACGCGGCCGCAGCCGACCCCCCGCCCCACCGCCGAACCGGGAGTAGCACCGTGACCGCGCAAGCCGAGCCCTCGGACCTCCCCGACCTCCCGGAGGCCACCACGGCGGACACCGTGCCCGGTGTGCCGTCGCAGCGCGGCGGGCCGGCCGTCGACTCGCCGGGCGGGCGGCTCGGCAGCGAGGGCAGGGTCCTCAACGTCTTCTCGCACGGCGTGCTGCTCCTGTGGGGCCTGATGGTCACCCTGCCGCTGCTGTGGGCGGTGATGAGCGCCTTCAAGACCGACAAGGAGATCTTCACCTCGCCGTGGGCACTGCCGACGAGCCTGCACTTCGACGCCTGGGGCCGCGCCTGGTCCCAGGCGCACATGAGCCAGTACTTCCTCAACTCGGTGATCGTCGTGGCCGGTTCGCTCTTCGGCACGATGCTGCTGGGCTCGATGGCGGCCTATGTGCTGGCCCGCTTCGACTTCCCCGGCAACCGCTTCGTCTACTTCCTGTTCGTGGGCGGGATGAGCTTCCCCATCATCCTGGCGCTGGTGCCGCTGTTCTTCGTCATGAAGAACATGCAGCTGCTCAACACCTACCCCGGACTGATCCTCGTCTACATCGCCTATTCGCTGCCGTTCACGATCTTCTTCCTGAGCGGGTTCTTCAAAACGCTGCCCAGTTCGGTGGCCGAGGCGGCGATGATCGACGGGGCCTCGCACACCCGGACCTTCTTCCAGGTGATGCTGCCCATGGCCAAGCCGGGCCTGATCAGCGTCGGCATCTTCAACTTCCTCGGCCAGTGGAACCAGTACCTGCTGCCCACCGTGCTCAATGTCGGAGACGAGGACAAGAAGCTCCTCCCCCAGGGGCTGGTCGCCCTCGCCGTCAGCCAGGGCTACAAGGGCGACTGGTCGGGGCTCTTCGCGGGCCTGGTGATCGCCATGCTCCCGGTCCTCGCCGCCTACATCGTCTTCCAGCGCCAGGTCCAGGCCGGACTGACGGCGGGCGCGCTCAAGTAGTGGTCGGGCCCGCCGGGCGACGGCGCGGCCGCACGCGCAGGAAGGCGGCCCCCACCGGGCCGCCTCCGGCGTCCGGTCAGCACAGCGTGAACCAGACCGCCTTGCCCCGGCCGTGGGCCGCCGGATAGACGCCCCACGCCGTGGCGCAGGCGTCGATGAGGGTCAGGCCCCGCCCCGACTCGTCGTCGCAGCCGGCGCTGCGCCGGGCGGGCGCCTCGGGGCTGCTGTCGTGCACATCGACCCGCAGGGTCCGGGAGCGGCAGCTGAGGTCGACGGTCACCGGTGAGTTGGCGTGCACCACGCCGTTGGTGACCAGCTCCGTCGCCAGCAGGCAGGCGGTGTCGGCGAGGTCGAGCCGCCCGTGCCGTTGCAGTGCGAGCTGGAGCGAGCTGCGGATGAGACTGATCATCCAGGGCTGCGCCGGGATCCGGAGTGTGTACCACCAGTCGGCGGTGGCCAGTTGGGGGTCCTCGCACATGTGCTGGGCTCCGTTCGTTCTATGGCTTGGACGGTGGCTGCGCGTGCATCGAATCGGTTGGCGTGCGTCGCCAATGCCGCAGAAGGCCCCAACTATCCGACAGTTGAACCCCGTCGCGGAGCTGCGCGAAGCCGGGGGAGCGGAGGTTATGTCGGGCGAACATGCCGCAGAAGCGCTTGAGTGCGGACAAGCCAAGATCAGTCGGATTGGACCCCGAGGGAACCGGATTCGCCCATTCGGGCTACCCGGGCTACGCAAAGCGTATGGGGTGACTATCGGGAGGTCGGCGGGGTGCCGGTCGCTCCGGCCGGGCGGGGTCTGCTTCCGGCGCCGAGCCGTGGCGGTGACCCGGGCGCCACTGCGGCGTCCTCCGTGACGGGCTTCACACCATCGCTTCGGGTGATCGAAGACGGGGTCCGGAGCGCGGGCACCGCGCGGCGGGGGCGGCCCGGACGGCCTGCCATGGGCCCGGCGGGCCGGGCCCTCGCGGCCCTGCGGCCGCCTGTGGATCCGTACGATGTGGGCTCGATGTGGGCTCAAGTGGAGTCAAGGCCTTGACGGGATCTCACCCAGGCGGCTCAGCTTAGAGTTCACATGTTGTACGAAGAGCCGGACTCCACTGCTGTGGTCCGGCCGAGGGCGCGGCGGTCGTGCCGGGCCCGCGAGGCGGGAGTGAATGGGCGTGGAGACTCCGGGGTCGCAGTCGTCGCTGCACCGGGCCAACCTGGAGCGGGTCGTGCGCGCGGTGCGCATGGCGGGCTCGCTCACCCAGGCGGAGATCGCCCGGTCCACAGGGCTGTCGGCCGCCACGGTCTCCAATATCGTCCGGGAGCTGAAGGACGGCGGGACCGTCGACGTCACCCCCACGTCCTCCGGCGGGCGCCGGGCCCGCAGCGTGTCGCTGTCCGGGGACGCCGGCATCGTCGTCGGTGTCGACTTCGGGCACACCCATCTGCACGTCGCCATCGGCAACCTCGCCCATCGGGTGCTGGCCGAGGAGGCCGAGCCGCTGGATGTCGACGCCTCCGCCGCCCAGGGCCTCGACCGGGCGGAAGCGCTGGTCAAGAGGCTGATCGTGGCGGCGGGCATCAGCCCGGAAAAGATCGTCGGGGTGGGTCTCGGTGTGCCGGGCCCGATCGACGTGGAGTCCGGGGTGCTGGGCTCGACGGCGATCCTGCCGGGCTGGGCGGGCACCAACCCGCGCGACGACCTCGCCGCCCGGCTCGGCGTGCCCGTGTACGTCGACAACGACGCCAACCTCGGCGCGCTCGGCGAGCTGGTCTGGGGCTCCGGCCGCGGAGCGGCGGACCTCGCGTACATCAAGGTCGCCAGCGGTGTCGGCGCCGGCCTGGTGATCAATGGGCAGATCTACCGGGGCCCGGGCGGCACGGCGGGCGAAATCGGGCACATCACCCTGGACGAGTCGGGGCCGGTCTGCCGGTGCGGCAACCGCGGCTGTCTGGAAACGTTCACCGCTGCCCGGTATGTCCTGCCGTTGCTCCATTCGGCCCACGGTACCGATCTGACCGTGGCGCGGATGGTGCAGCTCGCCCAGGAGGGCGACCCGGGCTGCCGACGGGTGATCGCGGATGTCGGCCGGCATATCGGCAGCGGTGTGGCGAACCTGTGCAATCTGCTCAATCCCCGCCGAGTGGTGCTCGGCGGGGACCTCGCGGAGTCGGGCGAGCTGATCCTCGGGCCGATCCGCGAATCCGTCTCCCGGTACGCGATCCCCAGCGCAGCACGGCAGTTGGAGGTCGTACCGGGCGCGCTGGGCGGCCGGGCCGAGGTGCTGGGCGCCATCGCGCTCGTCCTGAATGAAATGGGTGATTCGACGCTGTTGGACGAGAGCGTCCCGACGGACGCGCCCGCGCCTGCCTGACGGTCGTCACCGTTTCCCCGGCACGGTTCTTGAGTTCACACAGATAACGAATGGCATCGTTGCCATCTCGTTAAGGATTTACTTCTTGACGGTGCCTTGGTGGCCGAGTTGACTTCCAGCCACCTCGGCCGCAACGACGCGGCCTCGTCAGGGAGGTTTCTTCAGTGAACACGCATCTGCGTCGTGCCGCCGTCACCGTGGCCGCTGTTTCGATGGCCGCCGGACTCGCCGCCTGTGGCAGCGCCAAGGAATCGGGCAAGGGCAGCGGTGAGAAGAAGGACAAGACCGGGCCGCTCACCATCGGCCTCCTGCTGCCGGAGAACCAGACCGCGCGCTACGAGCGGTTCGACCACCCGCTGATCGAGAAGAAGATCAAGGAATTGGCGGGCCCGGACACCAAGGTTCTCTACGAGAACGCCAAGCAGGACGCCTCCGTCCAGCAGCAGCAGGTCGACACGATGATCACCAAGAAGGTCGACGCGCTGATCGTCGACGCGGTGGACGCGAAGTCGATAGCGGTTTCGGTGAAGAAGGCGAACGACAAGGGCATCCCCGTCGTCGCGTACGACCGCTTGGCCGAGGGCCCGATCAAGGCGTACACCTCCGTCGACAACGAGCGCGTCGGCAAGATCCAGGGCGAGTCCCTGCTGAAGGAGCTGGGCGACGACGCCGGCAAGGGCGAGATCGTCATGATGAACGGCTCCGTCACCGACCCGAACGCCAAGATGTACAAGGACGGCGCCCACTCCGTCCTCGACGGCAAGGTCAAGGTCGGCAAGGAGTACGACACCAAGGAGTGGAAGCCGGAGAACGCCAACGAGAACATGAAGGGCGCCATCTCCTCGCTCGGCAAGGACAAGATCGTCGGCGTGTACTCCGCCAACGACGGCATGGCCGGCGGCATCATCACCGCACTCAAGAGCGCCGGATTCGACAAGCTCCCGCCCGTCACCGGCCAGGACGCCGAGCTTTCCGCCATTCAGCGGATTCTCGCCGACGAGCAGTTCATGAGCGTCTACAAGCCGTACAAGCCCGAGGCCGACGCCGCCGCCGAAATGGCCGTCGCCCTCGCGCAGGGCAAGAAGCTCGACTCGATCGCCAAGTCCACCGTCGACAGCGGCACCGAGAAGAAGATCCCCTCGATCATCGTCACCCCCTTCGCACTGACCAAGGGCGACATCGGGAAGTACGTCGGCAAGGAGGGCTTCTTCAATCTGGACGAGATCTGCACCGCCAAGTACAAGGCGCAGTGCGACAAGGCCGGACTGAAGTAACCACAGCCCCGTTTTCTCCTTTCCCCGTTCCCCCTTCCCTTTCTCCCCTTGTCCCCACTCCCCGCCCGGTCAGGCGGCGAAGGAGATGATGCACGTGTCCGCTACGCCCGTGCTGGCGTTGCGCGGGATCTCCAAGCGGTTCGGTGCCGTCCAGGCGCTCACCGACGTAGAGCTCGAGATCCATCCCGGTGAGGTGGTCGCCCTGGTCGGCGACAACGGCGCCGGCAAGTCCACCCTCGTCAAGACGATCGCCGGAGCCGGCCCCGCCGACGAAGGCGTCATCGAATGGGAGGGCAGGCCCGTCACCGTCGACCGGCCGCACGCCGCCCAGGAGCTGGGCATCGCGACCGTCTACCAGGACCTCGCGCTCTGCGACAACCTCGATGTCGTCGGCAATCTCTTCCTCGGCCGCGAGATCGTGCGCGCCGGGGTGCTGGACGAGGTCGAGATGGAGCGCCGCGCCCGGGAGCTGCTCTCCACCCTCTCCATCCGGATCCCCAGTGTCCGGATCCCCATCGCCTCGCTCTCCGGCGGGCAGCGGCAGACCGTCGCCATCGCCCGCTCGCTGCTCGGCGAGCCCAAGGTCGTCATCCTCGACGAGCCCACCGCCGCGCTGGGCGTCGAGCAGACCGCGCAGGTCCTCGACCTGGTCGAGCGGCTGCGCGAGCGCGGCCTCGGGGTCATCCTCATCAGCCACAACATGGCCGACGTCAAGGCCGTGGCCGACCGGGTCGCGGTCCTCCGCCTCGGCCGCAACAACGGCACCTTCGATGTGCGGGCCACCTCGCAGGAAGAGATCATCTCCGCCATCACCGGCGCCACGGACAACGCCGTGACCCGCCGCAAGGCGCGCACCGCGGAGGGCGAGAAGTGAGTACGAACCTGTCCAAGTCCGACAGCACGGGGAAGACCCCCGAGGACGCCCGTCCCCAGGACGCGCAGCCGGCCGCCGAGGGCGCCGTGACCGCCGTGGACCCGCGACTGCTGGTCCGCGAGGAGGGCTTCGCCGGCTACTGGAGCGAGTTCCGCCGCAAGATGCGCAGCGGCGAGCTGGGCTCGCTGCCCGTGGTGGTCGGCCTGGTCATCATCGGCCTCGTCTTCCAGCTCCAGGACTCGGCGTTCCTCGGCGCGGAGAACCTCTCCAACCTCTTCGTCACCGCCGCGGGCACCGGCCTGATCGCGGTCGGCATCGTCTACGTGCTGATCCTCGGCGAGATCGACCTGTCGGTGGGCTCGGTGAGCGGACTGGCCGCCGCGGTCTTCGCCGTCCTCAACGTCAGCAACGGCATGCCCGAGTGGCTCGCACTGCTCCTCGCGCTCCTCTCGGGCACCCTGGTCGGGGCGCTGCACGGGTTCTTCTTCGCCCGGATCGGCGTGCCCGCGTTCGTGGTGACACTGGCCGGTCTGCTGGGCTGGAACGGCCTGATGCTGGAGGTCCTCGGCTCCAACGGCACCATCAACCTGGACGACTCCGGGCTGGTCGCGGGGCTGACCAACCACTACTTCAGCGACATCGCCGCCGGCTACGGGCTGGCGACGCTGAGCGTGGCCGCCTTCTTCACGCTGTCCTTCCGGGACGCGCGGCGACGCGCGGCGGCGGGCGTCCCCAGCCGTCCGCTCAGTGAGATCGTGCTGCGGACGGCCGCCATCGCGGTGCCCGCGTACGTGGTGGCCTGGCTGTTCAACGAGTACAAGGGCCTGCCGCTGGCCGTGGTGATCTTCCTCGGAGTCGTCGTCGCGCTCGACTTCGTGCTGCGCCGCACCCCGTACGGGCGGAAGGTCTTCGCCCTGGGCGGCAGCGTGGAGGCGGCCCGCCGCGCGGGCATCAACGTCTCCGCGATCCGGATCTCGGTCTTCGCGCTCTCGGGCACGATGGCGGCGCTGGGCGGCATGTTCCTCGCCTCGCAGATCAACGCGGCGAACCAGTCCTCCGGCGCGGGCAGTCTGCTGATGAACGCCATCGCGGCGGCCGTCATCGGCGGCACCAGCCTCTTCGGCGGCCGGGGCAAGACCTGGTCGGCGCTGCTTGGTGTGCTGGTGATCCAGTCGATCGCCTCGGGGATGGCGCTGCTGGGCATCGCCTCCGCCATCCAGTACATGATCACGGGCGCGGTGCTGCTGGCCGCCGTCGTGATCGACTCGGTCTCCCGCAAGACCCAGAAGACGGCCGGCCGGGCGTAGGCCTGTCCGGCCGGTCGGTTCTCGACTGCGGGGTGTCCTGCCGACGGCGGGGCGTCTCGCCGCCTGCGGGCCGCTTTGCCGCCTGCGGCGGCGGGCGCCCTGCGGGCGCGTCCTCAAACGCCGGACGGGCTGGATTTGGCTGAGCGCAGCCGACCAGCCCGTCCGGCGTTTGGCCCGTGCGCCCCGCTCTCCCCACCCGTGTGGCCGGTCCGGCGGGTGATCACGGGCGTATAGCGTGTCTGCCATGGAGCCGGAGGAAGGATCGGTGGCCGACCTCGTCGCACTCGGGCTGTCCCGCTATGAGGCACGCGTCTACCACGCCCTGGTCAGACGCGAGTCCTACACGGCGGCCCAGGTGGCCCGCGAGGCACGGGTGCCCCGTCAGCGGATCTACGACGTGCTGGACGGGCTCGTCCGCGGCGGTCTCGCGGCTGCCCATGGCGGCCGGGTCACGACGTTCTCCGCGATGGCCCCGGCGCAGGCCCTCTCCCGGCTGCTGAGCCGCCGCAGGGAGGCTCTGGAGGACCTGGAGCGGGTCTCGGCCGGGCTGGCGGCGGCCCTGCTTCCGCTGTGGACCGACGGCCGCTCGCACACCGACCCGCTGGACTACATCGAGGTGCTCCGCGAGCCCGGCGCGATCGTCGACCGGTTCGCCGACATCCAGGCGCGGGCCACCGGTGAACTCCTCACCTTCTGCCGGCCGCCCTTCGTCGCACCTCCCGCGACCGCCGTCGTCACCCGGGCCGCCCGCCGGATCACCCGCGACGGCGGCACCGTGCGCGCCGTCTACACGCACGACGCGCTGGCGGACCCGGAGGTCCGGGAGAAGGTCCGGCTGTTCGGCAGGGCCGGGCAGGAGGGCCGGGTCACCGACGCGCTGCCGCTCAAGCTCGTCGTCGCCGACGCGGCGCACGTCCTGTGCGACCTGCCCGATCCCGTGGCCGGCAGCGGCTCCACCACCGCCCTCTCCATCGAACACCCCGCGCTCGCGTCCTGCCTCAGACTGGCCTTCCAGACGGTATGGGACCGTGCTACGCCGATTGCGTGACATACGTCGCATCACCCGTTCACCGGCACCGCGAGCGGAACATTAGACTCGACAGACCGGCAAAGCTCGACAGCTCGAACGCTTAAGGAGGCACGGGTGGCGCTGCTATCCCGCATCAGGGGACCGCGCGATCTGGACCGGCTGAGCCCGGAGCAGCTCGATCAGCTGGCCGCGGAGATCCGGTCCTTCCTCGTGGACGCGGTCTCCAAGACCGGTGGACACCTCGGACCCAACCTCGGCGTGGTCGAGCTGACGATCGCCCTGCACCGGGTGTTCGAGTCGCCCACGGACAAGGTCCTGTGGGACACCGGGCACCAGAGCTACGTCCACAAGCTGCTCACGGGCCGCCAGGACTTCTCGAAGCTCAAGATGAAGGGCGGCCTGTCCGGCTACCCCGCGCAGGCCGAGTCCGACCACGACGTGATCGAGAACAGTCACGCCTCCACCGTCCTGGGCTGGGCGGACGGCCTCGCCAAGGCCAATGAGGTCCTGAAGAAGGACGACCACGTGGTGGCCGTCATCGGTGACGGCGCGCTCACCGGCGGCATGGCCTGGGAGGCGCTGAACAACATCGCCGCCGCCAAGGACCGCCCCCTCGTCATCGTCGTCAACGACAACGAGCGCTCCTACGCGCCCACCATCGGCGGCCTCGCCAACCACCTGGCCACCCTGCGCACCACCGACGGCTACGAGCGCTTCCTGGCCCGCGGCAAGGACCTGCTGGAGCGCACCCCGGTCCTCGGCAAGCCGCTGTACGAGACGCTGCACGGCGCCAAGAAGGGCCTCAAGGACTTCATCGCCCCGCAGGGCATGTTCGAGGACCTCGGCCTGAAGTACGTCGGTCCGATCGACGGCCATGACATCGAGGCCCTGGAGTCCGCGCTGCAGCGCGCCAAGCGCTTCGGCGGTCCGGTCATCGTCCACTGCCTCACCGAGAAGGGCCGCGGCTACCAGCCGGCCCTCGCCGACGAGGCCGACCGCTTCCACGCCGTCGGCAAGATCCACCCGGACACCGGCCTGCCGATCGCCTCCTCCGGCGCCGACTGGACCTCCGTCTTCGGCGAGGAGATGGTCAAGCTCGGCCACGAGCGGGAGGACATCGTCGCGATCACCGCGGCCATGCTCCAGCCCGTGGGCCTGGACAAGTTCGCCAAGGCCTTCCCCGACCGCGTCTACGACGTCGGGATCGCCGAGCAGCACGCGGCGACCTCGGCGGCCGGGCTGGCGACGGGCGGGCTGCACCCGGTCTTCGCGGTGTACGCCACCTTCCTCAACCGCGCCTTCGACCAGGTGCTGATGGACGTGGCCCTGCACAAGTGCGGAGTGACGTTCGTGCTGGACCGGGCCGGGATCACCGGCACCGACGGCGCCTCGCACAACGGCATGTGGGACATGTCGATCCTTCAGGTCGTGCCGAGCCTGCGGATCGCCGCCCCGCGCGACGCCGACCAGGTCCGCGCCCAGCTGCGGGAGGCCGTCGAGGTCAAGGACGCCCCGACCGTCGTGCGCTACTCCAAGGGCGCGGTCGGCCCGGCGGTCAAGGCCGTCGGCCGGGTCGGCGGCATGGACGTCCTCCGTGAGCCGGCCGAGGGCACGGAGCGTCCCGACGTCCTCCTCGTCTCCGTCGGCGCGCTCGCGCCGATGTGCCTGGAGATCGCCGACCTGCTCGACAAGCAGGGCATCTCGACGACGGTCGTCGACCCCCGCTGGGTCAAGCCGGTCGACGAGGCACTGCCGGCGCTGGCCGCGCGGCACCGTGTCGTCGTCACCGTCGAGGACAACAGCCGGGTGGGCGGCGTCGGCTCGGCCGTCGCCCAGGCGCTGCGCGACGCGGGCGTCGACCTCCCGCTGCGCGACTTCGGCATCCCGCCGCGCTTCCTCGACCACGCCTCCCGCAAGGAGGTCATGGCCGAGATCGGGCTGACCGCCCCGGACATCGCCCGCCAGGTCACCGGCCTCGTCTCCAAGATCGACGGCCGTTTCGAGGAGCCGACCGACTCCATCGGGGTCGTGAACGGCTGACCAGCGGATTTCCGCTGGTACTGGTACCGGGAAGGGCCGGTCGGGTCACCCATTCGGGTGGATCCGACCGGCCCTTCGCCGTATCCGCGGCCTGACCGAACCGCCACGGTCTACGAGGTCACCGCACGGGCCTCGGCGCGGATCATCGACAACAGCAGCGCGTGCGTCCCGGCGTCCGCGGCCACGACGAGCCCACGGCCCGCCGGCCCGGTCGGAGCGCCGTCGACTCCGGTGACGACACAGCCGGCGGCCCGGCACAGAGCGATGCCGGCGGCGAAGTGCACACTCCCGGTCAGGTCACCGCCGTCGGTGACGTAGGCGGCGCGCTTGCCGGCCGCGACCCACGCCAGCGCCAGCGTCGTGGACACCACCCGCGGCCGGAACGTCGCGACGAAACCGGGGTGAGCGAGCAGGTCCACAGCGCGGAATCCGGGCGCGCTCGGAAACGGCGGGTCCAGATTCACGTCCACCAACCCATTGGCGGCCGTCGGCGCCAGCCGCGTGTCGCTCCCGTCGCGGCGGACCCAGGCGGTCGCACCGTCGGTGAAGAAGACCTCGCCGCTGAAGGGATCGGCCACCGCGGCCGGACCGTCGCGCAGGGCCACGTTGACGGCGACGAGCATGGTGCCGACGGCGTAGTTGAGCGTGCCGCACAAGGGGTCCACCCACCACTGGCGCACCGCGTCAGCCGCCCCCCGCTGCCCGCCCTCCTCGCCGTGCACCGCGTCGTCGGGCCGCGCCGCACGGATGACGTCGAGGATCGCCTCCTCGGCCGCCACATCCGCCTCCGTGGCGAAGTCCCCGGCACCCTTGTCGACGCGGGTGAGCCGCTGCCCGTACCTGGCCCGCACGGCCTCCGCGCCGGCCCGCGCCGCGGCTATCGCGACATCGACGTCGTCAAGACCCACTGTTGAGTTGATCATGGCGGGCAGAGTACCGGGACGGCGCGCCCACGCCCGTCCGACGAGCCGACGGGTTTTCACCTGTCCGAGTGGACCACTCGGCTCGTTCGCATAGGTGCCGTTGCGTCCTATCGGGTGAATCCTGGGAGCGGTGGCCGGGATGGCCCGGATCCGGCCCGGATCATCGCGGACACTCGCTCAGTTGCAGGGACGAGCGACGGTCGAGCAGGCGGAGGTGGGCTGATGAGCACAGTGCGACCCTCCCGGAACAGCCGCGGCAGGAGCGGCATCTTCCGGACCAAGACGGTGGAGCAGTCCATCCGGGACACCGAGGAGCCGGAGCACGCGCTCAAAAAGTCGTTGTCGGCCATCGACCTCACCGTCTTCGGTGTCGGTGTCGTCATCGGCACCGGCATCTTCGTTCTCACCGGCAAGGTCGCCAAGGAGAACGCGGGCCCCTCCGTGGCCCTCGCCTTCGTCCTCGCCGGTGTGGTGTGCGGGCTCGCGGCGCTCTGTTACGCCGAGTTCGCCTCCACCGTGCCGGTGGCCGGATCCGCGTACACCTTCTCCTACGCCTCGCTCGGCGAGCTGCCCGCGTGGATCATCGGCTGGGACCTCGTCCTGGAGCTGGCGCTGGGCTGCGCCGTGGTCGCCGTGGGCTGGTCCGGCTATGTCCGCTCACTGATGGACAACGCGGGCTGGCATCTGCCCGTCGGGCTGGAGGGCACCCATGAGGGCCGCTTCGGCTTCGACATCCTCGCCTGCGCGCTCGTGCTGGTCCTGACCGCGATCCTGGTCATCGGCATGAAGCTGTCCTCGCGGGTGACCGCCGTCGTGGTCGCCATCAAGGTCACCGTCGTCCTGCTCGTCATCATCGTGGGCGCCTTCTTCATCACCGGCTCCAACTACGACCCCTTCATCCCGGAGTCCGAGGGCACCGAGGCCGGCGGCGGTGTGAAGGCGCCACTGATCCAGGTGCTGTTCGGGTTCGCCCCGTCGAACTTCGGCGCCATGGGCATCTTCGCCGCCGCCGCGGTGGTCTTCTTCGCCTTCATCGGCTTCGACATCGTCGCCACCGCCGCCGAGGAGACCCGCAATCCGCAGCGTGACGTCCCGCGCGGCATCCTCGGCTCGCTCATCATCTGCACCGTGCTCTACGTGGCCGTGTCCATCGTCGTCACCGGTATGCAGAAGTACACCGATCTGTCCACGGACGCCCCGCTCGCCGATGCCTTCAAGGCCACCGGTCACCCCTTCTGGGCCGGACTGATCAGCTTCGGGGCGGCGGTCGGCCTCACCACCGTCTGCATGATCCTGCTGCTCGGCCAGAGCCGGGTGTTCTTCGCGATGAGCCGCGACGGGCTGCTGCCGAGGATCTTCTCGCGGGTCCACCCCAAGTTCGGCACGCCCTACCGCTCCACCATCCTGCTCGGTGTCGTCGTCGCGGTGCTCGCCGGCTTCACCTCGATCGACGTGCTGGCCGAACTGGTCAACATCGGCACCCTCTTCGCCTTCGTCGTCGTCGCGCTCGGTGTCATCATCCTGCGCCGCACCCGCCCCGACCTGCCGCGCTCCTTCCGGGTCCCGCTCGTCCCCTTCATCCCGGTGCTGTCCGTCGTGGCCTCCCTGTGGCTGATGCTCAATCTGACGGGGGAGACCTGGCTGCGGTTCGCGGCGTGGATGGTGCTCGGCGTCGTCGTCTACTTCGTCTACGGGCGGCGGCACAGCCGTCTCGGCAAGGCGGACGCCTCGGTTCCGCCGACCCCGCCGGCCGTGTAACGGGCCCGCGGCGAGACAGCTTGCGAGACATTTAGCGGGACACAGTCCCGTATGTCAGCTCTGAATGGGGCATACGGGGCTCTAGGTTGACGTGCATGTCAGTAGCACAGCGCGTCGCCGCCCCGGGCGCACGGTCCTACGGGCCGCCCACCGCGCCCGGGGCCGGCTGTTTCTGGCCCCGGCTGCTGCCGGTGCTGTGCGTCCTGGCCGTGACGACCCGCCTGCCGTCCTTCGCCCGGCCCCTGTGGAACCCCGACGAGGGCTTCCTCGCCACCGAGGCCCGGATGCTCGCCCGCGGCGCCGTCCTCTACAGCACCGTCGTCGACCGCAAACCGCCCCTGCTGCCCTGGCTGTACCAGCTGTGCTTCGGGCTCTTCGGCGACGGCTCACTGCTGCCCGTCAAGATCCTGGCGGTGCTGGCCCAGCTGCTGACGGCGCTCCTGCTCGCCTCGCTCGCCCGCCGCCGCTGGGGGGAGGGGGCCGGCCGCACGGCGGGCGTGCTGTATCTGCTGGTGTCCATCGGCCTCGACCCCGAGGACACGCAGGCCGCCGCCTTCGAGGTGTTCATGGTGCCGTGGACCGCGGCCGCCATGTGGTGCGCGGACCGTGGTCGTTGGGGGGCCGCCGGGCTCGCCGTCGCGGGTGCTGTGCTCACCAAGCAGACCGGGGGAGCGGTGCTGGCCCCCGTCCTTCTGCTGCTGTGCGCCCACCACCGGCGCGCGGCCGGCGGCTGTGCCCTGGCCCTCGGGCTCGTCCTGCCCGTCGCCGCCGTCGCCTGGCTCACCGGGCCCGCCCGGCTGCTGTTCTGGACGGTGACCGGCTCCGGCTCGTACGCGTCGGCGCAGGGGGTCCTCACGCTCGCGCTCAGCCGCGCCGCGTTCAACACGGGCGTCCTCTGCGTGGGTTGCGCCGGCCTGCTCGTCCCCATCGCGGCGCTGCTGCTGACCCGCCGCCGGGTCGCCCCGCCCGAGCTGTGGCTGTGGACGGCCGCCTCGGCCGTGGCCGTCACCACCGGCTTCCACTTCTTCGGCCACTACTACCTCCAGCTGCTGCCGCCGCTGACCCTGCTGGGCACCTCGGCGCTGTGCGCGCTGCCCCGCCCGGCGTCCGGGCCGGCCACCGCGCTATCCGTGCTGACCTGCGGATTGTTTCTGGTCTGGGGGCTCACCTCGCACGCGCCCGGCCTTCCGCACTCCCTGGAGGTGGCCGCCGCCGCCCGGGAGCGGACCGCGCCCACCGACCGGGTGCTGTTCTGGGGCATGCACCCCGAGCAGTACTGGTTCGCGGACCGGTGGCCCGCCGGGCACTGTCTGACCGCCGGGCTGCTGACCAACTACAGCGGCGGTCGCGGCCCTTCGCGCGTGGGCGAGGCGTACGGGGTACCGGGCACCTGGCCGGTCTTCCGGCGCGAGCTGCGTCTGCGCCCGCCCGCCCTCATCGTCGACGACTCGCGCGGCAAACCCTACGGGCCGTCCCGCATGCCCTCGCTGCGGGCGGTCCTGGACCGCCACTACGAGCGGGTGGCCGTCGTCGACGGCGCCGTTCTCTACGCCCGCCGGCCCGGCCCGCCGCGGCCGACGGCACCCGGGAGAGCCGCATAAACGGAAAAACGCACCCGATATTCGCGCACAACCGGAATGTTATTGTCGAGGGTCGACGAATGGGGTCCATGCGGTGCCGAATTGAGCCCGTTCCCCCTGAAACCAGGGGCCCCGACGCCGACTCCCCGGATGACGACCAGAGAGGCTGGCAGCGAGTCATGGCAGTGCGGACGGCCACCCCGACCACCGGCTGGCTGCTGCGGGGTGCGGACGGGCGGCTGACGGCCTACGCGCCGACCGCGGGCGGCCTCGCGCGCTGGACCGAGACCCGGCCCGGCGGGCCGGAGTGGACCGGTCCGGAGCTGCTGACCGTGCCGGGCCTGGAGCCGTACCTCTCCCTCACCCAGAGCGCCGCCGGCTACGTCTACCTCGTCGGCCTGCGACGGCGCGAGCTGGACGACGGCCGCACCGAGACCGACGTCGTCTACGCGACCCAGTTCCAGTCCGGCCGGGCGCTGACGCCCTGGCGCTCGATCGGCACGCCCTACGGCCAGGACGCGCAGCGGGCGGACCAGATCGGTGTCCCCACCGCGGTCGTCGACTCGGTCGGCCTGCACGTCTTCGTGCGCAACGCCGGCGACGGGGTGTGCGGACGGCGCCAGGACGGCCGGGGCATCTGGCAGGCCTGGACGGACATGAAGGGCAGCCACGTCCTCGACGAGCTGACGGCGGCCCGGACCGACGCCGGACGGATCGAACTCCTCGCCCCCGCCGCGGAGTTCGTGGTGCGCTGGCGGCAGGAGGAGGCCGGCGGCCCGCTGCGGCGGATCCTCAACCTCCCCGCGAAGCCCATGGCCGGCTCCTCCAGCTCGGCCCCCACCGGCGACGACCGGATCACCCACTTCTGGCGGGACGCGACGGACTCGGCGCTGCACGCCCACCGCTCCGAGGGCTCCGCGAGCACCGGCGGCGAGGAGGGCCTCGACACCCCCTGCCCCACCGTCTCCGGCGGCACCGGCTCCGGCCCGGTCGCGGCGCTGCGCGCCACCGTCGACGGCCACGGCTGCACGGTCCTGGCCCAGCGGGCCGCGTCCGGGCTGCCCGCCCTCGCCGCGTACCCCGCCGACGACGAGCAGGCGGACGTCTTCTGGTCCGAGACCGGTGAGGAGTGCGTGGGCGCGCCCGCGCTCGCCCTCGACGCCCACGGCCGGGTGGTGCTCGCCGCCCTCGGCACCGACGGCCGGCTGCGCGTCGCCCGTCAGCGGATGGACGAAGCCGGGTTGGCCCTGGGGGCCTGGGACCGGGTGTGAGGCCGTAGGCCTGGTCGGCCGGTCTTTCGCGGCGGCAGGCGCCCTGCGGTGTCCTGCCTGGCTGCGGGCCGTCTTGCCGCCTGCGGCGGCGGGCGCCCTGCGGGCGCGTCCTCAATCGCCGGACGGGCTCAAAATGAGCCCGTCCGGCGAACCGGCTCTCAGAGCCGCTTCGCGCTGCGCAGTCCCGCCGCGTAGTAGCCGTTGCCGTCCAGACGGGCGGTGCCGCCCTTGTCGCCGAACGTCGGGCCGTTGGCCTCTTCCCGGCTGGAGATGAAGCGGGGCTTGCCGTCGGTGTCCAGGCCCATGTACATGCCGACGTGGTCGAGCCGCTCGCCCGTGCGGCGGTCGACCTTGAAGAACACCAGGTCGCCCGGCTGGAGCCGGTCGATGTTGTCGGGGCGCTTGTCCCCCAGCTCGATCACCGGCACCCCCGGGGAGAGCCGGGCCATGCCGTTGGCGGTGCGCGGCAGGCCGTCGCCCTTGACGTCCTTGCTCATCAGCGGGTACCGCGCGCGGTACCCGAAGATCGTGCGGATGTAGCCCGAGCAGTCGATCGAGCGGAACCGCAGGGGCTCCGGGCGCTCCACCGTGCCGTCCCGGAAGGTGTAGGTGATGCCCAGGTAGTCGTTGAAGTCCGACTGCTCCAGACGCAGGTCCGCGCCTTCCGCGCCCTTCGGGTTCAGCGGGCCGAAGTGCGCGTCGCCCGTGTACGGCACGCCCTGCGCGTCCTTCTTCTGCGGGGCGCCGTCCAGGTACTCCATGGAGATGGCGAAGATGTCCGGTTCCTTGCTGCTCGCCATCTTGCCGAACCAGTCCTTGAACCAGGCGGCCTTCTCCGAGCCCTCCTTCCACGGCTGCGGCAGGAGGCGGATCCAGCTGTCCGTGGTC
Source organism: Streptomyces syringium (assembly GCF_017876625.1). Classification (NCBI taxonomy): domain Bacteria; kingdom Bacillati; phylum Actinomycetota; class Actinomycetes; order Kitasatosporales; family Streptomycetaceae; genus Streptomyces; species Streptomyces syringium. The sequence goes on from NZ_JAGIOH010000001.1 coordinate 5,853,191, forward strand.
ACCTTCGCCGAGGTGAACTTGGGCTCGGCGAAGGTCCGGCTGGGGCCGGTGAGGACCGCGGTGCGGGCGTTGTCCGTGAAGGTGGCCAGCACACCGCCGTCGCCGGAGCGCACGACCGTGCGCGCCGGGTTGGCCAGCCGCTCGAAGCGCTGCTCGCCGGAGGCGGGCTTGGCGCCGCCGGCCGCCGTGGTGGCCCCGGCTATGGACTCCACGGGCGGGGCCGTCTCGGGCTGCTTCTCGCGCAGCTCCACGGTCAGGTACGCGCTGGTGCCGAGCAGACCGAGCACGACCAGCGTGTGGACCACGTTCCTCGAACGCGGGCCCGCGGGCCCGCCCGTGGCGCTCGGGCCCTTCGTCTTACGTTCCTTCTTCCGGGACATGGATGCGCTCCGTGGGCTGCGTGTCGAAAGGGGCGGGAGAGTCTGGGGGAGGCGCCGGCGGCGGCGCCCCGGGCCGGTCAGGCCGTGGGCATGAAGCCGAGCAGGATTCCGGCGGTCAGGACGACGTAGTTGGCGAGCGAGACGGTTCCGGTGGCCAGCAGCGTCGCGCCGCGCGGCTGGCGGACCAGCTGGTAGGCGATCAGGCCGGGGACGATGAAGCCGAGGGTCTGGTTGGCGTACATCAGCGGGAACTGCTGCTGGAGGATGACGTACAAGGTCGCCTGGAGCACCACGCCGGTCAGCACGACGGCTGCGAACAGCCGCTTGCCGTAGAGGATCACATAGCGCTGGAGCAGCAGCGTGGACAGGTAGGTCAGGACGGTGATGCCGACCACCATGGCCGCGCGCTGGAGGTCCTCGACCAGGGTGAGCGCCAGCCAGCCGGGGGTGATCATGCCGCCGGGGGAGAGGTTGGTCGTGAGGTAGCAGACCAGCGAGAACAGCAGCCCGAGGGCGATCCCGATGGCGGCGATCTCCGGAGTGAGGACGGCGGGGATCAACGGAATTCTCCTGTGCTCTGCGTCTGCGAGGGTTCGTCTGCGGGCAGTTCTGCCAGCCGCTCCAGGAGCAGCTCGCCCTGGCCGTGGATGTTGCCGATGGCGATCAGCGAGGCGCCCGGGCCCAGCCGGCCGAGGATCTCGGAGGTGAGCTCGCCGGGGTCGCGGCGGTCGCCGCCGAGGTCGACGACACGGTCGCGCCACTCGGCGGGAATCGCGTCGGCGGCGCTCTTGGTGGGGTGGCCGATGAGGAAGACCGAGTCCGGGGCCAGCCGGGGGATGATCTCGCCCATCTGCCCGTTGCGCTCCACACGGTCGGGGCGGCAGTTGATCAGGACGTGCAGCGGCCGCTCGATGGCGCCGAGGCTGAGCAGCTGCTCGACGTTCATCAGCGTCGACTCGGGGTCGTTGGCCGCGAAGATGTTGGCGAAGCGGAACGGCATGCCCTCGGGGGTGAGGTAGCGCTCCACGGACAGCACACCGGGGTCCGGCGGCGCGTCGTACATGCCCTGCAGGGCGGTGGCGCGCTCGACGCCGAGCAGCTCGGCGACGGCCAGCGCGATGGCGACGTTCTCCTTGAAGGTGAACCAGCTGAAGCCGCGCAGCTCCGCGTCGGTGACCGTCTCCGGGTCCACCGCGATCAGCCGGCAGTTCCGCTTGTCGGCCTCCTCCTGGAGGATGTGCAGCCGGTCGACCTCGGCCGTCACGCAGATGCCGTTGTGCGGCATGGAGCGGCTGAGCGAGCGGGCCACGTCGTCCAGGGTCGGGCCCATCTCGGCGAGGTGGTCCTCACGGACGTTGCACAGCACACCGATCGTGGAGCGGATCAGCTTGGTCTGGTTGACCTCCTGGAGCGCCGGCATGACGGCCATGCACTCGATCACCAGGGCGTGCGGGCGGTACGCGGCGGCGCGCCGCACGATGCCGATCTGCTCGACGACGTTGGCGATGCCGAACTTGCGGTAGACCGGCTCCTCGGTGGCGTCCGGGTGGATGAAGCGGGCGGCGGTGCCGGTGGTCTTGGCGACCGTGACCAGATCACCGCCGCGCAGCGCGCCCGCGCACAGCCGGGTGATGGAGCTCTTGCCGCGGATGCCGTTGATGAGCACCCGGGTGGGGATGAGCTCCAGGTTGGTGTAGTGGCGGCGCTGTTCGATCACCCCGGCGATCAGCACGATGGCGCAGCAGATCACGAGAACCGTGTAGAGGAAGAGCACGGCGGTCAGTTCCTTCCGGCCGGCTTGGCCGCCGCCCCGGTGGCGGGGCGCAGCTGCTGGCGGATGAGTTCCAGGTTCCGTACGACCGCGCCGACCTCGTCGTGGTGCTGGGGGAACAGGACGGTCTTCCGGTCACCGCCGGCCAGCGCCTCGGCCTGGTCGGCGAGGTTGCGCAGGGGGCGGATGACGATGATGTGCAGCCAGCCCAGGCAGGCCACGGCCGCGGTCACGCCGAGCAGTCCGGCGAGCATGGTGTGCCGCTCGGCCGTGTACTCGGGCAGCTCCAGCCAGGCGGCGGGCTGGGCACTGATGACCTGCCAGTCCAGTCCCTTCGTCGCGCCGTTGTCGCCGAAGGGCGCGGCGGCGGCGATGGAGGAGTTCCGCGAGCGGTGCAGGATGGCGGTGCCGTCGGAGTCGCGGCGGGCGGAGACGGCCAGGTCGTTGAGGTGACGGCCGGGCAGCTTGGCGAAGGCGCGGTAGCCGTGCGCCCGGTCGGCCGCGATGATCCGGTGCTTCTTGTCGACCAGCCAGACCTGGCCGAGGCCGGGCCGGGTGACCAGGGAGATCAGGAACTGGGTGTCGTACTCGCCGACCACCGTGCGGCCGTTGCCGCCGGGCACCGCCGCGTAGGCCGCGACGGCCGGCTCCTTGCCGGAGGTGTTCAGCTGGACGACGGAGTCCGGGTGCGGCTTCTTCCCGCCCGGGTGCCGGGGGGAGTCACCGGCCCGGGAGAGGACCTTGCCGTCGCCGTCGAGGACGTAGACCGAGCGGTAGCGGCTGTGCTCGCGCAGGGTCGTCTCCAGGACGTTCTTGTCCGCACCGTCCTTGCCGCCGCCCGCGCCGACGATCTGCGCGACCGAGGCCACGTCGGCCCAGCCCTCGTTGAGCGCCTTGCGCACCCGGTCGGCGGCGGTGTCGGTGCGGCGGCGCTGGTCCTCGACGAGCTGCTGGGGCACGGTCACGGTGCTGCCGGCCCGGTTGAGCAGGAACAGCAGCGGCGCCGACCAGGCGAGCAGGACCGCGGCGCACACGATGACGGTGCCGCGCGTGCCGAAGCCGCCGCGGGCCCGGCCGGTGCGGGTGGGACGGCCGCCGAGGCGCTGCTTGCGCAGGCTCTCCAGGGCGGCGCCGATGCGGGCCGGCTCCCGGCCCCGGAACTGGCGTACCGGGCGGTCCAGCTCGCCACGGCTGAGCCGGCGGCTCTCCAGGTAGAGCTGGAGCAGGGGGCGTTGGACGGTCCGCAGCAGCACCCAGCCCACCACGAGGGCCAGGGCGAGCAGGATGCCCGCCGCCGCCAGCCCGAAGGCCTGGGTGCGCACCGCCGAGATGTCCTCGGTCACCTCGACCGAGGTGATCACCGACAGACCGAGGGCGCCCGCGGCGCTGGTCTCGCCGGGGGCGCGGCCGGCCGCCGCGTAGCCCACGGCTGTGCGCTCCTCGCCGCGCTTGCCGCCGCCCATCAGGTGGCCGCTGGCGCCGGGGTGGCCACCGGGCTCGGGGGTCTTGGCCGAGTCGTCGGCCGCGGTCTTGCGGGCCTTCTGGGCCCAGGACTTACGGGCGACCGACGGGCCGTCGCTGGCCAGGACGGTACCGGCGGAGTCGACGACGAGAAGGGTGCGGTCCTCGCCGGAGGAGATGCCGGGGACGTTCAGGGTGCCGGAGGCGACGAGCAGTCGCGGCCGGTCGCCGCCGCGCAGGGCCGCCACGACGAGCATCCGGGTCTCGCCGGACCGCAGCTTCACCAGCCGCGGCCCCAGACCGAACGCCGTCTTGCCGTCCTTGTCGTCGCCCTTGGCGTCCGGGATGCTGCCCTTGAGGACGGTGGCGAGCGGGATGTTCTCACCGCGCGCCGCCAGCAGGGTGCCGCCCACGGGGTCGATGACCGCGGTGCCGCGCCACTTGTTGTAGACCTTGCCGAGCTTGTCCAGGACCGTGTCGGCCGGTACCGGCTCGGGGCCGGTGAACAGGGCGGCGGCGCGCTGGAGGTCCGTCGCGCTCTCGTCGAGCGAGGCGCGCAGCGAGAGGGCGCCGTCCTCGGCCACGTGCTGCTGGGAGGTCAGGACCGCCGCGTCGAGGCTCGCCCGGTCACGGTCGCCGAGGACCAGTGCCGTCGCCCCGGCCACCGCCAGCAACAGGCCCAGCAGGGCGGCTATCGGCGGGCGGGCGCCGCCCAGCAGCGGCATGTCCGCCCGGCGGCGGGCCTTGCGTCGACGTGAGCCGCGCGAAGCGGACAACGGTATTCCTCTCGTCACGGCACAGGACATGCCGGGACCACGAGATACCTGTCACTGTCCGTCGCACTGCGTATATGTACGGTGAAGCGTTCGGATTCTAAGCAAGATTCGAACGCTTTACCAAAACCGTAAGTGTCGACGCAATGCCCAAGCGCGTCAATGGGATCTTGATCACGCTGCCGGCGCACCGGCTCTGGTCAGGGCTTTTCCTGAACGGCGAGGGGCTGCAGCCCGTCCTTCTCGCCGCCCCGGTTCAGCACGATCCCGCGCGTCCGCTCGTATGCCGTCCGATAGCGCGCCTTCTGGTCGTCCGACAGCCCCTTGCCGCCGTCCTTCAGGGCCGCCGCGACGTCCACCACCCGGATCTTCGGCTCCAGCTCCACCAGCGTCGGCACGTACCGGGCGTCCGTCACCGACCACTTGCCGTTGTTCCGGGTGAAGGTGAAGCGGCCCATCGCGCCCTCCTCGGTGATGCCGAGCGGCTTGGCGTGCCGGGCCACCTGATTGCCCAGGCCGTACGCGACCCACCTGCCGCGCACCTTCTCGAAGGGCTGCACGACGTGCGCGTGGTGACCGATGACCAGGTCGATCCCGGTCTTCTTGGCTATCAGCTCGGCCTGGCGCAGCTGGCTCTTGCTGGCCTCGTTGTGCCCCTCGCGGCCCCAGTGGATGCTGGCGAAGACGACCTCCGCGCCCGCGGCGCGGGCGGCCTTCTCGTCCTTGGCCATCCGCTTCACGTCCACGGCGTTGACCAGCCACGGCTTGTCCTTCGGCACGGTCGTGTCGTTGAAGCCGTAGGAGTAGGACAGCTGCGCGACCTTCACCCCCTTGACGTCCATGACGAGAGGGGTGGCCGCCTCCTTGGCGTCGCGCGCCGAGCCGGTGTGCTTGATCCCCGCCTTGTCCAGCGTGTCCAGGGTCCGCTTCACGGCCTCCGGGCCGTGGTCGAGCGTGTGGTTGGACGCCGTCGAGCAGGTGTCGTAGCCGATGTCCTTCAGGGTGGCCGCGATCTGCGGCGGCACGCTGAACTTCCGGTAGCCGAGGAACGGGCCCTTGGGGTCCGCCATGACGGTCTCCATGTGGCAGACCGCGAGATCCGCCTGGCTCACCACCGGCTTGATCCCGGCCATCACGGCGCTGAAGTCGGGCCCCTGACCGCCCTTGTCCTTCGCGTCCTTGTTCGCCTGGTCGGTGATCTCCGGGTGAATGAGAATGTCACCGCCCGCGGCCAGCGTGAAGGAAGCGTCACCGGCCGGTGCGGCGTCCTCGCGGGTGTAGAGGTAGCCTGCGGTCGAGGCTCCGACGACGGCCGTGGCGGCCAGGACGAGGGCGATACGGCGAGAGCGCTTCACCGGGGTATTTTTACCAACATGAGGCTCAAGCCGGAAATCACCAGCGCCGTGACGGCATCCGCGCTGCTCGGCGCGGTGGCGCTGATCGGGCTGACCGGCTGCTCGAGCACATCGAAGTCCCCCCGCCCGCACCAGGGCGGCCGGCCCGTCGAATCCGCCGAACCCGGCGGCTCCGTCGACCTCAGGCAGTGGATCACGGGCTTCACCGACCGCATCACACAGAGCGGCGGCTACCGCGTCCCCACCGCGAACGAGCGCCACGCGATAGCCGACGGCGTCCGGCTCGTCCTCGACGGGAAGCAGCCGGAGGCCGAACGCTCGCTGTCCGCCGTCGGCTACACCCTGCGCACCCTCGTCGACCGCGACGGCGGCATGGAGGTCGCGGAGATCGCCGACGCCACCAAGGACGGCGAGGCCCGGCGCGGCTGGGGCCGGGTCTATGTGGACCTGCGCGGCCCGGCCCGCTGGTCGGTCCAGGTCCCGCACCCGACCGCCGACCAGCGCACCGAACAGCTCGGCATCGGCCTGCTGCGCAGTTCCCCCGGCGGCGTGCTCGTCCTCGCCGGCGCGCACCGCAACGCCGGGGCGGACGGCGACGAGCGGGAGGAAGAGGACGCGGCGGACGTCGCCCACCGCTCGGACTCGGTCTTCGCCGCCGTCTCCGACACCCTCGCCGACCGCCGGCTGCCCGCCATCCAGGTGCACGGCTTCGCCGACAGCAGCTCTCCCGGCAACGACGTCGTCGTCTCGCCCGGCAAGGGCGACGCGGGACTGCCCGCCGCCCGCCGGCTGTCCAACGCGCTGCGCAAGCTGCGCCTGCACACGTGCGAGGTGTGGCAGCGCGACTGCGGCCGGCTGGAGGGCCGCACCAACGTCGAGGGCGACCACGCGGACGCGGTCGACGTCCCCTTCCTGCACGTCGAGCACAGCCGCCGGGTACGCGACGACGACCGGCTCCTCGCCCAGGCGGTCCGGGCCATGACCGAGGTCACCAAGCGCTGGAGCACGGGCCGCCGGTGACAGGGCCTGTCCCGGCGGATGTTCGGGGATCAGCGACGGCGTCGGGGCACCTCCCGGCGGTAGCCGGGGGAGCGTCGCAAGGCGGAGGGTCGCCCTCGTGCCGGGCATGCCCGGGTGACTTTCGACAACGCGGCGAGCGCGCGTGCCGGGAGTCGGGAGCCCGCGACATCCGCCGGACAGGCCCGAGCACCGGCCGCCGGTAACGCCGAAGCGCCGGACGGGCTGACCAGCCCGTCCGGCGCTCAAGAACTCAGCTCGGCGGATCCGGGGCCCTCAAGGCCCCTTCACCACCCATCCGGCGCGTTACGCCGGAACGCTCGCCACACCCTGCGGCAGGAACCGCCGGCCGGCGGCCCGCTCGGAGACGCCCTCACGGTCCAGGTACGGGGTGATGCCGCCCAGGTGGAAGGGCCAGCCCGCGCCGGTGATCAGGCACAGGTCGATGTCCTGCGCCTCGGCGACGACGCCCTCGTCCAGCATGAGGCCGATCTCCTGCGCCACGGCGTCCAGCACCCGGTCGCGCACCTGCTCCTCGGTCAGGACGACATCGCCCTGCTTCAGCAGCGCCGCGACCTCGGGGTCCAGCTCCGGCTTGCCGGAGTCGTAGACGTAGAAGCCGCGCTTGCCGGCCTTGACCACGGCGGCCAGGTTCGGCGAGACGGTGAACCGGTCCGGGAAGGCGCGGTTCAGGGTCTCGGAGACGTGCAGACCGATGGCCGGGCCGACCAGCTCCAGGAGCACCAGCGGGGACATCGGCAGCCCGAGCGGCTCGACGGCCTTCTCGGCGGTGGCCACCGGGGTGCCCTCGTCGATGACGTTCTGGATCTCGCCCATGAAGCGGGTGAGGATGCGGTTGACGACGAACGCCGGGGCGTCCTTCACCAGCACCGCGGTCTTCTTCAGCTTCTTGGCCACGCCGAAGGCGGTGGCCAGCGACGCGTCGTCGGTCTGCTCGCCGCGGACGATCTCCAGCAGCGGGAGGATCGCGACCGGGTTGAAGAAGTGGAAGCCCACGACCCGCTCGGGGTTCTTGAGCTTCGACGCCATCTCGGAGACCGACAGCGAGGAGGTGTTGGTGGCCAGGATCGCGTGGGCCGGAACGACCGCCTCGACCTCGGCGAACACCTGCTGCTTGACGCCCATCTCCTCGAAGACGGCCTCGATGACGAAGTCCGCGTCGCCGAAGGCGGCGGCCTTGTCGAGCGAGCCGGAGACCAGGCCCTTGAGGCGGTTGGCCTTGTCCTGGTTGACGCGGCCCTTGAGCAGCAGTTTGTCGATCTCGCCGTGGACGTAGCCCACGCCCTTGTCGACGCGCTCCTGGTCGATGTCGGTCAGCACGACCGGCACCTCGAGGCGGCGCGCGAAGAGCAGCGCGAGCTGAGAGGCCATCAGGCCGGCGCCGACGACGCCCACCTTGGTGACCGGGCGGGCCAGCGACTTGTCCGGGGCACCCGCCGGGCGCTTGGCGCGCTTCTGCACCAGGTTGAAGGCGTAGATGCCGCCGCGCAGCTCGCCACCCATGATCAGGTCGGCCAGCGCCTGGTCCTCGGCGTCGAAGCCGGCGCGCAGGTCGCCGTTCTTCGCCGCGGCGATGATCTCCAGCGCGCGGTACGCGGCCGGGGCCGCGCCGTGCACCTTGGAGTCGGCGATGGCCTTGCCGCGGGCGACGGCCTGGTCCCAGGCCTCACCGCGGTCGATCTCGGCCCGGACGACCTCGGTGTCGCCCTTGAGGACCGAAGCGGTCCACAGCAGCGACTGCTCCAGGAAGTCCGCACCCTCGAACAGGGCGTCCGCGATGCCGAGGTCGAAGACCTGCTTGCCGCGCAGCTGCTTGTTCTGGTTGAGCGAGTTCTCGATGATCACCGAGACCGCGCGGTCCGCGCCGATCAGGTTCGGCAGCAGCGCGCAGCCGCCCCAGCCGGGGACCAGACCGAGGAAGACCTCGGGCAGCGAGAAGGCGGGGATCGCCTTGGAGACCGTGCGGTACGTGCAGTGCAGACCGACCTCGACGCCGCCGCCCATCGCGGCACCGTTGTAGTACGCGAAGGTCGGCACGGCCAGCTGCGACAGTCGCTTGAAGACGTCGTGGCCGCCCTTACCGATGGCCAGCGCGTCCTCGTGGCGCTTCAGCAGCTCGACGCCCTTGAGGTCGGCGCCGACCGCGAAGATGAACGGCTTGCCGGTCAGACCGGCACCGACGATCTCGCCGGCCGCGGCCTCCGCCTCGAGCTGGTCGATCGCCGCGTTCAGGTTCGTGAGCGACTGCGGACCGAAGGTGGTCGGCTTGGTGTGGTCCAGGCCGTTGTCCAGCGTGACGAGCGCGAAGCGCCCGGCACCGAAGGGCAGGTCGAGGTGGCGCACGTGCGCCTGGGTCACGACCTCGCCCGGGAACAGCTCGGCCGCGCCCTTCAGGAGTTCAGTGGTGCTCACTTGTTGCCTCCGTCGAAGTGCGGGTTCTCCCAGATGACCGTTCCGCCCATGCCGAAGCCGACACACATGGTCGTGAGGCCGTAGCGGACGTGCGGCTGCTCCTCGAACTGCCGCGCCAGCTGCGTCATCAGGCGCACGCCCGACGAGGCCAGCGGGTGGCCGAAGGCGATCGCGCCGCCGTACTGGTTGACGCGCGGGTCGTCGTCCGCGATGCCGTAGTGGTCCAGGAGCGAGAGCACCTGCACCGCGAAGGCCTCGTTGACCTCGAAGAGACCGATGTCGTCGATCGTCAGGCCCGCCTTGGCGAGGGCCTTCTCGGTCGCCGGGACCGGGCCGATGCCCATGACCTCGGGCTCGACGCCCGCGAAGGCGTAGCTCACCAGGCGCATCTTGACCGGCAGGCCCAGCTCGCGCGCCACGTCCTCGGCGGCGATCAGCGAGGCGGTGGCGCCATCGTTGAGACCGGCGGCGTTGCCCGCGGTGACCCGGCCGTGCGGGCGGAAGGGGGTCTTGAGACCCGCAAGGTTCGCCAGCGTGGTGCCCGGGCGCATCGGCTCGTCGGCGGTGGCCAGGCCCCAACCGGTCTCGCCGGCCTCCGCGTTGGTGCGGCGGACGGAGATCGGTACCAGGTCGGCCTGGATCTTGCCGTCGGCGTACGCCTTCGCGGCCTTCTCCTGGCTGCGGACCGCGTACTCGTCGGCGCGCTGCTTGGTGATGTGCGGCAGCCGGTCGTGCAGGTTCTCGGCGGTCATGCCCATGAAGAGGGCGGACTCGTCGACCAGCTTCTCCGACACGAAGCGCGGGTTCGGGTCCACGCCCTCGCCCATGGGGTGACGGCCCATGTGCTCGACGCCGCCCGCGACGGCGATGTCGTACGCACCGAAGGAGAGCCCGCCGGCCACGGCGGTCACGGCGGTCATCGCACCGGCGCACATGCGGTCGATGGAGTAGCCGGGCACGGACTGCGGGAGGCCCGCGAGGATGCCGGCGGTGCGGCCGAGGGTCAGGCCCTGGTCGCCGATCTGCGTCGTCGCGGCGAGGGCGACCTCGTCGATACGGGCCGGGTCCAGGCCGGGGTTGCGGCGCAGCAGCTCCCGGATGCACTTGACGACCATGTCGTCGGCGCGGGTCTCGTGGTAGATGCCCTTCGGGCCCGCCTTGCCGAACGGGGTGCGGACGCCGTCGACGAAAACGACGTCCCTAGCGGTACGAGGCACGTTGGCTCTCCTCCAGATGCGGGATCGCTGCGCGCGGGCACGCCGGTACGGCTCCGCCGCGGTGCGGGCTGACACCGTCATGCTACTTGCGGGTAACCATGCTGCCCAGTCCCCCGGGCGGGAGCGTCGAAGGTCACATTCCGTGGGGCGTGCCCTGCGGCGGGCGCAGGGGGTACGGGCCCGTGCGAAAGGGCCCCTGCCCTGCCGAAATGGCAGGGCAGGGGCCCTTCGACTGCGGGTGGTCCGTGCCGCCTGCGGCGGCGGGCGCCCTGCGGGCGCGTCCTCAATCGCCGGACGGGCTGGTTGTGGCTGAGCTCAGCGCCGTCACCAGGACCGGGGTCACCTGTTCGATCTGCCAGGGGCGGGCGCCGTGGGCGGTGAGGATCTCGGCCACGGCCTCCGGCGTCGGCTCCTTCGGGGGCTCCCAGCACAGCCGGCGGACCGTGTCCGGAGTGATCAGGTTCTCCTGCGGCATCGTCAACCGCTCGGCCAGGGCCGAGACCGCCGCGCGGGCCGTCGACAGCCGCGCCGCGGCGACCGGGTCCTTGTCCGCCCACGCGCGCGGCGGCGGCGGGCCCGTCAGGGGCTGGCCGGGCTGCGGCAGTTCCGCGTCGGGGATCGCCTTGGCGCGGTCGACGGCGGCCTGCCACTGCTCGAGCTGCTTGCGGCTCATGCGGTGGCCGAAGCCGGTCAGGGCCGCGAGCGCGTGGGCGTTCGCCGGCACGTTGAGGGCGGCCTCGATGATCGCGGCGTCGCTGAGCACCTTGCCCGGCGAGACGTCGCGGCGCTGTGCCACCTGGTCGCGCGCGGTCCACAGCTCACGGACCACGGCCATCTGCCGGCGCCTGCGCACCTTGTGCATGCCGGACGTGCGGCGCCAGGGGTCCTTGCGGGGCGGGGCGGGCGGGGCCGCGGCGATGGCCGCGAACTCCTGGCGGGCCCACTCCAGCTTGCCCTGCCGGTCCAGCTCCTCCTCCAGCGCGTCGCGCAGGTCCACGAGCAGCTCGACGTCGAGCGCCGCGTAGCGCAGCCACGGGTCGGGCAGCGGGCGGGTGGACCAGTCGACGGCGGAGTGGCCCTTCTCCAGGGCGTAGCCGAGGACGTTCTCGACCATCGCACCGAGCCCGACACGCGCGAACCCCGCGAGCCGTCCCGCGAGCTCCGTGTCGAAGAGCCGCGACGGCGTCATCCCTATCTCGCGCAGACAGGGCAGGTCCTGGGTGGCGGCGTGCAGCACCCACTCGGCGTCGGCGACGGCCTCGCCGAGGGAGGAGAGGTCGGGGCAGCCGACCGGGTCGATCAGTGCGGAGCCGGCGCCCTCACGGCGCAGCTGTACGAGGTAGGCGCGCTGGCCGTAGCGGTAGCCGGAGGCGCGCTCGGCGTCGACGGCGACGGGCCCCGTGCCTGCTGCGAACGCCGCGACGACCTCGGCCAGGGCATCGTTGTCAGCGACGACCGGCGGGATGCCTTCGCGTGGTTCCAGCAAGGGGATCGGCGCCGAATCGACGTCGTCCGGGGGAGCGCCCCCGGTGGTTCGCAGTGTCGTGTCTTCTGCGGTCTCTTGGGCGTCGGTCACCGGTCAAGGGTATCTGTGTATGGCAAGCGCCCGTCGACGGAACGTTCCGCCGACGGGCGTGGTGCGTTTTCGCGGGGTCAGTGGATGATGCCGGTGCGCAGCGCGACGGCCACCATTCCGGCCCGGTCGCCGGTGCCGAGCTTGCGTGCGATGCGGGCGAGGTGGCTCTTGACGGTGAGGGCGGACAGGCCCATCGAGACGCCGATCGCCTTGTTGGACTGGCCTTCCGCCACCAGGCGCAGGACCTCGACCTCGCGGCCGGACAGCTCGCGGTAGCCGCCGGGGTGGCCGGGCGCGCCCGGCGGGCGGCGGTGCATCCGGGCCGCGGCGGCGGAGCCGATGGGGGCGGCACCGGGGCGGCCGGGAAGGCCGAGGTTGGTGCGGGTGCCGGTGACGACGTAACCCTTGACGCCGCCCGCGAGGGCGTTGCGCACGGCGCCGATGTCGTCCGCGGCGGACAGGGCGAGGCCGTTGGGCCAGCCCGCCGCGCGGGTCTCGGAGAGCAGGGTGAGGCCGGACCCGTCGGGGAGGTGGACGTCGGCCACGCAGATGTCGCGCGGGCTGCCGACCCGGGGGCGGGCTTCCGCGATGGACGAGGCCTCGATCACATCCCGCACGCCCAGGGCCCACAGATGACGGGTGACGGTGGAACGGACGCGGGGGTCGGCGACGACGACCATGGCCGTCGGCTTGGTCGGTCGATAGGCGAGGCTCGCAGGTTGCTCGAGGAGAACGGACACCAGGCCTCCAGGGGGAGTGGCGGTGACGGTGCCGACTTGGGGCTAAGCCGGGGCGATCCGTATGGGAAGGGTCACAAGCCTCTTCGGCACCCAACCGTCCCGGCTTTAGGGAATGATCACGAATTGATGAGTAACAATTCGGGCAATTCGGACGGCTGACCGATCAACGACTCTGCGGACCGCGCCGCTGCGGAAGCGTCACGACCCCCGCGTCCGGCGGCCCGCCCGGCGGCAGTCCCGCGATCTGACAGAGCAGATCGCACCAGGCCGCGAGGTGCGCCGCGGTGTCCGGCGCCTGCGGCACGCCCCCCGGGCCGCTGGTGTCCGTCGGCGACCACGACGCCCGGATCTCGATCCGCGTCGACGGCTCCCGCTCCGCGAGCCCGCCGAAGTAGTGCGACCCGGCCCGGGTCACCGTGCCGCTCGGCGCGCCGTACGGCACCCGGCGGGCCTCCAGCGCGCCCGTCAGCCAGGACCAGCAGACCTCCGGCAGCAGCGGGTCCGCGGCCATCTCCGGCTCCAGATCGGCGTGCACGAGCGTCACCATCCGGAACGTACCGCCCCAGGCGTCGTGCCCCGCCGGATCGTGCAGCAGGATCAGCCGCCCGTCCGCCAGCTCCTCGTCGTCCACGACGACGGCCGCCTCCAGCGCGTACGAGAAGGGGGCCAGCCGCTGGGGCGGCGGGGTGGCGTCGAGTTCGATCTCCGGCCGCAGGCGCACTCCTTGCAGCCCGGCGACCGCCTGCCGGAAGACGGACGGGGAGCCCTCCCCGCCCGCGTCGTCCGGACCGTCCGAGAGGTGTCCCTGCGCCGCAGCCATGCCCGGAAGACTAGGCGGAAGAGGCCGCTCTTCCGGGTAGGACACCCACACGGGCGGGTCACTCGTTCGGCCCGTGCGAAGATTTGGGGCATGAGTGAGCGCAGCCAGCTTCAGACCGGCCGCACCGCGGCGCACGACTCGGCGTTCCTGCGGGCGTGCCGACGCGAACCCGTACCCCATACCCCGGTCTGGTTCATGCGGCAGGCGGGACGCTCCCTTCCCGAGTACCGCAAGGTCCGTGAGGGCACCGCCATGCTGGAGTCCTGCATGCGCCCCGACCTCGTCACCGAGATCACCCTCCAGCCCGTGCGCCGCCACAACGTCGACGCCGCGATCTTCTTCAGCGACATCGTCGTCCCGCTCAAGGCCATCGGCATCGACCTCGACATCAAGCCCGGCGTCGGCCCGGTCGTGGCCCAGCCGATCCGCAGCCGCGCCGACCTCGACCGGCTGCGCCCGCTCGACGCGGACGACGTGCCGTACGTGACCGAGGCCATCGGCATGCTCACCGCCGAGCTGGGCACCACCCCGCTCATCGGCTTCGCCGGCGCCCCCTTCACCCTGGCCAGCTACCTCGTCGAGGGCGGCCCGTCGCGCAACCACGAGCACACCAAGGCGCTCATGTACGGCGACCCGGAGCTGTGGGCCGACCTCCTCGACCGCCTCGCGGACATCACCGCCGCCTTCCTGAAGGTGCAGATCGAGGCGGGCGCCTCGGCCGTGCAGCTCTTCGACTCCTGGGTCGGCGCCCTGGCCCCGGCCGACTACCGCCGCTCCGTCATGCCCGCCTCGGCCAAGGTCTTCGACGCCGTCGCCGGCTACGGCGTGCCGCGCATCCACTTCGGCGTCGGCACGGGCGAGCTGCTCGGCCTCATGGGCGAGGCCGGTGCGGACGTCGTCGGCGTCGACTGGCGCATCCCCATGGACGAGGCCGCGCGCCGCGTCGGCCCCGGCAAGGCGCTCCAGGGCAACCTCGACCCGGCCGTCCTCTTCGCCGGCCACGAGGCCGTCGAGACCAAGGCCCGCGAGGTCCTGGACGCGGCGGAGAAGCTGGAGGGCCACGTCTTCAACCTCGGCCACGGCGTGCTGCCCACCACCGACCCGGACGCGCTGACCCGCCTGGTCGCCTACGTCCACGAGCAGACGGCCCGCTAGGGCCTTGCCGGCCGGTCCCGGTCGGCGTCTGACCCGCCGTTTCGTCCTCAATCGCCGGACGGGCTTGATTCGGCTGAGCTCAGCCGCCAAGCCCGTCCGGCGTTTTGAGGACGCGCCCGCAGGGCGCTCACTGCCGCAGGCAGGCCGCGGCGGCCTTGCGCGCCGCGACGAGAACCGGGTCCCACACCGGGGAGAACGGCGGGGCGTAGCCCAGGTCCAGCGCCGTCATCTGCTCCACCGTCATACGGGCCGTCAGGGCCACCGCCGCGACGTCCACCCGCTTGGCCGCGCCCTCCCGGCCGACGATCTGGACGCCGAGCAGCCTGCCCGTGCGGCGCTCGGCGAGCATCTTCACCGTCATCGGGCGCGCGCCCGGGTAGTACCCGGCGCGGCTCGTCGACTCCACGGTGACGGTCACGAACTGCAGCCCCGCCGCCGTGGCCTGGGCCTCCAGCAGGCCCGTACGGGCGATCTCCAGGTCGCACACCTTGCTCACGGCCGTGCCGACCACGCCCGGGAACGTGGCGTAGCCGCCGCCGATGTTCGAGCCGATCACCTGACCGTGCTTGTTGGCGTGCGTGCCCAGCGCGATGTGCCGGGTACGGCCGGCCACCAGGTCCCAGACCTCCACGCAGTCGCCTCCGGCCCAGATGTTCCCGTGGCCGCGCACCCGCATCGCCTGATCCGTCAGCAGTCCGCCCGACTCGCCGAGCGGCAGCCCCGCCGCCTCGGCCAGCGATGTCTCGGGGCGTACCCCCAGCCCCAGCACCACCACCTCGGCCGGGAACCGCCGCTCCCCGGCGACGACCGCCGTGACCGCACCGTCCGGGGCGTCGGGGCCTGCCGGGCCGGTGACGATCGAGGTGACCTCGGTCCCCGTCACCACCTCGATGCCCATGCCGGACATCGCCTCCCGGACCAGGGCGCCCATGTCCGGATCCAGCGTGGCCATCGGCTGCTCGGCACGCTCGATGACCGTCACCTCGAAGCCGCGCAGACTGAGCGCCTCCGCCATCTCCACCCCGATGTACCCGGCGCCGATCACGACCGCGCGGCGCGGGCCCGCCGGGTCGAGCTTCGCCAGCCCGTCGATCAGTGCCCGGCCGTCGTCCAGGGTCTGCACCCCGTACACCCCGCGCGCGTCGATGCCCTCGATCGGCGGCCGGACCGGGCGGGCGCCCGTGGCCAGAACCAGCCGGTCGTAGCCGTGCCAGCGCTCCGTGCCCGATTCCAGATCACGCGCCCGCACCCGCTGCCCGGCCACGTCCAGCTCCGTCACCTCCGTACGCGTCCGCAGATCGATGCCGCGCCGGCGGTGCTCCTCGGGGGCGCGGGCGATGAGCGCGTCCGGCCCGTCGACCACACCACCCGCCCAGTAGGGGATGCCGCACGCCGAGTACGAGGTGAAGTGCCCCCGCTCGAACGCCGTGATCTCCAGTTCGTCCGGGCCCTTGAGCCTGCGCGCCTGCGAGGCCGCGGACATGCCCGCCGCGTCCCCTCCGACGATCACCAGTCGCGTCGCCGCCATCGCGTTCCCGTCCTCTCGCCGTCCGTCCGGTCCGTCACGCCCCAAGCTACGGGGGACCGGGCCGTCCGCCCCGGCCGGGGAAAGCGAGGAAGACCGTTTCGGCGCCGCCCCGGAGCCGGATGTCGAAGCGGTACGTGCGGTGGCCACCCGCCTCCGGCGTGGCCAGCAACGTGGCGCGCCGGGCGGGCGGCAGGGCGTCGATCAGCGGGTCGTGCTCGGGGAAGGCCAGGTAGACACGGGTGAACAGATGACGCGTCAGGCCCGGTGCGAGGAGACACACCGCGAGATAGGGCGCCTCGCCGGGCGGCAGGGTGCGCAGCGCGTAATGGCCGTCTTCGCGGGTGACGACCCGCGCGAAACCCGTGAAGACGGCACCGTCGCGCCGCAGACTGCCGGGCGCGCCCACGAGCGAACCGTCCGGGGCGGCCTGCCAGAACTCCAGCAGCGCCTCCGGCACGGGTGCCCCGTCGCCGTCGCGGACGCAGCCGTGCACGGTGATCGTGTCCGGGTGTCCGACGGGGGCCGCCTCCCCGCCGCCGGGGAAGGGCAGGGCGGTGCCGTGGAAGGGGCCGATGGTCTGCGCGGGGGTGGCGGGCAGGGACATTCAGCGGCCCTCCTCGGCCCAGGTGGCGGCCGGCCCGTCCAGGACGACGTCCCAGCGGTAGCCCAGGGACAGCCCGGGTTCGTTCAGCCCGGGGTCGTAGGCGGCGACCAGACGCCGGCGGGCGGTCGCGTCGCGGACGGAGGTCCAGATCGAGTCGTAGGGCAGCAGCGGGTCCCCGGGGAAGTACATCTGGGTGACCAGACGCTGGGTGAACGCGGTACCGAAGAGGGAGAAATGCAGATGGGAGGGGCGCCAGGCGTTGTGACGGGTGACGTCGGGATAGGCGCCGGGCCGGATGGTGGTGAAGCGGTAGCGGCCGTCGTCGTCGGTGAGGCACCGGCCCGCACCCGTGAAGTTCGCATCGAGCGGCGCGGCGTGCCGGTCCATCCGGTGCACATAGCGGCCGGCGGCGTTGGCCTGCCACAGCTCCACCAACTGGCCGCGCACCGGGCGCCCCCGGCCGTCCAGGACCCGTCCGCCGACGGTGATCCGCTCACCCAGCGGCTCCCCGTGGTGCCCGGTCGTCAGATCGGCGTCGAGCGGGCTCACATCGGCCGCGCCGAAGACGGGCGCGCGCAGTTCGACGGCGTCGGGATCGAGGACGAGCGGGACGGGCCGCTGCCGGGGGTGCCGCTCGGGACGGCCGCGGTACGGCGGGACGGAGCCCGCCGCCTCGCCGGCCGCGATCCCGGCGCAGTCCTCAGCGAAGTCCTCGGTCACGTCCTCGACGTCACGGCCGGTGCCCTGGGCTAACGGTTCGGTGGTTGCCATGGCCGAGGACCTACCCCGGCGCGCGGGCCGTTGATCCCCGCGCGCCCGACTCCCGGTGATTCCCGGCCGGTTCGCCGACGCCGCGTCCGCCGGTTCAGCGTTCGAGGACCAGCGCCTGCCCCTGCCCGACACCGATGCACAGCGCCGCCAGCCCCGTGCCGGAGCCCGCCGCCGCCAGCTGGTGGGCGACCGACCCCGCCAGCCGGGCGCCGGAGCAGCCCAGCGGGTGGCCGATCGCGATCGCGCCGCCCCGGGCGTTGACGACACCGGGGTCCAGTTCCGGCCATTCCGCGAAGCAGCCCAACGCCTGGGCGGCGAAGGCCTCATTGAGCTCGAAGTGGGTCACGTCGCCGAAGCCACGGCCCGCCTTGGCCAGCGCCCGCCGTACCGCCTCGACGGGACCGAGGCCGAACAGATCCGGCTCGATGCCCGTGACGGCCGAGGCCCGTACCCGGGCCAGCGGCTCACGGCCGGTCAGCCGCAGCCCCTCCTCGTCCACGAGCAGCAGCGCGGCGGCACCGTCGTTCAGCGGCGAGGAGTTGCCCGCGGTGACCGTCCCGCCCTCCGTACGGAAGACCGGCTTCAGCCGCGCCAGCGCCTCGGGGGAGGTGGCATCGCGGATGGTCTCGTCCCGCGGCAGTCCGACGCCGGGCAGCGGCACCACCTCGGCGTCGTACGCGCCCTCCTTCCACGCCCGCGCCGCCTTCTCGTGACTGGCGAGCGCGAACGCGTCCTGCTGCTCCCGGGTGATGCCGTGCCGGTCCGCGATCAGTTCGGCACCCTCCCCGAGCGAGGTCGTCCACCGCGGCTCCATGGCCGGGTTGGTCATCCGCCAGCCGAGGGTGGTCGAGTACATCCGCTGGTCGCCGGCCGGGAAGGCCCGCTCGGGCTTGGGCAGCACCCAGGGGGCGCGGCTCATCGACTCGACGCCGCCCGCGATCACCACCGACGCGTCGCCGAGGGCGATGGCGCGGTACGCCTGCACGACCGCCTCCAGACCGGAGGCGCACAGCCGGTTGACGGTCGCGCCGGGCACGGTCACCGGCAGCCCCGCGAGCAGCACGGCCATCCGCGCGACGTTGCGGTTCTCCTCCCCGGCGCCGTTGGCGTTGCCGAGGACGACGTCGTCGATCCTGGCCGGATCGAGGCCGGGAGCCCGCTGGACGAGGGCCCGGACGACGTGTGCGGCGAGGTCGTCGGGGCGGACGGCGGCGAGGGCGCCGCCGTACTTGCCGACGGGGGTGCGGACGGCGTCGACGATGTAGACGTCGCGGATGCGGTCGTTCATGGCTTCTCCATCAGCGGTCGGGCGGTCGGCGGTCGACGTCTTGTCCACGCGCGCCACCGCACGTGTTCGCCCGGTGAACGCCCGTTCATGATCGGCCGGTGACGAGTCTCGGCGGGCCGCCGGGCCCTGTCAATGGACGTGCGCGCGGGCCCCGGGGGTCCCCGGGGAGGTGCGGCGGGGTCTGAGAGAGTGGGCCCATGAGCGCAGTGGACACGCGTACGAACCATGTGGTCGTCATCGGTGGCGGGATCTCGGGGCTGGCGGCGGCCCACCGGCTGTCGCGGGGCGGCGCGAGGGTCACGGTCCTGGAGGCGTCGGGCCGGCTCGGCGGCAAGCTCCTGGCGGGCGAGATCGCGGGCGTGCCGGTGGACCTCGGGGCCGAGTCGATGCTGGCGCGGCGGCCGGAGGCCGTCGACCTGGCCCGCGCGGTCGGCCTCGCCGACCGGCTCCAGCCGCCGGCCGCCACCACGGCGGCGCTGTGGACGCGCGGCGGCCTGCGGCCCATGCCCAAGGGCCATCTGATGGGCGTGCCCGGAGTGCTCGCCCCGCTGGCCGCCTCCGGGGTGCTCTCCGACGAGGGCCTCGCCCGGATCGCCCGGGACGAGGAGCTGCCGCACACGGAGACCGGTGAGGACGTCGCCGTCGGTGCCTACGTGGCGGAGCGGATGGGCCGCGAGGTCGTGGACCGGCTGGTCGAGCCGCTCCTGGGCGGCGTCTACGCGGGCGACGCCTACCGGATCTCGATGCGGGCGGCCGTCCCGAAGCTCTTCGAGGCGGCGCGCACCCACCGCTCGCTGGCCGAAGGCGTACGGGCCGTCCAGGCGCAGGCCGCCCGGGAGGCCGGCGACGACGGAGAGGCGCGGGCCGGGGCCGGCGCGGACCGGCCGGTCTTCATGGGCATCGCCGGTGGCATCGGGCGGCTGCCCCTCGCCGTCGCGGACGCCGTGCGCGCGGCCGGCGGGGAGATCCGTCCCGACACGCCGGTGGTGGCGGTGCGGCGCGAGGCCGACGGCTGGCGGATCGAGCTGGAGGCGGGGACGCTCACGGCGGACGCCGTCGTCCTCGCCACCCCCACGCACGAAGCGGCCCGCCTGTTGGGGTCGGTGTGCCGGCCGGCCGCCACCGAGCTGGCCGCCGTCGAGTACGCCTCCATGGCCCTGGTCACCCTGGCCTTCCGCCGCCCGGCAGTGGAAGGGCTCGCGCACGGCAGCGGCTTCCTCGTGCCGCCCGTCGACGGCCGCAAGATCAAGGCGTCCACCTTCTCCAGCAACAAGTGGCAGTGGAACGCGGACGCCGACCCGGATCTCTTCGTCCTGCGTACCTCGATCGGGCGGTTCGGTGACGAGGAGGATCTGGAGCGCGAGGACTCCGAGCTGGTATCGATGTCGCTCAAGGACCTCGGGGACGCGGTGGGCCTTGCGGCGACCCCCGTCGACACCCGTGTCACCCGCTGGCACGGCGGGCTGCCGCAGTACCCGGTGGGACATCTGGACCGGGTCGCCCGTATCCGCGAGCACGTCGCGGGCCTGCCGGGCCTGCGGGTCTGTGGCGCCGCCTACGACGGTGTGGGCATCCCGGCCTGCGTCTCCAGTGGTCACCGGGCCGCCGACGAGGTGCTGCGGACCCTGGCGGCGGGCGCCGAAGGCCGCGGGGGAGAATAGGGACATGACTGACGCCCCTCAGAAGAACCCGAACGCCGGCAAGAAGGCCAAGGACCTCAACGAGGTCATCCGCTACACCCTCTGGTCGGTGTTCAAGCTGCGTGACGTCCTGCCCCAGGACCGGGCGGGCTACGCCGACGAGGTGGAGGAGCTGTTCGCGCAGCTCGCCGAGAAGGACGTCACCGTGCGCGGTACGTACGACCTGTCGGGTCTGCGGGCCGATGCCGATGTGATGATCTGGTGGCACTCGGAGACCTCGGACGCCCTCCAGGACGCGTACAACCTCTTCCGCCGCACGAAGCTCGGCCGCGCGCTGGAGCCGGTGTGGTCGAACATGGCGCTGCACCGCCCCGCCGAGTTCAACAAGTCGCACATCCCGGCGTTCCTCGCGGACGAGACGCCGCGCGACTACGTCAGCGTCTACCCCTTCGTGCGCAGTTACGACTGGTACCTGCTGCCCGACGAGGACCGCCGCCGCATGCTCGCGGACCACGGCAAGATGGCGCGCGGCTACCCGGACGTGCGCGCCAACACCGTCGCCTCCTTCTCGCTCGGCGACTACGAGTGGATCCTGGCCTTCGAGGCCGACGAGCTGTACCGCATCGTCGACCTCATGCGTCACCTGCGCGCCTCGGAGGCGCGCATGCACGTCCGTGAAGAGGTGCCGTTCTACACCGGTCGCCGTAAGGCCGTCTCGGAGTTGGTCGCGGGTCTGGCGTAGCCGGTCGTGGTCGGGGGTCGGGCTGGGGGTCCGGGGGTCGTCCCCCGGGGGATGCGGCCCGGTCGCCGTAAGGCCGTCTCGGAGTTGGTCGCGGGTCTGGCGTAGCCGGTCGTGGTCGGGCGTTCGGCGGTCCGGCGTAGAGGGGCCCGGGCCGTCAGGTCCGGGTCGTGCCGGTCGTCGGCTGGGGCTCCGGGCGTGCCGCGCAGGAGGTGCGGCGCCCGGGGACCGCGCCGGTGAGCAGATAGCGCTCGGTGTGGCGGTTCACGCACGTGTTGGGGCCGCCCGCGATGCCGTGGGTGCCCGCGCCGCGCTCGGTGACCAGCGCCGAGCCCGGCAGCCTGCGCTGGAGTTCCAGCGCCCCCCGGTACGGCGTGGCCGCGTCCCGCTCGGCGGCCAGCAGCAGCGTGGGCGGCAGCGCGCCCTTCGCCACCCGGATCGGCAGCGGCTTCTGCTGGCGCACCTGCCAGAACGCGCACGGCAGGTTCATCCAGGCGTTGTCCCACGTCTCGAAGGGCGCGCGGCGGGCGAGCCGGGTGTTGTCCCGGTTCCAGACCGCCCAGGAGCGCGGCCAGGGCGCGTCGTTGCACTCGACGGAGGTGTAGACGGCGTTGCTGTTCTCCTCCGCCCGCGCGGCCTCGGGGGCGGGTGCGGCGAGCACGCGCAGCGGCTCGTCGTCGCCGCGCAGATACGCGGACAGGGCATTGGCTCCCCGCGCCCAGAAACTGTCGGCGTAGCCCATCTTGAGGAACGCCGACTGCAGCTGCCCCGGCCCGACCGTCCCGCCCGCGGGACGCCGGGCGAGCCGGGCCCGCGCCGTGTCGTACGAGGCCAGCACCTGCCGGGCGGTGCGGCCCAGGTGGTAGACGTCGTCGTGCCGGGCGGCCCAGCGCCGCCAGTCGCCCCAGCGCGTCTCGAACGCGGCGGACTGGTCGAGGTTGTTGCGGTACCAGACCTGACTGGTGCGGGGGTCGACCACACTGTCGAAGACCATGCGGCGCACGTGCCCGGGGAAGAGCGTGGCGTACAGCGCGCCGAAGTACGTGCCGTACGACGCCCCCATGTAGGAGAGCCGCTTCTCACCGAGCGCGGCGCGCAGCACATCGAGGTCACGGGCGTTGTTGAGGCTCGTGAAGTGCTGGAGGTCACTGCCCGCCTTCCGGGCGCACGAGCGCGCGTACGCCCGTGCCTGTGCGACGCGCTTCTTCTTGTAGGCGGCGGAGGGGTGCTTCGGCGCCAGCGTGGGGGCCTTGGCGAACCGCTTCGGGTCCATGCAGGACAGCGGCGCCGACCGGGCGACGCCGCGCGGCGCGTAGCCGACGAAGTCGTACGCCTGGGCGGTCGCGTGCCACTGCGCGAGGCCGGCGAGCAGCGGGAACCACATGCCGGAGCTGCCCGGCCCGCCCGGGTTGTAGACCAGGGAGCCCTGGCGCCGGTCGGGGGTGCCGGTGGCGGCCCCGCGGCTGACGGTGAGGCGGATCTGCTTGCCGTTGGGGCGGGCGTAGTCCAGCGGTACCGAGACCGTGCCGCACCGGATCGACTCCGGGAGCTGTTCGCCGGCCGGGCAGGCGCCGAACGCGATGCCCCGGGCGGCGGCCCGCTCGGCCGCGAGGGCCACGCCGCGCGCCTCGGCCCGGCCCCCCGGCGGGAGGGTGTGGCCGACGCCGTCGGCGGGGGTGGTGAGCCCGGTGAGGACCAGGGACCCGAGGATTCCGTACAGGGCTGCTGCTCTCACTGGCCATCCCTTCACGTCAATGCGACAAAAGGGATAATTGGTTCGGCAGTTGATGTTGTAAAGCACCACGGAGCAGTGTCGGTCGCATTGCGCCCGAAGAGGGGTGCCCCACGGCCGCCGTACGGGCCCGCCCCGGTGTGGGCGCCGGGGGCGCGGGCGAGGCCCCGCGATCGGGGGGACGTCGCGGGGCCTCACTCGGTTCAACGGGCGGGAAATTGGGTTGGTTCCCGCACTTCTGCGGCAGTATGGCGGATGGGGGTGGTAGGAGTGCGCGAGCGGCCGGGCGCGAAGAGGACCGGGGACGGTAAGAACTACGATCCGGAGCGGCTGTTCCTGCCGCCCGACGACGATCTCGCCCCGAACCGCCCGGGGGAGACGCTCCGCGCGCGGCTCGACGCGTCCGGCACCGGCCGGGCCCGGCTCGCCCTCGCCCGGCTGCTGGGGCGCAGGCCCGTGGAGGACGAGTGGCGCACGGCGCTGGCCGGTGAGCAGCTTGTCGGGACGGCGCTGGAGGAGCTGACGGCGGGCGGCTGGGAGGTGGTGCACTCCATCGTCCTGCCGGGCGACGCGATCATCGCCCATCTGCTGATCGGCCCCGGCGGGGTCTTCTGCGTCGGGGTGAAGCACGCCCGCAAGCGGCGGGTCCTGGTCGACGACACCCTGGTGCGGGTGGCCCGGGAGCGCCGGCCGCACCCGCACCTGCGCGACGCGCGACGGGACGCGGCGCGCTCGTCGCTGGTGCTGTCCCGGGGCTGCGGTTTCCCGGTGCGGGTACGGCCGGTGCTGGTGGTCGTCGGAGCCACGAGCGTGGAGGTACCGGCCGCCCTGGAGGACGTACGGGTCCTGCGGGAGCGGGAGATCCCCGAGCTCGGCACGCTGGGCGGAGTCCTGCGTCCCGACCGGGTGGCCCGCGTCCACACAGTGGCACGGAACCGCCGCGTCTGGCTGTGGGCGTGACGAGACGTCAGTAACGGCGAAGATCCGCCG
Organism: Streptomyces syringium; assembly: GCF_017876625.1. Classification (NCBI taxonomy): domain Bacteria; kingdom Bacillati; phylum Actinomycetota; class Actinomycetes; order Kitasatosporales; family Streptomycetaceae; genus Streptomyces; species Streptomyces syringium. Next base: position 5,877,181 of record NZ_JAGIOH010000001.1, read on the forward strand.
GCAGGTCCTAGCGGACGCCGGCCGCCAGCAGCTGCCGCAGCAGTGCCTCGTCCATGGCGGTCAGCTCGCTGACGAAGCGGGTCAGCACGGCCTCCCGGTCCGGGCGGCCGTCGAGGACCTTGTGCATCCGGCGGGCGGCCAGCCCGCAGTCGTCGGTGACGGGGGCGTAGGCGTAGGCCCGGCCGCGGGGGGTGCGGGTGAGCACCTCCTTGGCGTGCAGCCGGGACAGGATCGTCACGACCGTGCTGTACGTCAGCTCGCCCGCGAGCCTGCTCTGGACCTCGCGGGGGGTCAGCGAGCCCTCGGCCCGCTGCAGCGCCGTGAGGACCTCGCCCTCCAGCGCCCCGTTCGCGCGGCGCCGGCCCTGACGGACCACGGTGGTAGGTGTGGCTGCTGACATGCCTGCGGCGTTCTCTCTGCTCGTCTTCCCGCCCGGTACGACCGGGATGTTCCTCGTCTACAGAAGTGTAAAGGCGTGGTGAGGCTGTTCCTGCCACCCTTTTCGGCCTTCCCGGCGGCGGATCCCCCCGGGCCAAGGGAGGGCGCGGGAGGACTGTGACGGAACCGGCATCCCGGGGATTTGACCCGGGTCGTAGGGTCGAGCGGTGTTCGAACGTCGAAATGGGGCGCACGCCCGGAACCACGCCGCCCCGGCCCGCCGCCGTCGGCCCGCCTCCCGCCTGCTCGGGCGGCTGCGCCCCGCCTACCCCCGCCCGGGGCGGCGGGGCTTCCGCCGGTGGGTGCCGTCGTGGCGGCAGAGCCTCGGCGCGGCCGCCGTCGTCATCGGCGCGTTCGCGGCCCTCGTCGGCGTCCTCTACGCGCGCACGGAGATACCCACCGACCTCAACGCCTTCGCCACCCAGCAGGACAACGTCTACTACTGGGCCGACGGCACCGAGATGGCCCGTACCGGCGAGGTCAACCGGCAGGACACCGCCCTGGAGAAGGTCCCCGAGAAGGTGCGCTGGGCCGCGCTGGCCGCCGAGAACGAGACCTTCTACTCCGACAGCGGCATCTCCGTCAGCGGCATCACCCGCGCCCTCACCAGGATGATCACGGGCGGGGAGACCCAGGGCGGGTCCACCATCACCCAGCAGTACGTGAAGAACGCCTACCTCAACCAGGAGCAGACCTTCACCCGCAAGATCACCGAGATGTTCATCGCCATCAAGCTGGACAACAAGATGACCAAGTCGGAGATCCTGGAGGGCTACCTCAACACCAGCTGGTACGGGCGCGGCACCTACGGCATCCAGCGCGCCGCCCACGCCTACTACGGCAAGGACGTCTCACAGCTCAACGCCAGCGAGGGCGCCGTGCTCGCCTCGCTGCTCAAGGGAGCCGCCCTCTACGACCCGGCGATCAGCCGCGCCAACCACGAGCGGGCCGTGGAGCGCTGGAACTGGATCCTCGACCGGATGGTCACCATCGGCAAGCTCTCCCCGAAGGAGCGGGCCGGGTACACCACCTTCCCCGAGCCCAAGGCCCCGCCCAAGCCGGCCGGGCTGAACGGGCAGACGGGCTATCTCGTGGAGACCGCCCGCGCCTACGTCAGCGCCCGCACCGAGGTCTCCGACGCCGACTTCGACCTCGGCGGCTACCAGATCCGCACCACGTTCGAGAAGCCGAAGGTCGAGGCACTCAAGAAGGCCGTGGCGGACGTCCGGGGCCGGCTCGACCCCGAGCGGCGCGAGGCCGACCGGAACGTCCGCATCGGCGCCGCCTCGGTCACCACCGACGGGCGCATCGTCGCCCTCATCGGCGGACCGGACTACCTCAAGCAGGGGTTCAACGACGCCAACTCCTCCGTCGTCCCGGCGGGCACCGCCTACGCCCCCTTCGTCTACGCGGCGGCCCTGCGCGACGGCGTCCAGCGCGAGCGCGGCAAGCCACGGGTGCGCGTGACCCCGGCCACCGTCTACGACGGCAACGACAAGGTGACGATCCGGACGCCCGAGGGCCCGTACTGGGACCGCTCCGGGAAGATCGTCAAGGCGCTCAACGAGGGCGGCAAGTCCTGGGGCAAGGTGTCGCTGCGGGATGCGGTGGTCAAGGGGATCAACGCCCCGATCATGCAGCTGGGCATGGACGTCGGCCTGGACCGGGTGGGTCGTACGTCCGTGGAGACGGGCCTGCTCGCCTCCAGCCTCGGCCCCCGGGTGCCCGCCTTCTCCCTCGGCACCACCACGCCCAGCGCCATCCGGATGGCCGGGGCCTACGCCACCTTCGCCGCCCGGGGCGCGCACAGCGAGCCGTACTCCGTCACCCGGCTCACCCGCAACGGCGACGCCGTCCCGGTGGAGAAGCCGACGGCCGAACGGGCCCTGCCCGCCTCCGTGGCCGCCTCCGTGGACGACGCCCTGCGCGACACGGTCCGGCGCGGCACCGCCGGAGCGGCACGGGCCGCCGGGGCCGATGTGGCGGGCAAGCCGGGCACCGGCCCGGACAACAAGTCGGCCTGGTTCGTCGGCTACCGCGGCACGCTCTCGACCGCCGTCTCGCTCTCCCGCATCGACCCCAAGAGCCAGGAGCTGCAGCCGCTGACCGGCCTCGGCGGCGCCGCGAAGTCCGCCACCGGCAGCCCGTACCCGATCGGCATCTGGACGGCGTACATGACCGAGCTGGGGAAGTGACGGCCGCGCCCCCCTGCGGGGGCGCGGGTCACTTGAGGAACGTCTGCCAGTTCGGCGCCTGCGCCGGGTCCAGGCCGCGCAGCTTCGCCAGCACCTTCGGGTCCTGCGCGTCCAGCCAGTCGGCGAGCTGCTTGAAGGACACGCACCGCACCCCGTCGCGCTTGCAGACCGACTTCACGACGTCCTCGACGGCCTTCATGTAGATGCCGCCGTTCCAGTCCTCGAAGTGGTTGCCGACGAACATCGGGGCCCGGCTGCCGTTGTAGACCCGCTCGAAGCCGTTGAGATAGCCGTCCCGCGTCAGCTTCCGCCACTCGGCGTATTTCGCCGGGTCGCCCTTGGTCTTGCCGCCGGACTGGTTGTAGAGGAAATTGAAGTCCATGGACAGGACCTGCTTCTCGCTCTTGGGGTACGGAAGCAGTTGCAGCGGGAAATTCCAGATGCCGTTGATCTGGGACGGCCAGAGCTGGAAGTCACCGGGCGAGCTGGCGTCGTAGCGCCAGCCGAAGGACTTCGCCGCCGTCAGGAGCGACTTCTGCCCCTCCAGGCAGGGGGCGCGGCCGCCCACCAGCTCCTTCTTGAAGTCGAAGGGCAGCGGCGGAAGGTCCTTGTAGCCCGTGTTCGTCTTCCAGTTCTGCACGAAGGAGTACGACTGCTCGATCTCGCTCTTCCACTCGGCCGGGCTCCATTCGCCGCCGCCCTTGGGGCCGCAGAAATGCCCGTTGAAGTGGGTGCCTATCTCATTGCCGTCCAGCCACGCACCACGCAGCTGCGAAATGGTGTCCTTGATGTGCTGGTCGGTGGCGTAGGAGATCGCCGCGTCCCCCGGCTTGTGCTGCGGCGGCTTGTACAGCGACGCCTTCGATTTCGGCAGCAGATACATCGAGCTGAGGAAGAACGTCATCTGCGCGTCGTTCGCCTTGGCGACCTTACGGAAGTGTGCGAACAGCTCGTCGTCGCCGGACAGCGCGCCGTCCCAGGAGAAGACCACGAACTGCGGCGGCTTCTCGCCCGGCTTCAGCTTCTCGGCCTTCGGCTGTTTGGGCTGCGGGCCGGTGTAGGACGTCGACCCGTCGCCGAGCACCCTGACCTTGCCGTCCCACTTCTCCTCTTTCGCTTCCGGCTTCTTCTTCTGGGTGCCGTCGGACCCGCTCCGCGCGGAGGTGTCCGCCGCCGGCGAGGCGGCGGTGTCCGTCCGGTCGGCCTTCTCGTCGGCGTCGTCGAACGCCAGCCCGGCGACGATCGCGAGCACGAGGGCCGAGGCGCCCAGGGACTGCCCGGCGTACGAGGACCACTTTGACCGGTTGGACGTTTTCGTCCTATTCGCCCTCGTCAACTTCGTACTCCCTGGCGCCAGTACAGATGTTCCGGCCCAGTATCACCCGATGGTCGGACAACCCCGAAGTGCCGGGTGGTCCGCGACCACCGTGCACGACCCCGGCGCGATCTCCGTGAAGCCCGCGTCCCGCACGACCGGCAGTCCGCTCGTCGTCAGCTCCGCCCAGCGCGCCGGGTCGGCGGTCCGCACCGACAGCGCGAAACCGGCTTCCCGCCAGGCCGCGCGCGCCCCGTCGTCCAGCCCCCACCAGGCGAGATGCGCGCCGTGCCCGGCCTGCGCCATCGCCTTGCCCGCCGACATCTCCAGGTCCGGGTTCAGCCACAGCACCGGCCGGGCGGCGTCCGGTGCGGCCGGCGGCTCGGGGTCGGCCAGATCCGTGCCCGACACCTGGAGCTTGACCAGCTCCTTGGGCCAGCCGTCCAGCGGCACGGGCGGGAAGACCCGCACCTCGGCCGCCGCGCCCGTCACGGTGATCCCCGGCAGCGTCGCCGCCCGCCGCCACTCCGCACCGCGCGCCCGGCGCACCACCTTGCGGATCCGGGCGTCCTGCCAGCCCCGGACGGCGCGCGCCCACTCGCCCTCTTCGTCGCCCTCGCCCTGGGACCGCTCGTCGGACAGCATGGCGAGCACCGCGCGCGCCGCCGTCTGCAGGGCGTCCGTACGGGCCGGCGGCTCGGCCTTCTCGATGTGCACCACGAGCGGCAGGACGAACTGCGGGGAATCATCGCGCGGGTCGGCGCCCCCGGCCTGGGCAGCGGCCTCGGCGGCGGCCTGCGGAGCGGCCTCGGAAACGGTCTCGGAAGCGGTGTCGGAGCTGGTCACGCCCCCAGTCTGCCAGCCGCTTCGAACGCCCGTAGCCGCCCGTTACTGTGTGGCCCATGAGACTGACGGGGGTCGGGCGTCGCTACGGTATCGGCGGCCCGTGGGTACTGCGGGGCGTCGACCTCGAGGTGCGGCCGGGGTCGCTCCTCCGCGTCGAAGGCACCAACGGCAGCGGCAAGTCCACGCTGCTGCGGCTGCTCGCCGGCATCGACGCCCCCACCACCGGCCGGATCACCGGACGGCCGCGTACCGCGTTCGTCCCCGAGCGCTTTCCCGCCGCGCTCCCCTTCACCGCCCTCGGCTATCTGACGATGCTCGGCCGCGTCCACGGACTGAGCCGGTCCGCCGCCACGAGCGCCGCCCACCGGTGGCTGGAGCGCTTCGACGCCGCCGAGCACGCCCGGACCCGCCTGTCCGAACTCTCCAAGGGCAGCAGCCAGAAGGTCGCCGTCGCCCAGGGCCTGCTCGCCGACCCCCCTCTGCTCGTCCTCGACGAGGCCTGGACCGGCCTCGACCAGGCCTCCCGGGCCGTCCTCGACCGCGCCGTGACCAACCGCGTGGCGGCCGGCGGCACGGTCGTCTACGTCGACCACGACCCGGGCCGCCTGGCGGGCGTGCCCGACGCGGTCTTCCGCGTGGAGGCGGGACGGCTGGTCGCAGTGGCTCCGGCGAACACTGCGGCCACGGCGGACGCCGCGGGCGTCCCGGAGCGGCACCCGGCCCGCCCCGCCGGTCCTCGGGTGAGCATCGAGGCCGAAGGGCCGCCCGGTGCCCGGCTGCCCGACGGCCTGCCCGGCGATCCCGAGCACGGGAGCCTCGGCCCCGCGACCCCCGCGGCACCCGGTGCCCCCGCCGTCCACCGCCTGTCCGTCGCCGCCGCGCACTCCGACGACCTGCTCCGGGCCCTCCTGGCGGCCCGCCCCGCATGGCACATCCGCGCCGTGACGCCGGCGCGGCCCGCCCCCGTCGAAGGAGAGCCCGGCCGATGACCGCCCTGCTCCGCTACCAGGCCGCCCTGCTGGCCCGCTCGCACCGGTGGCTGCCCCCGCTGCTGCTCTATCTGGCCGTCATGGCCATCGGGGTGCAGACCGGCCAGCCGGTCCTGGACTCGCTCGGCTTCGCGGCGGCCGTGCTGCTGCCGGTGACCGCGTGGCTGGTGCGGGTGTGCGTGACGAACGAGCCGGGCGCCGCCCGGGACTGCGCCGCCGCCGCGGCCGGCCCGGCCCGCGTCCATCTCGCGGCGCTGCTCACCGCGCTGCTCACCGCGACGGGCCTCGCCGTGGTGGGCACCGCGGTCGTCATGGCGGTCAGCGACCCGCGCGGCACCCGCCACGAGGAACTGCCGGTCTGGTCCGCGGCGGGGGCGGGGCTGGTGGCCGCCGTGACGTGTGTGCTGCTCGGGGCGGCCGTCGGGGCGCTGGGCAACCGGCCGGTGCTGCGCAGCACCGCGTGGGCGGTGCCGACGACGCTGCTCGGGGCGTTCGTGGTGCTCTTCGCCGGGGGCTCGCCCGCGAGGGCCGCCGTGAACGGGCTGGTCAGCGGCTCCCGGACGGCGACCGTGACGGTGCCGCTGGTGCCGCTCGCCCTGGCCGCCGCGCTCGCGGCGGTGGCCCTGGCCGCGGCCTGCGCGCTCAGTGCGCGGCAGCCGGGCGGCGGGCCGTGAGGGGCCGTACGCACAGGTGCCGGACACCCCGGCCGGCCGGCCCGCCGGGGGCGGTCAGCGACCGGCGATCAGGTCGGAGACCCGTACGAACTCATAGCCCCTGGCACGCAGCTCCGGCACGATCCGCCGGATCGCCTCCTCCGTGACCGGTGCCGCGCTGCGCGTGCAGTGCATCACGACCACTGAGCCGGGCTTCACCTGCGACAGCACCGCCTCGGCCACCGGGGCGGCCCGCTTGGCGAAGGCGTCGCCGCTGACCACGTCCCACTGCACGGCCGTCGCCTTCGTCGGGCCGATGGCACGCAGCACGGCGTCGTCGTGACAGCCGCCGGGGAAGCGGAAGTACGGGACCGTGTTCTTGACCCCGGCGCGGCGGAAGGCGTCGAAGGCGCGCTCGACATCGGCGCGGGCGCCCTTGAGCGGGACGGTCGGCAGCTTGTAGCAGGGGGTGGAGAACGCGTGGTGCGCGTACGAGTGGTTGGCGACCTCGAAGAGCGGGTCACCGCCGATGGACCGAGCCTGGTCCGGGTACTGCTCCGCCCACTTGCCGGTCATGAAGACCGTGGCGGGCACCTTCAGCCGCCGCAGGGTCGCGATGAGCCGGGGATTGTCGAACCGCTCGCCGCGCGCCGCCCGTTCGTCCTGGTCCGCCGTCATGTCGGCGTCGAAGGTGAGGGCGACCCGCTTGCCGCCGTCGCGCTTGCCGTGGGAGAAGACGGGGGCGGCCCCGCCGGGCCCGGGCGGGAGGGTCGGCGCGGGCGACCCGGCGGCGGGCGTCGCAGGTGCGGTGGGTGCGGTGGGCTGCACGGCAGGGGCCGACGCGGCGGAGGGCTTGCCGGGACCGGCGGCGCCGGAGTCGTCCGCGCCGCAGGCCGCCAGCGTGCCGCACAGCAGGGCGGCGGCGGCCGGGGCGAGGGCCCGCCGGGCGCGCGGGGAATGGGTCATGGGGGACACCGGGGAACCGTATCGGACACATCATCCGAAGGTGTGTGACCCCGGTGCCGCCCCAGGCCGACCGCTACTCCTTGACCAGCGACTTCGCGTCGCGGGCGAGGGCCGTGAGCCGGGAGATCGCCCGGAAGTACTTCTTCTTGTACCCGCCGTTCAGCATCTCCGCGCTGAACAGCTCGTCGAACGGCCGTCCCGACGCCAGCACCGGGATCTCGCGGTCGTAGAGCCGGTCGGCGAGCACCACGAGCCGCAGCGCGGTCGACTGGTCGGGGATCGGCTCCACGCCGGTCAGGCACACGGCCGACAGGGAGTCGCACATGGCGCCGTAGCGGCTCGGGTGCACCTTGGACAGGTGGTCGAGCAGGGCGGGGAAGTCATCCAGCGAGGCGCCGTCCGTCGCGTGCGCCACCCGCTTGACGGTCTCGTCGTCGAACGGGGCGGGGGCCTCGGGCAGGCCGCGGTGGCGGTAGTCCTCGCCGTCGATGCGCAGGGGGCGGAAGTGCGCGGACAGGCCCTGGATCTCGCGCAGGAAGTCGGCGGACGCGAAGCGGCCCTCGCCGAGCTTGCCCGGCAGCGTGTTGGACGTCGCGGCCAGCGCCACGCCCGCGTCGACCAGCTTGCCCAACAGGGTCGAGACGAGCACGGTGTCGCCCGGGTCGTCCAGCTCGAATTCGTCGATGCACAGCAGCCGGTGGCCGCTGAGCGTCCGCACGGTCTGCTGGAAGCCCAGCGCGCCGACGAGGTTGGTCAGCTCCACGAAGGTGCCGAAGGCCTTGTGCTCCGGGGCGGCCGGGGTGGCGTGCCAGAGGGAGGCCAGCAGGTGCGTCTTGCCGACGCCGTAGCCGCCGTCGAGGTAGACACCGCGCGGGCCGGCGGGCACGGAGGGCTTCGCCTCGCGCCGGAACCAGCGCTTGCGCCCCGCGCCGCTCGCGCTCGCGCCGCCCCCGAGCCCGGCCGCGAAGCCGGCGAGCACCCGCACGGCCTCGGCCTGGCTGGGCTGGTTCGCGTCGGGGATGTAGTTGTCGAACCGCACCGAGTCGAAACGCGGCGGCGGCACCATCTCGGCGACCAGGCGGTCGGCGGGCACCTGCGGTGCGCGTGAGGTCAGCGCGAGCGGCCCGTCGGAGGCGGGGCCGGCGGGGCCGGGGGAGGCGGGGGAAGCGGTGGAGGACGACACAACCGTCCAGGGTAGTCGCTGCGTGCGACACCCTCGCTCGAGGCGGCGGTACGAGCCGTCCCGGTCATGCCACACTGCCGCCTATGCGACGCCTGTTCCCCTCCCCGCCGGCCCCCTCCGACCTCGAAGACCGCGAATGGGGGCTGGACGAACTGGCGGACGCCTACGCCTACCCCGAGACGGCGGACGGCGCCGGGCGCCCCTGGCTGCGGGCCAACATGGTCTCCTCGCTCGACGGCGCCGCCCACCACGAGGGGCGCTCGCAGCCGCTGTCCTCCGAGGCCGACATGCGGATCTTCGGCACCCTGCGCGGCCTCGCCGACGCGATCGTGGTCGGGGCCGAGACCGTACGGCAGGAGGGCTACCGCCCCGCGCGCGCCCGGGAGGCGTTCGCGGCGCGGCGGGCGGCGCTCGGCCAGCCCGTGGCGCCGGTGATCGCGATCGTCAGCGCCGGGCTCGACCTGGACTTCTCGCTCCCGCTGTTCACCTCGCCCCTGGTGCCGACGATCGTGCTGACCGGCGAGGACGCCCCGGTGGAGCGGGTCGCCGCGGCCCGCGAGGCCGGCGCGGAGGTCGTCACGGCCGGCCAGGGGCACCGGGTGGACCCCGCGCGGGTGCCGGCGGTGCTGGCCGGGCGGGGGCTGACGCGGCTGCTCACGGAGGGCGGGCCACGGCTGCTGGGCCAGTTCGCGGGGGCGCGGGTGCTGGACGAGATGTGCCTGTCGCTGGCTCCCCTGGTGGCCTCCGGTACCGCGCCGCGCATCATGAACGGGCCGCCGCTCGCCGTGCCGGAACGATTCGCTCTCGCCTCCGTCATCGAGGAGGGCGGTTTTCTGTTCAATAGCTACCGAAGAGTCTGACAATCGGCGGAATTTGCTGCTCCGGTTAGCTTCGGGTGGGCAGAATTGAGTCAGACGCGTCCTCGAGGGGCACGAGATCACAACAGGCGGGCCCATGGAGGGCACGCGCAGGATGGTTTCTGTTGGGCCCGGTGGCCCACGTAGCAGAAGGGCTCCCACCGTGTTCACGAGCGTATTGATGATCGAGCAACCGCTGTCCGTCACCGACGTCGACTTCGTCACCACCCTCCACGACGACGCGATGTCCTTCGTCGTCCTGATGCAGCCCAGAGGCGCCGAGGACCGGCTGCTGCGGGCCATCGACGACGTGGCGCTCGGCGAGCTGGAACAGGCCGTCCACGAGGCCGACGAGCCCGAGGGCGAGCAGGCCGTGCGGCCCGCCGCCCTCGCCCTCGAACACTCGCTCCGGCTGCTCCGCGACGCGGGCAGCGAGGCCGTGGGCCAGATCGTCGACGGCCACCCGCTGGACCTGCTGCGCTCCGTCGTGGAGCAGACGCACGCCGACGAGGTGATCGTGCTGACCGCCCCGCACCTGGTCGAGGAGTTCTTCCACCGGGACTGGGCCTCGCGCGCCCGCCACAAGGTGGGTGTCCCCGTCCTCAAGCTCTACGCCCACAACGACGAGGACGAGACGGAGACCAAGGACGAGAGCCGGGACGAGGGCACGGGCTGACGGGCCGGGCGCGGGCCGGGCGCGGGCCCGGTCCCGTCAGCACTCCCGCACGGACGGCACCCGGTCGCGCGGACCGGGGCCGTCGCCGCGCGGTGCGCGCGTCACCCCGGTGGGTGAGCGGCGGGTGAGCGCAGCAGCGGCGCCGTCCGGGTGCTCCCCGTCGACGCCCCCACCCTGAGCACGCACCGGCCCCGCCGTGATCGCCGCGGGTCCGGCCGGCGGGGGTGGCCGTGGGCGGGGCTGTCGGTACCGGGTGCAACAATCGGGCGTAGCTACACCCGGAACCGACCCTCAGGGAGCACCGCACATGGCACCGGCCGTCCCCACGACGATGGACCGACCGCACTTCATCGGCATCGGCGGCGCCGGCATGTCGGGCATCGCGAAGATCCTCACGCAGCGCGGCGCCCGTGTCGCGGGCAGCGACGCGAAGGACTCCGCCACCGCCGAGGCGCTGCGCGCCCTGGGAGCCACCGTGCACATCGGGCACGCCGCCGGGCACCTGGCCGAGGACGCCACCTGCGTCGTCGTCTCCAGCGCCATTCGCGCCGACAACCCCGAGCTGGCGGCCGCCGCCGAGCGCGGCATCCCCGTCGTGCACCGCTCGGACGCCCTCGCCGGGCTCATGGAGGGCCTGCGCCCGATCGCCGTCGCCGGTACGCACGGCAAGACGACCACGACCTCGATGCTCGCGGTCTCCCTCGACGCCCTCGGCCTCGACCCCTCGTACGCCATCGGCGGCGACCTCGACGCCCCGGGCTCCAACGCCCGGCACGGCGCCGGCGAGATCTTCGTCGCCGAGGCGGATGAAAGCGACCGCAGCTTCCACAAGTACGCGCCCGAGGTCGCCATCATCCTCAACGTGGAGCTGGACCACCACGCGAACTACGCGTCGATGGACGAGATCTATGAGTCGTTCGAGACCTTCGTCGGCCGGCTCCGCCCCGGCGGCACCCTCGTCATCTCCGCCGACCAGGCGGGCGCCCGCGAGCTCACCGAGCGCCTCGCCCGGAACACGGCCCGCGAGGACATCGAGGTCGTCACCTACGGCGAGGCCGAGGACGCGGACGTGCGGGTCCTCAAGGTCAACCCGCGCGGCCTGACCAGCGAGGTCACCGTCGTCATCAAGGGCAAGGTGCTCACCTTCGCCGTCTCCGTCCCCGGCCGCCACTACGCGCACAACGCCGTCGCGGCCCTCGCCGCGGGCGTCGCGCTGGGCCTGCCGCTGCACAATCTGGCCTCCGCGCTCGGCAAGTACACCGGCGTCAAGCGCCGCCTCCAGCTCAAGGGCGAGGCGAAGGGCGTGCAGGTCATCGACTCCTACGCGCACCACCCGACCGAGATGACGGCGGACCTCGAGGCCATCCGCGGCGCCGCCGCCGACGCGCGCCTGCTCGTGGTCTTCCAGCCGCACCTCTTCAGCCGCACCCAGGAGCTGGGCACCGAGATGGGCCAGGCGCTGGCCCTCGCGGACGCCTCCGTGGTCCTCGACATCTACCCGGCGCGCGAGGAGCCGATCCCCGGCGTCACCAGCGCCGTGATCATCGACGCCGGGCGGGCCGCGGGCGCGGACGTGCGCGCCGAGCACGACATGGCGGCCGTCGCCGAGGTGATCGCGGGAATGGCCCAGCCCGGTGATCTCGTTCTGACCATGGGCGCCGGCGATGTGACGGACCTCGGTCCGAAGATCCTGGCCCGCCTGGAGAGCTGACCCGAAGACGCGAGAGCACGTCGCGAAAGACCCGTCCTCACCGAAAGGCGCGAGATGTCGTACGAGGTCGAGAAGCCGGACGAGCAGTGGCGCGCGGAGCTGACCCCTGAGGAGTACCAGGTGCTCCGCCAGGCCGGCACCGAGCCCGCCTTCCGCGGTGAGTACACCGACACCAAGACGGCGGGGGTCTACTCCTGCCGGGCCTGTGGCGCGGAGCTGTTCCGCTCCACGGAGAAGTTCGAGAGCCACTGCGGCTGGCCGAGCTTCTACGACCCGAAGGACTCCGCCGCCGTCGAGCTGATCGAGGACCGCTCGCACGGCATGACCCGCACCGAGGTGCGGTGCTCGCGCTGCGGCTCGCACCTCGGCCACGTCTTCGAGGGCGAGGGCTACCCCACCCCGACCGACCAGCGGTACTGCATCAACTCGATCTCGCTGCGGCTGGAGCCGGCCGAGGGCTGACGAGGGGCGCTGAGAAGGGGCCTCGGGGTCAGCTCCTGCCGATGGCGCTCAGGCCCTTCTGGAGATCCTCGTAGTTCATCACCGGCTGGATGTGGATCTCCGCCTCCAGCTCCGTGAAGAACCTTTCGAGGATCGGGGGCATCTGTGAGGAGTCCTCCATGTCGAAGACCATCAAGCAGGAGCGCCCGCCGTCCATCGGGGCGAAGTAGGCGGCCTCGGGGTGGACCTTCTCCATGACCTCCTGCAGCACCTCCGGCAGCTTTCCGTTCTTGATCGCCTCGTTTCCCGCGCGGGTGTCCAGCCGGGCCTCCAATAGCGTGCGCATGGTCCTTCACTCCTTCGGCGGCGCACCCGCGCATGGCGTTCCGGCAGCGCTCACGAAGGCGCGGTCGCGCCACTTCCAGCGTCTGCCCGCTGGTCGGGCTCCGCAACAGCGGGCCCGAGGCGCAGCACGACGGCCGTCTCGGGCGGCAGCCGCAGCACGCCGTCCGCGTCCGGCGGCCCGACGGGACGCCACGCCAGGACGGCCTCGGCACCCGCCGCGTCGGGGCCCAGCTCCAGCGCGACGGGCCGGTCGGAGAGATTGACCGCCAGGTGCAGGGGGCCGCGCCGGAAGTGGACCGTGCGGTCCCCGGCGAAGAGCGCGTCGTACTCCCACCGGGGATCGCCGAGGGCCGGCTCGGTCCGGCGCAGGGCGATCAGATGCCGGTACCAGTCGAGCAGCGCCGTGTGCGGCGCGCGGTCCGGCTCGCTCCAGTCGAGGCAGGAGCGGTCCCGGGTGGCGGGGTCCTGGGGGTCGGGGATGTCCTTCGCCGCCCAGCCGTGCGCGGCGAACTCCCGCCGCCTTCCGGTGCGCACGGCCTCGGCCAGCGCCGGATCCGTGTGGTCGGTGAAGAACTGCCAGGGCGTGCGGGCCCCCCACTCCTCGCCCATGAACAGCATCGGGGTGAAGGGCGCGCACAGTACGAGCGCGGCCGCGCAGGCCAGCAGCCCGGGGGACAGCCGGGCCGAAAGCCGGTCGCCCAGGGCCCGGTTGCCCACCTGGTCGTGCGTCTGGGCGTAGCCGAGGAGCCGGTACGCGGGTGTGGCGCGCGGATCGAGGGGGCGGCCGTGGGGGCGGGAGCGGAAGGCGGAGTACGTGCCGTCGTGGAAGAAGCCACCGCGCAGCGTCTTGGTGAGGGCGTGTGCCGGGTCGGCGGCGAAGTCCGCGTAGTACCCCTGGGACTCGCCTGTCAGGGCCGTGTGCAGCGCATGGTGGAAGTCGTCGTTCCACTGGGCGTGGATGCCCATGCCGCCCGCTTCGCGCGCGGTGGTCGTGGCCGGGTCGTTGAGGTCGGACTCGGCGATGAGGAAGAGCGGCCGCCCCAACCGCCCGGCCAGGGCGTCGACCGCGGCCGACAGCTCGGCGAGGAAGTGCTTCGGCCCGGTGTCGATCAGCGCGTGCACCGCGTCCAGCCGCAGCCCGTCGAGCCCGTAATCACGCAGCCAGGCCAGGGCGCTGCCGATCAGGAACGCCCGGACCTCGGCGGAGCCGGGGGCGTCGAGGTTGACGGCCGCGCCCCACGGCGTGTGGTGGGTGTCGGTGAAGTACGGGCCGAAGGCGGGCAAATGGTTGCCGGACGGGCCCAGGTGGTTGTGCACGACGTCGAGCACGACGCCGAGGCCCCGCGCGTGCGCCGTGTCCACGAAGCGCCGCAGGCCCGCCGGGCCGCCGTAGGGCTCGTGGACGGCCCAGAGGGAGACCCCCTCGTACCCCCAGCCGTGCGTGCCCGGGAACGGGCACACGGGCATGAGTTCCACATGGGTGATGCCCAAGTCGGCCAGGTGGGGCAGCCGCTCGGCGGCCGCGTCGAAGGTGCCCTCGGGGGTGAAGGTGCCGATGTGCAGCTCGTAGAGGACCGCGCCGGGCAGCGGGCGGCCCGGCCACGGCTGCCGCCGGCCGGAGGCGGCCGGATCGACGACCGCGCTGAGCCCGTCGGGGCCGTCCGGCTGGCGGCGGGAGCGCGGGTCGGGCAGCACGGGCCCGCCGTCCAGGGCGAAACCGTAGCGGTCCCCAGCGGCAGCGGGGACCGCGCACCGCCACCAGCCCGCGCGGGCCGGATGGCGCTCCATGGGGTGCTCGCGGTCCGCCGCGCGCAGCACCACCCGTCCGGCGTTCGGCGCCCACACCTCGAACAGCACAGCCGGCTCCTCTCGACGACGCTCGACGACGGTGCTGTTCATGGTGCCCGGCCCCGGCCGTCCGAATGCGGCCCGGGCGGACACCAGATGGCGGTCAGTCAGCTGAGGGGTGGTCAGCCGCTCTGCGGGGGCACGAGGTCGACGCGTTCCTGGGTGACCGGGTACCCCGCCTTCGCGAAGGTGGCCGCCATCGGGTGGTTGCCCTGGTCGGTCGCCGCCGCGATCCACGTCGCACCCTCGGCGACCAGGTCGTGGGTGCACTCCACGAGCAGGTCGTACGCGTAGCCGTGGCCGCGCTGCCCGGGCACGACCCCGATGTACCCCACGCACGGCCCGGCCGGGTTGTGCGCGGGCACCTGGAGGCCGACCGGCTCGCCGTCGGGGGTGTAGGCGAGCTTCCACCAGGCGCGCGGCGAGGGCAGCCAGTCGAGGAACCCCATGAACTCGTCGACGGCCCCGTCCGGCCCGAGCTCGGCGAGGTTCCGCCGGTCATGGGCGTCGAGGGTCCCCTGATGCGTCCGGCGCACCACATCCCGTATCACCGCGTCGTCGGGCTCCGCCCGGAACGTGAGCCGCCCGGGCCGCTCCGGCAGCCCGCACGCGGTCGTCCACTCGTAGCGGAAGCGGTCGACGAGATGGCGCAGACCCGCCGCCTCGGCCGCGGCGATCCGGGCCTCGCCGGCCGTCCGCGTCTCCGGCCGGTCCCGCCATCCGGGCGGGGCCAGCAGGCAGTACTCGGTGCGCAGCGGCGCCGTGCGCAGCAGCCGGACCGCGGCCTCGTCCTCGCCCTCGGCGAAGTCGAACCAGTCGAGGGCCTTCGGCGCCTCGTCGCCGGGCCCGCCCCACCAGGCGGCGCGTGCCACGACCTTGTCGTCGCGCAGCGCGACCCAGGTCCAGTCGGGGCGGTACTCGCCGCCCTCGTGGAGGGGCGCGTAACGGTGGCCGAAGGCGGCCCGGCCGACGAGGCCGGGGTCGGGCAGGGACGTGAAGAGAGCGGTGTCGTTCTCGGTGAGCGCGCGGATGACCAGCTCGGTCATGAAGGTCCTTCTTCCGGTGGACGGCTCCGGAACGCTAGGAGACGTCCACCCCGGCGTCCAACGCTTTTCCCGTGCACAGTACTTACTGCTGGTGCAGCCCCCGGCCGGCCAGGGACAGGAACACCTCGCCGACCGCCTCCGAGAGCGTCGGATGCGGGTGGACGTGCTGGGCCACATCGGCGGCCTCGGCGTCCCAGCCGACGATCAGCTGGCTCTCCGCGATCATCTCCGAGACATGCGGGCCCACGAGGTGCACGCCCAGCACCCGGCCCCCGCTCCCGCCCGTCGCCCCTGCCTCCGTGACGACCTTCACCACCCCGCCCTGCCCGTGCACCATGCCCTTGGCGACCGCCGTCAACGGCATCGAGTTGACCTTCACCTCATGGCCCCGCTCCCGTGCCCCGGCCTCGGACAGGCCCACGGACGCCGTCTGGGGGCTGGAGTAGGTGACCCGCGGCACGGCCGCGTAGTCGACCGGCCGCGGCGCCCCGCCCGCGAGGGTCTCCGCGACCACCAGCCCCTCGGCGAAGGACGCGTGCGCCAGCCCCAGTGACGGCGGCGGCAGCAGATCGCCGACCACATGGATGCCCGGCACGGAGGTCTCCAGGCGCGCCCAGTCGGCCGGCGCGACGAACCCCCGCGCGTCCGTGGCCAGCCCGGCGGCCGCCAGCCCCAGCCCGTCGGTGACCGGCACCCGGCCCACGGCCACCAGCAGCCGCTCGGCCTCCACGACCCGGAACTCCCCGCGCGCGGTACGGACGGTGGCCCGCACCCCGCCCTCGTAGGGCCGCGCGTCCTCCAGCCGCGCGCCCACCTGGACGTCGATGCCGCGCTTCTTCAGGCCCCGGGTCAGATGCCGGCTCACGTCGGCGTCCTCCAGCGGCAGCAGCCGGCCGGCCGCCTCCACCAGCGTCACCTCGGCGCCCATCGACCGGTGCAGGGAGGCGTACTCGACGCCGATCGCGCCGCCGCCCAGCACCAGCACCGAGGTGGGCAGCCCCGGGGCGAACAACGCGTCGTCACTGGTGACGACCCGCTCGCCGTCCGGCTCCAGCCCGGGCAGCGTGCGCGGCCGTGAACCCGTGGCGAGCACGATGCCGCGCCGCACGGTCCACCGGGACCCCGCCTCGGCACCCGAGTCGACCCGGACGCCGCGCGGGCCCGTCAGCGAGGCGGAACCGCGCACCACGCGCACCCGCGCGTGGGACAGGTGCCCCTCCACGCCCTTGTGGTTGCGCGCGACGATGTCGTCGCGGGTGGCGGTCAGCGCGGACCAGTCGACGGAGTCGAGCGTCACCTTCACCCCCCACCGCTCCCGCGCCTCGGCGATCCCGTCCACCAGCTCCGCGGCGTGCAGCATCGCCTTGCTCGGCACGCAGCCGCGGTGCAGACAGGTGCCGCCCACCAGATCGCGTTCCGCGAGGACGACATCGAGCCCCAGGGCGGCGGCGCGCAGCGCGGTGCTGTACCCGCCGGTGCCGCCACCGATGACAAACACATCTGTTTCCTGCATGTCTTCACCCTGCGCCGCGAGCGATCATGAGTCCAACGCAATGTTTCGATGGATTCGATGACAGCTGTTCATAGGGGGAGCCGGTTGAGTCTGCGACAGATGGAGTACCTGGTCGCGGTGGTGGCGGAGGAGTCCTTCACCCGGGCCGCCGAGGCGCTCAACGTCACCCAGTCCGCGCTCTCGCACCAGATCAAGGCGCTGGAGCGGGAGGTCGGCGGCCCGCTGCTGGAGCGGCGCCCGCGCGGCATCGGGCTCACGCCCATGGGCCGCGCCTTCCTGCCGCACGCCGAACTGGCGGTGCGCAGCGCCCAACAGGCGCGCCGCGCCGCGAAGGCCGCGGCCGGGGCGGCGGGCGGCGAGCTGCACATCGCGACGCTGCACGCGCTCGCCGTCGGCGTGCTGCCGTCCGTCTTCGCCCGCTGGCGGCGCGAGTACCCCCAGGTCCTGCTGAACCTCCACGAGTACGCCACCACGGAGGAGCTGCGCGATCACATGGAGCGCGGCGTCGCCGACGTGGCCGTCGGCCCCCGGCCGGACGACTGGCACGGCCCCGTCGTCCCGCTCGGCCAGGAGGAGATCATGCTGGTCACCTCCGCCGACGACCCGCTCGCGGCCCGCGCGCAGCCGGTGCGGCTGACGGAACTGGCCGACCGGGTATGGGTGCGCTGCGCCCTCGAACCGGTGGTGCAGGGGCAGCGCTGGCTGGACTGGGTCTGCGAGCGGAGCGGCTTCGCCCCCCGTACGGGCATGTGGACCGAGCACTCCTCCACCGCCGTCCGGATGGCGGTGGCCGGCGTGGGCCTCGTCGCCGCGCCCCCGCACCTCGCCCGGGACGTCACCGGCGCGGCGGTCCTCGCCGTCGACCCGCCCTGGCACCGGGAACAGACCGCCTACTCCCGGGTGGAACTCACCGGCATCGCCGCCACCTTCGTGCGCATCGGCCAGGAGCTGGCCTTCCCGGACACCGCTCAGGCCCGCACCAGCAGCGCCACGGGGTAGCGGTCCAGCAGCTCCGACAGCGCCGCCCCGCCCTCGTACCCGCGGTCGGTCAGCAGCTCGCGCCACCGGCCGCCGCCGGGCAGGGCCAGCGTCGTGTCCCGCCAGCCGCCGGCGTCCGCGAGCCGGCGGGACAGCCGGGTCACGGCGGTGACGACCTCGCCCGAACGGGTGAAGGCCACGCAGTGCCCGGCGGCCGGGCCGAGCGCGGTCAGCGGCTCGTACGAGGCCTCGGCGGCGAACCAGGCGGGGTGGGCGCGACGCAGCAGCAGCGCGGTCCGGGTGAGCCACAGCTTCTCCGCCGAGAGCCCGCCGTCCACCGGGGCCGCATCGGCGAGCGGCCCGTCGGGGAACCGCGGCACCCGGCGGTTGTCCGGGTCGACGAGCGCGGTGCGGTCGTGCTCGGTGCCCATGTAGAGATCCGGCACGCCCGGCATGGTGAGGTGCAGCGCCGCGGCACCGAGGACGTTGGCCCGCACCACCGGGCCCATCTCGCGGACCAGGGGCGCGAGCGCGGCGCCGGGCGGCCCGCACGGGCCGGTCGCGACGAACGCCTCCACCGCCCGCTCGTAGGCCGCGTCCGGCTCGGTCCACGTCGTGCGCAGCGCGGCCTCGCGCACGCTCTTGAGGACCGCGGGGACGAGGCGCCCCGCCTCGACGGCGCCCGAGCCGTCCGCCGCGCAGATCCCCAGTGCGCTCTGCCAGGCCACCCACGCCACGTGCGGGTCGGGCGCCGCCGCCAGGGCCGCCAGCCGGTCCATCAGATCGGCCCACCGCCGCGGGTACTGCGTCAGCGCCGCGATCCTCGCCCGCGCGTCCGCACTGCGCTTGGTGTCGTGGGTGGACAGCACCGTCCCGGTGGCCGGCCAGTCGCGCCGCAGCCGGGCGCAGTAGGCGTGGAACTCGCCCGGCGGGACCGCGGGCCGCTGCGGGGTGCCGCCGACCTCGTTGGCGGACAGCAGGGGCGCGTAGCGGTAGAAGGCCGTGTCCTCCACCGACTTGGCGTGCAGCGCGGACGCGGTCTGCGCGAACCGCGCGCAGAAGTCCCGGTGGTCCGGCCCGTCCCCGAGCCGGCCGAGCGCCGCGTCCCGCACGACCTCCACCGCCGCGGCCTCCTCGGCCACGGAGAAGGCCGTACGGGCGCCCTGGGCCGCCTCGTCCAGCAGTGCGGCGTCCACCGGGGCCACCGGCTCCCCGGGCACCGCGTACGGGCGGTAGACGGGCAGCCGGACGAGGATCTCGCGCAGGGCGGTGCGCAGGGCCCACGGGGCGTGGTCGCGCAGCAGGGGCGAGGTGTCACGGGCCCGGTCGAGGGTGCGGACCAGCCGCTCGACCTCCGCGGCCAGTTCATGGGTGACGACCTTGTAGGCCGCGCGCCGCACCGTCGCCGGCCAGTCGCCGCCCCGGTCGGGCGGCCCGCCGGTGAACGCGCGGTACGCGGCTGTCAGCGCGGTGGCGCCCTCCGGGTCCACGAAGAGGCCGTCGATGTGGCGCAGGGCGTCGTAGCCGGTCGTCCCGGCCACGGGCCAGTCGCCGGGCAGCCGTTCGTCGCCGCTGAGGATCTTCTCGACGACCGTCCAGCAGCCACCCGTCGCCTTCCCCAGCCGCCGGAGATAGCCGGCCGGGTCCGCGAGCCCGTCCGGGTGGTCGATCCGCAGGCCCTCGACCACCCCCTCGCGCAGCAGCCGGAGCACCGTGGCGTGGGTGGCGGCGAAGACCTCGGGGTCCTCCACGCGGACGGCGATCAGCGTGGAAATGGTGAAGAAGCGGCGGTAGTTCACCTCGGTGCGGGCCAGCCGCCACCAGGCCGGCCGGTACCACTGGGCGTCCAGCAGCTCCGGCAGCGGCAGCCGCTCGGTGCCCGGCCGCAGCGGGAAGGCGTGGTCGTGCCAGCGCAGCTCCCCGTCCACCACGCGCAGGTGGGGCAGCTCGTCGCCCAGCCGGCCGCCCAGCACCGGCAGCAGCACCTTCCCGCCGTGCTCGGCCCAGTCGATGTCGAACCAGCGCGCGTACGGCGACGCGGGGCCGTCCCGCAGGACCTCCCACAGCGGCCCGTTCAGCCGCGCGGGCACCGGCACCGCCATGTGGTTCGGCACGATGTCGAGGACCAGTCCGAGCCCGTGCTCCCGGGCGGTACGGGCCAGCGCGCGCAGCCCCTCCTCACCGCCCAGCTCCGCCCGGACCGCCGCGTGGTCGACCACGTCGTAGCCGTGCTCGGAGCCCGGCACCGCCTCCAGCACCGGCGACAGGTGCAGATGCGAGATACCGAGCGAGGCGAGGTAGGGCACGGCCCTTCGGGCCGCCGCGAAGGGGAAGTCCGGCTGGAGCTGGAGCCGGTACGTGGCGGTCGGGGGCGGCACGGTGCTGTCGGGCGTCATGGGAACGTACGTACCCGCAACGGGCGGTGATGCCGCAAGGGACTAGGCCGCGTGCGGTGGTGGGCCGGGCCGTCGGTCGCAGGCGGACTACGCCGGACGTTGCAGGATGGTCAGGCTGCGGTCCGTGAGCGTCAGGTGGTCACCGGCCTGGACCTTGGGCCCGTTGGGCTCGACACCCTGGTCGCGGGCGGTGTCGACCACGACCTGCCACTGCTTGCCGTGGTCCACGGGCACGACGAAGTCCAGCGGCTCCCCGTGGGCGTTGAACATCAGCAGGAAGGAGTCGTCGACGACCGGCTCGCCGCGCGGCCCCGGCTCGGAGATCGCGCCCCCGTTGAGGAAGACCGTCAGCGACTTCGCATGGGCGGCCTGCCAGTCGCCGTCCCGCATCTCCTCACCCTCGTGGGTGAACCAGGCGATGTCCGACAGCTCGTCGTGCGTGCCCTGCACCGGACGGCCGTGGAAGAAGCGGCGGCGCCGGAAGACCGGGTGGTCGCGGCGGAGCCAGATCATCGCGCGCGTGAAGGCCAGCATCCGCCGGGCCCGGGCGGAGGTCTCGTCCGACGGGTGCGGCCAGCGCACCCACGACAGCTCGGAGTCCTGGCAGTAGGCGTTGTTGTTGCCCTCCTGGGTGCGCGCGAACTCGTCACCGTGGCTCAGCATCGGCACCCCCTGCGACACCATCAGGGTGGCGATGAAATTGCGCATCTGGCGCTCGCGCAGCGCCAGCACCCCCGGGTCGTCGCTCTCGCCCTCGGCCCCGCAGTTCCACGACCGGTTGTGGCTCTCGCCGTCCCGGTTGTCCTCGCCGTTGGCCTCGTTGTGCTTGTGGTTGTAGGAGACCAGGTCGTGCAGGGTGAAGCCGTCGTGACAGGTGACGAAATTGACGGAGGCCAGCGGCCGCCTGCCGTCCCCCTGGTACAGGTCGGAGGAGCCGGTCAGCCGGGAGCCGAACTCCGCCAGCGTGGCGGGCTCACCGCGCCACATATCCCGCGAGGTATCGCGGAACTTTCCGTTCCACTCGGCCCACAGCGGAGGGAAATTACCGACCTGATAGCCGCCCTCCCCGACGTCCCACGGCTCGGCGATCAGCTTCACCCGGCTGACCACCGGATCCTGCTGCACCAGGTCGAAGAACGACGACAGCCGGTCCACCTCATGGAACTGCCGGGCCAGCGTCGCCGCCAGATCGAAGCGGAAACCGTCCACCCGCATCTCGGTCACCCAGTAGCGCAGCGAGTCCATGATGAGCTGGAGCACGTGCGGGCTGCGCATGAGCAGCGAATTGCCGGTGCCCGTGGTGTCCATGTAGTAGCGGGGGTCGTCCGTCAGCCGGTAGTACGAGGCGTTGTCCAGGCCGCGGAAGGAGAGGGTGGGGCCGAGGTGGTTGCCCTCGGCGGTGTGGTTGTAGACCACGTCGAGGATGACCTCGATGCCCGCGGCGTGCAGGGCCCGCACCGCCGACTTGAACTCCAGCACCTGCTGGCCCCGGTCCCCCCACGAGGCGTAGGCGTTGTGCGGGGCGAAGAAACCGATGGTGTTGTAGCCCCAGTAGTTGGCCAGCCCCGCGTCCACCAGCCGGTGGTCGTTCACGAACTGATGGACCGGCATCAGCTCGATGGCGGTCACCCCCAGCTCCGTCAGATGCTCGATGACCGCCGGGTGCGCCAGCGCCGCGTAGGTCCCGCGCACCTCCTCCGGCAGCGCCGGGTGGCGCATCGTCAGGCCCTTCACATGGGCCTCATAGATGACCGTACGGTGATAGTCGGTGCGCGGCGGCCGGTCGTCGCCCCAGTCGAAGTACGGGTTGACGACCACCGAGGTCATCATGTGCGGCGCCGAGTCCATGTCATTGCGCTTCTCGGGCCGCCCGAAGCGGTAGCCGTACACCGCCTCCCCCCAGTCGACGGCGCCGCTCACCGCGCGGGCGTACGGGTCCAGCAGGAGCTTGGCGGAATTGCAGCGGTGCCCGCGCTCGGGCTCGTACGGGCCGTGCGCGCGGAAGCCGTACCGCTGCCCCGGCATGATGCCCGGCAGATAGGCGTGCCGGACGAACGCGTCACTCTCGCGCAGCTCCACCGCCGTCTCCGAACCGTCGTCGTGCAGCAGGCACAACTCGATCCGCTCGGCGGCCTCCGAGAAGACCGCGAAGTTGGTGCCGGCGCCGTCGTACGTGGCACCGAGGGGGTACGCCTGTCCCGGCCACACCTGCATGAGTCGACTCTTCCACTTCTTCCGGGGGCCTTCCGGGGTCTTCCGGGGGGTACTTCCGGGGGTTCTTCGTAGGGCCTTGCGAGGTCTTCCGAGACGAGTCCCCGGGCGCCACGGGGCGCCATGAGGACTCCTGTACGAGGCCGACCCGGAATCCTTTCCCAACCGACGCGGCCGAGCGGGCCTTTCCGCAGATCTTCCCCAAAAGGAGACCGGCACCTCCTTCTTGCGCCCCGTTCGGCTCGTCCAACCGGGTGACGACCGGGGGTCACGCTATGAATCCGCTCACTTCGGCCACCACGGCCGGAAACAACCGCCTCATGCGATGGGACAGTTGACCGACGACTGGCTGCGAGCGGGTGCACCGCCTCCCGCCCGCACAGTAGTCTGCCTTGATCGTTGGACGGGGGCGGAAGGCGGTGCACTGGTGAGCTCGGGCGGACTGGAGCTGCCCCCTGGCGACGGCGTTCCCGGGGGAGACGGTTCGACCGACGCGCCACCCGGCGCGGTTTCCCTGGCCCGCCCGATGGAGATCGGGGCGGAGCTGGACTGGAACGCCGACGCCTGGAGCGAGGTGCGCACCCGCGCACGTCGGGCGGGGCGGGCCTACATCTGGCTGAATCTGGTGGAGCAGCGGCTGCGCGCCGTCGTGGCCGCCGTACTGCGGCCTGTCTACGAACCCGTGCACGGCGAGGACGAGTGGGTCGTCGCCGCCGCCGGACCCGCCGGACAGGAGTGGGTGCAGCGGGCCGCGGCGGTCCGGGAGGTGAGCCGCCGCAAGGGCTACCTGCTGGACCCGGCCGACGACAACGTCCTCAGCTTCCTCACCCTGCCGCAGCTGCGGGAGCTGCTCGTACAGCACTGGCCGTGCTTCGAGCCGTACCTCGACGACCGGCGCGACCTCGAACTCGCACTGGACGAGCTGGAGGTGGCGCGCAATGTCGTCTCCCGCAACCGGGCCCTGTCCGAGACGGTGCTCGCACAGGCCGAGCGGGCCTCCGCGCGGCTGCTGAACATCCTCGGCAGCGGCGGGGCCCCGTCCGCCGACCGGCTGCCCATCGACGCGGTGGAAGACCTGGTGGGGGACCGCTACGCCGACGTCATCGGCGTCCACCCCGACCGGGTGCGGCTGCAGCGGCAGCTGCCCGTGGAGGATCTCTTCGGCAGCGCCCGCCGCCTCGACGCGGTGGGCATAGGGCTGAACCTGCTCGTCCAGAACTACTCGGGGCGCCGCCTCATCCGGCTGGCCGAGGCCGGCTGCCGGGCCCGGCTGCTCTTCCTCAACCCGGCGAGCAGCGCGGTCCGCCGGCGCGAGCGCGAACTGGGCATCAAAAAGGGCGAGATGAGCCGGTCCGTAGAGATGAACATCATGCACATGCGGCGGGTGCGCGACCGGCTGCGCGACACCGCCGCCTTCGAGATCCGGGTCTTCGACGAGACGCCGCGCTTCACGGCCTATCTCGTCAACGGCGACGGCTCGGACGGCCTCGCGGTGGTGCAGTCCTATCTGCGCAAGGCGCGCGGCATGGAGGCACCGGTGCTGGTGCTGCGCGGTGGCGGCCGGAACGTGGTGCGCGACGGGCGGGAGCAGGAGCACGGGCTCTTCGAGACCTACCGCGAGGAGTTCGAGGGCGTGTGGGCGGACTCGCGCCCGGTGTCCTGACGCCGGTGACCTCGTGGACCTCGTGACCTGCTCACGGTGATCTCCCCCGGCCCGCGCCCCGATGCGGATCCGCCGCTACCGGATCGCGCCCGGGCCGATTGTCAGTGGTGCGTGCGACGCTGGGGACCAGTCGGGGGAAGCACCACGAAGGGGGGCCGCGATGGGGTGGCACCGGGAGCTGTTGATCGGGTTCGACCTGGAGACCACGGGCACCGACCCGGGGGAGTCGCGGATCGTCACGGCGGCCGTCGTCGAGGCCAAGGGCGGCGAGCCGACGGGCCGCCGGGAGTGGCTGGCGGATCCGGGAGTTCCCATCCCGGCCGAGGCCGCGGCCATACACGGCATCACGAGCGAGCGCGCGGCGGCGCTGGGCAGACCCGCCCGCGAGGTGGTCGACGAGATAGCGGACGCGCTGGTCGGCCACTGGTCGGTGGGCGTGCCCGTCGTCGCGTACAACGCCTGCTTCGACCTCAGCATGCTGGCGGCGGAGCTGCGGCGGTACGGCCTGCCCTCGCTCGGCGAGCGGCTGGGCGACGACGGTGACGGGGGAGTGGGCCCGGTCGTCGACCCGCTCACCATCGACCGGGCCGTCGATCGCTACCGCAAGGGCAAGCGCAATCTCGAGGCGGTCTGCGGCGAGTACGGCGTGGTGCTGGACAGCGCGCACGAGGCCGGGGCGGACGCGCTCGCGGCGGTGCGGGTCGCCTGCGCGGTCGCCGAGCGGTATCCGCGGGTGGCGGAGGCGGAGCTCTGGGCACTCCACCGCGAGCAGGCGGGGTGGTACGGCGAGTGGGCGGCGGGCTATCAGAAGTGGCTGCGCCGGCAGGGAGACCCGGAGGCGGTCGTCGACCCGCGCTGGCCGCTGCGCTGACGGCCTGCGGCCCGCCTTCTCGCGCTTTCGGTGGAAGCGCCCCTCGGGCCGACACTGTAGGGGGCATTGGTGGATATGACCTGAAGTCGGCGCCGGGTCACGTTTTCGCCTTCGATTACACGAGTTCAGGCGGGCGTGACGGTCTCGCGCCCTATCAGCCGGGTATCGGCGCGATCCGCGGCAATCGAGCCGACCGGCGGGGCCCGGCCTTTCCTTTCCCGAGGACGGCATGGGAAAGGGCATCGGGGGATATGGCCTGATGTCTCTGGCGGTTCACGCATTCACGAGCGATGGCCAGAATACGGCCACGTCGGATTATTCGTTGGAGTGCCGTCCGGGGGTGTGAACGGGCCTTCCGCGAAAATCCGGAAGGCTCGTTCACGCCGGTGTCCGTGCGGGGCGGGGATCCGAGGATCGGGGCGGGCGGAACCGTCCTGTACCCGCCCCTGTACCGGCCCAAGGCACCGGCGCGGGTACGGCGGGGCCCCGCTGGGCCCGGCCGGCCGGCCCCGGCCGGCTCCGGTCAGAAGGGGTACCACCGCACCGCCGGGTCACCGTCCCGCAAGGACGCTACCCGCCGGCCGAACTCGGCGCGCGCCGCCGGGTTGCCGGGCGCGTGCTGGGCCACCCACGCGCAGCTCGCGGTCTCCCGCGCCCCGCGCAGCACCGCGCAGCCCGCCCACTCCCGGACGTCCCAGCCGTAGGTCCGGACGAAGGTGTCGTAGGCGTCGGGGTCCATCCCGTACCGGTCCCGGCTGAGCGCCATCACCACCAGGTCGTGCTCCCGCAGGTCCCCGGCGAACGTCTCCAGGTCCACCAGGACCGGTCCGTCCGGTCCGATGTGGACGTTGCGCGGCGAGGCGTCGCCGTGGATCGGACCCGGCGGCAGCTGCGGTGTCAGCGCGGCGGCCGCCGCCGCGAAACCGTCCCGGCGCTCCCGCAGATACGCGGCGTCGGCCGGGTCGATCGCGTCCCCGGCCAGCCGGAGCCAGCGCTCGACGCCCCCGAGCAGTTCACGCCGCGGCAGCGCGAAGCCGGGTTCGGGCAGTGCGTGGATCATTCGCAGCAGTTCGGCGAGGTCGGCGGGGTCGGCCGGGCGCGGCGCGGCGGGGAGCCGGTGCCAGAGCGTCACCGGGTGCCCGTCGGCCGACAGCACCTCGGGCGCGGCCGCCCGGACCGCCGGGATGCCGCACTCCGCGAGCCAGGCGGCGACGCGCAGTTCATGACGGGCCCGGTCCACCAGCGAGGCGTCGCGGCCCACCTTGGCGACGAGGTCCCCGGCGGCGAAGACCGCGTTCTCCCCGAGCGCGAGGAGCTTCGCGTCGGCCGCCGGAACAGCCGCCGGGAGGAGCTCGCGCGCGCGTTGTTCCGTGAAGGGCACGTTCGCCGGATGCGTCGAGGCCATGGGATCCACCACTCGTACCTTCCGTCCCTGCCGTGTCGGCGCCGCCCGGCCGATCACGGAGATTGTCCCCTCCGGCCGGGAGCCAGGTGCCACCGGGTGGGTAGCCGGGTGGGCAGCCGGGCGGGTCCAGGGAGGGAGGAGGTGACGTTTAATCATTTGCACGATACGTATCGTCTCGCCTAGTCTCCGGGCATGACCACTCCCCGCCCTGCCCGTACCCCTGCCCATATCGCCATGTTCAGCATCGCGGCCCACGGGCATGTGAACCCCAGCCTGGACGTCATCCGTGAACTCGTCGCCCGGGGCCATCGCGTCACCTATGCCATCCCCGAGTCCTTCGCGGAGCGCCTCGCCGCCACCGGTGCCGAGCCGAAGATCTACACCTCGACCCTCCCGGCCGACGGTGACCCCGACGCCTGGGGCACCGAGGTGATGGACCACATGGAGCCCTTCCTCGCCGATGCCGTCCAGGCGTTGCCGCAGCTCATCGCGGCGTACGAGGGTGACGAGCCGGATCTGGTCCTGTACGACATCACCGCCTACCCCGCGCGGATCCTCGGGCACCGCTGGCAGGTGCCGGTCGTCCAGCTCTCGCCGTGCCTCGTCGCCTGGGAGGGGTACGAGCACGAGGTCGGTGCGGAGGTCATGGACCCGGTCAAGCGGACCCCGCGCGGCATCGCCTTCTACGAGAGGTTCGCCGCCTGGATCGCCGAGAACGGCATGGACATCGACCCCGACACCTTCATGGGCCGCCCGGACCGCTGTCTTGCCCTCATCCCGCGCGCCATGCAGCCCCAGGCCGACCGGGTCGACGAGTCCGTCTACACCTTCACCGGCCCCTGCCAGGGCGAACGGTCCGACCAGGGCGACTGGGAGCGCCCCGCCGACGCGGAGAAGGTCCTGCTCGTCTCGCTCGGCTCCACCTTCACCAAGCAGCCCGACTTCTACCGTGCGTGCATCGAGGCCTTCGGTGGCCTGTCGGGCTGGCACGTGCTGCTCCAGATCGGCAAGCAGGTCGACGTGGCCGAACTGGGCGCGATCCCGGCCAACTTCGAGGTGCGATCGTGGATCCCGCAGTTGGCGGTGCTCAAGAAGGCCGACGCCTTCATCACGCACGCCGGCATGGGCGGCTCACAGGAGGGCCTGGCCTGCGGGGTGCCGATGGTCGCCGTGCCGCAGGCGGTCGACCAGTTCGGCAACGCGGCACTGATCGAGGAACTGGGCGTCGGCAAGCACGTAGCGATGGAGCAGGCGGACGCGGCGACGCTGCGCGCGGCGGTCCTGGAACTCGTGAACGACCCGGCCGTCGCGGCCCGTTCGGCGGAACTGCGGGACGAGCTGGCGGCGGAAGGCGGGACGCCCTATGCGGCCGACCTCATCGAGGCGGAACTGCGCAAGTGAGCACCGCGCCGCTCCGAAGTCCCTTCTTTTGAGCGCCAGTTGGAATGTGTCCCAAACGTAAAACCTGACAGTGATTGTCAATCGACTGTCCAATTTGGCGCCGTTCAGCGGGGTTTGAAATTACGCAAGAGCGTTGCGTATGTCACACCTTCGTGTGGATCTTGAAATGAGCACGGTAAATCCGACAGGGTTTCGAGTCACCCGGAGCAATCCCTTCCACGCTCCGGGTGACGTTTGATGAACGCTCAATTTCCCCCCCACATCCTCACGAGGAGGAACCCTCGTATGGCAACCCATAAGCGCGTCGGCAAGCGGCGGCTCGTACTGGCGATATCCGCCATGACCGCCGTCACCGCCGGAGCCACCCTGCTGGCTCTGCCCGCCGGTGCCGCTCCCGCCGAAGGAACCGTCTACGGCGCGAATGCCAAGGGCGCGATCGACGGCAGCTACATCGTCATGCTGAAGGACGGAAAGAGCGCCGAATCCGTCGGCGCCAAGGCCGTCACGGCAGAAGGCAAGGACCTCGCCAAGCGGTACGGCGGCAAGCTGAACCGCACGTACGACTCGGCGCTGCGCGGCTTCTCCGCCAGCGGCCTGGACGAGACGGAGGCGAAGCGGCTCGCCGCCGACCCGTCCGTCGCCAAGGTCGTGCAGAACCACCGCTTCACCGCCACCGGCACCCAGGAGGCCCCACCCTCCTGGGGCCTGGACCGCATCGACCAGGCGGACGCCAAGGGTGACGGCAAGTACACCTACCCCGACGGGGCGGGCGAGGGCGTCACCGCGTACGTCATCGACACCGGCGTGCGCATCAGCCACAAGGACTTCGGCGGGCGCGCCTCGTCCGGCTTCGACGCCATCGACAACGACGACAACGCGGACGACGGCAACGGCCACGGCACGCACGTCGCGGGCACCATCGCCGGTACCGCGCACGGCGTCGCCAAGAAGGCCAAGATTGTGGCCGTCCGGGTGCTCGACGCGAACGGCTCCGGCAGCACCGAGCAGGTCGTCGCGGGCATCGACTGGGTCGTGAAGAACCACAAGGGCCCGTCCGTCGCCAACATGAGCCTCGGCGGCGGCGCCGACGAGGCCCTCGACGCGGCCGTCAAGCGGGCCGTCGCCGCCGGCGTCACGTTCGCCGTCGCCGCGGGCAACGAGTCCTCCGACGCGGGCAAGGGCTCTCCGTCCCGGGTCCCGGAGGCGATCACCGTCGCCTCCACCACCAAGGACGACCAGCAGTCCGACTTCTCCAACTACGGGAGCGTGGTCGACCTCTATGCCCCCGGCTCGGACATCACGTCCGCGTGGAACGACAGCGACTCGGGCACCAAGACCATCTCCGGTACGTCCATGGCCACTCCGCATGTCGCGGGCGCGGCCGCGGTCTACCTCGGCGGTCACAAGGACGCGACGCCCGAGCAGGTCGCCGGTGCGCTGACCAAGGGTGCCACCCCGGACAAGGTCTCCAACCCGAGCGAGGGCACGCCGAACAAGCTGCTCAAGGTCGTGGAGTAGTCACCACGTAGCCGACGAGCGGCGGATCAATCGATTCCACCGGCCGGCCGTCGCGCCCCTCCCCCACGGGGGCGCGACGGCCGGCCACTCGGCGTTAGGCTCCGGCCATGACTTCTGTTTCAACTCACGCCCCTTCTCTGCCGGATAGCGCGATTCCCAAGGTCGACTTCTACTTCGACCCCGTCTGCCCCTTCGCCTGGATCACCTCGCGCTGGATCCTCGAGGTCGAGCGACTGCGTGACATCGACCTCCGCTTCCGCGTCATGAGCCTGTCCGTACTCAACGAGGGCCGCGAAGACCTCCCCGAGCGCTATCGCGAGATGCTCGACACGGCCTGGGGCCCGGTCCGCGTCTGCACGGCGGCCGCCCAGCGGCACGGCGAGCCCGTGCTCCGCGACCTCTACACCGCCCTCGGCACCCGTACCCACAACCAGGGCAACGACCTCGACGACGACCTGATCAAGGCGGCGCTCGCCGAGGTGGGCCTGCCCGTCGAGCTGGCCGGGGCCGCGCACACCACCGAGTACGACGACGCGCTGCGCAAGAGCCACCACGAGGGCATGGACCCCGTCGGCGAGGAGGTCGGCACCCCGACCCTGCACATCGACGGCGTCGCCTTCTTCGGCCCGGTCCTCACGTCGATACCCCGGGGCGAAACGGCGGCCCGCATCTTCGACGGCGCCCGCGCGCTGGCCTCGTACCCCGACTTCTTCGAACTGAAGCGCACCCGCACGGGCGAGCTCGACTTCAGCTGACCCGGTACGGACGCCGCCCTGCGTGACGGCGTGACGGCGTGACGGCGTGACGGCCGCGATCCGGGCCGACGGACTCAGCGACCGAGGGCGTCCAGGTGCCGATGGAGCACCTGATGTCCTTCGGGGGTGGGGTGCACGCCGTCGACGAGGAGTTCGGTCCGCTCCCGCAGGGGCTCCCACATGTCGAGGTAGTCGACGTGGTTCTCGTCGCACCAGGCCCGTACGGACTCGCGCAGGGCCAGCGCTCGCGCCCGGGTGAAGTGCAGACCCTCGTAGTCGCGGGTGCGTTCCTCATCGACCCAGGCAGGTCCCACGACGACGAGTCGCGCATTGTGACTCAGGGCGGTGGCGGCCAACGAGCCCAGGCTGTCCGCGATGTGCGCCAGTCCGTCGCGAGGAGTCTCCGGCATGGCGAGCGGCAGGGCGGAGTCGTTGATGCCGGCGGCGACGAGGACGGTGTCGGGCAGGCGGGGAGCCAGCACCGCGGGTGTCTGCTCGCTGACATCGGCCAACGTGCTGCCGGGTATGGCCAGGTTGAAGACCCGGTGCTCGGCCTCGTTCCCGGCGATGTGGGTTGCCGCCAGGCGGGCCGCCCATCCTCCCTGCGGATCACAGCGTCCGTAGGCGATGCTGTCGCCCACGATCACGATGCGCGCGGCCGAGCGCAGCGGCTTCGCGTCCAGGTAGGCCCAGGCGCTTTCCCCGGAGGTGAGGAGCACCCGTCGGCGGGCGTAGTCGTCGACTTCATAGGCATCGGCTGCGGCGAGGTCCTGGTCGGTGAGGTGCAGCACGGCACCCTCGACGACGGCGCCGTACTTGCGCCCCAGGGTCAAGTGCACGTCGAGCCCGCTGGCGGCGATCACGGACTCGTCGGTGATCGTCAGGGGCCTGGCCGCGTAGCCGGTCAGCGACGCCGGAGAACTGGGCACCGCTCCGCCGAAGAGAGCGGTCTGGACCCGCTCGTCCAACAACGTGCCGAAGGAGAAGAGGGTGTGGGGGCGCGACTGGGTCACTGGGAGCTACGTGGCCTTTCATCAGGGATGATCAAGTCACCCTAACGGCTGAATCGAGCCACCGAATCGGCGCTCCCGCGTCGCCACCGGCATGAGTCCGCCGCGAGTTTGCCGGCGCCGGCGCCGCCCGCCGCCCACCGCCGCCGTTCTTGTGCTGTACTGCGCACCACCATCCGTACGTGACGTGTGGGGTGAAGGCGATGCCGCTTGCGGGCGAGTACGACCCGAGTCCGGCGCAGTGGATTCGTGAGCAGGTCGAGCTGTACGAGCGCTCGGGCGGTACGCAGGGGAACACGCTCTGGGACACCGGCCTGCCCATCGTCATCCTCATGATGCGCGGCGCGAAGAGCGGCCGGGTACGCAAGGTTCCGGTGATGCGGGTGGAGCATCACGGGCGGTACGCGGCCGTGGCGTCGAAGGCCGGGTTCCCGCGGCACCCTGACTGGTATTTCAACCTCAGGGCGGAGCCGTACGTGGAGCTCCAGGACGGTCCCGCACCTCAGGCGATGACGGCCCGTGAGCTCGCGGGGGAGGAGAGGACCGAGTGGTGGGAGCGCGCGGTGGCGACGTATCCGCCGTACGCCGAGTACCAGGAGAAGACCAACCGTGTGATCCCCGTCTTCGTGCTGGAACCCGTGTGCGTCTGAGCTTGGCGCGGGGGCGCCAGGAGGGCTCACCCGTACCGACTTCAGTGGACGCCTGCGCCCCCGGGAGGAGACGGGCCGGCGGCCCCTCTGGTCCTAGCTGAGAGGGGCCGCCGATCTGTGTGCGTGGGAGGTCTCAGCGGACCATGTCGACGAAGGCGCTCCAAGCGGCTGCCGGTACGACGAAGGCGGGGCCGTTGGCCTGTTTCGAGTCGCGGACGCCGAGAGGAAGGAGTTCGAGCGTGGGGTGCTCCAGGCCCTGCGAAACGGCGGCACCCCCCGGTACCTATTCGCCGGTCGACAGTCCCCCTCGCCCCACGAACGGTGGAAGTCCCGGCCCGTGTGACGTGATGGGGTCTGCGACCGGTCACGGGACTTGGTGGTCGCGCAGATAGGCGCGGTGGTGGGCCTCGGCAGCAAGGCAGGCACAGGTCTTGGCGATTATGGAGTTGCGACGGTCTGTGATCACCGGAGGGCTGTGCCTGTACTGCCATCGTGGCTGCAGACGTCCTCGTTCCAGAGGAGTCCAGGCTGACCGGCTGGCCTCACCGCCTGAGACGCATTCCGGGCGTCACCGTGAGGTGCCATGCGCAAAACCAGAGGCGAACACCGCAGTTCCTGCCCGATGTCGGGCAGAAACGTAGACGTTCTACGGCTCCCGACCTAGGGTGATCACTCATGATCACCCTAGAAGCAATAGGGACTTTCGCCCTGATAGTGGGACTTCTCACGCTCACTCCCGGGCTGGATACCGCTCTTATCCTGCGCACCACGGCGCTCGGGCACCGCCGTCGCGTACTCCTGGCCGGTGTGCACATTCTCCTGGCCGTCATCTGGGCCTGTGCACTGATCGCCTTCGCGCACGTGCTCCGAGACCGCCTGCGACGCCCCTCGGCCCGCCGCTACCTCGATCGCATCACCGGCACGGTCATCGCCGCCTTCGGTATCCGGCTCGCACTCGGACAGTAAGGCACCGGTCGGCGCCACCGCAGGCGATCCGACAGCCGCCGAACGGACAACCTGCACACCACCCGAAGTGAAAGGACATCTGCATGGGCACGCTCCCCACCACCGCCGAGGCTGTGGTCTTCGACTGCGACGGCCTGCTGGTCGACACCGAAACCTGCTGGACCGTTGCGGAAACAGCCATCTTCGCGGCGCACGGCCATCCCTTCGGCCCCGAACAGAAGGCTCTGGTCATCGGCCGCACCGTGGAGGCCGCTGGAGAGGCCATGGCCGAATACCTCGGGCACCCCGGCGCCGGTGCCGAACTCGCCGCCGAACTCCTTGAAAGGGTCCACAAGGAGCTGGCCCGGGGCGCAGCAGCCCTCCCCGGGGCGGCGGAACTGGTGCGCGCCTGCCGGGCAGCCGTACCCATCGCCGTCGCCAGCAACAGCCCCCGGGACCTGCTGGATGCGGCACTGTGGTCGGCCGGTCTCGCCGACTACTTCACCCACTCGTTCGCCGCCGACGAAGTGCGCTCCCCCAAGCCTGCACCAGAGCTCTACCTCACGGCATGCGAGGCACTCGGTACGACTCCCAGGCACTCCGTCGCGTTCGAGGACTCGGCCACGGGCATTACCGCAGCGCGTGCTGCCGGACTCTACGTCGCGGTCGTACCCTCCCTTCCAGGAGTCGGTCTCGACCACGATTGGCTGGGCACCAGCCTGGCCGAACGTGAATTGGTCGGCTGGGCAAGGCAATTGGGAGATGGCACGGTCCGCTGACCCACCCATCTTGGTGCGCACGGGCGGGCGGTGTCGGCGAGTTGACGAATGCTGCTCGCACCGCGCCGTTGGGGTGGGCCGAAACGACAGGGCACAACCCGCTCACACAACCCGTCGGACACCGCTTATAGGCCGTGCAGGTATGCGGGTGCTCATGGGCGGCGGATCGGGCGTGCGTTCCAGCGGTGGATCGTCCATGCCCGGCGGATCAGGCGCTCAGAGCGTCGTGCCGTCGGGGAGCTCCTTCTTCGCGTTGACCACGGCCCGCTTGATGACCACGGTCTCGTGGGTGATGGCGCCGGGTTCGAGGCCCCGATAGGGCTTGACCAGCACGTCGCGCTGGCCGAGGTACCCATAGGTGTTCCTGTCGAAGATCCACTCCTGACGGCTGACCGGGCCGGTGTGAGTGATCGCGACAGCGGTCCGGCCGGTCGCGTCGACGACGTTGTCCACGAGCTTGACGCCCGGGATCCTGGCAGCTGCCTTGAACAGCGCGGCGCTGATGTCCGGTGCCGCGATCTGCTCCTCCAACAGCTGACCTATCTCCTCGAACGCAGTCCGGTCGGCCTGCGGGTCGCCCACCCTGCCCCACCGGTAGAGGCGCTCGAGCAGGGCGTCGGGGTCGGTGGGAAGCGCCTTGACGCTGTTGTAGGAGCCCCGGTCGGTGATGTCATCGGGACGGTCGAGGTCGAGGTCCTCGCCGTTCTTGTCCATGAATTCATGGCCGGGCTCGTAGACGAAATTCTTGAGGCCGTCGGGCGAGTGCCAGACCTGGCGCGAGCGCAGCGGAGTCACCACGAGCTTCTCCTTGCCGCCCGCCCTGTCGACCCGCCCGCCCCTCACCTTGCTCTCCACGTAGATGTACTGGTCCTGCCGGGGCTCCAGGGCCGGCTGCCGTGCTGCCACGAGGGAGATGCGGTCGACGGTCGTCGACAGTCCTCCGGTGGTGCCGGGTTCCAGCTTCGCGCCGGCCCTCGGCGGGCGGGTGTCCGTACCCGAGGTACCCGGACCGTCCGGGGCCACGAGCACGGCGCCCGCCACCACGGCCGCGGCAGCCGGGAGCGCGATCCAGGCCGTGCGGTGCGCACGGGAGCGCGGTGCGCGCGGGGCGGTCCGGCGCGCCTCGGCCCACAGGGCCTCTTCGAACAGGTCCTGCCGCGCCTTGGGCAGGGCGGTCTCGGCCTGCCGCGGGAGCAGGAGGTCGAAGTCACGAAGGTCGAGCGGCTCTTGGGTTCGCCGGGAGATGCGCATTATCGGTTCCACTTCTCGTTCGGACGGTTCAGGTGCAGGTGGAGGCGCTCGGGACGCCGGGACGCCGACTCGTCGGCGTGCTGCCGGAGCTCTTGTTCGGCGAGCTTGCGCAGGCGCTCGCGGGCCCGGAACAGCCGCGACCGTACGGTGCCGACGGCCACGCCCAGGGCCTCGGCCGCTTCCACGTAGCTCAGGCCGGACCACACGCAGAGGGTGACGACCTCGCGCTCCGGCCGACGCAGCTTCTCCAGGGCGTTCTTCGCGGCGGTGAGCTGTTCGGCGTCCGCCATCCTGCCCACCACTTCACCCGCGATGTCCGGCACGGCTTCCTTGGCGGGCATCCGGGCCAGGGCCTTCTGATGGCGGCGGGCGGCACGGTTGGTGTTGCGCTGGACGTTCACCGCGATGCCCATCAGCCAGGCCTTCGCGCCGTCCGGCTCCTCGGGAAGCCTGTCGCGAAGGCGCCAGGCCTCCAGGAACGTGAGCGAAACGACGTCCTCGGCGATGGACCGGTCGCCGGTGGCGCGGATGGCGTAGCGGTGGACGAGCTGGGCGTGCGAGCGGAAGAGACAGCGGAAGGAGTCCGGGTCGCCGTCCCTGATGCGGGTGTGTATTGACGTCACGTCTGGATATGTCCGATGGGAGGTACGAGTTCCCATGATGTGGGTCACACGACAGGGCGGTCATCCCGGCCCCCGCCAGGGCGGAGCACGGCATCATGAGGATCATGCGAACCCGACCTGTGCTCGTGTACGACGGTGACTGCGGCTTCTGCACGACCTCGGTGAGGTTCGCCGAGAGACGTATCCGTCCCCGTTGTGATGTCACCGCATGGCAGTTCGCGGAGTTGGATGCCCTGGGTGTGACGCAGGACAGGGCCGAGTACGAAGTGTTGTGGATCACCCCCAGCGGGACGGTCTACGGCGGAGCCCAGGCCGTCGCCAAACTCCTGCTCAGCGCGCGTGGTGGCTGGGCCGTGCTGGGGGCGGTGCTCATGCTGCCACCGGTGCGTTGGGCTGCCCACGGCGTCTACCGGCTGATCGCGAACAACCGGCAGCGCATGCCGGGTGGAACAGCGGCATGCGCTGTGCCCGCCGGGCGAGAGGGTGACGCTGCCTCGCGGCCTTGATGCGGGGGTGCCGTGCGGGGCGCCTGACGGCGGCGCTCCCGCACGGACGAGTGGTCAAAGCGGCTGACAGTTTGACGACTGCGCTCCTGGTCGGCGGCCCCTCTCAGCTCAGGCAAGAGGGACCGCCGCGGGCAGAGCGGCAAGCTGACCTGTGGCCCGCTGTGGCGCGAGCGTTGCGCGAGGCCGTACCCGCTCTCCTGCCCCACGTCAGACGCCACCGGGACAGGCTGAACGTGCCCCTGGTGTGTACGGCGTTCACCAGGTCTACCTGCGGCCGACTGACGACGACGAATCGGGGGCAGCCGGGGGCTGGACCGCGACGGTGGTGGACATCGTGCCCATCTCCGATTCGTGACAGCCGCCCCCGCCGTTCCTGCCGCCAGCCGGGCGGAATCCACGCCTCCGCCCTGATCCAGGACGGTGACGGCCGGGTGCTCACTGTCCGCCTCGCAGGCGAGGTCAGCTATCGGCTGTCCGGCGGTTTCGCCTGTGCCCATGCAAGATCGTCGACATGTCGGCGTCCCCCACGGGTATTCGCCTCACAGGTATCGACATCTTCACCGGCAGGAAGCATGAAGATGTCGTCTCGGCGACTCACAACGTCGATGTGCCCAACGTCAAACGGAGTGAGTACCAGCTGGTCGACATCGCCGACGGCTTCCTCAGCATGATGGACGATGGCGGTGAGATGAAGGAGGACGTAAAGCTCCCGGCAGGGGAACTGGGCGATGCAATCGCGGCAGACTTCGAGGCCGGCAAGGACCTCCTCGTGACCGTGATCAGCGCGATGGGCGAGGAGGCAGCGATCTCCCATAAGGAAGCTCCTAAGGGCAGCGGAGCCTGACCGCTGCCCCTGTGCGCGTGGTGCGTGGAGCTGGAGCGGGCAGTCAGCGGGGCTGGTTCAGCGCCCGGGTCAGTTCACGGTTGGCGGCCCGGGCAGCACCACCGCGCCCGCCTGGGGGAACTGCTGCGCGCTTACGGGCCGGGCGGCAGGCCCGCCTCGCACGGCCGGTACGTACGGGCCTGGACCACCTCACCGGCACTGCCCCCTCCAGCCCGCCCGGACCGCCAGTCCCTGGTGAGCCGGACAAACTCACGGCGCAACCCGGCGGGTGCCAGAGACCACTTCCTGCGACGAGCTCATAGGTTCGCGTTCCGACTGGTCCGTTCACGCGGGGGGCTGGACAGCACCTCGCCCGGCACCCCCGTCGCCGGGCGAGGTGAGCTTGCCGGCACACCGGCAACAGCCTCTGCGGGCGCGGCCAGCACCGCTCCGGCCAAGGCTCCCCGACTCTCGGCAGCTACCTCTTCTCGATCTTTATATCTGCCAAATCCCACCAGCACTTAAGGACGGCCTTCCGCTTCGTTCCCCCGTTCTGCTTGTACCACTCGCTGGTACGGTCCTGCTCGAAGTTGCAGATCGAGATCGTGCGCCACTGCCCCTTGCCCTTGCACTCGACCCATCCGGTTTTGCCACCGACGTGCTTCTTGCAGGACAGAGATTGAGCTGCAGCAGCCTCATCCGCCGCCGCCTGGGGAGCAGTAAGGATAAGGGCAGCCACAGCACTCAGCCCGGCAACTGCGAGACTCCGCCTCAGATTTCGCATTCCGCACCTTTCTCGCTTTCGGTATTCCGGGAACCCATCCACGTGGGATCGAGACGTCTCGCGACGTCTCCGCAGAGCGTGCCGTCAGTGAGCTTCAGAGCGGCTTCAGTGTGGACTCAGAGCCCACCCCGCTCGCGCAACACCGTTAGCCCGGCGGCCCGCAGCGCGTCCCCGTCCAGAGCGGCATACCCGATACCGCCTCGGCATAAAGAGGCTGACAGAGACGGCCATGTCCAGTGCCTGGTGAGATTCACAGAGCCAATGCGTCGGCAGCCCATCCTTCTGCGGTCTTCAGGGCGGGGCGGGGAATCTGGTCCCATTTTCCTCAAGACGCAGCCCTCCTAGGTGGAGGGCTGCAGTACGCCTTAGGTCATGGCTATCTGAATTGGCGTCACGTCTTCAGATATCCGCCCTTGGAGCCGCTGTAGTCGGCCCAGACGCGATGACGCCCTGTGTCCTCGATGCCCGTCCACCACTCAAATGTCCATACCGTCTCGGAGTGTGCATTGTCTGCGGGTTCCGCCGAGATCCATTCATCGACCGGCGTGTGAGTCAGCTCGGTGCCCGGAATGTAGTTTTTGTGCCACGCGGCTCCGGGGTAGACCTTAGTGGTGTTCTTTCCTTTGACCCGGTATGAAGTCTTGACTGTGACCCTGGTGGCCTCAAGGCCGAAATACTTAACTTTCACCCAGTGTGAAGCCCACATATCCCTGGACCCGGCGGCCTCGGGACTGGACTCACCGGGGCCCTTTGCGGCCTCGGAACCGGAGTCGCCGCCGCTACTGACGACGACATCGCCGTCTGCCATCACGGTACGGGCCGCACCCTTCCCCTCGACCGTGTTGGCGAATACGTCGAAGTAGCTGCGGTCGTTGATGTACTCAAGATACCGTTTCTGCTTCTCCGCAGGGAGAGCCTGGTATTTCTTAGAGTACTCAGCAGCATCACCGTCCCCGGCCTCCGCCTTAGCCTTGAGCCAGTCGGCATAGGCCTTCGGCGAAGCAGTGGCGGCCGGCCGGACGCCAGCAGCATTTGGGCTGCTGTCTGCTGTTGCAGCGCTCGGAAGTCCCGCCAATACAGTGGCGCTAACAGCCGCCGCCACCAGCCCGACTATTCTTCGTCGGCGAATAGACATCTCGTTCCCCCACTTTGATTCTGTTAGGTATTTGGTCAGCGGCGCGCGTTTCCTGCGATCCCCACCTGTGCCGCGAGGCGCAATCTCGCACGCACAGTGTTCATCTGCAACGAAAACGATGGTTTATTGAGATTCGCTTGAGGTTGCAGGCCCGGAAATAAAATCTCGCCAACAGGCCCTGGCCTGCCCGGTCATGCGCTCCTGCGGGCTTCCGCGGTGCGCTCTTCTTCGCCGTTGCGACCTCACACACTCATATGCGTGGCGGTGAGCGCCTCACGGGGGTCGGACTCCAGGCCCAGTTCCTCGAGCTCGGCAACGAGGGCGTCGACACGCGACTCAGTCATTTCATTCTCCTTTCAC
Source organism: Streptomyces syringium (assembly GCF_017876625.1). NCBI lineage: Bacteria > Bacillati > Actinomycetota > Actinomycetes > Kitasatosporales > Streptomycetaceae > Streptomyces > Streptomyces syringium. The sequence continues at coordinate 5,916,267 of NZ_JAGIOH010000001.1, forward strand.
TTCCATGAAATTGCACAGTGACGATGAACCGGAATGCAGCCCGCACTCATCACGAGTGTTGCTCTTTTTCATGGCGCGCCGCGGGATGGAAACATCTCGCGACGTCTGCGCAGAGCGTGCCGTCAGTGAGCTTCAGAGCGGCTTCAGTGTGGCTTCAGCGCCGATTCCGCTCTCGCAACGCCGTCTGCGCGGCGGCCCGCAGTGCGACATCGTCCAAGGTGGCGTACGCCGACAACGCCTCGGCGTATGCGGCCCTGTCGGCCTGTTCGGCTGCCTGCCGGGACAGCGTGGTGGACATGGTCGGCTGGAAGACGCGTAGGTGGCGGAAGCGTTCGGCCAGGGCGACCAGCCGCGTTCCCGACCGGGTGCGGTGCGCGTTGCCGGTGCGCGGGCCGTGGTGGAGGTCGGTCATGCCGAGGGCGAGGAGCAGTGCGCCGCAGAGCGGGAGGTTCGCGAGGTCCCTGTCCTGCCGGCGGGGTGGCGCGGTGGCGCGGGGGGCCAGGAGGGTGGGAAGCCTGTTCTGGAGGGTGGTGGTGAGGTCTTCGACGAGGTCGGGGTGACCGTATCGCGCGTGGGCGGTCACGGCGGCGGCCTGGATCTCCAGGGCCCAGGGCTCCAGGTTCAATTCGAGGTCGAAGACTGGGCTGGCGGCGGTGCTTCGTGCTGCTTCGGCGGCCTGGCGCCATAGGCGCAGCCCGTATTCGGTGTCGCCGCGGGCGAGTGCGATCTCGGCGCGTATTTCAAGGCTGGGCGAGAAGATGTCCGGTGTCTCGTGCGGCTGGGGCAGCGTCGCTTGTGCTGCCCAGTGCTCGGCCTCGTCGAGGTCACCGGTGTGCAGGTTGGCGAGCGCCATGCCCCAGCGGATGCCGACCGGGGCGCCCTGGACGCCTAACTCCTCCAGGACCCGTAGTGCCGATTGCAGATGGTGCAGGGCTTCGTGTCCCTGCTCGGCATGGAGGCACAGTCTGGCCATTCGGGCGGGAGCCATGACCTGGATCCACGGAATTCGCAGCTCCTTGAAGGCATCGAGCATGCGCTGGGCCGCTGACAGTGCGCGGTCCGGGTGGTAGGCGTTCTCCCACACGAGGCTGGCCGCGCAGTTGGCCGCGCCGGCGAGCAGCGGCTCATCCCGGTCGCACAAGGTGTTCAGCACCGAGTGATCGGGGCGCAGGAGTTCGGGTAGGGCGCACAGTACGGTCGAGACAGCTCCGATCAGGGTGTTTGGTGAGGCTGGGGGCAGTCGGCGCAGGGCGACGAGGGTGCGCGCTGTTCCGGGGCCGAATCCGAGGAACAGGCTCGTGGCGCATGTGGCCGCGGCGGTCCGGGTGACCTCGACGAAGTCGGGTTGGGGCCGGAAGTGGGAGAGCAGTGGTCCGGCGTCCTGGGCGAGCGGGACGAGGCGAGCGTAGTTGGCCTCCGTGGTCCACAAGGTTGCGAGCACTGCGGTGGTGGCGACGACCGTAGCGCCGTCCTCCTGGGTGATGTCCACGGACACGCGGTCATCCGGGTGAGCGGACATTGCACCTCTTTGTGGGCGGACAGTTCATCTCCTTGTGCGGTGTGACTTTTCGTCCCTCGACTGGCTCAGTGCAGTGGCTTGACGCCCTTGCCCGTGGTTGCCTGGGTGAGCCGGAGGCTGCTGCCCTCGGTCAGGACGATGTGCGCGTGATGCAACAGCCGGTCGACTGCTGCCGTGGCGAGCGTCTTGGGCATGATCGAGTCGAATCCCGACGGATGCAGGTTCGAGGTCACGATCACGGACCTGCGTTCGTAGGCGGCATCGATCACCCGGTAGAACGCCTCGGCGGCGGCCTGGCCGGACGGCAGCATCCCGATGTCGTCCAGGATGATGAGGTTGGCCCGGGTGATCTTCGCGATCGCCTTCGCGACGGAGTTGTCGACGGTGGCCCGGCCGACGTGGGCGGTCAGCGATTCGAGGCTGAACCAGGCGACTTGCATGCCCCGGTCGATGGCCTTGTGGGCCAGGGCCTCGGCGAAGTGGCTCTTGCCGGTGCCCGACGGGCCGGCGATGGCGAGGTTCTCCGACCGGCCGACCCATTCCAGCGTCATCAGGGCCTGCTGGGTCGGAGCGGGGATGGAGGAGTCCTCCTCCCGCCAGGAGCTGAACGTCTTGCCGGTGGGCAGGTTCGCCTGCTTGCGGTGGCTGCGGCGGGTCGCCGCCTCCCGGCCCTTGATCTCCTCTTCCAGCAGGATCCGCAGCACTTCGGCCGGGTCCCAGCGTTGCGACCGGGCGGTGGCCAGCACGTCCGGGGCCGCCTTGCGCAAGTAGGGGAACCGCATCCGCTTCAGGACGGATTCCAGATCGGCCGGGATCGGCGGCGGGGCCGGTGAGGAGGGGACCGGAGACGGGGCCGGGACGGGCTGGTCGGTTTCCGGGTCCAGCAACGCGATGCCGGTCATGGAAGATTCCTTTCTGCCGGGCCGCCGTTGCGGCCGAAGTCAGCCCAGGCGGAAGTGCCGGGCTGAACGGAGTGGGCCTCGTCGGCGACGACGAGGTCGGCGGGACGGACGCCGGACTTGCGATGCTGGACGATGGAGAGCAGGTCGTCCTCGGCGAATCGGCCCGCGGTCGCGGCAAGCCCCAGCGACATGTCGACCTCGGCGACACTGACCAGGGCCGCGAGCTCGACGGCGGCGGCCATCTTCACCCGCATCCGGGTGGTCCCCGCCGCAGCGGCCTCGATCAGCCAGGACTTCGCCCCGGGACCGAGCGCGAGGAAGGCTTCCTCGGCGGCATCGACGGGCCGGGGCCGCGGCGGCTTCGGTGAACCGTCCATCTCCTGCGGGTGGTTGGGATAGTGCTCGGCGAGGATGACCGGACGGCCGGGCAGAGCGATCTCGTGCCGGGCGACTTCCGCCAGGCCGGCCGGGCCCTGCATCCATTCCGGCCGGTGAGCCAGCTTCGACAGGTCGGCCACGACGACCAGCTCGTCGCCGTCGACCCTCACCCAGGCTTCCTGGCCGACCAGCCCGGACGGCGTCGAATAGCGCACGGACCCGAAACGGACGGTCTGGTCCCGCAGCACCTGTCTCGACTCGCCCAGCGCGAGCGTGTGAGGCGCCGGCGGCAGCGGATGCAGCCTGGTCCGCTCGACGTCGAGCATCGAGGACGGAGCCTTGCCCGTCTCGCGGTGGGTCCGGTTGTTCACCGTCTGGCAGAAGATCGCGCACTCGCCGCGGAGCTCGGCGAACGAGTCGTACTCCTTGCGGAGATTCGCCGTCGTGGGCACCAGATCCGCCTTCGCGATGCGGACCGTCGCCTCCGACCCGCCTTTGGACTCGGGATCGAAGGGGACACACGTGTGAACCTGCATCCCGTAATGCCGCCCCGTCGCGACGACTTGGGGATGACGGACCGCGATGCCGGCGACCCGGTCGATCGTGACCGTCTTCTCGTTGTCGGTCAGCGCATAGGTCGGCGCCCCGCCGATCGCCCGCAAGGTCGAGTCGATGCAGGTCACCAGCGTCGGCAGAGTCCGGTCCCAGGTCGGGATCACCACCCGGAACCGCGACCAGGCCAGCCACGCGCAGAACAACAGCGTCACGCGGGGCTCACCGCCGCCCGGGCCCGGGACCTTCGGCCCCCAGCCCCAGTCGAACTGCAACCACAGCCCCGGCTCGGTGATCCAGGGCCGATAGGTCCGCTGGTTCCCGGCCCGCCAGGCTTCCTTCGCCTTCGCCACCGCCCGCCGGGTCGTGCGCTCATCACCGGTGAACCCCAGCAGGACCAGGCGGTCGTGGAGCTTGTCGGCCCGCACCCTGCCCTGCGATCGGTCGACCCACTCCTCGATCTTCGGCATGAACGGGTCGATCATCTTCGGCCGGCGGACGAGACCGGTTGGCCGACCGGTGTCCCTCATCCGTGCGTAACGTCGCACGGTCTTGGGATCGACCCCCGCCAGCGCAGCCGCGGAATGCGCACATTCAGTGGCGTCCAGGGCCTCGAAGATTTCCATGATCTCCCTGTCAGACTTCTTCAACGTCCCTCCGGGTGGTCGGTCTCAATGCCAGGCAGCACTGAGCCAACCCCCGGAGGGATCGTCTGTTCGGAACCGACACGAATGGGTCCACGGAGAGGGAGATCAGCTGTCCGCCCAGCGGGGGCCGTCCCGTCCGCCTACAAGGATCTTGCGCTGTCCGCTCTCAGGTGAGGCCGAGCCGAAGCGCTTGGACGAGGTTGTCCTGCTCGGCCCTGATCCGGTCCCAGGCCCCGAAGGAGTCGGTCCCGAAGAGCACGTCGTGATGCCGCATCCCGAAGTCGCGAGCCCATGCCAGGTACTGGCGGGTCACGCAGCCGTCCTCCCCGGACCGCGCCCGCTGGGCTGTGCAGAACTCCCGGATCGTCTCCAGCATGGAAAAGCGCGCGCCGGAGACCGTGTCCACCACCTTGACCAGCGACTGGTCAACCAGGTCCGTGAGCACCCCCAGCACCTCGCCGCCGCGGAACAGGTCACCGAAGAGCCCGTCGTCCTCAAGTAGATGCTGGGCGGCGTCTGCCGTGAAGCCGTTAGGAAAGACCGACAGCGCGCGCAGCGCTGCCTGCCCTGCTGGGTCCAGGAGGTTCCAGCTCCAGTCGACGACGGCGTGCAGGGTGCGATGGCGCTGTGGGGCGTCCCGCGCCCCGCCCCGCAGCAGGGTGAACCGGTCCGCCAGCCGGTGGCTGATGTCACCGACGGTCATGACCCTCACCCGCGCCGCCGCCAGCTCTGCGGCGAGCGGCAGCCCGTCCAGACGGCGGCAAAGCTCGACTACCGTCCTGGTGGGCAGCTCGACATCGGGGCGGGCGGCCCGGGCCCGTTGCCGGAACAGTTCGACGGTCGTCGGCAGATCCAGCTCCGGCAGCGGGTACACCGATTCGGCGGAGATGCCGAGGGGAGCCCGGCTGGTGGTGAGCACCCGCAAGTCGCGGACCATCGACACCAGGGCCTGCACCAGCTGTGCAACGCCGACGATCACGTGCTCGCAGTTGTCGAGGACCAGCAGCGTCGGCCCGGGCCCGAGCGCGCCCGCGATGACGGTGAGTGCATCGCCGGGGGCAGCGGACGGGAGCGTGTGGGGGCGCAGTGACTGGCCGACTCCGAGAGCCGAGGCGACCGCGCTGGCCACATCCGCATCGTTGGTGATACCGGCGAGCCCAATCAGATGGACCACCCGCTGCTCCGCCTCACGGCTCACCACGTGTGCGAGGCGGGTCTTGCCCAAGCCTCCTGGCCCGATGATCGAGGTAACCCGGGAGGTCCGCATCAGCTCCGCCACCGCGACGGTGTCGGCTTGCCGGCCGAGCAAGGGATTGGGGTCGTGAGACACCCCGCGGCGTAGGGCGGGCGCTGTCTCCCGCACCAGGTCCTGATGTACGCCCTGCAGCGCGGGCCCTGGATCGGAGCCGAGCTCCTCGCGCAGCCTGCGGCGGTAGCCGTCGTACGTAGCCAGAGCGGTAGCGGGACCCACGGTGGCCGCCTGGCAGCGCACCAGTTCCAGCAGCACTTCCTCGTCCCGCGGCAGCTCCCGCGCCAGGTGCGTGAGCGGTTCGACCGCCTCGGCCCGACGGCCGAGCCGCGCCAGGGCCAGAGCACGGACCCGGACAAGCGACCCGTGCACCGGGGCCCGCTCCGCGCGCAGCGCGGACACCGGGTCGCTGGGGACGTCCACCTCGCACCGCATGCTGTCGGCACCCCACAACGCCAGACCCGTCTCAGCTTCGGTGAGCGCCGCTGCCAGGTTCTCACTCCGTAGCCGCTCCGCAGCCGCCATGGCGCGGAGCAGGACGGCGGAGCTGTCGACCTGCTCCTCACCCAGCGTGAGGCGATAGCCCGTCGCAGTGCTGGCGATCACGTCGGCGCCGAGGAGACTCCGAGCCCGAGCGACCAGAGTCTGCAACGCCTTCATCGGATTCTGCGGCTTCCCGTCCGTCCAGAGGTTGTCCACCAGGAACGCCGTGCTGCACCCCGTGCGCAGCTCACACGCCAGAAGAGCGAGCAGGCCGCGCAGCCTGGGCGCAGTGACCTCGTGATCGCGATAGGAAACCCGGCACAGCAGCATCAGTTCAATAGCCACCAGAACAGTTAAGCAATGGCCCACGGTTGGCGCAGTCAACATGACGGACGCGACCTGCCAAGCCCGCCCGGTCCGACCCACCGGCCCGAAAAATCCAGGCAACCGGTTGCTGCTGGTGCACCTGACGGCGCGGGTCGGCTGCGTCTACGGTCAGCTGCTTCGGTTGTCCGGCGGTAGTACAGCGCCTGAAGGCGTTCGCTGAACAGCACCGCGAAGGCCTGGAGGAGCTGCTGCGCGCCTACGGAGCGGGCAGCACACCTGCCTCGCGCGGCCGGGGGTTGTACCCGTCGCGGCCGTCGTAGACGCTCCAGTGCGATACCGATCGTCCGCCCCCGCTGGAATTCATCGCGAAGAGGACTGGGGGCGGGACGGTGCCGTCGGCCAGGAGCACGCCGACCGCTCCCTCGTGAGAGGAGCCGAACTCCTCCGTCGTCCACGTCTCCCGCTCACCCGTACCCATAGCCGCCCCTTGCGTTCGTCCCGCCGTTCCCCGGCACCCCCAGTAGGGGGCGTCCTGCGCTGGGACCGACGATGCCGCGGCCGGGGCGGGCAGCACACCGGAATCGCCAAACTGGGCGCCGGACTGACGTACGGGGAGATCAGAACGGTCACTGGCAGTCGAGGACGTGGATGCGGAGCTGGCCTCCCGCGTGCAGGACGTCCTTGAGCGCGGTGATGGACGGGGACTTCTTCGGGTCGCCCTGATGCTGAACAGCTTCAACCACACCGCCGCCCCCTGACCTGTCGTGGTCAGGCGGTGCCCTCGATGGTGACGGGGACTTCCAGCGGCACGATCCACTCGCTGTCCTTCGACCTGGCGGTGATGCTCAGGCCTACCGGCTCGCTCGCGTAGTCGCGGTGCCAGTCCTCCGTGCTGCTCGTCGACCACAAGGGCGGGGAGGTGGGAGTCAGGCCGTATCGCGTCCACTCGCCGATTGCCAGCTGCTGCGGGGCGACCGTCCAGCCGGTGTCGTCGCGGTCGTCCGCGCTGAACTTCCATGGCCCCCAGACGTGGGCGCGGACCTCTTCAGGAGTCGGGGTGCCAGCGAGTCGGGGTCCCTCGCCCTGGTGCGGGTCGTCATCGCGGAGCGACGCGGTGATCTCGATGGCGCCGTGGGGCAGCAGGCCGGGCGGGCCTTCGAGGTGGACCCGCAGCATGGCGGTGGAGCGGGCCTCGTTAGCCACGATCGTGCAGCGGAAGTGCGGGGTGAGATTGGCGTGCAGGCGCTGCTGCTCGATCCGGGACAGGGTCTGCGCGGCCCCCGTTGGCGTTGCGCGCCGGGCCGCCACGGAGTTCTTCGTGACGGGCACCGGCTCCCCGCCCTTCTGATTCCCGCACCGGCCGCGCACAGATCCCCCGCCCCCGAGGCTGGCACACCAGCGGCTGAGCCCTGGCGTCCTAAGATCACCGGCAGAATCGTGGCCGCATCTGGAACAGGTTGGACTCGTTCAGCAGTACATGCCCCCTCGCACCGCCACCGTGGCCCTAACCCTTCTCGGAGCCACCCAGACTGTTACGACCCCGGCATGGGCCGGTGGCATCGGCGGCTTCCTGTCCCCCGCCATCAATGCCAGCTGCGCTAACCATTCTGGCGAGACCGCCGCCCTCGGCGTCGCCTCAAGGGGAACAGGAACGGCTGACGGAAACGCGCTGGGCATGCCCATCACCGGGCCATTCAACCAGTGCGGTGGCGCCGACGCACCCCTGGGGGAGCTCTTTGCCGCAGCGGGTGGCAATGCCCCCGCCGGCGGCAAAGAGAACCCTCTCTCCCATATCCTCGACGACGTTTCAAGCCTGGGGTGAGCCTCTTCGAAGAAGGCGCAGGAGGGTGATGCGGGCGCAGTAGAGCTGGCGCAGACGTTCGCGTCGCTAGCGGTCGCTGCCCGGATGGAGCGCGCCCGCGTGTGTCGGCGAGCTCTTGCTCAAGCATGGTGATGCGTCGCTGGAGCTGATCGATGTCGGCGGGCGCCCCCAGGCCGGACTCGGCCCAGGCGGCCTCGCCGAAAGTCTGTGAGAGGCGTTTCTCCAGCTGGCGGACCCGTGCGGCGAGGCGTTTGCTGAGTTCGAGGGCGTTGGCTAGATCGGCTTGGAGCGAAGCCCGGCTGACCGCCGCGATCCGGCCTTCTTCCGGGGCGCCGCGGCGGCGGCATGGACGAGTTCGAGCAGATCCCGGTGCCGGTAGAGGAACGTGCGGTCAGCCCGGGCCCACCTCACCCGCGAGGCACGCGCCCTCTCGGGCAGTACTCCACGCTGCCTGCGCCCCTGAAGGCAGCAATCGGAAGGACGCATTCCTTCAAGAACGGAGGCCAGGCATCGACGTAGCGTTCTCCTCAGCAAGGCGGCGACCGGACAGGCCGACACGGGGGTGCGGCCCGTCCGCTTCGGGTGCCGTGCGGGACGCGCCTGACGTGGCGCTCCCGCACGGACGTGTGGTCAAGCCGGCTGTTACAGGTTGTAGCGCTCGATCTTCAGGAGCCAGTTCTGCAGTCCGGCGGTGCCGATGTTGTCACTCGGGCTCACCCGCACCTGAGCGGTGACGTCCTTCTGGTTGAACTGCGGCTCGAACCTGATGATCCGCAGCGCGGTGTGCGAGGACCATTCCGCCGATGAGGCCGCCGACGAGAAACGGTGGTTGTCACTGACCGGGTTCGGGCTCTCGCCGCCGAACAGCACGTCGAGCCAGAGGACGCTGTTGTTGTCCGAGGAGCTCACCAGCGTCTCCGCGCTGAAGGTCACCACAAAGATCGCCCCGTACGAGGGCGAGGTCGATCCGCCGATCTTGAGGCCGATCGTCGCGCCCGGCACGTCCTGCCAGCCGGGGCTCTTGGTCTCCCAGCGATCCGAGTCCCACGCCCAGTACGTGCGGTCAGCCGAACGCTGAACCCAATCCGATGCAGCAGTCACACTGTTCCCCTTTCCGTTGTGCGGTCACGGGTCGTGTACTGCCGGTTATCGAAGCAGGTGGGGGGAGGGAATGGGGGAGGACTCCGAGCATTAACCGATGAAACGTCAGTATTCCGTCGGTGGCGGGATGAACGCTTGCACAATAGGAATATCGCCCCATGCGGTGGTGTCCCTCGGTCACCAAACGAATGTGCTGGTGCGGGCTACGCGCGGGGGGAGCGGGTGATGGCGCCCGGTGGGAAGAGATCGAGGCCGGTCACGGTTTGGGCGTCGGTGATGTGCACTGCCAGGCCCTGGCCCTCGTCCACAAAGTGCTGGCTTAAGCGCTCGCGCGGTGGCCGGTCGTCCCGGCGTCGTTCACGGAGACCTTCTCGGCCCCGATCCGCCGCATGCGTTCGGTGCCCCATTCTCCCAAGGAGGCCAGGGCCGCGTTGAGCGAGACGCCGTGTTCTGTCAGGGAGTACTCGACCTTCGGCGGGACTTCCCGGTACACCTCGCGATGCACGAGCCCGTCCGCTTCCATCTCCCGCAGATGCTGGATCAGCATCTTCTCGCTGACGCCCGGCAGACCGCGTCGAAGTTCGGCGAACCGGCGGGTCCCGTGTTCGTGCAGCTCCCACAGGATCAGCGACTTCCACTTGCCGGCGACCACGTCCATCGCCGCGTCGATGCCGCAGAAGTAGGGACCACGTCGTGCTGATGTCGCCATCCGCCCCTCCAAGGTGCACTTACCCGTGAGTGAGTACCTCACTAATTAGTCCGTACTGGTCAACCCTACCGGCGGCGGAGAGGATTCAGACGAACGATGAACACGAGGGGGAGTTCCCAAAATGACAACCGACAACAGCGTCCAGGTGAGTGTTCTCGGGCTGGGCGCGATGGGTAGCGCTCTCGCGGGCGCCCTGGTGAAGGCCGGATACGCGACAACGGTCTGGAACCGATCACCGGGGAAGGCGGACGACCTCGTTGCCCAGGGCGCGGAGGTCGCTGCCACGGCCGGCGACGCGGTCCGGGCCGGCCGGTTGGTGATCGCATGCCTGCTGGACCACGCGTCCGTCCATGAGGTGCTCGACCCGCTCGCCGATGAACTGGCCGGACGGACCTTGGTCAACGTCACCACGACGTCACCGGCCCAGTCACGGGAGTTGGCCGACTGGGCCGCCCGTGCCGGGGTCGCGTATCTGGACGGCGGCATCATGGCCGTACCGCACATGATCGGTCAGCCCGGGGCATCGGTCCTCTACAGCGGATCGGCCGATGTCTTTGACCAGCACAAGCCGCTGCTCGACCTGTGGGGAACCAGCACCTACTTCGGTGAGGACGCGGGGCTGGCGTCCCTGTACGACCTCGCCCTCCTCGCGGGCATGTACGTCATGTTCGCCGGATTCATGCACGGCGCCGCCATGGTCGCTCCGGCCGGTGTGACGGCGGGCGAGTTCGCTGCCAAGGCCGCACCGTGGCTGACCGCCATGACCGGCGCCTTCGAGGGGTTCGCCGCAGTCATCGACGGCGGGGACTACACCGTCGAAGGGCAGCAGAGCCTCCACTTCTCCCACCTCGGTGACCTCCTGGCCGCCAGTTCCGACCAGGGCATCGGCACCGAGGTGGTCGCGATGGTCCAGCGGCTCATCCAACGCCAGATCGACGCGGGCCATGGAGAGGAAGGCTTCGCCCGCATCTTCGAGAGCATCAAGCAGCCGGGCTGACAGGGGCACAGCCTTCTGCCGTGCGAGCGCTCAAGCCCGCAGCCTGGCCGCCGGAGTGAGCGCGACGGCCCGCGCCGCCTCCTCGTACCGTCGCAACAGCAGCGAGACGACCTCCGGCGCCGGGCCCAGGACATCCGCCAGGACGTCCGCGCCCGCCTCCCGGGCGCCGGCGGCGATGCGGTCCGGCAGGCGGCCCGGGGCGAGGACGTACGGGGCGACCGCGATGTGGCGGATGCCCTCCGCGCGCAGGGAACGGACGGCGTCCTCCGTGCGCGGCAGGGAAGCGGAGGCGAACGCGGGTCGCACGGCGCACCAACCGGTGTGCCGCCACTCCCGCGCGATTTCAGCGATCACCGCGCTCGCCTCCGGGTCGGTGGAGCCCGCCGAGGCCAGGACGACCCCGGTCCGGCTCCGGTCGCCGGGCCGCAGCCCGGCCTCGTACAGCCGCCGTTCCAAGGCGGCCGTCAGCAGGTGGGAAGGGCCGAGGACGGCGGCCTGCCGCACCCGCAGCCACGGCAGCCGGGCCGCCGCCTCGCGCAGCACCGCCGGGATGTCGGCCTTGGCGTGGAAGGCACGGGTCAGCAGCAGGGGAAGGGCGACGACGTCCCGTACGCCCTCCGCCGACAACCGCTCCAGCACCCGGGGCACGCTCGGCGCGCAGAAGTCGAGGAAACCCACCTCGACGCGAAGCTGTGGGCGCAGCGCCGCCAGCCGGTCCCGGAGCATCGTCACCGTCGCCGCGTGGCGGGGGTCGCGGCTGCCGTGGGCGACGATCAACACCACCATGCGCTCACCCCTGGCGCGTCGCCAGGCCGCGGGTGCGCAGCACACGGCGCTCCAACGGGCTGAAGACGATCAGGTCGATGGCGATACCGACGAAGAGGATGAGGAGGATGCCGAGCAGCACGCCCGGCATGTCGGAGTCGGTCCGGGCGTTCTCCAGGTACTGGCCGAGACCCAGGCCCAGGTCGGGGGAGGAGGCGATGAGTTCGGCGGCCATCAGCGAGCGCCAGGAGAAGGCCCAGCCCTGCTTGAGGCCGGCGAGGTAGCCGGGCAGGGCGGCCGGCAGCAGGATGTGCCAGGCGCCGCGCGCCCCGGTGGCGCCGATGGTGCGTCCGGCCCGCAGATACAGCGGCGGCACCTGGTCGATGCCGGAGACCAGGCCGTTGGCGATGGACGGCACCGCGCCCAGCAGGATCACCGCGTACATCGCCGAGTCGGTGATGCCGAGCCAGATGACGGCGGCCGGTACCCAGGCGACGGACGGCAGTGACTGGAGGCCGGAGAGGATCGGGCCGAGGGCGGCCCGTACGAACCGCACCCGGGCGACCAGCAGTCCCAGCGGGGTGCCGAGGGCCAGGGCGGCGGCGAAGCCCAGCAGGCCGCGCGAGACGCTGGTCCAGACGATGTCGAACAGGGTGCCCTGCACCCACAGCTCGGTGAGGCTGTGCCAGACGGCGGAGGGGTCGGGCAGCTTGTAGTCGTCGGTGACCTCCGCCAGGACCAGGAGCTTCCAGACGACGAGCACCAGGACGACGGCGCTCACGGGCGGCAGGACCTTGTGCAGCAGGATTTGGGTGAAGGGCGTCCGCTTGACCTGCACCGCGTCCAGCGCGTCGAGCCCGGCCTCCAGTCCCGAGAGGTCGTGCCCGTCGGGTTTCGTCTTCCCGGCGGTGTCAGTGCTGGCCATGGCGGCGGATCTCCCCACGCAGTTCTTCGGTTATCTCGACGGACAGGTCCGCGACGGCCGCGTCCTCGATCCGCCGCGGCTGCGGAATGCCGACCTCCCACTCCCGGGCCACCCGGCCGGGCCGCGAGGACAGCAGCACCACGCGCTGGGCGAGCCGGACCGCCTCGCGGACGTTGTGCGTCACGAACAGCACCGACAGCGAGGTCTCGGACCAGATGCGGGTCAGTTCGTGGTGCAGCACGTCCCGGGTGATGGCGTCGAGCGCGGCGAACGGCTCGTCCATCAGCAGCAGTTGGCTGTCCTGCGCCAGGGCGCGGGCGAGGGCGACGCGCTGTCGCATCCCGCCGGACAGCTCGTGCACCCGCTTGCGGTACGAGCCGCCGAGCCGCACCAGGTCCAGCAGCCGCTCGGCCTCCGGCCGCCGCTCGGCCCTCGGCACCCCGCGCAGCCGCAGGGCGAGCTCGATGTTCCGGCCCGCGGTCAGCCAGGGGAAGAGCGCGTGCTCCTGGAACATCAGCGCCGGCCTGCCGCCGGGCACCTCGATCGTGCCGGCCGTCGGCCGGTCCAGTCCGGCGACGAGGTTGAGCAGCGTGGACTTGCCGCAGCCCGAGGCGCCCAGCAGACAGACGAACTCGCCGGGCCGCACGTCGAGGGTGATGTCGTCCAGGACGGGCTGGGCCGCCCCGGGGCGGCCGAAGCTCTTGTGGACGTGGTGGAGCCGGACGGCTGCCGGGGCGTCCTGCGGGACGACGACAGCCGTGCCGGTCTTCTCGGTGGACAGTGCCGGGGCCATCCGGTCACCTCCTGAGGTCTGGGCGCCGACGGGTCGGCGGTCGCTGCGTGGCGGGCTTGGCGGGCTTGCTGGGCTTGGCGGGCTTGTGGGGCTCTACGGGAATGCGCGACGGCCGGGGGCTAACGCTTGCCGAGGTTCGCGGCGTCGACCGCCGGCTTGCCCTGGGCCTTCAGGACCTTGTTCAGCGGTGCCAGGTCGTAGATGCCGGACAGGTCCGGCTCCTCCAGCAGACCGGCCTTCACGGCATGGTCCGCCTCGGCCCGCAGGGTCGATGCGAGCGGGTCGTCGGTGACGGCGATGCTCCGCCACGCCGGGTCGAGCACCTTGGCGGGCAGTGCCTTGCCGGTGAAGCCCTTGAGGGCCGCGTTGGCGGAGGCCTTCGCCTTGTCGGGGTTCGCCGTGATCCATGCGTTGGTCTTCACCGAGCCGCGCAGCACGGCCTCGACCACATCCGGGTGGGCATCGAGGAACTTCTGCGACACGATCACATTCGTGATCACGAACTTCTTGTCCGGCCACAGCGTGCTCTCGTCGAGCAGGACCTTTCCGCCCTCGGCGACCAGCTTCGAGGCGGTCGGCTCCGGCACCCAGGCGCCGTCGATGGAACCGGACTTGTAGGCATCGGCCGTCACCTTGTTGTCCGTGCGGACGACGGACACGTCCCCCTTGCCGCTCTGCGGATCGACCTTCCAGCCCTTCTCGGCGACCCAGTTGAGGAACGCCACGTCCTGGGTGTTGCCCTTCTGCGGCGTCGCGATCCTCTTGCCCTTGACGTCGTCGAGCGAGGAGACCCGGTCCGGGTTCACGACGAGCTTCACACCACCGGAGGCGGAACCCGAGATGATGCGCAGGTTCTTGCCCTTGGACTTCACGTAGCCGTTGATGGCGGGGGACGGACCGATCCAGCCGATGTCGATCGAATCCGCGTTGAGGGCCTCGATCTCGGCCGGCCCCGCGTTGAAGGTCGTGGCGCGGAGCTTGGTGCCGCCCAGCTCCTTCTGGAGGATCCCCTCGTGGTCACCGACCAGCGGGGTGGCGTGGGTGATGTTGGGAAAGTAGCCGATCCGTACCGTGTCGACGGACAGTTTCGCGCCCACGGCGGCGGTGTTGCTCTTGTCGTCCTTCTTCGCCGAGCCGTAGCCGCAGGCGCCCAGGGCGCCGATCAGCAGGGGGAGGGCGACGGCGGCCGCGAGGGCGCGGCGGGCGGGACGGGCGGCAGACACGAGGGGGGTTCCTCTCGGTGGTCCGGGCGTACGGCTAGGGCACGCCCGGCGTCGGCTGGGGTCTTCGGGGGTGGGGGAGGTGCGGCGGCGGTACGGGCGTCAGCGCACACATCGCCCGACCCCGCCCTGTCCGCTGCCGAGGGCGCCGCTGCCGATCCGGCCGCCCTCCTTGTCGAAGGTCGAGAAGAAGTCCCTGCCCATCGGGTTCGTGCCCATCGGGATCGTGTCCGTCGAGGTCATGATCAGAAGTCCCATCCCTCGTCGTCGGCCACCGCCGGAGCGGCCTCGCCCGTCGCCTCCGCCGCGAACGCCGCGCCCGCCATGCCCGCCGTCAGCGTCGTGCCGTCGGCGGGGTCGACGAGCAGGAACGAACCCGTACGGCGGGAGTCGGCGTAGGCGTCGAGCGCCAGCGGCTCGGCGGTGCGCAGCACCACGCGCCCGATGTCATTGGCGGCCAGCTCGCGGGGCGCGGGGTGCTGGGAGAGGTCGCCCAGCGTCAGCCGCGACGGGATGTCCTTGACGATCGCCTTGACCGTGCGGGTGGTGTGCTTGAGCAGCACCCGGTCCCCGACCCGCAGCGGCCGGTCGGCCACATGGCAGACGGTCGCCTCGACGTCCCGTGTGAGGGCCGGCACGCCGGTGGTGGGGGCGATGAGATCGCCCCGGGAGACGTCCAGGTCGTCGGCGAGGCGCAGGGTCACGGACTGCGGGGCCCAGGCCACGTCGACCTGCGAGCCGAGCGCGTCGATGCCGGCGATGGTGCTGCGCCGACCCGACGGCAGCACGGTGACGTCCTCGCCGACGCGCAGCACCCCGGAGGCGAGCTGCCCCGCGTAGCCGCGGTAGTCGCGGTGCTCGGGGGTCTGCGGGCGGATGACGTACTGGACGGGGAAGCGGGCCGGGTCGCCGGTGGGGTCGGCGACGACGGGGACGCTCTCCAGGTGCTCCAGCACGGTCGGGCCGCCGTACCAGTCCATGTGCGCCGACGGCGTCACCACGTTGTCACCGGCCAGCGCGGAGATCGGCACCGCGGTGACGTCCGGCACGCCGAGCGAGGCGGCGTACGCGGTGAACTCCTCGGCGATGTCCGCGAAGACGGGCTCCGCGTAGTCGACGAGGTCCATCTTGTTGACCGCCAGCACGACGTGCGGGACGCGCAGCAGGGCGGCCACGGCGGCGTGCCGGCGGGTCTGCTCGACGACGCCGTTGCGGGCGTCGACCAGCACCACGGCGAGCTCGGCGGTGGAGGCGCCGGTGACCATGTTGCGGGTGTACTGCACGTGCCCGGGGGTGTCGGCGAGGACGAACCGGCGGCGCGGGGTGGCGAAATAGCGGTACGCGACGTCGATGGTGATGCCCTGCTCGCGCTCCGCGCGCAGCCCGTCCGTCAGCAGCGCCAGGTCGGGCGCCTGCTGCCCGCGGCCCAGCGAGGCCCGCTCGACGGCTTCCAGCTGGTCGGCCAGCACCGACTTGGAGTCGTGCAGCAGCCGCCCCACCAGCGTGGACTTGCCGTCGTCCACCGAGCCGGCGGTGGCGAAGCGCAGCAGCGAGGTCGCCGCCGGGTCGATCGATGTGCTCATGGCTAGAAGTACCCCTCGCGCTTGCGGTCCTCCATCGCGGCCTCCGACAGTTTGTCGTCGGCCCTCGTCGCGCCCCGCTCGGTCAGCCGGGACGCGGCGATCTCCGCGATGACGTCCGTGATCGTCACCGCCGAGGAGTCGACGGCACCGGTGCAGGACATGTCACCGACCGTGCGGTAACGCACCAGCCGTCTGACGACCCGCTCCCCGTCCTTGGGGCCGCCCCAGTCACCCGGCGCCAGCCACATGCCGTCCCGGGCGAACACCTCGCGCTCGTGGGCGTAGTAGATGGCCGGGAGCTCGATCTTCTCCCGGGCGATGTACTGCCACACGTCCAGCTCGGTCCAGTTCGACAGCGGGAAGACCCGCACGTGCTCACCGGGGGAGTGCCGGCCGTTGTACAGCTGCCACAGCTCCGGGCGCTGCCGGCGCGGGTCCCAGCCGCCGAACTCGTCACGCAGCGAGAACACCCGCTCCTTCGCGCGCGCCTTCTCCTCGTCGCGGCGGCCGCCGCCGAAGACGGCGTCGAAGCGGTGCGCGCCGATCGCGTCCAGCAGCGGCACGGTCTGCAGGGGGTTGCGGGTGCCGTCGGGGCGCTCGCGCAGCCGCCCGTCGTCGATGAAGTCCTGCACGGACGCCACGTGCAGCCGCAGGCCGTGCTCGGCGACCGTACGGTCGCGGTAGGCGAGGACCTCGGGGAAGTTGTGACCGGTGTCGACGTGCAGCAGCGAGAACGGCACCGCCGCCGGGGCGAACGCCTTCAGCGCCAGGTGCAGCATGACGATCGAGTCCTTGCCACCGGAGAAGAGGATCACCGGCCGCTCGAACTCCCCCGCCACCTCACGGAAGATGTGCACCGCCTCCGACTCCAGCGCGTCCAGATGCGTCAGGGCGTAGGGGGTCTCGTCCACGCTCACAGCATTCCCCTCTCCGTCAGCAGCGCATGCAGTTCCGCCACGGACTCCTCGACGCCCGACCGGTGCGCCTCGATCCGCAGGTCCGGCTGCAGGGGCGCCTCGTACGGGTCGTCCACCCCCGTCAGCCCGGAAATCTCGCCCGCGGCCTGTTTCGCGTACAGGCCCTTCACGTCCCGTGCCGAGCACACCTCCACCGGCGTCGCCACGTGCACCTCCACATAGCCGGTGCCGTGCTCCTGGTAGCGCTTGCGGACGGCCTCGCGGGAGTCCGCGTAGGGCGCGATGACGGGCACGAGTACGGTCACGCCGTGCGCGGCCAGCAATTGGGCGACGAACCCGATGCGCTGCACGTTGGTGTCACGGTCCGCACGGGAGAACCCGAGCCCGGCGGAGAGGAACTCCCGGATCTCGTCGCCGTCCAGCACCTCCACCCGGTGCCCCTCGGCACGCAACCGCCCCGCCAGGGCGTAGGCGATGGTCGTCTTGCCCGCGCTGGGCAGCCCGGTGAGCCAGACGGTGGCGCCTTTGTCGTGTGGCGCGCCCGGACTCGTCATCCGTATCTCCTGTGAATCCGTCATCCGTGAAGCCCGCATTCCGTTTTTCCCCGCCCCGCCCACCGGCCGGCGCGGGCGTCCTCGTTTGACTCGGTGCGGCGCGTACACGGCGCACAGCCGATGGAGGCATAGCCCTCCGTCAGCAGCGGGTTGGCCAGCACTCCCTGCTCCTGTATGTACGCGTCCACGTCGGCCTGCGTCCAGCGGGCGATCGGCGAGACCTTCACCTTCCGCCGCCGGCCGTCCCAGCCGACAACGGGCGTGTGCGCGCGGGTCGGTGACTCGTCGCGGCGCAGCCCGGTCGCCCAGGCGTCGTACGCGCCGAGGCCCTCCTCCAGCGGCTGGACCTTGCGCAGCGCGCAGCACAGGTCCGGGTCGCGGTCGTGCAACCGCGGCCCGTGCTCGGCGTCCTGTTCGGCCACGGTCCGGCGCGGGGTGAGGGTGATGACATTGACGTCCATCACCGCGGCGACCGCGTCGCGGGTGCCGATGGTCTCCGGGAAGTGGTAGCCCGTGTCCAGGAAGACGACGTCCACGCCGGGCAGGACGCGGGACGCGAGATGGGCGACGACCGCGTCCTCCATGGAGGAGGTGACGCAGAACCGCGGCCCGAACGTCTCGGCCGCCCAGCGCAGGATGTCGAGCGCCGGGGCGTCCTCCAGCTCCCGCCCGGCCCGCTCGGCCAGCGCCTCCAGCGAGGAGTGACGTTCGGTCAGATCTATGTGGCTCATGGAGTTTCGGTGTCTCCTTCGCGTGTGTCGTGCCGCAGGCCCTTGGCCAGCAACCCGAGGAACGAGAGCCGGAACGCGCGGTTGCAGGCACCGCATTCCCAGCTGCCGTGCCCCTCCTCGGAGGGGCGCAGGTCCTCGTCCCCGCAGTACGGGCAGTAGAAGGGGGCCGCCCGCCCGCTCATGACAGGTCCTCCTGCGTGGCGCGGGCCGCCCAGGTCGCGAACCGCTCCCCGTCCTCGCGCTGCTCGGCGAACCGGGTGAGGACGCGCTCGACGTAGTCCGGGAGCTCGGCCGAAGTGACCTTCAGGCCGCGGACCTTGCGGCCGAAACCGGCCTCCAGACCCAGCGCGCCGCCCAGGTGCACCTGGAAGCCCTCGACCTGGTTGCCGGCGTCATCGACGACGAGCTGGCCCTTGAGACCGATGTCCGCGACCTGGATGCGGGCGCACGCGTTCGGGCAGCCGTTGATGTTGATGGTGACCGGCTGGTCGAAGTCCGGCATCCGGCGTTCCAGCTCGTCGATCAGACTCTGGCCTCGGCCCTTGGTCTCGACGATGGCGAGCTTGCAGAACTCGATGCCCGTGCAGGCCATCGTGCCGCGCCGGAAGGGCGACGGGCTGACCCGCAGATCCAGCGCCTCCAACCCGGCGACCAGGGACTCCACCTGCTCCTCGGGCACATCGAGCACCAGCATCTTCTGCTCGGCGGTGGTGCGCAGCCGGCCCGAGCCGTGGGCCTCCGCCAGCGCGGCGACCTTCACCAGGAGCGTGCCGTCGACCCGGCCGACGCGCGGCGCGAAACCGACGTAGAACGCGCCGTCCTTCTGCCGGTGGACGCCGACGTGGTCGCGCCACTGCTCGACGGGCGCTGCGGGCGCGGGGCCGTCGAGGAGCGGGCGCCGCAGGTACTCCTCCTCCAGGACCCGGCGGAACTTCTCCGCGCCCCAGTCGGCGAGGAGGAACTTCAGCCGGGCGCGGTTGCGCAGCCGCCGGTACCCGTAGTCGCGGAAGATGCCGATCACACCGCCGTACACGTCGGGCACCTCGTCCAGCGGCACCCAGGCGCCGAGCCGGACCCCGATCCTCGGGTTGGTGGACAGCCCGCCGCCGACCCACAGATCGAAGCCGGGGCCGTGTTCGGGGTGGTCGACGCCGACGAACGCGACGTCGTTGATCTCGTGCACCACGTCCAGCAACGGCGAACCGGACACCGCCGACTTGAACTTGCGCGGCAGGTTGGAGAAGTCCTTGTTGCCGATGAACCGGCGGTGGATCTCGTCGATGGCGGGCGTGCCGTCAATGATCTCGTCCTCGGCGATGCCGGCGACGGGCGAGCCGAGGATCACACGGGGCGTGTCACCGCAGGCCTCGGTCGTCGACAGGCCCACGGCCTCCAGCCGCCGCCATATCTCGGGGACGTCCTCGATCCGGATCCAGTGGTACTGCACATTTTGTCGGTCGGTCAGGTCCGCGGTGCCCCGGGCGAACTCCTGGGAGACCTCACCGATGACACGCAGCTGCCCGGTGGTCAGCCGGCCGCCGTCGATGCGGACCCGCAGCATGAAGTAGCGGTCGTCCAGCTCCTCCGGCGCCAGGATCGCGGTCTTGCCGCCGTCGATCCCGGGCTTGCGCTGGGTGTACAGACCCCACCAACGCATGCGGCCGCGCAGGTCGTTGGGGTCGATCGAGTCGAAACCGGCCTTGGAGTAGATCGTCTCAATGCGTGTCCGCACATTGAGACCGTCGTCGTCCTTCTTGAACTGCTCGTTGCCGTTGAGCGGCGTGTGATGGCCGACGGCCCACTGGCCCTCGCCGCGATGGCGGCCGGCCTTGCGGCGGGTCGTGGCGTCGGCGGCGCTTTCCGAGGTGGCAGCCATGGCGATATGTCCTTCTGGGGGCGGCTCTGAGGAGGGCTGTTCACGCCGAGCCGCCGCCTGTGACCTGCGCATACGCCGATGGACCCGGGCTGGCGCACAAACGGCGGTCACGGGTGGTGCGACGTGCGCGGCGAACGCGGGCACGGCGGTGCGAGGTGGGGCGGCTCGGGGTGGCTCGTCCGCGACGATGGGGACGGCGGGGGCGGCGAAGGCGGCGGGAAAGCGCCGCGGAAGAACGGTGGTGCTGAGACTCTCAGCGCGCCGGACAGATGGCGCTGGACATGCGGCCCAGGTCGACGTGGCGTCGACTCACCAAGGCAACTCCAGCTCGAGACATGACGGAAGCGTGGCACGGGGGTCTCCGGCCAGTAAAGCGTTGTCCGCGATGCGGACTGTATCGTCTCGCATGTCGGTATTCGGCCTGTGCCGCCGCGCGGCGATGGGCGCCCCTGCGGGGGCGGGCGCCCTGCGGGCGCGTCCTCAATCGCGATTGAGGACACCGCCGCGCAGCGGAGGTGCACCTGCCGCGGCCCGCAGTCGAAGAACCGGCCGGCCAGGCGTTACGCCCCCGGCCAGGGGCCCGGCGGCGTGACCGTCGGCTCGTCCTCCGTCTTGGTGGCGAAGACCCGGAAGCCGCGTCGCTCGTAGTTCGCGAGGGCGTGCGGGCCGTCCTTGTCGCAGGTGTGCAGCCACACCCGCTTCGTCGGTGTCAGCTCCGGCCACCGCTCGGCCAGGTCCCAGGCCCGCGCGGTGCCGAACGACAGCAGCCGCCCGCCGAGGCGGCGCCCCTGGAACGCCGGGAGCAGCCCGAAGTAGGCGATCTCGACGGTGCCCTCGTCCTGCGGCTCCAGCTCCATGTAACCCGCCGGGGTCCCCCGGTCGTACGCCACCCAGGTCTCCACGCCCGGCCGTTCCAGATAGGCCTGCCACCGCTCGTACGGCCACGGCAGCCGGTCGGTCCAGCTGACGCTGCCGCCCACCGCCGTGTAGAGGAAACGGCTCAGCTCGGGCGAGGGCACCTCGGCCCGCTCGATCCGCAGACCGTCCGGCATGTCCGGCTCCGGCACCGGCGCGAGATCGGCCGGCGATGTCTGTTCCAGGGACCAGGTCGTCACAGAAATCGTGCTGTTACTCATGCGGCCCAGCCAACCACGCGCTCGGGCGTGCCTCGCCGGAGCCCCGGGCGGGGGCGGCGGTCAGTGCGCCGGCAGGCCGTGGCGGGCGGCCAGCACGACCGGGGCCCGGGACGCCGGCAGCAGGTCCTCCGCGTGCAGCGGCGTCAGCAGCCGGACGTCGATGCCGTCCGTGAAGCGGTACGGGCGGTGGCTGAGCACCCCCGCCAGCGTGCGCCGCATCCGGGACATCTCCGCCCGTACCGTCACCGTGCGGGTGGCGTCGCCGAAAAGGTCCGCGGCCAGCTCCGCGGCCGTGCGCCCCGCCGGGTGGCGGGCCAGTACGTACAACAGCTCGGCGTGGCGCGGGCTCAGCTCCTGCGACCACTGCCCCGACTCGCCGGAGACCGTCACCGTCCAGCTCCGGGGCCGGCGCAGATCCAGCACCACCCGGCTCGGCGTGCCGTCCCGGCCCGCCCCCGCGTCGGGCTCCTCGACGCGCACCAGCCAGCCGTCCGGCAGGGGCTCGAGCCGGCACAGTCCGAGGGTCGGCAGCCACGCCCGCCCCGGCGTCACCGACTTGGGCAGCACCACCCGCCCCACCGGGCCCATGCCCGTCACCGCCGCCGTCCAGCCGTCCCGGTCGACCGCCAGCGCCCGGCCGCCGATCCGGGCCAGCATGGGCGTGGCGACCGAACGCAGCCGGTCGACGGACTCCCAGTGCCGGGCGCGCAGCTCCGCCTCGGCCACCTTGGCCACGGCGGTGACGAGGGCCAGCGAGGCCGGGTTGAACGCCCCCGCGGGCCCGCTGACGTTCAGCACGCCCACCAGCCGCCCGTCCCGGGGGTCGTGCAGCGGGGCCGCCGCGCAGGTCCAGGCGTGATGGGTCCGGACGAAGTGCTCGGCGGAGTGCACCTGCACCGGGCGGCGCTCCACCAGCGAGGTGCCGAGGCCGTTCGTGCCGACCAGGTCCTCCGTCCAGCAGGCGCCCACGTCGAAGCCCAGCCGGGTGGCGTTCCTGATCACCCCCGGGCTGCCCTCCCGCCACAGCACCCGGCCGTCGGCGTCCGCGACGGCCATCAGATGCTGCACGGTGTCGGCCACCTCGCCCAGCCCCTCGCGCAGCTGCGGCAGCAGCCCGCCCAGCGGAGAGCTGTGCCGCCGGTGCTCCACCTCCTCGGCCGACAGGGCCGGTGCGGCCCGGCCCACGTCCGGGTCGATGCCGTGGCGCCGCACGCGATGCCAGGACTGCCCGATCACCTGGCGCGGCAGCACGGCTCCGGCCCGCCGGGCGGGCTCCGTACCGGCGGGCGACGGATCAGCGAGCCACGCCTCCCGGACGGCGGGCAGCAGGCCCGCCTCGAATGGTCTGCGGTTCACGCTGCAATGGTGCCGCCGCGAGGCGCGTCGCGTCGGGGCATCGGCAAGATTGCAACGCAGTGCAACCGTTGCGGGTGGCATCGGTGCGGGCGCAAGGTGACAGGGAGCGGTCGGAGGGTGGTGCCGAGTCGGCGCAGCATCACCCTCCGCCTCGACTCCCGCCGCCGTCGCGGCCGTCGGCCGCCCCGCTCCGCCCCACCCCGGTTCCTCTGCCCCCACCCATCCGCCCACCGTGCAGGCCAAGGGCCATTCGGCGGATACGGTAAGGGCGTGCAGGCAGCAAATGAACCACCGGGGCGGTCGGTCGGCCGACTCCACAGGGCTCGCGTCCTGTACCGAAATGTCTCCAAACGCAGGATGGCGTGGCTCCTCCTGAAGGACACGGTCAACTCCTGCGTGGAGTACCGCGTCACCGGGCTCGCCGCCGAGGCCGCCTTCTTCACGCTGCTCTCGCTGCCGCCCCTGCTCCTCGGTCTCCTCGGCCTGCTCGGCTACCTGGACGCCTGGACCGGCACCAAGACCATCGAGAGCATCCAGAACAACATCCTCAACGCCTCCGCGACCGTCCTGTCGGACAAGGGCGTCAACGAGATCGCGCGACCGCTCCTCCAGGACGTCACCCAACGCGGCCGCCCGGACATCATCTCGGTCGGCTTCGCCATCGCCCTGTGGTCCGGCTCGCGCGCCGTGAACGTCTTCGTGGACACCATCACGATCATGTACGGGCTGGAGGGCAAACGCGGCATCGTCAAGACCCGGCTGCTGGCCTTCCTCCTCTATATCGTCGCCCTCCTCATCGGGGCGGTGGTGCTCCCGCTGATGGTCGCCGGGCCGGACGCCGTGCTGGACATCGTGCCCTGGAGCGCGGACCTCGTCCGGGCGCTGTACTGGCCCGTCGTGACGCTGCTCTCCGTCGTCTTCCTGACGACGCTGTACCACGTGTCCGTGCCCGTCCGTTCGCCCTGGCAGGAGGACATCCCCGGGGCGCTCGTCGCCCTCGGCATGTGGGTGCTCGGCAGCTTCCTGCTGCGCATCTACCTCACTCACACCGTCGAGGGCCCCACGATCTACGGCTCGCTGGCCGCGCCCGTCGCCGTGCTGCTGTGGATCGGCGTCTCGGCCTTCGCGGTCCTCGTGGGCGCCGCGGTGAACGCCGCGATAGACCGGGTGTGGCCGTCCGTCGCCACCGCCGCGGCGCGCGCCGAGGTGGACCGGGTACGCGAGGCCGCGGCGGCGCGGGCGGCGGCCGAACGTGCCGCCCGGGTGTACCCGCCCGACGACGTCGACGAGGAGGACGGCGTCATCGGCGAGGACCGGGAGCCGCCGTCGGAGTTCCCCGAGCGCTGGGCGCAGTTCCTGCCCCCCGAGGACGTCCGGGCCCGGCTGCACCACCTCAAGCCCGAACACCAGCCGAAGCACGCGAAGCACGGGCGGCACGCGAAACCGGACGGGCGCGACTAGAAAAATCATTGGCGCGGCGGACGGGTGGGGGCCTACGCTCCCCACACACCGCGCGAACCACGCGGCGAGACACAGGAAACCAGGAGGTGAGGACCGTGATGACTGTCATTGCGACGGGCGTTGCCCGCTCTCAGAAGTCGGTTCATCCCTCCTCTTTCCTGAAGGATCACTTCCTTGTTCGAGCTCGCTGCGTCACACCCACTCACCGGCTACGGCTGGGACGAAGGGTTCGCTGACAGCTTCACCCCGTACGCCGCGGAGGGCCTCACACCCGGGCGGATCATCCGCGTCGACCGCGGCCGCTGCGACCTCGTCGTCCCCGACGGCGAGGGCGTACGGACGGTCCACGCCGACACGGCCCTCGTCACCACGGGCGACCCGCTGCGCATCATGTGCACCGGCGACTGGGCGGCCGTCGACCTCGCCCAGGGGTTCGTCCGCGCCCTGCTGCCGCGCCGCACGGCCTTCGTGCGCTCCACTTCCTCGCAGCGGTCCGAGGGCCAGATCCTCGCGGCCAACGTCGACCACGCCGTGATCGCGGTCTCCCTCGCCGTCGAGCTGGACCTCGGCCGGATCGAGCGGTTCCTGGCCCTGGCCTGGGAGAGCGGCGCCGCGCCCGTCGTCGTCCTCACCAAGGCCGACCTGGTCACGGAGACGGCCGGGCCGGAGGTGCTCGGCCACCTCGTCGCCGACACGGAGGCGTCGGCGCCGGGCGTGCCGGTCCTGGCGGTCAGCGCGACCACCGGCGAGGGCGTCGACATCCTCGCCGCCACGCTGTCCGGGGGGACATCGGTACTCCTCGGCCAGTCCGGCGCCGGCAAGTCCACCCTCGCCAACGCGCTCCTCGGCGAGGACGTCCAGACCGTCCAGGCCGCCCGCGACCGGGACGGCAAGGGCCGCCACACGACGACGACCCGCAATCTGCTGGCGCTGCCCGGCGGCGGCGTCCTGATCGACACCCCGGGGCTGCGGGGCGTCGGCCTCTGGGACGCCGAGAGCGGCGTCGCGCAGACGTTCTCCGAGATCGAGTCCCTGGCGGCACGCTGCCGCTTCCACGACTGCGGCCACGAGGCGGAGCCGGGCTGCGCGGTCCTGGAAGCCGTCGAGACGGGAGAGCTGCGCCGGCGCAGGCTGGACAGCTACCGCAAGCTCCTGCGCGAGAACCAGCGCATAGCGGCCCGCACGGACGCCCGCCTGCGCGCGGAGATCCGCCGCGACTGGAAGAAGAAGCAGGCGCTGGGACGCGAAATGGTGGCCCGCAAACGGGGGCGCTAGCCGCTGGGCGAAGCGGGCCCCGGCGCCCGGCGCCGACGGGTGCGTCCCCCGAAGGGGGCACGCCCCCGAGGCGCCGGGCCTGCGGCCGGTCCGGGCCTGCGGCCGGTCCGGGCCTGCGGCCGGTCCGGGCCTGCGGCCGGTCCGGGCCTGCGGCCGGTCCGGGCCTGCGGCCGGTCCGGGCCTGCGGCCGGTCCGGGCCTGCGGCCGGTCCGGGCCTGCGGCCGGTCCGGGCCTGCGGCCGGTCGGGGCCTGCGGCCGGTCGGGGCCTGCGGCCGGTCGGGGCCGCTTGCGGGCGGGGTCCTCGCCCGGAGGGCCATCGTCGCGTCCGATTTCCGCCAGTCCCGCCGCCTCGCATGGCGCAGACTGGAAGGCGTGATGGACGAAGAGACCAGGTACGAGGCAGTGAGCAGCCGTGATGCCCGCTTCGACGGAGTGTTCTTCTTCGCCGTCGTGACCACCGGCATCTACTGCCGCCCGAGCTGCCCGGCGGTGACCCCGAAGCGGGCGAACGTGCGCTTCCACCCGTCGGCGGCCGCCGCGCAGCGGGCCGGGTTCCGGGCCTGCCGGCGTTGTCGGCCGGACGCCGCGCCCGGGTCGGCCGAGTGGAACGTACGGGCCGACCTGGTCGGGCGCGCGATGCGGCTGATCGGCGACGGTGTCGTCGACCGCGAAGGGGTCGCCGGGCTCGCCGATCGGCTCGGGTACAGCTCCCGGCAGGTACACCGCCAGCTCACCGAGGAGCTGGGCGCCGGCCCCGTCGCCCTCGCACGGGCCCAGCGGGCCCACACTGCCCGGGTCCTGCTCCAGACCACCGACCTGCCGGTCACCGAACTCGCGTTCGCATCAGGCTTCACCAGCGTGCGGCAGTTCAACGACACCATGCGCGAGACCTACGCCCGTACACCGAGCGCGCTGCGCGCCCAGGCGCCCGGCACGCGCGGCCGCGCCGCCGCCGGCATCCCGCTGCGGCTCGCGCACCGGGGCCCGTACGCCGCCCGGGAGATCTTCGACTTCCTCCAGCGGCGCGCCGTCCCCGGCATCGAGGAGACCCTCGGCGCGCCCGGCGCCCGCACCTACCGCCGCACCCTGCGCCTGCCGTACGGCACCGCCGTCGCCGAGGTCCGCGAACCCCGCCCCGCCGGGCAGCCGCGCCGCGGCCACTGGCTCGACTGCCGCCTCCACCTCACCGACCCCCGCGACCTGTCCACCGCCGTGCAGCGCGTCCGGCGGCTCTTCGACCTCGACGCCGACCCGTACGCCGTCGACGAGCGGCTCGGCGCCGACCCCCACCTCGCCCCCCTCGTCGCCGCCCGCCCCGGGCTGCGGTCGCCCGGGGCGGCGGACGGGGAGGAGCTGGCGGTACGGGCCGTCCTGGGCCAGCAGGTCACCGTGGCCGCCGCCGCACGGCTCGCGGGCACCCTGGTCGCCGCCTACGGCAAACCGCTCGCCGTGCCGGACGGCGGGCTCACCCACGTCTTCCCCGAGCCCGCCACCCTCGCCGACGCCACCCTCGAGGAGCTCGGCATGCCGGACTCCCGGCGACGCGCCCTGCGCACCGTCGCCACCGCCCTCGCGGACGGCCGCGTCCGGCTCGACCCCGGCGTCGACCGGGACGCCACCGAGCGCGCCCTGCTCGACCTGCCCGGCATCGGCCCCTGGACCGCCGGCTACATCCGCATGCGGGCCCTCGGCGACCCCGATGTCTTCCTGCCGGGTGACTCCGGCGCCCGGCACGGACTCGCCGCCCTCGGCGCACCCGCCGACGCCTGCGACGCCTGGCGCCCCTGGCGCTCCTACGCCCTGCACCACCTGTGGAACCACACGCCGCCCCGCGAACCGAAGGACGCCTGACGATGCTCTACACCGAAATCGACAGCCCGCTCGGGCAGCTGCTCCTCACCGGCCGCCCCGCCGCCGGCGTGCCCGGCGGCACCGCCCTCACCTCGCTGTCCGTACCCGGCCAGAAGAACGGTCTCCTCGCACAGCCGGACTGGCACCGCGAACCCGCCGCCTTCGCCGAGGCCGAACGGCAGCTCACCGCCTACTTCGCGGGCGAGAGCAAGGACTTCACGCTCACGCTCGCCCCCCAGGGCACCGAATTCCGGCAACGCGTGTGGGCCGCCCTGGACACCGTCCCCTACGGCGCCACCACCAGCTACGGCGAGCTGGCCGCCCGCGTCGGAGCCTCGCGCGCCGCCGTGCGCGCGGTCGGCGGCGCGGTCGGCGCCAACCCGCTGCTCGTGCTGCGCCCCTGCCACCGCGTGATCGGGGCCGACGGCTCGCTCACCGGCTACGCGGGCGGTCTGGACCGCAAGCGCCTGCTGCTGGCCCTCGAAAGCGCGGACTGAGCGCGCGAACCGAGACCACGGCCCGGTCGACCGTCACCCCCGGACCACCGCGCCGAGCCACCCGCCCACGACCAGCAGACAGGCGAACAGTTCGACGAGCACGCTGGTCCCCAGCGACCGCATCACCGTCCGCGTCGACGCCCACGCCTCGCCGTGCCCGCCCAGCCGCCGCCGCTCCATCGCGTAGAGCCCGGCGAGGAAGCCCGGCACGGCACCGATCACCGGCAGGACGAAGAAGCCCACGACGCCCGACGCGCCCGCCACCAGGAAAGCGCGCCGGGTGATGCCCGCGCCCCTCGGCCGCCTGGGCGGCAGCAGCCAGATGACGGCCTGGTTCAGCAGCAGCACCCCCGTGGCCCCGGCCAGGACCGCCCAGGCCGACGCGGTCCGCTCGGTCATCGACCACCAGAGCGCCCCCGCCCATACGATCGGCGGTCCGGGCAGCCCCGGCGTCACGACGCCGAACAGGCCGAGCAGCATCACCAGCCCGACCAGGACCAGCTGCCACGTCCCCATGGACCCAGGTTGCCGGAATGCTGCCGTCAGCGCCCCCGCACCGGGTCTGACGTGCGAAGACGCCTGATTCTCGTCAGCCGCGGGCCGTCCAGCCGTGCTCGGCCGCGTGCCAGCCCAGCTGCAACCGCGTCGTCACCCCCGCCAGCTCCATCAGCCGCTTCACCCGCCGTTGCACCGTCCGCAACCCCAGGCCGAGCTGCTTCGCGACGCTCGCGTCCGTGAGGCCGACCAGCAGCAGGGAGAGGACCTCCAGATCCACCGCGTCGGGCCCGGGAGCCCCGGGCCCGCCGGGTATGCGGGCCCCGGGCAGGTGGCCGGCCCGGGCCGGATCCGCGTCGGCCGCCCGGATCGGCAGCGCCTCGTGCCAGACGTCCTCGAAGAGGTCCACCAGGGACTCCAGCAGCGCACCGCCGTGGACGACCAGCGCGGCGGACTCGGCGGTGTGCGAGGCGAGCGGCAGCAGCGCGATCCGGCGGTCGGCGATGACCAGCTCGGCCGGGACCCGCTCGACCGCCCGCAGCCGCGCGGGTTCGACCCGGCCGAGGGCGGCCGTGGCCCCGTCCCGCCCCCGCGCCCCGGCCAACGCGGCCCGCTCCACGACCGTCCGGTGGGGCACCCCGCTCTCCGCGGCCGGGGCGCCCCAGGGTCTCCCCGTCAACAGCGCGCACACTTCTTCGCCCGCGCCAAGACGCATGCGCGCAAGGCGCTGTGCGACAGCGCGCGCCCCGGTCACCACCTCCACCGCGCCGGGGCCCGCGAGCCGTTCAGCCCCCTGATCCCGGGGCGCCGTCCCCCTCATGGCGTCCAGTCCTATGGCACCGAGCACGCGAACCCCTCCCCAAACGGCGTTCCGACTCGGGCCATCATCCCCGGGTGGTGTCCGCCGTGCACTCTTCCCGTAAGCCACACAGTGTGGACAATAAGGGCATGAACCAGCAGGGGGATCGGTACGCCGACCAAGAGGACGCCTGGTGGGGCGAGTTGTACGGCAGGAGCGAACCCGATCCGGGCTCGGCCGCCGAGGACGACAGCCTCGATGATCGTTTCATCTCGGCCGCGGCGGTGGTGAGGGCCGAACCGCGGGCGCTGCGAGGCGCCGAACCACCCGCACCACCCGGCCCACGCCCGTCCCAACCACCCCGCCGTACCGAGGCGGTGAGCCGATCGGAGCCGGTCAGGCGCTCCGGCCCCGGGAGCCGCCCGGGGCACACGGAAGCCGCGAAACCCGTACGCCCGTCCGAACCCGCCCCGCCCGCCCCCGCGCCCCGGCCCCCGGCTCCCCGGGCCTCCGCCCGCCTCACCGATACGTCCGGACCACCGGCCCCCGCCGACGCTGCCGACACCGCCGGCCCCAAGGCCCCGCCGGACCCGCCCTCCCCGCCGGACCCGCCCTCCCCGCCCGACGCGGCGGACTCCGCCGGGCCGCCCCCGCCCTCCCCGCCCGGCCGAGGACTGCTCCCCGTGCCGAAGAGCTGGGGATCGCCCCAGGCCGACGCCCTGCCGGTGCCACCCCAACTCCCCCCGCCCGCCAGGCCTTCGAACACCAGGCCGGAACGGCCGCGCAAGCCCCCGCGCACCGACCCGAGGGCGCAGGTCCCGCCACCGCGCCTCCCCCTGCCGCAGGTCCCGCGGAAGCGCTCCGCGCCCGCCGAGCCACCCACACGGCCCCTCCCCGCCGTCCCGTCCGCACCACCCACCCCCGCCGCACCGCCGGCCCCGACGCGGGTGGCCATCGAGCCGGGCCGGTCCGCAGGGGAGCTCGACGCGGGCAGCGGGCCCGAGCCGACCACCCGGCTGTCCTCCGTTCCCCGCCAGACGGTCCGCACGGCCAACCGCGCGGCCGAATTCGTCGGCCAGGGGCCGCCCACCTACGACGCCGAGCCCACCGCCTGGCCCCCCGCCGCCCCCGGCGCACTGGACGACCTCGTGCCCGACACCGTGGTCGACGGAGCCCGGTACGGCGTGCTGACGCTGCGCGCCCTGTCCCTGCGCGGGGACTCGGCCCGCTACCGCGGCGAACCCCGGCGGGACGCGCTGCTCACCGCCCGCTTCGGGGAGGGCGACGACGCCCTGCTGCTGGTCGCCGTGGCGAGCGGCGGACGCGCCGCGGAAGGCGCCCACCGGGCCGCCCGGGACGCCTGCGCGTGGCTGGCCGACGCGGTCGGGCGCAGCCACCCCCGGCTGGTCGAGGACATCCGCCGTGGCCGCCGCGGGGAGCTGCGGTCGGGGCTGCACCGGCTCACCGACCGCTCTTACGGGCGGCTGCGCGGCCGGGCGGCCGACCTCGGCCTGCGGCCCGCCGAGTACACCGCCGCCGTGCGCTGCCTGCTGCTGCCCGCCGACGCCCGGTGCCGCACGCGGGTCTTCTTCGGGGTGGGCGCGGGCGGGCTCTTCCGGCTGCGGGAGGGCGCGTGGCAGGACCTGGACCCGGCCCCGCGCGAGGCGGACGGGAACGTCGACCCGATCGTCGGCCGGGGCAGCGGCCCCGCCGACCGGATCACCGTGGACCTCGGCATCGCCACCCCCGGCACCGCCCCTGTCATCGACCCCGTCGAGGTGCCGAGCGAGCCCTTCCGGTTCCGTGCGTCCGTCGCCCGGCCGGGTGATGTCCTGCTGCTGTGCAGCGCGGGCCTGGCCGACCCGATGCGCGGCGAGCCCGCGCTCGGCGACCGGCTCGCCGAGCGGTGGACCGGCCAGCGCCCGCCCGGGCTGGCCGCGTTCCTCGCGGACGGACAGCTGCGGGTGAAGGGATACGCCGACGACCGCACCGCGTGCGCGGTCTGGGAGGCATAGCCAGGAGTTCCATGGGTTGATGGGGGGCAGGAGCGCACTGTCAGGGGACGCGCCCGGACGTGTCCCGACCCGACCCGAGAGGACCGGCTCGATGGCGAAGCAGACCGTGGCGGAGCAGACGGTGGACATCCTCGTACGAGCCGGGGTGCGGCGGCTCTACGGGGTCGTGGGCGACAGCCTGAACCCCATTGTGGACGCGATCCGCCGGAACGCCGCCATCGACTGGATCCAGGTCCGCCACGAGGAGGCCGCCGCGTTCGCCGCCGGGGCGGAGGCGCAGCTGACGGGGAAGCTCGCCGCCTGCGCGGGCTCCTGCGGCCCCGGCAATCTGCACCTGATCAACGGCCTCTACGACGCGCACCGCTCGATGGCGCCGGTCCTCGCCCTGGCCTCGCACATCCCGAGCAGCGAGATCGGCACCGGCTTCTTCCAGGAGACCCATCCGGACCAGCTCTTCCGTGAGTGCAGCCACTACTGCGAGCTGATCTCCAACCCGCGGCAGATGCCCCGGGTGCTCCAGACCGCCGTGCAGAACGCGATCGGCCAGGGCGGCGTCAGCGTCGTCGCCCTGCCGGGCGACATCGCGGACCAGCAGGCCCCCGAGCGCAGCGTCGAGCACGCCCTGGTCACCACGCGCCCCACCGTGCGGCCCGGCGACGCGGAGATCGAGGCGCTGGCCCGCATGGTGGACGAGGCGGGCAAGGTGACGCTGTTCTGCGGCAGCGGCACGGCGGGCGCGCACGACGAGGTGATGGGCTTCGCGGAACGGGTGAAGGCGCCCGTCGGGCACGCGCTGCGCGGCAAGGAATGGATCCAGTACGACAATCCGTACGACGTGGGGATGAGCGGCCTGCTCGGCTACGGCGCCGCCTACGAGGCCACCCACGAGTGCGACCTGCTGATCCTGCTGGGCACCGACTTCCCGTACAACGCCTTCCTTCCCGACGATGTGAAGATCGCCCAGGTCGATGTGCGCCCCCAGCACCTGGGCCGCCGGTCCAAGCTCGATCTCGCGGTGTGGGGCGACGTGCGCGAGACGCTGCGCTGCCTCACCCCGAAGGTGCAGGTCAAGAGCAGCCGCAAGTTCCTCGACAAGATGCTGAAGAAGCACGCCGACGCCCTCGAAGGGGTGGTCAAGGCGTATACGCGCAAGGTGGAGAAGCACACGCCGATCCATCCGGAGTACGTCGCCTCGATCCTGGACGAGGAGGCCGCCGACGACGCGGTCTTCACCGTGGACACCGGGATGAACAACGTCTGGGCCGCCCGCTATCTCACCCCCAACGGCCGCCGCCGTGTGATCGGTTCCTTTACGCACGGCTCGATGGCCAACGCCTTGCCGCAGGCGATCGGCGCCCAGTTCCTCGACCGTGACCAGCAGGTCGTCTCCATGTCGGGTGACGGCGGCTTCAGCATGCTGATGGGCGACTTCCTCACCCTCGTCCAGTACGACCTGCCGGTGAAGGTCGTGCTCTTCAACAATTCCTCCCTCGGCATGGTCGAGTTGGAAATGATGGTCGGCGGGCTGCCGGCGTACGGCACGACCAACGACAACCCCGACTTCGCGGCCATCGCCCGGGCGGCGGGAGCGCACGGCGTACGGGTCGAGAAGCCCAAGCACGTGCGCGGCGCGCTGCGGGACGCCTTCAAGCACAAGGGCCCCGCGCTGGTGGACATCGTCACCGACGCGAACGCCCTGTCCATCCCCCCGAAGATCCGCGCGGAGATGGTCAGCGGCTTCGCGCTCTCCGCGGGCAAGATCGTGCTGGACGGCGGGGTGGGCAGGATGCTGCAGATGGCCCGCTCCAACCTCCGCAATGTGCCGAGGCCTTAGCGGAACCACCTCGCCTCGGCAGGGCGGCCCTAGAAGCCGGTGGAGCCGTCGATCCGCTCGCGGAGCAGATCGGCGTGGCCGTTGTGCCGGGCGTACTCCGCTATCAGCTTCACCAGGATCACGCGCAGCGAGACCGGCTCGCCGCTCAGCCGCTCCACGCCGGTGGCGTCCAGGGAGGGCGCGCCGGCCACGATCTCGCGCGAGCGCTCGCACTCGGCCCGCCACACCGCGAAGGCCTCCTCGACGTCGCCGTCCAACGCCTCGAAATCCTGGTCGGGGTCGTCGTCCGAGTAGTACAGGTGGGGCAGGTCCTCACCGGCGAACTGCATGCGGAACCACCACCGCTCCACCCCGGAGAGATGGCGGAGAAGGCCCTGCAGGCTCAGGCCGGAGGGGGCGACACCCTTCTCGGAGAGCCGCTCCGGCGGGATGCCGGAACACTTGGCCTCGAACGTCGCCCGGTGCCAGTCGAGAAAGGCGGTCAGCACCTCGCGCTCCCCGCCGACGCGGGGGAGCGGTGCCCGGTCACCGCCCGACCAGGGCTGGGCGTAGCCGTCGGACGGTGGCCGGGGCGGGGTCTTCGTCGGAATCTCGGTCATGCGGCGAGTGTCGCAGGGGGCACTGACAATCGGCCCGGTGATCGCGGGGGCCACCGGGGGCGGCTATTCACCGTTCGTAGACACTCCCGTATTCCAGTCATATAAGCATGTTGATCCGTCAACAGGCGTCGTTCCCTTGCGAGTGGGCATGCATTGCCGTGAGCGTGTTCGATCCGGGGCGCCGGGGAGGGGTCGGGGCGGCGAGGGATGAAACGGCGAACTGCGAACTGGGTGGACGCGGAGAGCGACGCGGGTCGGGAAGGGGCCGCGGACGGCATGACGTCGGACGGGGACGGGGACGGAAAAGGGGATTCCGGGCCTTGCTGGGAAAGACGGCTCCGCCGAAAGGATCTGACGGCGGTCGGTGACGTACGGGCCGTCCTGCGCGAACTGCTGGCGCGGTGGGGGGCGCCGGGACGGGCGGAAACGGCCCGGCTCCTGGCGAGCGAGCTGGTCACCAATGCCCTGGTGCACACCGACGGCGGGGCGGTGGTCACCGTCACGCTGGGCGGTGGTGACGCCGCCGAGGTCAAGGGGCGGCTGCGGGTGGAGGTGCGGGACTTCGTCGCGCGGCATCCGACCCTGCGCCGCGCCGGCCTGGACGGTGATCCGGAGTCCGTCATAGCCGGGGCCGCCACCTCGGGCCGCGGGCTCTTGCTGGTGCACTCCCTGGCGGACGCCTGGGGCGTTCGGGCCCATGCTGTGGGCAAGTCCGTGTGGTTCGAGCTGGAAGCCCAGGAGCCCTGAAGGCCGACGGCGCGGCGGGGGTGAGGAGTTGGCGCCTCGCCCGGCCCGATTCGACGCTGCCCGAGGCGAGTTGATGCCCGCGGAGGCACGGTCACGTGTGGTCACCGTGTCGATACCAGTCGGGCGGCCAGGTAGTATGGGTGCGGCTCGCCACGCGCGCCCCGGGCCGCGCGGCGGCCCAGGGCGGCCGGTTGTCAGTCAGCCGAACTGACGCTCGATCTGGGCGAGTTTGGCCTCCAGCGAGTCGAGTCGCGGGATGGCCTGGGTGTCGTCCTCCGCGGTGAGGTCGATCGGCTCAGGACCGCCGCCGACCGCCTGAAGTGGACGGGAACGAACGGGAAGGTGCCCCTGCTCGACTATGGAAGGCTCCGAACCGATCTGTGCGGGCTGCGCGGCGGCGGGCACGGCGGCCGGTCCCGACGGTCCGGGCGGGCGTACGTCCACTTGCTGGCCGCCACGGCCGAGGCCCCACGCCCGGTGCTGCCGGTTGTAGGCCTTGAGACGGGCCCGTTCCAGCCTGCCCGCCTCCCGCTGGCGGATGCGGTGCTGCTCCCGCTGTCGTTTGTCCTCGCGGACCTCTTCGACGGCTTCGTCCAGCGTCCGTACGCCCTCGAGCAGCATCAGCGACCAGGCGCCGAAGGTCTCCCGCGGAGCCCGCAGCCACCGCACTATGCGGATCTGCGGCAACGGGCGGGGCACCAGGCCCTGTTCGCGCAGCGCGGCCCGGCGGGTCTGTTTGAGCGCGCGGTCGAAGAGCACCGCCGCCGACAGCGACATCCCCGCGAAGAACTGCGGGGCACCCGCGTGGTCTATCCCGCGCGGCGCGTGCACCCAGTTGAACCAGGCGGCGGCGCCGGCGAAGGTCCACACCAGCAGCCGCGAGCCGAGGGCCGCGTCGCCGTGGCTGGCCTCGCGGACGGCGAGGACGGAGCAGAACATCGCCGCGCCGTCGAGGCCGAAGGGGACCAGGTACTCCCAGCCGTCCGTCAGACCCAGGTTCTGCTGTCCGAAGCCGACCAGGCCGTGGAAGGAGAGCGCGGCGGCGACGGCGGCACAGCAGAAGAGGAGTACGTACGAGGCGATGCCGTAGACGGTCTCCTTGCGGCGCCTGCGCTCCTCGGTGCGTTCCCAGGAATCCGTGGTGCCCGCCGCGTCCTCCGGGCTGCCCCGCCGCCCGCGCGTGAGCACCGCCACCGCCACCAGGGCCCCCGTGAGCGCCACCCCACAGGGCAGCACCCAATTCAGCGGTATGTCGGTCACTCTCATCTTGCTTCCCTTGCTTTGCGGTACTGCGTTTCGCGCGCCATCCTGTCGGAATCGGACCGTTAGCCCAAGGGTTTTGGAGCAAGTGAACGCCAATGGAGGCCAAGGGAATACAGATAGGTGCGAAGTAAGTCGAACATCGTTCAGGTGAACGGGAATTGTGTTCCCGTCAATCCACTCGACCGGGTGGAATGAAGCCCATCAGCTTGCGGAAAGTCGATCGATTCGGTCCGCATCGCAGGTGCGGGGGCAGGTGAGACAGGTGTCGTCGGGGCGCAGGGTGTAGAAGAAGCAGCAACTCACCCGGTCCCGGGTCGGCAACGCCTCCGCCCCCTGAGCTGTCGGCACGGCCAGCTCACGGAAGTCCGAGCCGCCGACGTACGGCGCCGTGGCCCCCGGCAGCAGCAGGGCCAGCTCCCGCAGCACCCGCTCCTCCTCGCCGAGCAGCCGGCCCAGATGCCAGAGCCCCTCGGTCACCTCGTCGGTCGCCATGCCCCACAGGGCGCGCGGCCCGCGCCGCATCCGCGGCCGGAAGCCGTCCAGCACCGGCCCCAGATGCTCGGCGACGGCCGCCCGCACCTCCGTGCGCAGCGCTTCCTCGTCCGCGACGACCCGGGCGCCCGGGTCGTCGGCGGCCGGGTCGTCCGGCAGGCAGGCGAAGGAGGTGACCTCGGCCGTCATCCGCCCCAGCACCCGGTGGAAGGAGACGGCGCCGACCGGCAGCCGCGGTACGCGGCGGTGCAGGAACCAGGGAACGGTGACGAGCAGACAGACCGGCCAGGCGTAGCGGTGCAGGCCGAAGCCGGCCACCACGTCCGGGCGGGCCGGCTGCCCGTAGTCGCGCCGGATCTGTTCGTCGTCCCACGCCAGGTACGCATCGAGGTCACCGCCGCCCGCCGCGAGCCCGGCGGCGGTCACCCAGCCGTCGCCGTGGCGCGGGGCCTCCATCAGGACGGTCAGGGAGGGGAAGACCTCGGTCATGCGGGCGTACGCCTCGGCCACGGGGGAGACCCGGGCGGTCACGGCGTCCGTGGAAGGGGAGGGCGCGGGGAGAGAGGAAGAGAGGGAGGTGCGCGGAGGCGGGGCGGCCGGGGCGGGGTGCATGCGGGGACCACCGAATCGAGATCGATGTCAGGTAAGCCTTACCTTACCGGGAATCGTTCGGGGTTTGAACTGTCGCAGGTGCCGCCTATGGTTCGTTATGGACACCCAGGAGGACCCCCATGGAGCAGGGCAGACCCCGTACTGCCGCGCCGCTGCCGAGCGCCGGCGTGCCGGCGCAGGCCGGGCCCGCGCGCGGTGAGCACGTCCACGACGAGCGGGAGCACGGCTACGGCCATCCGCTGCCCGGCGCCCGCCGGGACACCGCACGTCCGGAGCGGTCCGAGCGTACCGAGGAGCCCGCGCGGGGCGAGCGCCCGGCGCGCAGGATGCCGCAGCGCTACTCCGTCCGGGGCCAGGTGCTCGACGCGCTGCGCAAGGCGCTGGTCAGCGGTGAGCTGATTCCCGGCGAGGTCTACTCGGGCCCCGCGCTCGGCGAGCGCTTCGGGGTGTCCGCGACGCCCGTGCGGGAGGCCATGCAGCAGCTCGTGCTCGAAGGCGCGGTCGAGGTCGTGCCCAACCGCGGCTTCCGGGTCGCCAGCCGCACCGCGCGCGACCTCGCCGAGCTCGCCGAGGTGCGGACCCTCCTCGAACTCCCCGCCATGTTGCAGCTCGCCCGCACGCTCCCGGCGCGGACCTGGTCCGAGCTGCTGCCACTGGCCGAGACGGCCGCCGCCGTGGCGGCGAGCGGCGACCGCGCCGGCTACGCCGAGGCCGACCGGGCCTTCCACCGGGCCCTCCTCGGCCTCACGGGCAACCGCCAGCTGGTCATGATCGCCGACGAACTGCACCGCCGCGCCCAGTGGCCGACCCCCCACGGCCCGGTGCGCCGCACCGCCGACCTCGTCGCCGACGCGGCCGAGCACCTGACCCTCCTCGACGCCCTCGCCGCGCAGGACCTCGCCGGAGTCGAGTCCCTGGTGACCCGCCACTTCACCGGCGCGGCCGGACGGGCTCACATCAGCCCGTCCGGCGATTGAGGACATAGCGCAGCAGCCCGTCCGGCGATTGAGGACATAGCGCAGCAGCCGCTCCGGCGCTGAGGGCGCAGCCCCCTAGACGGCCGGATCCGGTCTGCCCTGGGCGGGTACGGTCGCGGCCCGCGCGGACGTGAGGCGGTCCGCCAGCCAGGCCGGGACGCCGCCGAGGAGGTGGACCAGCCGGGTGGCCTCCGCGCGCAGCCGGTCCGCCTCGCCCGCGTCGGGGACCACCGCGGCCAGGGAGACCAACGCCGGGGCAATGCCGATCAGATAGCCCAACTCCTCCCGGATGCGCAGCGATTCGGTGTACCCGTGCCGCGCCTCGGTGAGCTTGCCGTCGTGCTCGGCCATCGCGGCCACGTGCCGCCAGGTGAAGGAGAGCAGCAGCCGGTGGCCGTGCGCGGTCGCCCCGGCGTGTGCGCGCTGGAAGGCGGCCGTGGCGTCCGAGGGGTTGTCGGACAGGTGCTGGGCGATGAGCCCCCGGCGGAAGTCCAGTTGCGGGCGGGTCGGCGAGCCGGGCCCGAGCAGCGCGGCCGCCCGGCCCAGCGCGGCGCGTGCCTCGTCGGCCCGGTCACGTACCCCCAAAAGGGTGGACGCGTAGGCGAGATGCCCCCGCTCGCAGGCCGCCGCCCCGCGTTCCTCGTCGTCCGTGGCCAGGGCTTCCGCCGACCGCAGCGCGTCCTCGGCTTCCCCCCATCCTTGCGCCGTGAACACGCACCGCTCGATCAGCACCGCCGTGCGCCGCAGCGCCACCCCCGCCTCCGCCGCGGCACGCGGGGCGAGGAGCGCTGCGGCGTCCTCCCAGCAGGCGCGCGACCGCAGTCGCCACACGGCTCGTTCGAGTGGATCGTTCCCTTGCGGGTCCGGTCCTTGTGGTCCCCATGGCTCCGACAACCCAGAATTCCGCATGGCGGTATCCGCCACAGTGCCCTCCCCAAGCGCGCCGTCGAGCTGGAAGCCGTGCCCGCATCTCAGCACGCGGACCCGGGCGCGGCCAAGGGTCAGGTGTGAACCAGTTCACAAACCCGTGGACGGTCCACGGCCGTCCTGCGTGCTCGCGCGGCGGCCGAAGTCCGTTGCGTCCGAAGAGGGTTGTCGCACCCTCGTGTCCCGCGACTCCCAGCGGTAGCGGCAGGTTACCGAAGAGATCGCAGGCCATGGCCCCGCCGCGGGCGCGGCGGCGGGGTGTTCGAATGCCGTGCGAGCAGCCGACGGCGGCTGTGCCGGCGGGCGTCCGCCGCCGGGGCGGGTTCCGGCCGGGCCGGACGGAAAATGCCTCGATTCCGGTGTGGTGCCCTGGCAGGATGACGGCGCGCCGCCGCACACCGTGCCGACGGCGCCCCACCGCACACGACACGGGAGTCACGTACATGCGCCGAAGCCTCGGAAACCCCCAGCGCCCTGACCGGACGACTGTTCCCGAGGACTTCTTCGCCCATGCGTACTCCGCAGCACCGCACGCTCAACATCGGCATCCTGGCGCACGTCGACGCCGGTAAGACCAGTCTCACCGAGCGCCTGCTCTTCGACACCGGTGCCATCGACCGGCTCGGCAGTGTCGATGACGGCAGCACCCGCACCGACACCGGCGAGCTCGAACGCCGCCGCGGCATCACCATCCGCACCGCCGTCGCCCCCTTCACCCTCGGCGATCTGCGGGTCAACCTCATCGACACCCCCGGCCACAGCGACTTCATCGCCGAGGTGGAGCGCGCCCTCGGCGTGCTCGACGGCGCGGTGCTCGTGCTGTCCGCCGTGGAGGGCGTGCAGGCGCAGACGCGCGTGCTGATGAAGACCCTGCGGCGGTTGCGGCTGCCGACGCTGGTGTTCGTCAACAAGACCGACCGCGCGGGCGCCCGCGAGGCCGGACTGCTGGCCGACGTCCGCCACCGGCTCACTCCGCACATCGTCCCCATGGGCACCGTCCGTGACCTCGGTACGCCCGCCGCCCGCACGGTCCCGGGCTCGCTCGCCGACCCGGACTTCCGCGAACTGGTGGCGGAATCCCTGGCCGAGGGCGACGACGCGCTCCTCGCGGACCTCGTCGCCGGGCGCGCTCCCACCGCCCGCGATCTGGCGTCCGCCCTGGCCGACCGCACCGGGCGCGGCCTGGCGTACCCGGTCTTCTTCGGCTCGGCGCTGTCCGGGCAGGGCGTGGACGCGCTGCTGGACGGCATCGCGTCCCTGCTGCCGCCCGCACCCGCGGCCGGCCGGGACGGGGACGCCGGGGCGAGCGGCACGGTGTTCGCCGTCGAGCGCGGCGCCGGCGGGGAGAAGACCGCGTATCTGCGGCTGTTCGCGGGCGAGCTGTCCGAGCGGGAGCGCGTCACCCTGCGCCGGCGGGAGGCGGACGGGACGCCGGGGGAGCACACCGGCCGGATCACCGGACTGAAGGTCGTCGGAGCCCCGGCCGCGGAGCCGCTCACCGCGGGCGGCATCGCGCGGATCCGGGGTCTGCCGGGGGTCCGCGTCGGGGACCGGCTCGGGGCCGTGCCGGCGGGGGACGCGGAGCCGCACTTCGCGCCGCCGAGCCTGGAGACCGTCGTCCGGCCCGTCCGCCCGGGCGACGCGGCCCGGCTGCACTCCGCACTGACCGCCCTCGCCGACCAGGACCCGCTGATCGGCACCCGCGCCCTGCCGGGCGGTGGCACCTCGGTACTGCTCTACGGCGAGGTGCAGAAGGAGATCGTCGCGGCGACGCTGAGCACGGAGTTCGGCGTCGACGCCCTGTTCGAGCCGAGCCGCGCGGTGTACCGGGAGCGGCCGGTGGGGACCGGGGAGGCGTACGAGGAGATCGACCGGCACGGCGGCCATGTCTTCTGGGCCACGGTCGGGCTGCGC
Organism: Streptomyces syringium; assembly: GCF_017876625.1. Classification (NCBI taxonomy): domain Bacteria; kingdom Bacillati; phylum Actinomycetota; class Actinomycetes; order Kitasatosporales; family Streptomycetaceae; genus Streptomyces; species Streptomyces syringium. The sequence continues at coordinate 5,956,567 of NZ_JAGIOH010000001.1, forward strand.
GTCGCGCCGGGCGCGCCGGGTTCGGGCACGGAGTTCCGCCGCGACACCGAGCTCGGTGCCCTCCCGCTCGCCTTCGACCGTGCCATCGAGGAGACGGTCACCCGCACCCTCACCCAGGGTCTGCACGGCTGGCAGGTCACCGACTGCGTCGTCACCCTGACCCGCTCCGGCTTCATCGGCCCCGTGAGCACCGCCGCCGACTTCCGCTCCCTGACCCCGCTGGTCCTGATGCGCGCTCTCGCGGCGGCCGGCACCCGGGTGTACGAACCGTGTCTCGCCTACGAACTGGAGCTGCCGCTCGATGCCTTGAGCGCGGTGACGGCCGCGCTGGCCGCGGTCGGGGCGGAGATCCGCGCCACCTCGGGCGGCACGGACTCCTGGCTCGTGACGGGTGTCGTCCCGGCGGGCCGCGCGGCCGAGGTCGAACGCCGACTGCCGGGCCTCACCCGGGGCGAGGCCGCCTGGTGGGCGGCACCCACCACCGACCGCCCCCACCCGGGTGAACCCCCGGCACGCGTCCGCACCGGCGCCGACCCCCTCAACCGGGCGGACTACCTGCGGCACCTGGGTCGGGTGTGACGGCCGCGCCGAGGTGCGTCAGCTCATCCGCAGGGCCAGGAAGAAGTCCAGCTTGTCCTCCAGGCGCGACAGATCGCGGCCCGTCAGTTGCTCGATCCGGCCCACCCGGTAGCGCAGGGTGTTCACATGCAGGTGCAGACGCGTCGCGCAGCGGGTCCAGGACCCGTCGCAGTCGAGGAACGCCTCCAGGGTCGGGATCAGCTCGGCACGGTGACGGCGGTCGTAGTCGCGCAGCGGGTCCAGCAGACGGGCGGTGAAGGCGCGGCGGACGTCGTCGGGGACGAAGGGGAGCAGCAGGACGTGGGAGGCCAGCTCCTGGTGGCCCGCGGCGCAGACGCGGCCGGGGCGGGCCGCCGCCACACGGCGGGCGTGGCGGGCCTCCTCCAGGGCGCCGCGCAGCCCCTCCGCGGAGTGCACGGCCGCGCTGACGCCCAGCGTCAGACGGCCGTCGTCGGCGAGGCCCCGGGAGAGGGGCTCGCGGATCGCGGCGAGGAGCGCGTCGGCGTGCAGACCGGTGACGGCCGCCGTGTCCTCCGCGTCGGCGTCCGAGGGCACGGAAGGCACCGGGGGGACGGAGGGCAGGGGCACCAGCGCGACCGCCTCGTCGCCCGTGTGGGCGACGGCGATGCGGTCGGAGGGGTCGGGACCGATCGCGTCGGGGTCGACCAGCACCTCCTCCAGCAGGGCCTGGGCGACCGGCCCGCCGGGGATGTCGCCGCCTTCCCACTCGACCCGGGCCACCACGATCTGCCAGTGCGGGGCCGTGCCCAGACCGGGCAGCAGCACCGGGGCGGCCACCCGCAGCCGGGCCGCGATCTCCGCCGGGGCGGCACCTGTCTGGACCAGTTCGAGCACTTCCTGCGCGAGCCGGCGCCGTACCGTACGGGCCGCCTCCCGCCGGTCGCGCTCGACGGCGATCAGCTGGGTGACGCCGTGCAGCAGGTCCAGCCGCTCCTCCGGCCAGTCCCCGGCGTCCGCCTCGACGGCCAGCAGCCAGTCGGAGAGGACCGTCTCGCGCAGGTCGCGGCCACTGCTGCGAATGGGGAACAGCGAGTACGTGGCACCGGCGGCGGTGACGCGGTGCGGGCCGCGCCGGCCCGTGCGCGAGGCGGCCAGGTGCTCGCCCGCGAGGGTGGCGCTGACCGCGGCGGGCAGCGCGGGCCCGGCCCCCGCCAGCGAGGAGCCCGCGATGGGGCGGCCGCTGGGGGAGAGCACCCAGGCCCGCAGGTCCAGGTCGGAGCCGAGCAGATCGAGGACCACCTCGGGGCCGCCGCCCGCCGGGCCCGCGGTCATCAGCCGGCGGTGCCGGTCCACGACCGCCGCCAGATCACCGGCCCGCTCGCCGGAGACCTGCCGCACGACGTGCTCGGTGATGGACGCGAAGGACACGTCCTCGTCGACGGAGAACAGCGGCATCCGGTGCCGCGCGCAGGCCAGCACCAGGTCGTCGGGGGTCGAGGCCATCTCCGCCTCGCCCGCCGCGAGCCCCGCCACCCCGGCCGCCGCCAGGATCCGGACGAACCGCTCGGAGTCCTCCGGATCGCGCCGCCAGGCCAGCCCGGTGAGCACCAGCTCGCCACCGGACAGATACCGGCTCGGATCCCGCAGGTCGGTGGTCATCACGCCGCGCACGGTGCGGTCCAGCTCGTCCTCGCCGCCGAGCAGCCGAAGGCCCAGCGCATCCGTCTCCAGCAGTGCGCGCAGCCGCATCGTGGTCGCCGCCGATCTGTCTTGTTGTATCCAGTGGAATGCCGTGAGGTTTCCGAACCCCGTCTTTCGTTCGAATCTACAAGACATGGGCCACGGCCAGCCAACCGCTTCATGGTTTCGGTGACTGCACCCGGGCCCCCGCACCTCTGTGTACTTGGCCCACTCCGCGTGAACAGGACATGAATTGCTCCCCAGCGCCACCCCCCTCGCAGCGCCCTCGAGACTCGAGAAGAGAACATCCATGGACTTCCTGCGCCCTGCCAGCTGGGAGGAGGCTCTCGCCGCCAAGGCGGAGCACCCCACGGCTGTGCCCATCGCGGGTGGTACGGACGTGATGGTCGAGATCAATTTCGACCACCGCCGGCCGGAGTACCTGCTGGACCTCAACCGCATCGGCGAACTCTACGAATGGCAGGTCGGCGACCGCGACGTCCGCCTCGGCGCCGCCGTGCCCTACGCACAGATCATGGAGCACCTGCGCGCGGAGCTGCCCGGCCTCGCGCTCGCCTCGCACACCGTCGGCTCCCCGCAGATCCGCAACCGCGGCAGCGTCGGCGGCAACCTCGGCGCGGCCTCACCGGCGGGCGACGCGCACCCCGCGCTGCTGGCGGCGGGAGCCGACGTCGAGGCGGAGTCCGTGCGCGGCACCCGTCTCATCCCGGTCGAGGAGTTCTTCACCGGGGTCAAGCGCAACGCCCTGGAGCCCGACGAACTGATCCGGGCCGTCCGCATCCGCAGGGCCGACGGACCGCAGGCCTTCTCCAAGGTCGGCACGCGCAACGCCATGGTCATCGCCGTCTGCGCCTTCGGCCTCGCCCTGCACCCCGAGACCCGCACGGTCAGGACCGGCATCGGCTCGGCCGCGCCCACCCCCGTCCGGGCCCGGGTGGCGGAGGACTTCCTCCAGGCGGCGCTCGACGAGGGCGGCTTCTGGGACTCCGGGCGGATCATCACCCCGTCCGTCGCCCGGCAGTTCGCCCAACTCGCCGCCGGCGCCTGCAACCCGATCGACGACGTGCGCGGCAGCGCCGAGTACCGCAGGCACGCGGTGGCCGTCATGGCCCGCCGCACCCTCGGCTGGACCTGGGACGCGTACCGTGGAAACGAGAGGAGCGCATCATGCGCGTGAATTTCACGGTCAACGGCCGGCCGCAGGAGGCCGACGACGTCTGGGAGGGCGAGAGCCTCCTGTACGTCCTGCGCGAGCGGCTGGGCCTGCCCGGCTCCAAGAACGCCTGTGAGCAGGGCGAGTGCGGGTCCTGCACGGTCCGCCTCGACGGCCTCCCGGTCTGTGCGTGTCTGGTGGCGGCCGGCCAGGTGGAGGGCCGCGCCGTCGACACCGTCGAAGGGCTCGCCGATTACGCCGAGCGGCGCTCGGCAGGAGACCGGGCGGGCACCGCGCAGGGCGGCACGAGCATCGACGAGGCCCAGCGCTGGCAGGCCCGGCCGCCGGGCCCGCCCGCCACCGAACTCTCGGCCGTACAGCAGGCCTTCATCGACGCGGGCGCGGTCCAGTGCGGGTTCTGCACTCCGGGCCTCCTCGTCGCCGCCGACGAACTGCTGGAGCGCAACGCCCAGCCCTCCGACGCGGACATCCGCGAGGCACTCTCGGGCAACCTGTGCCGCTGCACCGGCTACGAGAAGATCCTCGACGCGGTACGCCTCGCGGCGGCCCGCGCGGACCGCACCGAAGAGGCGGTCTGAGGATGGCCGTCACGCGCACCCCCACCAGCCTCACCCAGGGCAGCCGCACCAAAGGCGGCATCGGCGAGTCCACCCTCCGCCCCGACGGCACCCTCAAGGTGACCGGAGAGTTCGCCTACGCCTCGGACCTGTGGCACGAGGACATGCTCTGGGGCTTCACCCTCCGCAGCCCCCACGCCCACGCCCGGATCGTCTCGGTCGACATCGCCGGAGCGCTGGCCACCGCCGGTGTCGAGACCGTCATGACCCACGCCGACCTGCCCGCCGAGACCCGCTACGGACTGGAGATCAAGGACACCCCCGTCCTCGCCGACGGCGTCGTCCGCTACCACGGCGAGCCCGTCGCCCTCGTCGCCGCCGACCACCCCGAGACCGCCCGCCGCGCCGCCGCCAAGATCAAGGTCGAGTACGCCGAACTCCCCGTCGTCACCGACGAGGAGAGCGCCACCGGCCCCGGCGCCCCGCTGCTCCACCCGGGCCGCCACGACGACCACGCCGGTCATGTCCCGCACCCCAACATCGTCCACCGGCAGCCCGTCGTCCGCGGCGACGTCGCCGCCGCGAAGGCCCGCGCGGACGTCGTCGTCTCCGGCGACTACGAGGTGGGCATGCAGGACCAGGCGTTCCTGGGCCCCGAGTCCGGGCTCGCCGTGCCCGCCGAGGACGGCGGCGTCGACCTCTACATCGCCACCCAGTGGCTGCACGCCGACCTCCGCCAACTCGCCCCCGTCCTCGGCCTGCCCGAGGACAAGGTGCGCATGACGCTCTCCGGTGTCGGCGGCGCCTTCGGCGGCCGCGAGGACCTGTCCATGCAGGCCCACGCGTGCCTGCTCGCGCTGCGCACCGGCAAACCCGTCAAGATCGTCTACAACCGCTTCGAGTCCTTCTTCGGTCACGTCCACCGCCACCCCGCCAAGCTCCACTACGAGCACGGGGCGACCAGGGACGGCAAGCTCCTCTACATGACCTGCCGCATCGTGCTGGACGGCGGCGCGTACGCCTCCTCCTCCCCGGCCGTCGTCGGCAACGCCGCCTCGCTCTCCGCCGGCCCGTACGTCGTGGACAACGTCGACATCGAGGCCCTGGCGCTCTACACCAACAACCCGCCCTGCGGCGCGATGCGCGGCTTCGGGGCAGTGCAGGCGTGCTTCGCCTACGAGGCGCAGATGGACAAGCTCGCCGCCGAACTGGGCCTGGACCCCGTCGAGTTCCGCCGTCGCAACGCCATGGAGCAAGGGGCGGTCATGCCCACCGGCCAGATCGTCGACTCCCCGGCCCCGGTCGCCGAACTGCTGCGCCGGGTCAAGGCGATGCCGCTGCCGCCCGAGCGGCAGTGGCTCAGCGCGGGCTCACCGGACAGCCCTGGCGGCTCCGTCGACGTACGGGCGCTGCCCGGCGGGCTGTCCAACACCACGCACGGCGAGGGCGTCGTCCGGGGTGTCGGCTACGCCGTCGGCATAAAGAACGTCGGCTTCTCGGAGGGCTTCGACGACTACTCCACCGCCCGGGTACGTCTGGAGGTCGTCGCCGGACAGCCCGTCGCGGTCGTGCACACCGCGATGGCCGAGGTCGGCCAGGGGGGCGTCACCGTGCACGCCCAGATCGCCCGTACCGAACTGGGCGTCAGCCAGGTGACCATCCAGCCGGCCGACACCCGTGTCGGCTCGGCCGGCTCCACCTCCGCCTCCCGCCAGACGTACGTCACCGGTGGCGCGGTCAAACACGCCTGCGAGGCGGTGCGGGCCGGCGTCCTGGAGCTGGGCAGGGCCAAATTCGGCACGTACCACCCGGCGTGGGCCTCCGCCGAACTCCTCCTGGAGGGCGGCAAGGTCGTCACCGACGGCGGGGAGGTCCTCGCCGACCTCGCCGACGTCCTCGGCGACGAGGCCGTCGACATCGAGCTGGAGTGGCGCCACCGCCCCACCCAGCCCTTCGACCTGGTCACCGGCCAGGGCTTCGGCCATGTGCAGTACTCGTTCGCCGCCCACCGCGCGGTCGTCGAGGTCGACACCGAGCTGGGCCTGGTCAAGGTCGTCGAGCTGGCCTGCGCCCAGGACGTCGGCAAGGCACTCAACCCGCAGTCCGTGGTCGGCCAGATCCAGGGCGGCACCACCCAGGGCCTCGGCCTCGCGGTCATGGAGGAGATCGTCGTCGCGAAGGACGGGAAGGTACGCAACCCCTCCTTCACCGACTATCTGATCCCCACCATCCTCGACACCCCGACCATCCCGGTCGACATGCTCGAACTGGCCGACGACCACGCCCCCTACGGGCTGCGCGGAGTCGGCGAGGCGCCCACCCTGTCCTCGACGCCGGCCGTCGTCTCCGCGATCCGCGCGGCGACGGGCCTGGCGCTGAACCGGGTCCCGGTGCGTCCCGAACACCTCACCGGGACCTGACCCGCCGTACGCGCCGCACCTCGAGGTGCGGCGCGTACGGCACTCGCCCCCCTAACATCGCCCCGGCCCCGCGCCCCCCAGGAGCCGCCGCGGTACCCGTTCGTCTCGGGCCGTCCCCCGGGTCGTGCAGCCATGAACATCCCAAATCCCACGCTCGCGTGGGTGCCCCTGTACAGCACCGTCTGGGGGGCGACCCCCAGACCCCCGCAGTTTGGGAGTAGGCATTCATGACCCAGTCATCCCTGGAGCCGGTGACCACGGCGGAGGACGCGGGCGCGGGCTCGCGGCCGTCCGCCGGACGGTCCTGGCTCGACCGGTACTTCCACATCAGCCATCGCGGGTCCACCGTCGCCCGCGAGATACGCGGCGGCATCACGACCTTCATGGCGATGTGTTACATCCTGCTGCTCAACCCGCTGATCCTCTCCGGCCCGGACGCCTCGAACCACACGCTGAGCCACGCGGGCCTCATCACCGCCACCGCCTTCGCCGCGGCCCTGTCCACCCTGCTCATGGGCTTCGTGGGCAAGGTGCCGCTCGCGCTGGCCGCCGGGCTCGGCGTCTCCGGCGTGCTCTCCACCCAGGTCGCCCCGCACATGACGTGGCCGCAGGCGATGGGCATGTGTGTGATGTACGGGGTGGTGATCGTGCTCCTGGTCCTCACCGGCCTGCGTGAGCTGATCATGAACGCCATCCCGCTGGCCCTCAAGCACGCCATCACCATGGGCATCGGCATGTTCATCGCCCTGATCGGCCTGGTCAAAGCCGGTTTCGTGCACGCTTCCACGGGCGGCGGGCCGGTGACCCTGGGCCCGGCCGGAGAGCTCGCCGGCTGGCCCGTGCTGATCTTCTGCGTCACGCTCCTGATCGTCTTCATGCTGCAGGCCCGCGAGGTGCCCGGCGCGATCCTCATCGGCATCGTCTCCGGCACGGTCCTCGCGGTCGTCGTCAACGCCGCCGTGGACCTCGGCCCCAAGGCCTGGCGGAGCGGCCCGCCCGAGCTGAAGGGCAGCGCCGTGTCCATGCCGGACTTCTCCCTCTTCGGGCGGGTGGAGTTCGGCGGCTGGGGTTCGGCGGGCGCCATGACCGTCACCATGGTCGTCTTCACACTGGTGCTGGCCGGCTTCTTCGACGCGATGGCCACCATCATCGGAGTCGGCACCGAGGCGAAGCTCGCCGACGACCGGGGCCGGATGCCGGGCCTCAGCAGGGCACTGTTCGTCGACGGCGCGGGCGGCGCCATCGGCGGGGTCTCCGGGGCGTCGGGCCAGACCGTCTTCATCGAGTCGGCCACCGGGGTCGGCGAGGGCGCCCGGACCGGGCTGTCGTCCGTGGTGACCGGCCTGTTCTTCGCCGCCTGCCTGTTCTTCACCCCGGTGACGCGCGTGGTTCCCGGTGAAGTCGCTGCCGCGGCTCTGGTGGTGATCGGGGCGATGATGATGAGCAACGCCAGACACATCGACTGGAACGACCGGGCGGTGGCGATCCCGGTCTTCCTCACCGTGGTGCTGATGCCCTTCACCTACTCCATCACCGCCGGGGTCGGGGCGGGCGTCATCGCCTACACCGCCATCAAGGCCGCCCAGGGCAAGTGGCGCGAGCCCGGTGCCTTCATGTGGGCACTGACCGTCGTCTTCGTCGCCTACTTCGCCCTCCGTCCCATCGAGAATTGGCTGGGTGTGAAATAACGCCCGTGGCCCGCACCCCGTAAGGAGACCGCCATGCTGGACATCGCCGAGGAGCTGCACCGGTGGTGCGAGCGGGGCCGCGACTTCGCCGTCGCCACCGTGGTCGCCACCCACGGCAGCGCCCCCCGGCCGCCCGGCGCCGCCCTCGCCGTCGACGCCGACGGCGAGGCGATCGGGTCGGTCTCCGGCGGGTGCGTGGAGAGCGCGGTCTACGAACTGTGCCAAGAGGCGCTGGTGAGCGGTGAGAGCGTCCTCAGCAGCTTCGGCTATTCGGACGAGGACGCCTTCGCCGTGGGCCTGACCTGTGGTGGCGTCATCGACATCCTCGTCACCCCGGTCCGGTCGTCCGGCGGGTGCGCCGAAGAGGGGAGTGCCCCGGAGAGCGTCGTCGGTACGCTCGGCGCCGCGCTGGCCGCCGCCGCTCGTGGTGAGACGGCTGCTCTCGCGCGCGTGGTCGCGGGCCCGGCCGAGATGGTCGGCCGGGCGCTGCTCGTACGGCCCGACGGCACCCGCACCGGCACCCTCGGCGGCCACGGGATGCTGGACCGTACCGCCGCCGAGGAGGCGGCCGCCCTGCTCGACGCGGGCCGCACCGGAACGGTCGGGATCGGCGCGGACGGCTCACGCTGCGGGGAGCCGGTGGTCCTGCTGGTCGAGTCCAGCGTGCCACCGCCCCGCATGATCGTCTTCGGGGCCATCGACTTCGCCGCCGCCCTGGCCGGAGTCGGGAAGTTCCTCGGGTATCACGTCACGGTGTGCGACGCCCGACCGGTTTTCGCCACCGCCGGACGGTTCCCGGCGGCGGACGAGGTCGTCGTCGAGTGGCCGCACCGCTACCTCGACGCTCAGGAGCTCGACGCCCGTACCGTCCTGTGCGTCCTGACGCACGACGCGAAGTTCGACGTACCGCTGCTGGAGCGGGCGCTCCGGCTCCCCGTCGCCTACGTCGGGGCGATGGGCTCGCGGCGCACCCACGAGGACCGGCTCGACCGGCTGCGCGCGGTGGGCGTGGGCGAACGGGAGCTGGACCGGCTGCGCTCGCCGATCGGGCTCGACCTCGGGGCGCGTACGCCCGAGGAGACGGCCCTGTCCATCGCCGCCGAGATCGTCGCGAGCCGCCGCGGCGGCTCCGGCGTGCCCCTCACCGGCGCGCACACCCCCATCCACCACGAACCGCGGGGCGGGCCGGAGCGGCTGGGTTCGGTGGCCTGAGGGCGGGCTGGGCAACGGAACTGACGGGGTATCACGCACGGCTCATGCATGGCCGAAAGATGTCCCAGGCCGGTGCGCGGATCGGAATTGGAGGTTCCGGGACCGGCGGAGCTGGGTGTGTGGGACGTGTGAAAACATGCCCCACACCTTTCGTTTCCTCTATCCCAGAGAGTCACTTTGTCATCTTCCAGATGGTCCCGGACCCTCGCCGTGGCCCTGTGCATGGCCGCGTGCGGAACGACCGCCGTCGCGACCGCGGCGACCGCGGCTCCGGCCCCTCGTGACACGAGCGTCGAGAACTACTGGACCGCAGAGCGGCTGGCCGCCGCCAAGCCCGTCGAGGCGGGTCGCAAGGCGGCAGGGTCCGCCGGCAGGACCGCGGGCGCCCCCCGGTCCTCCGCCCCCGCGCTCGGCGCGCCCGCGCTGACGGCCGCCGCGGCCCCCTCCGGCACCCCCCAGGGCAAGTACGGCGACGGCATACCCATGGTGGGCACGTTCTTCGCCGCGGGCGGCCCGAGCGGCAACACCTACTGCACCGCGAGCGTCGTCCAGAGCGCGGGCCGCAACCTCGTCCTGACCGCCGGGCACTGCGCCAAGGGCGGGGTCAGCACCAAGAGCATCTTCATTCCGCAGTACCGCAAGGGGAAGGACGCCGCCCACCAGCCGTTCGGCGTCTTCCCGGTGCAGCGTGTCTTCACCGACCCGCGCTACAGCTCCAACAGCACCGGCGCCGACTCCGACCTCGACTTCGGCTTCATCCGCGTCGGCCCCAACGCCAAGGGCGCCCGGGTGCAGGACCTCACCGGCTCCCTCCGGCTGACCCCCACGCCCCGCTGGACCAGCACGGTCACGGTCACGGGCTATCCCGTCTCGAACAACCCCGACCAGCGGGCCATCAGCTGCACCGTGCCGACCAAGCGGCTCGCGGGCTACCGCCAGGTCGAGATGCGGTGCGGCGGCTACTACGGCGGCGTCTCCGGCAGCCCGTGGATCGCCAACTACGACGCCAAGTCCCGTACCGGCGACGTCATCGGCAACCTCGGCGGCTACTACGGGGGCGGCAACAAGGCCGGCGACCACTGGGTGAACTACTCCCCGGTCTACGACCGCCAGATCCAGGCCCTCTACCAGGACGCGGTCGCCGACCGTACGCCCGCCCGCGACGGCGGCGCCTACCGGCCGCAGTCCACGGCCAACCGGCTGCCCGGTGCCGCCTCGACCTGGCGGCACGCCAAGCACCTCGCCTCCGGCGACTACACCGGCGACGGGCGCGACGACCTGCTGACGCTGTGGAGCGACGGCGAGGTCAGCCTCTACCCCGGCGACGGCAAGGGCGGCTTCGGCTCCGAGAAGACGCTCGCCAAGGCGGGCAGCTTCTGGAGCCGCGCCGAGGCCGTCACCGCCGGCGACTTCACCGGCTCGAACCGCTCCGACCTGGTGGTGCGCTGGAACAACGGCAAGGTCAGCCTCTTCGCGGACGGCGACCCGGCGGGCTTCGGCAAGGAGTACACCCTCGCCCCGGCCGGCTCCACACCCTGGAAGTACGCCACCCAGATCACCGCGGGCAAGTTCAACTCCACGGACAAGGCCTCGGACCTCGTGGTCCGCTGGGCCGACGGCGGACTCAGCCTCTACCCGGGCGTGAGCTCCTCCGGGCTCGGCGCCGAGCGCCGCCTCGCGGACAAGGGCTCGTTCTGGAGGAACTCCATCGCCCTCGCGAGCGCCCAGCCCGCGGGCCAGGACCGTTCGAACCTGATGGTCCGCTGGGCCGACGGCTCGCTGGGCAGCTTCGCCCTCTCCGGCTCCGCGCTCTCGGGCACCCGCCTCCAGGCTCCCAACGCCTCCTGGCAGCCCGCCGTCATGGTCGCCGGTGACTTCACTACCGGCGGCCGCCGGGACGACCTCGTCGTCCGCTGGTCCGACGGCGAGTCCTCGCTCTACGACAACACCACGGGCTCGGCCCTCGGCACCTGGACCCCGCTGCTCACTCCCTGAGCCCGGCCCTCCTGCCCCCGGGGCGGCACCCGTCACCGCGATCGCGGCGGCCGGTGCCGCCCCGTCGCATTCCCCGGTCCATATCCCCGCGGCGGCCGCCCGGAATTTGCCCGCCTATTGCCTCCCCATGGACAGAACACCCGTCACGTATGGCAAGCTGGGTCTCGAAGGTGCCGCCCCCGGCCGCAATGCGCGTGAATATCCGCCGCGGCACCTGCGCTGTGTCCGTACGAGCGAGGAGGTGATCGGGATGACCAGTCGGAGTCCCGAGGGAAGTCCTCGCCACAGAATGCCGTTCGCGTCCCCGAACCGCTGACTTCGGACCCGCTGACTCCAGCACCGATCGTGCGGACCGGCCCGCCCGCCCGGGCCCTTCGGTGAACCGCTGCCCTTCGGCCCTTGCCGCGGGCGCTGTTGCGTGGTAACTCCCTTCACCGGCCTTTCCGGCGTTTCGCCCTTTCCTTTCACCGGCGCTCCGGGGTAATTCCGCCCCTGTCCGCCGGAAATACTTCCCGCGCATTCCGCTGCGCGTTCACCCGCACTTTTCCGTGCCGCGGCCGGGCTGCGCCATGCCGCGATTTCGCCATGTCGGCATCCTGCTATGACGCCATGCCGTCGTGCCCGTTTGCCCGTTTGCCCGTGTGCCCGGAGAGAGGTTTCGGCATGACCAACACCACCCTCACCCCTCAGAAGCTCGCACCGCCGGGCCGTACCCGCCGCGACCGCAAGGCCGCCGAAACGGAGGCCCGTACCCGCCTCGTCGGCGAGCGCCTCGCCGAGGTCAGCGGCCGCCCGGCCGCCCGGGTCCTGCGCGACGTCCACGCCACCGCCCAGGGGCTGCGGCACGACGAAGCCACCGACCGTCTGGAGCGGCACGGCGCCAACGTCGTCGCGCACGAGCGCGCCCCGCGCTGGTTCGTCCAGCTCGCGAAGGCCTACGGGAACCCCTTCATCCTCGTCCTCGTCGTTCTGGACGCCGTCATGCTCTGGCAGTGGCTCCAGGTCGCCGACACCGAGCCCTTCGACCCCGGCATCGCCATCCTCGGCACGATGGTGCTGGTCAGCGGGCTGCTGCGGTTCTGGCAGGAGTACCGCTCGGGCCGCTCCGCCGCCGCCCTGCGGGCCCTGGTCACCACGACCTGCGCCGTGGTGCGCCGGGCCGGCCGCGGTGACGCGCCGGCCACTGTCGAGATCCCCATGGACCAGGTCGTCCCCGGCGACATCGTCCGGCTCGCGGCCGGCGACCTCGTCCCCGCCGACCTGCGGCTGCTGACCGCCAAGGACCTCATGGTCAGCCAGGCCGCACTGTCCGGCGAGTCGCTGCCCGTCGCCAAGGCCGACACCCGGCTCCCCGACGACGGCCAGACCCTGACGAACGACCCGGTGGAGGCCGACAACCTCGCCCTGATGGGCACCTCCGTCACCTCCGGCGCGGCCACCGGCGTCGTCGTCGCGACCGGCCAGGACACCTACTTCGGCTCGATGGCCGGCTCCCTGGCCGGTGAGCGCCCGCAGACCGGCTTCGACACCGGCGTACGCAAGGTCAGCTTTCTGCTGATCCGCTTCATGCTCGTCATGGTCCCCGTCGTCTTCGCCGTCAACGGCTTCACGAAGGGCGACTGGGACGAGGCCTTCATGTTCGCGCTCGCCGTCGCCGTCGGGCTCACCCCCGAGATGCTGCCCATGGTGGTCACCACCAACCTGGCGCGCGGCGCGGTCGCCATGTCCCGGCGCAAGGTCGTCGTCAAGCGGCTCAACGCCATCCAGAACCTCGGCGCCATGGACGTGCTGTGCACGGACAAGACGGGGACGCTGACCGAGGACCGCATCGTTCTCGACCGCTACCTCGACGTGCGCGGCCAGGAGGACGGCGAGGTCCTGGAGTACGCCTACCTCAACAGCCACTTCCAGACCGGGCTGCGCAACCTCCTGGACCAGGCGGTCATCGACCGGGTGCTCGAGGCCGAGGAGGTTGTCGTCGACGCCCGCTTCACGAAGGTCGACGAGATCCCCTTCGACTTCGCGCGCCGGCGGATGTCCGTCGTCCTCGGCCGCAACAGCCTCGCGACGACCGGCCAGGCAGACGAGCACATCCTCATCACCAAAGGCGCGGTCGAGGAAGTCCTCGCCCTGTGCACGCACATGAGGGACGACGGGAAGCACGTGGCACTCACCCGTGAGCTGCGCCGCGAGGTGACCCGCACGGCCGAGGACAACAACCGGCAGGGCCTGCGCGTCCTCGCCGTCGCGACCCGCAGGCTCACCGCCGAGCGGACCGCCTACACCCTCGACGACGAGACGGGCCTCACCCTCATCGGCTTCCTCGCCTTCCTCGACCCGCCGAAGGCCGACGCCGCGGCCGCCCTCGGGGCCCTCGCCGACAAGGGCGTCGCCGTCAAGGTCGTCACGGGCGACAACGAACTCGTCGCCGCCCGGGTCTGCGCCGACGTCGGCATCGACGTGGGAGCCGTCGTCACCGGCCGCGAGATCGATGCCATGGACGAGCCGGAGCTGCGCGCCCTCGCCCGCACGACCACGGTCTTCGCCAAGACCAACCCCGTCCAGAAGGCCCGTATCGTACGGGCGCTCCAGGCCGAGGGCCACACCGTCGGCTTCCTCGGCGACGGCATCAACGACGCCGCCGCGCTGCACGACGCCGACGTCGGCATCTCCGTCGACTCGGCCGTCGACATCGCCAAGGAGTCCGCGGACATCATCCTGCTGGAGAAGGACCTGATGGTCCTGGAACAGGGCGTCGAGCAGGGCCGGACCACGTTCGGCAACACCATCAAGTACATCAAGATGACCGCGAGCTCGAACTTCGGCAATGTCTTCTCGGTGCTGGTCGCGAGTGCCTTCATTCCCTTCCAGCCGATGCTGGCGATCCACCTGCTGGTACAGAACCTCGCCTACGACATCTCGCAGCTCGCCACGCCCTGGGACCGGATGGACCCCGAGTACCTGCGCAAGCCGCGCACCTGGGACGCCAAGGGCATCGCCCGCTTCATGCTGTGCATCGGCCCGATCAGCTCCCTCTTCGACATCGTCACCTTCCTGGTGATGTGGAACGTCTTCGGGGCGGACAGCGAGGCACACCAGACGCTCTTCCAGTCGGGCTGGTTCATCGAGGGCCTGCTGTCCCAGACCCTGATCGTGCACATGATCCGCACCCGCAAGGTCCCCTTCATCCAGTCCCGGGCCTCGGCTCCCGTGCTGGTCATGACCGGTCTGGTGATGGCGCTCGGCATCTTCCTGCCGTTCTCGCCGCTGGCGTCCGCGCTGTCGATGGAGCCGCTGCCCATGGGCTACTTCCCGTGGCTGATCGGGATCCTGCTGACGTACTGCGCGCTTACGCAGCTGGTGAAGACGTGGTACATCCGGCGGTTCAGCACCTGGCTGTGATCAGCCGACAGTACAGTGAAGAGGAGGGTGTGAAACATGGTCATCGTCAACGAGTGGCACATGGCGGCCAACATCGCGGCCGGACTGGGATTCGGCGCGATCATCGGCCTGGAGCGCCAGTGGCGCTCCCGGATGGCGGGCCTGCGTACGAACGCGCTGGTCGCGGCCGGATCGGCCCTCTTCGTGCTGCTCTCCCAGTACGGCTTCGCCGACGCGACGAGCACCACCGGCTACGACGGTTCACGGGTCGCCGCACAGATCGTCTCCGGCATCGGCTTCCTCGGCGCGGGCGTCATCATGCGCGACGGGCTGAGCGTCCGCGGCCTCAACACCGCGGCCACGCTGTGGTGTTCGGCCGCGATCGGCGCCCTGGCCGGCACGGGCCTGTACGTGGTCGCGGGGCTCGGCACGGCGGGCGTCGTCGGCGCCAACACCCTGCTGCGCCCCCTGGCCCGCGGCCTCGACCGCAAGCCGCGCGGCGGCTCGGAGGTGGCCACCGACTACTACTTCGAGGCGGTCTGCACCGAACCCGAGGAAGCCCACGTCCGCACCCTCCTCGTCCAGTCCCTGGCCCGCCCCGGCTTCCGCCTCCGCTCTGTCCACAGCGTTGACGCGGAGGCCCCCGGCAAGGTCACCGTCGCCGCCGAACTCACCACGGAGCGCCGCGACGACAGCCTCCTGGAAGAAGCGGTCAGCCGCCTCTCCCTGGAACCGGCGGTCTCGGCGGTGAGCTGGACGGTCCTGCACGGCCCCGACGACTCGGACGAGCCGGACGAGCCGTCCAGCTACGAGAACGGACGCCGGGGGCGGCGGGTGCGGGACTTCTTCACGGGGCGCTGAGGCGGGCGGCCGGTGGCCGTGTCGCCTTCCCGGCCAGGCGTCGACGAGCGGTGTCCAGTGCCTCGCACAGGTCGTCTGTGGTGGTGAGAGTCGTCGGCGCGTGGACGGTGTGCGGGACGATCCACAGGCGGTTGCCGAGGTACCTGCCCGGGGAGGGCGCGAGGAGTTCCCAGCCGGGTGGCTGCACGGTGACACCGCGCGTCCCGGCGAGGCGGTAGGCGGTGCCGAGGGGGAGCGGAAACCACACGGTCCGCTCGGCGCCGCTCATGAGATACGGGCCGATGTGGTGCCCGTCCGCCCTGAGTTGGGTGAGGGCGGCGCATGCCAGACCGAAGCGGATCTGCGCGAGGTCCCACCGGGTGCCGACGGTGAGGGGTGTGGGCCGGGCGGCCTTCCAGTGGGCGGTAGCGGCCCGGGGGTCGGTGGCGGCCTGCGCCAGCCATTGGGTCATGTCGGTCACCGGGTCGTCCCTCCAGCCGCGAGGTGTGGACGCGGCGGGGTGCATTTTCTGGCCAGAAACATCATGGAACCAGGACACCGCTGGACGAGAGGTCAGACCAGGCCGGACCTGAGGACGTTCGCAGGACATTTCGCAGGACATTCGGCCGGTGCCGCAGCGGTTTTCTGGCTACGTTGGGTGGTACGGCACATGCGGAGGTAGCTCATGCCAGGCCAGCCGGGTAACCCGCTCTTCGTACGCGCACGCGTGGCGCGGGGGATACATACCCAGGAGGACTTCGTTGACGGCTTCGCAAGCATGGCCGGTCAGCTGGGGTTCAAGCTGACGATCTCGGTCCGGCAAGTTCGCCGTTGGGAGTCCGCGCGGCCAGGTTGGCCCCACCCAGCCACACGGGCGGTGTTGCAAGCGCTTCTCGAACGACCTGTCGAAGAGTTGGGCTTCAACAGACCGGCCAGTAGGTCTGTGCCTGCGGTTCCCGGTGGGACGGCGCTGGGTGGGCCGGTGAAGAGGCGTGACTTCGTGATGTACTCGCTGGCCGCAGCCAGTGTGGTGGCTGTTCCCGCTTCCCCCGAGGAGCTACTCGATCACACGGCTGCTGATCCTATGGACCGGCTGCGGGATGTCCTTACGGGCACGATTACTTGCACCACGGATCCGAGCACTCCCAAGGCATTGGCTCGGGCAGTCGCCTCGGCGAAAAGACAGGTGCAGGGGTGTCGTTATGCGCAACTGGCCACGAGCTTGCCGGGGCTCCTCGTCGAACTCGAGCCCCCGCGCGCTTCGGCCGGTGATCAGCACGAGGTTGATCGTGTCGCCGTGGATGCCTACCACGTAGCGGCTTCGCTCCTCTTGAAAAACGGTGACGCGGCTTCCGCGTGGGTTGCAGCCGAGCGCGCGATGGCAGCAGCCCGCCGGACCGAGATCCCGGAGGCTGTCGCAGCTGCGTCGCGCATCCTCACCCACGCGGTGTCTGCGGTCGGGCACCGTCGGCAAGGTGTCGGAGTAGCTGTCAGGGGAGCGGAGCAGATCGCCGATGCCGTGGCCAGGTCCAACCCTGACACGGTCGCGGTCTTCGGAGCTCTGCTCCTCCGTGGAGCGTGGGCGGCATCTGCTGCGAACGACCGGGACACCGCCACCGCACTTCTTAAGGATGCCGGGCGCGCCGCCGAGCTGCTGGAGGAATCCAATCGGCACTGGACTGCCTTCGGGCCGAACAACGTATCGCTTCACAGGGTGTCCATCGCACTCACTCTCGGAGACGCGGGTAAGGCGCTAGCAGAGGCCCGGAACGTGAATGTCGAGGCACTGGCGGTCGCGGAGCGCAGAGCTGTCTTCTGGACCGACGTAGCCCGAGCCCTTCATGCCTGCGGGCGAACTGAGAAGGCCACTGCGGCTCTTCTCGCAGCAGAGAAGCAGGCGCCGCAGGAGGTACGGTCGCGCACGGTGGTGCGAGAACTGATCGGAGATCTGCTGATGCGTGATCGTGGCGGGCGGGTACCGGTGTTGCGTTCCCTGGCTTCACGGGCGCAGGTGACGGTATGAGTCGCCATGTGCTGTACGTCATCGTCTGCGCCGCAGGCCCGGCAAAGGATGCGGCGCGGTTGGTGACGGCTGCAATACATCGCGGCTGGGAGGTGTGCGTCATCGCCACCCGGGCGGCCGTCGAGGGTGAGTTCCTCGACCTCCCGGCGCTGGAGGCCTCGTCGGGGCACCCCGTGCGGAGCGACTGGCGGCGGGCGGGCGAAGAGAAGCGCAACCCGCCGGCGGACGCGGTCGTCGTGGCGCCGATGACGATGAACACGGCCAACAAATGGGCAGCCGGGATTGCCGACACCTATGCGCTCGGGCTCATCGCGGAGGCGGTCGGTCTGGGGCTGCCTGTGGTCGCCCTGCCGTTCTGGTCGACGGCCCTGGACAGCCACCCGGCCACGCAGCGCTCGGTGACAACCCTGCGTAGCGCCGGGGTGCGCGTGCTGTACGGCGAGGGGGAGTGGCTGCCCCACGCCCCCGGGACGGGGAATGAGCGGCGCCGGTCGTATCCATGGCACCTTGCGTTGGACGTTCTGCCTCCACAAGAGAGGTGACGCCGCGACGCGGTCAGTCAGATCAGCGCAGGTCCTTGCTGCGTACGTACCGCAGCCCCCACGCGTCCTCGTACGGGTCGCCCTCCGCCCCGACCAGGCTCCGCAGCGGCTGCATCGGGAGCCAGGTCAGGCCGAGGAGCCAGCGTCCCGC
Source organism: Streptomyces syringium (assembly GCF_017876625.1). Lineage (NCBI taxonomy): Bacteria > Bacillati > Actinomycetota > Actinomycetes > Kitasatosporales > Streptomycetaceae > Streptomyces > Streptomyces syringium. The sequence goes on from NZ_JAGIOH010000001.1 coordinate 5,974,791, forward strand.
CGTCTGCCAGAAGCGCGGCCGCCCGGCGTCGGCCTCGCGCACCACGCGTGTCATGAGCAGGAACTTGCCCACGGTCGTCCGGAATATCACGGCACCCAGCACGTGGTGGACGAAGGACAGTCCGAACACGCATACGGCGACGTAGGCCCAGAAGACGCCGACCGGCTTGTCGTCCGCGAGCTGGTGGGCGAGACCGAAGCCGGCGAAGAGCGTGATGGATCCGTCGATCAGGGCAGAGAGCATGCGGCGTTCGTCCCCGACCGCCTCGGGGACGAGCGGAGGCTGCGGGTACGGCTGCGGGGGCTGCTGCTGGGCGTACGGGTGCGGATACGCGTGCTGCTGTGCGTACGGGTGCGGCTGTGCGTACGGCGGCTGGGGAGCGTACGGCTGGTTCGGGTGCTGCTGGCGCTGGTAGTCGATCACGGGCCGCTATCCTGCCGCATCACTGTGAGTGCGTGATTCCGGTCCCCGCTTCAGGGTCTGCTCACGCAGGATGTCGCTGTGGCCGGCGTGCCGGGCGAATTCCTGGATCATGAGCAGGTAGATCCATCGCAGGCTGACGGTGCCGAAGAGCGGGTGCTCCCGGGTGGCGTCGAGGTCGATGCCCGCGGCGATCGTCCGTGCGCGGTCGCCGGCGCGCTCGAATTCGGCGATCACGTCGGCCACCGTCTCGTCGTCACTGACCTCGAAACTGGCCTCGCCCACCATCGCACCGTCGCACTCGGAGTCCGGCAGCCCTGCCAGCACACGCTGGAACCAGTTCCGTTCGGCGAACGCGGCATGCTTGACCAGCCCGATCGACGTCGTCATGGACGGGACGAGACGTTGGCGAGCCTCTTCTTCGGACAGTCCGCGCACCGTGTCGATCAGCTCGACCCGATTGTGGTCGAGCATGTACTCGAGCAGTTGGCGCTCGGGGCCGACGGTGGTGCGAGTCGGGTTGATCATGGCGTGTGTATCCCTTCGGCCTCAGAACTTCCTTGACCTCGACTTTGGTTCAGGTTCTAGCGTGACGCTCACGCAGCACCGCAACCGGGGAGAGAGCGACTTGATGAATACAGCCTCAGGCTCAGTACGAACCGATGCCCAGCCGGCCGTGACCGTGATCGGCCTGGGCGAGATGGGCTTCGCACTCGCCGGCGCCTTTCTGGACGGCGGGCACCCGACCACGGTGTGGAACCGTACGCCGGAGAAGGCCGACCCCCTGGTCGCCAAGGGGGCCGATCGGTCCGCGACGGTCCGCGACGCCGTTGCCGCCAGTCCTCTGGTGGTCGTCAGTGTGCAGGGCAATGCGACGGCCCGCGCGGTCCTGGAATCGTCGGGCGACGTGCTGTCCGGCCGCTCCGTGCTCAACCTTACCGATGGGACATCCGAAGAGGCCAGGGCCGTGGCCGAGTGGGTCGGGGACCAGGGCGCGCGGTATCTCCATGGGCAGATCATGACGATCGCTCCGGGCATCGGGGGAGCGGAGACGGTGATTTTCTACGGCGGTTCCCACGCTGTCTTCGACCACTTCCGTCCCACGCTTCAGCTCATCGGTGGCCGGGGAACGCTGATCTCGGCCGACGCAGGTATCCCGGCCCTGTACGGGATGGCCGTGCACGGCACGATGTGGGGCGCGCTCAACGGATTCCTGCACGCGGCCGCCCTGCTGTCCAGCGAGGGCATCGAGGTGCGGCGGTTCCTGGACGACGCCGGACCGTCCGTGGCCGCGCTGCTGGCGTCCTTCCCGGGGATCGCCGACGAGGTCGACCGAGGTGAGTACGCGACGCCGTACGGAGCGCTCCAGCACCACCGGCCCTCGGTCGAGGACCTCGTCCGCGAGAGCCGGGCGCGGAACATCGACGTCGAATTCCCCGGTTACACCCTGGGCCTGGTGAACAAGGCCGTGGAGGACGGCCATGCCGATGACAGCTACTCGCGCCTGGTCGAGCACTTCAGGCAGCGTTGATGCCCTGAGCTGCGCCGAAGGGGTGGGCGCCGGGCGCTGCGGTCCCCCGATCCGCAGCTCCCGGCGCGGCGATGTGAGGTGTCGGTCAGTTCAGCCGGGCGTCGGCGTAGACGACCATCGCATCACGCAGGTAGCCGGCCAGCCCGTCGGCGATCTTGTCGTAGTTCGCGCGGAACCGGGGGTCGTCGACGTAGGTCCGGCCCAGGCCCTTGTACGCCTCCGCGTTCGGGGTCCAGAAGCGGCAGACGCCCCGGTAGTGGGTATCCACTTCGGCCTGCACCGCGGGATCGTCGACCGGTGTGCCGGCGACCATGAACTCCGCCAGGCGGATCATCTGCGCCGTCACCTCCCGCTGCCAGCGTTCCGTGTCCTCGTCGGTCATCGTCTCGACGGCCTGCCGGGACTCCGCCCAGGCCTCGGGCCACCGCTCCCGCACCTCGGCATCTTCCTCGGCGGAGGAGGGCTCGAAGCCCTCGAAAAGGTTCTCCGGCCTGTTGATCTTCGTCATGGCGTTGTTGTCCTTGCTTTCCTCCAGTTCGGCGATGGTGCGGCCGACCGTGCGGGCGAGCGTCTCCAGCCGGTTCCGCTCCGCCAGCAGCCGCTGGTGGTGCTCGCGGAGCACCGCCACCTGATCGACCTGGCTGTCCAGGACCGCCTGGATCTCGCGCAGCCCCAGGTCCAGCTCCCGCATCAGCAGGATCTGCTGCAACCGCAGCAGATCGGCCTCCTCGTAGTAGCGGTGCCCGTTGGCGCCGGTCCGCGCCGGCGGCAGCAGGCCGATCTCGTCGTAGTGCCGCAGCGTCCGGGACGTCACCCCCGACATCCGGGCCACCTCCGCGATCGACCAGGTCATAGCCCTGCTCCTCCATCGCCGGGCCGGTGTTTCCGGCCACACCCAAGACCGTAGAAGTTGACGCAACGGCAACCGCAAGTGAAAACCGGCTCAGCCGAAGTGTCAGAGCCGGGACAGCTCGTCCACCAGGTCGTCGAGGCCCAGCGGTCCCTGGGAGAGGGCCGCCATGTGCCAGGCCTTGGCGTCGAAGGACGCCCCCCGCGCCGCGCGGGCGTTCTCCCGGCCGCGCAGCCACGCCCGCTCACCCAGCTTGTACCCGATGGCCTGGGCCGGCCGCGAGAGATAGCGGGTCAGCTCGCTCTCCACGAACGCCGCCGGGCGGCTGCTGTGCCGGCCGAAGAAGTCCTGCGCCAGCTCCGGGGTCCAGCGCTCGCCCGGGTGGAAGGGGGAGTCCGCCGGGATCCGCAGTTCCAGGTGCATGCCGATGTCCACGATGACGCGGCACGCGCGCATCATCTGCGCGTCCAGATAGCCGAGGCGGCGCTCCGGGTCAGGCAGGAAGCCCAGCTCGTCCATGAGCCGCTCCGCGTACAGCGCCCAGCCCTCCAGGTTGGCGCTGACCTTGCCCACCTTCGCCTGGTAGCGGGAGAGGCGATCGGCGACGTGCACCCACTGCGCCATCTGGAGATGGTGGCCCGGCACGCCCTCGTGGTACCAGGTGGACACCAGGTCGTAGACGGGGAAGCGGGTCTGGCCCATGGTCGGCAGCCACGTGCGGCCGGGGCGGGAGAAGTCCTCCGACGGGCTGGTGTAGTACGGGGCGGCGGCCGAGCCGGCGGGGGCGATGCGGGACTCCACCGCCCGCAGGGGAGGGGCGAGGTCGAAGTGGGTGCCGTCCAGGGCCTCGATCGCCTCGTCCATCAGCTGCTGCAACCAGACCCGGGTCTCCTCGACCCCCTCGATGTGGCTGCCGTGCGCATCGAGGTGGGCCAGCGCCTCCCAGGGGCCGGCCCCCGGCAGGATCCTGCCCGCCTCCGTCTTCATCTCGGCGAGCAGCCGGTGGTATTCGGACCAGCCGTACGCGTAGGCCTCGTCCAGGTCGAGGTCCGTGCCGTTGAAGTAGCGCGCCCAGCGGGCGTACCGCTCCCGTCCCACGGTGTCCGGTGCGCCGTCGATCGCGGGCGCGTAGGCGTCCCGCAGCCAGTCGCGCAGTCCGGCCACCGCGGCCGTGGCCTTGGCGGCGGCGTCGTCGAGTTCACGGCGCAGGGAATCCGGCCCCGCCGCGGCGAACTCCTGGAACCAGCCGCGGTCCGCACCCACCCATTCCGTCAGTTGCCCGATGACGGTCCGTACGGCGCGCGGACCGGCCGGCAGCTTCCGCTCCAGCCCCAGGGCCAGTGACGCGCGGTACCCGGCCAGAGCCACGGGGACGGCCCGCAGCCGCGCGGCGACGGCCGCCCAGTCGTCCTCGGTCCCGGTCGGGGTCACGGTGAACACCGTGCGCACACCGTGCACGGGAGAACTCAAGTTGTTGACGTCCCGCAGCCCCTCCTCGGCGTCGTGCACGGCGAGTTGCGCCGTGAGCCGCTCCCGCAGCAGCCGCCCGCAGCGCCGTTCCTCGTCCTGCCCGGCGCCCGGCAGCCGCTCCGCTTCGGTGAGCCGGCTCAGCGTCGCGCGGGAGAGGGCGGCCACGGCGTCCCGCCCGGCGGGGGAGAGGTCGGGGAGGAGGCGGGAGCTTTCCGCGACTCCCAGGTACGTGCCGGTGATCGGGTCGAGGTCGATGAGGGCTTCGACATGGGCGTCGGCCACCTGGCGGGGCAGCGCGCCGTTGGAGGTCTCTGGCATGCCGACATCCTGGTACGGGCGGAGGGTTCGCGTCACTGGCGCGTCGGGGCGCTCGGCCGGTGGTCGCGAAGGCCCGCGTCGGGAATGCGGAATGACGCCATCCGAATTCCCTGGCGGGTCTTGCGGGGGCCGGGGATTCTCGAAAATTTCGGTGGGCCGAATTTCGCTCGCGAGACACATCGAAGAACCCCTCTCGACGTGCGTAATGGCGAGATAAAGGCCCTGGGCGGGAATCTATCACCTACCCGTGACTTTGCCTGGACTTGACTATGTGCCAGGTGTCAACAAGCCCGATGTCGCGGGCTGTACCGTCGGTAGCAGCGTCGATGTGAGCATGTCATTTCTTGCTCATGGAATTGTTAATTCCGCTATCGGCTGTCCATGAACTACGGCCCGTTCAGGCACACATGACGGGTGATCATGGAGGTTATGCTCACCACGCGCCGATGAGTTTCGGCCATCAACTGACAAGAACGGTCAACGTGGTGAGAAGAAAGCCCTATCGGGCGAGACCCGGGGCAAAGCAGGGGCTCTGCACGCGTGCGGTATGCCTGAGTGTGCTGCCCATGGCGCTCGTGGCGAGCCTGCTCGGAACGAGTACCGCCTTCGCGGCGGACGAGCCGGACCAGCCGACCGACCGCGGTCGCGTCCTGGAATTGTGGAAGTCGGGCGGGCCCGGTGTCACGGCCGCCGCGGAGGCGGCCCTCATGGGCACCGACGAGGACGTGAAGCGGTTCCTCGGCAGCGAGAAGGAAATCGCCGCACTCCACGACGACCGCATTTACACGATGCAGCTCTTCACCGTGGGCGGCCGCGGGGTGCGCGAGGCCGCGAAGAAGGCGCTCGCCGGGTCCCGCGAGGACTTGAGCAACTTCCTGAAGGACGGGTGGCGGGAGCCGCTCGAGCAGGACCAGCGGGTGCGGACCACGCAGATCGGCAGCGCCGGTGGCAGCGGTGTCCAGGACGCGGCGAAGGCCGCGCTCGGCGGCACGAGCGGTGACATCCGCGAGTTCCTCGGTGAGAGCCAGTACACCGCCCGGGAGCAGGACGACCGGGTGCAGCTCATGCAGATCATGAGCGCCTCCGGCCCGGCGACCAAAGAGGCCGCGAAGGTCGCGCTGAACGGCTCCGCCGAGGACATCCGGGAGTTCCTGGACACGGGCCAGCACGTGTCCCGCGCCCGGGACCAGGAGCGGGCCACCGTCGCGCAGTTGGCCGAGCAGGCCACGCAGGCGGGTAGGACGGCCAAGCGGGAGACCGAGGCGGCCAAGGAGGCCTCGGAGCGGGCCGTGGCCGCCTCCAAGCTCGCCAAGGAGGCGGCGCAGAAGGCCGCCGGCGAGACCGAGGCGGCGAAGAAGGACTCCAAGCGCGCGGCGAACGCCGCGGGCCGGGCCGCGGACGCGGCGGCGGGTGCCGCCGAGGCCGCGCAGGAAGCCATCAGCGCCGCCCGGGCGGCGAACAGCTCGGCTCGCATAGCGGCGAGCGCCGCGTCGCAGGCGGCGTCCGCGGCCGCCGGTGCGGCCGAGGCCGCCTCGCGCGCACGCGGCGCGGCATCCGCCGCCGCGACGGACGCCGGCCAGGCCGCCGCCGCGCGCAAGGCGGCGGAGGACGCCCGTAACGCGGCGAAGGGCGCCCGGCTGGCGGCCCAGGCCGCCGTGCAGGCGGGCACCGCCGCGACGGCGGCGGGCGAGGCGGCCTCGGCCGCGGCCAGTGCCGGTGCCAATGCCGAGGCGGCCGCCGGTGCGGCGGCACAGGCCGGTGGCTTCGCCGACGAGGCCGGTGCCCAGTCCGCGCGGGCCAAGTCGGCCGCGGCGTCGGCCCGGCGCCACGCGCGTGAGGCGACCCGCGCGGCCGGTGCCGCCAAGTCGCTGGCCGACGAGGCGGCGTCCGCCGCGTACCAGGCACGGGACGCGGCCAACTCCGCCGCCGACCACGCCGACGCCGCGGCAGCGGCCGCCGACGAGGCCGCCAAGCACGCCGGTGACGCGGTGAAGGCCGCGAAGGAGTCGACGACCCACGCCGAGGCCGCGAAGAAGGCCGCGGACGCGTCCACGGCGGCGGTCGAGAAGGCCGGCAAGGTCCACGAGCTGGCGACGAGGATCGAGGCCGAGAACCTCAAGGCCCGCACCGCGGGCGCCATCGAGCAGGCCAAGGACCTCAAGGCGAGCGACGAAGAGCGCAAGGCCAAGTCCGCCGAGGCGGCCAAGGAGGCCAAGGAGCTCGACGACGAGGCGGCACGCCTCGCCGCCGAAGCGGCCGAGCCGGGCACGGACCTGGGGGACGTCGCCGCCAAGGGCCGCAAGGTGGCGCTCCTGGCGATGAAGGTCCGCGGGCCCTGGAGCCGCGCGGCCGCGGCGACCGCCCTGGGCGGCACGGACGACGTCGTCCGTGACTACGTGCGGACCGACTGGAACGCCGCCGCCCAGCAGGACGAGCGCGCCCGCGTCGAGGTCCTCGCGGAACAGGCCGACTCGGAAGCCGTGCGCAACGCCGCCGAGGAGACCCTCAAGGGCGACGCCGCGAAGATCACGGAGTTTCTGCGGACCGGCCAGCACAAGGCCGCCGCGGACGACTACCGGGTGCGGGTGGTGCAGATCGCCAATGGCACCGACCGGGGCATCCAGGAGGCCGCCAAGGCCGCGCTGAAGGACGGCTCGCCCGACAAGCTCCGCGAGTTCCTCAACACCGGGCAGTTCGCCGCCCGGGAGGCCGACGAGCGGGTCCGCGCCGTCCAGCTGGCCACCACCGGTGGCGCCGAGCTCAAGGCGGCGGCCCAGGTCGCCCTCGCCGGACCGGTCGAGGTGCTGCACGGGTTCATCCGGGCCGGCCAGTACAAGGCCGCCCGCAAGGACCAGCTCACCGCCACCCACGTGGCAGAGGTGAAGCGGATCATCGCCGAGGCCTCCGGTGTGGCGGCGACGGCCCAGGCGAACGCGGCCGAGGCCGCCCGCGTGGCCGCCGTCGCCCGCAAGGCAGCGGAAGAGGCCAAGGGCTACGCCAAGCAGGCCCAGGACTCGGCCAACCAGGCCAAGGGCTACGCGGAAGCGGCCCGTACCTCGGCCAAGCAGGCCGAATCCTCGGCCGCCGACGCGGCCAAGTCCGCCCGGACCGCCCGTGACGCCGCCGCCGCGGCCCGCCGCGACGCCCGTAACGCCGACGACTCGGCGAGCCGCGCCGGGGCCTCGGCCATGTGGGCGCGCTCGTCCGCCGACCAGGCCTACGCCGCGTCGAGCCAGGCACGCGCCTCCGCCGTGGCGGCCGGCAAGGACTCCGCAGCGGCCGGCAAGGCCGCCAAGGAGGCCTTCGCCGTCGCCGTCGCCAAGCAGCGCGCGGAGGACGAGGCCAAGCGACGCGACGAGGAGGCCCGCAAGAAGCGGATCGAGCTCCAGAAGAAGGAACAGGCCCGCCGCGAGGCCGAGGAGAAGAAGAAGGCCGGCCGCTGGGGCTGGCTGCGCGAGGGCGGGCACTTCCTGCTCGACGTCGCCGGAGCCGTGCCCGGCCTGGGCACGGTGACCAACGGCATCAACTGCGCCTGGTACGCGGCCGAGGGCGACTACGTCAACGCCGGCATGTCCTGCCTCGCGGCCATCCCCATCGCCGGATCCGCGGCGTCCGCGGCCAAGCTCGCCAAGTACGGCGAGAAGGGCCTCAGCTTCATCAGGGGCGGCCAGAAGGCCTGCAAGGTGCCCAACAGCTTCACCCCGGACACCCCGGTGGTGATGGCGGGCGGCACCACCAAGCCGATCAAGAACGTCGTCATCGGTGACAAGGTGCTGGCCACCGACCCCGACACGGGCCGGACCGTGGCGAAGCCGGTGTACAACACCATCGTCGGCACGGGACAGAAGCAGCTGGTCGAGCTCACCGTCGACACCGACGGTGACAAGGGCAACGCCACCGGCACCCTCACGGCGACCAAGGGCCACCCCTTCTGGGCCCAGGACAAGCGCCGCTGGGTCGACGCCGGTGACCTCCAGCCGGGTGCGCTGCTGCGCACACCGGCCGGCACGTCGGTGAAGGTCACGGCGACCCGGGCCTGGACCGCCGAGCAGAAGGTCTTCAACCTCTCCGTCAGCGACCTCCACACCTACTACGCGGTGGCCGGCAACGCCCCGGTCCTCGTGCACAACTGCAACGTCCCGCTGACGAACATCCACCCGCCGGAGTCCCTCTCCCCGGCATCGCTGAAGTTCTGGGGCGAGCAGTCCACGGACGACATCGTCCACTCCCTGCGGCCGGGAGCCCACGAGGCCCTGCGCGTGACCCCGGAAGGCGCTGTGCACAACGGCAACACCCGGCTGACCGTCCTGAAGGAGCGCGGCTACGATGTCGACTCGCTTCCCCGCGAACGGTACGAGAAGACGGGGATGACGGACGAGGAGATGTGGGCGATGGAGCAGTGAACGTACGGGCGGAAGTCCACTCGATCCTGGCGTCCGGAGCCCGGGAGACCTTCCTGCTGGCCCTCGGCCATCGGCTCGGCACCTCGGCCCGCCTGGTCTTCGTCGAGGACGGCGAGGAGGGCGGAGACCGTCTTCGGGCCGCCCGCGCCTGCAACGAGATGATGATCGTCGTCTGGTCGCAGCTCTGGGCCACCCGGGAGCCGGAGACTGCGTCGGGCTACCCGGACGCGGAGTTCCTCCCGGTCCTGCTGGAGAAGGCGGACGCCGGCGACGCGCGTCCGTATCTGCGGGACGCCCTCGAAAGCACCCTCTTCCACCTCCGCGCCTCGGCCGCCCCGGCCCGGCCGGACGAGGAAGACCCCGAGGCATAGCCGCGGGTGTGCCGAAGCCCCACCGGGATCACCCGGTGGGGCTTTCGCGTGCGGTCTCAGCGCAGGAGCCGGGCGGCCACCTTCAGATCCGACACCAGGCCCGCGTACGCGTCCTTCCGGGCCTGGTCGCCCGCACGCAGCACGGCCGAGGGGTGGATGGTCGCCACGAGCGTCCCCTCGTCCCCGTTCCCGTCCGGGGAAGGCAGCGTCAAGGGCACGCCGCGCTGTTGGCTGACGCGGAACGAGGAACCGAGCAGCGACTTCCCCGCCGTGGCACCGAGCGCGACGACCACCTCGGGGGAGACCAGGTGCAGTTCGGAGGTCAGCCAGGGCTTGCACGCGCTGATCTCCCGCAGGTTCGGGGCCTTGTGGATACGGCGCTTTCCCCCCGCCGGCCGCTCGAACTTGAAGTGCTTGACCGCGTTGGTCACATACGTCTGCGCCGGGTCGATGCCCGCCTCGGCGATGGCCCGGGTCAGCACACCTCCCGCGGGCCCGACGAAGGGCTCTCCCTGCCGGTCCTCCTGGTCGCCGGGCTGTTCGCCCACGAGCATCAGCCGCGCCGTCGTGGTGCCGGAGCCGAAGACCGTCTGCGTGGCCTCCCGGAACAGCGGGCAGCCCGCGCAGCCCGCCGCGGCCTCCCGCAGCGCGGCGAGATCCGCGGCCTCGGGCACGAAGGGCCCGGCGTCGTAGTCATCGGGGTCCGGCATCAGGTCATCGAGGCCCTTCTCGCACAGGCGCGAGGCGGTCACCCCGCGGCGGGCGGCGCACCGCACCACAGTGTGAGGAGTGACCGGTCACCGACCGGGGAAACGCCGCGCGCCCCGAATCCCCCGTACGGACGCACACGCCCCGCTCCCGCACACGGTCTCTGTGCGGGAGCGGGGCGTTCGCGGGTGCTGGTGGTCAGGAGCAGCTGCGCACCCAGTTCCAGCCGATGAAGCTGTGCTTGAGCTGCACGTCGAAGGTGCAGGCGGACGTGCCGTCCGCGCGCAGCTCGACCGACGTGTCGTGGGAGTTGGCGTACCAGGTGCCCGTCACGTCGAAGATGCCCTTGTAGGTGAAGTCGGCGTGCGCCTTCGTGGTGGAGGTCGCGCAGTCCTTCAGGCAGTCCTCGCTCTGGCCGGGGGTCTTCAGCGACCAGCCGGCGTCCCACGGCTCCCGGTTCCAGCCGTGCGTGACCGTCGTCTTCGCGTCCGTGATGCGGCCGCCCGCGGTGTTCCACTCCGAGGTGGTGTACAGACCGGTCATCCGGATCTTGCAGCAGTCGAACATCTCGGAGGCGGACTTCACCTGGTGGGGCTGTCCGTCCGCGGCGGCCGGGCTCTGCTGCCGGGCGGCCGGGGCCGGGGTGTACTGGACCTTGCCGAGCTGCGGCTTGCAGTCGGGGCCGATGGTCACCACCTGGCTGACCGTCTGGCCGGCCGGCGGGGCCGGCAGCTCGCCGGAGAGCTGAAGGCTTCCGCAGTCCTTCGAGGTGTCCCGGGCCGGTGTGTCGGCCGCGGCGGCGGAGGTGGCGGTGAGCGGCATCAGACCGGCCGCGAGCGCGGCGGCGACGGTGGTGAGGACGGACAGCTTCTTGCGCATGTTGCATACCCTTCGTGAATTCCCGGTGGAGCGTAACCAGGGGAGAGCGGGGTGAGTTGTGGATCTTCGATGGTTGGCAGGAAGGTGACACCCCGGGCTTCGGTGCCGGTACTGCCGTCGGCTCGTCCGGGGGCGGGTCCGGCCTCGCACGGCGAGTGCCGGGCCCCGGCCGGGTGCCGTGCAGCTTCCTGCACCGCCCATTGCCCCGCGCTCCCGCCGTCCGTTGGTATGGGCTGCAGATCTCGACAGTCCGGCTCACGGGAACCGGAATTCAGCGCGGCCGGTCGCGGCCCACTGGAGAAGTAGGGGGCAAACATGCTCGAGCGGGAGCTCCGCGCTTTCATCTCCACCGCGGAGATCGGGCGGATGGACAGGGCGGCGAAGATGCTGGGGTACTCCCAGCCCGCCGTCAGCTATCAGATCAGGTGCCTGGAGCAGACACTGGGCGCCAAGCTGTTCGTCCGGGGCTCGGCCGGAGCCCGGCTGACGCCCGAGGGCCGCATGATCCTGCCGTCGGCGCGGGCCGTGCTCACGCTCATCGACAGCATGAAGGACGTGTGCGAGGTCTGAGGAACGAATGCCGTATCCCCCGAAGAGGGCCGCAGCCGATGACATCGGCTGCGGCCCTCTTCGTCAGGCGGCGACGGATCCCACCAGGGCGTCCGCAGGCTCGTCCGCCATGGGGCCCTCGGCCCGGATCAGCCGGTGGAACAGGACGGTGTCGAAGACGTCCTCCATGCGGACGGCCCGGCCGTCGCGCATGGTCCAGGAGTGGATGAAGTCGAGCGTCTCGGTGTGACCGGTGACGGAGGTGACCTGCCGGACGCCGAACACCACCACCCGGTCGCCGGACTCGATGAACTCCTGGGGCTCCAGTCTCATGCCGCCCAGCACCAGGGGCACCCGCGCCAGGAACTGTTTGACTCCGGCGTGGCCCGACTTGGTGCCGCCCAGGCCGAACTCGGCCATCCCCAGCGGATGCACCCACTCGATCCCGGGGTCCAGGACCTCCAGCAGTCCCCCCAGGTCGCGCGCCCGGAAGGCACGGTAGGCGGCGTGGATCGCTTCGAGGTTCTCGGTGTGACGAGGCATGTCAGGGTCCTTCCTCAGCGGTGGTGCGACGGTGGTCAGCGTTTGATGTGATCGGGGTACAGCGCTTCGAGGGTGCGGTGGATACCGTCCCGCCAGGTCACCTCGCACGGCCCGGTCAGGGCGCGGCGCAGGGTGGGGTCGAACCGGTAGGTCTCCCGCGTGACATCACTCGGCACGAGACGCGCCGGCACTCCGGTGAGCTCCTCGATGTGACGCACGCAGTCGGTGATCCCGACGGACTCGTCGCCGCCCCAGTTGACCAGGGTGGAGGGCACCGAGGCCGCGTCCCACAGCCGTGGGACCTGGGCGACCAGGTCGTCGGTGTACAGCAACGAGCACCAGTTCTGGCCCGAGCGGGGCACCGCGATCGGCTCGCCGGCCAGCATCCGCTGGAAGTACAGCATCGGCACCCCGCCGTACCCGCCGGGGCCGTACGCGATGTTGAGCCGGGCGATGGTGGTGGGCAGCCCGAGCACCCGGGCGAAGGCCCGTACCGCGCCCTCGGTCGCGATCTTGCCGACCGGGTACGCGGGCAGCCAGTCGGCCACCCCGTCGACCGGGTCGGACTCGGTGTACGCGTGGTCCAGGGTCTGCCGGGCGTAGAGGGCGCCCGTGGAGACGTAGAGGAACGCCTCCGCGGTGCGGCAGTGCGTCATCAGCCGGCCGGCCGCGACCGCGTTGACCTCGACGGCCGCGTTGAAGTCACCGTCCTCGCCGCGGCGCACGGCGGAATGGATGACGTGCGTGAAGTCCTCGGGCAGGCCCTTCAGCGCGTACTCACTGGTGTCGTCCATGTCCCAGCGCCAGGTGGTGATGCCCCGCTCGCGCAGCTCCCGCTCCACGCCCGGGGTGCCGAACCGGCCGAGGCACCACACGTCGTTCCCGGCGGCGAGTGCCTCAGCGACCGGCCGGGCGACCTGCCCGGTGCCCCCGGTGACCAGGATCTTCTTGCCCGTCATGCCCGTCATGCCGTTCCCCCTTCGCCGTCGCCCAGGGCACGGTCGAGCTCGCGGCGCAGGATCGCCTGGAACGCGGCCACGTGCCGTGGGCCCATCAGTGTGTAGTGCTCGCCGGGTACGTCGAGGTAGCGGGCCGTCCCGGTGGTGTGTTCGTCCCAGCGGCGGAGTTCGTGGCGCAGCCAGTCCTCCTTGGTGCCGCGCAGCGGGACCGCGTAGAAGACCGACATCGAGCGGACCGCGCCGCTGGGCTGATAGGTGCGGCCGAGGTCGGTGAGGCCGTCGGCCAGCTCGGCCCAGGCGTTGAACTTCCGCAGGTCCAGGTCCAGTTCGGTCAGGCGGCGCTTCGGTGCCAGGTCGATGATGCGGGCGAGCTGCTCCTCGCGGGTCAGGCCCCGGAGCAGGCCCGGCAGCTCCAGTGACTGCTTCTTGTCGATCAGAGCGAGGAAGAACGCGAGGTTGGCCGCGGTCTCGACGAAGTCGAGCTCCTCCATGCGGTACTTGATGTGCGGCGGCAGATTGAAGCTGCCGACGAAGTCCACGCGCTCGCCCTCGGACTCCAGGACCTTGGCGATCTCGAAGGCCACCGCCCCGCCGTAGGAGTACCCGGCGACGGCGTACGGACCGTGCGGCTGTCTGCTCCTGATGGCCGCCACATAGGTGTCGACCATCTCCGTGAAGGAGGCGAACGGCTTCTCGTGCTCGTTGAAGCCGCGGGCGCGCAGGGCGTAGAACGGCCGGTCGTCCACGAAGTACTTCGCGAGGTTGACGAAGACCAGCACCTCGCCGACCCCGGGGTGCACACAGAACAGCGGTGTCTTGTCGCCGCTGGTCTGCAGGGGCACGATCGGGTCGTACGCCTGCCCGTCCGCCTCGCCGCGCCGCGCGAGCCGGGCGGCCAGCGCGCGGACCGTGGGGGCCGTGAGCAGGGTGACGACCTCCAGGTCCGTCACCCCGAGCCGCCGGGCGACCTGGTGGCGCAGTCGCAGGATGTCCAGGGACGTCCCGCCGAGGTCGAAGAAGCTCGCCGTGACACTGACGCGCGACGGCTCGGTGTCGAACATCTCGGCGTAGATCTCCGTCAGGATCCGCTCGGTCTCCCCCTCGGGCGCCGTGTAGCCGCCGAGGCGGCGCAGGGTGAGCTCGGCGACGCGCTCGACGGCCGCGTCGTACCGTCCGTCCTCCAGCCGGCGGCGCATCACCGCGCGCTGCGTCTTGCCCAGGCTGGTCTTCGGGAAGGCGGCCTTGGGCAGCGGGAGGACCAGGGCGGGGCGGAATCCCCAGTGCATCACCACGGTGGAGCGCACGGCGGTCAGCACGCGGTACAGCGCGGCCTCGTCGTCGGCGGGCGTCTCGCTGTGGAAGGCGATCACCAGCTGCTCGGTGTCGCTGCCGGCCGGGCGGATCGGGAACGCGGTGACGTAGGACCGCGCGACCCCGTCGAGCTGCTCCAGCACGGTCTCGATCTCGTGGCTGAAGTAGTTGACGCCGTTGACGATGACGCAGTCCTTGCTCCGCCCGACGAGACTGAGCCGCCCCTCGTCGATCCGGCCGAGGTCACCGCTGCGGAACCAGCCGTCGGAGGTGAAGGCGTCGGCGGTGGCCCGGACGTCGTTGTAGTAACCGGGGGTGATCATGGGGCCGGACAGCTGGAGTTCACCGATCTCGCCCTCGGGCAGGGCGCGGTCCCGCTCGTCCGCGACCCTCATGCGCAGGCCCTCGACGGGGGTGCCCAGATTGGCGAACTCCCGGTCCCGGTCGGCCGCGGGGAAATGACGGGAGTAGACGCTGCCCGCGCAGGTCTCGGTCATCCCGAAGGCGGGCCACAGCGTGTCGGGCGCGAGGCCGAGGGGCGCGAAGCGGGCGAGGAACGCCTCGCCGGTCGCGCGGGGGACGGCCTCGCCGCCGCTGATGACGTGCCGCAGCCGCGACAGGTTAAGCGGCTCCTCGGTGATGCGGTCGGCGGCCGCGTTCAGCATCCCCAGAAGGAAGTTGGGGGTGAACGTCATGGTGACGCCGTGGTGGGAGGCGAGCCGCAGGAACTCGGCGGGTTCGCCGATGACGACCCCGGGTTCGACGTGCAGCTGCCGGCTCCCGGCGTACAGCGGCAGCAGATGGCACTCCAGCAGCGCCGCCACATGGTCGAAGGAGACCCAGTTCAGTGTGGTGTCCGTGGCAGTGAGCCGGTGGTAGCCGTTCTTGCCGGCCATGGACGCCAGCAGATTGGCGTGCGTGAGCCGCACCGCCTTGGAGTTGCCGGTGGAGCCGGAGGTCAGCATCAGCACCGCGGTGTCCTGCGGCTCCGCCTCGTGGAAGCGTTCGGCGGGCTGCTCCCCGTAGAGGGAGCCGAGGGTGGTGACGGTGATGTCCGCGGCCTGCGGGAGCTCGGCGTGTGCCGACTCGCCGGCAATCAGTAAGGGCTTGCCCAGGAGGGCGTCGACATGGGCCAGTTGGGCCGCCCAGCGCTCGGGGTCCCCGGCGGGCGGGGTCATGGGGCAGGGCACGAAACCGCCGAGCACACAGGCCCAGAAGGCGGTGAGGAACTCCTGCGGCCGGTCCAGCAGCAGGACCACGTTCTGCCGCGGGCGCACTCCCCGGGCGCGCAGCGCGGTGAGGACGCGACGGGCCTCGTCCAGCAGTTCCGGGTAGGTCTGGAAGTGCGAGGGGGCGCCGGCGCCGCCCCGGCAGTGGCGCAGACCGGAGTCGGGATGCTCGCGGGCGGCTCGCAGGAGGAGGCCCGCTATGGACCGGGTGTCCGTGGAAGTGCCGGTGCCGGATGTGCGGCATTCGGCCGCGAGATATGCGGGTACGGCGGTTTCGGGCATGGCGTTTTCGGGCGCGAGGATGGCCATGGTGTTATTCCAATTGCCTTTGCTGTGGGTTCACGTGGATGTAGTGCGCAAGATGGGCGTTACGGGGCCGGTTGCCGGAAGATGCGGGCCGGCCGGATGGGCCTCAGATCAGGCGCGCCATCGACTGTGAAAGGCAATTCCATGCCACGCGTCGGGTATGCCGATATACGGACACACTCATCCCCCCGGAGTGAATGTTGTCGAGTTCGGATCGAATAGGCTTCGAGCCGAGTGGAAGCTATCACGCGTTTTCGCTGCCGGTGCACGTTGCTTGAAAGCCGAATTATGTACGCGCTCGCCGATGGTTTAACGGTGATGCGGTCGCTGCGGCGCTGGTTTCGATGTTGCGTGTGATGCCCATGTGCAGCTTGTGGTCACACGGTGACCGTAGTTCGGTGACGGGGTGACACGCGGGGCAATGGCCAGTAGAGGACAGGGTGGCTACGGAACGTGAGCGAGCCGTGATTTAGGGTGCGGAAACCGGAAAGATTTAATTCCGGTTGCGCCGAGAGGGGTGCAGCTTGCTGACAGTGGGCCGCCCCGGGCCGGGCCGGCCGCGGGAATGAGAATGGATCTCGGTCGTCCGCTCGCGGTCGCGTGCCGGATTCCGTCACATTGACCGGCCGGGGGGTGCGAACTATCGTCTCGGTGATCAACTGCGTTCCTTGCGTGTTCGGGCAGGTCCGATGACAATGAGGGACGCGCGCCGACCAGCCGGTTTGTTGTGCCTGTGGTGGGGTCACCGGATCCGTAATTGGTCGGCCCGGGTGGCTGTGTCGGCCGACAGGGTTCGGTAATCGGGGGTACGGGAAATGGCTGGTACGCCGGTCGGTCCTACGGGGGCTGACGGAGCAGATCGGGCGAACCAGGGGGATCACGCCACGCGCGTGGAGCAGGCCCTGCTGGAAGCCGACGCTTTGATCGAATCCACACTTTCCTTGCACCAGGAGCGGTTCGAGGCCCCGGTGCTGCTCTCGCGCCTGGACGGCAATCTCGTCGCGGACGCCGTGGACCAGTTCCTCGACGGCGTACGGCACTCGGTGAGCGTCACCGTGACCGGAGCCGGAGCGTTCGTGGCGGCGGTCACGCACGCACTCGCGGAGCGCGCCCCGGAGGCTGCCGCCCGCAGTGGCTCCGGATCCGCCCCGCGGGTCGCGGTGCGGATGCTCTGGGCGGCGAACGCCGTGCCCGAACTGCTCGCCCTGGCCGACCAAGTGCGCGACGTACCCATGGAAATCAGGGTGGCCGAGGGGGAGATGCGCGAGCTGCTCGTCGTCGACGGAGCCGTGGCGCTGGTGCACTCGAAGGCCGCGAGCCCCGACGGGCACGCCGCCGTCGTGAAGGACCCCGCCGCGGTTCGAGCACTTGAACTCCTTTTCGCGGGTGCCTGGTCCGGGGCCCGCCCGCTCTCCGTGCATCTCGGGCTGGGCACCCGGCTGCGCACCGACATGGCGCGCAGGATCCTCGAGAAGCTCCGCGCCGGCTACACCGACGAGGAGGCGGCGGGCGAGGTGGGCGTATCGCTGCGCACCTACCGCCGCCACGTCGCGGAGATCATGCGTGAACTCGACGCGACCTCGCGCTTCCAGGCGGGTGTACGCGCGGTGGAACTGGGGCTGCTGCCGGACAGGACCGTCTAGGCGAGGAACGGCGCACTGAACCGAGCGGGCACACTCGGACCACAGGCCGATCAACTACGGGGGAGAGGCGGACACATGCCACTGAACAGAAGCCGGCACGGCGGGAGACGCGGCGACCGAAGACGTCCGGCGAGCGGGGCGTGCCGATGAGCGCGCACGGAGCCCCCGAAGGCGACCTCGAGCAGGCGCTCCGCGAGATCCGGGCGTTGATCGAGACGGCCGTCAGCCAGCACCGCAGCCAGCTGACCGGCAGCCGGCTGATCGACACGGTCGACGGCGGATACGGCGAGATCCTCGACACCGCGCAGGAGCTGATCAATGGCGCCGTGGAGAGCGTGGACATCATCCACGGCCGCAGCGTCGGACACGAGGGCCATCCACGGGAAGCCGAACGCGACCTGCTCTCCGACGCCCCCGACGCCGTCCGGGTGCGACTGCTCAGCTCGCCCGCCCTGCTGGACGAGTACTTTGTGCGCGAACAGGCCGGACGCCACCGCCCGGTGTCGATCCGGGTGGCCGGACTTCCCCCGATCCAGGCGCTGATCGTCGACGGCTCCCGCGGCCTGGTGGTCGCAGAGTCCGCGCTCGGCCGCCGGGCCTCCGTCGTCCAGGCGCCGGAGATCCTCCACGCCCTGCTCACCCTGGTCGAGGGCGTCTGGCGGGGAGCGGTGCCCGTGAACGACCGCATCTTCTTCGGCGACCAGTCACGGGCCGACCTCGCCCGGCAGATCCTCGGCGCGCTGCGCGCCGGCGTGACCGACGAGGTGGCCGCCAGGGAGCTGACCGTCTCGGTCCGCACCTACCGGCGCTACGTCGCCGAGATCATGACGCTGCTGGGCGCCCGCTCCCGCTTCCAGGCAGGCGTACGCGCGGCCGAGCTGAGGCTGCTGCCACCGTCCTGGACGACCGGCCCCTCGGGTTCCGGGCCGGGACGGACGGCACCGGACCGGTCCATGGCAGCTTCCTGAACGGGCCGTTGCCCAAGGCACCGCGCGCACAGTTCCATGGGATGCGAGGAAGGCATTTCACCCCACAGGGAATGCCTCTTGTCCGACGGCCCTACCCCTTCGTGAGCCGTCGTCGCATGGGCCCGGAGCCGCGAATGCGGCTTCCGGGCTCCATGCCGTCCCATGACCTCTGTTCCTAAGGTGATTCGATGAATCCGATGCCGATCGCCCTGGTATTTCCCGGACAGGGAACTCAGCGCCAAGGGATGGGTGAACCCTGGCGGGAGACCGCCTCCTGGTGCGTCACCGCCGAGGTATCCGAGGCAACCGGCGAGGACATATCCGAAATCCTTCTGCGCGCCTCCGACGAGGACCTGCGCAGAACCGATCTCGCCCAACTCGCCGTCTTCACCGTCTCCGTGATGGCTCACGCCGAGGCGGTGCGCCGCGGTGCGATCGACGGCACCGTGGTCGCCTGCGCGGGGCACAGCCTCGGCGAGTACACCGCACTGACCGCGGCCGGTGTGCTGACCGTCCGTGAGGCCGCGGCGCTGGTCGCCGCCCGCGGCCGCGCCATGCGGGAGGCGGCACGGCAGCGCGAGGGCACCATGGGGGTCCTCGTCGCCGCGCCGCTGCCCGACGTGCGGCAACTCGTGGAGGAACTGCGCGAGTCGGGGGCCGAGGTGTGGGTGGCCAACATCAACGCCCCCGGTCAGACCGTGGTCTCCGGCACCGTCGAAGGCGTCGAGCGGGCCGCCGGGGCGGCGCCCTCCATCGGAGCCAAGATGATCCGTCTGCGGGTGGGCGGCGCCTTCCACAGCCCGCTCATGGAGCCCGCCGCGGACGTCCTGTCCAGGGCCCTGAAGAACACCCTCTTCGCGCCTTCCCGCCTGCCGGTGGTCGCGAATGTGGACGCCGAGCCCTACGCCGGCATCTGCGACTGGCCGGCGCTCGGCGCCCGGCAGCTGACCGCCCCCGTGCTGTGGGAGGAAAGCGTGCGTACCCTCGTCGACCGGCTGGGCTGCCGCCGGCTGATCGAGCTGGGCCCGGGCAAGACCCTGGCCGGGCTGGTCCGCCGGATCTCCCCGGACACCCCGGTGCTGTCCGTGAACAGCCCCGACGTGCTGGGCTGACGCCCACCCGAGAGAGGAGACCGAAGCACCATGGCAGTAGACATCCGAAGCACCTGGCTGCGCCGGTTCACCACCCCGGCCCCACCCCGGCTGCGCCTGCTCTGCCTCCCGCACGCCGGGGGCTCAGCGAGCTTCTTCCACCCCTGGGGGCGCGCCTTCGAGGACGACGTGGAGGTGATGGTCGCCCGCTATCCCGGGCGCCAGGAGCGGATCGCCGATCCGTTCGTCACCACCATGGAGGGGATGGCCGACGCGCTCGTCGAGGAGCTCGGGCCGTACACGGACACGCCGTTGGCCCTCTTCGGCCACAGCATGGGCGCCTCCATCGGCTACGAGCTGACCCTGCGGCTGCGGGAGCGGTACGGCGTGGCACCCGCCGCGTTGCTGGTGTCCGGCCGTAAGCCGCCGCACCTGCTCACGCCCCGCACGACCGATCTCGACGACGACGACAGCATCGTCGCCGAGGTCGGCCGGCTCGGTGGTGCCGATGCCGCCCTGCTGGCGGACCCCGACCTGCGTGAGCTCGTACTCCCCGCCATCCGGACGGACTTCCGCATCGTCGCCGACTACCCGGCCCGCCCCGGGGTCCCGCTGCCGTGCCCCGTCGTCGCGTACGTCGGAGACAGCGATCCCGATGTGGACCCCGTGTCCGTCTCCGGCTGGTCCGACCTCGCCCCGGGGGGATTCGACATGGTGGTCCTGCCCGGCGACCACTTCTATCTGATCGACCGGCGGACGGAACTCATCGCCGACATCCGCGCGCGACTGGAGGCGCTCCGTCCCTGACCGCACGAACCCACGACCGCACGAGCCCCGACGGCGTCCGAAGCCGTCGGGGCTCTGTGCTGCCGGGGCAGCGGAGGAAGTGGCCGGCGGCCGGCACCACCAGGAACCTGGTCGTGCCGGCCGCCCGTCGAGTCGGAGCGTCACCTGGAGGCGGATCCGGAGACCACCCGGTCCCCGTCCTCCCGGAACGTGTCCGTGGGTGCCGCGGCGTCCGGTGCCTGATGCCCGGGCCACCACGCCTTCTCCCCCAGCAGGGTCGTCAGCGTCGGCACCAGCAGCAGCGCCATGATGAACGCGGTCAGCAGGATGCCGAACGACACCGCGAAGCCCATCTGCTGGAGCATGCTGTTGTCCGCGAGCATCAGCACACCGAACGTACCGGCGAGAATGACCGCCGCCGCGCTGATGGTCGGCACGGACTGGGCGACGGCGAGCCGGACGGCCTCCCGGGGCGCGGTGCCCTTGCGGATCTCCTCGCGCAGCCGGGCCACCATCAGGATGTTGTAGTCGGTGCCGATCGCCACGACGAAGAGGTACACGATGACCGGGAGCATGAACAGCAGCCCCTTCTCACCCTGCGCGCCCTGGAACAGCCACACCGTGGAGCCCAGCGTCGCAGCGAAGCCCAGGCCCACCGACACCATCAGATAGAGGGGGGCCACGACGCTGCGCAGCAGCAGACCGAGGATGACCATGATGGCCACGCCCGCCACCGGGAAGACCACCTTGTAGTCGTGGTTGACCGCGGTCTCGATGTCCGCCAGCACGGCGGTCGTGCCGCCCACGAGGGCCTTGCTGCCCTCCGGCGCCGCCTTGTCGACCGCGTCGCGGAGCGGGCCGGAGACCAGGGAGATCGCCTTGTCCTCGGCGGGCCGGTACTTCAGCACCACGCTGAACTGCGCGACGTCGCCCTTGGGGCTGGGCACCGCCTCGGAGACCTGGCCCACTCCGGCCACGCCCGCGAGCGCGTCGTGGAACGCCTTCAGCTCGGTCTTGTCCAGCTTGCCGCCGTCCTTCGTCTCCAGGTACACGAGCGTCGGGTCGGCGCCGCCCGCGGCGAAGCCCTTCTGCAGGACCTCCATGGCCTGGACGGACTCCAGGTCCTTGGGCAGCGAACTCTCCGAGTCGAACTCGGCCTTGAAGCCGAAGACACCGACCGCGAGCACAGCGAGGATGCCGGCCGACACCACGGCCACGGCCGCCGGCCGCCGGCTGACCAGCGAACCGATGCGGTTGGCGGTGGTGTTCTTCGGCTGCTTCTGCCATGCCTTGGACGGCCAGAAGGCCTTCGTGCCCAGCAGGGAGAAGACAGCGGGGACGAGCGTGAGGGCGGCCACCAGGGTCACCGCGACCGCGATCGCCAGGGACGGGCCGAGGGACCGCATGCTGCCCATGGTCGACAGCAGCAGGGCCAGGAACGCCACGATGACCGCGCCGGCCGCCGAGGCGATGGTCTCGCCCACCGAACTCACGGCGTTCACCAGGGCGTTCTTGGGCTGCTCACCCGCCCGCAGTGCCTCCCGGTACCGGAACAGCAGGAACAGGATGTAGTCGGTTCCGACACCGAAGAGGACGACGATCAGCAGGGCCGAGACGCTCTGGTCCGCCTTGAGGCCGCCCAGTTCGCTGGCCGTGGCGATCAGCCCGTTGGCCACGGTGAAGACCACGAGGATGGTGAGCACCGGCAGGAACGCGATGAGCGGGCTGCGGAAGATGACCCCGAGCAGCACGATGATCAGGACCAGTGTGGCCATCATGATCATGGCGTCGGTGTCGCCCGACGACTCCCGGCTGTCCAGGGCCGTGGCCGCCGAGCCGGTGATGCCCATCTTCAGCGAGGTGCCGCCGAGCGGGGACTTGGCGTCCTCCCGCATCTGCTTGACCCCGTCCTGCAGGTCCTCGTCGTAGACGTTCTTCGTGTCGGCGAGGACGTTCGCCAGGGCGATCGTGCCGTCGGCGGACACCGCGGCGGGGTCCGACAGCACCTGCTTGACCTTCTTGTACTTCTTGTCCTGCAGGTTCTTCGCGACCTTGCCCACGGCCTCCTTGTCGGAAGCCGTCAGCTTCCCGCCGTCGGACCGCTGGAAGACGATGATGGCCGCCGGCTGGTCCCGCTGCGGGAAGGCCTTCTCCTGCAGCTTCGCCGCCTGCACCGATTGATAGTGCGAAGGCAGGAAGTCGGCTTGGTCATCGGTGGGCTTGAGTGAAGGCGCGAGCGCACTGAGCGCTATCGCCGCGACAATCCAAGCCACGATGGTCAGCCACGGGCGGTTGACACAGAACCGTCCGACTCGTCCGAACATGGGGCTCCTTAAAGGAAAAGGCTTCGCCACTGTCCGGACTTCCGACTCCGGCCAGCGGTATGTGCTCGATGGGGAAGACCGGCACGGAAGCCCGCGCTCCGCCCCACGAATAGGCATCAGGTTCCCACCGGGCGCGGGCAGGGGAGGCCGCGCGCGTCAACGGTGTCCGCTTGTTGACAACGCGGCCGGTCAAAGCCCCGCCGCCGGGCTCCGCCGAGGCCCGGACCGCGGCGAGTGGCAGCTTGCTGAAGTCCGCCTTGCCGGTGGTCGGCCGCGGCTCCTAGAAATGTGTCCGACCGAGTTTCGTCATTGTGGCTGAAATGAATCGGCATACCGAAAGGGCTGAATCCGTCGTGAGCGGTACGTACGAAGAGCGCCTGGCCAAGATCAGCGAAATCATCTGCGACATCCTCGAGCTCGAGGAGGACGAGGTCACCGAGACCAGCCTCTTCAAGGAGGACCACGGCGCGGACTCGCTGCGGGCCATCGAGATCCTGGCCGCGCTGGAGAAGCAGTTCGGCATCGTCATCGACCAGTCGGAACTCTCCCGCATGGTCCATCTCAAGGGTGTCTACGAGGTCGTCGCGGAGTCCGCCGGCTGGTAGCGGGGGTCGGTCGATGCCCTGCTGGATTCCCGCCAGGGCATCACCGCCGCCACGGGCAGCACAGGCCGGTGCGGCCGGCGCAAAGGTTGAGGGAGAGCAATGACGAGCAAGGACACCCGGGTCGCCCTTGTCACGGGCGGTTCGCGTGGCATCGGGCGGGCGACGGTGCTGCGACTGGCGCAGGACGGCTTCGATGTCGCCTTCTGCTACCAGTCCAATGACGAGGCCGCCCGCGAGCTGGAGAAGCAGGTCACCGGGATCGGTGTCCGCGTCCTGGCGCGCAAGGCCGATGTGACGGACGCCGAAGCGGTCAAGGCCCTGGTCGCCGAGACCGAGGACCTGCTCGGACCCGTCGACGTGGCGGTGACGGCGGCGGGCATCACCCGGGACAACCCGCTGGTGATGATGACCGAGGACCAGTGGCACCAGGTGCTGGACGTCAATCTCGACGGCGTCTACAACCTCTGCCGCTCCGTGGTGTTCTCGATGATGAAGCGGAAGTCGGGAGCGATCGTCAATCTCTCCTCCGTGGCCGGGGTGTACGGGAACGCGACCCAGACGAACTATTCCGCGTCCAAGGCGGGCATCATCGGATTCTCCCGGGCCCTCGCCAAGGAAGTGGGCCGATACGGCATCCGCGTCAATGTGGTGGCACCGGGCTTCATCGACACGGACATGACCTCCGTGCTCACCGGCGCCGTCAAGGACAAGGCCCTGGAGCAGGTACCGCTCGGCCGGCTGGGAACCGCCGACGAGGTCGCCGACCTCGTCGGATATCTCGCCTCCGACCGGGCCGGCTATGTCACCGGGTCGGTCCTCCAGATCGACGGCGGCATCACCATCTAGCTACGCCCGGACACACGGGATGCACCGGGCCCGGTATTCCAGGAGGCATTCGATGGCCATCAAGCCACCGCGCTGGTATTTCTCACTTCGCAGCCCGTACTCATGGCTCGCGTTCCGTGACCTCACCGAACGGTACCCGGATGTCGCGGACGCCATCGAATGGCGCCCGTACTGGGAGCCGGACGAGGTCAGCAACCGGCTGCTCGCCGAGGAGGGCGTCCAGCTTCCGTACGTCCCCATGTCCAAGGAGAAGCACTTCTACATCCTCCAGGACGTCAAGCGGCTGAGCGCCGAACGGGGTCTGCAGGTCGCCTGGCCCATCGACAAGAACCCCAACTGGGCTATCTCCCACCTCGGTTACCTGGTGGCACAGGACGAGGGCCGCGGCCGCGACTACATCGCGGCGGTCAGCCGGGCCCGCTGGGAGCTGGGCCAGGACATCGCGGACCGCAAGGTCATCGCCGCCGTCGCCGAGGAGCTGGGCCTGGACCCGGACCGGGTGGCGAACGCGGTGGACGACGAGCGGCTGCGGGCACGCGGCCTCGACATCCTCCGCGAGATGGAGCGGGACGGGGTGTTCGGAGTGCCCTTCTTCATCCATCGACGCGACAAGTTCTGGGGAATCGACCGGCTCCCCGCCTTCGCCGAGACGGTCCGCGCCGCCCGGGCCGTCGCCGCAACCACCTCTACGACCCGCACGGAAGGAACCGCATCATGAGCAACCCCTTCGAGGACGACAACGCCAGCTACTTCGTTCTCGTCAACGACGAGAACCAGCACTCCCTGTGGCCCGCCTTCGCCGAGATCCCGGCCGGCTGGACGACCGCTTTCGGTGCGGACACGCGCGCCGCCTGCCTGGAGTACGTCGAGCAGAACTGGACCGACATGCGCCCGAAGAGCCTCATCGAGGCCATGGGCTGATCGTCCTCCCCAAGCTGCGGGGCCCCGCGTCGAAACCCCCGACGACGCCGGGCCCCGCACCGTTTTTGGCAGCTTGCTGCTACCCGTCTTGTTCCTGGTTCCAGCGGGCTGTTAGAAGAATTCAGAAGAATTCAAGAACACCATCCGCATCATTGAGGAATACGCATGACGATAGCGACCGTCGTCCTCGCGGCGGCCAGTTTCGCGCTGTTCCTGGTCGTCTTCCCGGTGCTGGCGCGGCGGCTGCTCGGGGTGCGGGTGGGAGTCATCCGCACCTTCCTGACCGGAGCCGTCACCGTCGGCGGAGTCCTGGTGTTCAGCACCGTCATCCGGACACCGGAGCGCGGCGGGCTGCTGATGGGCGTACAGATGGGCTGTGCCCTGCTGCTCGGCATGGGGTTCCTGGCCGTGGCGGACATGGTCTTTCCCAGCGACTCCGCCGGACCGGCCGTCGGATGGTTACGCGCGCTGCGCTCCCGTGTCGCCAGGGCCCGTAGATACGCGCAGATCAGCGGCATCGTGGTGCGGCACGGGCTGCGACCGTACCTGCGCGGGCGGGGAATCGACCGCGGTGGCAGCGAGGCCGCGGGCGCCGGCCGGGCCACCGCCCTGCTCGCCAGGCCGCTGCGACTGGCGCTGGAGGAGGGCGGCCCGACCTTCGTCAAGCTCGGCCAGGTGCTGGCGACCCGCCACGACCTGCTGCCGCCCGCCTTCATCAGCGAGCTGAGCCGGCTCCACTACCAAGTGCCGCCGGAGCCCGCGGAGCGCATCGCCCAGCAGCTGCACGCCGAGTTCGGGAGGCCGCCGGAGGACGTTTTCGCCTCGTACGACCCCGAGCCGTTGGCCGCGGCCTCGATCGCGCAGGTCCACCTGGCCCGGCTGCACTCCGGAGAGCGGGTCGTGGTGAAGGTCCAGCGCCCCGGCGTGCGGCCCGGTGTCGAGCGGGACCTGGACATCATCCGACGGATCGCGCGACTGCTGGAGACCCGCGCGCACTGGGCCCGCACCCTGGGCATGATCGAGCTGGCCGATGGGTTCTCGGCGTCCGTGCGGGAAGAGCTCGACTTCCGGATCGAGGCACGGAATCTGACCACGGTCCGGGCCGCGTGGGAACAGCGCAAGGCCGACACCTCGGTGGTCATCCCGGACACCCATGAGGAGCTGAGCGGCGAACTGGTCCTGGTGCTGGAGGAGTTGCCCGGCAAGCCCATCAGCGCCGACGACGCCCTCGCCGACGCCTCGCCGGCCGCCCAGGCCGACCTGGCGCGGGCACTGCTCGGCAATCTGCTGACCCAGATACTCTCCGACGGCACCTTCCACGCGGACCCGCACCCCGGCAACATCCTGCTGCTCGACGACGGCCGGGTGGGCCTGGTCGACTTCGGCTCCGTCGGCCGGCTCGACGGCCAGGTGCGGACCGCACTGCGGCGCTTCCTCATGGCGGTGGACCACGCCGACTCGGCGGCCCTGTGCGATGCCCTGCTGGACCTGGTGACCCGGCCGGAGGAAATCGACGAACAAGGCCTGGAGCGGTCGCTGGGCCGCTTCATGGCCCGGCACTTCACCCCCGGCGCCGTACCGGACGTCCAGGTCTTCGTGGATCTGTTCCGGGTCGTGTCCCAGCACGGCCTGGGCATCCCGCCCGAGGTGGCCGCGGTCTTCCGGGCGCTGGCGACCCTGGAGGGCACCCTGGCCCGGCTGTCACCGGGCTTCGACATCGTGGCGGAGTCACGCGGCTGGGCCGTGCGGCAGTTCACGGGCCAGGCCGGCTACGCGTCCGCCGGGTCCGGGGCCCAGAAGGAGCTGTACTCCGCGCTCTCCGTGCTGCGCCGGCTGCCACGCCGGCTGGACCGGGTCACCAGTGCCCTGGAGTCCGGGCGGCTCGCGGTGAATGTACGACTGTTCGCCGACAGCCGTGACCGCCGCTACTTCCGTGCGCTCGTCCACGAGATCCTGCTCACCTGTCTCGCGGCGACCCTCGGTCTGATGGCGGTGATCCTGCTCCACACCACCGGCGGGCCGATGGTCACCCGGTCGATCCGGCTCTTCGAGATGCTCGGCTACCACCTGCTGGTCATCAGCGGTGTGCTGTGCCTGCGGATCGTCTTCGCCATCTTCCGGGCCCAACGCTGACGGGCCCGATACCTCCCGCAATGCCTCGCGCCCCCGGCCGCATCCGGACCGGGGGCGCGAGGCGTCGCGGGAGGTGTTCGGTGTCACCACACCACGGGCAGGGACTCCAGCGGGCGCACCACCATGTTCTGCACATAGCGCAGTTCGGACGGGTCCACGGCCGGCCGGGCGTCCGGGAACCTCTCGAAGAAGCGGCGCGCCGCCACCTCCGTCATCAGCTTCGCCAGATGCGCACCCGAGCAGTAGTGGATGCCGTGGCCGAAGCTGAGGTGGGCGGGCTTGGGGCGCTTGAGGTCCAGCTCGTCCGGGCGCTCCGGGAACGGGCACCGGTCCCGGTTGGTCGACATCGCGGAAATGATCACGACCTCGTCGGCGGGAATGGTGACCCCGCCGATCTCCACCGGCTCCAGGGTGACCCGCTGGAGCGTGTTGGCGATGGGACTGACGTAGCGGACCAGCTCGTCCATCTCCGCCATCCACCGGCCGGGTGCCGCCAGCAGCTCGGCGCGCTCCGCCGGGTGGGTGAGGAGCGTGCGCAGCACTCCGCCGATCAGGCTGGCGGTGGTGTCGTTGCCACCCGTCATCAGCGCGAAGCTGGTGGAGAGGATCTCCGTACCGGACAGCCGGCGGTCGGGATCGGCCTGGAGGAGCGCGGAGATCAAGTCGTCGCCCGGCTCGCGTTCCTTCTCCTCGATGAGCGCCGACATATAGGCGGACAGCTCCTTGACCGTGCGGTCCGCGGCGGGGTCGGTCGGGTCGGTCGCCCGCAGCTCCGTCGACCAGCGCAGGAAGTCCGGCCAGGCGGTGGCCGGCACACCCATCAGCGTGGCGATGACGATCACCGGCAGCGGATCGGCGTAGTCGGCGATGAGATCGGCGCCCGCCTTCCCGGCCAGCTTGTCCAGGAGCTCGTCCGCGACCGACTCGATGTGCGGGCGCAGGGCGTCCGCCCGGCGCGGAGTGAAGGCCGCGCTGATGGCCTTGCGCAGCGGTGTGTGCCGCGGCGGCTCCAGGTTCGCCAGATGGTTGGCGTGCTCCGGCGGAGGCGTGAGGGTGGTCCCGGTCAGCTTGGAGAACAGCTTGTAGTGGGTGTGGATGTCGCGGCTGAGCCGCGGATCGGCGAGAGCGGCCTTGGCGTCCTCGTGCCGGGTCACCACCCAGGCATGGCCCGCTCCGGGGATGGAGAGTTTGCAGACCGGCTGCTCCTCACGGACCCGCTCCAGAACCGGGTAGGGGTTCTGGGTGAAGTCGTCGGTGAGCATCCAGTACTTGGAGAGTTTCGGCTGTTGCGTCATGTCTTCCTTCTCGACCGGGAGTTCGCTCGTCGCCGGGTCAGGCAGGCCGTAGGTGATCGCCGGGGCGGAAGGCCATCACCATCTGCCCGACGGACATCACCGGGCCCGCCTCGCTACGGCTCTCGCCCTCGAAGATCACCGAGTCGCCGAGCGACCGGGACAGCGTGATGCGGTGTTCGACCACGTCGCCGGGGAGTACGGGGCGGTGGAAGACCGCCTGCGACACGGAGCCGAACAGCATCACCTGGCTGCGGGCGTCCGGTGCCGCCGCCGAGGCGAGCAGCCCGGCGGACTGGCCCCAGGACTCGACCAGCAGCGACGCCGGGTAGGCCAGGTCCTGGCCGGGGGTGAGGTCCGCGTACCAGGGCTCGTTGTGCGTGACGGCCTTGACCACGGTGATCCGCTCGCCCGGTACGAGGGCCGTGATCCGGTCGACCAGCAGCATCGGATACCGGTGCGGCAGCAGGCTCGCCACCTCGGGCAGCCCCGCCTCACCGCCCGCCCGCGTGGCCACGGGCGGAGCATCAGTGCCGGCGTCCAGTGATTGCGGGGCACTGCCCGCGGCGCGGTAGCGCAGTCTGACGGACGCGGCGGCGCCGCGCGCGGTGGTGGCGGTCGCCGACAGCCGCCAGTCGCCGTCCTTCCGGCGCCACTTCAGCGCGAAGTCCAGGACGTCGCCGGGGAAGGCCGGCCCGGTCAACCGGGCCGACTCCACGGCCGCCAGCTCGACCGGCTCCGGGGCCGTGGCCAGCGCACTGCGGTGCGCGCAGTCGACCACGCACACCCCGGGAAAGATCGGGAAGTCCGGGTAGTGACCGGCGAACACCGGCTCGTCGGGGGAGACGGTGAACCGGGTCGCAGCGTCCCCGTCGTCCCCCCGGGGGGAGACGACGGACACCCGGCCGGCCACCGGGCTGATGCCGGACTCCCGGGTCAGGGTCCCGGTCATGACGCCGCCAGCCGCAGCACCGCGCAGGACAGCGAGCCGTCCCGGTCGACGGAGGTGGCCACCGCGAGCCGGCCGGCCGCCTCGGCGTCACCGTCGGCGGTGGCCAGCAGCATCGCGATCTGGAACGCGCCGGAGGCGGCCGAGACATCGCCCAGCGCGCCGACGCCCGGCACCCGCTCCAACGCCCGCTCGCCCACGACCGACGCCAGCACCTCGCGCTCCACCACCCCGGCCACGCCGGGGGCCTCGCTGTGACTGGCCGCCCACACCTCCTCGGCCGCGCCGCCGGACGCGGCGAGCGCGGACCGTACACAGGCCTCCAGCGTCGCCCGCAGATCCTCCCCGAACGCCACCCGTGACTCGACCGCCAGGATCTCGGCGAGCGCGGGACGCTCCGGGCTGCACGCGTCGGCGGGCTGGATCAGCAGCATCGCGCAGCCCTCGCCGAGCGCCGGATCCTCTCCACCGGACGCCCTGCTGTGCCGCTCCAGCCAGTAGCGGGCCGAGGAGAACTCCTCCGCCGCACCGCACAGCACCGACTCGGCCCGCCCGGACGACAGCAGCCGCGTCGCGTAGTTCACCGCCGACAGGCTGGCCGTCCGGCCGCCCGCGAGGGTGGTGTTGGGCCCGCGCATGCCGTACCAGATCGCGCACTGGCCCGCCGCGCAGTTCATCACCGCGTTGGGCATCTGCGCCGGGTCGACGTCGAACGGCCGCGCACCCACCAGGGAGCTGCGGGTGAAGTCCATCATGCTGGCGACGCTGCCCGTCGTGGTGCCCAGCACCAGCGCGGCCCGGTCCCCGGTCTCCCGGTCCCGGTCGGCCTGCGGCTGCTCCAGCAGGGCGCCCACGGTGGTCACCGCGAGCCCGGTCACCCGGTCCATGGACCGGGTGCCCTTCTTGCCCAGCACCTCGCGGACCTCGAAGCCCGGCACCAAATGGGCGTCACCTGCCGGCACCCGCCAGCGCTCGGTGTCCACCGGCGCGGACGTGGCCCGCCCCTCCCGCAGCCCCTCGGCCAGGGCCTGCGCGCCGATGCCGTACGGGGACACGGCCGACCACGCCGAGATCACCGGCCGGGACGCGGTCACGGCACTCATGCGTCCACCCGCTTCGGGGTGCTCAGCGCGGAGACCGTCGCCTCGTCGAAGGTCGCCATCGACCACTCGTTGGGGGCGTGCTCGGTGAGATAGCCGTGGGTGATGGTGCCGGTCACGGTCCGCACCAGCTCGCCGTCACGGATGACGTAGCAGTCCATCCGCGCGGTGTAGAGAAGGCTCTTGAAGACGTTCTCGATGGTGTAGACGGTGTAGAGCTCCTCCTCCATCAGCGTCTCGTCGAGCAGCCGCAGCTCCGACTGGGTGACGACCGGGATCCAGTTCCGGGTGTCCAGAACCTCCTTGATGGCAAGGCCGCGGGAGGCGAGGAAGAGGTCCTCGACCTCCTCCATCACCCGCAGGAAGCCCGACATCTGCACCCGGTCGTTGAAGTGGCAGTAGAAGTAGGGCATCCGCCAGCGCCAGCCGAACGCGTTGTCCTCACCGATCAGCTCGTCGAGCACCGGGTCCGAACCGACGGTCCCGCGGCCCTCGACCAGGCTGCCGTACGGGCTCGGGGTCGCGGCCAGCTCCAGCCGGTCCCCGCTGCCCAGGGTGCGCACGGCGAACCGCTCCAGGCCCGCCGGGTACGCCTCGGACGCGGCGATGTGGTCGTCGATCCGCAGCGCCACCCGCACCGTGGACGTGGCGCACTTCAGACGCTCCCCGTCCCGCTCGACGAACTGCGCGACCTTGAAGGTGAACTCGGTGGCGCCGTCCTTCGTCGCCGGGGTGACCTCCGCCTCCACCTCGTCGTCGACGTCCAGCAGCGCACCGAGCCGGGAGCGCAGCTCCACGACCTCGAAGCCCAGGCCGAAGCGCTTGTACATCGAGCCGACGGACAGCCCCGCCGCGCGGAAGTGGCTCAGGACGGCCGCTTCCGCGACGTAGTTGATGTGCTTGAAGCCGATCGCGAAGCTGATGTTGTTGCCCTCGAAGACGGGGCGCAGCCGGGTCGTGGTCGGGTTGTCCAGCAGCGCCGCCACAGCGGGATCGAGCACCGGGCTCATCGCTGACTCCTTCAGTTCGGTTCTCTTGGGGATTTCTTGTTCGTGTTCAGGCGGCCGGGCTGAGCCGGGCCGGTACGCGGTCGAGGAACGCGTGCACCGCCTCGACGAAGGCGCGCGGCCGGTCGAGCATCGGGAAGTGGCCGCCCTCGGGCAGGATCAGCGCCTCGCCCGCGGGCAGGTCCGCGGCCAGCTGCCGGGCCTCGGCGACGGGCGCGGTGACGTCCTGCTCCGCGCCGATCACCAGAGCGGGCACGGTGATGAGATCCAGCCGCAGCCGCGGCGAGTTGAGATAGGCGTCGAAGAACCGCAGCCACCCGTAGGGGCCGATCCACTCGCAGAGCCTGCGTGCCATGTCGGCCCGCAGGTCCGGCTGCACGGGCCGGTCCCCGGCCTGCAGCCGGATGGCCTCCGACATGGTCTCGGGGAAGCTGTCCAGCAGTGGCGCGATCATGTTCCAGTGGAAGTCGCCCGGGTCACGCCGGTAGAACGGCGTCACCACGACCACCCCCGCCATCCCGGGCCGCTCGCCCGCCAGCGCACGGCGGGCGAGCAGCTCCAGCAGGGGCAGCGCGGTGAACGAGTGGGCGACCACCAGGTCCGGCCCGCCGGGCACGGCGGACAGGATCTCCGCGAGCCGGCCCGCCGAGTCGGTCTCGAAGCGCCAGGCGTCGATCCCGTCGCTGCGCCACGGCAGATCGGGGGCGTGCACCCGCACATCGGCAGGGAAGTGCTCGTGGGTGCGCGACCAGATGGCACCGTTGTTGCCGAGCCCGTGCAGCAGCACGACCTGTTTCATGAGGACGGCCCGCAGGGGGTGAGGGCGAGTCCGGCGGAGGGCGCACCGGCACCGCCGAGCAGCGCGTACACCGGCTCGGTGCGGCCCGTGGCGGCCCAGCCGGCGGCCGCCGCGCACTGCAGGACGCCCAGCGCGCCGGAGCACTCGCCCCAGCCGTGCAGGCCGAAGTGCTCCGCGCCGACCGGTACGAGCGCCGGGTCGTCGGTGAGCCACCCGGCGGCGCCGGGAGCCGTGCGGGCGAGCTCGTCCGCGCAGGCGGCGAGCGAGGCGCCCCGGACCGCCGGACCGAGCGTGACCTTGGCCCGGGTGCTCTCGGCGGTCCGGCCGAGGACCACGGCCGCGCCGCCGTCCACGACGGGTCCGCCCACGAGCGCCCGCGTCACGTCGTTGTCGGGCTCCACGCCCAGGACGAGCATGTGGTCGGCGCGCCCGGACCGGACGGTCAGGGCCGCCCAGCGCACCGCGTCCAGACCGGAGGTGACGCCGTTGCACACCGTCAGGTTCGGGCCGCGCAGATCGAAGCGGATCGCGGCCTCCGAGGCGGTGATGTTGCTGGAGGCGTTCGGGGTGTCCATCGGGCTGAGCCCGGTGGTGCCCTCCTTCGCGATGGTCGCGACCGCCCGGCAGACCGTGTCGGCGTTGCCGAGGTTGGTGCTGACGACGATGCCGACCCGCTCGCCGGGCACGGTGAGCCCGCCGTCGTCCAGCAGCCCCGCGTCGGCCAGCGCGGCCGACGCCAGGCACAGCCCGATCTGCGTGGCCCGGTCCTTGTAGCGCAGCCCCTTCTTGCCGATCAGGGCGGCGGGGTCGACGGGGTCCGCGCCGGACACGGCGGGCCCGAGCAGCCCCTGGGGGTCGGTGAGCCCGGGCAGCAGCAGCCCCACACCGGTGATCGCGACGCTCATGCCGCACCCGCCACGATCGCCACGGCGTTGACGCCGCCGAACCCGAAGGCGTTGACCTGGGCGACCCCTACCGGCTCGGCCAGCGGGGTGTCGGTGACCAGTCGCAGCCCAGCCGCCTCCGGCAGCGGGTCGGCCAGCCCGGCGATCGGCGGTATCCGCCCGGACGCGATGGCGGACAGGGCCACCAGCAGGCTCATCAGCCCGGCCGAACCGGACGTGTGGCCGGTCTGCGACTTGATGCCGGTCAGGGCCGGCCGCGCCCCGGCGAAGACCTCGGCGGTCACCTTGGCCTCCATGAGGTCGTTGACGGGGGTCCCGGTGGCGTGCAACAGCACCAGATCGATATCGCCCGGGGCGGCCTTCGCCGCCTCGTGGGCCTGCCGGATGGACGCCGTGATGCCCTCCCGGTCCGGCGCCGTGGGATGCACGGCGTCGCAGTTGACGGCCACCGACCGCAGCCAGCCGCGCACCGGGCGGCCCGGGGCCGCCTCCCGGCGCAGCACGACCGCGACCGCCCCCTCGCCGAGGATGGTGCCCTGCCGCTCCCGGTCGAACGGGCGCACGGCGGGGGGCGGGTCGAACTGCACCCGGTCGGCCTGGCCGAACATCGACTCGGTCACCGCGTCGCAGCCGGCCACGATGACCGTGTCCGCCTCGCCCTGCTCCAGCAGGTCCCAGCCCAGGGCCAGCGCGTACAGCGAGGCCGAGCAGGCGCCGGCGAACGTATGGGCGTCCAGCGCCCCGAACCGCTCCCGCAGCGCGGGACCGAAGTCCAGGTCCGCGGCGTCGAAGGGGATGCCGTCGCGCCACCACAGCTCCAGCGACCGCAGCTCCCGCAGGCCCGTGCCGACCAGGACCGGCACGCCGCTGAGGTCCTCGCCGAGACCGGCGTCCGCCGCTGCCTGCCGCACGGCCTCGATGAGGAAGCGGGTGGCCCGGCCGGGCTCGTCGCCCTCACCGGACCGGTCGTCGATCTCGAAGAGCTGCTGTGCCTTGAACTTCTCCCGGTCGAAACCGCGCAGCGGTGCGAGCCCGCTCACGCCCGCGCACAGTCCGGCGAAGATCTCATCGGGGGTGTCCCCGATGCTCGCCACCGCACCGACCCCGGTGATCGGAAAACTCATGCCGCGTTCTCCCGGCTCTCCTGGCCCTCCTCGTATTTGCCGAGGATGACGATCGCGTTGTTGCCGCCGAAAGCCAGACCGTTGTTCTGCACGACCCGCAGATCCGCCTCGACCGCGTGGTTCGGCACGCAGTCGATCTCGCACTCGGGGTCGGTCTCGGTGTGGTTGATCGTCGGCGGGATGAAGCCGTGGGCGATGGCGAGCCCGCTGGCGATCGCGCCGAGCGCGCTCGCGGCCCCCATCGTGTGGCCGAGCATCGACTTCAGCGAGATCGTGCGCGGCGGGGCGGTGCCGAAGATATCCCGGATGGCGCGCGCCTCGGTGATGTCGTTGGCCTTGGTGCCGGTGCCGTGCGCCGAGATCAGATCGACCTCCTCGGGCTTCACGCCGGCGTTCTTCAGCGCGATGTCCATGCAGCTCGCGACGCTGGCGCCGTTCGGGGCGACCTGGTGGTACGCATCGCAGTTGAGCCCGTAGCCGAGCACCTCGGCGTAGATCGTGGCGCCGCGCGCCAGCGCCGAGTCCAGGCGCTCCAGGACCAGGACGCCCGCGCCCTCGCCGGTGAGGATGCCCTTGCGGTTGACGTCGAAGGGCTGGCAGCACTCCGGCGCGATGGTGCCCAGCCGGTAGAAGCCCGTGAAGGTCTTGCGGCACATCGCGTCGGCGCCGCCGCACAGCGCGAACTCCGCCTCGCCGGAGCTCACCGCGTCGAAGCCGTACCCGATCGCGTAGTTGCCCGCCGAGCAGGCCGTTGCGATGGTCTGCGCCTCCACGTTCGTCAGCCCGAGCTCCTGGGCGATGGCCGTCGACAGGCGCACCGGGGACACCCGGCGGACGACCTCGGGGTCCATCCGCTCGGGCCCGTCGGCGAGTTCGACGGCCACCAGCTGGTCGAGCTCGTAGGACTCGCCGTCGGTGGTGCCCAGCGAGATCAGCCCCCGCCGGCCGGCGAGCTGCGCGGGCTCCAGCCCGGCGTCCTGAAGGGCCATCCGGGCCGCGCCGACCGCGAAGCGGCTCGCGCGGCCGAGAGAGGAAATGGGGGTGTTGTGCACCCACTGCCCGGGATCGAACGAGGAGACCTCACAGCCGTTGCTGTGCGCGAAGCCCTCGACGTCGAATATCGAGATGGGCTTCGCACCACTGCGGCCCGCCTTGAGGCTCTCGGTGAATTCGGCGGCACCGATACCGATGCTGGACACCACGCCGAATCCGGTGAGCACCACACGGTGCCTTTCCGGCGCACTGCCGGGAAGCGCTGGGGACATACCTATCCTTCGGTCTGATTGAAGCGCGCCCGCAGCAAGCTGCCATGTCGCGCGTTTATCCGGCAGGTATTCCTGCGGTCGGCCGAGGCCCCGCACCAAAGCCTGAGGGCATCGTCTGCCACACGGTGACCGGCACGTCGTGGTCGGCTCAAGTGCCGCTGCAGCAAGCTGCCATGACGCCCGTGACGAGGAGAAGTCGGCCATGGCAGCTTGTTGCAGGGCCGATTGCCGGGAATACCGGCCGACCGCAGGATGGCACGGGTCGGGCCCAGGTCTGCCCGCAGCCTCCTTCTGTACTTTCGCCGGAAAAGGAAGACATTGACGATGGCGACCAATACCTTTGCCGGTCCCTTTGCCGACGGCGCCGGGGCCCCGGCGGATTGCGCATTGATCTGCCTGCCCTTCGCGGGCGGCGGTGCCGGGTTCTACCGGGCCTGGAAGGACCTGAAGGACCTGCCGGCCGGTAGCCCGGCCGTCGTCCCGCTCCAACTGCCCGGCCGCGAGGAACTCTTCATCGACGAGCCGTTCCGGGACGCCGTGGTGGCCGGCGAGCGACTCGCCGAGCAGGTCGCCGACATCGCCGGACGCTACGGCCGCATCGCCCTGTTCGGCCACAGCCTCGGCGCCGTGCTCGCCTACGAGATCGCCCGCAACCTCGACGGGGCCGGCACCGGCCGCCCCTGCCACCTCTTCGTCAGCGGATCGCCGGGCCCGTGGAGCGGGCGCAGCGACCGGGCCACCGGCCTGGACGACGCCGGCTTCCTCGCCCAGGTCGAGTCGTTCGCCGGCTACAAGCACGAGGCGCTGGAGGACCCCGACATGCGGGAGCTGCTGCTGCCGCTGCTGCGCGCAGACGTCGAGATGCACGAGGACTACAAGCCCGTCTCCAAGGACCCGCTGCACATCCCCGTCACCTCGCTGCGCGGCACCGACGACGAGCTGGTCACCCGCGAGCAGGCCGGCGAGTGGCGGGATGCGACCGCCGCGGACTTCGAGCTGGTGGAGATCCCCGGCAGCCACATGTACCTGGCCGACGACCCGGCGCCGCTGCTGGCGGCCGTCACCCGGACCCTTGGCTGAGAGAGGCCGCACCATGCAGCTGCAAGGCAAGACCGCCGTCATCACGGGCGCGGCCCGCGGCCTCGGCCGGGCCTGCGCCACCCGGTTCGCCGAGGAGGGCGCCGACCTCGTCCTGCTGGACATCGGGCAGGACCTCGACGGGGTGCCCTACCCCCTCGGGTCCGGCGGCCAGCTGGAGCACACCGCGGACCTCTGCCGCGCCCACGGCGCCGCCGTGCTCACGGTCACCGCCGACGTGCGCCGGTCCGCGGAGTGCGAGGCGGCGATCGGGCAGGCCCTCGACCGTTTCGGCTCGGTGCAGGTACTGGTCAACGGCGCCGGCATCGCGGCCCCTTCGGGCAAGGCGGTCCACGAGATCACCGACGACGAGTGGGACCTGATGATTGACACCGATCTGTCCGGCGCGTGGCGCATGACGAAGGCGGTCAGCGCCCACATGGTCGCCCGCAACGAAGGCAGCGTCATCAACGTCGCCTCCACCGCGGGCCTCGTCGGCTACCGCCACTTCGCCGGCTACGTGGCGGCCAAGCACGGCCTGATCGGCCTCACCAAGGCGGCGGCACTCGACTACGCGCCGCACCGGGTGCGCGTCAACGCCCTGTGCCCCGGCTCCGTCCGCGACGATCCGCTCGTCGAGGGCCGCATGCTCGCCGAGATCGCCCGCTCCCTCGACGTCGCCGTCGAGGAGCACGAGCAGATCTTCGTCCAGGCGCAGCCGATGAACAGGCTCATCGAGCCCGAAGACATCGCGGGCGCCGCCCTCTGGCTGGCCGGCGACGACTCGCGCCAGGTGACCGGCAGCACGATCACGGTCGACGGCGGTTTCACCGCACGCTGAGCCGGCTCCTTTGCCGTTCCACCCGATTCCACGCCCTCGATCACCTCGTTCCGCAGGAGTTGCGCACATGGCGACAGCCGTCCGTTACCGTGTGGCCGTCCCCGTCGGCCCGGGCCGACTGCCGGCCGCCCAGGCAAGGTCCTGCCACAGCCTGACCGTCCGGGCCCGCGGCCCGGTCGCACCGGCGACCGTGGCAGGCGTCCACCTCTGGCACGAGCCCGTGCCCGCCGCCTCCGACACCCCGCTCGCCCTGGCCCGCCGGGAAGCCGAGGCCCAGCGCCCGCTGTCCCCCTCCGGCCCCCCGGTCCGTGCCGTGCTGCTGCGCTACACCGACGGGCAGGCCGACCTCGTGCTCGTCGCCCGGCGGGCGGCCCTGGGCGAGGAGGAACTGCGGCGACTGGCCGCGCACCTGCTGGAGGGCACCGGCCCCGAGCCGCGCGTCGCGGCCCGCGGCGCGCAGCCGGCGTACCCCGCCGGTGCGCGCCCGGAGGCGGAGTGGGGCCTCGGCGACCCGTCCCGCGCGGGCCTGGCCGGCACGGTGACGGTGGAGCTCAAGGAGCCGGAGCCGTCCGACGCGACCCTGCTCGCGGCCGTGGGCCTGGTCCTCGCGCGCTGTTCCGCGGGCGAGAGCACGGCGGTCGCCGTCTTCGACGCGGCGAGCGCCGACACCGGGCCCCTCGTCCACTCCGTTACCCCCGACGAGACGCTGACCGCCGAGGCGTACGTGGCCGAGTGGGCCGCCACCGACGGCGCCGAGGCCACCGCGTCCGGCCCCGTACCGGCCGTGGGCGT
The DNA here is from genome assembly GCF_017876625.1 of Streptomyces syringium. Taxonomy (NCBI): domain Bacteria; kingdom Bacillati; phylum Actinomycetota; class Actinomycetes; order Kitasatosporales; family Streptomycetaceae; genus Streptomyces; species Streptomyces syringium. Next base: position 6,013,106 of record NZ_JAGIOH010000001.1, read on the forward strand.
GGTCTTCGGCGAGCTGCACCCGGGATCCGACCACCGGCCGTTCCTCGCCCCCGCGCTGCCCCTCGTCCTGCACTGGCGTCATGCCGCCGACGGCACGACGGACGGTGTCCTCGCCTACGACGAGGGTGACGTCGCCCCCGAGATCGCCCGCGGCTTCGCGGCCCATGTCGCCCACGTCGCCGACCAGCTGACCGCCGACCAGGACCGCACCCTCGCCGACATCGACCTCATGAGCCGGTCCGACGCCCTGGAGATCGTCGCATCGGGGGCGACGCCCGCCGTCGGCCCGGACACCTCGCACCGCACCATCCACGGCCTCTTCGAGGACACCGCCCGCCGGCAGCCGGACGCCGTCGCCGTCGTCGACGGCGACACCACCCTCAGCTACGCCCAGCTCGACGAGCGCGCCGACCGCCTCGCCCGGGGCCTGCGGGTCCTCGGCGCCACCCCCGGCGACCTCATCGGCGTGGCCCTGGACCGCACCGCCGAACTCATCGTGACGCTCCTCGGTGTGCTCAAGGCGGGCTGCGTGTACGTGCCCATGGACATCCGCTACCCGGAGGAGCGGCTGCGCTACACCGTCGGCAACGCGGGCACCCGGATCGTCATCGGCTCCGCCGACACCTTCCCCGCGATCGACGACGTCCGTGTCGCCGCACCCGCCGACCTGATCGCGCTCGCCGCGCGGACCTCCGACGAGCTGCCCCCGCTCACCGAGAACGGCGCGGCCGCCGCGTACGTCATCTACACCTCGGGATCCACCGGCCGCCCCAAGGGCGTCGCGGTCCCGCACCGCAACGTCGCCGCACTGATCGCCGCCACCCACGAGGACTTCGCCCTGGGCGGCACCGACGTGTGGACGTTCTTCCACTCCAGCGCCTTCGACTTCTCCGTCTGGGAAATCTGGGGCTGCCTGCTGACCGGCGGCCGGCTCGTCGTGGTGCCCTACTGGGTGACCCGCGACACCGAACTCTTCTACGAGCTGCTCGTCGACCAGGGCGTCACCGTCCTCAACCAGACCCCGTCCGCCTTCGCGCAGCTCATCGAGGCCGACGGCCGGCTGCGGTCCCCCCTCGCCCTGCGCCTCGTCGTCTTCGGCGGCGAGCCGCTGGACGTCGGCATGCTGACCCCGTGGTTCGCCCGGCACTCCCACACGCGCGTCCGCCTGTCCAACATGTTCGGCATCACCGAGACCACCGTGCACGTCACCGAGCAGACCGTGACCCCCGCCGACGTCGCCGTCAAGGGCCGGTCCGTGGGCCGTGCCATGCCCGGCTGGTCCGTGTCGGTCCGCGACCCCCGGGGCCGGGTGCTGCCGCCCGGCGCCCCCGGCGAGATCTACGTCGGCGGCGCCGGCGTGGCACAGGGCTATCTGCACCAGCCGGAGCTGACGTCCGAGCGGTTCATCGAGGACCCCTACGGCGGCGGCCGCGTCTACCGCAGCGGCGACCGCGGCCGGCTGCGCCCCGACGGCCGGCTCGACCACCTCGGCCGCCTGGACAACCAGGTCAAGGTCCGCGGCCACCGCATCGAACTCGACGAGATCCGCAACGTCCTGCTCAGCCACCCGGACGTCACCGGCGCGGCCGTCGTGCTCCGCCAGGAGACACCGGGCGACACCGCCACGGCCCGCATCGACGCGTACGTCGCGCTGAGCGGGGCGGGGACCGCGACGGCCGACCTGCTCGCCCACGCCAGCGGTGTGCTGCCGGACTACATGATGCCCGCGACCCTCACCCCGGTCGCGGCCATCCCGCTGACCATCAACGGCAAGGTCGACACCGCCGCGCTCCCCGAACCCACCACCACCCGGGAGACCCCCGCCCCCGCAACCCGGCCCGCCGACGCCGCACAGCCCCCCGCCGCCGAGGACCCGCTCGCCGCCGACATCCTCGCCCTGTGGAGCCAGGTACTGGGCACCGACGTCGGGCCCGGCGACAACTTCTTCGAACTCGGCGGGAACTCCCTGCTGGTCATCCGGCTCCTGCGGGAGATGCGCGACCGCGGACTGCCCCGCGTCGCCACCCAGGACTTCTACCGCAACTCCGTGGCGGCGCAGTTCATTTCGTTCGTCGGCGGCGGCAAGGGCTGAGCCCGTCCGCCGACGACGAGGCAGCAGGTATTCACGAGCGCCCTTGGACACTCCGGGGCGGCACCGACTCCGCTGGAGGTAATTAGTCGTGTCCGAACACCAGGGCGTCCCGCTGCCGCTGACCGCCGCCCAGGCCGGCATCTGGTACGCACAGCAGATGAACCCGCAGAACACCATCTTCCACCTCGGTGAGTACCTCGACATCGACGGCCCCGTGGACGTGGAACTGCTGGAGCGGGCCCTGCGCCGCGTCGTCGAGGAAGCCGACACCCTGCGCGTCCGCTTCGAGCTCGTCGACGGCGAGCCCGTCCAGCGGGTCCTGCCCGCGGCGGACTTCGCCTGGTCGCCGGACCGGCTGGACTTCACCGGCGAGAGCGACCCCCGGGCCGCGGCCCGCGCCTGGATGGCCGCCGAACTCGACCGCCCGGTCGACCCGATGCGCGACCCCCTGTTCCGGTTCGCCCTGCTCAAGGTCGCCGACGAACGCCACTTCTGGTTCTACCGCTACCACCACCTGCTGGCCGACGGGTACACCGTCGTCGTCATCGCACAGCGCGTACCGGAGATCTACTCGGCACTCGCCGAGGGCCGGCCCGTCGGCGACAACCCCTTCGCACCGCTCGCCGACCTGATCGCCGAACACACCGCGTACAAGGGCTCCGAGCGCGGCGCGAAGGACCGGGCGTACTGGTCGGAGCACATGGCCGACGCGCCCGAACCGGCCGGGCTGTCCGGGCGCCGCCCGGGCACCGTGGAGAGGCTCATCCACCGCACCGCGCACCTGCCCCAGCAGGACACCGACGAGCTGCGCGACCTCGGCCGCGCGGCCGGCGTCTCCTGGCCCCCGGTGCTGTTCGGCGCGGTCGCGGCCTACCTCCAGCGGCTGACCGGCGAGGACGAGGTGATCCTCGGCCTCCCGGTGTCCAACCGGCTCGGCCGTACGGCCCTCAGCGTGCCGTCCATGGTCTCCAACGTGCTGCCGCTGCGGATCACCTTCACCCCCGGCTTGACCGTCGCCGAACTGATGGCCCAGGTCTCGGGCGAACTGCGCGGAGCCACCCGCCACCAGCGCTACCCCTACGAGGACATCCGCCAGGACCTCGGCATGCTCGCCGACGAGCGCCGGCTGACCGGCCCGCACGTCAACCTCATGCTCTTCGACCACAAGCTGTCGTTCGGCGAGCACCGCTCCCGCCCCCGCACCCTGGCCACGGGCCCGGTCGACGACCTGTCGTTCCTCATCTACGACCGCACGGCCGAGCCCGGGCTGCAGATCGACTGCGACGCCAACGCCGAGCTGTACGGCGAGGACGAACTCACCACGTACCAGGACGGCTTCCTGGAGTTCCTGCGGCAGCTGGCCACGGCGGGCCCGGACCGGCGCGTCGAGGACCTCACCGCCCCCGAAGCGGCACGCGACACCCACCGGCGGGCGGTCGCCGCGAACTCCGCCGACGCGAACGCCCCGGCCTCCGCCGCCGTTGCCGCCCCGGACCGCCCGCGCACCCCGCAGGAGGAAGCCCTCTGCCGGATCGCCGCCGAGGTGCTCGGCGTCGACGACATCGGCGTCGACGACAACTTCTTCCTGCTCGGCGGGCGCTCCCTCCAGATCACCAAGATCGTCAGCCGGGTGCGCGCCCTCTTCCAGGCCGAACTCCCCCTCCGCCGTGTCTTCGAGGCCCCCACCGTGGCCGGCGTCGCCGAGCAGCTCGGCGGGGCCCGGGGAGCCCGGCGGCCGCTCACCGCCGCTGCCCGCCCTGAGATCATTCCCCTGTCGGCCGCCCAGAACCGGCTGTGGTTCCTCAACCAGCTCGGCCGCCAGGACGCGGTCTACAACGAGGCCGTGGCCATCCGCCTGCACGGCCGCCCGGACGTCCCGGCGCTGCACGCGGCCCTCAACGACGTGGTGGCCCGGCACGAGAGCCTGCGCACGGTCTACCCCGAGTTCGCCGGCGAGGCACGCCAGCTGATCCTCGCACCCGGCGCCGCGACCGTGGCCCTGCCCGTGGAGCCGGTCACCCCGGCCACACTGCCCACCGCCCTCGCGGAAACGGCGCGGCACGGCTTCGACCTCGGCACCGAGATCCCCGTTCGCGCCCGGCTGCTGGCCCTCGCCGAGGACGAGCACGTCCTCCAACTGGTCGTCCACCACATCGCGTGCGACGGCTGGTCGGTCACCCCCTTCACCCGCGACCTGTCCACCGCCTACGCCGCCCGCTGCGCGGGTGAGACGCCGACGTGGCAGCCGCTGCCGGTCCAGTACGCCGACTACGTGCTCTGGCAGCGTGACGTGCTGGGCGACGCCGGCGACCGGGACAGCGAGCTCGCCGGACAACTGCGTTACTGGAGCGAAACGCTCGCCGGGCTCCCCGAGGAGATCCCCCTGCCCACCGACCGGCAGCGGCCGGCCACGGCGACGTACGAGGGCGGACGCGTCACGTTCCGGCTCTCCCCGGACACACACGAAAAGCTCAGGGCACTGGCCGCCGAGAACGGCGCCAGCATGTTCATGCTCGCGCAGGCAGGCGTGGCCGCGCTCCTCACCCGTTACGGGGCGGGCACGGACATCCCCGTCGGTTCACTGATCGCGGGTCGTACGGACGCGGCGCTGGACGATCTGGTCGGGTTCTTCGTCAATACGCTGGTGCTGCGTACGGACACGTCGGGGGACCCGACGTTCCGGGAGCTGCTGGGCCGGGTCCGGGAGACGGACCTCGCGGCCTACGCGCACCAGGACCTGTCGTTCGAGCGCCTCGTGGAAGCACTCAACCCCACCCGTTCGCTGGCCCGCCACCCCCTGTTCCAGACCGCCCTCGACGTACAGAGCGGCGACACGTCCCGGCTGGAGTTGGCCGGGCTGGACGCGGACTCCGAGCTGATGGACACCGGGAGCGCCAGGTTCGACCTGTTCTTCCGCCTGGTCGAGGAGAACGCGCCGGACGGTTCGGCCGTGGGTATTGCGGGTCGTCTGGAGTTCGCGCGGGACCTGTTCGATGAGGGTTCGGCACGGCGGTTGGCCGAGGGGCTGGTGCGACTGCTGGAGGCGGTCGCGGCCGACCCCGGTGTGTCGATCGGTGCGGTGGAGGTGCAGTCCGCTGCTGAGCGTGGGCTGGTCGTGGAGGAGTGGAACGCGACGGGTCGTGAGGTCGCGGCGGGCACACTGCCGGGGGTGTTCGAGGCACAGGTGGCGCGGACGCCGGATGCCACGGCTGTGGTGTTCGACGGCGAGTCACTGACGTACGCGGAGCTGGATGCGCGGGCGAACCGGCTGGCGCATGAGCTGGTGGCGCGGGGGGTGGCAGGCGGTGACTTCGTCGCCGTGGCCGCACCTCGGTCGCTGGAGCTGATGGTCGCGCTGTACGCGGTGGTGAAGGCGGGTGCGGCGTATGTGCCGGTCGACCCGGACTACCCGGCCGAGCGCATCGGCTGGATTCTCGAGGACGCCAGGCCTGCGTTGCTGCTGACGACCGTCGAGGTGGCCCCGGCTCTGCCGAAGACGGGCGTGCCGACCCTGCTGCTCGACACCGCGGACGGCATCGCCGCCGACCGGCCCGACACCGCCCCCGAGCTTGTCCTGCCGGAGAACGCGGCGGCGTATGTCATCTTCACGTCCGGCTCGACCGGGCGCCCGAAGGGTGTCGTCGTCGGACACGAGGGCATTCACAACCGGCTGGAGTGGATGCAGGACACCTACGGGCTCGACGCGAGCGACCGGGTGTTGCAGAAGACCCCGTCCGGTTTCGATGTCTCGGTATGGGAGTTCTTCTGGGCCCTGCGCACCGGCGCCACGCTGGTGCTGGCGCGTCCGGAGGGGCACAAGGACCCCGCCTACATGGCACGCCTGATCCAGGACGAGGGCATCACCACCGTCCACTTCGTGCCGTCGATGCTGCAGGCGTTCCTCGCCGACCCCGCCGCCGGTCACTGCACCGGGCTGCGCCGGGTGATCTGCTCGGGCGAGGCCCTGCCCGCCGATGCGGTGACCCGCTTCCACCAGCTGCTTCCCGGTGTGGAGCTGCACAACCTCTACGGGCCCACCGAAGCCTCCGTCGATGTCACCGCACACGCCTGCACCCCCGGCACGCACAGCGCGTCGGTGCCGATCGGCCGGCCCATCTGGAACACCCGCACCTACGTCCTGGACGCCGCCCTGCGCCCCGCACCCATCGGCGTCCCCGGCGAGTTGTACCTCGCGGGCATCCAGCTCGCCCACGGCTACACCGGCCGCCCCGGCCTGACCGCCGAGCGCTTCACCGCCGACCCCTACAGCACCACCGGTGAGCGGATGTACCGCACCGGCGACATCGCCCGCTGGACTGCGGACGGGGTGCTCGAATACCAGGGCCGCGCGGATGACCAGGTCAAGCTCCGTGGCTTCCGCATCGAACTCGGCGAGATCGAGCACACGCTGACGTCGCACGACACGGTCGCCCAGGCCACCGTCATCGTCCGCGACGACCGCCTCGTCGCTTACACCGTCCCGGCCGGTGACAGCCTCGAAACCGACACCCTGCGCACCCACGTCGCCGGTGTCCTGCCCGAGTACATGGTCCCGTCCGCCTTCGTCACCCTGGACACGCTGCCGCTGACCGCCAACGGCAAGCTCGACCGCAAGGCCCTGCCCGCCCCCGACTTCACCGCACAGGCAAACAGCCGCGCACCCCGCAACGCACGCGAAGAACTGCTCTGCACCCTCTTCGCCGACGTCCTCGGCCTCGACACCATCGGCATCGACGACAGCTTCTTCAACCTCGGCGGCCACTCCCTCCTCGCCACCCGCCTCATCAGCCGCATCCGCACCGAACTCGACGTAGAGGTCGACGTCCGCACCGTCTTCGAGGCCCCTACCGTCTCGGCGCTGGCATCGCGACTCACCGGTGCCTCTGGTGCCCGGTCGGCGCTGACCGCGCAGGAGCGGCCGGAGCACATCCCGCTGTCGCCCGCGCAGCAGCGGCTGTGGTTCATCAACCGAATGGAGGACGCCGGCGGAAACTACAACACCGGCCTTTCTCTCCGGCTGTCCGGTGCGGTGGACAAGGGGGCGCTGCGTGCGGCGCTGGCCGATGTCGTGGCCCGGCACGAGAGTCTGCGGACCGTCTTCCCCGACATCGACGGGCAGCCCCGGCAGCTGATCCTCGCCCCCGAGCAGGCCGTTCCGGAGCTGACCGTCACCGCCGTCGACGCGAGTGACCTCGACGTGGCGCTCTCACGCGCCGCTTCGGCCGACTACGACCTGTCGGTCGAACCGCCGCTGCGCGCCCAGTTGTTCGTGCTGAGCCCCACCGACTCCGTCCTGTTGCTCGTCGTCCACCACATCGCCAGCGACGGCTGGTCCAACGCACCGCTGTCCCGGGACCTGTCCACCGCGTACGCCGCGCGCAGCACCGGCTCGGCCCCGGACTGGCAGCCGCTGCCGGTCCAGTACGCCGACTACACCCTCTGGCAGCGCGACGTACTCGGCGACGAGAACGACCCGGACAGTCCCATCGCCGCCCAGCTCGACTTCTGGCGCTCGGCGCTCGCCGACCTGCCCGAGGAGCTGCCGCTCCCCGTCGACCGCCCCCGGCCCGCCCGGATGAGCTACCACGGCGAGACCGTGCCGCTCCGCTTCGGCCCCGAGCTGCATCGGAACCTGGCCGACGTCGCCCGTGAGTCGGGTGCCACCGTCTTCATGGTGATGCAGGCCGCGATCGCGGCACTGCTGGGCAAGCTCGGCGGCGTGGAGGACGTGCCGATCGGCAGCGCCATCGCGGGACGCACCGACGAAGCACTCGACGATCTCGTCGGCTTCTTCGTCAACACCCTCGTCCTGCGCACCGACCTCACCGGCAACCCAACCTTCCGTGAGCTCGTCGAGCGCGTCCGGGACACGGACCTGGCCGCGTACGCCCACCAGGACGTGCCGTTCGAGCGGCTGGTCGACGACCTGAACCCCGTTCGTTCACTGGCCCGGCACCCGCTCTTCCAGATCATGCTGTCGATGCAGAACACCTCGGCCCCCACGATGCGGTTGGGTGACGTGTCGGCGGCTCCGCTGCCGGTCGACATCGACACCGCGAAGTTCGACCTGTCCTTCCAGCTCGGTGAGGTCTTCTCCGCCGACGGCTCGCCCGCCGGCATCGAGGGCGGCCTCGAATTCGCCACCGACCTCTTCGACCGTTCCACGGTCGAGCAGTTGGCCGGGCGGCTGGAGCGGCTGCTGACGGCGGTGGCCGCCGAACCGGACCTGGTGCCGGCGCGGTTCGACCTGCTGGCGCCGGGTGAGCGCGAGCGCATCCTGACGGAGTGGAACCCGACCGGGTACGTGCCCTCCGCCGCGACGCTGCCGGAGCTGTTCGAGGCCCAGGTGGCCCGCACTCCCGACGCGGTCGCCGTGGCGTCGGAGTCCGACTCGCTCACGTACGCGGAGCTCAATGCGCGGTCGAACCGGCTGGCGCGACATCTGATCGCGCGGGGAGTGGAGCCGGAGCAGTTGGTGGTGCTGGCGCTGCCGCGCTCCGAGCACATGATCGTGGCACTGCTCGCGGTGCTGAAGGCCGGGGCCGGGTATCTTCCGGTCGATCCGGGGTACCCGGCCGACCGCATCACCCACATGCTGCGGGACGCGCGGCCCCGGCTGCTGCTGACCACGGCGGAGCAGTCCGGCACGTTGGAACCGCTGATGGCGGACGACGGGCGGATGCTGGTGTGGGACGAGCCGGGCCTGGCGGCGGAACTGGCCGCGCTGCCCGGCGGTGACCTCACCGATGCCGAGCGTGGTGGTGCCCTGACCCCGGACTCCGGCGCGTATGTGATGTACACCTCCGGGTCGACCGGCAAGCCGAAGGGCGTACTGGTCACGCACGGGGACGTCGTCGCCCTGGCCGGCGACGGCCGCTACGCCACGGGCCACGAGGCGGTGCTGGTGCACTCGCCGCAGGCGTTCGACGCCTCCACCTACGAGGTGTGGGTACCGCTGCTGGCCGGGGGCCGGGCCGTGATCGCCCCGCCCGGCGACCTGTCGGCCGCACTGCTGCGCGATGTCATCGCACGCCATGGCGTGTCCGCGATCTGGCTGACCGCCGCACTGTTCCACCTCTTCGCCGAGGACGACCCCGGCTGCCTCAACGGTGTGTGCGAGGTGTGGACCGGCGGCGACGTCGTCCTGGCCGACGCGGTGCGCCGCGTGCGTGAGGTGTGCCCGGGGCTGGTCGTGGTGGACGGCTACGGTCCGACCGAGACCACCACTTTCGCCGCCTGCTTCAGGATCGGGCCGGACACGGAGCTTCCGTCGTCGGTCCCGATCGGCCGGCCACTGGACTCCATGCGGATTCATCTCCTCGACCGTGACCTGCGGTTGGTGCCGCCCGGCGTGCCGGGCGAGTTGTACATCGCGGGCACCGGTCTGGCCCGGGGTTACCTCAACCGGCCGGGACTGACCGCCGATCGCTTCGTGGCCTCCCCGCACGGCCTGCCGGGGGAGCGGATGTACCGCACCGGCGACGTGGCCCGCTGGACCGCGGACGGACAGATCCAGTTCCTCGGGCGGGCGGACAACCAAGTCAAGCTGCGCGGCTTCCGTATCGAACTCGGCGAGATCGAGGCGGCACTCGCCGGTCACGACTCCGTCGCCCACAGCGCCGTCGTCGTCCGTCAGGACCGGCCGGGCGTCAAGCGACTGGTGGCGTACGTCGTGCCGGCGGACGAGGGCATCGACCAGGAGGCATTGCGCCGGTACCTGGTGGACCGGCTGCCGGAGTACATGGTCCCGGCCGCGTTCGTGACCCTCGACGCACTGCCGCTGACTGCGAACGGCAAGCTGGACCGCAAGGCCCTGCCCGCACCGGACTTCGGTGAGCAGGCCACCGGCCGTGACGCCCGCAACGCCCGGGAACGTGCGCTCTGTGCTCTCTTCGCCGAGCTGTTGGGCCTCGAACGTGTCGGCATCGACGACAACTTCTTCGAGCTGGGCGGCGACAGCATCATCTCGATCCAGCTGGTCAGTCGCGCCCACCGGGCCGGACTGCTGCTCCGCACGCGGGACATCTTCGACCACCAGACGCCCGCCGCGCTCGCGGAGGTCGCCGAGGAGGTCGCCGGGTCGGCGCAGGAACCGCGGGAAGCGGGCCTCGGCCCGGTCCCGCTGACCCCGATCATGCACTGGCTGCGGGAGCTCGGCGGACCGGTCGACGGCTTCCACCAGGCCATGCTGGTACAGACTCCGCCCGGATGCGACGCCGAGGCACTGGCCGGCGCGCTGGGAGCGCTGCTGGACCGGCACGACGTACTGCGTGCCCGCATGGCCCGGCCGGCCGGTGGTGACTGGGAGCTGGAGGTACGGCTGCCCGGCAGCATCCGGGCGGAGGAGATCTTCCGCTGGACCGACGCGTTCGGTGCCGACATCGCCGAGGAGGCCCGGGCCGCCCAGCGGCGGCTGGACCCGGCGGTCGGGGTGATGCTGCAGGCCGTGTGGTTCGACGCGGGCCCCGACGCTCCCGGACAACTGCTCCTCGCCGTCCATCACCTGGTGGTCGACGGCATCTCCTGGCGCATCATGCTCCCGGAGCTGTCCGAGCTGTACCGGGCGGCAGCCGAGGGGCGTGCGGCCGAGCTGGGTTCGGTGGGCACCTCCTTCCGGAGCTGGGCCCGGTACTTGGCCGAGGAGTCCCAGGAGCCGCGTCGGACGGCGGAACTCCCGCTGTGGACCGAGATGCTGGGTGCGCCCGAACCGCCGCTGGGAGCCCGCGCGCTGGACCCCGCACGGGACACCGCCGCGGCCTCGAGCCGGCTCACGCTCACCCTGTCCGCCGAGCAGACCGAGCCGCTGCTGACCCGGCTGCCGGCCATCTACCACGCGGGCATCAACGACGTGCTCCTGACGGCCTTCACCCTCGCGGTCGCCGACTGGCGGCGTGAGCGCACCGCCGGAGCCGGCTCCGTGGTGCTCGACCTGGAGGGGCACGGGCGTGAGGAGATCGCGGACGGGTTCGACATCTCCCGGACCGTGGGCTGGTTCACCAGCATGTACCCGGTACGGCTGGACCCGCGGCTCCATGACAGCGAGTGGCCCGAGGCCTGGTCGGGCGGCCCCGCGCTGGGCCGGGCCCTGAAGGAGATCAAGGAGCAGCTGCGCGCGATTCCGGACAACGGCATCGGCTACGGGCTGTTGCGGCACCTCCGCGCGGACACCTCGGCCACCCTGTCGGCCCTGCCGTCGCCGCAGATCAGCTTCAACTACCTGGGGCGCATCGACATGACCGACGGCGCCCAGGGCGGCGCTGTGGCGGACTGGGCCGTACGGTCGGACGTCGACCTGGGCGACGGACACGACCCGGCCATGCCGTTCGGCCACGCCCTGGAGCTGAACGCGGTCACGCAGGACCAGCCCGACGGGCCGCGGCTCATGGCCACCTGGTCCTGGCCGCGGGAGCTGTTCACGGAGGACGACGTCCGTGAACTCGCCGAGAACTGGTTCCGGGCGCTCGGCGCACTCGTCACGCACGCGGAGGCACCCGACGCCGGCGGGTTCACCCCCTCCGACCTCCCGCTGGTGAACCTCAGCCAGAAGGACCTGGACCTGCTGTCGGAGGAGTGGGGATTCTGACGCGGACGACCTGAAGGAGCCGGGGCGGTGGCGATGAGCCACCGCCCCGGCTTCGTCGTTGTCGACGCGGACCCGGCTGGAGACGGACGGATGACTGCACGGGTGGCCGGACACTACTGAGGCGCCTGCCTGACGACCGGGATGGTCGTCAAACAGGCGCCTCAGTAGCCGGAGCGCTGCCCCTGCCTACGGGTGGGGCTCGGTGAGCCCACCATGGATGCGGGGCAGCTCAGTTGACCGCGGACGTGGAGGAACCGACCGGGGCCGGGTCCGCCGAGGGGGAGCTCACCGGGGAGCCGGAGGTCTGCGGCTGGGCATCGGCCTTCTTTCCGCCGCGTGGCTTCGACAGCAGACGGACGAGCGGGCGCTCCAGGCCGATGGTGAGCAGCCAGGCAAGGATGACGCTCACCGTGAAGTCGAGCGCCGCGAGCCCGATGAACTCCGGGACGGAGTTCGTGCGCGTCTCCCCGAAGACCTCGAGGAAGAACATGATCACGGGCCAGTGGATGAGGAAGAAGGCGAAGCTGATGTCTCCCAGCCACTGGAGGGGACGGCTCGCGAGGACGGACTTCCGGCCCTCGATGTCCGCGGCGCCGAGGCCCGCGACGAAGAGTGCCACCGGAATGATCATCGCGGCGACGAGACGGTACTCCCGCGGCAGTTGGTAAGCCACGAGAAAGCCGACCACGAGCAGTCCCGCGAGAGGCAGCGGACGGGCAATCCTGATCCACTGGCCGGACAGCACGATCCGGGCCATCAGGATTCCCAGCACGAATTCGAGAATCCGGGTGACCGGGAAGATCTGAATGTAGTAGAAGGCCTTGACGGAGGAAGCCGGCGCCTGCGGCACGATCAGCGGGTCGACCGGGACCACGGCCCGCACCACGATCGTGACCGACACGATCACGGCCACGACCGCGGCGGCGCACCACCACAGGTACTTGGTGGGGATCCGCTTCACCGCCCAGTGCAGGGCGGGGAATGCCAGGTAGAAGAACATCAGGAGGGTCAGGGACCAGCTCGGCGCGTTCATGCTGCCGAAGATCTCCGGGTCGGAGGACCACGACGAGAGCATCAGGAAGTTGAGGACGGCCGCCGTGTCGGTGACGATCGGGGAAGCGAAGATGACCATCGACAAACCGAATGTCACCCAGTGCAGGGGGGCGATTCTGATGATTCTCCGTCGCCAGAAGAGCAGCGGCGACTCCTTCTCCCGTGCGGTCCAGACCAGAAGGAAGCCGCTGATGAGGAAGAAGAGCGACAGTCCGGCCTGCCCGATCCACCCGAAGTATTTGTAGTAGGTGTTGGAGGCGCTCTGCGAGGAGAAGGCGATCCCGATGTGGATATGGTTCAGGAACACCAGGAATATGGCCGGGAACCGCACCCCTGTGAGTGACCCCAGCCGAGACCCCTGTGGTCTTCCGACGTTCTTGTTCATTACTCACCGCATCTGATTGTCGGGTCGAGTCGGAATCGGATTCTGTACGGCCCGGACGACTGTTTCCAGCCTTTCTGCAGCAAGCTGCCGCCAATCCCTTCGCGCCGTGGTTTCCCTGGCGTCGGATGACAACAAAGAACCGGGCCGCCCCCGAGTGGGAGCGGCCCGGTTCGCGCCGGAGCGTGAAGTCACTGCTTGGTGGCGGCCCTTTCGTAGGCCCGGATGGTCAGGGGAACGACGACCGCCAGCATGGCGACCGAGAGAATCACCGCCATCGGTATCGGGTACTGCATGGGGAACGCGTGGCCGGCCGTATCCGGAGTGGCGTTGCCGAACAGCTTCCGGCATGCCAGCACGACGGGGCTCACCGGATTCCACTCGGCGATGGCCCGCATCCAGCCGGGCAGTCCGTCGAGCGGGATGAAGGCGTTGGACAGGAACGACAAGGGCATCACGATGACCGCGCCGAGGGCGTTCACCGCCTCGGCGCTGCGCAGGGTGAGACCCAGCAGCGCACCGGCCCAGGAGGTGGCGAAGCCCAGCAGGAGCATGAGGCCGAAGCCGCCGAGCATCGACCAGACGCCCTCGTGCACCCGCCAGCCGATGAGATAGCCGATGCCCGACATCAGGATGAAGCACCAGACCGTCAGGATCAGGTCGTGGGTGGTCCGGCCGATCAGCACGGCGGAACGGGACATCGGCAGTGAACGGAAGCGGTCCATCAGCCCGTTGTCGAGGTCGCTGATGACGCCCAGCGAGCTCAGCGTCATGTTGCCCAGCACGACCTGGACGAAGATTCCGGCCATGATGTAGTCCTGGTACGACTGGTCGCCCGGTACCTTCATGGCGCTGCCGAAGAGGTATCCGAAGACCAGGACGAAGACCACCGGCATCAGGGTGATGCTCAGCAACTGCTCCGGTGTGCGCGTCAGGTGCCGGATGTGCCGGCCGATGAGTGCGCAGGAGTTGGTGATGGTCTCGGTCATGCCGCTTCTCCCTGTGGTGTCTGCCGCCCGGCGGTCCGGCGGTCCGCCGCCGTGTTGCCCTCGGCCGACACCGTCTGGCCGGTGAGTGCCAGGAAGACGTCGTCCATGGAGGAGCGGCGGATGGCGAAGTCCACCGGCTCCACTGCCGCCGCCTTGAGCTCGGCGGTGATCGAGGCGAGGGTGTTCATGCCGCCGACCAGCGGAATCGAGACGAGCTTCGCCTTCTCGTCCACCGACGGAGCCTCGGCCGACGCGCTGCCGATGGCCCGGATCACGGCCGGCAGCTCCGCCTCGGTGGCCACGGACACCTCCAGACGCTCGCCGCCGACCTTGCGCTTCAGCTCCTCCGGACTGCCCTCGGCGATGAGCCCGCCCTTGTCGAGAACCACGATGCGGTCCGCCAACTGGTCGGCCTCCTCCAGATACTGCGTGGTCAGCAGCACGGACACGCCGTTCGCCACCTGCTCCCGGACCATGCGCCACAGCAGCAGCCTGCTGGTGACGTCCAGGCCGGTGGTCGGCTCGTCGAGGAAGAGGACGGTGGGCGTGGTGACCAGGCTGGCGGCGAGGTCGAGCCGGCGCCGCATACCACCGGAGTAGGACTTGGCCGGTCGGTCCGCGGCAGCCGTCAGATCGAACTGCTCCAGCAGTTCGTCGGCACGGAGGTGTGCCTTGCGCCGTCCCAGCCCGAGGAGCACACCGATCAGCCGGAGGTTCTCCCGCCCGGTGAGTATGGCGTCGACGGCCGCGTACTGCCCGGTCAGGCCGATGCGGCGGCGGATCTCACGCTTGTCCTTGGAGAGATCGAACCCGGCGATCGTGACCTTGCCACTGTCGAAGGGCAGCAGCGTGGCGAGGATGCGGACGATGGTGGTCTTGCCCGCGCCGTTCGGGCCGAGCAGACCCAGCACTTCACCCGTCGCCACGGTCAGGTCGATGCCGGCCAGCACGTCATGCTCCGCGTACCTCTTGCGGAGCCCCTCCGCAGAGATCGCTGTTTCCATGCCTTCACTCCCAAGTTGATGACGGATCACGCGCTTTGGGCATCCTCGGAACGGTCCGGTATGCGCCCCGTCCAGCGGTGGCTGTCGATTCGTGCACTCCCGCCCATCCAAAGGGCGGCCCGCGGGCCGTCACAAGAGAAGAGGCAGCAAGCTGTCACGGGGTCCGGGGGCCTGTCCGCCCGCGCCGGGCGGACAGGCCCCCGGAGGGTCAGTCGAGCGACCTGAGCTTGTCGTAGACCAGGCGGCCGATCTCCGCCGCGGTGCCGGGTGACATCAGGTCGTGGTGCGAGGCGGTCATCGGGTGCGTCTCGATCCTGCCGGTGACGTGCGGCCGCCAGAGGTCGACCATGCGGGGCACCGCCTCGTCGCCGTGCTGATAGAGCGACACGATGACCATCATGTCTCCCTTGAGCTCCTTGGGCCGGTGGTCCGACACGATCCGGTAGTTGTTCTCCATGACCTTGGCGAACGCGTCGATGTGATGCGGCTCGAGGTTTCCGAGCGCACTGTCCCGGCTGCTCACCATCTCCATGACCTGGGCGTACTCGAGTACGACGTCGTCCCCGACGGAATCCACGTCCAGCCCGGCGACCTGGAGCAGGGCCCGGAAGACGATCTGCTCGGTGTACTCCGGCCGGCCGTCGCCCAAGGATTCCTCGAAGGGCACCTGGTCGAGGTTGACCAGCAGGCCGATCTCCTCGCCCTGCTCCTGGAGCTGGGTGGCGACCTCCTGCGCGGTCAGCGCCCCCAACGACCAGCCCAGCAGGTGGTACGGACCGTGCGGCTGCACCGAACGCATCTGCTCGATGTAGTCCGCGGCCATCGCCGCCATGCTCTCCGCGAGCGGCTCACCCGGCTTGAAGCCACGTGCCTGCAGGCCGTAGACGGGGTACTCGGACCGGATCTGCTTGAGGAACTCACCGTAGCCCCAGGCGAGTCCACCAGTGGCGTGGAAGGTGAACAGCGGCGGCTTGTCCCCGCCGGGGCGCAGCGGCAGCAGTACTTCGAAGCCGTCCCGACCGGAGTCCGTACCGAGACTCTCGACGAGTTCCGCGACCGTCGGCGTCTCGAAGACGGCACGGTTGCTGACCTTGATGCCGAGGACCGAGCGGATCCGGCTGATGAGCTGGAGCGAGACGATGCTGTCGCCGCCCAGCTCGAAGAAGTTGCCGTCGATACCGACCCGCTCCAGCCCGAGCACCTCCGCGAACAGACCGCACAGCATCTCCTCCTGCGGAGTGCGCGGCCCCCGGGACCCCGCCGACTCCCCGAGGTCCGGGGCCGGCAGCGCCTTGCGGTCCAGCTTGCCGTTGGGCGTCACCGGAAGGGCGTCGAGCCGGACGAACGCGGACGGCACCATGTAGGAGGGCAGCGAGGCCGCCACGTGCCGGCGCAGCTCGGCCTGGCCCGCCCCGTCCCCGGCCTCCGGTACGACATACGCGACGAGCGCGGGCTCACCCGGCTTCTCCTCGCGTACGACCACCGCGACCTGGGCGACCTGGTCATGGGAGACCAGAGCGGACTCGATCTCGCCCAGCTCGATACGGAAGCCGCGGACCTTCACCTGGTTGTCGGCACGCCCCAGATAGGAGAGCCGGCCGTCGGTGGTCCAGCGGGCGATGTCACCGGTGCGGTACATCCGCTCACCCGGCCCGCCGAAGGGGCAGGCGACGAATCGCTCGGAAGTGAGAGCCGCCCGGCCCAGATACCCACGGGCCAGCCCGGCGCCGGTGACGTACAGCTCGCCCGCGACGCCCGCCGGGACCGGGCGCAGCCCCGGGTCCAGGACGTACACCCGGGTGTTGTGGACGGGGCGGCCGATGGCCGGCGTCCCCGTCCCGGCCGCCAGCGGATCGCTCATGGTCGCGGCGACGGTCGACTCGGTCGGGCCGTAGGCGTTGACCATCCGGCGGCCCGGTGCCCAGCGGTCGACCAGCTCCGCCGACGTCGCGTCCCCACCGACCACCAGGGAACGGAAGGCGGGGAAGTCACCGGAGGGCACCGAGGCCAGTGCCGCGGGCGGAATCAGCGCGTGCGTCACCCCGCGCCCGAGAAGTACCTCGGCCAGCACCTCACCGGCCAGCGGCCCCGGCGGCGGCACCACGAGCGTGGCGCCCGCCGCGTACGTCATGCACAGCTCCAGCACCGAGGCATCGAAGCTGGGTGACGCGTACTGCAGCACCCGGCTGTCCGCGGTCACATCGAACCGTTCCACCTCCACCGCGGCGAAGCTCGCCAGACCGTGGTGCGTGACCACGACGCCCTTGGGCCGGCCGGTGGAGCCGGAGGTGTAGATGAGGTAGGCCGGGTGGGCCACGGACAGCGGGACACCCGGGTTGTCCCGCCGTTGCGCGGACAGGTCGACGGTGTCGAGCAGCACCTGCGGCACGCCGTGCCGGGGCAGCCGGGCGGCGTGCTCGGAGTCCGTCACCAGCAGGGCGGGCGCCGAGTCGTCGAGGATGTAGCTGATGCGGTCGGCCGGGTAGTCCGGGTCCACGGGGAGGAACGCGGCGCCGGCCTTGACCACGGCCAGCTGGGCGACGGCGATGTCCACCGAGCGCGGCAGAGCGAGGGCCACCACCTTCTCGGGGCCCACGCCCCGCGCGATGAGGGCATGCGCCAGCTGGTTGGCGCGGGCGTTGAGTTCCGCGTAGCCGAGGGACAGCTCGGCGGACTCCACGGCGGTCGCCGACGGCGTGAGCGCCACCTGCGTCTCGAAGAGCGCGGGGAGGGTCACCGGCTCGATGGCCCGCTCGGTGTCGTTCCAGTCGTGGAGGACCCGCTGCCGCTCCCGCTCGGTGAGCACGTCGACGTGGGTGATCGCCCGCTCGGGTGCGGCGGTCACCGCGTCGAGCAGTTGCTCCAGCCGCGCCGCCAGCGTCTCGACCGTGGACTGGTCGAAGAGGCCGGTGGCGAAGTGGATGCCGCCCTCGATGCCGGCCGGGGAGCCGTCGGGAGCGAACCGCTCGCCGAGGTCGAAGGACAGGTCGAACTTCGCGACGTCCAGTCCCACCGGGTGCGGGAGCATCCGCGCTCCGGGGATGTCCGTGCGCTCGGTCGAGTTGTTCTGGAAGGCCAGCATGACCTGGAACAAGGGGTGCCGAGCCATGGAACGGACCGGGTTGATCTCCTCCACCAGACGCTCGAACGGCACGTCCTGGTTGGCGTACGCGGCCAGGTCGGTCTCCTTGACCCGCTCCACCAGCTCGCGGAAGGACGGGTTGCCGGACAGATCGGTGCGCAGCACCAGGGTGTTGATGAAGAAGCCGACCAGGTCGTCGAGGGCTTCGTCGGTCCGTCCTGCGATCACGGTGCCGATCGGGATGTCCGTACCGGCACCGAGCTTGCCCAGCAGGGCGGCGAGGGCGGCCTGCACCACCATGAACACGCTCGCCCCGCAGGCGCGCGACAGGTCCGCCACCTGCTGATGGATGTGGGGCGCGATCCGCAGCGGAGCCATGCCGCCGCGATAGTCCGTCACCGCCGGGCGCGGCCGGTCCGTCGGCAGCGGCAGCTCCTCCGGGATGCCGGCCAGCGCGGTGCGCCAGAAGGCCAGCTGCCCGGCCAGCGCGCTGCCGGGGTCGCTCTCGTCCCCCAGGACCTGGCGCTGCCACAGCGTGTAGTCGGCGTACTGGACCGGCAGCGGCTCCCACCGCGGGGCCGTGCCCTCGCAACGGGCCGCGTAGGCCGTCGACAGGTCCCGCGACAGCGGGGTCAGCGACCAGCCGTCGCTCGCGATGTGATGCATCACGATCAGCAGGACGTGATCATCGGCCGCGACCCGGAACACATGCGCCCGCAGCGGGATGTCATGGGCGAGGTCGAAGCCCTGCTGCGCCGCCGCGCTCACCTCCTGGTCGAGGTCGCCGGCGGTGACATCGGTGACCACGAGCCGCGGGACGGCCCGGCCGACGGGCAGGACCTGCTGGCGGGGACGGTTCTCGACGTCGGGGAACACCGTGCGCAGGCTCTCGTGCCGGGCCACCACATCGCCCAGTGCCGCTTGCAGAGCGGCCAGGTCCAGCGTTCCCAGCAGCCGGGTGCACAGAGGGATGTTGTACGTCGCGTTCGGCCCCTCGAAACGGTTCAGGAACCACAGGCGCCGCTGGGCGAACGACAGCGGGATGTCCTCCGGCCGTTCCATGACGCCGAGCGCCTGACGCGAGGCGCCCGCCGAGTCCAGCCGGCCGGCGAGGCCGGCGACCGTGGGCTCCTCGAAGACCGCGCGCACCCCCAGTTCGATCTCAAAGGCGGAGCGGATGCGGCTGACCAGGCGGGTCGCCAGGAGCGAGTGACCGCCGAGCTCGAAGAAGCTGTCGTCGATGCCGATGCGCTCCAGCCCCAGGATATCGGCGAACAGGGCGCAGAGGGTCTCCTCCCGCGCGGTGCGCGGTCCCCGCGAGGAGACCTGCCCGCTGAAGTCGGGGGCCGGCAGCGCCTTGCGGTCCAGCTTGCCGTTGGGCGTCAGCGGGAAGGACTCCAGCACCACGTACGCGGAAGGCACCATGTAGTCCGGCAGCGTGGCGGCCAGATGGTTCCGGAGCTGGGCCGGGTCCGGGCTGCCACCCTCCTCGGCCGGGATCACGTAGGCCACGATGCGCTTGTCACCCGGCCGGTCCTCGCGGACCACGACCAGCACCTGGCCGACGGCCGGGTGCGCGGCCGCGGCGGCCTCGATCTCGCCCAGCTCGATGCGGAAGCCCCGCACCTTCACCTGGTCGTCGACGCGGCTGACGAACTCCAACTGCCCGTCGGCACGCCACTTGACGATGTCACCCGTGCGGTACATACGCCCGCCCGCGGCACCGAAGGGGTTGGCGACGAAGCGTCCAGCGGTGAGGTCGGGGCGGCCCAGGTAGCCGCGGGCCAGGAGGTCGCCGCCGATGTAGAGCTCACCCCCGACACCCACGGGAACGGGCCGGAGCCGGCCGTCCAGGACGTACAGCTGGGTGTTCCAGATCGGACGGCCCATGGGAACGGCGCCCGCAGGGGAGCTGTCACCGGGCTCGACGCGGTACTCGGTGCAGCCGACGGTGGCCTCGGTGGGACCGTATTCGTTGATGACGGTGACACCGGGGTGGTGGCGCCGCCACTCGTCCAGCACCTCGCCCAGCAAGGCCTCGCCACCCAGGACCAGCTCCCCGGAGGGGGAGAACCGCTCCGGCAGCGCCATGAGCAGACCGAGGTGGGCGGGCGTCGCCTTGACGAAGCCGGGCTGCTCGAAGTCCTCCCGGGCGGCGTCATCGTCCAGCTCGGTCAGATGGACACAGCCGCCCGCGGTCAGGGTGCCGAGCAGGCCCGTGACGGTCAGGTCGAAGGAGACGGGGGAGTGGACCAGGGCACGGCCGGAAACCGCCGGGAAGCGGGCCCGCGTCCATGCCAGATAGAGGTTGAGCGACCGGTGCTCGACCACCACGCCCTTGGGGCGGCCGGTCGATCCCGACGTGTAGATGACGTACACCGGGTGGGCCGGCGAGAGGGGCGCCGTCCGGTCCTCGTCGGTCAGGTCCGTGCCCGGCAGGGTCGCCACCGCGTTCCGGACCACCGCGTTGTCGACGACCACCAGGGAGGAGGCGTCCACGGGCAGCTTCGGCGCCGTGTCGGAGTCGGCGAGCACACAGACGGGCCTGGTGTTCGAGAAGATGTACGCGATGCGGTCGGCGGGGTAGTCCGGGTCGACCGGCAGGTACGCCGCACCCGTCTTGGCCACCGCGAGCAGCGCGACCGGCAGTTCCACGGTCCGGGTGAGGACCACACCCACGTAGCTCTCCGGGCCGACACCACGGGTGAGCAGCAGACGGGCCAGCCGGTTCGCCCGCTCGTTCAACTCCGCGTACGTCAGGCGCCCGGCACCGCTCACCACGGCCTCGGCGTCCGGTGTCGCCGCGGCCTGGGCCTCGAGCAGCTCGGGCAGCATCGCCCCGGGCACCTCGTGCGCCGTGTCGTTCCACTCGAACAGCTGCTGCCGGCGCTCCTCCTCGGAGAGGAGTTCCAGCTCACCGATCACCCGCGACGGATCCGTCAGGGCTTCCGCCACCCGCAGGAAGCGCGCGACGATCCGCTCGGCCGCCTCGGGACCGAAGACGTCGGCGCGGTAGTCGGCGCGCACGTGCAGCCGTTCACCGAGCGGGATCACCAGGACCCCGATCGGGTAATGGGTGGCATCGAGCGGCTCGGTGCTCATCACCGAGAGATCACCGACCGACTGCGCGAGCGCGTCGTTGTCGACCGGGTAGTTCTCGTACACCAGCAGTGTGTCGAACAGGTCGCCCAGTCCCGTCGCCTCCCGGATGTCAGTGAGGCCCACATGCTGGTGCGGCATGAGCTCGGACTGCTCGTCCTGGAGCCGGGTGAGCAGACTGCCCACGGTCTCCGCCGCATCGATCCGGACCCGCACGGGGAGGGTGTTGATGAACAGGCCGACCATGGACTCGATGCCCGGGATGTCCGCGGGACGGCCGGAGACCGTCGTACCGAACACCACGTCGTCCCGGCCGGTCAGCTGCCCCAGCGTGACGGCCCATGCCAGCCCCATGAGCGTGTTCAGCGTGACACCGTGCGCACGGGCCGTCTCACGCAGCGCCGCGGCGAACTCCGCGGGCAGCTCCTTGGAGACCCGCTCCGGGACCACCGGCTTCCGCGAGGGGTCCACCGGTGCCAGCAGGGTCGGCTCCTCGAAACCGTCGAGTGCCTTGGCCCAGGCCGCCTTGGCGGCGGGCCGGTCCTGCCGGGCCAGCCAGGCCAGATAGTCGCGGTAGGGCGTCACCCTCGGCAGGCCGGAGGCGTCACCCTTGTGGTGGTACATGTCGAACAGCTCGCCCAGCAGAGCCCCGAACGACCACCCGTCCATGAGGATGTGGTGATTGGTGACCGTGAAGACGTACCGGCCCGGCCCGAGCGTGATCAGCGCGAACCGCATCAGCGGCGGAGCCGCCAGATCGAAGCGGCGGTTGCGGTCCTCGTCCAGCACGCGGGCGAGCTCGGCCTCGCGACGGGCCTGGGGCAGGCCGCTCAGATCCAGCTCGGTCCAGGGCACCGTCACTTCCGACGGGATCACCTGCACGGCATCGCCGGTGTCCAGGATCTGGAACCCGGCCCGCAGGTTGGCGTGGCGCTTGAGCAGGTTGTCCGCGGCCGTCCGCAAGGCCGCGCCGTCCAGGTCGCCCTCGATCTCAAAGGTGAACTGAACGGTGTAGACGTCGTATCCCTGCTGGTCGTACAACGCGTGGAAGAGCAGGCCCTCCTGCAGAGGAGCGAGCGGCAGCACGTCCGCCAACCGCGGCTGCCGGGTCTCCAGGGCGTCGATGTCGCGCTGCGCCAGCCTGACCAGGGAGAGGTCGGAAGGGGTGTGACCGCCGGCGCCGGGGCCTTCGGCGTGGGTGACGATCGCCCGCAGCGCGCGGAACCAGCTCTCCGCCAGGTCCCGCACCTCGTCCTCGCTGAACAGCTCGAGCGGCCACGCCCAGGTGGCGACCAGGGTCGGGCCCTCGGGAGTCTCCCGGGCTATCGAATTGAGCCCCAGCACGTGGGTCAGCGGCATCCGCGGGTCGGCGCCACCACCCAGGTCGTCCTCGGTGCCGCCGTCCGCCTCGGAGGTCGAACCACCGAGCCGGCCGAGGTAGTTGAAGCTGATCTGGGGGGTGGGGAGGGTGGCGAGGGTGGCTGCTGTCTGCTGGTTGAGGTGGCGCAGCAGTCCGTAGCCGGCGCCGTTGTCGGGGAGGGCGCGGAGTTGTTCCTTGATGGTTTTGACGGCGTTGCCGAGGGTGGGTCCGCCGGCCCAGACGTCGGGCCAGTCGTGCTCGCTCACACCGGGGTCGAGATTGACGGGGAACATGCTGGTGAACCAGCCGACGGTGCGGGAGATGTCGGCACCGGGCACGAGCTCCTCGCGGCCGTGGCCCTCCAGATCGATCAGCGCTCCGGACCCGCCGAGCCCCCGGCGTCGCTTCCAGTCGCTCACAGCGAGCGCGAAACCGGTGAGGAGGATGTCGTTGACACCCGCGTGGAACACCGCGGGCACCTGCGACAGCAACGCACCCGTGACATCCACGGGCAGCGAGACGGACAGGCCACCGGACGTCGCCATCACATCGCGTTCGGGATCCAGCGGACGGGAGCCCAGCCGGGGGTCCTCGACCTGGAGCATGGAGGTCCAGACGTCCAGTTCGGCGACACGGGCCTCGGAGGACGCCGCCTCCACCAGACCCTGGGCCCAAGCCCGGAAGGAGGTACCCACCGGCTCCAGGTCCGGCTCGCGTCCGGCGGCGACCGCGTCGTACGCCGCCGCGAGGTCCGGGAGCAGGATCCGCCAGGAGACCCCGTCCACCACGAGGTGGTGTGCCATGAGCAGCAGACGGCCGGGCACGTCCGGGCCGGAGTCGAACCACACCGCCTGAAGCGTCACACCGGCGTCCGGGGCCAGTCGCTCCTGGGCCGCCTGAGCCGTTTCGCCCAGCGGCGCCGTGGCCGCGTCCACCCGGTGCACGAGGTCCTCCGCGCGAACGGAGCCCCGGGGCGTGATCTCCAGGGCCCAGCTGCCGTCCTCAGGACGGGACAGCCGCAGCCGCAGCGCGTCATGGTGGTCCAGCACGGCCTGCAGCGCCTTCGTCAGCGTCCCGAGGTCGTAGTCGCCCGGAACCTGCACCACCATGGCCTGGTTGAAGCCGTCCACAGGACCGCCGGTCTCCCGCAGATGGTGGATGATCGGCGTGAGCGGCACCGTGCCGACACCGGCGTCCGGGGCCGCCCGGTCGGGCTTCGTGTCGTTGACGTCCTGAGCGATCGCGGCGAGGGCCTCGACGGTCCGCTGCTTGAAGACATCACGAGGCGTGAACAGCAGCCCGGCACGGCGGGCCCGGCTGACGAGCTGGATGGACACGATGCTGTCGCCGCCCAGCTCGAAGAAGCTGTCGTCGACGCCGACCTGCTCCAGCCCGAGGACCTCCGCGAACAGCGTGCACAGAGCCTCCTCGCGCGGGTCGCGCGGGCCCCGGCCGGACACCGCGCGGTTGAAGTCGGGCGCGGGCAGGGCCTTGCGGTCCAGTTTCCCGTTGACGGTCGCGGGCAGCGCGTCGAGGACCACGAACGCCGCCGGCACCATGTACTCCGGCAACAGCCCCGCCACATGCTCACGCAGCACGTCGGCGTCCGCGACCGCACCCGGGGCCGCGACGACATAGGCGACCAGACGCTTGTTGCCGGGCTGGTCCTCGCGCACCACGACCACGCCGTGCGCGATCGACTCGTGATCGGTCAGCACCGCGCCGATCTCACCCAGCTCGATTCGGAAGCCCCGGATCTTCACCTGGTCGTCCGCCCGCCCCAGGTACTCGACCAGGCCCTCCGGGCTCCTGCGCACCACGTCGCCCGTGCGGTACATCCGCTCGCCCGGCCCGCCGAACGGATCCGACACGAACCGCTCCGACGTCAGCGCCGGCCGCCCCAGATAGCCGCGGGTCACGTACGGCCCGGCGATGTAGAGCTCACCCGCCACACCGGGCGGCAGCAGCCGCAGCTGCGAGTCCAGGACGTACGCCCGGACGTTCCCCAACGGCCGGCCGATCGAAGGCTTCGGGCTCTGCTCGACCGGGCAGCACAGCGCGACCACGGTGGTCTCTGTGGGCCCGTAGTAGTTGTGCCCGATGACATCGGGCAGGGAGCGGAACTCCTGCCACAGCGCGTCGCTCATCGCTTCGGCACCGCACTGCAACATGTGCGGCCGGTGTCCGGACGTCCGCATCAGCCCGGCGGCCAGCAGCTGCTCCATGTAGATGGGGGTGAAGTAGACGAAGTCCAGCCGCTCGTCCCGGACATAGCGGATCATCTGCTCGGGGTCGCGCCGCACCTCGTCACTGATGACGTGCAGCTCGTGGCCGTCCAGCATCCACATCATGCCGTCCACCGACGCGTCGAAGGTGAACGTACTGGTGAGCGAGGCCTTCAGACGCCGCCCGCCGACAGCCTCCGTACCCCGCCGGAAGAGGTCCGCCTGGAGGCTGCGGAAGAGGTTCATGGCGCTGTGGTGCGCGACCATGACGCCCTTGGGCCGACCCGTCGAACCCGACGTGTAGATCACGTAGGCGAGGTTGTCGGACGTCACCGGCGCGAGGCGCTCGGTCTGGGCCAGGTTCTCCTCGGGCAGGCCGGCCAGCAGCCGCGCGACCTCGGGGTCGTCGAGGACGACGCGCGGAACGTCGGTGCCGGTATCCGGAAGCCCGTCAGCGATACCGCTCAGGGTGATCACACACGCGGGGGAGGCGTCCTCGAAGAGGAAGGCCATCCGGTCGGCCGGGTACTCCGGGTCCAGCGGCAGATAGCCGGCGCCGGACTTGACGGCCGCGAACAGAGCCACGACCAGGTCCGCCGAGCGGGGAAGAGCGAGGGCGACGAGCCGCTCCGGGCCGGCACCCTGCTGGACGAGCAGCCGGGCGATCCGGTTGGCACGGTTGTTGAGCTCGGCGAACGACAGCCGTTCCGTGCCACACACCAGGGCGATCTCGTCCGGGGTGCGCGCGGCATGCCATTCCAGAAGGTCATGCAGCATCTCTTCGCGCGGCACCGGCACCTCGGCTCCCACGCTCCCGGCCAGCAGGCGCACGGACTGTTCCGGCGAGACGAGCTGCCTGAGGCCCACGGGGCGGTTCACATCGTCGGACACCGTGGTCAGCAGACGCACGAGAGCGTCCCCGACGGACTCCGCCAGCTCGGGACCGAGGACCTCCGGCTGGTAGGCCAGCTGCAGTTCCATGGTCTCGCCGACGAGCACGGCGATGGTGAGCGGATAGTGGGTGTCGTCCTGCACTTCACTCGCCACGATGCCGAGGGCACCCGAGGACTTCTGCAGGCTCGCCTCGTCGACGGGGAAGTTCTCGAAGACGACGATGGTGTCGAAGAGTTCACTGTGCCCGCTCAGCCGCTGCACCTCGTTCAGGCCCAGGTGCTGGTGCTGCATGAGCTCGGACTGCTCGTCCTGGATCCGGGCGAGCAGACCGCCCAAGGTCTCCGCCGGGTCGATCCGCACCCGCACCGGGAGGGTGTTGATGAACAGACCGACCATGGACTCGATGCCCGGGATGTCCGCGGGGCGGCCCGAGACCGTGGCGCCGAACACCACGTCGTCCCGTCCCGTGAGCTGACTCAGCACGGTCGCCCAGGCCGCCTGGACGACGGTGTTGACGGTCACGCCGGCCTGCCGGGCGGCCTGGTTGAGCGCCGCTGTCTGCTGCGCGGACAGCCACACCGTGTGCTTGCTGCGGCTGTTCGACACCGACTGCTCGGATGCGGCGATCAGGGAGGGCTCGTCGAGCCCTTCCAACGACAACCGCCAGGCGGCCTCGGCGGCCGGCCGGTCCTGCCGGCCCAACCAAGCGAGGTACTCACGGTAGGGAGTCACCCGGGGCAGACCCGAGTCGTCCCCCTTCGAGCCGTACAACTCGAACAGCTCACCCAGCACCCGGGAGAACGACCAGCCGTCCAGCAGGATGTGATGGTGCGTCACCAGGAACTGATAACGGTCCGACCCCATGGCGACGAGGGTGAAGCGGATGAGCGGAGGCCGGGCCAGGTCGAAGCGGCGGGCACGGTCCTCGGCGACCAGCCGCGCCAGCTCCCGCTCGCGTTCCGCCTCGGGCAGACCGCTGAGATCCACATCGGTCCACGGCAGCTCCACCTCGCGGGGGATCACCTGAACCGGCTCGCCGGTCTTGCGGGACCGGAAACCCGCCCTCAGATTGGCGTGCCGACGGAGCACACCGGCGGCAGCGTCCCGCAGAGCCGCGATCTCCAGCTCGCCCTCGATCGCGAAGTTGAGCTGAATGGTGTAGACGTCGGAGCCGCCCTCCTCGTCGTACATCGAGTGGAACAGCAGGCCCTGCTGCATCGGCGACAGCGGGAGGACGTCCTCGAGCCCTGACTTCTTCATCGCGTTTTCCTTGTCCTTCGTCATGTCGTGATCTCTGCTCAGAGCCCGAGTTCGTCTTCGAACTCGTCGATTTCGTCCTGGGACAGGCCTCCGAGGGACAGGTCGGAGGGGGTGTGGCCGCCGGCGCCCGGTCCCGCGGCGTGCGTGACGACGGCTTCCAGTGCGCGGAACCAGGTCTGTGCCAGATCCCGTACGTCGTCCTCGTGGAACAGCTCCTGCGGCCAGGACCAATCGGCGGTCAGCGCCGGGCCGTCCGGGCCGTCCACCGCTGCGGATGTGAGGAGAAGCGCGTACCTGAGCGCCATGCCCCGGTCACTGCCGCCGCTCACACCGCTGTCGGCCTCCGGCGCGGGAGCCCACGAGGTCGCCGTCCCCGTGCCGCCCTTTTCGTCGGCGAGTTCGAAGCGGCCGAGGTAGTTGAAGCTGATCTGGGGGGTGGGGAGGGTGGCGAGGGTGGCTGCTGTCTGCTGGTTGAGGTGGCGCAGCAGTCCGTAGCCGGCGCCGTTGTCGGGGAGGGCGCGGAGTTGTTCCTTGATGGTTTTGACGGCGTTGCCGAGGGTGGGGCCGCCGGCCCAGATGTCGGGCCAGTCATGTTCGCTCACGCCGGGGTCGAGGTTGACGGGGAAGATGCTGGTGAACCAGCCGATGGTGCGGGAGATGTCGGCACCGGGGACGAGTTCTTCGCGTCCGTGGCCTTCGAGGTCGATGAGGGTGGGGGTGTGGTGCTGGCCGTGGCGGTGGCGCCAGTTGGCGACGGCGAGGGCGAAGGCGGTCAGGAGGATGTCGTTGACGCCGGCGTGGAAGACCGCGGGGACACTCGTCAGCAGCGGGTCGGTGATGTGGGTGGGGAGTTCGAAGGAGAGGCTGCGCGAGGTGGTGGCGGTGTCGCGGTGGGGGTCGAGGGGGCGGTTGCCGAGGAGCGGGTCGTCGGTGCCGAGCATGGAGGTCCAGACATCGAGCTCGGCGACACGGGCCTTCGAGGACGCTGCTTCCACCAGACCCTGGGCCCAAGCACGGAACGACGTCCCGGCCCGCCCGAAGTCCGCCGGCCGACCGGCCTCGGCCGCCGCGTGGGCCGTGGCGAAGTCGGGGAGGAGGATGCGCCAGGAGACTCCGTCGATGACCAGGTGGTGGGCCATGAGGAGGAGACGCCCGGTGGTGCCTTCGCCGGCGTCGAACCAGACCGCCTGCAGCATGACGCCGCCGTCGGGGTCGAGTGCGGCCTGGGCGGGACGGGTCTCCTCGGCCATGAGGGCGCGCAGGTCATCGCCGTGGACACCGGTGGTGTCGACGCGGCGAAGAATGCCTGCGGCCTTGACGGCCCCCTTGGACCGCACGGTGAGCGCCCACGGCTCTCCCTCGGTCCGGGTGGTGCGCAGGCGCAGGATGTCGTGATGGTCGAGGACGGTCTGCAGGGCGGTGGTGAGGGTGTCCAGGGTGGCGGTGGCCGGGGCCTGGACGACCATGGCCTGGTGGAAACCGTCGACGGGTCCGCCGGTCTCGGCCAGCCAGTGGATGATCGGTGTCGCGGGCAGCTCACCGATGCCCGCGTCCGGGTCCTCCGGTACCGCTTCGGTGACTCCGTCGACGGCTTGAGCCACGATGGCCAGCGCCTCGACCGTGCGGTGTCGGAAGACATCGCGCGGGGTGAGGACGAGGCCGGCGGTACGGGCGCGGCTGACGAGCTGGATGGAGACGATGCTGTCGCCGCCGAGCTCGAAGAAGCTGTCGTCGATGCCGATGGTGTCGAGGCCGAGGACATCGGCGAAGAGGGTGCAGAGCAGTTCTTCGCGTGCGTCGCGCGGGGCACGCCCAGTGACGCGTTCACTGAAGTCGGGGGCGGGCAGGGCCTTGCGGTCGAGCTTGCCGTTGGCGGTCAGCGGCAGCGTGTCCAGGGTGACGAAGGCGGACGGGACCATGTACTCGGGCAGGACACCCGCGACGTGGGTGCGCAGGATGTCAGTGTCGAGACCCTTGTCGTCGGCGGGCACGGCATAGGCCACGAGGCGGTCGTCGCGGACGATGACGGTGGCCTGGGCGACGGTGTCGTGGGTGGTGAGGGCGTTCTCGATCTCGCCGAGTTCGATGCGGAAGCCACGGAGCTTGACCTGGTCGTCGGCGCGGCCCTGGTATTCGAGCACCCCGTCGGCGGTCCAGCGGGCGATGTCGCCGGTGCGGTACATGCGTTCGCCGGTGGTGCTGTAGGGGTCGGCGGTGAAGCGCTCGGCGGTCAGGCCGGGGCGGCCGGTGTAGCCGTGGGCGAGCTGGATGCCCGCGAGGTACAACTCGCCGGGGACGCCGATGGGTGCGGGGCGCAGGGCGGCGTCCAGGACGTAGGTGCGGGTGTTCCAGATGGGCCGGCCGATCGGCACCGACGCGCTGTGCGTGCCGGGGGTGCAGGCGTGTGCGGTGACGTCGACGGAGGCTTCGGTGGGGCCGTAGAGGTTGTGCAGCTCCACACCCGGCAGAAGGGCATGGAAGCGCTGGACGGCATCGGCGGGCAATGCCTCGCCCGAGCAGATGACCCGGCGCAGTCCGGTGCAGTGACCGGCGGCGGGGTCGGCGAGGAACGCCTGGAGCATCGACGGCACGAAGTGCACCGTCGTGATGTTCTCGTCCTGGATCAGGCGTGCCATGTAGGCGGGGTCCTTGTGCCCCTCCGGACGCGCCAGCACCAGCGTGGCGCCGGTGCGCAGGGCCCAGAAGAACTCCCATACCGAGACGTCGAACCCGGACGGGGTCTTCTGCAGCACCCGGTCGCTCGCGTCGAGCCCGTAGGTGTCCTGCATCCACTCCAGCCGGTTGTGAATGCCTTCATGCCCGACGACGACACCCTTCGGGCGCCCCGTCGAACCTGAGGTGAAGATGACATACGCCGCCGCGTTGTCCGGCAACACCCGCTCGGGTGCGGTGTCCGGGTGCTCCGCCGCCACACCCGCGGGCGTGTCCAGCAGCAGCACCGGCACATCACCCTCGGGCAGTCGGCCGGCGACAGCGGTCGTGGTCAGGACGAGCGCCGGCTTGGCGTCCTCGAGAATCCAGCCGATGCGCTCGGCCGGGTAGTCCGGGTCGACCGGCACATACGCCGCACCCGCCTTCACCACCGCGTACAGCGCGACCATCAGCTCCAGCGACCGAGGTGCGGCCACGGCGACGAAGTCACCGCCTGCCACCCCCCGCGCCACCAGCTCATGCGCAAGCCGGTTCGCCCGGGCGTCCAACTCCGCATACGACAGGCACGCGCCCTCGAACACCACAGCCGTGGCATCCGGCGTCCGCGCCACCTGCGCCTCGAACACCCCCGGCAACGTCCCTGCCGCCACCTCACACCCGGTCGCGTTCCACTCCTCCACGACCAACCCGCGCTCAGCGGATGGGAGAAGCTCCGCCCGGCCCGTCGGCAACTCGGCCTTGTCGGCCAGCGTGGCCAGCAGCTGCCTGAGTTGCTCGCCGATCACGGCCACTCGCTCGGCGTCGATGACGTCGGGACGGTAGTCCAGGCGCAGGTGGAACGAGGTGTCGTCCTGGGAGGCGATGAGGCTGAGCGGGTAGTGAGTGGCGTCCCGGCTGGTGCCGGAAACGATGTTCAGTCCCTTGCTGTCCTGCTCCAGCGAGTCGTCGTCGATCGGGTAGTTCTCGAAGACGACGAGGGTGTCGAAGAGTTCGCTGTGTCCGGTCAGCCGCTGTACGTCGTTGAGCCCGATGTGGTGATGGGGCAGCAGGTTCGTCTGCTGTTCCTGCACGCGGTTCACGAGGCTGCCCAGGGCATCGGCGGGATCGATCCGGACGCGCACGGGGAGGGTGTTGATGAACAGGCCGACCATGGACTCGATGCCCGGGATGTCCGCGGGGCGGCCCGAGACCGTGGCGCCGAACACCACGTCGTCCCGTCCGGTCAGATGGCTGAGCAGCAGTGCCCATGCCGTTTGCACGATGGTGTTCGTCGTGACGCCGAGCCGACGGGCCTGCGCGAGCAGCTCGGCCGTCTCGTCCGCCTTCAGCTCGACCACCAGCCGCTCCGGGAGCGCGGACTCCTGGCCCTCGGTGGGGCCGGCCAGCAGTGTCGGCTCCTCCAGGCCGTCGAACTCACGGGCCCAGGCGGCTTCGGCTTCCGTGCGGTCCTGCTCGGTGAGCCAGGCGAGATAGTCGCGGTAGGGGGTCACCCGCGGCAGGCCCGAGTCGTCGCCGCTCGTGTTGTACAGCGCGAACAGCTCGTCCACCAGGATCGGCGTCGACCAACCGTCGAGGAGGATGTGGTGGTTGGTCACCAGGAGACGGTGACGGTCCTGCCCCGTGGTGAACAGGATGAAGCGCATCAGCGGCGGAGCCGTCAGGTCGAAGCGCCGGACGCGGTCCTCGGACGCGAGCCGGGAGAGCTCCGCCTGAAGGTCCGCTTCGGGGAGACCGCTCAGGTCCACGTCGGTCCACGGCAGCTCCACCCGCTGGGAGACCACCTGTACCGGATCGCCGTTCTCGCGGGTGTGGAACCCGGCCCGCAGATTGGCATGCCGGGCGAGCAGTTTGGCGGCTGCCTTCTTCATCGCCTCGACGTTCAGGTCGCCTTCGAAGTCAAAGGCCATCTGCACGGAGTAGACGTCGGACCCCTCCGTGTCGTACAGCGCATGGAAGAGCAGTCCCTGCTGAAGCGGCGCCAGCGGGAGGACATCGGCCAACTGAGACTGCTTTGCCCGCAGCCCGTCGAGCTCACCCTGCGTGAGGTTCACCAGGGGGAAGTCGGAGGGGGTGTGGCCGCCGGCGCCCGGTCCCGCGGCGTGCGTGACGATGGCTTCGAGTGCGCGGAACCAGGTCTGTGCCAGATCCCGTACGTCGTCCTCGTCGAGCAGGTCCTGCGGCCAGGACCAGCCTGCGACCAGGGAGGAGCCGCCTTCGGCTGTGTCGGCCGTCAGGGCGCTCACCTCAAGCGCATGAGTGATCCTGCCCTTCGGGTCCCGGCCGTTGCCCACGTCGGTGTTGGAGGACAGCTCCCAGTCGGAGGCCTCCGCCTTTTCGTCGGCGAGTTCGAAGCGGCCGAGGTAGTTGAAGCTGATCTGGGGGGTGGGGAGGGTGGCGAGGGTGGCTGCTGTCTGCTGGTTGAGGTGGCGCAGCAGTCCGTAGCCGGCGCCGTTGTCGGGGAGGGCGCGGAGTTGTTCCTTGATGGTTTTGATGGCGTTGCCGAGGGTGGGGCCGCCGGCCCAGATGTCGGGCCAGTCGTGTTCGCTCACGCCGGGGTCGAGGTTGACGGGGAAGATGCTGGTGAACCAGCCGATGGTGCGGGAGATGTCGGCACCGGGCACGAGTTCTTCGCGTCCGTGGCCTTCGAGGTCGATGAGGGTGGGGGTGTGGTGCTGGCCGTGGCGGTGGCGCCAGTTGGCGACGGCGAGGGCGAAGGCGGTCAGGAGGATGTCGTTGACGCCGGCGTGGAAGACCGCGGGGACGGTGGTGAGTAGCGGGTCGGTGATGTGGGTGGGGAGTTCAAGGGAGAGGCTGCGGGAGGTGGTGGCGGTGTCGCGGTGGGGGTCGAGGGGGCGGTTGCCGAGGAGCGGGTCGTCGGTGCCGAGCATGGAGGTCCAGATATCGAGCTCGGCGACACGGGCCTTCGAGGACGCTGCTTCCACCAGGCCCTGAGCCCAAGCACGGAACGACGTTCCCACTGGCGGGAGTTCGATGTCGTCGCCGCTGCTGAGAGCCTGATAGGCGGTGGCGAGGTCGGGGAGGAGGATGCGCCAGGAGACTCCGTCGATCACCAGGTGGTGGGCCATGAGAAGCAGACGCCCGGTGGTGCCTTCGCCCGCGTCGAACCAGACCGCCTGCAGCATGACGCCGTTGTCGGGGTCGAGCGCGTCCTGAGCGGTCCGGGCCTCGTCGGCCATGAGGGTGCGCAGGTCGTCGCCGTGCACGCCCTTGGCGTCGACGCGGCGAAGAAGGCTTGCGGCCTTGACTGCTCCCTTGGGCCGGATCGTGAGGGCCCAGTCGGTGCCTTCGGTCCGGGTGGTGCGCAGTCGCAGGATGTCGTGATGGTCGAGGACGGACTGGAGTGTGGCGGTGAGGGTGTCCAGGGTGGCGGTGGCCGGGGCCTGGACGACCATGGCCTGGTTGTAGCCGTCGACGGGTCCGCCGATCTCGGCGGTCCAGTGGATGATCGGTGTCGCGGGCAGCTCACCGATGCCCGCGTCCGGGTCCTGCGGCGCGGCGTCTGCCTCGCCGTCGGCGGCCTGTGCCACCACGGCCAGTGCCTCGACCGTGCGGTGCTGGAAGACGTCGCGCGGGGTGAGGACGAGGCCGGCGGTACGGGCGCGGCTGACGAGCTGGATGGAGACGATGCTGTCGCCGCCGAGCTCGAAGAAGCTGTCGTCGATGCCGACCGTGTCGAGCCCGAGGACCTCCGCGAACAGACCGCAGAGCAGCTCCTCGCGGGCGTCGCGCGGGCCGCGGCCGGTGACGTGCTCGCTGAAGTCGGGGGCGGGCAGGGCCTTGCGGTCCAGCTTCCCGTTCGCCGTCAGCGGCAGCGTGTCCAGGGTGACGAACGCGGCCGGGACCATGTACTCCGGCAGGACCTCCGTCACATGGGCGCGCAGCCCGTCAGTGTCGATGCTCCGGCCGGTGGCCGGCACGACATAGGCGACGAGCCGCTTGTTGCCCGGCTGGTCCTCGCGGACGACGACGGTGGCCTGGGCGACCGTGTCGTAGGAGGACAGCGCCGCTTCGATCTCGCCGAGTTCGATGCGGAAGCCACGGATCTTGACCTGGTCGTCCGCGCGGCCGTGGTACTCGAGCTCGCCGTCACCCGTCCATCGCACGACGTCGCCGGTGCGGTACATCCGGGCGCCCGGCGCACCGAACGGGCAGGCGACGAACCGCTCGGAGGACAGCCCGGGGCGGCCCAAATAGCCACGGGCCAGGCCGTCGCCCGCGACGTACAGCTCGCCGGGGACACCGGGCGGAACCGGACGCAGCCCCGCGTCCAGGACGTAGACCCGGAGGTCCGGGATCGCCTCACCGATCACGCTGCCACTGAGGGCGGCCGCACCGCGGCGGTCGAGGGCCCGGTAGGTGACATGCACGGTGGTTTCCGTGATGCCGTACATGTTGACGAGGGTCGGGGCGGTGTCCGGGTGGATCTCGTACCAGTCCTCCAGGCGCCGCAGATCGAGGGCCTCGCCGCCGAAGACGACCGTACGCAGGGCGAGTTCGCCAGCCGCGCCGGGGTTCTCGCGCTCCTCCTGGATGAGCCGGTAGAAGGCGGACGGGGTCTGG
This sequence comes from Streptomyces syringium, assembly GCF_017876625.1. NCBI lineage: Bacteria > Bacillati > Actinomycetota > Actinomycetes > Kitasatosporales > Streptomycetaceae > Streptomyces > Streptomyces syringium. The sequence goes on from NZ_JAGIOH010000001.1 coordinate 6,047,383, forward strand.
TTGAGGACCGTCACCCCCTGGTCCGCGAGCAGGGCACGGAACTCCTGCGTGGAGCGACTGGTCGTGTAGGGGACCATGACGAGCCGGCCGCCGTACAGCAGCGGGCCCCAGATCTCCCAGACGGAGAAGTCGAAGGCGTAGGAGTGGAACATCGTCCAGACGTCCTCGGTGCCGAAGCCGAACCAGTGCTCGGTCGAGGCGAAGAGACGCGTGACGTTCTGGTGCGGGATCATCACACCCTTGGGGCGGCCGGTGGATCCCGAGGTGTAGATGACGTACGCCGGGTGCCACGGCGAGAGCGGGGTGATCCGCTCGGCGTCGGTGACCGGCTCGGCGGACTGCCGGGCAAGTTCGGCCACGACGGCCGGGTCGTCGAGGACCAGGCGTGCCGTGGTGTCCGCCGCCGCGGTGTCGAGGACGGCCACGGCCTCCGTGGACGACAGCACCAGCGCCGGGCGGGCGTCCTGGAGCATGTACGCGATGCGGTCGGCCGGGTAGTCCGGGTCGACCGGGAGGTAACCGGCGCCCGCCTTCAGCACGGCGAGCAGGGCGACGATCATCTGCTCGGTACGGGGCAGGGCCAGGGCCACCAACTGCTCCGGGCCCACGCCCCGCTCGATGAGGTGGCGGGCCAGGCGGTTCGCGCCGGCGTCCAGCTCCGCGTAGGTCAGGCTCGTCCCGTCGCCGGTGACCGCGACGGACTGCGGTGTCCGCGCGGCCTGGGCCTCGAACAGCGCCACCAGCGTCGCTTCGGGCGCCGACCCCGCCTCGGGGTTCCAGGCGACGAGGATCCGCTCGCGCTCCTCCTCCGACAGCACCTCCACCGCACTCACCGGGGCGTCCGGGTCACCCAGCACGCCGTCCAGCAGCCGTGCCCAGCGGTCCACGATGCCCTGGGCGGTGTCCGCGTCGAACAGGTCGGTGGCGAATTCGATGCCACCGCCGATGCCCGCCGGAGCCCCGTCGGGGCCGAAGCGCTCGACGAGCTGGAACGACAGGTCGAACTTCGCGACGTCCAGCGCCACCCCGTAGGGCGTCACCTCCGTGCCGGGGATCTCGGCCCGCGCGGCGGCGTTGTTCTCGAACGACAACATGACCTGGAAGAGGGGGTGCCGGGCCAGGGAGCGCTCCGGGCTGAGGTCGTCGACCAGCCGCTCGAAGGGGACGTCCTGGTTGGCATAGGCGGCGAGGTCGGTTTCCTTCACGCGCTGGACGAGTTCGGCGAAGGTGGGGTTGCCGGAGAGGTCGGTGCGCAGGACGAGGGTGTTGACGAAGAAGCCGACGAGGTCGTCGAGTGCTTCGTCGGTGCGTCCGGCGATGACGCTGCCGATCGGGATGTCCTCACCGGCACCCAGCTTGCCGAGCAGCGCCGCGACCGCGGCCTGCACCACCATGAACACACTCGCGCCGTGGGCATGGGCGATGTCCACGATCCGCTGGTGGACGTCGGCCGGCAGCTCCAGGGGGAGGGTGCGGCCCCGGTTGGTGGCGACGGCGGGCCGCGGCCGGTCGGTGGGGAGCTGGAGCTCTTCGGGGATGCCGGAGAGGGTGGTGCGCCAGAAGTCCAGCTGGCTGTTCATGACGCTCTGCGGGTCGTTCTCGTCGCCGAGTACGTCGCGCTGCCAGAGGGTGTAGTCGGCGTACTGGACCGGCAGCGGCTGCCACGTCGGAGCCGTACCGGCCAGGCGCGCCCGGTACGCGTCGGACAGATCACGGGAGAGGGGAGCCATCGACCAGCCGTCGCCCGCGATGTGGTGGACGACCAGCAGGAGTACGTGATCGTCGGCGGACACACGGAACAGGTGTGCTCGGACAGGCAGTTCGCGTGCGAGGTCGAAGCCCTGCTGCGACGCGGTCTCGACGTGCCCGGCGAGGGAATCGGCCGTCACGTCGGTGACGACGAGCTCGGGTACGGCCCGGTCACCGGTCAGGACCTCCTGGCGGGGCCGGCCGTCGGTGTCGGGGAAGACGGTCCGCAGGCTCTCGTGCCGGGTGACCACGTCGGTGACGGCCGAACGCAGGGCGGTGGTGTCCAGGGAGCCCTGAAGGCGGACCGAGAGGGGGAGGTTGTAGGTGGCGTTGGGGCCTTCGAGCCGGTTGAGGAACCACAGGCGGCGCTGGGCCGCGGACAGCGGGATCTCCTCCGGCCGTTCCATGGTGCTCAAGGCCTGACGCGAGGCACCGGCCGAGTCCACCTTGCTCGCCAGCCCCGCGACCGTGGGCTCGTCGAAGACCGCGCGCACCGGGAGTTCCACACCGAGTTCGGTGCGGATGCGGCTGATGAGGCGGGTGGCGAGGAGGGAGTGGCCGCCGAGGTTGAAGAAGCTGTCGTCGATGCCGATGGTGTCGAGGCCGAGGACGTCGGCGAAGAGGGTGCAGAGCAGTTCTTCGCGTGCGTTGCGGGGTGCGCGGCTGTTTGCCTGTGCGGTGAAGTCGGGGGCGGGCAGGGCCTTGCGGTCGAGCTTGCCGTTGGCGGTCAGGGGGAGTTCGGTGAGGGTAACGAAGGCGGACGGGACCATGTACTCGGGCAGGACACCCGCGACGTGGGTGCGCAGGATGTCAGTGTCGAGACCCTTGTCGTCGGCGGGCACGGCATAGGCCACGAGGCGGTCGTCGCGGACGATGACGGTGGCTTGGGCGACCGTGTCGTGCGACGTCAGCGTGTGCTCGATCTCGCCGAGTTCGATGCGGAAGCCACGGAGCTTGACCTGGTCATCGGCGCGGCCCTGGTATTCGAGGGTGCCGTCGGCGGTCCAGCGGGCGATGTCGCCGGTGCGGTACATGCGTTCGCCGGTGGTGCTGTAGGGGTCGGCGGTGAAGCGCTCGGCGGTCAGGCCGGGGCGGCCGGTGTAGCCGTGGGCGAGCTGGATACCGGCGAGGTAGAGCTCACCAGGGACGCCGATCGGTGCGGGGCGCAGGGCGGCGTCCAGGACGTAGGTGCGGGTGTTCCAGATGGGCCGGCCGATCGGCACGCTCGCGGTCTGCGCGTCCGGGGTGCAGGCATGTGCGGTGACATCGACGGAGGCTTCGGTGGGCCCGTAGAGGTTGTGCAGCTCCACACCCGGCAGAAGGGCATGGAAGCGCTGGACGGCATCGACAGGCAGGGCCTCGCCCGAGCAGATCACCCGGCGCAGCCCGGTGCAGTGACCGGCGGCGGGGTCGGCGAGGAACGCCTGCAGCATCGACGGCACGAAGTGCACCGTCGTGATGTTCTCGTCCTGGATCAGGCGCGCCATGTAGGCGGGGTCCTTGTGCCCCTCCGGACGCGCCAGCACCAGCGTCGCGCCGGTGCGCAGGGCCCAGAAGAACTCCCACACCGACACATCGAAACCGGACGGAGTCTTCTGCAACACCCGGTCCGAAGCATCCAACCCGTAGGTGTCCTGCATCCACTCCAACCGGTTGTGAATGCCCTCATGCCCGACGACGACACCCTTCGGGCGCCCCGTCGAACCCGACGTAAAGATGACATACGCCGCCGCGTTCTCCGGCAACACCCGCACGGGGGCCGTGTCCGGGTGCTCCGCCGCCACACCCGCAGGCGTGTCCAGCAGCAGCGCCGGGACTCCGCTGGCCGGCAGACTGTCGGCAACAGCGGTCGTCGTCAGGACCAGCGCCGGCTTGGCGTCCTCGAGAATCCAGCCGATCCGCTCGGCCGGGTAGTCCGGGTCGACCGGCACATACGCCGCACCCGCCTTCACCACCGCATACAGCGCGACCATCAACTCCAGCGACCGAGGCGCCGCAACGGCGACGAAGTCACCACTGGCCACCCCCCGCGCCACCAACTCATGCGCAAGCCGGTTCGCCCGAGCGTCCAACTCCCCGTACGTCAGCGACTCGCCCTCGAACACCACAGCCGTCGCATCCGGCGTCCGCGCCACCTGCGCCTCGAACACCCCCGGCAACGTCCCTGCCGCCACCTCACTCCCGGTCGCGTTCCAACCCTCCACGACCAACCCGCGCTCAGCAGCGGACTGCACCTCCACCGCACCGATCGACACACCCGGATCAGCCGCGACCGCCTCCAGCAGTCGCACCAACCCCTCCGCCAACCGACGCGCCGAACCCTCATCGAACAGGTCCCGCGCGAACTCCAGACGACCCGCAATACCGGCGGGGTTGTTCCGCTCGTCCAGGGTCTCGACGAGCTCGAAGGTCAGGTCGAACCTCGCGTCGTGCAGCGGAACCACATGGTCGGTGGCGCTGACACCGTTGAGGTCCAGCGTGGTGGCGGGGTTGTTGTGCAGCGACAGGAAGACCTGGAAGAGGGGGTGGCGGGCCAGGGACCGGGTGGGGTTGAGGATCTCCACGAGACGCTCGAACGACAGGTCCTGGTGGGCGTAGGCCGCGAGATCCGTCTCCCGGACCCGGCCCAGCAGTTCCCGGAACGTCGGGTCCCCCGACGTGTCCGTACGCAGCACCAGCGTGTTGACGAAGAACCCGACCAGGTCGTCCAGCGCCGCGTCCGTACGTCCCGCGATCGGCGAGCCGACGGGGATGTCCGTGCCCGCCCCGTAACGGGTCAGCAGCGCCGCCACACCCGCCTGGAGCACCATGAAGAGGCTGCTGCCGTTCTCCTGGGACAGGGTGAGCAGCCGCTGGTGCGTGGCCGCGTCCAGCACGACGGGTACGTCGGCCGCACGCCGGGTCGGCTGGGCCGGCCTCGGCCGGTCGGTCGGGAGAGCCAGTTCCTCGGGGGAGCCCGCGAGGTTCGCCCGCCAGTACGCGACCTGCTGCGCCATCGTGCTGGCGGGGTCGGACTCGTCGCCCAGCACCTCCCGCTGCCACAGGGTGTAGTCGGCGTACTGCACCGGCAGCGGCTGCCACGTCGGCGCCGCACCCTCGCAGCGGGCGACGTAGGCGGTGGACAGGTCGCGCGCGAGGGGAGTCATCGACCACCCGTCGCCGGCGATGTGATGCATGGACACCAGCAGGACGTGACTGTCGGGTGCCGTCCGGAACAACCGTGCCCGGATCGGTATCCGTGTGGCGAGGTCGAATCGGGTGGCGGCCTCCTCGGCGAGGGCCTGGGCCAGGTCCTCCTCGGTGACCACCGTGGTGGGCAGCTCCAGCCGTGCGTCGGAGGCGGGCAGGATCTCCTGGCGCGGGAGTCCGTCGGTCTCGGGGAAGACGGTGCGCAGGCTCTCGTGACGTGCGATCACGTCATTGAGGGCGAGCTCCATCGCCTTCACGTCCAAGGCACCGGAGAGCCGGAGCGCCGTCGGCATGTTGTAGTTGCCGCCGGTGTCCTCCAGCCGGTTGAGGAACCACAGCCGGTTCTGGGAGGCGGAGAGCGGAATCCCGGCCGGGCGCTCCATGGCGCTCAGCGGCCTGCGGGCAGCGCCGGCGGAACCGAACAGTGCGGCGATCCCCGCCACGGTCGGTGCCTGGAACAGGCTGCGTACCGACAGCTCGACCCCGAGTTCGGCACGGATCCGGCTGACGAGGCGGGTGGCGGTCAGCGAGTGGCCGCCCAGGTTGAAGAAGCTGTCGTCGATCCCGATCCGCTCCAGGCCGAGGACGTCCGCGAAGAGCGCGCACAGGGCTTTCTCGCGCTCGTCGCGCGGGGCGCGGCCGGTGACCTGGTGGGCGAAATCGGGTGCGGGCAGGGCCCGCTGGTCGAGCTTGCCGTTGGCGGTCAGCGGGAGGGCGTCGAGGGTGACGAAGGCGGCGGGGACCATGTACTCGGGCAGCAGGCCCGTGAGGTGGTCACGGAGCGCGTCGGGGTCGATGTTCCCGTCGGTGGCCGGAACGGCATACGCGACCAGGCGCTTGTCGCCGGGCCGGTCCTCACGGACGACGACCGCCGCCCGGGCGACGGCCCGGTGGGAGGAGAGCGCGGTCTCGATCTCGCCGATCTCGATCCGGAAGCCGCGGATCTTCACCTGGTCGTCCGCGCGGCCGAGGTAGTCCAGCCGGCCGTCCGCGGTCCAGCGCACCAGGTCGCCGGAGCGGTACATCCGCTCACCCGGAGCACCGAACGGATCGGCGATGAACGAGCCGGCCGTCAGGCCCGGACGGTCCAGATAGCCGCGGGCAAGGCTGGGGCCCGCGATGTAGAGCTCACCCGTCACACCGGGCGGCAGCAGCCGCAGGTGGGAGTCGAGGACATAGGCCCGGGTGTTCCGCAGCGGGCGTCCGATCAGAGGCCGCGGGCTGTCCGCGAGCCTGCACTGGATCGCGTCCACGGTGGTCTCGGTGGGCCCGTACTGGTTGTACGTCATGGTGTCCGGCAGCTGCCGCAGCTCCTGCCACAGCGCCTCACCGGTCGCCTCGCCGCCGATCTGCAGCAGACGGGGCCGGTGCTGGGTGTTCCGCATGAGTCCGGCGGCCAGCAGGTGCTGGAGGTGCGTCGGTGTGATGTCGACGACGTCGACGCGCGCCTCGGCGATGTAGCGGGTCAGCCGCTCGGCATCGCGCCGTACCTCGTCACCGATGACGTGCAGTTCATGGCCGGCCAGCATCCACATCAGACCATCGACGGACGCGTCGAAGGTGAACGCGCTGATCAGTGCGGTTCTCATCCGCTGTCCGCCCGTGGCCGTCGCCTCCGGAGCGAAGATGCCGGCCTGGTGGCTGTGGAAGAGCTGCACACCATTGCGATGGGGGATCACGACGCCCTTGGGGCGGCCGGTGGAGCCCGAGGTGTAGATGACGTAGGCCGGGTGCCAGGGCGAGAGGGCCGTCGTGCGGTCCTCGTCGGTGACGGCCTCGTCGGACTGCCGGGAGATGTCGTCCGACACCGCCGGGGAGTCGAGCACCAGGCGGGATTCGCCCTGCGGTGCCACGGAGTCGAGTGCCGAAGAGGTCTCGACGGTCGACAGCACGACAACCGGCCGTGCGTCCTGAAGCAGGTACGTGATCCGCTCCGCCGGGTACTCCGGGTCCACCGCGAGGTAGCCGCCGCCGGCCTTGAGAACGGCCAGCAGCGATACGACCATGTGCTCGGTGCGCGGCAGGACCAGGGCCACCAGTCGCTCGGGCCCCACTCCCCGCGAGATCAGGTGCCGGGCCAGCCGGTTCGCCCGCGCGTCCAGCTCCGCGTACGACAGCCCGGTCTCGCCGAAACGCACCGCGATCGCGTCCGGCGTACGTGCGGCCTGTGCCTCGAAGAGGTCCACCATCGTCGCCTCGGGCACCGGCGCCGCGGCGGGGCTCCACTCGGTGAGCAGACGCTCCCGTTCCTCCGGCCCCAGCAGTTCGAGCCGTCCCACCGGGGTGGTGTCCCCTCCGGCGATCTGCTCCAGCAGTCGAAGGACCCGGTCCAGGACGGACTCGGCGGTGGCACGGTCGAACACACCGGCCTGGTACTCCAACCGCAGGTGCAGTCGCTCACCGGGGACCGCGGTGAGCACCGCCGCGTAGTGCGTGGCGTCGCGACCGTCGAAGCCCGTGATCCGCAGGCCCTCGCCGGGGAGCGCCAGGTCGGCCGTGTCGACCGGGTAGTTCTCCACCACGACGCAGGTGTCGAACAGGTCGCCCACACCGGCCAGTTGCTGCAGCTCGGTCAGGCCGACGTGATGGTAGGGCGTGAGGGCGGCCTGCTCGCTCTGCAGCCGGTCGACGAGGGCGCCGAACGTCTCGGCGGGGTCGAGGGTGACGCGTACCGGAACGGTGTTGATGAAGAGGCCGACCATCGACTCGATGCCGGGGAGGTGCGGAGGACGGCCGGAGACGACCGAGCCGAGAACGACGTCGTCCCGTCCGGTGAGCTGGCCGAGCGCGATGGCCCACGTGGCCTGCAGAAGGGTGTTGAGGGTGCGGCCGCCCGACCTTGCCTGGCCCGCGAGTGCCTCGGTGAGGGAGACGGGCAGATCGACGGAGACCAGCTCCGGGAAGTCGTGACCGCGGCCCCGCTCGACGGGGGCGAGCAGGCTCGGCTCCTCCAGGCCGCCGAGCGCCTTCGACCAGGCCGTCCGGGCGGCTGCCGGGTCCTGCTTGGTCAGCCAGGTGAGGTAGTCGCGGTACGGGGTCACCCGGGGCAGCCCACCCGGATAGCCCTGCGTGCCGTAGAGCTCGAACAGCTCGCGCAGCAGGACGGGCATCGACCAGCCGTCGAGGAGGATGTGGTGGTTGGAGATGACCAGTCGGAACCGGTCGGGAGCCATGGTGACGAGGGTGAACCGGATCAGCGGCGGCTTGGTGAGGTCGAAGCGCCGGGCGCGGTCCGCGGCCAGCCAGCGCTCCCACTCGGCCTCGCGCTCGCCCTCCGGCAGCAGGCTGAGATCCGTCCGGTCCCAGGGCAGTTCCACCTCACGGGGAATCAGCTGCACCGGCTCGTCGAACTTCTCGTGAAGGAACGCCGCCCGGAGGTTGGCGTGCCGGCGCAGCAGGGCCGCCGCGGCCAGTCGCATCGAGTCGGCATGCAGCGGGCCCTCGATTTCGAGCACCAGCTGAACGGCGTAGATATCGGCCGACTCCTCGTCGTACACCGCGTGGAACAACAGGCCCTGCTGCAGCGGCGACAGTGGAAGAATGTCCTCGACCCCACGGCTATTCACGTGAATTACTCCCACTCCATATACGCACCGGCTGTTCGCGCCCAGATGGATAACAGCGCATTACAGAGGTCACTCAACAGTCGGCCCGAGTAGGGGGGCAACGACGACTGCAACAAGCTGCCAGATCGTGGAGAGCGGGAGCCGCAGCCCCTGGTGGGGACAGCAGTTGGCTGTCATGGTGTCGCTGCGCGGGCGCCTTGTTCGGTACGGTCCCAAGGACGCGGTTGCCCGGTGCAAGGGCCGGACGGTGTCTTTCATGGCAGGACGACGGAGCATGCCGGAAATCCCGTTGGCGACGTACTCGGTTTCCGGTATGAACAGTGAAAAGGGATACGCATGCGGGTTCCGGCTGGTGATCTGGTATTCGATGTCGAGGTGTCAGGACCCGAGGACGGAGAACCGGTCCTGCTCCTGCACGGATTCCCGCAGAGTCGACGTGCCTGGGACCAGGTGGCGCCGGCTCTCCACGCCGCGGGCCTGCGGACCATCGCGCCCGATCAGCGTGGCTACTCCGACGGCGCCCGGCCGGTGGGCGCGGACTCGTACGCGCTGCCGCTGCTTGCCGGTGACGCGGTGGGCATCCTGGACGCCCTCGGTGTCGAGTCCGCCCATGTGGTGGGCCACGACTGGGGGTCGGTCGTCGCCTGGTACCTGGCCGCGCGCCACACCGGCCGGGTACGCACCCTGACCGCGATCTCCTTTCCGCACCTGGAGGCGTATTGGTATGCGCTGCGCCACGATCCGCAGCAACGCCAACTCTCCCAGTACATCGCCTACTTCGTGTCGCCCGACAGCACGGCCGGGTTGCTCGCGGACGGCGCGGAGCCGCTCCGGTCCCTGTTCGGCGACGACGTCGCCCCCGACCAGGTGAAGCACTACCTCGACCTGCACACCCGGCCCGGAGTGCTGGACGCGACGCTGAACTGGTACCGCTCCGGCAGCCTGCTCGCCGAGCACGAGGGCCTGGGACCGGTCCCGGTGCCGACCACATACATATCCAGTGACGGCGACCGGGCGGCGAGCCGGGTCGCGGTGGACCGGACGGCGGAGCACGTGACCGGCCCCTACCGCTTCGTGCTCCTGGAAGGCGTCACGCACTGGCAGCCGGAACAGGCGCCGCAGCGCATCACCGACGAGATCCTGCGGCGGGTGAACCAGTGCCCGGGCCGTTGAGCCCCGGCCCGCGGCGGATCGTCGGGCCGGCCGTCCGGCGTGCGGAGGACCGCCCGGCCGCGGGCCTCCGCCATTTGGGGGAGCGGAGTCGTGCCCGTGCATGATCCCGCCCCCTCGCGGACCGGAAATACTGAGGACATGGCAATCAACACGGCGCGTCCGGCAGCGGTGATCAAGGCGACCAGGACGGCCAAGGCGGTCAGGTCGACGGAGCGGCCCGTCCCGCGCTGGGCGGAGATCGTCGCCCACGCCATCCCGCTGCTGGCCCTGCCGGTGTGCATCTGGCGACTGCCCATCGGATTCGGATTCCGAATGGGGATGGACGTGCCCCCCGCGCCGCAGCCGTTATGGGTGACCATTCCCTACGTCTTCGCGCTCAGCCTGCTGTCCGAGGCGTTCGCCTTGTTGTGCTCCGGCCTGGTGCGTTGGTGGGGCGAGACCGTGCCCGCATGGGTGCCCGTGTTCCGCGGCAGGCGCATCCCGCCCTTCCTGGTGATCGTGCCCGCGGCCCTCGCCGGTCTCTTCTTCACGGCGTTGTCGGTCGACTGGCTGCTCTGCATGTTCGAGATCGCCGGGTTCTCGGATGTCCCTTACACCAACGGATGGTGGGCCGCGCTGGCGGGAACGGTCAGCGGCTTGTTCACCCTGTGGGGGCCGCTGGTGCTCGCCCTGACATACGGCTACTACCGGCGCCGCTGCCGGCCGGAGGACTGAACGGTCCGCCGGGCTCTGCCGCCCTCGCCCTCAGTGAAGCCCCGCAACGTCCGTTGCCGGGGCTTCCGTTGTATATCGCCCCGCCTGCTTCGCCTTTGTCCCGCGCGTCCCAGCACGGACACCGGCGAAAGCGCAAGACCGGTCCGATGGCAGCAACCTGTCACCGTTGTTGTTCCGGCCCAGGGGCATTGGACATCCTCGAAAAGCCTCAGATTCTCCTCATTCCTTGCCCAAAGGGGTTCAGCCATGGCCGAGAAGGCTGTGTTCGATCCGTCGATACGCACGGCGGCCGGGGACTTCCGATGACCCGCAACGGCACGTCGTTCGCCCGGACGGCCCGTGCCGCCCGCGCCTTTGATGCCGCCCGCGCCGTCCGCGCGGTCGTCACCGGCCGGGGCCGCGAAGCCGGTGCGGCCGCCCACCGCGGCGCCCCGAAGTTCCGGTTCCGTCTCGACGACCCGGCCGCCGAGGCACGGCTGCGCGCCACCCTGGAAGAGGTGGAGAAGCGGCTCCAGGACACCGCGACCGACGCCGTCGACCCCCGGGTCGCCGAGCTCACCGGGCACGTCACCGCGGCCGGCGGAAAGCGGATGAGGCCCCTGCTGGTGCTGCTCGCCGGCGAGTTCGGCGAGCCGTGGCGGGAGGGGGTCGCGCAGGCCGCGGTCATCGTGGAGCTGGTGCACGTCGCCTCGCTCTACCACGACGACGTGATGGACGAGGCGAGCACCCGGCACGGCGTGCCCAGCGCCAACGTCCGCTGGGGCAACCGGCAGACCGTCCGCGGTGGCGACTGGCTGCTCGCCCGCGCAGCGCGGCTCGCCGCCGACCTCGGCCCCGAGGCCGTGCGCCTCAACGCCGAGACCGCGAGCAGGCTCGTCGACGGGCAGGTGCGCGAACTGGTCGGCCCCGCGACCGGCCAGGACCCCGTCGAGCACTACTTCCAGGTCGCCGCCGGCAAGACCGCGTCGCTGCTGACCATGGCGCTGAGCATCGGCGCCCGGCAGGCCGGCGCCCCGGAGCCGTACGCGGACGCCCTGGGCGCGTACGGCGCCTACCTCGGCGCCGCCTTCCAGATCGCCGACGACCTGCTGGACCTCTCCGGGGCGGCCGACCAGACCGGCAAGGAACAGGGCAAGGACCTGCTGGCCGGGGTGCCGAGCCTGCCCGTGATCCTCGCCCGAGCGGACCACGGCCCGCAGGGCGCCGAACTGCGCGGGCTGCTCGCGGACGGTCCGATCCAGGATCCAGTGGCGCACCACCGCGCCCTGGAACTCTTTCCCCGTTCACCGGCCTTCGCCGAGGCCGAGGCCATCATGCGCGACCGTCTCGCCCGCGCCCGTGCCGCGCTCTCGGTACTGCCGTCGATACCCGCGCGCACCGCCCTCGAAGCCCTCTGCGACTTCGTGGCCGACCGGACCGGCTGACCGCCGGATCCGCAGCAGAAAGGAGCCGGCCGTGCCGCAGCAGGCCGCACACCCGACCGTCATGGACGGGATCGGAGAACTGTCCCGCGTCCGTGAGGAGGCGGTCCGGGGAGCACCCCGGGCCACCGAGGCCCAACACGCCAAGGGCAAGCTGACCGCGCGTGAACGCATCGACCTCCTCCTCGACGCGGGGTCGTTCACGGAAGTGGAGCAACTGCGGCGGCACCGGGCGACCGGCTTCGGCCTGGAGGCGAAGAAGCCCTACACCGATGGTGTGATCACCGGGTGGGGGACGGTGCACGGGCGTACGGTTTTTGTGTACGCGCATGATTTCCGGATCTTCGGTGGTGCGTTGGGTGAGGCGCATGCGACGAAGATCCACAAGATTATGGACATGGCGATTTCGGCGGGTGCTCCGCTGGTGTCGTTGAACGACGGTGCGGGTGCGCGTATCCAGGAGGGCGTCTCGGCGCTGGCCGGGTACGGCGGGATCTTCCAGCGGAACACCAAGGCGTCGGGTGTCATCCCGCAGATCAGTGTGATGCTCGGTCCGTGCGCGGGTGGTGCGGCGTACAGTCCGGCGCTGACGGACTTCGTGTTCATGGTCCGTGAGACCTCGCAGATGTTCATCACGGGCCCGGATGTGGTGCGGGCCGTGACGGGTGAGGAGATCACCCAGAACGGTCTGGGGGGTGCCGATGTGCACGCCGAGACCTCCGGCGTCGCGCACTTCGCCTACGACGACGAGGAGACCTGCCTCGAAGAGGTCCGCTACCTCCTCTCGCTCCTCCCGCAGAACAACCGCGAGATGCCACCCCGCGCGGACACCGAGGACCCGGCCGACCGCACCTGCGAGGCGCTGCGCGAGATGGTCCCCGCGGACGGGACCCGGCCCTACGACATGCACGACGTCATCACCGAGATCGTCGACGACGGAGAGCACATGGAGGTGCACGAGCGCTGGGCCACCAGCGTCATCTGCACCCTCGCCCGGATCGGCGGCGAGGTGGTGGGCATCGTCGCCAACCAGCCCCAGTCGCTGGCCGGCGTCCTCGACATCCACTCCTCGGAGAAGGCCGCGCGCTTCGTCCAGCTCTGCGACGCCTTCAACATCCCCCTCGTGACCCTCGTCGACGTGCCCGGCTTCCTGCCCGGTGTCGACCAGGAGCACGGCGGCATCATCCGCCACGGCGCCAAGCTGCTCTACGCCTACTGCAACGCCACCGTCCCGCGGATCTCCCTGATCCTCCGCAAGGCCTACGGCGGCGCCTACATCGTCATGGACTCCCGCTCCATCGGCGCGGACCTCTCCTTCGCCTGGCCCGCCAACGAGATCGCCGTGATGGGCGCCGAGGGCGCCGCGAACGTCGTCTTCCGGCGGCAGATCGCGGCGGCCGACGACCCCGAGGCGATGCGCGCCCGCATGGTCAAGGAGTACAAGGCCGAGCTGATGCACCCGTACTACGCGGCCGAACGGGGCCTCGTCGACGACGTCATCGACCCCGCCGACACCCGCTCCCTGCTGATCGGCTCGCTGGCCATGCTGCGCGCGAAGCACGCCTCACTGCCGGACCGCAAACACGGCAACCCCCCGATGTGAGCCACACCCCCGACATCCGGCGCGAGAAGCGAGAAGGAGCAGCCCTGTGTCACAGGTGAAGGCACCGACCGCACTGCGAGGACCCTTGGGGCCCTCTCTGCTGAAGGTCATCGGCGGAAACCCCACCCAGGAGGAGCTCGCGGCGGTCACCGCCGTCCTCCTCGCGCTGTCCGCGCGCCAGGAGCGTCAGCCGGTCGCGGCGGGTACGCCCGCCGCCGCCCGGTGGCAGCGCGCCGGGGCCCGCGGCCGCCCGCCCGGGGCCCGGGTCCCCCGGAGCTGAGCCCGGCAGCTTCCTGCCACCTTCGTCCCGGGTGGCGGGAAGCCCCGCTCCACCCACGAAAGAACAGCACAAGCCCGGCCGCCCGCAGACGCGGCCGCGGCCGACGTCAGGAGGCAGCAGCGTGCTTCAGGTAGTGTTCCGAATCCTGGGGCCGTTGGACATCAGTGTGGACGGCCGCCCCGTCGCCCTTCAAGGCGCCCGCCAACGCACGATTATGTCGCTGCTGTTGCTCACCCCGGACCACGTGGTCTCCGTCGACACGCTCGCCGACGCCGTCTGGGACGGCCGCCCCCCGGCCACCGCCCGCAACCAGATCGCCATCTGCGTCTCCGCGCTGCGCAAGACCTTCAAGGCGGCCGGCGTCGAGGACCTGCTCGTCACCAGCCACCCCGGATACCTGCTGGCCTCCGGCGAACACCGCATCGACGCCGTCGAGTTCGAGGAACAGGTCTCCCGGGGCCGCGAGGCCGCCCGCAGCGGCCGGCTGGAGGAAGCCAGCGCCTGCTTCGAGGACGCCCTGGCCATGTGGCGCGGCCCGGCCCTGGAAGGCATCACGGCGGAGCGCGTCGAGAAGGACGCCGCCCGGCTCACCGAGACACGCCTCGACGTGTACGAGGAGTTCGTGGGCCTGCGGCTGGAACTGGGCCGCCACCAGGAACTGATCGGCGAACTCAGCGCGTTCATCCGGGAGAACCCGCTGCGCGAGCAGTCCATCGCCCACCTCATGCTGGCCCACTACCGCTCGGGCCGCCGCGCCGAGGCCCTGGAGACCTACCGCGAGGGACACCGCATCCTCGCCGACGAACTCGGCATCTCCCCCGGCCCGGTCCTGCGGGACCTCCACGAAGCCGTGCTCAACGACCTCCCCGAGCTCAATCCGCACCAGGCCGCCGAGGCCCCCGCCGCCCCGCCGGCCGTCCCGGAACAGTTCCCGCCCGACGTCGCCTCCTTCACCGGCCGCAAGAAGGAACTCGCTGTCCTCGACCGGCTGCTGGAACACGCGGGCGGCGACGTGCTGCCCGTGGGCTCCATCACCGGCATCGGAGGGGTCGGCAAGACCGCCCTCGCCGTCCACTGGGCCCGCCAGGTCGCGAGCCGCTTCCCCGACGGCCTGTACTTCGCCGACATGCGCGGCTACGACGAGGAGGCGCCCCGCCGGCCCGGCGCCGTCCTGGACCACCTGCTGCGGGCCCTCGGCATCAAGGGCCCGCAGATCCCCGCCGACCAGCACGAGCGCACGGCCCTCTTCCGCGGCGCCCTGCAGGGCCGCCGGGTCCTGATCGTGCTGGACAACGCCCGGTCCTTCCAGCAGATCCGCCCGCTGCTGCCCGGCGACGGCCGCTGCTGCGTCCTCGTCACCAGCCGCGACCCCATGGGCGGCGCCCTCGCCGGCGACTACGTCTACGTACCGCTGGTGCTGGGCGCGCTCCAGCAGGACGAAGCCACCGCGCTGCTGTCCAGGGTCGCCGGGGACGACCGGATCGCCGCCGACCCGGTCGGCGCGGCCCGGCTCGGCGAACTGTGCGACCGGCTGCCGCTCGCCCTGCGCATCGCCGCCGCCCGCCTCGCCGCCAAACCGCACTGGTCGGTCCGGACCCTGGTGGCCCGGCTCGAGGACCAGCACCGCAGGCTCGACGAACTGAGCCTCGACGAACGCGGCGTACGGGCCGGTCTGCGGCTCAGCTACCGCGATCTGTCACCCGACGCCGCCCGGATGTTCCGGCTGCTCGCCATGGTCGACGCACCGGACTTCGCCGCCTGGGCCGGCGCCGCCCTCCTCGACATCGACCCGCTCGACGCCGAGGACCTCATCGAGCAACTGGTCGACGCCCAACTCCTGGAGCCGCTCAGCGCCACCCTCGGACCGGTCCGCTACCGCTTCCAGAACCTCCTGCGGCTCTTCGCCCACGAATGCGCCCTGGCCGAGGAGGACGCGGACGAGCGCAGCGAGGCCACCCGCCGTGCCTACGGCGCCTGGCTGGCGCTGGCCGTGGAGGCCCACCACCGGCTCTACGGCGGCGACTACACCCTCGTCCACAGCCAGGCGCCGCCGCACCGGCTCCCGGCCCACCTGGTGGGCCACCTGCTGGAGAACCCCATGGAATGGTTCGAGAGCGAACGCGTCCCGATCACCCGGATCGTCGACCAGGCAGCCCAGGGCGGCGAGGCCTCGTACGCCTGGGACCTCACGATGACCAGCGTCACCCTCTTCCAGAACCGCAACTACCTGGAGGACTGGCGGCACTGCGGCGAGCGGGCCCTCGCCGCCGTCCGCCGCGCCGGCGACCGGCTGGGGGAGGCGGCGATGCTGCACTCGCTCGGCACCCTGGAGATCATCCAGTGGAAGTACGACGAGGCCTTCACCCGGCTCGGCCTGGCGCTGCGCCTGTTCGAGGAGCAGCACCAGGTCGAGGGGTGCGCCCTGGTGCTCCGCAACCTGGCGCTGTGCGAACGGCACCGCGGTGATCTGGAACGGGCCAGGGAGCTCGGTCACCAGTCGCTGGCGGGGTTCCGCACCGCCGGTGACCCCTACGCGGAGGCCCACATGCTGGGCCTGATGGCGCAGATCGAACTGGAGCGGGGTGACGCCCGTACCTGCGTCGAGCTCTCGCACGAGGCGATCGCCAGGACCCGCGAACTGGGAAGTGTCAGAGGAGAGGCGCAAGGCATGGTGCGGCTCGCCGGAGCCCTCGTCCACCAAGGCGACGGGGTGGGCGCCGAGGAGGTCTGCCGGCGCGCCCTCGAACTCGTGCGGACCAGTGGTGACCGCCGCGGTGAGGCCCACGCGCTGCGCGCGCTGGGCGAGGCACTGTGGTGCCGGGAGCAGTGGGAGGACGCCGAGGCCGTCCTGCGCGACGCGCTGGCGACCGCGGCCAAGGTCCAGGACCGGTTCCTCGAAGGCAGGGCGGGTCTCGCCCTCGGATGCCTGCTCGCCCTCCGGTCCGACCGGGCCGGGGCCGCCGGCCTCTTCGCCGACGCGGCCCGGCAGTTCACCGAGGTGGGAGCGGTGCCCTGGAAGGAGCGGACGAGCCGCCTGCTGACGGCGCTCGACCGTGACGAGGAGCCGGACGCGCGGGAGCTGTTCGCACTCTTCCAGCACTAGGGCCTGGCCGGCGGGCCTTTGGGCTGAACCCAGCCGCATCCAAGCCCGTCCGGCGATTGAGGACACCGCCGCGCAGCGGGGGTGCACACCGACGCGGCCCGCGTCACACCCACGGGTCGTCGCTGGCGGCAACGGAGGCCGCGGGGGCCGCGGCCGCAGCGTCGATCTTGACCCACGGGTCGTCGCCCTGGGCCTGCGCCGCCGCCCCGAAGACACCGAGCGCCGCCAGGGCCATGGTCCCGCCGAGTGCCAGCCGGCTGAGCGGAGCGAGGGCGACGGCGGTGTAGGCGGTGCGCTTGGCGCGGTTCATGGTGTCCTCCCGGACGTCTCGGGGGCCGGTCCGCCGGACCTGGTGTCCGGTGCCTTCGCGGCCCGCTTCCTGCGGTATGCCGAGAACATTAGGGACGCCTGCTTTTCACGCCCTTTCGAAACTGTTTCGCGGCCACGAAATCGACCCGACATCGACCCGATGGAGCCGGGAAACCGGCTTGCCGGACCGATGCCGGACGATGTCCTACCGCGGTGCCGGCCCGGTGTTTTCCGGGCCCCGCGCCACCTGTTCCGTCAAGCGGTCCGCGTAGGCGGCCAGCAAATCCGACCAGGGGATTCCGGACTGCCGCAGCATGAGTTCCTGATCGGCCGCCGACATGTCCGCGACCCGGTCCATGAAGTCCAGCGGGTCTTCCACCTGACTGGTTTCCTGCGGATGATGTTTGATGTCTTCCTCCTGCCTTCGGTCCGGGATGTCGTCCGGTTCCGCGCAAACAGGCCGCCGCGCGCGGCCATAGAAAAACTTGAACCGCCTTCCACCGCGCCCGTGACCGTGCCGTGAGGCGTTTTCACGCGGCACTCCGCCCACGCTAGACGAACCTCTTTTCAAGGCTCTTTCGTATCGCTTTCCCGGCCGTGAAATCGAACCGATGCCAGTGGAGAACTCCCCCTCCGTAGCCTTTCGCGGCAGACGGCCCGGGGACCGGAGCGGGCCCGCGAACGGGGGAGGACCTCATGGCCTTCAAGATCCTCGGCCCGGTGTCGGCCGAGCGGGACGGCCACCCGGTCGCCCTCGACGGCGGCAAGCAACGCACCGCGCTCGCGACCCTGCTGCTCGCCCACGGCCAGGTCGTCACCGACGAACGGCTGACCACCCTGCTGTGGGGCTGGGACCCACCGGCCACCAGCACCCACCAGCTCTACACCTACGTATCGAGGCTGCGCACCCGCCTCGGCCCCCGGCACGGCCTGCGGCGCCACGGCGCCGGCTACCGCATGGACATCGGCGACGCGGACTTCGACTGGGACACCTTCCGCTCCCTCGCCGACACGGGCCGCGCCGACCTCCTCGCCGCCCGCTACTCCGACGCCGAACACCGGCTCGGCCGGGCCCTCGCGCTGTGGTGGGGCCCGCCCCTCACCGACGTCACCGAACACCTCGCACAGGCCGAGGGGCCCCGCCTGGAAGAGGCCCGGCTGTCCGCACTGGAGAACCACACCGAGGCCGCACTCGCCCTCGGCCGTCACAACGACCTGGTCCCCGCCCTGACCCGGCAGGTGACCCTGCATCCGGTACGGGAGCGGCTGCGCGGCCAGCTGATGACCGCACTGTTCCGCTGCGGCCGCCAGGCCGACGCGCTCGCCGTGTACGAGGCCGGACGCCGGGTCCTCGCCGACGACCTCGGCATCGACCCGGGACCGGAGCTGCGCGCCCTGCACCAGGACGTGCTGACCGGGACCCTGCCGCCGCCCCCGGCACCGGAACGCGAGCGCGTCACCCCGGCCGCACCGCCCGCGCCCCCGGCGGCGGCCGTTGTCCGGGCCCCGCACCCGGAGCCCGTGGGTCATGGAGGCCGGCAGGGGCTCGTCCCCGCGATGCTGCCCGCCGCCCCCGGCGACTTCACCGGCCGGCAGGCCGAGACCGACGAGGTACTGACCGCCCTGCGCGCGCACCAGGACGCCGTGATCACCGGCGCCCCCGGCACGGGGAAGTCCGCGCTCGCCCTGTGGGCGGCCGAACGCTGCCGCGCCGACTTCCCCCACGGCGGGCTCTACGCCGATCTGCGGACCGGCACCGGGGCGCCGCGCGACCCGGCGGAAGTCCTCGGCTGGTTCCTGCGCGCCCTCGGCACCACCCCCGACCAGGTGCCCGCCACCCTCGACGAGCGCGTCCAGCTCTACCGGACGCTGCTGGCCGGGCGCCGCGCGCTCGTCGTCCTCGACAACGCCCACGACGACAGCCAGGTACGGCCCCTGCTGCCGGGCGGCGGAGAGAGCCGGACCGTCGTCACCGGGGTCCGGTCCGCCCTCGCCTCGCTGGAAGGCACCCGGCTGGTACGGCTCGGCCCCATGCCACCGGAGGAGGCCGTCGCTCTGCTCACCGCGATCGCGGGCCCCCCACGACCCGACCCGGCGGCACCCGACGTGCTCTCGCGCATCGCCGAGTTCTGCGACCGGCTGCCCCTCGCCCTGCGCATCGCCGCGACCCGCATGGCGGCGCGCCCGCACTGGTCGGCGGCCCGGTTCGCGGACCGGCTGGCACCCGCCGGACGCCGGCTCGACGAACTGCGCTTCGGCAGCCTCGACATAAGGACCGGGCTGAGCGCCGCACTCGACCAGCTCGACCCCGCCGCGCGGGACGGCTTCGGCCTTCTCGCGGCGGCCGGTATGCGCGCGCTGACCGCGTCCGACGCGGCGGCGCTGCTCGATACCGGCCCCGATGACGCGGAGGAACTCCTGGAACGGCTCGCCGACGCCCGGCTCCTGGAGGTGTGCGGGGCGGACGGCGACGCGTGGCTGCGGTACCGCTTCATGCCGCTGGTCCGGCTGTTCGCCCGGGAGCAACGCGTACCCGCGCTCGCCTCCTGAACACTCTCCTCTTACCGCTCCCGACTTCTTCGGGTTCCCGGCCTGGTGGGCCGGCCGTCCTGCGGCCGGCCCACCAGGCCGTTCCCGGTCCCCTGCTCCACAAGGGTCAGCCGCAGCCGCCCGCGTGCCCTTCGTCCAGGCCGAAGGTGGCCATGCCCGCCCAGGAACTCTCGGGCTCCGACAGCGGCGCCACTTCCTGATTCACCGTTCCCGCCCACTCGATTTCCGCGAGAACTTCCAGAGGGTGCTGGACCTGGGACGGGGAAGTCTGATCGTTCAACACGTCTGCTCCTGTCAGTGAGTCGGGTCCCGCTCAGGCCCCGCACCAACAGATTCGGCCGGACTCGTACGGGAATTCCCCGCACCGTCCCCGGGTGGCGATCCAGAGGAATACAGACCGGCTATAGGCCGTGTACAGAAAAGGCGTTCACGCTGTTCCGTATGGACAGTCACGTCAGGCGCGTCGTTGTCGTGGGCGGAACGGCCTCCGGCTGGGTCGCCGCTGCCCGGCTCGCGTCCGCCTTCCACGGCACGGTTTCCGTCGCCGTACTCGAAACGCCGCAGCGAGCCGCCGCGGTATCGGCGACCGGACAGGCGGCCGTCGTCGCGCCCGAATTGCAGCGGGGGCTCTTCGACCGTATCGGCGTACCGGAAGAGGAATGGATGCGAGCCTGCTGCGCGTCCTTCAAAGCGGCGGTGCGTTACGTGAATTGGCGTACCGAAGGCGCGGCCGAAACCACGGTGCGGATCACCGGCAACGGCGGTGTGGATCATTTCTACCGCCCCTGCGCGGAGATGCCGCGGTGCGCGGAACTCCCCCTGTCGGACTTCTGGCGGCACCGCAGGCACGAGGGCGGGACCACCGAGCCGTACGACTACGCGTGCTTCCGCGAGCCGCCACTGCTGGACGCGCGGAAGTCGCCGCGCCGGCTGGACGGCCGGACGGCCGTCCCGTACGGCTGGCACGTCGACGTCCGTATGTTCACGCAGTTCCTGCGGAAGACCGCGATGCGGGAGTTCGGCGTACGGTCCGTCCGCGGCAAACTCCTGCGCGCCGAACGGGACGCACGCGGCATGCTGACCGCCCTGCACACCGTGGGGGGCGCCTCCGTCGCCGGTGACCTCTTCCTCGACTGCACGGGGACCGAGAGCCTCCTGCTGGCCGGGGTCCTCGGGGAGCCGTTCCTCGATGCCCGGGACCGGCTGCTGTGCGACAGTGCGGTGACCGTCACCGTCCCCCACGACGACGCCGCGCACGGCATCGACCCCTTCACCACGGCCACGGCCATGCCCGACGGCTGGGCCTGGCGCATGCCGCTCCCCGGCCGGTTCGCGGCGGGGCTCGTCCACGCGCGCGACCTGACGGCCCCGCAGGAGGCCGCCGACCGGCTCTGCGCGCTCTGGGGCCTGCGCCCGGGCCACGCCACCGTGCGGCACCTCGCCTACCGCACCGGGCGCAGTCGTCGCGCCTGGGTGAAGAACTGCGTCGCGCTCGGACCGGCCGCGTCGTTCGTGGAACCGCTGGCCGACGAGGGGCTGGCGGACGTCCTGCACATGGTGGACCGGCTGGTGCGCGACTTCCCGTCGCGGGACGGGGCGGAGGCGCCGGCGGCCCGCTTCAACCGTGCCGCACAGGCCCGTTACGCCCGGGCCCGGGACTTCGCGCAGTTGCTGTACTCCGCGGCGCCCCGCGCGGACACACCGTTCTGGCGCGCCCAGCGCGAACTGCCGCTGTCGGACGCGCTGGAGGAATATCTCGTCGGCCACCGCGCGGGCCTGTCCCCGGAGGCCGGCGAGGCCCCGTACGACGCGCTGCTGGCGGCGCTCGCCCCCCGCCGGGCCGCCCCGCCCGCCGCCCTCGCCCACCGGCCGGCGGCCCGTCGCACGGCGGACGCCGAGTTCTCCCGGATCCGACGCCAGCAGCGGATCCTGCTGGAGACCCTCCCGGGGGCCCATGAGTACCTGCACCGGCTGCACACCCGGCCGGTGCCGGCGGCGGCGGTCACGGTCTGAGGCCGACGGGATGTGATTGTCCCGTCACGGGCCGTCGCTCCGGGAAATCTCCACATCGCGAGGAGACCGCGGGTAACCCCCTTTCATCGCCCCTCGATATGCCGGTTATGCCCGCAGTGCTTGATGGGCGTGTGTCCGTCTATGTCCCGCGAGGAAGTCGGACCTCCCGTATCTGTTACTCGATCCTGTGAAGGACCTGTAATTATTCGGCGAAGGAATATGAAAGCCCGGTGCCTGAAGGGGCGTTCATTGTGCTGGTGACGGTCGACCGGGTTGGCCGCGTCAGCCGTTCCCGTGCTTTTATCTGCGCACCGCAGCGGTTCTCCGAACGGCGGTCGATTTCGACCGGGCCGCCGCGGTAGTGGTCGGACCGTTTTGCTACGGCCCGCCCCACGTCATGGATAAACAGCCGGACAAATGAAGGAAGGGTGCGCACATCATGCGTAACAACATCGAGACCCGTGAGATCACCGACACCGAGCTGGACGCCGTTTCCGGCGGTGTCGGCATCTCCGGCGGCCTCCTCGGCGCCGTGACCGGCGACGTCAACAACGTGCTCGGCACCGTCACCTCCCTCCAGACGGTCCAGGCCGCCCAGGCCCTGCCCGGCCAGGTCGAGGGCATCGCCGGCGTGCACGTCGGTGTCGCCGGTCTCTGATTGCGATAGCCGGCGCCGCGAACCCCGGAATTCCGTCATTCCGGGGTTCACGCCTGCCCGCCGCCCGGGCGGCGGGCCTCGCCGCGTAATTCAGCACCCTTGTCACGAATGCAGTCGAAGGAATAGTCCGTGCAGTTCCGCCAAAAGGCGCTGGCCAAGCTGCAATCGCCCGAAGAGCTCGATCTGCCCGTACGCTTCGCGCGCCCGCAGGGCCGGCTCGTCCTGGCCGTGACGGTCCTCGTCATGGCCGCGTCGGGCTTCTGGGCATTCACCGGATCCGTGTCCTCCAAGCAGAGCGCACCCGGCGTCCTCACCCACGCCGAAGGCAGTTACCTGCTGCAGAGCCCCTACGCGGGACAGGTCACCAAAATCTTCGCCGAAGAGGGCCAATTGCTGTCCCCGGGCGCCCCGCTGCTCAAGGTCAGCACGGACCGCGGGGACCGCACCGTGCGCGCGGTGGCCGGGGGACGGGTGACGACCCTGGTCGCCAGGACGGGGGCGGTCCTCACCACCGGCGCGGACGTGGCGACCGTGGAACGGGTGAAGGATCCGGACGACCCGCTGGTGGCCATGCTGTACGTGTCCGCCGCCGAAGCCGGGGCGATTCCCGTGGGAGCCCCGGTCGACCTGACCGTCCAGTCCGCCCCCCAGCGGCAGTTCGGCGTGCTGCGCGGCCGCGTCAAGGCAGTCGGCCGCGCCCCCCGGACCCAGGAGCAGATCGGCGGTTTCCTCGGCGACAAGCGGCTCGCCGCCGAGTTCTCCCGGGACGGGAAGCCCGTCGCGGTGCTCGTGGAACTGGAACGCTCCGCCACCACCCGGTCCGGCTACCGGTGGTCCGTGACGAGCGGACCCCCCTACGCCGTCGACTCCGCGACACCGGTCACCGGCGCCGTCCACCTCTCCGTGCGGCGCCCCGTCGACTGGCTGCTCCCATGACTGTTTCCCACGGTTCCCACGGCGCCCGCCGACGCGGCCTCGAACCGGCGCGCGGGAAGAGCAGGCGACGCAGGCCCGCGCCCGCCCCCCGGGGCAGCACGCCCCGGACCGTCCGCACCCCCACCGTGCTGCAGATGGAGGCGGTGGAGTGCGGCGCCGCCGCGCTGGCCATGGTGCTCGGCCACTACGGCCGCTTCGTGCCCCTCGAAGAGCTGCGCATCGCCTGCGGCGTCTCCCGCGACGGCTCACGCGCAGGCAACCTCCTCAAGGCCGCCCGCGGGTACGGCCTGAAGGCCAAGGGCATGCAGATGGACCTGGCCGCCCTCGCCGAGGTGAGCCCACCGGCCGTCCTCTTCTGGGAGTTCAACCACTACGTCGTCTACGACGGCATGGGCCGTCACCTCGGCCGCCGGGGCGTGTACATCAACGACCCCGGCAAGGGCCGCCGGTTCGTCCCCATGGACGAGTTCGACACCAGCTTCACCGGCGTCGTGCTCACCTTCGAGCCCGACGAGGGCTTCCGCCGCGCCGGCCGCAAGCCCGGCGTGCTGGGCGCCGTGCCCGCCCGGCTGCGCGGCACCTCCGGCACCATGCTCGCCGCCGTGCTCTCCAGCCTCCTGCTGGTGCTCGTCGGCGCGGCGGTGCCCGCGCTGAGCCGTACCTACATCGACATGTTCCTGATCGGCGAGCAGACGTCCCTGCTGGGTGTGCTCTTCGCGTCGATGGCGGTCACCCTGGTGCTCACCGCGACGCTCACCGCCCTCCAGCAGGCCAATCTCCTGCGCGGACGCATCATCTCCTCCACCCTGGGCAGCGCCCGCTTCCTGCGGCACCTGCTCCGGCTCCCGGTCACCTTCTTCTCCCAGCGCAACCCGGCCGACCTGGTCCAACGCCTGCAGTCCAACGACGCGGTCGCCGAGACCCTCGCCCGCGACCTGGCCGCCGCGGGCGTGGACGCCGTCGTCGTGGTGCTCTACGCGCTGCTGCTGTGGACGTACGACCCGCAACTCACCGTCGTCGGCATCGGCATCGCGCTGCTCAACGTGGCGGCCATGCGGATCGTGATCCGGCTGAGGGCCACCGGCACCCAGAAGCTGCGCGCCGAGAGCGCCCGGCTCACCAACACCTCCTACAGCGGCCTGACCCTGATCGAGACGATGAAGGCCACCGGCGGCGAGAACGGCTTCTTCCGCCGCTGGGCCGGACAGCACGCGATCACCCTCGACGTACAGCAGCGGCTCGGCGTGCCCAGCGCGTGGCTGGCCGTCGTCGCGCCCACCCTGGCCGCGCTCAACAGCGCCCTCATCCTGATGATCGGCGGCCTGCGGGCGGTGGAGGGGCACCTGTCGGTCGGTCTGCTCGTCGCCTTCCAGGCCCTCGTGACCAGCTTCACCGCGCCGATCACCCGCCTCAACGGCGTGGCCGGACGGATCCAGGACTTCGCGGCCGACGTCGCCCGGCTCAAGGACGTCGAGAACTTCCCCGTCGACCCGCTCTACTCACGGCGCGAGCCCGCCGCCGGCACCCGGCGCCTCAAGGGCCATGTGGAGCTGGACCACATCACCTTCGGCTACAGCCCCCTGGACGCCCCGCTGCTGAAGGACTTCTCGCTCTCGGTCGGCCCCGGGCAGCAGGTCGCCCTCGTCGGCGGCTCCGGCAGCGGCAAGTCCACCGTCTCCCGGCTGATATCGGGCCTCTACACCCCCTGGGAGGGGGCCATCCGTATCGACGGGATGCGCCTGGAGGACATCCCGCGCGGCGCGCTGGCCGCCTCCGTCTCCTTCGTCGACCAGGACGTCTTCCTCTTCGAGGGCACCGTCCGCGACAACATCGCGCTGTGGGACCCCTCCATCACCGACGAGGCCGTCATCGCCGCCCTCGAGGACGCCGCCGTCCACGACGTGGTGGCCCGGCGCCCCGGCGGCATCCACAGCCGCGTCGAGCAGGACGGCCGCAACTTCTCCGGCGGCCAGCGCCAACGCCTGGAGATCGCCCGCGCGCTGGTGCGCCGCCCCAGCGTCATGGTCCTCGACGAAGTGACCAGTGCCCTGGACGCGGTGACCGAGCGGATCGTCATCGACAATCTGCGCCGCCGCGGCTGCGCCTGCGTCGTCATCGCCCACCGGCTGAGCACGGTGCGCGACAGCGACGAGATCGTCGTCCTCGACCGCGGCACCGTCGTGGAACGCGGACGCCACGAGCAACTGGCCGCCGCGCGGGGCGCCTACGCCGAACTGGTCAAGGAGCACTGAGGCGATGACGACCCCGTACCAGGCCCCGTACCAGGCCTCGCACCAGGTCCCGTACCAGGCCTCGCACCAGGCCACGGCCTCGCATCCCGTCGGCACCCCCGACCCCGTCGTGGCGGCCTTCGGCGGACTCGGCTCGGCGGTGGACTGCGCCGGCGTCAGCAGCCTGTCCCTGGAGGGCCCGCTCGTGCTGTGGCTCGTCGTGGACGGCGCGCTGGATTTATTCGCGGTCGACGCCGCGCAGGCCGGGCACTGGCATTTCCTCGGCCGGCTTCAGGCTGGCACGCTGCTGCTGGGCCCGGCCGAGGGACCCCTGCACACCCTCGTCGGCCGGCCCCTGCGAGGCTGCCTGCTGCGCCGCGTCGAGCTGCGCGAGCTGTACCGGCCGGAGTACGGCGAGCAGTGGGGTTACGACGCCGCCGACGCCGCCCCGAGCCCCCTGGAGGACGCCTTCGCGCGCGGCATCGGCCGCGGTCTGCGCGTGCTCTACCAGGCGCCGCTGGACGGCCGCGCCACCACCGGCCACGGCGGGGCCGACGACGACATCCTGTGGATGCGGATACCGCCGGGCAGTGTGCAGTACGGCGCCGCGTACGCGGCGGAGGCCATCGGCACGCTGCTGGTCGACCCGGCGATGTGGCAGGGCATGGTCGACCAGCAGTACCGGCTGCTGTACGCCCTGGACGACTGGATCGAGCAGCTCGAGCGCGCCCACGAGGACCGCACGGCCGCCGGCATCGAAGCGGGCGAGGCCGCCCGCACCCAGGCGGACCAGGCGCTGCTGGCCTCGATCGACCGCACCGGGAAGACCTCCCGCCGCGGCGCGAGCGACGACGCGACCTTCGCCGTGTGCCGCCTGGTCGCCGACGCCGCGGGCATCACCCTGGCCGAACCGGCCGGGACGTCCGCCACGGACCAGCGCCTGGACCCCGTCGAACGCGTCGCCCTCGCCTCGCGGATCCGCACCCGCGTCGTCAAGCTCGACGGCCGCTGGTGGCGGGAGAACAGCGGCCCCCTGGTGGGGCACCGGGCCGACACCGGGGCCCCGGTCGCGCTCCTGTGGCGCCGGGGCGCGTACGAGGCCGTGGACCCCGCCCTCGGCACGCCGCGACGGATCGGCAGGGCCGACGCGGCGGACTTCGCACCGCGCGCCGTCATGTTCTACCGCCCCTTGCCCGACGGGAAGCCGAGCCTGCTGCGGCTGTTGCGCTTCAGCGTGCGCGGCACCCGCGGCGAGCTGCGCGGCCTCGTCCTGGGCGGTCTGGTGGCCGTCGGCCTGGGCGCGCTCGTCCCCATCGCCACCGGCACCGTGCTCGGTGAATACGTGCCCAACGCCGAGACCGACCTCATCGTGGCGACCACCCTCGCGCTTGTCGCGACCAGCGTCGTCTCCGCTGCCTTCATGCTGCTGCAGAACATCTCCATCCTGCGCATGGAGGGGCGTATCGAGGCCGCCTTGCAGCCGGCCGTCTGGGACCGGCTGCTGCGGCTGCCGACGACGTTCTTCGCCGGCCGCTCCACGGGTGAACTGGCCGGCGCGGCCATGGGCATCAGCGCCATCCGCCGTGTGCTGTCTGGCATCGGCTCCGTGTCCGTACAGGCGGGCACCGTCGGCACGATGAACCTCGTGCTGCTGCTCGTCTACAGCGTGCCGCTGGCGATGGCGGCCCTCGCCATGCTGCTCGTCATCGCCGCGGTCTTCCTCGGCCTCGGACTGTGGCAACTGCGCTACCAACGGCAGCTGATCAAGCTCGGCAACAAACTCAACAACCAGGCGTTCCAGACCCTGCGGGGACTGCCCAAGCTGCGGGTGGCGGCGGCCGAGAGCTTCGCCTACGCCGCGTGGGCCCGGGAGTTCGCCCGCACCCGCGAACTGCAGCAGCGCATCGGCCGGATCAAGAACGTCATCACGGTGCTCAACGCGGTCTGTCTGCCGCTGTGCACGCTCGTGATGTTCATGCTGCTGGCCGGCCCGGCCCGGGGCACCATGTCCGCCGGCGAGTTCCTCACCTTCAGCACCGCCGTGACGATGATGCTGTCCTCCGTCACCCAGCTGACCGGCGCGCTCCTGTCCGCCGCCGCCGTACAGCCGATGTTCGAGCAGATCACACCGCTCCTCGCCGAAACCCCGGAAGTGCGCGCCTCCAGCACCCCACCGGGTGAGCTGACCGGCGCCGTCGAGACGGCAAACGTCTCCTACCGGTACACCGACGACGGGCCACTGGTCCTCGACGACGTGTCGTTCCAGGTCCGGCCGGGAGAGTTCGTCGCGATCGTCGGCGCCAGCGGCTGCGGCAAGTCGACCCTGCTGCGCCTGCTCATCGGCTTCGACAAGCCCCTCTCCGGCAGCGTGCTCTATGACGGCCAGGACCTGGCGGCCCTCGACCAGTCGGCCGTCCGCCGCCAGTGCGGGGTCGTCCTGCAGAACGCCCAGCCCTTTTCCGGCTCGATCCTCGACTGCATCTGCGGCGCCGAGAGCTACTCGCTGGAGGAGGCGTGGGAGGCGGCCGCGCTGGCGGGCCTGGCCGAGGACATCAAGGCCATGCCGATGGGCATGCACACCATGCTCTCCGACGGCGGCGGCACGGTCTCGGGCGGCCAGCGCCAACGCCTGATGATCGCCCAAGCCCTGATCCGCAAGCCACGCGTCCTCTTCTTCGACGAGGCCACCAGCGCGCTGGACAACGAAGCCCAGCGCGTGGTCATCGAATCCACCCGCGCCCTGCGCGCCACCCGCGTGGTGATAGCCCACCGGCTGTCCACGGTCATGGGCGCGGACCGGGTGATAGCGATGTCGGAAGGCCGGGTCGTCCAACAGGGGCCGCCGGCGGAACTGCTCGCCGACGAGGGCGGGCTGTTCCACGAGCTGGTACGACGGCAGCTGAGCTGAGCTGAGCCGACCTGGCCCGGCAGGCGGGCCCGTTGGCGCAGGGGCTGGGTACGATGCGCCCGCACCGCCGTACGAACCGAAGGCCACCGCCATGCCTGCCCCGCACCACCCCGCCCCGGCACCGTCCGACCCTCCCGGCACCCCGGACGGCACGCCCCCGCGCCGCTGGTGGCGGACGAACCGGGCCCGGGTCGGCTGCGTCGCCGCCGTGCCGCTGCTCGGCCTGGTGGAGCCCCGGGTGGGCGGGGTCGTGCTGATCGTCGCGCTGGTCCTGCTGTGGTGGGGCAATTCGTGGCCGAAGGCCGGGAGGATCGCGGCGTCGGTCGCCGCCATGGGCCTGCTGGGCGCGGTCCAGCCCGACCCGCCGGAGGAGGCCGCGCGGGACACCGTGGCGGAAGCGAAGTCAGCCGACGTCAAACGGCCCCGCGGTGTGACGCCCAGCCCGGCCGCGACGACACCGCCGGCTGCCGACTACCGCGGTCAGAACCTGGACGTCGCCTACGGAAAAGCCAGGAAGGCCGGATTCCTCGTCCTGTCCCACGACGCTTCGGAGAAGGACAAGTTCGTCCGGGGCCGCTCGCTGTGGACGGTCTGTTTCCAGGCCCCGGGACGGACCGGCACCCGCCCGGCGCTCGACTTCGGTGTCGTGCCCAAGGGCGCCCCCTGCCCGAAGGAGGACGGCCTGCCCATCCCGTGGCCCACGATGCCCGGGCTGGTGTGGAAGACATGGCGGACGGCCCGCGCGGAGGTCGTCGCCCTGGGGGTGCCCGCCGACCGCGTCGAGGCGCGGAAGGCGTACCGCAACGACACGCTGCCCGACGAGGGCGGGTACGACGACTGGCGGGTGTGCGCGCACGACCCGGCCAAGGACGAGAAGGTCACGGGCGACACCAGGGTGACGCTCTATCTGTCGTCCCGCGACAACGGCTGCCCGGAACCGGACCGGGGGAGGGGCACCACCGCGGACCTCCCGGACCGGGACGGCGACCGCGATCCGGACTACCGCGACCCCTTCCCCGACGACCGCGACCGCGACACCAGGTTCCCGGACGGGATTCCCCGCTTGGGCGATTCCGGTGGCGCCGGCGGTTCGTCGGGGAGTTCGGGAGGCTCCCGGGGTGGCGGCTGGAGCGTCTGCCGCCACACCCGCTGGTGCTGACACGCTGACGCGGAGCCGGTCGCAGGGCCTGAAGCGTCACAGCCGGATCAGCGCGAGTCCGATGCTGAACCCGCTGGCCAGTCCGACGAGGGCGACCGTGTCCCCCGGCATGACGCGCTCGCACTGCTGCGCCAGGACGAGTTGCAAGGGCAGGGACGCGGACGCCGCGTTGCCGTACTTGTCGACCGTGGCCTGGAACCGGTTCACCGGCAGGCCGAGCGCGCCGCAGGCCTCGTGGAACTGCGGCATGGAGATCTGGTGGACGGCGACGAAGGCGCTGGCCCGCATCAGCGCCACTTCTTCCTGCGCGTATTCCAGGATGAGCCGGGCCATGTCGCGACCGCTCCGGAACAGCTCGTCGCCGTTGAGCCGGAGGCACACATGGTCGTCGTGCGTGGAGCGCGGGTGCATCGAACCGCCCGCCGCGACGGTGCACGCTTCCCAGGCGGAGGAGTCGGACGCGAAGACCGTGCGGAGCACCCCGGGATCGTCCGGGCCCGCCGGGCCGGCGGTCAGAAGGAGGGCGGCCCCGGCATCGGAAACGGTGTAGCCGGGCAGATGGCGCATGAATGTGTCGTGATCGGGCACGTGCCAGCGGGCCGTGAGCGTCGTGGTCTCCCCGCAGGCGATCAGGACCGTGCGGTACCGGCCGGTCTCGATGAAGGCCGCGGCCGTCTCCAGGGCGTTGAGCACGCTGTTGCAGGCGTTCTTCACGTCGAACACCGGGCAGCAGGCGCCGAGTTTGGCGGCCACGATGTGGGCAGTGGCGGGTTCGACCAGGTCCTGACCGCTGGAGGCGAACAGCAGCAGATCGATGTCGCCGATCCCCGTTCCCGCCATGTCCAGCGCCTTGGCCGCGGCTGCCACCGCGAGGTCGGATGCCTGCTCGTCGTCGTATTTGACGTGCACGCCGCGCACGCCGGTGATGTCCTCCAGCAGGCCGGGCGGCGGCACGAACGGACTGTGCGCCGCGGCGATGGCGGCCCGGGTCTGCTCCATGGTCCGGTACTGAGGCGGAAGGTGCACGGCAGTCGCTACCAGTCGGGCACGACAGGGCGTGTTCACCGGATCAGCGTAGCGAGCAGGGGCCGATATCAGACGATCCTTCACGAGATTTCTGCGTTCGGCGCACCGTCACGCCACGGCCCGGGCGCTCATGCGATCGGCTGTGCGAGAAGCCCGAGAGGCGCGGGGGGCACGGGGCGCCCGCAGTGGCGTCTGAGAGCCGTCACGGAATATGAACTTCCGGAAAAATGAAGCGAGTTAACTCGAAAGGGTCAATAATCACTTAGCCGGATTTCGGGCCGGGTACGCATAGGGATCCAGACTGCGGGTGAACTCCGGACGGGGGCCGAGGATGGAGCCGAACGACCGTGCGATGGCCGTCGTGGGCGCTGGTTGCCGGCTGCCCGGAGGGATCTCGGACCTGGCCGGATTGTGGTCGGCCCTGCGCGAGGGCCGGGACGCGGTCGGCGAGATCCCGGCGGACCGGTTCGACAAGGCCCGTTTCGTCGACGCGGGCGCCCTGCGTCCCTGCCGGAGCTACACGGCGGCCGGGGGCTTCCTCGACGACGTGGCCTCCTTCGACGCCGCCTATTTCGGTATCGCCCCGAAAGAGGCCGAGGCCATGGACCCGCAGCAGCGGCTGCTGCTGGAACTGGCCGCCGAGGCGCTGGACGACGCCGGGATGCCCGCCGAGTCGCTGGCCGGGTCGGACACCTGTGTCTTCGTCGGGATCTCCGACCCGTTCTACGGCCTGGTCCAGGGGACCGTCGAGCAGTACACCAACCCCTACATGATGAGCGGCTCCACCCTGTCGATCGCGGCGAACCGCCTGTCGTACTGCTTCGATCTGCGCGGCCCCAGCATGGCGATCGACACCGCCTGCTCCTCCGCCCTGGTGGCGCTCGACCGCGCCTGCCGGGCCGTGCTGGACGGCACGAGCCGCACCGCCCTCGTCGGCGGCGTCAACGTCCTGGGAAACCCCTTCTCCTTCAGCGGGTTCTCGCACGCGGGCATGCTCTCGGCGCGCGGGCGGTGCGCCGCCTTCTCCGCCGACGCCGACGGCTTCGTACGGGCCGAGGGCGGAGGCGTGGTCGTCCTCAAGCGGCTGGCCGACGCGCTGGCCGACGGCGACCGGATCCACGCGGTCATCGCCGGCACCGCGACCAACTGCGACGGCCGCACCCACGGCCTGGCCCTGCCCAGCCCCGAGGCCCAGGAAGCACTGCTGCGCACGGTCTACGCGCGGGCCGGGGTGGACCCCGACGAGCTGGTCTACTTCGAGGCACACGGCACCGGAACGCTCGCCGGCGACCCGGCCGAAGCGCAGGCGATCGGCCGGGCCCTGGGACAGCGCCGGACCGTGGGGCCGCTGCCCGTCGGCTCCGTCAAGTCCAACCTGGGCCATCTG
The DNA here is from genome assembly GCF_017876625.1 of Streptomyces syringium. NCBI lineage: Bacteria > Bacillati > Actinomycetota > Actinomycetes > Kitasatosporales > Streptomycetaceae > Streptomyces > Streptomyces syringium. The sequence goes on from NZ_JAGIOH010000001.1 coordinate 6,079,358, forward strand.
GAACCGGCCTCCGGGATGGCGAGCCTGCTGAAGGCCCTGCTGGTCCTGCGGCACGGCGTGGCCCCGGCCACGCTGCACGCCCTGCCGCTCAATCCCGGCATCGACTTCGCCGGCCTGGGCCTCGCGCCCACCGTCGAACCGGTCGAGCTCCCGCGCCCGGCCGGGGCGGCGGTCGGAGCGAACTCCTTCGGGTTCGGCGGAGCCAACGCCCACGTCATCCTCACCACGCCACCGGCCCCGCCACCCAGGGCGGACCACGACGGCGGCACGGTCCCCGTGCTGATCTCCGCGCGCTCGGCCGGGGCCTTGCGGGAACTGGCCGCGCGCGTCTCCGCACGGCTCCGGGAATCGGCGCCCGAGGAGTTCTACGACCTGGCCCACACCACCACCCGGCGCCGCAGCGCCCACCCGCACCGCGCGGCCGTCCTGGCCGGCGGGCCGGCCGAAGCCGCCGACCGGCTGGAAGGGATCGTCGCCGGCGCACCCACCCACGGGGCCACGGCCCGCAAGGCCGAGCGGGACACGGTGGCGTACGTCTTCTCGGGCAACGCCTCCCAGTGGCCCGGCATGGCAGCCGATCTCCTGGACGCCGAGCCGGTCTTCCGCACCGCCGTCGAACAGGCCGACGCCGCGCTGACCCCGCACCTGGGATGGTCGGTGGCGAAGGAGCTGGCCCAGCCCCACCCACCCCGCTGGGAGCGGACCGAAACCGCCCAACCCGCCCTGTTCGCCGTCCAAGTGGGCCTCGTCGCCCTGCTGGCGGCGGGCGGACTGCGCCCGGCGGCCGTCGTCGGGCACAGCGTCGGCGAAGTGGCGGCCGCCCATGCCGCGGGGGCGCTGACCCTCGAACAGGCCGCCAGGGTGATCGCCGAACGCAGCCGCGCCCAGGGCACCACCGCGGGCACCGGCCGGATGGCCGCCGTCGGACTGCCCGAGCAAGCCGCCCGCGAGGAACTCGCCCCGCACGCCGACGCCCTGGAGATCGCCGGAATCAATGACGAGCGAAGCGTCACCGTCGCCGGCGAACCGCAGGCCCTGGCCGCCCTCGGCGCACAACTGGAGGCCCGGGGCGTCTTCTTCCGCGACCTCGGACTCGACTACGCCTTCCACAGCCGCGCCATGGACCCCCTCGCGGACCCGCTACGGACCGCCCTGGCAGGGCTGGAGCCCAGCACCGCCCGCGTCCCCTTCGTCTCCACCGTCACCGGCAGGGCGTTCGCCGGCGAGGGACTGACGGCCGACTACTGGTGGCGCAACGTCCGCGAACCGGTCCGCTTCCAGGATGCCGTCGCCCACGTCCTCGCCGAGCACGCGGGCATCCTCGTCGAGATCGGGCCCCACCCGGTGCTGCGTCCGTACCTCAAGCGCACCGATGCCGTCTACGTTCCCACCCTCCACCGCGACGGCGACGGCCCCCGCGAGACGGCCGCCGCCGTCGCCGCGCTGCTCGCGGCCGGTGCCTCCGTCGACTGGGCGACCCACTTCCCCCACCCCGGCCGGGTGACCGATCTCCCGGCCTATCCCTGGCAGCGCGAGCGGCACTGGCTCGGCACCCCGCACGACCTGGTGGTCCGCACCAGCGGCACCGGCCGGCTCGACCACCCCCTGCTGGGCGAACGCCTCCCCGCCCCGCACGCGTTGTGGGAGGGCGCCATCGAGCCCCAGCTGGTGCCCTGGCTGGGAGATCACAAGATCGCCGGGGCGGTGCTGATGCCCGCCGCCGCGTACGTCGAGATGGCACTGTCCGCCGGACGACGGGCGCTGAACCGGCCCGTGGAGGTGCGGCACCTGGGCATCGGCAGCCCCCTCCCGCTCGCCTGGCCCGACCCGGGCAGCGCCCGGCTGCAGACCTCCGTCACACCGGAGGACGGCGCGCTGACCATCAGCAACAGCGAAGGACGCGGGACCGAATGCCATACGGTCGTGCGCGCCGAGGTCCGCACCCTGCTCGGCACGGCCTCTCCGCCCCTCGACTCCGAAGCCGTGCGGGCACGCTGCCCCCGTACGGTCGACGGCCCGGACTTCTACCGGACATGCCACCGCTTCGACCTCGACGTCGGACCCTGTTTCCAACTGCTGCGCGAGCTGCGCGTCGGCGAGGACGAGCTGCTGGCCTCCTACCGGCACGATGACCCGAGCGACGCGTACACGGTCCACCCGGTCCTGCTGGACGGCCCCTTCCAGGCCACCGTCGCCCTCGTGGAACAGCACATGCACGACGGTCATGCCTATCTGCCCGTCATGTTCGACTCGGTGCGGGTGTGGCGCACCCCCGCCCCCACCGGCCTCATGCACCTGCGCCGGCGCAGTCACACCGAGACGGAATTCTGCTGGGACGTCACCTACGCCGACGAGGACGGCACCGTCACCGCGGAGATCGACGGCTTCCGCAGCCGGCGCGCGCACAACACCCGCCGCACCCCCCTGACCGTCCAGCACACGGTCCTGCGCGCCGCGCCGCACCCGGCGCTCCCGGCCGCCCCCTCACCGCTGCCCCCGCCCACCGAGCTGGCGGCCGCCGCACAGGAGAGGATCACGCGGGCCCACGATGCCCTGCGGGAGACCGGCCACGACCGCTTCACGGCCGCCGTCGACGAGAGCGCCGCCCACTGCTGGGCCTTCGCCGTGGCCGGCCTGGTCCCGGACCGGGCCGCCGCGTTCAGCCTCTCCGACCTCGTGGCCGGGGGGCTCCAGCCCCGCCACCGGCGGCTGATACGGCTGATGCTCCCGCTCATGGCCCGCCACGGGCTGGCCCGGCCCGACGACGACGGCCGCTGGCGGCTGACCGGCGACGAGCCCCGCCACGAGACGCTGCTGCGGGCCCTGGTGGAGGACCACCCGGCTTTCATCACCGAGACCACCCACCTCAACGCGCACCTGCGGCACCTGCCGGCCGTTCTGCGCGACGCGGCGGAAGCGCGAGAAGCCCTGCCGGACGGCGACACCGCGTACGAGCAGCTGTACGAGGCCGCGCCCGACCGTCGCTTCACCCACCGGGTCATGGGGGCCCTGGTCCGCGAGATCGTCCGCCGCTGGCCCGAGGACCGCCCCCTGCGCGTGCTGGAGCTCGGCGCCAAGACCCATGCCCTCACCGCCGCCCTGCTGCCGCTGCTGCCGGCCGACCGCACCCGCTACACCTGCACCGACGGCTCGGGTGCCGGATTCGCCGGTGCCGGACACCGCTTCGCCGCCCACGACTTCGTCGAGTACCGGACCCTCGACCTGGACACCGATCCGCAGACCCAGGGCTTGTGCGACGGCGGGTTCGACCTGGTCGTCGCCGACGACGCCCTGCACACCGCCGCCGATCTGGCCGCCGCCCTGCGCCGCGTCCGCACCCTGCTCGCCCCCGGCGGGCACCTGCTCGCCGTCGAATCGCATCAGCCCCAGCGGCTGGGCCTCCTGCTCGGCGGCACCGAGGCATTCTGGCAGCGCCACGACCACACGCTGCGCCCGGAGACGGTGCTGATGGACCGGGACCGGTGGCCGGCGCTCCTGGGAGAGTGCGGCTTCACCGGCACCGTACAGACGGGCACCGACGACCGCTCCGTCCTCCTGGCCGCCGCCGACCGTCTCCCGGCCGGCGAGCCCGACCCGCCCGCAGCGGCCCCGCCCTCCCAGGCCCCGGGCGCCGCCTGGGTCGTCGTCACCGAGACACCCGGCGGGGTACCGACCGCGCAAGCACTGTCCGGCCTGCTGGGCGGCACCGACACCACCATCATCGTCACCGCCACCGGTGAGCCGTCGGCCTGCGCCGCCGCGCTGCCCGCCGACACCGCCGGTGTCGTCCTTCTCCTGGGCGGCGGCGAGCACCGGCCCCCGGACAGCCCCGCCGGAACGGCAGACGACGTCGTCTCCCTGACGACGCGCCGGGCCGCCGTCCTGAAGTCCCTGGCCGCCGCCTGCGCCGACCGGCCGGGGACCACCCGGCCCGCACTGTGGCTGGTCACCCGCCCCAGCGGCCTTTTCCCCGCCCCGGAGCGCCCCGCCCACCCCGCCGACGCCGCCGTCTGGGGCGCCGCCCGCACCCTGGCCAACGAACGGCCCGACCTCCCTGTGCGACGGATCTCCCTGGACCCGTCCGGTGACCCGGCCACCGACGCCCTCCGGCTGGCCCACGAACTCCTGGCGCCCACCGACGAGGACGAAATCGTGCTCACCCGGGGCGGCCGGTTCGTACCCCGCGAGACGCAGCGCCCGGCCGATCAGCCCGCCACCGACACCGCCCGCTCGTTGTTCACCCTCGACGTGCGCAACCCCGGGCTCTCCCGCCGGCTCGTATGGCGGCAGACCGAGCCGCTCCGCCCGGGCCCGGGCGAGGTACTGGTGGAGATGCGGGCCGCCGCACTGAACTACCGCGATCCGATGCGCGCCAACGGGCTGCTGCCGCCCGAGGCCGTCGAGGGCACCCCGCTCAGCCGGCTGCTGGGCACCGACGGGGCGGGTGTCATCGCCGCCGTCGGCCCCGGTGTCATGGGATTCACCGTCGGCGACCGGGTCTGCGGACTGATGGCCGGGACCCTCGCCTCCCATGCCCTCATGCCCGCTTTCGCCGTCTGCCCGATGCTCGACGACATGACCTACGCCGAGGCGGCGACCTTCCCGGTGGTCTTCTCCACCGTCCACCACACCCTCGTCGACGAAGCCCGGCCGCTCCCCGGCGAGACGGTGCTGGTGCACGGCGGCGCCGGAGCCGTCGGCCTGGCCGTGATCCAGTGCGCGCGTGCCCTGGGCCTGCGCGTGATCGCCACCGCGGGCACCGGGACCAAACGCGACCTGCTGCGCACCCTCGGCGTCGCCCACGCCCTGGACTCCCGCACCCTCGACTTCGCCCCCCGGATCCTCGAGCTGACGCAGGGAGAGGGCGTCGACATCGTCGTCAACTCCCTCAGTGGGGAGGCCATCGCCCGCAGTCTGGACCTGCTCCGCCCCAACGGCCGTTTCATCGAGCTCGGCAAGCGCGACATCTTCTTCAACAACCCCCTGCTGCTGCGCCCCTTCCACCGCAGCATCACCTTCCTCGGGTTCAATCTCGACAGCATGGTCTACGACCCGGTGCGCGGCCCTCGACTGATGCACGAAACGACGACACGGGTGGCCTCCGGTCAGTACCGTCCGCTCCCGCACGCGGTCCATCCCGCCGCCCGGGTGGACGAGGCGTTCCGGCTGCTGCAGCACTCCCGCCACACAGGGAAGGTCGTCGTCTCCTTCGACCCGCTGGACGAGCCCGTGCCCGTGGAGCCCCTGCCCGGTGCCCTGTCGCCGGACCCCGAGGGCACGTACCTGGTCACCGGCGGCCTCGGTGGATTCGGCGCGGCCACCGCCGAGTGGCTCGCCGACCGGGGCGCCCGCCACCTGGCCCTGGTCAGCCGGCGCGGAAGCGAAGCCCCCGAGGCGGCCGCCGTTCTCGAACGGCTCGCAGGGCGCGGGGTGCGGGCCATCCCGTACGCCGCCGACGTCACCGACGAGGCGGCGATGCGGGAGGTGATCGCCGCCGTGGACGCCACCGCGCACCCGCTGCGCGGCGTGGTCCATTGCGCCATGCACCTGGACGACGCTCCGCTGGCCGACCTCACCGACGAACGCTTCGCCGCCGTCCTGGCCCCCAAGGCCGCCGGCGCGGACGTCCTCGACCGGCTCACCGCCGGGCACGACCTCGACCTCTTCCTGCTGTACTCCTCGGTCACCGCGACCACCGGCAACCTCGCCCAGGCCCCGTACGTCGCCGGGAACACCTACCTGGAGGCCCTGGTACGCGCCCGCCGGCACGCCGGACGGACCGCCACCGCGATCGCCTGGGGCCCCATCGCCGCGACCGGATACGTCGCCCGCAACAACCTGACGGCCACCATGACCGGCATCGGCTTCGAACCCCTCGCTCCCGCCGAGGCGTTCACCGCGGCCGAGCCCCTCATCGCCGCGGACACCGCCGTCGCCGGTATCGGCCGCTACCGCTGGGGCCGCGCCCGCCGCCTCCTCCCGCTCCTCGCCGGCCCCCGCTACGCCGGCCTCGTCCCCAAGGACGCCGGGGGCCTGGACGACACCCGTGAGGAACTGCTGCGCTCCCTCACGGCGATGACCCCCGAGGACGCGGTGCGCGCCATCACCGACATCCTGGCCCGGCATCTCGCCACCGTCCTGCACACCGAACCCTCCGAACTGGACCCGGGCCGCCCCCTGGAGGAGTTCGGTCTGGACTCCCTCATGGGAGCCGAGTTCATCCTTCACGCCCGTGAATACTTCGACATCCACATCCCGCCCAGCGAACTCATGGGCAGCGGACGCACCCTGACCCACTTCGCCCGGCTGATCCACGACCGCCTGGGCATCCATCCGGACCACCGGCCGCAGCCGTCCAACGCGTCACCGGCGCCGTGACGGGGCCACGGCGACTGCCGTGCGCGCTGACGCCGGCCGACGCCGTACCGCGGGGGACGCCGGGCCCGTCGCGCTCAGCCGCGGGCCGACGTGGTGAGCCGACCGGCGGCCCAGGAGGCCAGCCGCGCCCGGTCGATCTTCGCACCGTGGCGGTGGTCCACCGGCAGCGAGCGATGGAACAGCACGGGCACCGCACCGGTCACCGGCCGCTCCAGGCCTTCCAGGGCCTCCTGGATTCCACGGCGCACCGTCGCGCGGGCCGAGCGCGGCGTCCCAGGCTCCGTCTCCACGACGACCACCGGGCGTCGCGCGGTGGCCGGCCCGACGCCGACCAGCGCGGTGCGCCGCACACCGGGCACCGCGTCGAGGGCGGGCTCGACCTGCTCGGTGAACACATCACCCTCCCTGGTGCGCACCCGGTGGGCGAGGCGCCCGTAGAACCAGATGCGCCCCTCCTCGTCCAGCCGGCCGACGTCACCCATGCGGTGCACGACGACGCCGTCCGCTCCGTACAGCTTCGCCGTCAAAGTGGCCGCCGGATCCAGGTAGGCGGAGCTGACGTTGGGGCCGGTGACGGCCAGTTCTCCGACGGTGCCGGGGGGCGGCGCACCGGTGAGCCGCTCGAAGGGCGCCGCGTCCAGGGGCAGGACGCGAACGGTGACGCCCGGCACGGGACGCCCCAGGCACACGCCCTGCCCCCGGGCGGTGGCGGAGCGCAGCGCGAGCAGTTCCCGGTGGTCGATGCTGCTGACCGGCAGGGCCTCGGTGGCGCCGTAGACGCTGTGCACGGTCGCGGCGGCGGACAGGCACACCCGCAGGCGGTCGAGGGCCGCGTAGGGCAGGGAGGCGCCGAAGGTCACGACGTGGCGGAGGGTCGGCAGGGGAGTGAGCGTGCGGAGGCAGTGACGGGCCAGCCGGTCCAGGATCGCGGGCGACCCCATGAGCACACCGGCCCCGGTGTCGTTCACGGCGTGCACCAGGGCGCGCGGGCGGACCCGGCTGGGCCGGGTCAGATCGAGGCGGGGGACCACCGTGGTGGCACCGGTCAGCGGCCCGAGCACCGCGGCCGGCACGAACGCGGCCACCACCGTCTCCCCGGCCAGGTCCAACGCCCACGGAAGCATCCGCAGTTGCGCCCGGAAGGCGCCGTGCCGGTAGACGACCCCCTTGGGCGGCCCCGTCGCGCCCGAGGTGAACAAAACCATCGCGGGGGCGTCGTCCCGGGAGCCGGGCAGGGCCCGCCAAGGAGAGACGGCACGCCGCAGCCGTCCCAGGGTCCGGCCCGGCCAGAGCACCGGTCCGGCCACCACCCGGCGGCGGACGCTGCCCCCGCCCCAGCCCAGCACGAGACCGGCGAGGTGGGCCAGCGGCTCGGCCAGCAGGGCGTCCGGCGCCGCGGCCGCCAGACACCGGCCCATCGTGGGCAGCGGCAGGGACCCGTCGACGAGGACCGGGACGGCGCCCATGCCGGTCAACGTCAGCACACAGATGCCCAGCTCCACCGGGTCACGGGTCAGCACGGCCACGCGGTGCCCGGGACGGATCCCGGCGCGGGCCAGGGCCGCCGCGGTCGACAGGCTCAGCGCGGCGGCGTCGCCGTTGGTGAGCGCCGCGAAACCCCGCCGGCCCTCCGGGTAACGCAGGCAGACGCCCTCGGGCGCCTCCAGCAGGGCTCGCAGGACGGTACGGGCCAGCGGGGCCACGGCGGACACCTCCGGTGCGAAGCGGTCACGGCCCTGAGCGGCCCGCAGCGAAGCCGGCACGGTGACGGGCAGGCGGTGCGCCGACCGGCCCTACCAGCATGCGGACGGCGCCGCCGCGTCGGCATCACCTATATGAGTGATTCGGGGTGTCCCCGGCGAAGGAGGAGCCCGCGCCGGGAGGGCGCGCTGCGGCGGCAGCCGCCGAACGTCCGGACGTCGAGAAGCCGTATCGCGAAAGGCCCCCTGTGCGCACAGCGACGGACCGCCCCCACTGGCCCGAATACCCCTTCACATCACGGTGGTTCGAGCACGCCGAAGCCCGTCAGCACTATCTGGACGAGGGCAGCGGGCCGCCGGTGCTGATGGTGCACGGCAACCCGGCCTGGAGCTATGTCTGGCGTCATCTGGTGACGGGCCTGAGTGACGCCTACCGGTGCGTCGTCCCCGACCTGCTCGGCATGGGCCTGTCCGGGCGCCCTTCCACCCCCCTGCCCCGCCTGCTCGCCGGGTATCAGATCGCCGCACTCGACGACCTGGTCCGCCACCTGGTGGACGAGCACCGGGCACCGGACCGCGGGTGGACGGTGGTGGCCCACGACTGGGGCGGACCCATCGCGCTGGCCTGGGCCTGCCTGAACGCGGAGAAGGTGGACCGGGTCGTCGTGCTGAACACCGCCGTGTTCCGCTTCCCCGAGCAGGGCCTTCCGCCGTGGTGGTTCCGGCTGCTGCGGCTGCGCGCCGTCAGCGCCCTGGCGGCGCACCACACCCCGGCCTGGGCCTACGGGGCCGCCCGGCTGGGGGTCACCGGCCCGATGCCCGCCGAGGTCCGCCGCGCCTTCACCGCGCCGTACCGCCACCGCCGCGACCGTGCCGCCCTGGCCCGCTTCATCCAGGACGTCCCCGTCACCCGCGCCGATCCCGGCTGGTCCCTGCTGGCCGTCGTGGAGCGGATGCTGCCCGCACTGGAACAGGTACCGATCCTGGTCGGCTGGGGCATGCGCGACCCCGTCCTGCGACCGCCGCTCGCCGACGCGTGGCAACGCCGCTTCCCGCACGCCCGGGTGCTCCGCTACCCGGAGGCCGGCCACTACGTGCTGGAGGACGCGCGCGCCGAACTCGTCCCGGCGATCCGGGAATTCCTCGCCACGACGCCCTCGGACGCGGAGACGACCTCGGGATGAGTACACAGGAAGGGCCGTCGAGGGTCCTGGTCACCGGTGGCAGCGGCTTCCTCGGCGCCGAGATCTGCCGCATGCTCGTCGCGCGCGGCACCGAGACCCACTCCTTCAGCCGCCGCCCGAGCGCCGACCTGGCCCGGCTCGGTGTCCGCCAGCACCAGGGCGACCTCGCCGACCCGGCCGCCGTCTCCCGGGCCGTCGCCGGCTGTGACGCCGTCATCCACTGCGCCGCCCTCGCGGGAGTCAGCGGCCCGCTGCGCCCCTACTGGACGACCAACGTCCACGGCACCCGCACCGTCCTCGGACAGTGCCGCGCCCACGCCGTGCGCACCCTCGTCCACACCTCGACCGCCAGCGTCGCCTTCCACCCGGGCGGCCTGGAGAACGCCGACGAAACCGTCCCCTACCCCGACCGGCACCTGGCGGCCTATCCCCGGTCCAAGGCCCGCGCCGAACAACTCGTCCTCGCCGCCAACGGACCCGCCCCGGCCACCTGCTCCCTGCGCCCGCACATCATCTGGGGTCCGGGCGATCCCCATTTCGCCCCCGCCCTGGCGCGCGCGGTCCACGCCGGGCGTCTCCTCGTGCCCGGAGACGGCACCAACCTCATCGACACCACCCACCTGCGTACCGCCGCCCACGCCCACCTCCTCGCCCTCGACCGCCTCCACCGACGGCAGCCCGTCGACGGCCGCGCCTACTTCATCACCCAGGGCGACCCCCGCCCGCTACGGGTCTTCGCCACCCGCCTCCTCGCGGCCACCGGAATCCACGCGGCATGGCGCTCCCTGCCCGCCCGCCCGGCCTACGCCGCGGCGGCGGCCCGCGACGCGGCCGCCCGCCTCACGGGCAGCGGCGGCACCCGGCAACCGAGCCGCTTCCTGGTGGCCGAACTGCTCCATCCGCACTGGTTCGACCTCACGGCCGCCCGGCGGGACCTGGGCTTCGTACCGCTGGTCGGCTTCACCGAGGGAATGGAGGAGTTGGCGAGGAGGCGTCGCTCGCCCTCATGACGTCGCTCGCCCTCATGAGGACGAGGGCTCGGCAGGAGGCAGGGCACGTCAGCCGCTCAACGGTGTCCGTTCCCAGTGCCGGTGCGCGCCGATGGACTCGGCGACGGCCCGCAGGAAGTCGTCGCTCACGGCATCGGCGGTGACCACCCCCTGATCGACGGCCGGGGCGCCGTCGGCACCGGCCGTGCGGACGCTGTCGGGCAGCAGCGCGGCCAGCTCCGCCACGGACGCGCCGAGCGCGCCGATCGGTTTGCCGTGCCGGTAGGCGCCGCGTACGAACCGCCGCGCGAGGTCGTCGGAGACGGGGTCGCCCGCACCCAGGCCGTTTCCGGGCAGCACCACGGCGTCGTAGAGCACCGAGGCGACCGTCGGCAGCGCCCGGTCCACCGCGAGGGCACCGTCGGCGGCCCGCACCTCACCGTCGCGCGGCGCGATGAACTCCACGATCGCACCACCTTCGGTCAGCGCGTCCCGCACCGCCCGTGCGTGTCCGGCGTCCACACCGTCGGAGACCAGCACCGCGACCTGCCGGGTGCTGATCGAACCGTCGCCCTTGTTGTTCTCCAGGCTCAGCGCCGGCGACGGGGTGGGCCGCGGGGTCTCCTGCCGCCGTGGCTCGGCGACACCGACACCCTGGGCGACCGCCACCGCGAGCTCGTGGTCCACCCGCGCGAGCTGCTCGACGGTGCGCTCGCGCACGGCTCGCGCCCCGACCTTGCCCAACTCGAAGCGGAACGCGTCGACGATGTGCTTCTGCTCCCAGGCGGACATGCTGTGCCAGAACATCGCCGGCTGGGTGTAGTGGTCGTCGAAGCTGGGACTGCGCCGACGGATCTTCTGGCCGTCGACGCGTTCGGTCAGGTGCCGGAAGGCGGGGGAGTCCGGATCGGCGAGCGCCGGGCAGCCGCCGCCCAGCGAGTTGGGGCTGTAGCTGGTGCCCCGGTGGATCTGGTTCTGGTGGAAGCCGTCGCGCTGATTGGTGCGCACCGGCGCGACGGGCCGGTTGACCGGGATCTGGGAGAAGTTCGGGCCGCCGAGGCGCAGGAGCTGGGTGTCCAGGTAGGAGAAGTTCCGGGCCTGGAGCAGCGGGTCGTTGGTGAAGTCGATGCCCGGCACGACATTCGCCGTGTGGAAGGCGATCTGCTCGGTCTCGGCGAAGAAATTGTCGGGGTTGCGGTTGAGGACCATCTTGCCGATGGGCCGGACCGGCACCCGCTCCTCCGGAATGATCTTCGTGGCGTCCAGCAGGTCGAAGTCGAAGGAATGCTCGTCCTCCTCCGGCACCAGCTGTACCCCCAGCTCGTACTCCGGATAGTTGCCGGCCTCGATGCAGTCCCACAGATCCCGCCGGTTGAAGTCCGGGTCCCGGCCCTGTGTCTCCTGCGCCTCGTCCCACACCAGGGAATGCACCCCGAGCAGGGGCCTCCAATGGAACTTCACAAAGGTGCCCTTGCCCGCGGCGTCGACGAACCGGAAGGTGTGCACCCCGAACCCCTGCATCGTCCGGTAGCTGCGGGGGATCGCCCGGTCCGACATCAGCCACATGATGGTGTGCAGCGTCTCGGGCTGGAGGGACACGAAGTCCCAGAGGGTGTCGTGGGCGGAGGCACCGGTGGGAATCTCGTTGTGCGGCTCGGGCTTCACCGCGTGCACGAAGTCGGGGAACTTGATGCCGTCCTGGATGAAGAAGACGGGAAAGTTGTTCCCGACCAGGTCGTAGTTGCCCTCGGTCGTATAGAACTTCGTCGCGAAGCCGCGCACGTCACGCACGGTGTCGGCGGACCCGCGCGGCCCCTGGACGGTGGAGAACCGCACGAACACGGGGGTCCGCACGGAGGGATCCTGCAGAAACGCCGCCCGGGTGAACTCCGCGCACGACGCGTACGGCTCGAAATAGCCGTACGCCCCCGCACCGCGGGCGTGCACCACCCGCTCCGGGATGCGCTCGTGGTCGAAGCGGGTGATCTTCTCCCGGAAGTGGAAATCCTCCATGAGCGTCGGGCCGCGCTCCCCGGCCTGGAGCGAATCGTCGGTGTGATCGACGACCACGCCTTGATCGGTGGTCAAGGGCCCCGACGCCGGGTCCTCCGCGCGAAAGGCGTCCCGCTGCTCCTGCTTCGGATCGGCCATGAGGGGTTTGTTTCCTTCCACTCGCTGTACGGCGGCGCCCGGGTGTGACGCGCAACTATCCGAGTGACCCGGTAAGGGAAAGAGAAACGTGGCCAAGTAGGTGATTGTCTTGTCCGGCCGCGGTCACGGCGTGGGCGGCGCCGGCCGGCGGACCCGTTCAAGCCCGGCTTCGGCAATTTGGTGCAGAACGCGGCGTTTTACTGCCTGGGTAAAGTGATCGTCAAGGCGGCGATGTGAAGGCCCGCCTTGGTGTCTGCATTCACCGAGCCTCGAAGGAGACGTACCGTGCCCGCTCCGCGTATGAGCAGTACGCCGCTGCCCGGGATCGGGGTCCGTTACGACCTCACTACGCGCGAGCACCGCCGTCTGTCGGTGGTCGCGCAGCGCGACGGCGGACGGACCCTCCACGCCTACCGCAAGGACGACCCGGATGAGTGCGCGCTGTCGGTGAGGCTGACCGCCGGTGAATCCGAAGCGCTGATCGACGCGCTGATGCCCTCGCACCACAGCCCGAGCCTCCTGTCCACCACAGACCTCGGCCTGGTCGCCGAGCGCATCGAGTTGTCGTCCACCTCCTACTGGAACGGGCGGGTGCTGGGCGAGACCCACGTGCGGACGGAGACCGGCGCGTCGATCGTGGCCGTTCTGCGGCGGGCCGGCGCGATTCCCTCTCCGACACCGGACTTCCGGCTGGCCGGGGGCGACATCCTCATCGTGATCGGCACCCGCGAGGGTGTGGAGGCGGCCGCCGCGATACTCGGACGGGAGTGATCCGGTGCACTCGTCCGCTGTCTTCCTGATCGAGTTCGGCGCGATCATCCTCGGCCTCGGGCTGCTGGGCCGGCTCGCCGGACGGTTCCGTTTCTCGCCCATCCCGCTGTACCTGCTGGCCGGTCTCGCCTTCGGCGAGGGCGGTCTGCTGCCGCTGGGTTCCAGCGAGGAGTTCGTCGCGATCGGCGCCGAGATCGGCGTGATCCTGCTCCTGCTGATGCTCGGCCTGGAGTACACCGCCAGCGATCTGGTCTCCAACCTCAAGACCCAGTATCCGGCCGGGTTGGTCGATGCGGCTCTGAACGCCCTTCCCGGTGCGGCGATGGCCCTGCTGCTCGGCTGGGGACCCGTAGCAGCGGTGGTGCTGGCCGGTGTGACCTGGATATCCTCGTCCGGTGTCATCGCCAAAGTGATGGGTGACCTCGGACGGCTCGGCAACCGCGAGACCCCGGTCATCCTGAGCATCCTGGTCCTCGAAGACCTGGCCATGGCGGTCTATCTCCCCATCGTCACCGCGCTGCTGGCCGGCGTCGGCCTGGCCGCGGGCAGCCTCACGCTCGCCATCGCGCTGGGAGTCGCGGGGCTCGTGCTGTTCCTCGCCCTGCGCTACGGACGCGTCATCTCCCGGTTCGTCTCCAGTGACGACCCCGAGAAGCTGCTCCTTGTGGTGCTGGGCCTGACGCTGCTGGTCGCCGGAATCGCCCAGCAGCTCCAGGTCTCCGCCGCCGTGGGCGCGTTCCTGGTCGGCATCGCCCTGTCCGGCGAGGTCGCCGAGGGCGCACACCATCTGCTCAGCCCGCTGCGGGACCTGTTCGCGGCGGTGTTCTTCGTCTTCTTCGGCCTGCACACCGACCCGGCGACCATCCCGCCGGTCATCCTGCCCGCCCTGGCACTGGCCGTGATCACGGCCGGCACGAAGATCGCCACCGGTTACTGGGCGGCGAAGCGAGCGGGGATATCGGCCAAGGGACGATGGCGGGCCGGCGGAACGCTGGTGGCGCGCGGCGAGTTCTCCATCGTCATCGCCGGGCTCGCCGTCACCGCCGGCATCGAACCCTCGCTCGGCCCGCTCGCCACCGCCTACGTGCTGATCCTCGTGATCGTCGGCCCGCTGACCGCCCGGTACACCGAGCCGATCGCCGTGCGCTTCACGACAGGCCGAAGAAAGGCCGCGGGCCGGTCGCGGACGGTGTCGGTGCCCGCGCCGAAGGAAGAGTCGCTGGAGCCGGTGGACGACGGCACGGCCGGGCGGGCATGAGCAAGGACGCCCGGGCGGCGCTCACGGCCGACCACGACGGGGAGACGGCCGGCTTCGCCCGGCCTACCGGATGAGCCCGGCGCCGCCGTCCGGCACGTCGGCCGCGGGCCGGGGCCGGAGCGGCACGGTGCCGGACATGCGGGTGAGGAGAGGACACCGGCCGGCCTTCGTCCGGGTCCTCTCCGCCGTACACCACCAGCTCGAAGTCACCCGTACGCCGAGCCACCAACCCACCCGGTCGTCCCGGTGAGCTCAGGTGATGGTCAGGCTCACGGTGACGCTGCCGTCGTCCGCGGTGAGGGTATAGGTGCCGTTGCCGGTGAAGGGCTTGCTGCCGCGGGCCAGGTAGTCGTCGCCGTTGCCGAAGTCGGACTCGTCGACGGTGGCACAGACTTCGGTGATGTCGGCGGCGCTGAAGGGCAGGTCGACGGAGAGGGATGCGGTGGTCACGGTGGGGACGCTCGCGTTGGCCTGGGTCCACAGCCGGAAGCCGTTTCCGCTCTTGGTCTTGAGCCAGATCTTGCCGTACGGCTCGGGCTCGCCCTCGCCGGGGTTGGAGAACGTGAACGTGCAGTCGGCGTGTGCGACCACGGTGGGGTGCGAGGGGAGGGACTCCGCCGTGGCGAACTCGGTGCCCTTCAGGCCCGGCAGGCCTTCCGTGATGGTCTCGGGGCCTTCGAGTACTTGCTTGCCGTAGTAGTCGTACCGGAGGTACTGATCTCCCCGGGTGAAGTACAGGTACTGACGGGAGCGTTCCCGCAGGCTCCAGGACGAGGTGGTGAACACGGAGTCCAGGTCGCGGTCGAAGCCGGCCTTCTTCAGCCCCGGCCAGGCGTCCGCGATGCTCATCGGGCCGCGCAGCAGCTGGTTGTTGTCGTCGTCGAACTCGATGTACTGGTCCCCCTTGAAGAAGTGGAACCGGTAGACCTCCCTGCCGAACGGCGGTGTCTTGTGCGCACCCCATACGGCTGCGTCCAGGTCGCGGTCGAAGCCGGCCTTCTTCAGGCCCGGCCAGTCGGCGAGAGCGTGGGGGCCGGAGACGACGCGGTCGTTGACCAGGTCGTAGCGCAGATACTGATCGCCCCGGAAGAGGTAGGCGACGGGGGCCCGGCCGGCAGGGCTCTGGGTGGCTCCCGCGTCGAGGTCGGAGGCGAACTGGGTGTCCTCCAGTCCCGGCCAGGCGTCGGCGATCCTGCTGGGGCCGCTGGTTATCTTGCTGTCGGGGTTGTTGTAGGCGACGTACTGATCGCCGCGGAAGAAATAGACCGTGTCGTTGTTCCGGTTCGTGGCAGCCTGGATCATGGCGTCCTCCTTCAGCGAAACGGGCAGACGGGCTGGTTGAGCACCGGCCGAAGCTCACCGTGCCCCGTCTGGATCTACCCCGAAAGATCGCGTTTTCGGACACCGTGGCCGCCACGGATCGAGGGCCGCTCCCGCTGTCATGCCCCCGGCTACAGCCAGTCCCGCCGCTTGAAGACGAAGTACAGGCTCACGCAGACGACGGCCATCAGGGCGATCGCGAACGGGTATCCGAACACCCACGTCAGCTCCGGCATGTGCGTGAAGTTCATGCCGTAGATCGTCCCCACCAGCGTCGGTGCGAACAGAATCGCCGCCCACGACGAGATCTTCTTGATCTCCTCGTTCTGCTCGAAGCCCGCCTCCGCCAGCGCCCGCATTTCGGCGTTCTGCTGCTGGGTGACGAGGGTGGCGTTCACCGCGAGGATGTCCGCCAGGGCCGAGCGGAAGCCGTCGACGCGCTCGCTGGTGTGTGTGACGTGGTCGGCGACATCGCGGAGATAGCGCTGGAGTTCGTCGTCGGTGCCGTACTTGGCGAAGCCGGCCATCAGGCCGTGGAGCATGCCGACCAGGGGGCGGGTGGCGCGCTGGAACTCCACCATTTCGCGGGCGAGTTCGTAGATGCGGCGGGAGACGGCGGGGTCGCCGCCGAAGACCTCGGTCTCGATCTCGTCGATGTCGTTCTGCACGCCGGCGACGACCGGGGCGTAGCCGTCGACGACCGCGTCGAGGATCGCGTAGAGCACCGCCTCCGGGCCCAGGGCCAGCAGTTCGGGGGTGGCCTCCATGCGGCGGCGGACGGCCGACAGGTCCGGGGCCGCGCCGTGCCGGACGGTGATCACGAAGTCGGGGCCGACGAAGATGTGCAGCTCGCCGAAGTCGACCTCTTCCGGGGCGTCGAGATAGCGGGCGGCGCGCAGGACGACGAAGAGGGTGTCGCCGTAACGTTCCAGCTTGGGGCGCTGGTGGGCTTCGAGGGCGTCTTCCACCGCGAGCTGGTGGAGATCGAATTCCCCCGCCAGCGAGACCAGCTCGCTCTCCGTCGGCCGGTGCAGTCCGATCCAGGCCATGGCGTCGGGCTGCTCGCGCAGCCGGCGGTAGGTGTCGGCCAGGGACGTCGGGGTGCTGACGCGGTGGCCGTCGCGGTAGACGGCGGCGTGCACGACGCTGCCCTCGCCGGCCGTCGGGCCCGGGGCGTCCGGTGTCCGGCGGTCCGCCGGGGGAGTGCCGCCCGTGCGGGCGGTCGTCGGCCGCAGCCAGGAGTGCTTCTTCGGGCTGGGCCGCTGTCGGCGCGGAGGGTTCTCGGGCATGGGGGCTCCCTCTCGCTCAGCACTGGACCGCGAACAGGATATACGGATCAAAATAAACGCCTGGGGCAGGTGGGGCCCATGAGCCGATCGGTCCCACGGCAGGCATGCGGACCGTATCTGTCCGCCACCCCCTCTAGCGTGACGTCATGACGAACGCCGCAGCCCCCGTGCTCTCCACCCGCGCCCTCAACCGTGCCTTCCTGGAGCGCCAGCTGCTGCTGCGCCGCAGCCCGCTGCCCGTGCTCGACGCCGTGGAGCACCTCGTCGGCCTCCAGGCCCAGTCACCGATGGACCCCTATTACGCGCTCGCGGCCCGCGTCGAGGATTTCCGGCCCGAAGGGCTCTCCGATCTCCTCGCCTCCCGCGAGGCCGTCCGGATCGCGCTGATGCGTTCCACGATCCACCTGGTCAGCGCACGCGACTGCCGCACACTGCGGCCGGTGGTCCAGCCCGTGCAGGACCGTGCCCTCCAGGGCTCCTTCGCCAAGCGGCTCGTCGGAGTGGACCTGAACCGGCTGGCCGGCCGCGCCCGCGCACTCGTCGCCGAGCGCCCGTACACCTTCCACGACCTCGGCCGGACGCTGGCCGAGGAGTGGCCCGAGCACGAGCCGCAGGCGCTGGCCATGGCGGCGCGGTCCGTGCTGCCGCTCGTCCAGGTCACTCCCCGCGCCCTGTGGGGGCGCAGCGGGCCGGCCGCGCACACGACCGTGGAGACCTGGCTCGGCCGGGGGCCGGACGCCGAGCCCGACCTCGACAGCGTGCTGGAGCGCTACCTCGCGGCGTTCGGACCCGCCTCCGTCAAGGACATGCAGACGTGGTGCGGGCTGACCCGGCTGCGCGAGGTCGTCGAGCGGCTGCGGCCCGGGCTGCGGACGTTCCGAGACGAGCACGGCGTGGAGCTGTTCGACGTGCCGGACGCCCCGCTGCCCGACGCGGACATGCCCGCGCCCGTGCGCTTCCTGCCGGAGTTCGACAACCTCCTCCTCTCCCACGCGGACCGCTCCCGCGTCATCGACCCCGCCGGCCTCCGCCGCCTGTGGCGCGCCAACCGCGCCCACCGTTCGTTCCTGCTGGACGGACGCGTCGGCGGACTGTGGCGCCTGGACCGGGCGCGGGAGGACGCGACGCTGGTCATCGAGCCGTTCGGGCGGCTGTCGCAGGCGGACCGGGCCGCCCTGGAGACCGAGGCCGCGGGCGTCCTCACCCTGGCGGCACCCGAAGCGCGCCACGAGGTGCGCTTCGGGGACGTCGCCTGAGACACACCCCGGCACGCGACCCCCGTGGCACCCGTGGCACCTGTGGCACCCGTGACAGGGGCACTCATTCCCCCACGTCGCGGCTGCGCAGGTCCTCCAGCGTCTCGCGCCGTACGAGCAGCCGCGCCAGCCCGCCGGAGACCGCCGCGACGGGCGGCCGGCCGACGAGGTTGTACGCGGACGCCATGGACAGGTGATACGCACCGGACGCCGGAACAGCCAGGATGTCGCCGGGGCGGACGTCGCCGGGCAGCGGTACCGCCTCGGCGAGGACGTCCCCCGCCTCGCAGTGCCGTCCCACCACGGTCATGGCCCGGGCCGGTGCGGGCGAGGCGCGGCCCACGAGCCGGACCGTGTAGCGCACGCCGTACAGCGCGGGGCGCGGGTTGTCGCTCATGCCGCCGTCCACCGCCACGAACGTCGTGTCGCCCGTGGACTTCACGGCGAGCACCCGGTAGAGCGCCACGCCCGCGGGCCCCGCGATCCAGCGGCCCGGCTCGACGGTCAGACGGGGTACCGGAAGGTCGAAGCGGGCGCACTGGAGCGCCAGTTCCCCGCCGACCCGGTCGGCGTACGCGCGGGGGTCCAGCGCCGGGTCGCCGTCGCGGTAGGCGATGGCGAAGCCGCCGCCGAGGTCGAGTTCCGGGAACGTCACCCCGTGCCGGTCCCGGATCCGGGCGAGCAGCGGGACGATCCGCCGCACCGCCGTGACGTACGGGCCGAGTTCGGCGATCTGCGAGCCGAGGTGGCAGTGCAGTCCCGTGAGTTCGAGCCGGGGCTGGCCGAGGATCCGCGCCACCGCGTCCTCCGCCTCACCGCCCGCGACCGGCAGCCCGAACTTCTGCCCCTCCACCCCGGTCCGTACGGCCGAGTGCGCCCCGGCAGCCACCCCGGGGACGACCCGCACCAGCACCTTCTGCCGGGTGCCCGGCGGGATCAGGGCGGCGAGCCGCGCGATCTCGCCCGTGCTGTCGAGGACGACGCGGCCCACGCCCAGGCGCAGCGCGGTCCGCAGGTCGTCGGGGCTCTTGGCGTTGCCGTGCAGCACGATGCGCTCGGCGGGGAAACCGGTGTGCGCGGCCAGCTCCAGCTCACCGGCGGAGCAGACGTCCAGGCACAGGCCTTCCTCCCGGACCCAGCGGATCATGGCACGGGTGAGGAACGCCTTGCCGGCGTAGGCGACGTCGGCGTGCGGGAGCGCGGTGCGCCAGGCGCGGGCCCGGGTGCGCACCTCGTCCTCGTCGATGACGTAGGAGGGGGTGCCGAAGCGGTCGGCGAGTTCGGCGAGGACCACCCCGCCGACGGCGAGGTCGCCCGACGGCAGGGTCTGCGTCGACGCGGGCCACACGGGCGCGGGCGTCGGCTCCTCGGGGAGCGGCGGCAGGGATATCGGGGCGAGCGGAAGGGACACGGACGGCCTCCTTCGAGGCGAAGGGCGAGAACCGGGGGCCTGCGGGACCGGCGTCGTCGCCGGTGGCGGCCGTCAGCCGGGGAAGGTCGGGAGGAGGGCGCCGGCGTCCGGGGGCGTGGGCCGTACGGCGGGGGCCGTCAGCAGAGGGTCGACGGAGACCAGCTCGACGCCGAGGGGCGCCGCCAGGGCGTGCACGGCCGGCAGCGCGAGACGGATGGACGGGTGACCCGCGCCCAGAATGTCGGACAGCCGTCGCCGGGTGGTGAAGGCGACGGCTGTGCGGGTGCCCAGGGGAGTGCGGAAGACGCGCAGGGCGTACCCGCTGGGGCAGAGCCGTACGGGCACGTACAGGGGCGCTGCCTGGCTGCTATGGACCGGTTCGGAAGGCTCTCCGTCGTCGGCCTGCGGGCTGTCGACGGCGGCGACGGCGGCGGCTTCGGCGGGGGTTCGGCTCAGGTGCATGACGATCCTCGTGAGGTGTCGGGAAGTGCGTCGCTCACGCTATGCCCGGCCCACGCCTCACCGAGTGTCTCCTTGACATGGTGTTGACCCAAGGGCGCCGTCCCTTGACGGGTTATTGACGTCCGATGGCCGACAACGATCCCTCCACGTCCCCATACGCCACGTCTTCCCGAGGGCAACCCGGCCTGTCGGCCTTTCAACTTCCTGTTCCATCACCGCTGACGCCTTCGAATCGCGTGTCGACCCCGGGCCTGAGTCCGGGCGCGAGTCCGGCCGTGAGCGGCCTCGCTCCTCCCGGGACCCGTGCACGGCGAAACCGCCGGGAACCCCGCTTTTCGTAAAGGCCCGTCCCCGGAAGGTGTCCGCACCCGTCCGGGGGTAGTGAGAGTCAGAAGACGCAACCTGGAGGACTTGTGACGGCAACCAGACCCACCGACGCGACCGCGGAATTCCGGGCGGCCCGCGATTTCCTCCTCGCGCACCGCGAGGACTACCGGGCGGCCTACGACGGATTCCGCTGGCCCCGGCCGGCGGAGTTCAACTGGGCCTACGACTGGTTCGACAAGATCGCCGAGGGCAACGACCGGACCGCCCTGTGGATCGTCGAGGAGGACGGCGGCGAGAGTCGGCTGACCTTCGACGCCCTGCGGCGCCGCTCCCACCGGGTCGCGAACTGGCTGCGCGAGCAGGGCGTACGGGCCGGTGACCGGATCGTCGTCATGCTCGGCAACCAGGCGGAGCTGTGGGAGACCGCGCTCGCCGCCATGCGGCTGCGGGCCGTCGTCATCCCCGCCACCCCGCTGCTGGGCCCTGCGGACCTCGCCGACCGCATCGAGCGCGGCCGGGCCCGGCATG
The DNA here is from genome assembly GCF_017876625.1 of Streptomyces syringium. Taxonomy (NCBI): domain Bacteria; kingdom Bacillati; phylum Actinomycetota; class Actinomycetes; order Kitasatosporales; family Streptomycetaceae; genus Streptomyces; species Streptomyces syringium. Next base: position 6,100,382 of record NZ_JAGIOH010000001.1, read on the forward strand.
TGATCGTCCGGGCCGAGGACACCGGGAAGTTCGACGCCGTCCCCGGCGACTACACCCGGATCGCCGTCGGTACCCGGCCCGGCACCGCCGACGCACAGCCGTCCCCGGAAGCGCCGCGCACGCGCGCAGGCACCGGCTGGCTCGCCTACGAGGACGCCGCCCGCGCCGCCGACAGCTGCGCACCGGACGGGCCCACCCGGGCCGACGAAACCCTGTTGCTCTATTTCACCTCCGGCACCACCGCTCGCCCCAAGCTCGTCGAGCACACCCATGTGTCGTATCCCATCGGCCATTTGTCGACCATGTACTGGATCGGGCTCCGGCCCGGCGATGTCCACCTCAATATCTCCTCGCCCGGCTGGGCCAAGCACGCCTGGTCCAATCTCTTCGCCCCCTGGAACGCCGAAGCCACCGTCTTCGTCTTCAACTACACCCGCTTCGACGCCGCCCGCCTCATGGCCGAGATGGACCGCTGCGGCGTCACGAGCTTCTGCGCCCCGCCCACCGTGTGGCGGATGCTCATCCAGGCCGATCTGGGCGCGCTGCGCACCCCGCCGCGCGAGGTCGTCGCCGCGGGGGAGCCCCTCAACCCGGAGGTCATCGAGACCGTCCGGCGTGCCTGGGGGGTCGACATCCGGGACGGCTTCGGCCAGACCGAGACCTCCGTGCAGATCGCCAACCCGCCCGGGCAGCTCCTGAAGACCGGTTCCATGGGCCGGCCCAGCCCCGGCTTCACCGTCGTCCTCCTCGACCCCGTCACCGGCGAGAGGGCCGACGAGGGCGAGATCGCCCTCGACCTGACGGACCCCGACCGGCTGCCCGTCGGCCTGATGACGGGCTACGCGGGCGACCCGGAGCGCACCGCCGAGGCCATGGCGGGCGGCTACTACCGCACCGGCGACATCGGCGCGCGCGACGCCGACGGCTATGTGACGTACGTGGGCCGGCAGGACGATGTCTTCAAATCCAGTGACTACAAGGTCTCGCCCTTCGAGCTGGAGAGCGCGCTCCTCGAACACGAGGCCGTGGCCGAAGCGGCCGTCGTCCCCGCCCCCGACCCGCTGCGGCTGGCCGTGCCCAAGGCGTACGTCGTCCTCGCCGAGGGCTGGGAGCCGGGCCCGGAGACGGCGAAGGCCCTCTTCGCCCACTCACGGGTCACGCTCGCGCCCTACAAGCGCGTCCGCCGACTGGAGTTCGCCGAGCTCCCCAAGACTGTGTCCGGCAAGATCCGCCGCATCGTCCTGCGCGAGCACACCGCGCAGGGCGGCGGCACCGAGTACCGAGAGGAAGACCACCGGTGAGCACACCCTCCTACGCGGCGGGCCCGACCGGGAGCCCGCTGCTCGACGACACCATCGGCGCCTCCCTGGCCCGTACGGTCGAACGCTTCGGCGACCGCGAGGCGCTCGTCGACGTCCCCGGCGGACGCCGCTGGACCTACACCGAGTTCGGGCGGGCCGTCGAGGAGGTGGCGCTCGGGCTGCTCGCCAAGGGCGTGGCGAGGGGTGACCGGGTCGGGATCTGGGCGATCAACTGCCCCGAGTGGGTGCTGATCCAGTACGCCACCGCCCGCATCGGCGCGATCATGGTCAACATCAACCCGTCCTACCGCGTGCACGAACTGGCCTATGTGCTGCGCCAGGCGGAGGTCAGCGTCCTCGTCTCCTCCGTCGAGCACAAAACCAGCGACTACCGGCGCATGGTCGAGCAGGTGCGGTCCGCCTGCCCGGCCCTGCGCGACGTCGTCTACATCGCCGACGCGACGTGGACCGGGCTGATCCGGCTGGGACAGGGCGTCCCGCGCGAGCGGCTCACCGAGCGCGAGTCACGGCTCGGCTGCGACGACCCGGTCAACATCCAGTACACCTCCGGCACCACGGGCTTCGCGAAGGGCGCCACCCTCTCCCACCGCAACATCCTCAACAACGGCTACTTCGTGGGGGAGACGCTCGGCTACACCGAGAACGACCGGGTCGCGCTGCCCGTGCCCTTCTACCACTGCTTCGGCATGGTGATGGGCAATCTCGCCGCCACCAGCCACGGGGCGTGCGTCGTCATCCCGGCCCCCACCTTCGACCCCGTCGCCACCCTGCACGCCGTCGAGCGCGAGCGCTGCACGTCGCTCTACGGCGTCCCCACCATGTTCATCGCCGAGCTGAACCTCCCCGACTTCGCCACCTACGACCTCTCCTCGCTGCGCACCGGCATCATGGCCGGCTCGCCGTGCCCCGCCGAGGTGATGAAGCGGGTCGTCTCCGAGATGCACATGGCCGAGGTCGCCATCTGCTACGGCATGACCGAGACCTCGCCGGTCTCCACCCAGACCCGGCGCGACGACGACCTCGGCCGCCGCACGGGGACGGTCGGCCGGGTGCTGCCGCACATCGAGGTGAAGGTCGTCGACCCGGACACCGGGGCCACCGCCGCCCGCGGTGAGCCGGGCGAACTGTGCACCCGCGGCTATTCGGTGATGCTCGGCTACTGGAACGATCCGGAGCGCACCGCCGAGGTCGTCGACGAGGACCGCTGGATGCACACCGGCGACCTCGCGGTGATGGACGAGGACGGCTACGTACGGATCGTCGGCCGCATCAAGGACATGATCATCAGGGGCGGGGAGAACGTCTATCCGCGCGAGATCGAGGAGTTCCTCCACTCCCACCCCAAGATCGCCGACGTTCAGGTCATCGGGGTGCCCGACGAGAAGTACGGCGAGGAGATCATGGCCTGCGTCATCCTGCGCGACCCCGCCGACACCCTGGGCCGCGACGAGCTGGCCCGCTTCTGCCGGGGGCGGCTCGCCCACTTCAAGATCCCGCGCCATCTGCGGATCCTCGAGTCGTTCCCCATGACGGTCAGCGGCAAGGTCCGCAAGGTGGAGCTGCGCGAGCAGGCCGCCGCGGAGCCGGTGCCGGACGGCGCGGCGAAGGCGCGGGCGTGAGGCAGCGGCCGGCCGGGGCACACGAGTAAGCGGGGAGGGCCGCTCTCCCGGCCCGCCCCGCACCCCCCGTGGACGGGCCCGCGATCCCCCGTGTGTCTCTCGCGGGCCCAGAAGAAGTCTCCGCCCGATGTGACCAAGTCGCCATGCTCCGGCGCGAGTTCAGAGGAAGACTTGAGCTTCGGGCGGCGGCCCGTGGGTTACCGGACTCCGTCGGCGCCGCGCCGGACCAGCTCGTCCGCGGCATCGTTGAGCGCCTGCGGGGCGCCCGTGAGGTCCACGACGAACAGCGGAAGCCGCAGGTCGTCGGCGCGGGAGCGGGCGCCCTGGGCGTAGCCCGCGAGGGAGAAGCAGACTCCGGTCGCGGAGTCGAGGAGGCCGTGCAGCCACAGGCACTCGATGTCGCGCAGCGTCGTCGGCAGCGTGGTCGGATCGACCCGCGCGACGGCGCCGCTCGCCCGCAGGTCGACACCGGTGGCGCTGGGGGCCGTGCCGCACCCGGTGCGGCGCACGTCCGTGAAGCCGAGCCAGCGCAGATACCGCTCGGCCGCCGCGACCGCGTCACGCTCGGTGCGGATCGCCAGCGGGCGGAAGGCGGGCCGGCTCGGCGCCACGGGGCCCGGGGCGTCGTCGGCCGTCGCGGCCGGGCCGGGCACCGGCCGCACGGGCAGCCGCACGACGGTGCCGCAGGAGCAGCCGAACTCGGGCCGGGGCCATTGGTCCTGGCGGTCGCAGGCCGGGCAGCGCACCGCGACCCAGGAGTCGCGCCAGGTGCGCTGCGCCAATAACTCGGGTGTGGCGCCCGGCAGTACGGGCAGGGTCAGCGGCGCTCCGCACGCACAGGGAAAGGTCGGCGGGGTGAAGGAGTGCTCCCGGCGGCACGTCGGGCAGTGCACCGGCACGCTCTTGGCCATCTTCGGCTCCAGCAACGGGGTCCGTAGGGGTGAGGTACGGGCCCATCGTCCACGATGAGGGCGCGGCCGGGGAGCGATTCGCGAAGGGTACGTCCGCCGGGCGCCCACCGGAAGCCTCCGCGCGCCGGAGCGTGCGCGGCTCGCGGCCCGCGCCGGCAGGGCGGAGGTGGCGTATCAAAGGCGAGGCGAGGGCGGGGCGAGACCAAGCGGAGGGGGATCCGGACGGCGGCGGCGCCTGGGCGCGACAGGACAGTTGTCGGCGCCACCGCCGCCCGGGGTCTGAGGGGACTCAAGGGCGTCACCCCTGCGGGGCGGGTTCGAACTCCTTGACGGCGTCGATGTCCGGGCCGTGCGGGGTGTTCGCCTCCCGCTCGATCATGATCTCGACCAGCACCGGCCGCGAGGTCGACACGGCCTCCTTGCGGGCCCATTCGACGGCCGGACGGATGTCCGCGGGTTCCACCACCCGGCGGCCCGAACAGCCGTAGGCCTGCATGAGCTTGACGTTGTCCGTACCGGTCTCGTCGTAGTGGATGTCGACCTGGTAGTTCATGCCGTAGCCGATCGAGGCCTGCCGGATGAGGCCCAGGTACTCGTTGTTCAGCATGATCAGCACAAAGGGCACGTCGTACTGGGCCGCGACCGCCAGCTCCTCGACCATGTACTGGAAGCCGTAGTCGCCGACGATGCCGACGACCTCGGTGTCGCCCCGCCCCATGCCCTCCAGTGCCTTCTTCACCCCGATCGCGGCCGGGATCTCCCAACCGAGCGGGCCGGCCTGGCCGCACACCTGGTAGTGACGAGGCAGGTGCGCCTTCTGATGCTGGCCGCCCCAGATCTGGTAGAGGCCGATGGCGGTGACGAAGTACGTGTCCTCACCGAAGACCGCGTTGATCTCCTGGTAGACCCTCGGCGCCTTGACCGGGACCGTGTCGAAGTCCTCGCGCCGGACCAGGGTCCGCTTGAGCTCCCGGCAGCGCTCGACCCACGCGCCGACGTCGGCGCGCACCCCGCGGGCCCTGGCGGCCTCCAGCAGGGCCGCGAGGAAGAGCCGCGCGTCCGAGACGATGCCGAGGTCCGGCTCGATGACCCTGCCGAGCTGGGTGGGCTCGATGTCGACGTGCACGAACGTCCGGTCGCCCTTGTACGTCGCGAGGTTCGCCCCCGTGTGGCGGTCGCCGAAGCGGGCGCCGACGGCGAGCACGAAGTCCGACTCCAGGAAGGAGGCGTTGGCGTAGCGCTGCGAGGTCTGGATGCCGGTGGTGCCGAGGTTCAGCTCGTGGTCGTCCTCGATGACGCCCTTGCCCATGAGGGTGACCTGGAACGGCACCCGCAGATGCTCCACCAGCGCGCGCAGCTCGGCCGACGCGTCGGCGAGGATCACCCCGCCGCCGGCGAGGACCAGCGGCCGCTCGGCGGCCAGCAGCAGATCGAGGGCGGCCTCGACGCGGGGCGCGTGCGGCACGACGGCGGGCACCGGCAGGCGGGTGTCGAGAGCGGGGTCGTAGAGGATCTCGCGGCGGGCGATGTCGACGGGGACGTCGATCAGGACCGGCCCCGGGCGCCCCTCGCGGGCGATCCGGAACGCCTCCCGGAAGGCCCACGGGATCTGCGCGGCCTCCTTGATCTGTACGGCCCACTTGGTGACGGGCCGCGCGATCTCCACGATGTCGACCGCCTGGAACGCCTCCTGGTGCAGCTTGGTGGAGACCGCCTGGCCGGTGACGCAGAGCATCGGGACCGAGTCGGCGAGCGCGGTGTACAGGCCGGTGACGAGATTGGTGCCGCCGGGGCCCGAGGTGGCGAGGGCCACGCCGACGCGCCCGTTGGTGCGGGCCCAGCCGTCGGCCATGTGGGTCGCGCCCTCCTCGTGCCGGACGGTGAGGTGCTCGATCCCGCCGACCACCTCCATCGCCTTGTACAGCGGCAGGATCGCGGCGCCGGGGCAGCCGAAGGCGATGTCGACGCCCTCGTCCTTCATGATGTGCACCGCCGCCTCCATGGCGGGGATCCGCACGGCGCTCACGACGCGGGCCCCGACAGCCGCTCGACACCGCGCAGCAGCGCCGAGTGGTCGAGCCCGCCGTCCCCCTGGGCGCGGGCCGCGCCGACCAGGGTGGCCACCACCCCGCCGACCGGCAGGGCGGCGCCGACGGCGCGGGCCGCGTCGGTGACGATGCCCATGTCCTTGTGGTGCAGCTCGATCCGGAAGCCCGGCGCGAAGTCGCGGCCCAGGAAGTTGTGTTTCTTGCGGGTCAGTACGGCCGACCCGGCGAGGCCGCCGTTCAGCACCTCCAGCGCGGCGCCGAGGTCGACCCCGGACTTCTCCAGGAAGACCACGGCCTCGGCGCAGGCCTGGATGTTGACCGCGACGATCAGTTGGTTGGCGGCCTTGACGGTCTGTCCGGCGCCGTGCGGGCCGCAGTGCACGACGGTCGTGCCGAGGGCGTCGAGGACGGGCCGGGCGGCGTCGAAGTCGGCCCGGTCGCCCCCGACCATGACCGACAGAACGCCCTCGACGGCCCCCGCCTCGCCGCCGGAGACCGGGGCGTCCAGGACCCGCAGGCCCCGGCCGGCCGCGGCGGCGGCCTCGGCCAGCTCCACGGAGGTCCGCGGGGTGATGGACGACATGTCGATCAGCAGCGCCCCGTCCCGGGCGTGGGCGAGGATGCCGTCCTCGCCGTAGGCGACGGCCTCGACCTGGGGGGAGGCGGGGACCATGGTGATGACGACGTCGGCGTCCCGGACGGCCTCGGCGACGGAGGCGGCGGCGGTGCCGCCCGCCGCGGCGAGCCGGTCGAGCTTGTCCTTTTCGAGGGTGAAACCGGTGACGCGGTAGCCGGCCTTGACGAGGTTCTCGGACATGGGCGAGCCCATGATGCCGAGGCCTATCCAGGCGACGGCGGGCAGCGGGGTGTTGCTCATGGCGTCCTCTCGATGAGGTGCGGTGAGGTGGGATGGGGGCGTTCGGCGCGCGCCGCGGCGGGGTCAGCCCGTGCGGTGCAGCCAGCCGAACGCGTCCGCGCTCGGCCCGTCCGGCTTGTACTCGAGGCCGATCCACCCGTCGTAGCCGGCCTTCCGCAGACGGTCGAGCAGCTCGGTGAAGTCGAGCCCGCCGGTGCCGGGCGCGCCGCGGCCCGGGTCGTCCGCGATCTGCACATGGCCGGTCCGGCCGGCGTAGCGGTCGATGGCCTCGGGCAGGTCCTCGCCGCTCCTCGACAGGTGGTACAGGTCCATCAGGAACCGGGCGTTGCCGAGGCCGGTCGCGGCGTTGACCCGGTCCACGACCTCGACCGCCGACGCGGCACCGACGAGCGGGTACCGCGGGGACTCGGCCGCGTTGAGCGCCTCGATCAGCAGGGTCGCCCCCACCCGGTCACAGGCGTGGGCCGCGAGCGTCAGGTTCTCCAGCGCGAGGGCGTCCTGCTCCCACGGTTCCGCGCCGTCGACGCGGTTGCCGTACAGGGCGTTGAGCGCCGTGCACCCCACCGACCGGGCGAAGTCGGCCGCGACGTCGATGTTGGCGCGGAAGCGGTCGGACTCCGCGCCGGGTACGGACAGCGCGCCCCGGTCCGGCCCCGGCAGCTCACCGGCGTAGAAGTTCAGCCCCACCAGCCGGGTGCCGGCGCCGGTCAACGCGGCGCGCAGGGCGTCGAGTCCGTCCGGGTCGGGGGTGGGGGTCGTGGGCCAGGGCCACCACAGCTCGACCGCCGTGAAGCCGGCCGCGGCGGCGGCCGCCGGGCGTTCCAGGAGCGGGAGTTCGGTGAAGAGGATCGAGAGGTTCACATCGAAGCGCTGGTCGAGGAGGCTCATCGGCCGGAAACCCTTCCCTGGAGCCCTTCCGTATTGCGGAAGTTGACTTCTGTTTTACGGAAGACTGCCCGCGCCGCGGGAAGGCTGTCAAGAGGGGCCGCACCAACGGCGGTGCGCGCAGTAGGTTGGGCCGCGTGCGATTGAGAGTGGAATTCACGACCGAACCGTTCGATCTCGACGAGGCCCCGCCGCACGCGGTGGTGGCCCGTGAGGTGGTCCAGGGCGCCGCGCTGGACGCCGTCGACGTCGGCCCGTTCGGCAACACCGCCGAGGGCGGGGCCGAGGCCGTGCTGGCGGCGGTGGACGAGCTGGTGCGCGAGTCGCTCCGGGTCGGTGCCACCCGGGTGTCGCTGCAGATCAACGTGGTTCCGGAGGACGGCGCGTGACGGACTCGGCGGCGGGCTCCTTCCGCGACGCGGTCAGACCGCTCGTCGAGGCCATGGGCGGGGAGATGGTCGACCCGGAGCGGGCCGAGGGCGACGACGTCGTGCTGTCCTGGGAGGGCCGCCCGGTCGTGGCCGTGCGGCTGCCCCATCTGTCCGACTCGCTGGACCACATACTCGCCGAGCTGGAACGCCGTCACGGCATGCCGCTCGCGGACCTGGACCGCAAGACCAAGCAGTCGGTCGTACGGGTCCTCGAGCAGCGCGGCGCGTTCTCCGTGCGGCACGGCGTGGAGACGGTGGCCGTCGCGCTCGGCGTCAGCCGCTTCACCGTCTACAACTACCTGAACAGGGAGAACGCCGCCCGGGGCGGCTCGGGAGGGGACGCGGGCTGACGGCTCAGATCGAGAAGGGCCGCTGCTCGACGAACTCCGGGTCGGGCCGGCCGGCCAGGAAGAGATTGGGGCTCTGGAGGTACGCGCCGCGCAGCTCCTGCTTGATCCGGTGGTGCAGTACCCGGTAGTCGCCGGAGAAGCCCGTCCCGCCCGCCCAGACGCTCAGCAGCGCACCGGTGAACGCCCCGTTGACGGGGCCGTCCATGGAGGTCTGGTCGTCCTGGCAGCCGGAGATCAGCAGGATGCCGGCCCCGATCTCCCGGGCGTCCTTGGCGGGCAGCTCCTGCTGGATCCGGTCGTAGAGCGTCCTGTCGCGCTGGTACAGCTTGTTGTTCAGGTACAGCGGAAGGGCTTTGATCTTCTTCTCGGCCTCCTTCGGCTCCCGGGTGCCGAAGGCGCTCTCCAGTGCCTCGGGCTCGAGCGTCCCGGTGACCTGCTCGGCGACGCTTCCGCTGTGGCAGCTGTCGGACAGCACGACGATGCGCACGCCGTCCTCGAAGGCCGCGTAGAGCTCGTACAGTTCGTCGTCGACGAGCTGCCGGTCGAAGAGGACCCAGGTCTCGTCCTGCCGGTCCTTCTCGTTGCCGTTGAGGTCGGGGACCTGGCCGCCGTGGCCGGAGTAGGTGAGGAAGAGGATGTCGCCGCTCTTGAGCTCCCCGGCGGCCTTCCGCAACGCCGCGGTGACGTTCCCGGCGGTCGCGTCCGGCGTCAGCAGCATCGTCCGGCTCCGGTAGTCCAGGCTCTTGGCGAGCTCGGCCATGTCCCGGGCGTCGTTCTCGCAGGCGTTGAGTTCGCCGTCCCAGCCGTCGTACTTCTCGGGGTCGACCTTGTTCAGACCGATGTGGATCGACAGGCCAGTGGGCATGGTCTTCCCTCCGTACGGACGGCGCTCGTCCGCGGCATCTCCGTGGTTCGCGGTATGGGTGCCGTGGCCGTCGCGGGCGTAATCATCTCTCGGACAAGACGCCTCGATCGGACCATCAACGCCTCGGGCATCCGGTAGTCGGCTGTCCGGACTCCGCTATTCGGACGCCGGTTTCCCCCGCCCGTGCGCCACTCCGACGGGAATTTCAACAAAGTGTTGACGCCGTGTTGCCGAGGGCGTTAGCTATGCGCAGCCCGTCCGAGCACAGCACACGCAAGCGCCGCGGAGGCTGCCGTGACTTCGACTTCGAGTCCGACGCCGGGGCTCACCCGGTTCAACGCCGCCGAGGACGACGCCGCCCGGGCCGCACTGCGCGCGGTCTGCGCCAGCGCGGCCTGGGCCGACGAGATCCTCGCCCGGCGCCCCTATCCCGACACCGCCTCCCTGCTCGCCGCGGGCGACGCCGCGACGGCCGGGCTCCGGGCGGCGGACCTGGCCGAGGCGATGGCCGGGCATCCGCCGATCGGGCGCCCGCAGCCGGGGGACCCGGCGTCCGCCCGCGAACAGCGGGGGATGACGGACGCCCCCGACGCGCTCCGGGCCGAGATGCTCGAACTGAACCTGGCCTACCAGGAGAAGTTCGGACACGTCTTCCTGATCTGCGCCACCGGACTCACCGGCGAACAGATGCGCGACGCCGTTCGTCACCGGATCGACAACACGCCGGAACACGAACGCGAGATCGTGCGGGGAGAACTGGGCAAGATCAACCGCATTCGGCTGGCCCGGCTCGCGGCAGCACCCGACGGCGAAGGAGACCCACCATGAGCGGCGAGGAGACCACCTCGGTGTCCACCCACATCCTCGACACCAGCACCGGCAGTCCCGCCGGAAGCGTCGCCGTCGAGCTGTCCGCACGCGGTACCGGCGATCACTACCGCGTGGTCGGCCACTCCAAGACGGACACGGACGGGCGCTGCAAGGACCTCCCGGCACTGCCGGAGGGCACGACCCACGCACGGCTCACCTTCGCCGTCGAGCCGTATCTCGCACGCAGCCGAGCCGCGGGCGCAGCCTTCTTCCCCGAGGTGACGGTCGCCTTCTCCGTCACACCGGGCGAGCACTACCACCTACCGCTGCTGCTCAACCCGTTCGGCTACTCCGTATACCGAGGGAGCTAGCACGCCCATGACCGTCCTTGGCCAGAACCAGTACGGCAAAGCCGAGAACCGCGTCCTCAAGGTCACCCGCGACGGGGCCACCCACCACATCAAGGACCTCAACGTCTCGGTGGCGCTCTCCGGCGACATGGACGAGGTCCACCTCTCCGGTTCCAACGCCAATGTCCTGACGACCGACGCCACCAAGAACACCGTGTTCGCCTTCGCCCAGGAGCACGGCGTCGAGACGGCCGAGCAGTTCGGCATGCACCTGGCCCGCCACTTCGTCACCAGCCAGGAAGCGGTGACCGGCGCGCGCATCCGGATCGAGGAGTACGCCTGGCAACGCATCGCGACCCCCGGCCCGGGCGGGCACTCCTTCGTCCGCGAGAACCAGGAGACACGCACCGCGCAGATCACCTTCGACGGCTCGGCATGGCAGATCGTCTCGGGGCTGGGGGACCTGGTGGTGATGAACACCACCGACTCCGAGTTCCGCGGTTACGTCAAGGACCGCTACACCACGCTCCAGGAGACCGGCGACCGGATCCTCGCCACCGAGGTGCACGCCCGCTGGCGGCACGCGTGGAGCGACGACGCGCGGCCCATGCCGGACTGGGACCGCTCCTACGCACAGGCACGCGGCCATCTGCTGAGCGCCTTCGCGGAGACCTACTCCCGCTCCCTCCAGCAGACCCTCTACGCGATGGGCTCACGGGTCGTCGAACAGGACCCGGAGATCGAGGAGATCCGGCTCTCGCTCCCCAACAAGCACCACTTCCTCGTGGACCTCGCACCGTTCGGCATCAAGAACGACACCGACGACGGAGCCGTGTACTTCGCGGCCGACCGGCCCTACGGCCTCATCGAGGCGACCGTCCTGCGCGACGGTGCCGAGCAGCGCATCCCGGTCGATCTGACGAACCTCTGAGCGCACCCCCGACAGAACGAGGACCCCCCATGGCAGCTTCCCCGGCCCCCGACGGCGCCACGACGCGAATAATCATCGAGAACTGCGCCATAGCCACCGTCGACGCGCACGACACCGAGTACGCCTCGGGCCATGTCGTCGTCGCCGGCAACAGAATCGAATCGGTGGGCCCGGGGGCCGCCCCCGAGGGCCTCGGGGACGTCGTCCGACGCGTCGACGGCACCGGTCATCTGCTCACCCCCGGCCTCGTCAACACCCACCACCACTTCTACCAATGGCTCACCCGCGGCCTCGCCCAGGACGCCAACCTCTTCGACTGGCTCGTCGCCCTCTACCCCACCTGGTCGCGCATCGACGAGGAGATGGTCTACGCGGCGGCCCGGGGCTCCCTCGCCATGATGGTCCGCGGTGGCGTCACCACCGCCATGGACCACCACTATGTCTTCCCCCGCGGTACGGGCGACCTCCTCGGCGCCGAGATCCGCGCCGCCCGGGAAACGGGCGTACGGTTCAGCCCCACCCGCGGCTCGATGGACCGCGGAAAGTCGGCCGGCGGGCTGCCGCCGGACTTCGCGGTGGAGACCACCGAGGCGGCTCTGATCGCGACCGAGGAGGCCATCGACACCCACCACGACGCGAGCTTCGACTCGATGCTGCGCGTCGGCGTGGCGCCCTGCTCGCCGTTCTCCGTCTCCACCGATCTCCTGCGGGAGGCCGCCGTGCTGGCCCGCCGCAAGGGCGTGCGGCTGCACACACACGGCTCGGAGACGGTCGAGGAGGAGCAGTTCTGCAAGGAGCTGTTCGGCATGGGGCCGACCGACTACTTCGAGTCCACCGGCTGGCTCGGCGACGACGTGTGGATGGCCCACTGCGTCCATATGAACGACGCCGACATACAGGCCTTCGCCCGCACCGGCACGGGCGTGGCCCACTGCCCCTCCTCCAACGCCCGGCTGGCGGCCGGCACCGCCCGGATCCCCGAGATGCGGAAGGCGGGTGTGCCCGTCGGCCTCGGCGTCGACGGCACCGCCTCGAACGAGTCCGGCGAACTGCACACCGAACTGCGCAACGCCCTCCTTGTCCACCGACTGGCGGGCGGCGAGGGTGCGTTGAATGTGCGTCAGGCCCTGCGGCTGGGTACCCACGGCGGTGCGCGGGTGCTGGGGAGGGCGGAGGAAATAGGTTCGCTGGAGGCCGGCAAGCTCGCCGACCTCGTGCTGTGGAAGCTCGACGGCCTCGGCCACTCCACCATCGCCGACCCGGTCGCCGCCCTCGTCCTCGGCGCCGCCGCACCGGTCACCCTCTCCCTCATCAACGGCAGGCCGGTCGTCGAGGACGGCCGGCTCGTCACCGTCGACGAGGACACCATCGCGCGGGAGGCCCGGCAGGAGGCCCGGCGTCTCGCCCACATCGCCGCCGAGGGCTGAAACCGCCCCGCGCGTGCGCTCCCCAGGACTCGGCCGAGGGGGACGGCCCTCGGCCGGGGCCCGTGGGTCCCACCGGGACCCACGGGCAGTTCGGCTGGGCGGTGTCCTCAATCGCCGGACGGGCTTGGTTTCGGCTGGGCCCAGCCCAATCCAGCCCGTCCGGCGATTGAGGACGCGCCCGCAGGGCGCCCGCCGCCGCAGGCGGCAAGACCGCCCGCCGTCGGCAGGACGAACCGCAACTGGCGACACGAAACCCCGACAGGAGGCCACCGTGGCCGCAGCGCCCAGGTTCACCGAGCCAAGCCCCGCACCGGCAGCCGACACCGGCGATGTCCACCCCGTGGACCGGCTGCCCCGCCCGGGCCGGCTGATCACCACCGGCTTTCAGCACGTCGCCGCCAGCTACGCGGGCGTGGTCGCGCCCCCTCTCGTGCTCGGTGCCTACGTCGGGCTCACCCCGCTGGAGATCACCTTCCTGGTGGGCGCCTCCCTCTTCACGGCGGGCATCGCGACCCTCCTCCAGACGATCGGGTTCTGGAAGGTCGGGGCCAGGATGCCGTTCGTCAACGGCGTCTCCTTCGCGGGCGTCGCCCCGATGCTCGCCATAGCCGACACCCAGACCGACAAGAGGGACGCCCTCCCGGTCATTTTCGGGGCCGTCATCGTGGCCGGAGCGCTCGGCTTCCTCCTCGCCCCCTACTTCTGCAAACTCGTCCGCTTCTTCCCGCCCATCGTCAGCGGGACCGTCATCACCCTGATAGGCGTCACCCTGCTGCCGGTCTCCTTCGGCTGGATACAGGGCGGCCATCCGGAGAAACCCACCTCCCTGACCAACCTCGGCCTGGCCGGGGCGACTTTACTGATCGTGCTGGTCCTGCGACGGCTGCTGCGGGGCTTTCTGCAACAGATCGCGATCCTGCTCGGCCTGATCGCCGGCACCCTCGTCGCGATCCCGGCGGGGGTGGTCGACCTCACCGCCACCCGGCACGCCGCCGTCGTCGGCTTCCCGACCCCGTTCCACTTCGGCCACCCCCAGTTCGAGGCCGCCGCCATCGTCTCCATGTGCGTCCTCATGCTGGTCTGCATGACCGAGAGCACCGCCGACATGCTCGCGCTCGGCGAGATCGTCGGCCGTGAGGCCGACGAGAAGGTCATCGCCGGCGGGCTCCGCGCGGACACGCTCGGCACCGCGCTCAGCCCCCTCTTCAACGGCTTCGCCAACAGCGCCTTCGCCCAGAACGTCGGCCTGGTCGCCATGACCAAGGTGCGCAGCCGCTACACCGTCGCCGCCTGCGGCCTGATGTTCGTCCTGCTGGGGCTGAGCCCCGTCTTCGCCTCGCTGATCGCCGTCGTACCGCAGCCGGTCCTCGGCGGCGCGGGCATCGTCCTCTTCGGCACGGTCGCGGCCAGCGGCGTCAACGTCCTGCGCAAGGCGGGCCTGGAACAGGGCGACAATCTGCTGATCGCCGCCACCTCGCTGGGCATGGGCCTGATCCCGGTGGTCTCCAAGACCTTCTACGACAACACGGCCATCCCCGAGACCCTGAAGATCATCCTGGACTCGGGGGTCAGCGCCGGCTGCCTCACCGCGGTCGTCCTCAACCTCGCCTTCAACCACCTCGGCCACCGGCGCGCGAGCACCGCCCCGGAGGCGGTGGTGCCGGAGCAGCCGGTGCCGGTCGTGCGCTGACCCTCCGCCGGTACGGGCCGGTCCTCCGTGCGTGGCGGCTAGGGAGAGATGCCGCGTTACGCCACAATCGGGGCAAAGTGACCACCCGTCAGTGCGGAGAGGGGTTCCGGCGTGGACCGCGATGCCGAGGGGGAGCCCGAGAAACGCGGCTTCGTCTTCCCCAGCGCCCTGACCGTCCTCGCGGTCGTGACGGTCGCCGTCTGGATCCTCGCCTTCGTCGTCCCCTCCGGTGTGTACCGGCGTGACGCCGACGGCAATCCGATCCAGGGCACCTACCACCACGAGCCGGCGCCCGGCGACTTCACCCACCGGCTCGGGGAGCTGTTCCTGTCCCCGGTCAACGGCCTCTACGGCGTGCGTGACGCCGCCACCGGCCAGGTCGCCCCGGACGCGTCCGGGGCGTTGTACGGCAGCGCCGGCGTCTTCCTCTTCGTCCTGGCCATCGGCGCGTTCATCACCGTCGTCTTCGCCACCGGCGCCCTGGACCGGGGCATCGAACGGCTCGCCCACCGGCTGCGCGCCCGCGGCGCCCTGCTCATCGCGGCCGTCATGACCGTCTTCTCGCTGCTGGGCACGGTGGAGGGCTTCGCCGAGGAGACCCTCGGCTTCTACGGGCTGATCGTGCCGCTGATGCTGGCCCTCGGCTACGACCGCATGGTCGCCACCGGCACGATCATCCTCGGCGCGGGCGTCGGCGTGCTCGCCTCCACCGTCAACCCGTTCGCGACCGGCGTGGCCTCCTCGGCCGCCGATGTCTCGCTGGGTGACGGCATCGTGCTGCGCTTCGCGATGTGGGTGGTCCTCACCGCGGTGACCATCGGCTACGTCGTGCGGTACGCGCACCGGGTGCGCGCCGACCCGGGCCGTTCACTGGTCGGCTTCCGCCCGGGCGACCGCGAGCTGGCGGCCGAGGCCGTGGAGCCCCCGGAGCTCACGGGGCTGCACAAGGCGGTGCTCGCCGCGGTGGTGCTGGTCTTCGCGTTCATGATCTTCTCGGTGATCCCCTGGGCGAGCGCCCTCACCGGTGACGCCGACGCCACGCCGTACGCCTGGGAACTGGGCTGGTCCTTCGCGCAGTTGGCGGCGCTCTTCATCGCGGCGGCGGTGCTGGTCGGGCTCGTCGCACGGCTCGGCGAGCAGCGGCTGAGCGCGACGATCGTGCAGGGTGCGGCGGACTTCATCGCGCCCGCGCTCGTGATCGTGCTCGCGCGCGGCATCACGGTGATCATGAACAACTCGAAGATCATTGACACCGTCCTGCACTCGATCGAGGGTGCGGTCTCCGGCACCCCGGCGGCGCTGTTCGGGGTCATGGTCTACGTCGTGAATCTGCCGCTGGCCTTCCTGATCCCTTCGACCTCGGGCCACGCCACCCTCGCGATGCCCATCCTCGCGCCGCTCGCGGACTTCGCCGACGTCTCCCGGGCGGTGGTCGTCACGGCCTGGCAGGCGGCGAGCGGCTGGATGAACCTGTGGGTGCCGACGACCGCCGTGGTCATGGGCGGGGTGGCGCTGGCGAAGGTCGGCTACGACAAGTACCTGCGGTTCGTCTGGCCGCTGTTGGTGATCCTGGCCGTCCTCATCTGCGGCTTCGTGGCGCTGGGCGCGGCCGTGACGTGACGGCCGCGCCCAGCGGCCCTACCCCAGCAGTTCGTAGGCCGGCAGGGTGAGGAAGTCCGCGTAGTCCTCGTCGAGGGCGACCTTCAGCAGCAGGTCGTGGGCCTCCTGCCAGCGCCCGGCGGCGAAGGCGTCGGGGCCCAGCTCGGCGCGGACCGCGGCGAGTTCCTCGGCCGCGACCTCGCGGACCAGCTCGGCGGTGGCCTTGCGGCCGTTGTCGAAGACGACACCCGCGTTGATCCACTGCCAGATCTGGGAACGCGAGATCTCGGCGGTGGCCGCGTCCTCCATGAGGTTGAAGATGGCGACGGCGCCCAGTCCGCGCAGCCACGCCTCGATGTAACGGGTGCCCACCTGGACGGCGTTGCGCAGGCCCTCGTAGGTCGGCTTCGCCTCCAGCGAGTCGACGGCGATGAGCTCCCCGGCCCTGACGTGGACGTCCTCGCGCAGCCGGTCCTTCTGGTGCGGCCGCTCGCCGAGGACCGCGTCGAAGGAGGCCCGGGCGACGGGCACGAGGTCGGGGTGGGCGACCCAGGAGCCGTCGAAGCCGTCGTTCGCCTCACGATCCTTGTCGGCCTTGACCTTCTCGAACGCGACCTTGTTGACCTCCTCATCGCGGCGGGACGGGATGAAGGCCGCCATGCCGCCGATGGCGTGCGCGCCGCGCTTGTGGCACGTACGCACCAGCAGTTCGGTGTACGCGCGCATGAACGGCGCGGTCATCGTCACGGCGTTGCGGTCGGGCAGGACGAACTTCGCCCCGCCGTCACGGAAGTTCTTCACGATGGAGAAGAGATAGTCCCAGCGCCCGGCGTTCAGCCCCGAGGCGTGCTCGCGCAGCTCGTAGAGGATCTCCTCCATCTCGTACGCCGCGGTGATCGTCTCGATCAGGACCGTCGCGCGCACGGATCCCTGGGGGATGCCGAGGTGGTCCTGGGCGAAGACGAAGACGTCGTTCCAGAGGCGGGCCTCCAGGTGCGACTCGGTCTTGGGCAGATAGAAGTACGGGCCCTTGCCGAGGTCGATCAGCCGTCGGGCGTTGTGGAAGAAGTAGAGGCCGAAGTCGACCAGGGCGCCGGGGACGGGGCGGCCGTCGACGGTGAGGTGGCGCTCGTCGAGGTGCCAGCCGCGCGGGCGCATCACGACGGTCGCGAGCTCGTCGGCCGGTTTCAGGGCGTACGACTTGCCCTGCTCGCTGGTGAAGTCGATGCGGCGCTCGTAGGCGTCGATCAGATTGAGCTGGCCGCCGATGACGTTCTCCCAGGTGGGGGAGGAGGCGTCCTCGAAGTCGGCGAGCCAGACCCGCGCCCCGGAATTGAGGGCGTTGATGGTCATCTTCCGGTCCGTCGGGCCGGTGATCTCCACCCGGCGGTCGTTCAGCGCGGCCGGGGCGGGCGCGACCCGCCAGTCGGGGTCCTCACGGACGGCCGCGGTCCCGGGAAGGAAGTCCAGCGTGCCGGTGCGGGCGATCTCGGCGCGGCGCTCGGCGCGGCGGGCGAGCAGCTCGTCCCGGCGGGGGGTGAACCGGCGGTGCAGCGCGGCCAGGAAGGCGAGCACCGCGTCGGTCAGGACCTCGTCCTGGCGGGCCGGGGCGCGGTCGGGGTCGGCGACGACGGTGGCCAGCGGGGACGGCGCTGGTGCGGACATGGGCTGTCACTCCTTCAGCGGGCGGACGTCCGGCGGCCGTCGGGGCGCTCGGTCATACGGGTCTGCGGTGACGGCACGCGGTGCCAGTGGAGAATAGTTTCCTCATAGTGGAAGTTCAATGGTGTGTCGCGTCGAGGGATTTTCCGCCACGCCGATATCCGGAAACCGAGGCGCCCAGGTGGCGCTGGGTGCCACCTCACCCCCTCGCTCGGCGCTCAGCCGAGCAGGGAGAGATCGTCCGGTGTGTCGATGTCGTCCGGCGCCGCGACGTCCCCGCACTCGACGAGTGTGACCGCACCGGCGTGCTCCCGCAGATACGCGCGTGCCCCCCGGTCGCCGGTGGCCGAGCGGGCGACGCCCTCCCAGTGCCGTCGCGCGAACAGCACCGGGTGCCCCCGCTCGCCGTCGTACGAGGCGGCCACCAGCCCGGAACCCGAGCGGTGCGCGGCCAGCACGCGGGCCACCGCGGCCGGTCCGATCCGGGGCTGGTCCACCAGCGTCACCAACGCCGCCGACGCCTCCGTGGCGGCCAGGGCCGTCAGCCCGGTCCGCAGCGACGAGCCCATGCCCGTCGCCCAGTCGGGGTTGTCCACCACGACCACGTCCGCCCCCGGCGGCCACGTCAGCCCCGCGCGCGCCCGGACCTCCGCGGCCCCCGCGCCCAGCACCACGCACAGCGGTCCGCAGCCGCCCTCGCGCAGCACCCGCGCCGCGTGCTCCACCAACAGGCGGCCCCGGTACGCGAGCAGCGCCTTGGGCCGCCCGCCGAGCCGTCGGCCACCGCCCGCCGCCAGCAGCAATCCGGCGACGGGCACCGGCCCGGCCGTCGTGTCCGTCGCATCTGTCGTCTGTGCCATGGCCCTTGCTTACCGGATGCTCACCGGGCACGTGCCGGAAGTCCCCGCCATCGCGGTCCGATGTGCGGTGGACAGCCGTTTGTCACCCGTACGTGAGCACGCGGCCTGAATTTCGCTGTGAGTGTGGCGCTCCGCACGGAAAGTGGCGTTAACTGATCCGCGCGAGCGGGTGGGAGGGGGAGAATCGTGGCGGAAGGCGCCGTTGTGGTGGAAGAGGAGCGAGCGGGCCGAATCGGCGACGACCCGAGGGTGAGCGAGCTGCGTGCCGCGGTGTCCCGGCTGCGCCGGGCGCTCGCCGCGCACCCCGCGCAGTTACCCGACCGGGACGCCGCCGAGGACGAGCTGGCCGCCCTGGACGCCATGGCGCGCGCCGGCGCGCCGGAAGTGCCCCGGCTGCGGCGCTCGCTGCTGCTGGTGGCGGGCGCGGTGGGCTCCGTCAGCGCCCTGGCCCAGGCCCTCGGCGAGGTCCGTGCGGCGGTCGACAGTTTCGGCGAGCAGCCGGGCACGGTGCCCAGGCAGGCGCGCGTGGTGCGGGAGCCGGTGGTGGAGACGGCGGCACCGGAACAGCCGTGCGCCGCGGCGGAAGTTCCGCGCCCGCGGGAGGCGCCCGACGGGGTGTGACCCGTCTTGCCGTGAGTGCCGCCAGGCCGCCTGCGGCGGGGGCACCCTGCGGGCGCGTCCTCAATCGCCGGACGGGCTGAAATCAGCCCGTCCGGCGATTGAGGACAGAGCACAGCAGCCCGTCCGGCGATTGAGGACAGAGCACAGCAGCCCGTCCGGCGATTGAGGACAGAGCACAGCAGCCCGTCCGGCGATTGAGGACAGAGCACAGCAGCCCGTCCGGCGATTGAGGACACCGCCGCGCAGCGGAGGTGCACACGTCATGGCCTCAGGCGGAAGCCGTCAGGCGGAAGCCGTCGTGTCGGCCAGGGCCACCGAGAGTTCGGCCGCGACCTCCTGGAGGACGGGCACGATCTTTTCCACGGAGGCCTCCGTGACGCGGCCCGCCGGGCCCGAGATGGAGATGGCCGCGGCCGTGGGGGAGTCGGGCACCGGGACCGCGAGACAGCGCACCCCGATCTCCTGCTCGTTGTCGTCGACCGCGAAGCCGCTCTCGCGCACCCGGGCCAGGGCCTCCAGGAAGCCCTCGGGCGTCGTGATGGTCTTCTCGGTGGCCGCCGGCATGCCCGTACGGGCGAGCAGCGCGCGCACCTCCTCGTCGGTGGCCTGGGCGAGCAACGCCTTGCCGACACCCGTGGAATGCGGCAGCACCCGACGGCCGACCTCGGTGAACATCCGCATCGAGTGCCGCGAGGGCACCTGCGCGACGTAGACGACCTCGTCGCCGTCGAGCAGCGCCATGTTCGCGGTCTCGCCGGTCTCCTCGACCAGCCGGGCGAGGTACGGGCGCGCCCAGGTGCCGAGCAGCCGGGAGGCGCTCTCGCCGAGCCGGATCAGCCGGGGGCCGAGCGCGTAGCGGCGGTTGGGCTGCTGGCGGACGTATCCGCAGGCGACGAGCGTGCGCATCAGCCGGTGGATCGTGGGCAGCGGCAGCCCGCTGCTCGCGGACAGCTCGCTCAGTCCGACCTCGCCACCGGCGTCGGCCATCCGCTCGAGCAGGTCGAAGGCGCGCTCCAGCGACTGGACGCCTCCGGTGGGCGAGGCTTTGGGCTCGGCGGACGAGGGCACGGCGCGGTCCTTCCGGGAGTGGGTGGGAGCAGCCTACCGGCAGGCCCCCGGCCGCACTACGCGTCGTTTTGCGTGACGGAAGGTTTCTTCCGTGCAACGGAAGCCGCTGCGGCGGGCGGTCGGCTCCGGGTGATCGGGCGACGGGTCTTGACGGGGGTGTGCCGCGAATGAAGACTGCGTCCCACCCCGTTCAACAGAACGTTGAAAGAGGCGGGGGAAGTCGCGCTCGTCCGAGACCGGGAATCGAGGAGACGCCGTGTCCGAGGTGGAGTTGGTCCTGCGCTCGACACGCGTCGTCACGCCGGAGGGCATCCGTCCCGCCTCCGTCGCCGTCGCCGGCGGCCGGATCGCGGCCGTCCTGCCCCACCGGGACGGACCCCCCGCGGGAGCCGTCGTCCTGGACCTCGGCGACGACGCCCTGCTCCCCGGGCTCGTCGACACCCATGTGCATGTGAACGACCCCGGCCGCACCGCATGGGAGGGGTTCGCCACCGCCACCCGGGCGGCCGCCGCCGGCGGCGTCACCACCCTCGTGGACATGCCGCTCAACAGCGTCCCGCCCACCACCACCGTCGCGAACCTGCGCATCAAACAGGACGTGGCACGCCCCGCCGCCCATGTCGACGTCGGCTTCTGGGGCGGCGCGCTGCCCGGCAACGTCACCGATCTGCGGCCCCTGCACGACGCCGGCGTCCTCGGCTTCAAGGCCTTCCTCTCACCCTCCGGGGTCGAGGAGTTCCCCCACCTGAGCCGAGCCGACCTGGACGCCGTGGCCCGTGAGATCGCCACCTTCGACGGCCTGCTGATCGTGCACGCCGAGGACCCCGCCCACCTGGAGCGCGCCCCCCAGCACGGCGGACCGCGCTACGCCGACTTCCTCGCCTCCCGCCCGCGTGCCGCCGAGAACGACGCGATCGCCGCGCTCGTCGACGTCGCCCGGCGGCGGAACGCCCGGGTCCACATCCTGCACCTGTCGTCGTCCGACGCCCTGCCGGTGATCGCCGCCGCCAAGGCTGCGGGTGTACGGATCACCGTCGAGACCTGCCCGCACTTCCTGACCCTCACTGCCGAGGAAGTACCCGACGGCGCCACCGAGTTCAAATGCTGCCCGCCCATCCGCGAGGCCGCCAACCAGGACGCCCTGTGGCAGGGCCTCGCCGACGGAACCATCGACTGCGTCGTCTCCGACCACTCGCCCTGCACCACCGACCTCAAGGTCCCCGACTTCGCCAAGGCGTGGGGCGGCATTTCCTCCCTGCAACTCGGCCTGCCCGCGCTGTGGACCGAGGCCCGGCGGCGCGGCCACTCGCTCGCCGACGTGGCCCGCTGGACGGCCACCGGACCCGCCGCCCTCGCGGGACTCACGCACAAGGGAGCCATCGAGGCGGGCCGCGACGCCGACTTCGCCGTCCTCGCCCCCGACGACACCTTCACGGTCGACCCGGCCGGACTCCACCACCGCAATCCCACCACCGCCTACGCCGGGAGGACACTGAGCGGCGTCGTACGGTCGACGTGGCTGCGCGGCCACCGCATCGCCGACCACGGCACGCCCGGCGCACCCACCGGCCGACTTCTGGAGAGGCAGCGCAGCGCATGAGCGGCACCCCCGGGAACACACCCCTCTCTTCTGCCTTCACCGGTGACGCGAGCCCGTACGCGGGCGGCGACCCCTACGCCGACTACCGCTCGGCCACCTTCGCCTTCACCCACCTGCCCGACCTCGCCGACCGCCGGCTCGGCGCGGGCGTGCTCGCCGCCAACGACGAGTTCTTCGCCGAGCGCGAGAACCTGCTGAACCCCGAGGCCGCCCACTTCGACCCCGAGCGCTTCGGCCACAAGGGCAAAGTCATGGACGGCTGGGAGACCCGCCGCCGCCGGGGCGCCGGAGCCGACACCCCGCACCCCACGGACGAGGACCACGACTGGGCACTGATCCGGCTCGGCGCGCCCGGCGTCGTGCACGGCATCGTCGTCGACACCGCCCACTTCCGCGGCAATTACCCGCAGGCCGTCAGCATCGAGGCCGCCTCCGTCACCGGCACACCTTCTGCCGAGGACCTGCTCGCCGCCGACGTGGAGTGGACCGTCCTCGTCCCGCGCACCCCCGTCGGCGGCCACGCCGCCAACGGCTTCACCGTCCGCGACCCGCGGCGCTTCACCCACCTCCGGCTCAACCAGCACCCCGACGGCGGCATAGCCCGGCTGCGCGTCCACGGCGAGGCCCTCCCCGACCCCGCGTGGCTCGCGGTCCTCGGCACCTTCGACCTCGTCGCCCTGGAGAACGGCGGCCGGGCCGAGGACGCCTCCGACCGCTTCTACTCCCCGCCCGTCCACACCATCCAGCCCGGCCGCTCCCGCAAGATGGACGACGGCTGGGAGACCCGCCGCCGCCGCGACAAGGGCCACGACTGGGTCCGCTACCGCCTCACCGAGCAGTCCGTGCCGCGCGCCGTCGAGATCGACACGGGCTGCTACAAGGGCAACGCGGCGGGCTGGGCCGCCCTGTCCGTACTCGACGCCACCACCGGCGCCGACCCCGCCGATCACACCACCGGCTGGACCGAGATCCTGCCCCGCACCCGCCTCCAGCCCGACACCGTCCACCGCTTCCCGTTGGAGAAGGCCCCCACGGCCACGCACCTGCGGATCGACATCTACCCCGACGGCGGCATCGCCCGGCTGCGCGTCCACGGCTCCCTCACGGAAGAAGGGGTACGCCGCCTCACGTCATGAGCGGACGGCTCATGAACAGGGCCTGCTCGCCCTCCGACGCGGTGCCCGTGTAGAGGGTGACGTCCACACCGCACAGCGTGAAGCCCATCCGGCGGTACGCCCGCACCGCCGGGGCGTTCACATTGGAGACCTCCAACCACGCGGTGCGCGCACCGAGTTCCCGGCCGTGGGCGAGGGCGCGGTCCATCAGGCCGCGCCCGACGCCCCGGCCCCGGTGACCGGGCGCGACCCGCACGTCCGCAATGACGAGACGACTGTTCCAGGCGGAGAACTCGGTGGTGATCGCGCCGCACAGCGCGCCGTCACCGTCGAGCGCGACGACGACACGGGTGGCCGGGGCTTCGTCGTCCTCGGTGTCGCTGTCTTCCTCCTCGTCGGGGAAGACCTTGCGCAGCGGCGGGTCCACGGCCACCTCGCGCAGCCGGAAGCCGTCGTCCGTGGAGGTCACCTCGATGACGGAGTCCGTGGTGAAGGAGTTGTCGAGCGCTTCGGCGGCGGCCAACTCCTCGGCGTGGGCCACCCGATAGACGACGGAGGTGTGTTCGATATGAGTCATATCGCCACCGTATAGCGGCCCAAGACGCGGCCGTGGACCGGATCAGGGCCCGGCGAGCGTGTTCCAGAACATCAGCTCGTAGTCCCGCAACAGGCGGCCGTAGCGATGCGCCAGCCGCTCCGATACCAGCCCGGCCGCGAGACCCGCACGGACGGCCGCCGACGAACGCTCCAGGCCCTCCGGCGCGGGCTCGGCGAAGAAGTCGAAGAAGCCGCACGCCGCGTCGTCGAATCCGTAGTGACGGCGCAGCGCCCGGCCGACGGCGACGCAATACCCGCCCCACGCCGCGAAGTTGGCGGTCAGCGCGACGACCACGTCCGCGGGCTCGGCGTGCAGCGCCAGCCAGGCCGTGTACGCCGGATACGCCTGGCATCCGGCCAGTGGTTCGTACGCCCGCAGCGCCGTCCCGTCCAGCCCGCAGGCGCCCGCGAGGGCCCCGAGCCGGTCCAGCGCGACGTCCTCGCCCTGGACCAGGGAGGTGAAGAAACCGGCCACGGCGGGCTGGGTGCCGGCGGCCCGCTCGGCGAGCCGCTGGAAGCTGCCCCGGTCCCCGGTGATGATGTGGTGCTGCTCCAAGGCGAAGGCGGCGATCGTCTCCCGCGGTGCCTTGCCCGCCTCGATCAGCGGCACGAGCCTGTTCGCACCGTCGCCCGGCGCCGACCGGCGCACGGCGTCCGCCAGGATGTCCTCAGCCGTACGCGCCATCGCTCCGCCTCCCGGGTGTGGCCGACCGGTACCGACGACCAGGCTCCCAGAAGATCGCGCCGTGGCGGCCCGGGAGCCGCGCGTTTCACTCCGCCCCGGCGAGCCAGAAGATCAGGAAGAAGAACGCGACGATGAAGTGGACGGCCACCAGGTAGATGAAGACCCGGATGGTCATGCCCATCGGGGCCCGGTCCTCCTCGTTCCGCCGGCGTTCACCGGTGCCGCGCGTGCTGTGGGTGGTGACGGCGTCGGTGGTGGCGCGCGTGATGTCGGCGTCGCTCATGGCATTCCCCTCCGGGTCGGTGCGGCATTGCCGAGGCACAGCTCGGCCACGCCGCTCTGCATCAGCGTGTGCATGAACAGCAGGTCCACCCCGCCGTGCGAGGCGGCGGCGATGCGGTGCGGGGTGAGCGAGTCGAAGTGGGCGGAGTCGCCCGGGCCGAGCAGATGCGCGGTTTCGCCGAGCGTCAGCCTGAGCCGCCCCTTCGTGACGTACAGCCATTCCTCGCCCGCGTGCACCCGCACCAGCTCGTCCTGGCCCCCGACCGCCGGTACGTGCAGCCGGAGCGCCTGCATGGCCCGGCCCGAGCCGCCGGCCCGCCAGTACGTCCAGCCGCCCGCCTCCTGCGGTTCCATCCGGTCCGCCCGCACGATCGGATCCCGCTCCGCGGCCACCTCGCCCAGCACGTCGGATACCGTCGTTCCGTAGGTGCGGGCCAACGCCAGCAGCATCGGCAGCGACGGCGTCCGCCGGCCGGTCTCCAGCCGCGACAGATGGGCGGGGGAGAGGCCGGCCCGTGCGGCGGCGGCCTCCAGCGTCAGCGCGCTGCGCTTGCGCAGGGCCCGCAGTCGCGGGGCGACGTCGGGCAGTCGGTCGGCGTGGCCGTCCGGCGGGGACCCGGCCGCGAGGCCGGGTGGCGGGTCGGGCAACTGGCTCATGGTCCCGGTATAGCCCTCCCTTGCCTCAGCGGCAAAAGTTTTGCCTCACAGGCAAAAATCAATCGGGACGGGACCGGGAACGAAAGGGTGCCTTCCGGATGTCGTGAAAACCGGGAGCATGCCGTGAACACCTGGGAAACAGTTGATCATCAACGTTGACATGACATGTACCCGTCGCGCCATGCTTGCGTCATGACAACCCCCCACCGCCTCGCGCGTACCGCCGCCCTCGCCGTCCTGGCCTCGACGTTCCTGTTCGGCACCGCCGTCGCCGCCCCGGCCGCGACCGCCGCCCCGACGGTTCAGTCGACGGTCGCCGTGAAGGACGTCGGCAAGATCTGTTACTCCGAACTGCCCTCGCAGGCCCACGACACCCTGCGGCTGATCCAGTCCGGCGGCCCCTTCCCGTACCCGAAGGACGGGACCGTCTTCTCCAACCGTGAGGGCGTCCTGCCGAAGCAGGGCGGCGGCTACTACCACGAGTACACCGTGAAGACCCCCGGCTCCCCGGACCGCGGTGCCCGTCGCATCGTCACCGGGAAGACGGGTGGCCAAGAGGACTACTACACCGGCGACCACTACCGGAGCTTCGACCTGGTCGACCACTCCTGCTGAGGACCTGCTGAAGCCACGGACCCGACGTGGTCCGGTAAACGACCGACACGAGAGTCCCGCCACCGGCCACGGTGGCGGGACTCTCGTGTTTCCCCGGCGGGCCGGGCGGAGCTGTCGGAGGCGGCACTCGGGGCCCGATTGTCAGCGCCTGCCGATAACGTTTTGATAGGGACGACGTTCGGGGAGGCGCTCGTGGCATCGGTGAGGAAGGACCTGGAAGCGATCACTCGCGAGGTCGTGCTCCGCATACCCGCCCGGGCCGCCTTCTCCCCCGCGGGGGACGGGCGTTCGGGCGCACCGGCCGCCGACGGCCACAGCTGACGCCCGCCCCGGCCGCCGACGGGCCGCGCCGAAGTCCGGTGCGGCCCGTGGACCCCCAAGAACGCCCCCGCGAACCCCCCTCGTTGGACCCGACGGGCCGTACCCCGGTCCGTTCAGCCCACTCAGGCCCGCTCGGACCCCGTAGCCCCGTACCTCGCCTACCTCGCCCCATCGCAACGACACCGTACGCACATCGAGAAGGGCGGCGAACTGCCGTGTACCGCTGGGAGATCACCGGAGCCGCGCTCGCGCAGCGCGTCCTCGCCGTCGTCCGCGGCGACAGCTACGACCAGGCCACGGCCACGGCCGGCACTCTGCTCTCCGCCGGAATCACCAGCCTGGAGATATCGCTGGCCACGCCGTTCGCCCTGGAGGTCGTCACCACCCTTGCCCGCGAGGTCGGCGACGAGGCCCTCATCGGGGCGGGCGGCGTGCTGGACGCCACCTCCGCGCGGATGGCGGTCGAGGCCGGTGCCCGCTTCCTCGTCTCGCCCAGCCTCGACGCCGAGGTCATCCGCACCGGACACCGCTACGGCGTCCCCGTCTTCCCCGGCGTCTCCACCCCCACCGAGATCGTCCGGGCCCTGGAGCTGGGCGCCGACGCCCTCAAGCTCTTCCCCGCCTCCGCCCACCACCCGGGCTGGATCGAGGACATCCGGGCCGCCCTGCCGCAGTCGGCGCTGCTGCCCACCGGCGGCATCACCATCGACAGCGCCCCCGAGTGGATCGCCGCCGGGGCCGTCGCGTGTGCCATGGGCTCCGTGCTCTCCGAAGGCGACCGGGACACCGTCGCCAAGCGCGCCGCCGACCTCCTCGCCCGGCTCGCCGACGCGGCCGACGCCGACGCCGACCGCGAACACCCCGTCACCCCCGACCCGTTCGATCCCGGTGACACCTTCGACACCGGCCCCGACGCCCGGTCGGAGGACGCGTATTGACGATGATCCGACGAGGGTGTGCCCGTTAATGTGAGGACCCGGTCAACCGAGGAGGGTCCACCCATGGGTACAGGTACGGGCGACATAGTCGATCTGGCGGGGATGGGCGGGGAATTCGCCCGCGATCCGTACCGGGTCTACGCGGAGCTGCGCGCGTTAGGCCCGGTGCACCGGGTGCGGATGCCGGAGGGCGCGGACGCCTGGCTCGTCGTCGGCCACGACGAGGTGCGCGCGATGCTCAACGACCCCCGGCTGTCCAAGGACATGCGGCAGGCCGCCGAGGGCTTCTCCCTGCCGTTCGTCGCCGCGGGCCCCCACATGCTGAACCTCGACCCGCCGCACCACACCCGGCTGCGCAAGCTCGTCACCAAGGAGTTCACCCCGCGGCGGGTCCAGGCGATGGCCCCACGGGTGCAGGAGATGACCGACGAGCTGATCGACGCGATGCTCGCGGCCCCGGGCCGCCGTGCCGACCTGGTCGACGCACTGTCCTTCCCGCTCCCCATGGGCGTCATCTGTGAACTGCTCGGCGTGCCGTCCCTCGACCGGGAGGCCTTCCGCAGCTGGTCGAACACGGTGGTCGGCTCCGCGCCGCCGCAGGAGAAGCGCGAGGCGGCGACGGAGGTCGCGGCCTATCTCGCCGAGCTGGTCGCGGCCAAGCGCCAGGAGCCCGGTGAGGACCTGATGAGCGCGCTGATCCGCACCACGGACGAGGACGGCGACCGGCTCTCCCCCGAGGAACTCCTCGGCATGGCCTGGATCCTGCTCGTCGCCGGCCACGAGACGACCGTCAACCTCATCTCCAACGGCGTCCTCGCGCTGCTCACCCACCCCGACCAGCTGGCGGACCTGCGGGCCGACTTCGGGCTGCTGGACAACGCCGTCGAGGAGATGCTGCGCTACGACGGGCCGGTCGAGACGCCCACCTTCCGCTTCGCCGTCGAGCCCATGGACATCGGTGGCACGCTCATTCCCGCCGGGGAACTCGTCCTCCCCGTCCTCGCCGACGCCGACCGCGACCCCGCCCGGTACCCGGAGCCGGACCGCTTCGACATCCGCCGCGACGCACGCGGCCACGTCGCCTTCGGACACGGCATCCACTACTGCCTGGGAGCACCGCTGGCCCGCCTGGAGGCCAAGATCGCTGTCCGGACCCTCCTGGAGCGCTGCCCGGACCTCGCGCTGGACGCCCACCCCGCCACACTGACCTGGCGTGAAGGCCTCCTCATCCGCGGCCCGCACCGACTGCCCGTCAGCTTCTGACCCCTCTTTCCGGTCCTTTCCCGTCCTTTCCCGTCCTTTCCGGGCTTCCGGCTTCCCGGGGTCCCGCCTCCGGCGCGGGCCCCCGGACAGCACCGCCGTCACGGCACGGCATCACGTGCGCGGCCGGCCCGTCATGATCACTCTGCGTACCGGACCTCGCGCATGTCCGGACAACCGGATCTCCGGACTATCCGTCATCCGGTCCTACGGCTACGCTCCCTCCGTGGCGAAGCAGCAACCTCTCCAGTTCACCCTCGACCGCGGCAGCCCGGTCCCGCTCTACTTCCAGCTGTCCCAGCAGCTCGAAGCCGCGATCGAGCAGGGCGGGCTGGCACCCGGCAGCCTCCTCGGCAATGAGATCGAGCTGGCCGCACGGCTCGGGCTGTCCCGGCCCACCGTCCGGCAGGCGATCCAGTCGCTCGTCGACAAGGGCCTGCTCGTGCGCCGCCGCGGCGTCGGCACCCAGGTCGTGCACAGCCAGGTCAAGCGGCCCCTGGAGCTGAGCAGCCTCTACGACGACCTGGAGGCCGCGGGCCAGAAGCCCGCCACCCGGGTGCTGCGCAACACCGTCGAGCCCGCCACCGCCCGGGTCGCCGCCGCGCTCGGGGTCGCCGAGGGCGCCGACGTCGTGTACCTCGAGCGGCTGCGCCTCGCGCACGGCGAGCCCATGGCCCATCTGCGCAACCACCTCCCCGTCGGACTGCTCGACCTCGGCGGCGACGCGCTGGAGGGGACCGGGCTCTACCGGCTGATGCGCTCGGCCGGCATCACGCTGCACAGCGCCCGGCAGACCGTCGGCGCACGGGCCGCGACCGCCGAGGAGGGCGAGCGGCTCGCCGAGCCGACCGGGGCGCCGCTGCTGACGATGGAGCGGACCACCTTCGACGACACGGGCCGCGCGGTGGAATTCGGCTCACATCTCTACCGTGCCTCGCGCTACGCCTTCGACTTCCAGCTTCTCGTCCGCCCCTGAGCTCCGCCCGCGTCTGTCCCCGCCTCTCCGCCGTAAAAGCGGAGGTCATCACTCCGAGAAGAGGGCAGTTCGTAAGAATGTTCTGACAAATCCTTGACGTGGTGTGTCGCCCGCCACTAGAACTCCTGCCACACGGAAACAGCCCCGCGGAGGACTCCGGCGAAGCCCCGGCGGTCAGCGGTGACGGATGGTGACGGATACTTGGGCGGTTGGGCCCGCGGGAACGGGGTCCGGCCGCACCGTGACAGACAGTGAGAAGGGGCAAGTCCTCGTGGCAAGGGTTCGGACAGGCGTACGTGCGGTGAGCGCCGTGCTGGCAGCGGTGCTCGGCGCCACCTTGGCGGGGTGCAGCGCTACGGGCGGCAAGCGCGCGGAGGAGCGGGCCGCCAAGGCCGCCCAGGGGCGCGCCGCGGTCGACACGCCCCGCTGGACCTTCGCGATGGTCACCCACTCGGGTGATGGCGACACGTTCTGGGACATCGTCCAGAACGGTGCCAAGCAGGCGGCGGTCAAGGACAACATCAAGTTCCTCTACTCCCACGACGTGGAGGGGAACAAGCAGGCCCAGAACGTGCAGGCCATGATCGACCAGAAGGTCGACGGCCTGATCGTCACCCTCGCCAAGCCCGACGCCCTCAAGGACGTCCTCGCCAAGGCGAAGAAGGCCGGCATCCCGGTGATCACCGTGAACTCGGGCTCCGAGAAGTCCAAGGAGTTCGGCGCGCTCACCCACATCGGCCAGGACGAGGTGATCGCGGGCGAGGCCGTCGGCGAGCAGCTCAATGAGCGCGGGAAGAAGAAGGCCGTCTGCGTCCTGCACGAGCAGGGCAACGTCGGCCACGAGCAGCGCTGCGACGGGGTGAAGAAGGCCTTCAAGGGCGATCTGCAGAACCTCTACGTCGAGGGCACCAACATGCCCAACGTGCAGTCGTCCATCGAGGCGAAGCTCCAGTCCGACAAGGACATCGACGCGGTCGTCACCCTCGGCGCCCCCTTCGCACCGACCGCCGTCAAGGCCGCCGAGCAGGCCGGCAGCAAGGCCGAGGTCGACACCTTCGACCTCAACGCCAAGGTCGCCGACGCCCTGCAGTCCGGCAAGCTCGGCTTCGCCGTCGACCAGGACCCCTACCTCCAGGGCTACGAGGCCGTCGACCTGCTCTGGCTCTACCGCTACAACCGCGACATGCTCGGCGGCGGCCGCCCGGTCCTGACCGGCCCGCAGATCGTCACCAAGGACGACGCCAAGACGCTCGCCGAGTACACCAAGCGGGGTACGCGATGAGCGCGCCCGCGACCGCGCCCGTCCAGGAAGCGCCCGACGAGCGGCTGGCACACCGCTCCCGGCTGCGCCGGCTGCTCGGCCGCCCCGAGCTCGGCGCGGTCGTCGGCGCGGTGGCCGTCTTCGTCTTCTTCTCGACCGTCGCCGACAGCTTCCTCCAGGCGTCCAGCCTGTCGACGGTGCTGTACGCGTCCTCGACCATCGGCATCATGGCCGTCCCGGTGGCGCTGCTGATGATCGGCGGCGAGTTCGACCTGTCGGCCGGTGTGATGGTGACCAGCGCCGCGCTGGTCTCCTCGATGTTCAGCTACCAGATGACGGCCAATGTCTGGGTCGGCGCCGGTGTCTCGCTGCTCACCATGCTGGCCATCGGCTTCTTCAACGGCTTCGTGCTCACCCGCACCAAGCTGCCCAGCTTCAT
Organism: Streptomyces syringium; assembly: GCF_017876625.1. Classification (NCBI taxonomy): domain Bacteria; kingdom Bacillati; phylum Actinomycetota; class Actinomycetes; order Kitasatosporales; family Streptomycetaceae; genus Streptomyces; species Streptomyces syringium. Next base: position 6,131,454 of record NZ_JAGIOH010000001.1, read on the forward strand.
CATCACGCTGGCCACGTTCCTCATGCTGACCGGCCTGAACCTGGGCTTCACCAAGCTCATCAGCGGCACCGTCTCCACCAAGACCATCGGTGACATGGAGGGCTTCGACTCCGCCCGCGCGGTCTTCGCCTCGCACCTGACGATCGGCGGCGTCGACCTCCAGGTCACCATCCTCTGGTGGCTCGGCCTGGTGGCCCTGGCCACCTGGGTGCTGCTGCGCACCCGCGTCGGCAACTGGATCTTCGCGGTCGGCGGCAACGCCGACGCCGCCCGAGCCGTCGGCGTGCCCGTCAAGAGCACCAAGATCGGCCTGTACATGGCCGTCGCCTTCTGCGCCTGGGTCTCCGGCCAGCACCTGCTGATGTCCTACGACGTGGTGCAGTCCGGCGAGGGCGTCGGCAACGAACTGCTCTACATCATCGCGGCCGTCATCGGCGGCTGTCTGATGACCGGCGGCTACGGCTCGGCCATCGGCTCCGCGGTCGGCGCGTTCATCTTCGGCATGACCAGCAAGGGCATCGTCTACGCGCAGTGGGACCCGGACTGGTTCAAGTTCTTCCTGGGCGCGATGCTGCTGCTGGCGACGCTGCTGAACGCGTGGGTCCGTAAGCGGGCGGAGGCGACGAAGTGAGCGACACACGGAACGCGCTGGTGGAGCTGACGGACGTCAGCAAGTTCTACGGGAACATCCGTGCCCTCGAAGGGGTCTCCCTGGAGGTGCACCCGGGTGAGATCACCTGCGTGCTCGGCGACAACGGCGCCGGCAAGTCCACCCTCATCAAGATCATCGCGGGGCTGCACCAGCACGACGCCGGCACCTTCGAGATCGAGGGCGAGGAGACCCGCCTCGGCTCGCCCCGCGAGGCCCTGGACCGCGGCATCGCCACGGTCTACCAGGACCTCGCGGTCGTGCCCCTGATGCCCGTCTGGCGGAACTTCTTCCTCGGCTCCGAGCCGACGAAGGGCGCCGGCCCCTTCAAGCGCCTCGACGCCGCGCGGATGCGCGAGACCACCCGCGCCGAGCTGCTGCGCATGGGCATCGACCTGCGTGACGTCGACCAGCCCATCGGCACCCTCTCCGGCGGTGAGCGGCAGTGCGTGGCCATCGCCCGCGCCGTCTACTTCGGCGCCAAGGTCCTCGTCCTCGACGAGCCGACGGCGGCGCTCGGCGTCAAGCAGTCCGGTGTGGTCCTCAAGTACGTGGCGGCGGCCCGGGACGCGGGCCTCGGCGTGGTCCTGATCACCCACAACCCCCACCACGCGTATCTCGTCGGCGACCGCTTCGTGCTGCTCAAGCGCGGCGCGATGGCCGGCAGCCACGCCAAGTCCGAGATCGCCCTCGACGAGCTCACCCGCCAGATGGCGGGCGGCAGCGAGCTCGACCAGCTCAGTCACGAGCTGGAGCGGGCCCCGGGCCCGGACGTGATCGGCGGCAAGCCGGTCGCCACCGGCGAGGACGGCTGACGACGGCCCCTCCCGTACGGGTGCGCCCGCGCGGGAGGGAGGGGGAGCGGCCCGCTCCGGGCGGGCCCCCGCCACGCCGCGGCACCGCCCTCGGGCCGCCCCGCACGACGGTGGTCCTGCCACACGCGATGCGGTACGGGACGCTCCCGTGAGGCACAATCGGCGACGACGGGCTGCCCCGTCACCCACCCGTACGCCAGAGGCGCCCCCGCCTCTCCGAGACCCCGCAGGGACGACGACTCGTGCGAGCACGCCCCCGTACACCCGCCGGAGGCCACGCCGTGGCGGAGGTGCGGCGATGAGCATGTACCGCGACCTCCACCGGGGTACGGCGAGAGCGACCGTGCTCCGCACGGTGGGCACCCGCGAGCGGCGCTCGCACCTGACGGCGCCCCGCGTCCCCACGGTCGGCATCGACATCGGCGGCACCAAGGTGATGGCGGGCGTCGTCGACGCCGACGGCAACATCCTGGAGAAGATCCGCACCGAGACGCCGGACAAGTCCAAGAGCCCCAAGGTCGTCGAGGACACCATCACCGAGCTGGTGCTGGACCTCTCCGACCGGCACGACGTGCACGCCGTGGGCATCGGCGCCGCCGGCTGGGTGGACGCCGACCGCAACCGCGTCCTGTTCGCCCCGCACCTGTCCTGGCGCAACGAACCGCTGCGTGACCGCCTCGCGGGCCGGCTCGCCGTCCCCGTCATGGTCGACAACGACGCCAACACCGCCGCCTGGGCCGAGTGGCGCTTCGGTGCCGGCCGGGGCGAGGACCACCTCGTGATGATCACCCTCGGCACCGGCATCGGCGGGGCGATCCTGGAGGACGGCCAGGTCAAGCGCGGCAAGTACGGGGTCGCGGGCGAGTTCGGCCATATGCAGGTCGTCCCCGGCGGCCATCGCTGCCCCTGTGGCAACCGCGGCTGCTGGGAGCAGTACAGCTCCGGCAACGCCCTCGTCCGCGAGGCCCGGGAGCTGGCCGCCGCGGAGTCCCCCGTCGCGTACGGCATCATCGACCGCGTCGGCGGCAACATCCCCGAGATCACCGGCCCGCTCATCACCGAGCTGGCCCGCTCCGGCGACGCCATGTGCGTGGAGCTGCTCCAGGACATCGGCCAGTGGCTCGGCGTGGGCATCGCCAATCTCGCCGCCGCCCTCGACCCGTCCTGCTTCGTCATCGGCGGTGGCGTCAGCGCCGCCGACGACCTGCTGATCGGCCCCGCCCGGGACGCCTTCCGCCGCCACCTCACCGGCCGCGGCTACCGCCCCGAGGCCCGGATCGTCAAGGCGCAGCTCGGCCCGGAGGCCGGCATGGTCGGCGCCGCCGACCTGGCCCGGCTCGTCGCCCGTCGCTTCCGCCGCGCCAACCGGCGCCGCGTCGAGCGCTACGAGCGGTACGCCCAGGCGGGCCGCGGGTGATCACGATGGACCCCGAGCGCACGGCGGCCGAGCCCGAGGAGCCGGGCCGGCCCCGCCCCCGGCACCGCTGGATCAAGCCCGTCATCGTCTTCCTGCTCATCGCCATCCCGGCCGGCTATCTCTACATCTCCGCGATGCAGAGCCGCGGCGGCAACGGCGACAAGCAGGAGCAGGCCCGCGTCACCGGGCTGGAGGAGGGCTGGCCGTCCCGGCTGCAGCGCCGGATCTACGCCGTATGGATCCCGCCCTACTCCGAGAACGTCGCCCACTTCGAGACCAACGCCTGGAAGTCCAGCTCGCTGTACCTCCAGTTCACCACCACGCGTGAGGGCTTCGAGACCTTCCTCACGAGGGTCGGCTCCAGCCCCGGCGCCCTCAAGGACGGCGAGGTCACCATCGACGAGGACGAGGCGGCCGAGGTCGACTGGAAGTTCGGCGAGGGCCACCGCTGGACGGGCACGGTCCACGAGCGGGACGAGCCCCAGCCGACCCTGTCGATCACGGCGAACCTGGACGATCCGGAGCGGCCCAAGGTGTACGTCGTCTCGACGACGACGCCCTGAGCCGGCCCCGCCGGGCACCACCCGGCAGGGGTCGTCAAGGGTTCACGGCTTGGTGGCGGTACAGATGGTGTACCGCCAGGTGTCCTGGTGCCGGTACATCTCCACGGCGGCCATCGCGTTGACCACGCGGTCGCCGCGGCCCAGACCGCGCGCGAGCGCATACGGCAGCCGGCCGAGTACGGAGAGGGCCCACAGCATCGGCAGGACCTTCGCCGTCGCGTCGTCCACCGATGCGACGGCGAAACCGGTCTGCTGAAGAAGCCGCTCCAGCTCCCCATGGGTCAGCGTGAGCATCCCGGGCATCCCGGAGAGCTCACAGACCCGGACCAGCGCCGACCGCGCCTGCGGCGTCAGCCGGTCCTGGGGGGTGCTCGCATACTCGAACATCACCAGCTTCCCGCCGGGACGCAGGACGCGGAAGAACTCGGCGAGCCCTTGCGAGGGGCTGGGGGAGTGGACGAAGGACTCCATCGTGTAGACGCCGTCGAAGGAGGCGTCGGCGAACGGGAGCGCGTGGTAGTCGGCCAGCAGGAAACGGGTGCGCCCGCTCGGCACGCCCGCGCGGGCCGACCGCTGACGCGCGATGGCGATGTCCGGCTCGATCCCGTCGATTCCGGTGACGCACACCCCGCCCACCCGGGCGACCGTGCGCGCCGTGTCACCGACTCCGCATCCGGCATCGAGCACCGAGGACCCCGGCGGCAAAGCCAGCTTGCGGGCCGCGACGACCTCCATCCGCCGCATGGCCGCCGGGAACCCCCAGGGGGAATCACCGGGTTCGTACCAGCCGAAGTGACGCGTCCGGCCGAGCAACGCCGCGTACCCGAAGCGTGACTCGAACGCCCGGTAGTACGGCAGGACGTGCTGCCGGTAGTGAGCATGGGTCAATCCGACCACCCCAGTCCCTCTGATCCTCCCCGAGGTCTTCACGCACCCCAACGACCGGCTTTTCGGTGGGTAACGCGGCGGATCCGGCGTGTCCGCGCGGGGCCCGCACCCTTTGGCATGAACGGATGTTGACTGGGCGGTAGGCGGCGAGGGGCACAACGACATGGCATCAGACACGCGGCTGCGCATGCGGGCCGTGCACAAGGCATACGGCAGACGAGCGGTGCTGTGCGGCGCTGATCTCACCGTGTCGGCCGGCATGCTCGCGGGAGTGGTGGGCGAGAACGGCTCCGGCAAGAGCACGCTGCTGCGTATCGCGGTGGGACAACTCACCCCGGACCGCGGCACGGTGCAGCGTTTCAGCGCACTGGGGTACTGCCCGCAGCAGGCGGTGGTCAACGACACGCTCACGGTCGCCCAGCATCTGCGGCTGTTCCAGGTCGCCTACCGGCTGCCGCGGCTGGACCGTGCCTGGGAGCTGGTGGACCTGCTCGGCTACGGCGCCGAGCGGCGCACCCGCGCCGGAGAGCTCAGCGGCGGCACCCGGCAGAAGCTCAATCTGACCTTGGCACTGATGCACGACCCGCCGCTGTTGGTGCTCGACGAGCCGTACCAGGGATTCGACTGGGACACGCACCAGCGTTTCTGGCAGCTGGCAGACCGGCTGCGCAGCCGGGGGCGCTCGGTGGTGGTGGTGTCCCACCTGCTGCACGACCTGCGGCACTTCGACACCGTGCACCACCTGCGCGACGGCCGCCTGTACCAGGAGGGAGTGCCGGGATGAAACACCAGTGGACGGCGTTCACGGTGGCCCTCGGCTTCGCGCTGACCGGTCACCTGCGCAACCGCCTCGCGATGAGCATGATCGCCTTCTTCATCCCGACCTGGATCTTCCTGGTCCGTGCCACCGCTCTGAGCAAGAACATCTCGTTCAGCAGCAGCGCCCTCGGCATCGAGGTGACCGCGTCGATGAGCCGCAGCATCCAGGTCTGCAGCGCCCTGCACGCCGTCACGGTGATCGCCGGTTTCATGATGTTCATGGCCACGTTCAGCGCCCGGGAGATGGATCTGCGCCTGGTGCTGGCCGGCTACCCCCGGGTGCAGTTGCTGGCCGCCAAGATGGCCGCCCTCCTCGTCATCACGGCACTGCTCACCTGCTACACGCTCGCCCTGCTGCGGCTGTCCTGGCCGCTGACCGAGCCCGGGGCCGTCGCCGCAGCCCTGGCAGCGGCGATCCTGGCCTACGGAGGACTGGGCGTCATGGCCGGTTACCTGCTGCGCAACGAACTGGAGGGCTTCTTCGTCGTGGTGATGGCCACGCTGATCGATGTGGGCATGCAGAGCCCGGTCTCCAACCCGGCCGGAGACCAGGCATGGCTGAGTGCCCTGCCGCTGTACGGCCCCGCACAGGCGGCCCTGGCCGCCTCGTTCACGCACACGGCCTCCTTCACCTGCGCGGCCCGGGCCCTGCCCTGGTTCATGGCCACCGGCCTGCTGGCCCTGCTCGTCTTCTGCGTACGCACCCGCCACTACGGCCGGCCCGTCACCATGTCGCCGCCCGCCGACCCGCGCCCGCGGACGGGCGCGGGGACCACGCGGAAGGACACGTCCTGACCGCGGCGCACAGCGTGCGCCCCGGGCGGCGTTTCGCCCGCGACCCGGGGCACCGGCCTGTGCGATCTTGCGAGCATGGCGCATGACGGGACAGACAGCGGCGGGCACCACAACGGGCTGCCGCTGACCATCGCGGCGGTCCTCTTCCTCGTGCTGCGGCTGTTCGCCGTCTCCGGCTACGACTGGCACACCGCCTTCGCGGTGCTGCACACCATGGACGTGGACGACAGCATCAGCATCGTCATGGGCACCCTGATGGCCGATCCACTCGCCGCGGCTCTCTACCTCGCCCTGCTCACCCCCGTCGCCGTCCTGTGGCTGTGGATGAGCCTGCACGAGGCCCGACAGCCCGACGCGGGAGCCACGGCGGAAAGCCGCCGGCCGGCCCGGCCCGGACTGAAGAGCGGAATCCTCCTCCTGCTCGGCGCCCTGGTGCCGCTCAGCGCGTACATCTGGTCCTTCCACGCGTGGTGGCTGCTCCTGACCGCCCTCGCCGTCGGCATCGCGCTGTTCGCCATCGGCTACGGGACGAAGGCCGACGGGCGGCTGCGGCTTCTGGCGCTGGGGGCGGGCCGTCGCCTGGGGCTGCTGATCCTGGTGGGATGGCTCGTCGCCGCGGCGACCGTCAGGACGCCCTGGGTCCCCCTGGAGCGCGTCGACCTGCGCAACGGAGCCCACCTGCGGGGATACGTCCTGCAGGCCGAACCCGGATTCCTCAAGCTGCTGACCGAGCACCCCCGGGAGTTCCGCATCCTCACCGACCAAGAGGTCACCTCCAGGGAGGAAATCCAGGGGCACTGAGCCTCCTCGCACGAGCCGCTCGGTTCGCCCCGGCGATGTGAGATTCCGTGACGCATGAGAGGGTCTGGCGGGTGAGTGAGACACCGGCGAACACCCTGCAATACCGCTTCGACGGGCCGGAAGACGCCCCGGTCCTGGTCCTGGGCCCCGCTCTCGGCACCACCTGGCACATGTGGGACCGGCAGGTCCCGGAGCTGGCCCGGCACTGGCGGGTGCTGCGCTTCGACCTCCCCGGCCACGGCGGCGCCCCTGCCCGGCCGCTCGGCTCCGTCGGCGACCTGACCGACCGGCTGCTGGCCACCCTCGACGGGCTCGGCATCGAGCGCTTCGGCTTCGCGGGCTGCTCCATCGGCGGCGCGGTCGGCGCCGATCTCGCCCTGCGCCACCCGGGTCGCCTCGCCGCGCTCGCCCTCGTCGGCACCTCCGCCCGCTTCGGCACCGCCGAGTCCTGGCGGCAGCGCGGTGACATGGTCCGTACGAGCGGGCTCGACCCCATCGCCCGGTCCGCGCCCGAGGCGTGGTTCACCCCGGCCTTCCTGGCCGCCCAGCCCGCCATCGTGGAGTGGGCCGTGCAGATGGTCCGCACCACGGACCCGCTCTGCTACATCGCCGCGTGCCAGGCACTGGCCGCCTTCGACATCCGGGACGACCTGGGGCGTACGGCCTCTGCCGCACTGGTCCTCGTCGGGGCCGAGGACCAGGTCGCCCCGCCCGCCGACGCCCGGGTGCTGGTTGCCGGTATCCACGACGCGCGGCTCGCCGTCGTACCGGCCGCCTCCCACCTCGCGCCGGTCGAGCAGCCGGCGGCCGTCACCGACCTGCTGGTCCGTCACTTCACGACGGCCTGGCAGACCACCCCTGCCCCCGCCCCTGCCCCCGCCACGGTCACCGCACCGGCGGGGCCTGCCGGACCTCAGCCGCCTGCGGCGGCCGGGGTTCAGACACCCGAACCGGCCGGGCCGTTCGCGGCGCCCGAGCCGTCGCCCGCAGCAGGGCCGTCCCCGGTGCCGCGGCCCGCCGCCGAGCCGCCGGTCACGCCGTCATCGGCCGCGGCCCCGGACCCGAAGGCCGCTGTCCCGGGCCCGGCCCAGGGCGCGAGCCCCTTCGCCGCGCCCGCCGTACACGCCGCACCCGCCGCCTCCGTCCCGCCGTCGGCGCCGGCCCCCTCAGTGCCCGCCCCCGCGGTCGCCGCCCATCTGCCGGCCGACGCGGGCGACAACCCGTACGCCATCCCGGCAGAGCCCAACCCCTACGCGATCCCCGCCGCTGCCTCAGCCCCCGCGACCGCCGCCCCCGCCGCCCCCACCCCCGACGCGCACGCGACGGGCGTCCGCATCCGCCGGGAGGTGCTCGGTGAGGAGAGCCGGAGAGACCCGGACCCGGAGGGCTTCCGTGCCGAGTACGACGACTTCGTCACCCGCGTCGCCTGGGGCGGGACATGGGCGCGCCCCGGGCTCGACCGGCGCACCCGCTTCCTCGTCACCCTGACCGCCCTCACCGTGGGCGGCCACCGCGACGAGCTGGCCCGGTACCTGCGGGCCGCGCTGCGCGACGGCGTCACCGCGGACGAGATCAAGGAAACGTTCCTGCACACCGCCCTCTACTGCGGCCTCCCGGCGGCCGACGCCGCCTTCGCGGTGGCCGAGCGCGTCGTCGCCGAAGAGGGCGGCGAGGCCGCGGGGCGTGCGAAGGACGGCCCCGAGGCGTAGCGGGACGGGGTGGAAGGAGCAAGATGGGTTGCATGAAGCTGACCAAGAACAGTCACGCATGCGTTCGGCTGGAGAAGGACGGCCGCACGCTGGTCATCGACCCGGGTGCCTTCAGCGAGGAGGACGCGGCCCTTGGCGCGGACGCGATCCTCGTCACCCACGAGCACCCCGACCACTTCGACGAGAACCGGCTGCGGGCGGGCCTGGAGGCCAATCCGGCCGCCGAGCTGTGGACGCTGCGCAGCGTCGCGGACCAGGTCTCGGCGGCCTTCCCCGGCCGGGTGCACACCGTCGGCGAGGGGGACACCTTCACCGCCGCAGGCTTCGACGTGGAGGTCCACGGCCAACTGCACGCCGTGATCCACCCCGACATCCCGCGGATCACCAACGTGGGGTACCTCGTGGACGGTTCGGTCTTCCACCCCGGCGACGCGCTGACCCTGCCCGGGCGGCCGGTGGACACGCTGATGCTGCCGGTCATGGCCCCCTGGAACAAGGTCTCCGAGGTCATCGACTACCTGCGGGAGGTCAAGCCGCGGCGCGCGATCGACATCCACGACGCCCTGCTCACCGACCTCGCCCGGCCCGTCTACGACCGGATGCTGGGCCCCGGCGGGCCGGGTGTCGCGGGGACGGACCACTCCCGGCTGGCGCCCGGCGAGACCGTGCAACTCTGAGCGCCGCCGGTCCGGGGGCGGGCCGTCACCGTCACCGGCCGGTCACTGTCACACCCGGCCGTTAGGGTTGGCCCATGCGCATCGCCACCTGGAACGTGAACTCGATCACCGCCCGTCTCCCGAGGCTGCTGGCCTGGCTGGAGAGCAGCGGCACGGACGTGCTGTGCGTGCAGGAGACCAAGTGCACCGCCGAGCAGTTCCCGACGGACGAGCTGCGCGAGCTGGGCTACGAGGCGGCGGTCAACGCCACCGGCCGGTGGAACGGGGTCGCCCTGCTGTCGCGCGTGGGCCTGGAGGACGTGGTGACGGGCCTGCCGGGCGGCCCCGGCTACGAAGGCGTCCAGGAGCCCCGCGCGATCGCGGCGACCTGCGGCGGCGCCCGCGTCTGGTCGGTCTACGTGCCGAACGGCCGCGAGGTCGGCCACGACCACTACTCCTACAAGCTCCTCTGGCTGGAGGCCCTGCGGGACGCGGTCGCGGCCGACGCGGCGGCGGAGCGGCCGTTCGCCGTGCTCGGTGACTACAACATCGCCCCGACCGACGAGGACGTCTTCGACCCCGCCGTCTTCGAGGGCGCCACGCACGTCACCCCGGCCGAGCGCGCCGCGCTCGCCGCCCTGCGCGACACCGGTCTGTCCGACGTCGTGCCCCGCCCGCTGAAGTACGACCGCCCCTACACCTACTGGGACTACCGCCAGCTGTGCTTCCCGAAGAACCGGGGCATGCGCATCGACCTGGTCTACGGCAACGCCCCCTTCACCGGGGCCGTCAAGGACGCCTACGTCGACCGTGAGGAGCGCAAGGGCAAGGGCGCCTCGGACCACGCCCCGGTCGTCGTCGACCTGGACGTGTGAGCCCGGACGCCCTCGCCCCGCCCTCCATCGGTCCGGACCGCACCCCGTAGGGCCGGACCGTCAGACCAGCAGGCGCAGGTCGACGGAGTCGGCGAACGCCTTCATCCCCGCGTCGTTGGGGTGCAGATGGTCGCCGCTGTCGTAGGCCGCCAGCATGCGGTCCGGCTGCCGCGGGTCGCGGATCGCGGCGTCGAAGTCGAGGACCGCGTCATAGCCGCCGCCGTTGGAGCGCACATGTGTGTTGATGGCGGCGCGCCGGGCCTCCGCCGCCGGGGTGCAGTCGTGGAAGCCGCCGCAGGGCGCGATGGTCGACACCACCACTCGCATCCCGCGTGCGTGGGCGCGCTGCGCGATGGACCGCAGCCCGGCGATCACCTGATCGGCGGACGTCCCGGCGCGGATGTCGTTGACGCCCTCGAAGACGATGACGGTCCGGGCGGCCGTCTGTGACAGCACGTCGCGTTCCAGCCGGTGCACGGCACTGACCCCGCTGCTGATGGTGCTGGTCCCGTTGCCCGGGTAGCGGTCGCCCACCACGCGGTTGCCGGAGATGCCGTGGTTGAGCATCCCGAACCGGGGCACCTCGCGCTGCTCCCGGAGCCGTCGCGCGAGCTGGTCGGGCCAGCGCCGGTTGGCGTCCGCCGTGGAGTTCCCGCCGTCGGTGATCGAGTCGCCGAAGGCGACCACCGAGCCCGGTCCGCCGGCGACGTCCACGCCGGTCAGCAGTGGCCAGCCGCTGAGCTTCTGGCCGTACACGTCCGCGCCGCGGTCGCCCGTGCGGTCGCCGCTGCCGTCACCGCTCAGATACGAGACCTGGTTGCTGTAGCTGTGCACGGGCACGGCCCGTACCGTCCCCGGCAGATGGATGCTCACCAGCAGATTCGTGCCCGGCGGCACCCGGAAGCCCACGGGGTCGCTGAACTGGTGGGCGCCCGCCGGTACTTCGACGCCCGTCCGGCCCCCGAAGGTCAGCGCCCGCGGCCTGCCGGCCGCCGCCGCGCCGCTGCTCTGCACCGCCACGCTGGCGTGGCCGATCCGCACCGGCGTCGACGCGAAGGTGTTCTCCAGCCGGATGCGGGTCCGGGGTCCGCCCGCGCTGCTGTGCACGATCAGCCGGAGCGTCCGGTCGGTCCACGGCCCCACCGCGATGTACCCGGAGGTGGACGCCGCCCAGCTGCCGGTCCACCCGTTCGTGGGGGTGCGCAGCGCCGCCGAGAAGATGTGCAGATCGGCGGCGGGGCCGGGGTCCTTCGGCAGGACGACGGAGCTGATCGTCCGGCCGCGCGCGACGGGTACGGTCACCGCGTACAGCCGGGCGGTCTCGGTGCGTTGGCCGCCCGGGGCGTTGACGTGGGGCAGCCCGACGGCCTTGGTGGTGAGCGGGCCGCCGCGCCAGTCAGGCGCGGTGAGCGTGTAGGTACTGCTGGAGCCGTCGCGGTAGCGCACGGTGCCGGTGCCGGTGGTGTCGCCGCCCGGCCCGGCCTTGGCGCTGCCCGCGACGAGGAAGGTGAGGGCGTCGCCCCGGCCGCTCAGCTTCAGGCTCTGCCCGGCGGCCCGTACGTTGTCCGGCCGGCCGGCGGCGGAGGCGGGCCAGCGCAGCCGGGCCGTGTCGATGGTCAGCGCGCGCCCCGGCGTCCAGCCGGCGGCGCGCAGGTCCTGGGCGGAGAGGGAGTTGCCCGCCCCGTCGAAGTCCGCGGCGCCCGGGCGGGCGTTGTCGCTGATGGCCGTATTGTCGAAGAGCCGCTCCAGGGGGAGCGGCTCTCGGGGTGCGCGGGCGGTGTCGGCGAGCGCGGGCGTGGTCGCGGCGGCCACGGCGCAGGCCGCTCCCGTCGCGACGATCCCGGTCATCGTCCACCGTCTGTGCCGGTCGCGCCGTCTGCCCTGCCGATTGCCCTGTCGATGGCCGCTGTGTACGTCCCCGCCGAGCCGCGATGATCGGAGCATGCGTGTCATGCCTCCCAGCGTTCCCCGCACTGTATGTGGCGGGATGAAGCTAAGGAGACGTATGGGCAACGTCAAGGAGGCCAACCGGCCACGTCGCGCACCGCGCGCCGGTGGTGCGGCCATCCGAACGAATGCGATCCTGGCCGGTATGAACATTCCTTTCTTGGACAGCTGGCGCAAGCGGCACGGGCCCGCGCACGGCGTGGCGCTGCCGGGCGAGGCCGACCGGGATCCGGAAGGGCTGGCCGAGTTGCTGTCGGAGTGCGAACTGCTGCGCACACACGCGCAGTCGGCGGGGGTCGCGCTCGACGACGCGCCGTCGTCCCTGGAGGAACTCGACCAGTTGCAGCCGCGCTGGCGCGACGACCCGGAGCTGCTGCCCTGGCTGGGCAATGACGCGGGGCTGTATCTGGGAACGGTCATCGTCCGTACGGTCAGGGGCGCGGGGTGGCGGATCTGGCCCAACGGGCAGCCGGTCGTCCGGCTCGCCAACGGCCGGGAGATCGACGTGGTCGAGGCGGGCCAGGCGTGGGCGGCGGACGGCGCGCCGGAGCTGTCGCAGCTCTACGCCGAGCTGTCGGAGCACTGACGCACCCGGGTCGTACGGCCCGCCCCGCCGCCTCAGCCGATGATGAACGGAATGTCGTACTCCAGTCGCCAGCGGTCGGCGCGCACCACGATGTCGGAGGTCTCCACGGCCCGGTCGTCGCCGTCGAAGTGGGTCCGCTCGACGACGGTGACGCAACTGCCGGCCGCGCAGCCGAGCGCCTCGGCCTCGGGCGTGGTCGCCGGTCGTGAGCCGACGAGCTCCCGCGCCCGGACGACCCGGACGCCGATGGCGGCGAGCCGGCCGCGCACCCCGCGCCGCGCGTAGGGCCCCCGCTCGGGGTGGGCGACGTCGGTGCCCTCGGTGATGGTGAGCGGCTCCCAGCTGGTGGCGAGCTGGACCGGGTGCCGGTTGGCCAGGTACTCGTACTGGGTGCACAGCACCGGCTCGCCCGGCCCGATGCCCAGCCGCTCGGCGATCGGCTCCGGGGCGTGGGTCTCGCTGGAGGAGGCCTCCCAGGTGAGCGCCGTGTTCCGGGCGGTGATCCGGGCGGCGAAGGGGGAGTCGACCGCGCCGGTCGAGCGGAGCAGCGAGCCCAGCGGCGCCCGGTCGGTGACGAACACCCCCCGGCCGAACTGTCCTTCCGCGTACCCGGCGGCCTTCAGCACCCGCACCGCGCGGTCCACGGTCTGATCGCTGGCGGCGTAGGTCCGCTTCAGCTCGGAGCGGGAGGGTATGCGATCACCCACGGCGAGGGAGCCCTCGTCGATGCGCTGCCGCAGATCGTCCGCGATGCGCTGGTAGACGGGCCTGCTGTCGCCCACGCCGGGCTCCTTTCCCCCCACTGTTCCCCCAGTCGGCCCCCACAGGCTAGGTACCCAGGCTTCATCTGTGTACCTAGGGCAAATGGCGGTTAATGCAGTGTGAATACCCGTATGTGTGCGTGTCTCCAGGGAAGTCCCGTATTGAGCTGGATAGTTTGCGGCGACTGCGAGACAGCTGAGAGTGGGTAGGGCTGGGTATGGCCGTCGATCCGTTGATCGAACTGCGTGACGTCAATAAGCACTACGGAAAACTGCATGTTTTGCGGGACATCAACCTCACGGTCGGCCGGGGGGAGGTGGTGGTGGTCATCGGCCCCTCCGGCTCCGGGAAGTCCACGCTGTGCCGGGCCATCAACCGGCTGGAGCCCGTCGAGTCCGGCACCATCCTGCTCGACGGACAGCCGCTGCCCGAGGAGGGGCGGGCGCTCGCCAAGCTCCGTGCCGAGGTCGGCATGGTCTTCCAGTCCTTCAACCTCTTCGCGCACAAGACCGTGCTCGCCAACGTCTCCCTCGCCCCCCTCAAGGTCCGCAAGCGCGGCAAGGAGGAGGCCAACAAGCGCTCGCGCGAACTGCTGGAGCGGGTCGGTCTGCTCGACCAGGCCGACAAGTACCCCGCCCAGCTCTCCGGCGGTCAGCAGCAGCGCGTCGCGATCGCCCGCGCGCTCGCCATGGACCCCAAGGCGCTCCTCTTCGACGAGCCGACCTCGGCCCTGGACCCGGAGATGATCAACGAGGTGCTGGAGGTCATGCGCCAGCTCGCCCGGGACGGCATGACGATGGTCGTCGTCACCCATGAGATGGGCTTCGCCCGCTCCGCCGCCAACCGGGTCGTCTTCATGGCCGACGGCCGCATCGTGGAGGACCGCACCCCCGAGGAGTTCTTCACCGCCCCCGAGAGCGAGCGGGCCAAGGACTTCCTCTCCAAGATCCTCAAGCACTGAGCGGGGGTACCGTGCTCATCAGACGCAATGCCACGCGGCGACGTGACCTCGGGCGCACCCGCCGGTGCGCCGCGGCCCTGGCGCTCGCCGGCCTGGCCCTGCTGGCCGGCGCCTGCGGCAAGGAGGGCAGCCCGCCCGTCAAGGGCCCGCAGCCCGACCAGCTCCCCGACTACCACGTCGACACCGGCTTCCAGCTGCCCGCCTCTCCCACCTGGCGGAAGGCGAAGAGCCGCGGCCACCTCGTCGTCGGCGCCAAGGAGGACCAGCCCTACCTGGGCGAGAAGGACCCCGCGAGCGGCGCCTACTCCGGCTTCGACATCGAGATCGCCCGGATGATGTCCGCCTCCCTGGGCTTCGACCCCAGGACCATCGTCTTCCGTACGATCGCCTCCGCCAACCGCGAGACCGCCCTCCAGAACGGCCAGATCGACTACTACGTCGGCACCTACACCATTAACGACCTGCGCAAACGCCAGGTCGGCTTCGCCGGTCCGTACTACATCGCCGGTCAGTCGCTGCTCGTGAGGGCCAAGGACTCCGACATCGACGGCCCGCAGGACCTGGACGGCAGGAAGGTCTGCTCGGCCGCCGGCTCCACCCCGCTGCAGCGCATCGACCGCGAATACCCCAAGGCCGTCGCCGTCGCCTACGACACGTACTCGATCTGCGTGGACAACCTGCTCAGCCTCCAGGTGGACGCCGTCACCACCGACGACAGCATCCTCATGGGCTACGCCGCCAAGGTCCCCGCCGAGCTGAAGGTCGTCGGCAAACCGTTCTCCAAGGAGCCCTACGGCATCGGCGTCCCCCGCGCCGACAACGCCCTGCGCTTCGCCCTCGACGACGCGCTCGTGGCGCACGAGAAGAACGGCGACTGGAAGAAGGCGTACGACGCGACCCTCGGCCTGTCCGGAGTGCCCGCCCCACCGCCGCCGCCCGTCGACCGCTACCCGGCCGGCTGAGGTCGGCACGACACCGGTAGGTCCCCTCGATGAACGTACTCACTGACAACTTCTCCCTCTACGGCAAAGGGCTGCTCGGCACCGTCGAGCTGACCGTCTACGCCTCGCTGCTCGCGCTGGTCCTCGGCTTCGTGATGGCCTCCTTCCGGGTCGCGCCCGTCGGCTCGCTGCGCGTCTTCGGCACGGTCTGGGTGGACGTGCTGCGCAACACCCCGCTCACCCTGCTCTTCTTCGCCGTGCTGCTCGGCCTGCCGCGCTTCGGTGTCGTGCTGCCCTTCCAGCTCTTCGCGGTCCTCGCCCTCGGCTGCTACACCTCGGCGTTCATCTGCGAGGCGGTGCGCTCCGGCATCAACACCGTGCCCACCGGACAGGGCGAGGCGGCCCGCAGCCTCGGCATGACCTTCGCGCAGACACTCGGCGACGTCGTCCTGCCGCAGGCCTTCCGGTCCGTCATCCCGCCGATCGGCTCGACGCTGATCGCACTCGCCAAGAACTCGGCGATCGCCGGCTCGTTCAGCGTCACCGAACTGCTCGGCACCTACAAACCGCTCAACGAGATGGGCTACAGCATCATCTGGTCCTTCATCTGGATCGCCGTCGGCTATCTGATCGTGACCCTGACCATCAGCGCGATCTTCAACGTGCTGGAGAAGCGCTACGGAGTCGCCCGATGACCAGCACCGCGTTGTACGACGTCCCCGGCCCCCTGACCCGGCGTCGGCACCTCGTCTACGGCCTGGTCTCGACCGCTGTGATCATCGGGCTGCTCGGCTGGATCCTCTATCTCCTCTTCGACACCCAGCAGTTCACGACCGCGAAATGGCGGCCCTTCGCCTACGAGGGCATCCAGGAACTGCTGCTGCGCGGCCTCGGCAACACCCTGAAGGCCTTCGCGTACGCCGCGGTCCTCTCCCTCGCCCTCGGCGGGCTGCTCGCCTGCGGACGGCTCTCGGTCCACCGCCCGCTGCGCTGGGTCGCCACGCTCGTCGTGGAGTTCTTCCGGGCCATGCCGGTGCTGGTGATGATCTTCTTCATCTTCGTCGCGCTCAAGGTCCAGCCGCTGCCCGCCCTCGTCGCCGGACTGACCCTCTACAACGGCTCCGTGCTCGCGGAGGTCTTCCGCACGGGGGTGAACTCCGTCGAGCGCGGCCAGCGGGAGGCGGCGTACTCGCTGGGCATGTACAAGACGCAGGTGATGTCCTTCGTCCTGGTGCCCCAGGCGCTGCGCGCGATGCTGCCGACCATCATCAGCCAGCTCGTCGTCGCGCTGAAGGACACCTCGCTCGGCTTCCTCATCACCTACGAGGAGTTCCTGCACGCCGGCAAGCTCATCGCCGGCAACCTCGACTACGACCTGCCGTTCATCCCCGTCGTCATGATCATCTCCCCGATCTACATCGGGATGTGCATGCTCCTGTCCTGGTTCGCCCACTGGGTCGCCAAGCGGCAGAAGCGCAACCCCAAGACGGAGGCGGTCGAGGTCGCCGACGCCGAGCCCGGCACGCTGCTGCCGGGCGGGGGCCCGCCGCGCTGAGCGCGGCTCAGTCGCGCACGGGGATCGACAGCGCGGACGGGTCGTCCTTCGGGGAGGAGAAGCCCAGCCGCGCGCCGTCCGGGTTGTGCTCGATGTAGAGCGGGTCCACCGTGTCGACCACGAGCGCGAGCCGGTGGCCGGCCGGGACGTCGTAGGAGGTCGCGAGCAGCTTCAGATCGACGCCGAAGGGCCGGCCCGGGGCCTTGCCGTGGAAGGTGTACGGGGCGTGGCTGACCAGCTTGCCCACCCCCAGCGGGCCCACGTCGTAGAGGTAGGCGACCACCGTGCCGCTCTCCTGGTCGCTCGTGAGCGTGGTGTGCAGCCGCGCGCTGCCCCGCACGCGCTGCACCGCGTCGTAGCGGTCGGACTGCCACACGGCGGCGAACGTCCGCGGCAGCAGCGGCACCGAGACCATCGGCGGCAGCTTCAGGAACTGGTCGAGGACATTGGACAGCAGGGCGGTGCCGCCGTTCGCGCCCGAGTCGACGCCCGCGCGGATGCTTCTGCCGCCCTCCAGCGGCAGGGTGCGCCGCGTCCGCTCGACGGCCGCCCAGTCGGGATAGGACTCGTAGCCGCCGCCGGTACGGGACTTCAGCTGGACGGGCTGCTCGCGGTCGATGCCGTTGTCCGTGCCCTTGAGATGGTGGTCGAACCAGCGGTGGGCATTGGTCCACACGTCGTTGGGCAGACCGAACAGCCCGGTGCCCTCGGCGGTGGCGTGGTCGCCGGGGCGCAGCTCCAGCCGCTTGGGACCCGTGAGCCGCTCGTAGAACTTCGCGTACTGGTCGGGCGGGAAGACCGTGTCGCCCCAGGCGTTGCCCAGCATGATGGCGGCGCCGCCCGCGTTGATGTCCTTGAGGTACGTGGCGGGGGAGCGCTTGGCGCCCCAGGCGAGCATCTCCTTCTCCTTGGCGAGGTTCGAGCCGAGGAAGTCCTTCAGGATCCCCTGCAACTCCTCGCCCGGCCGCCCGGTCAGCGCACCCAGGCCGCCGAGCAGTTCGGCGGCCTGACGGTGCTGGGTGCGGTCGCCGTAGATGGCCTCGATGAGGTCGGCCCAGCCGCTCATCGCGACCACGGCTTTGATCCGCTTGTCGAAGCCGGAGGCCAGCAGGCTGATGCCCGCCCCGTACGAGATGCCGGCCATGCCGATCCGCGCCGGGTCGGCCGGGGTGTGGGCCAGTGCCCAGTCGATGACCTTGGAGGCATCGGCGATGTCCGGCGGCCCGGCCGTCTCGATCTTCCCGCCGGAGAGCCAGAAGCCGCGCGAGGTGTAACTGACCACGACGTAGCCGGAGTCGGCGAGCTGCCTGGCCTGGGCGAGGTACTCGAGCTGCGGCATGGCCCAGCTGGTGGGCAGCACGATCACCGGGTAACGGCGCGAGCCGTCGGCGTCGCGCGGGGTGAAGACGTTGCCCTTGAGGGTGATGCCGCCGGAACCGGGTATGTCGGTGAACCGGACGTGCGCGGACCCCGCTTGCGATGTCACGGCGGCGGGCCCGCGCTGCGGGGTGGCGAGCGCGGGCCCGAGGGACGTGACGGCGAGCAGTGCGGCGCAGGCGGCGCCGACGGCCGTGGTGCGCAGGGCCTGTCGAGGGTGTCGCACGGGCACTCCTGACGTCGGTGCCGTGGGGGGTCGAAACGGCACGCCGATGCAAAGTGACCCGACGGTAACCTCGTTTGTTTACCCGGGGTAATAGATGTGTGAGTTACGCCTGGGTAACGATTGATCGTCCCGGACTGGCTGGATTACTGCGGCTGTTGGTGCGGGTGTGGGGGCTCACTCGGCCTCGCCGAGCCACAGGTCGGGGCCGAAGACCTCGTAGTGGATGTCGGCGGCGGCGACGCCCGCGGACAGCAACTGGGCGCGGGCCGAGCGGAGGAAGGGAACCGGGCCGCAGAGATAGGCGACGGTGCCGGTGGGGATGTCGAGGCGGGAGAAGTCCGCCCGGCCGGTGCGCTCGGCGGGCCAGGGGCCCACGGGCCGCTCGTACCAGACGTGCGCGACCGCGTTCGGGAGCTTGCCGGTGAACAGGGCCAGGTCCTCGCGGAAGGCATGGGTGGCCTCGCTGCGGTCGGCGTGCACGGCGATGATCCGCCGGGGCGAACCGGTGGCGGCGAGGTGCGAGAGCATGCCCGTCATGGGCGTGCAGCCGATGCCCGCGGAGGCGAGCAGCACGGGGGAGTCGCCGTCGGCGAGCGTGACGTCGCCGAAGGGGACGCTGACGGTCAGGTGCGCACCCATGCCGACGTGGTCGTGGAGGTGGTTGGACACCTCGCCGTCCGGGGCGCCGGTGACGCGCTTGACGGAGAAGCTCAGGGCGTCGTCCGGCCGGCCGGAGAGGCTGTACTGGCGGATCTGCCGGGCGCCGTCGGGGAGTTCGACCTGGACGGAGACGTACTGCCCCGGGCGGGCGGCGGGTATCGGACGGCCGTCCAGCGGCCGGACGAGGAAGGTGGCGACCTCGGCGGTCTCCGTCAGCCGGGCCACGACGCGGCAGGGCAACCACACCTCGCCGTCGGGGGTGCCCGCCCGCTCGTACAGCCGGGCCTCGATGGCGATGAGGGCGTTCGCCATCAGCCAGTACACCTCGTCCCAGGCCGCGGCGACCTCGGCGGTGACCGCGTCGCCGAGCACCTCGGCGATGGCGGCGAAGAGGTGCTCCCGGACGAGCGGGTACTGGCCGGGCGTGATGCCGAGCGAGGCGTGCTTGTGGGCGATGCGGGAGAGCATCGCGTCGGGACGCACCTCGGGGTGCTCGACGAGGGCGGTGGCGAAGGCGGCGATGGCGCCCGCGAGGGCCTGGCGCTGGCTGCCGTTGGCCTGGTTGCCCCGGTTGAACAGATCGCGCAGCAACTCGGGGTGGGCGGCGAACAACTTGTCGTAGAAGAGCGGGGTGATCTCGCCGATGGCGCCGCCGACGGCGGGCAGGGTGGCGCGGACGATCTCGGTCGACTTCGGGGACAGCATCGGCGACTCCTGTCGTTCAGGCCTGAGGTAATTGGTATCTCAGACTCGTATTTAAGGATGTGTGGAAGTGGGGCACGGCCTGATGGGGGTCCTCAGTCCTCCCGGCGGGTGCTGAGGCTCAGCAGGACCGGGCCGGCGGGTTCGGCGACCAGGTCCTCGATGGTGATCGGATCGAGCGCGGCGAAGAACGCCTCCTGTGCCGCGCGCAGGGCGCCGCGCAGCCGGCAGGCCGACCGCAGGGGGCAGGGCGGGTCGTCCTCGCAGCCGACGACGTCACCGGCCCCCTCCAGCTCGCGCACCAGCCGGCCGACCGAACCGGTGCGCCCGGCGGCGGTCAGGGCGAGCCCGCCGCCCCGGCCCCGGCGGGCCTCGAGGACCCCGAGGTGCTGGAGCCTGCTGACGACCTTGGCGGCGTGGGTGTACGGCACGCCGACCGCGCCCGCCACCTCACGGGTGGTCGGTGCGGCGGTGTCCGCGGGGCCCGCGGCGTCTCCCGTCACCGCCAGGCGCATGGCGATGCGCAGGGCGATATCGGTGCTCTTGGTCAGTCGCACACCCTCACCGTAACTAATTGGATTCCAGGAATCCAATTAAAGTGCGGGCCCCCGACGACAACGGGCCGGCTTCCCCGGGCGGGGAAGCCGGCCCGCGGGCACGGGTCGCGGATCAGCCGACGAGCTGGACCTCGGTGTGCGTACCGGCGGCGTCAACGCCGGTGTACATGCTGAGGTTGCCGTTGGACCACCGGACGAGGATGTCGTTGAGGCGGCTGCCGGGGGAGAAGGACCCGACCGTGATCACGTCGGCCTTGGTCCACGCGGACTTGGCGGGCCTGACCTTGATCTCGCCGTGCAGACCGGCGGCGTCGATGCCGGGGTAGATGGTGCCCTCGCCGTCGCTCCAGCGGACCAGCAGGTCGCCGGTGCCCTTGCCGGTGAACTCTCCGGCGCTGATCTGGGTGGCGTTGGGCCACGTCGAGTTCGCGCCGACCAGTTGGGTGTCCTTGCGGACGCCGTTGGTGTCGACGTCGGAGTACAGCGAGACCGAGCCGTTGGTCCAGACGACGAGCATGTCGTCGCGGAGCGCGTTGGCCGTGTAGCGACCGGAGGTGATCAGCTTGGCGCTCTTCCAGGTGGCGTTGGGGTCGGCGAGCTTCTTCTCGCCGTGGAAGCCGCCGCGGTCCACGTGGGCGTACTCGGTGAGCTCACCGTCGGACCAGCGCACGAGGAGGCCGTCGGTGCCGCCGCCGGTGAAGCTGCCGCCGCTGATGGTGCGCGCGTACTGCCAGACGCTGCCCGGCCCGGCGAGCTTGACCTCGGAGGAGAACGGGTGCTTGGCGTTCTTGGTCTCGGCGCCCTCGAAGAGGCTGGCCGAGCCGTCGGCCCACACGGCGATCAGATCGCCGCGGCCGCTGCCGGTGAAGTCACCGGCGGCCGTCAGCTTGGCCTGCTGCCACTTCTCCGAGCCGCCGAGGGAGAACGGCAGCTTCGGCTGGCGGTACGGGCCGGGGTCGGAGTGCCGGCCGTGCTCGGCGTCGTCGTACAGCTGGAAGAACCGGTCGCCGTACATCGGGCTGTAGCTGATGCGGTTGTACATCGGGTCGCTGCTCGGCACGGCGGGGCCGCCGCCGTTGTAGCCGCCCACGTTGCCGATGATCTCGCCGGTGCCGGTCGCCCGGTCGATCTTCGAGAACCAGGGGCCGCCGGAGACGCCGCCCCACATGCCCGCGCAGTCGATGCGCATCTGGTTGAAGCCCGGCAGCGCGGCCGTCGGCGTGGTGCACTGGACGGGCAGGTCCTGCGGGTTGTGGCCGACCGAGGGGTAGCCGATCACCGTGGTGGTGTTCTCGAAGCCCGGCGTACGGGCCAGGGTGCTGCCGCCCACGACGTCCTGGAGCTTCCTGCCGTCGTTCTCCTTGACGCGCGCGAACGCGAAGTCCAGGTCCGACTCGGGGCCCTTGGCGTTCTTCCCGTAGCTCTTGTCCGCGAACCACTCCTCGACCGGCCAGATCCCGTACGGCTGGTTCTGGAGCGACTTCGTCGGGTCGTACTGCGGGACGAAGACCGCCTTGGAGTTCTGGCAGTGGCCCGCCGTCAGCATGAGGCTGCGGGTGCCGCTCTGCACCGCGCTCGCCGAGCAGTAGTGCGCGCGCATGTCCTTGTCGACGGCGAAGAGCATGCCGACGGACTTGATGCCGGGGAAGTGCTCGGAGGTGTCCGGCTTGGCGCCCGCCAGTCCCCTGGCCTTGGGCGCAGCCTTGGGCGCGGCCTTGGGGGTGGCGGTCGTCGCGGGCTTCGGGGCGCGGCCGGAGGGGTCGGTCGCGGAGGTGATGCGCTGCGGGGTCCAGAACCGCAGGGCGTCCTCCACCGACCAGTCGCTGTTGTCGACGGCTTCGGTGCCGGTGCTGGTGCCGTTGCTGGTCTGCGGCTTCGGCGTGGGTTCCCCGCGGGTGGCCGAGGGGCTCGCACCGGGGGTCGCCTTCGGGCCCGTGCCGGGGGTCGGCGCGGTGGCGGCCGTCGCGGTGGTGCCACCGGCGACGGTGAGAAGGGTGCCGCAGGCCGCCGAGACGGCGAGACGGCGCAGGCGTGACGTACGCAAGAAGAGAACTCCGATCAGGAGGGTGGGGGTCGAACGGGCCCGAGAAGCCGACACGGCCCTTCCGCCCGGTTCGGGCGGAAGGGCCGCGTCGGTCCGCACGCCGGGCCGGCCATGTCGGAAGGGGCGGCCGGCCCGGCGCCGTCAAGGGGGTCAGCCGACGAGACGGGCCTCGCCGTGGGTGCCGGCGCTGTCGACGCCGGGGTACATGGTGAGGCTGCCGTTGGCCCAGCGGACGATGACGTCGTTGGGGACCTTGTTCGCGTCGAACGCGCCGATGGTGATCACCGTGGCGTTGGTCCAGGCGGACTTGGGGTCACGGATCTTGATCTCGCCGTGCAGCCCCGCGGTGTCGACGCCCGGGTAGATGGTGCCCTCACCGTCGGACCAGCGGACCATCAGGTCGCTGGTCTTCTTGCCGGTGAACTCGCCGGCGCCGATCTGCTCGGCGTGCGTCCAGGTCGAGTTGGCCTTCTGGATCTGGGTGGCCTTGCGGATGCCGTTGGCGTCGATGTCGGAGTACATCGAGATCGAGCCGTCGACCCAGACGACGAGCATGTCGTCGCGCAGCGCGTTGGCCGTGTAGCGGCCGGCGGTCACCAGCTTGGCGTTCTTCCAGGTGGCGTTGGGCTCGGCGAGCTTCTTCTCGCCGTGGAAGCCGTTCTGGTCGACGTGCGTGTACTCGGTGAGCTCACCGTCGGACCAGCGGACGATGAGGCCGTCGGAGCCGGTGCCGGTGAAGCTGCCGCCCGAGATGGCCCGCGCGTACTTGAAGGTGCTGCCGGCCTCGGCGAGCTTGTACTCCGAGGAGAACGGGTACTTCGGGTCGTTGAACTCGGCACCCTGGTACAGGGTGACGGAACCGTCGGTCCAGCGGACGATCATGTCCATGTGGCGCTTGCCGCCGGCCGAGCCGCCGGTGAAGTAGCCGGAGGCGAGCAGGTCGGCGTTCTTCCAGTTGGCCTTGCTCAGCAGACCGCGGGAGTAGACCGAGGACACCCAGCCGGCGACGTCGTCGACGCGGGTGTTGACGGCGCCCTTGCGGGTCTCGGCCGCGTCGGTGCCGAAGCAGCCGCCCTGCCAGGAGGCGGTGTTGACCGAGGTCAGCTCGGCGCGGCCGGCGTTCTCACGGAAGGCCGGGCCACCGGTGTCGCCCTTGCAGACGGCCGCGTCGGCACCCTTGCCGGCCAGGCCGACCGAGGTGTCCTTGACCGCGTCGACGGTGAAGGTGTTGCTGTGCAGACGCTCGGGGATCCACTCCGTCTTGGTGCGGCCGTAGCCGGCGAACCGCACCTCGTCACCCTGCTGCGGGGCGGCGGAGGAGACGGCGACGGGGGCGATGCCGGTGACGGGCTTGGCGAGCTTGACCATGACGAGGTCGCGGTCGTCACGCGGGACGAGCTCGACGCCCTCGGTCACGACGCCGGCCGTCGAGGAGAGGTTCGTGCGGCCGACCGTCACGGTCGTCTTCAGCTTGGGCGCACCCGCGGCGATCTTGAAGCCCTGAGCGGGGCTGTCCGCGAAGCAGCTGGCCGCGGTGATGACCCAGCCCTGCTCGACGAGGGCGCCGGAGCAGCTGCGCTTGCCGCCGATGTCGAGCTTCGCGGTGAACCCGTAGGTCCCGTCGGCCGGTTTGTCACCCACGACGGCACCCGCCGGGGCGGCGGTCAGCAGGCCTGCGGCGACGGTGGTGGAGAGAAGAGCGGTGACCCACGCTGCGCGTGAACGTCTGCCGGACATGTTCGTTCCTTCTGAGGTGTGGCTAGAGGTGCGAGAGGGCCGGTGGGCCGTCGCGGCCGGGGGACGCGGAGGTGCGTCCCGGGCCTGGGTGCGCTGACCGGGTGGGTCAGCCGGTGCCCGTCGCGCCGGAGACCCGGCCGGGCGGTGGCGTGGGTCAGCCGGTGACGCGGAGCTCGACGAGCGCGGTGGGCTCGCCGCCGGGGATGCCCTCGCCGACGCCCTTGAGGTCGTTCTTGGGCACGTCGACGACCTGCGAGGTGCCGCCGGCGGTGACGGTGGCCCGGATCGGGTGGTCCTCGGTCTGGAGGCCGAACACGCGGGGGATCTCCAGCGTGAGGTAGCCCGACTTCTTGTCGCCCGTGAGGCGGAAGCAGTACTTGTCCGCCTTGGTCTGGGGGGTGGGACGCGTCATCACGATGATGTCGCTGTCCGTGGCGCAGTCGCCCAGCAGGATACGGCCGTCGCCCTTGCGGAGCGTGATGCCGGTGTCCTTGAGAATCTTCGCCGCGCCCGGGTACGCGAAGTCCTCGATCGCCGAAGGCGGAGTGGCGTCGTCCGCGGCCGGGGCGGGGGCCGCGAATGCGAAGGCGGAAGCAGCGGTGACGGCGGAGACGCCACCGATAACGCCGGCAAGCAGCATTCTGCGCGCGCGAGATATCACCAGGGATTCCTTCCGGATGCGTGCAGCACGGCGCATGCCGTTGCACGTAATGGTGGGATAAAGGCGGGTGGCTGGAACCTATCACCTGCTGTGGCTTTGCTGGTTCTTGAAGGTCCGTCAGGTGCTATTGGGCCCTATTTCACGGGCGTACTGCCAGTAACGCTCTGGTTGTGAGCATGACATTATCAACGCCCTGCGGATGGCTGGAACTTGTGCCTGTGAAACGGAATTCCTAACTCCGATTTTCCTGTTCGAGAGGCCCGGCCAGGCGGTTATGCTCGCCGGGCCTATCGAGGCAATGCACAGGTAAAGGGAAGGGATTGCTCGGTGAGATCGAGGAGAGGCCGGCCGCACGGTATACGTGCGGCGGGTCTGGGCATGTTGCTCGCGCTGGTCGCGAGTATTTTGGGAGAGGGTCCCGCGATCGCGGCCGGGACGACGCCCGAGGACGAAGGAATCATCAACCCGATTCCGGCGACCGACCGTGGCCGGATCCTCGAGTTGTGGAAGAACGGCGGCCCGGGCGTCAAAGCGGCGGCGGAAGTCGCGCTCATGGGCACCGACGACGACGTCCGTCGTTTTCTGGCCGATGAGAAGGAAATCGCCGAGAAGCACGACGACCGCATCACCTCGGTGCAACTCGTCAGCATCGGCGGCCGTGGGGTGCGGGAGGCCGCGCAGAAGGCGCTGGCCGGTTCGCACGAGGATGTGCGTGCGTTCCTGAAGGACGGCTGGCAGGCGCCGTTGGAGCAGGATCAGCGGGTCCGGGTCACGCAGATCGTCACCTTCGGCGGTCGCGGTGTCGAGGATGCCGGCAAGGCCGCGCTGGCCGGGACGCCCGATGACGTGCGCGCGTTCCTGAACGACGGCCAGTACTCGGCCCAGGAAGCCGACGACCGGGTGCAGCTCATGCAGATCATGAGTGCCGCGGGACCGGCGACGAAGGAGGCCGCGAAGGTCGCCCTCGCCGGATCGCCCGCGGACGTACGCGAGTTCCTGCGGGTGGGCCAGCACGTCGCCCGCAGCCGCGACCAGGAGCGGGCCACCGTCGCCCAGTTGGCCGAGCGGGCCAGGGCCGCGGGCAGGCAGGCGGCCAAGGAGACCGAGGCCGCGAAGGAGGCTTCGGAGCGCGCGGTCGTCGCCACGAAGCTGGCCAAGGAGGCCGCGAAGGAGGCCGCCCAGGAGACCGAGAAGGCCCGCAAGGACGCCGGTCGCGCGGCGAGTTGGGCCAATCGCGCGGCCGACGCGGCGAACCAGGCCGCCCAGGCCGCGCAGGAGGCCATCAACGCGGCCCGTGCGGCGAACACTTCGGCCCGCATCGCGGCGAACGCCGCGTCGCAGGCGGCGTCCGCCGCGGCCGGTGCCGCCCAGGCGGCCTCCCGCGCCCGCGGTGCCGCGGCCGCCGCGGCGTCCGACGCCGGCAAGGCCGCCGACGCGCGCAAGGCGGCCGAAGAGGCACGCAACGCAGCGAAGGGGGCCCGGCTCGCGGCGGAGGCCGCACAGCAGGCCGGCAACGCCTCGATAGCGGCCGGTTCCGCGGCGACCGCCGCGGCGAGCGCCGGCGCCAACGCCGAGGCCGCGGCCAACGCCGCCGGCGAGGCGGGCGGATTCGCCTCCGAGGCCGGTGCGCAGTCCGCCCGCGCGAGGGAGGCGGCCGCCGCGGCGCGCCGCCACGCGCGCGAGGCGACGCGTGCGGCGGGCGCGGCCCAGTCGCTCGCCAAGGACTCCGCACAGGCCGCCTACCAGGCGCGGGACGCGGCCAACTCGGCTGCCGAACACGCCGAGAACGCGGCGAAGGCGGCCGAGGAGGCCGCCAAGCACGCCGGTGACGCGGCCAAGGCGGCGAAGGAGTCCACGGCCCACGCCGAGGCCGCCAAGAAGGCGGCGGACATCGCCACCGACGCGGTGGACAAGGCCCGCAAGGTCCAGGAGCTGGCCCGCAGGACCGAGGCCGAAGACCTGGCGATCCGCACCGCCGCCGCCATCGAGCAGGCCAAGGACCTCAAGATCGCGGACGAGGCGCGCAAGGCGGAGGCGGCCCGCAAGGCCGCCGAGGCCAAGGACCTCGACGCCGAGGCAGCGCGCCTGGCAGCCGAGGCCGCGCAGCCGGGTGCCGACGCCGGGCAGGTCGCGCGCAAGGGCCGCCGGGTGGCGTTCCTGGCGATGGCCGGCCGTGGTCCGTGGAGCCGGTCGGCCGCCGAGTTCGCACTCGCGGGCTCCGATGCCGCCGTCCGAGACTACGTCCGGTCCGGCTGGAAGAAGGCCGCGCAGGAGGACGAGCGCGCCCGGGTCGAACGCCTGGCGGGCGAATCCGACTACGCCGACGTCCGGACCGCCGCGGAGCAGGCCCTGGCGGGTGACGCCGGGCAGATCACCGAGTTCCTCCGCGTCGGACAGCACGCCGCCGCGGCCCACGACTACCGCGTGCGTGTGGTGCAGATCGCCACCGACAGCGAGCGGGGCGTCAAGGAAGCCGCGCAGGCGGCGCTGAAGGACGGCTCGACGGACAAGCTCCGCGAGTTCCTCGACTCCGGACGGTTCGCCGCCCAGGAGTCCGACGACCGCGTCCGTGCGGTGCAGCTCGCCGGCACCGGCGGCCCCGAGGTCAAGGCGGCCGCGAAGGTCGCGCTCGAGGGCCCGCGGCAGCTGCTGCGCTCGTTCATCCGGGCCGGGCAGTACAAGGCGGCCCGCAAGGACCTCCTCACCGCCACCCACATCGCGCAGGTGAAGGGCGTCATCTCCGGCGCCGCCGCCGTCGCGGCCACCGCGCAGAAGCAGGCGTCGGAAGCCGCCCGCGTCGCGGCGATCGCCCGCAAGGCGGCCGAGGAGGCCAAGAAGTACGCCAAGGACGCCGAGGCCTCGGCCAAGCAGGCCGACACCTACGCGGACCAGGCCAAGGCCTCCGCCAAGGACGCCGAGGCGTCCGCGGCCGACGCCGCCCGCTCGGCGAAGACCGCCCGCGACGCGGAGGCGGCGGCGCACAAGGACGCCCGCGCCGCGGACAGGTCCGCGGACCGGGCCGACGCCTCGGCCTCGTCAGCGGCGTGGTTCGCGGACCAGGCCAACGGTTACGCCGCCCAGGCACGCTCTTCCGCCGTCGCGGCCGGCAAGGATACCGAGGCGGCCGAGCAGGCCGAGCACGAGGCCTGGGACGCCTACGTCGTCAAGGCCCGCGCGGAGCGCGAGGCCAAGCGGCGCGCCGAGGCCAAGAAGGAGAAGGAAGAAGAGAAGGAGGCCATCGAGCAGGCCCAGAAGGAGGCCGAGGAGGAGGACGAGACCGACTGGTGGGGCATCACCAAGGAGGTCGGCCACGGCGCCCTCGACCTCGTCGGCCTGATTCCCGGCCTCGGTGAGCCGGCCGACCTGCTGAACTGCGCCTGGTACGGCGCGGAGAAGGACGCCCTGAACGCCGGGCTGTCCTGCGCGGGTGCCGTTCCCGGCGCCGGCTGGGTCGCGGTGGGCGGCAAGTGGGTCAAGAAGGGCTCGGGCCTCTTCAAGAAGCTCTTCGGCAAGGTCCCGGGCTGCAACAGCTTCACCCCTGAGACGCCCGTGGTGATGGCCGACGGCTCCACCAGGCCGATCCGGAACGTCAAGATCGGTGACAAGGTTCTGGCCACCGACCCCGTCGGGGGCCGGACCGAGGCGAAGCCGGTCGAGGACGTCATCACCGGCGACGGCTCCAAGCACCTCGTCGCGCTCACCGTCGACACCGACGGCGACAAGGGCGGCGCCACCGGCACCGTCACGGCGACCGACGCCCACCCGTTCTGGCTGCCCGACCAGCACGCCTGGGTCAAGGCCCGCGACATCAGGCCGGGTGCGCTGCTGCGTACCTCCTCGGGCACGTCCGTGCAGGTCACGGCGGTACGCGCGTGGACCGCGGCCCAGCAGGTCTTCAACCTCACCGTCAGTGACCTCCACAGCTACTACACCCGGGCGGGTGCCGCACCGGTCCTCGTCCACAACGCGAGCTGCCCGGTCGGGTTCCGCGACCTCGGCGGCAACAAGTTCGAGTCCCCCGGGGGCCTCGTCTACGGCCCGGGTTCGGCGCACGGTCACCGCCTCGACCACGTCCTGGCGCACGCCACCCCCGACCCGTCCAAGGTGAAACACTCGGTATTCGCCAACGGCAATCAGCGGGACATCGTCAATCTCATCGACGAGGGCTGGGCCAAGCGCGGTGCGCACGTCCCCGGTGACCCCGCGGCCTTTATAGTCCCGATGGGCAAAGCCGTGGGAACGGCGGGAGAGCAGAGTCTGCGCATCGTCGTCGCCCCGGGAACCAACAAAATCATTTCGGCCTATCCATGGGCCTAGGAAAGGGTCCACGGATGGACTGGTGCCCCCGGTGCGATCAGGGGTGGGTCGTCAGATGTCGCGTGCGCGAGCGGGCCGACCTCATCAAGGTCTGCGAGGAGTGCGACACCGTGTGGCTCGAAGGCCAGCCGGTGAGCATGGACGCGTACACCGATCTCGACCCGTATATGAGCGGCTTCGGCAAGGAGCCGCTGTGGTCGAACCTCGTACCGCTCGAACGCGGTGCCCAGCGTTGATCAGGTAGGAATTCCGGGGCCGCACGCCGTCGCGTGCGGCCCCGGAACGCGTCGCGGAAGGCCTTCCCGTCCGCACCGCGCCGAGGGCTCACGTTGACAGCCAGTCACCGCGGAGCGAGTCTGACTCCCGCGCGGTGATCATCGGCGGTCACCCGACACACCTTCGGAGGCAGTAGTGGCAGAGGCTTACGCACGCGGTGGGCGGTACGGGAAGGCGCTGGCGGCGTTCGGCGCGGCAGGGGCGCTGGCGGTCGGCGCGGCCGCTCCCGCGGGAGCCTCCGAGGCGGGCGCGGGCATGCGCGGAGAGCGCTACGTCGCCCTCGGCGACTCGTACACCTCCGCGCCGGGCGTCCCCGAGCAGACGGGCGGCGACTGCGCGCGGTCCAGCGTCAACTACCCCTCGGTCACCGCGAAGTGGCTGCACACGAGAACGTTCAAGGACGTCAGCTGCAGCGGCGCGACCACCGACGACATGCGGCGGGCGCAGGGCGCCAACCCGCCCCAGCTGAACGCCCTTGGGAAGGGCACCACGCTCGTCACCGTCGGCATCGGCGGCAACGACATCGGCTTCGGCGACATCATCGGCACCTGCGCACAGCTGTCCGTGACCGACCCGGCCGGCGCGCCCTGCCGCACCAAGTACACCGACGGCGGCAAGGACCAGCTCACCGCCCGGATCGCCGCCGCCGCGCCCAATGTCGCCCAGGTGCTGAAGGAGGTGCGCAAGCGCGCCCCGCACGCCCGCGTCGTGATCGTCGGCTACCCCACGATCATGCCGGACAACGGCGTCGGCTGCTTCCCGGCCGTCCCGATCGCCGCCGGTGACGTGAGCTACCTGCGGGACACCGAGAAGCACCTCAACACGATGCTGAAGCAGCAGGCCGCCAAGGCCGGCGTCCGCTACGCCGACACCTACGGCCCGACCGTCGGCCACGACGTCTGCAAGCCCGCCGCCGACCGCTGGGTCGAGGGCGCGAACCCGGAGAACCCGGCCGCCCCCTTCCACCCCAACGCCAAGGGCGAGGAAGCCATGGCGCGCGCGGTCCTCGGCGTCGCCAAGAAGCGCTGAAGGAGCGGCACCGAAGGGTACGCACGGGCGAGGTGACCGTGCGCGGCACCCTGTCCTCCGGCCCGCCCTCCGAGTAGGCTCCGGGGCTCGTTCGCCCCGCTTGGAGGTAGGGATGGCCCGCGCGAGATCGACCGCCCAACGACGTCTGCCCGTACTCGCCGTGACGGCCGCGCTGGTCGCCACCACGGCCGTCGTGCCCGCCGCCTCGGCGGCGGGCACGACGGAGCGCACGGGCACCCCCCACGCCAGTACCCCCGCGAAGACCCCCGTCGCCGTCGGCCACGGCGGCGCGGTGGCCAGCGTCGACCCCGACGCGTCGGCCGCCGGCATCGAAGTACTGCGCAAGGGCGGCAACGCCGTCGACGCGGCGGTGGCCACCGCCGCCGCGCTCGGCGTCACCGAGCCCTACTCCGCCGGCATCGGCGGCGGCGGCTACTTCCTCCACTACGACGCGAAGCGGCACCGGGTCTCCATGATCGACGGCCGTGAGCGCGCCCCGCTCAGCGCTGGCAAGGACCTCTTCCTGGAGAACGGCAAGCCCATCCCGTTCGCGGACGCCGTCACCAGCGGCCGCAGCGTCGGCACCCCCGGCACCCCCGCCACCTGGGACACCGCCCTGCGCACCTGGGGCAGCCGGTCGCTCGCCCAGGTGCTGCGCCCGGCCCAGCGCATCGCCCGCGAGGGCTTCACCGTCGACGCCACCTTCCGCAAGCAGACCGCCGACAACCAGGAGCGTTTCAAGGACTTCCCGGCCAGCGCCGAGCTCTTCCTGCCGGGCGGTCAGCCGCCGGCCGTCGGGACGACCCTGAAGAACCCCGACCTCGCGCGCACCTACGGGCTGCTGGCGCAGAAGGGCACCGACGCGGTCTACCGGGGCGAGGTCGGCCGCGACATCGTACGGACCGTACGCAAGCCCCCCGTCGACCCCAGGGCCGAGCGCGTCGTGCGCCCCGGCGACCTGACGGCACGGGACCTGCGCGCGTACGCGGCGAAGCAGCAGGACCCCACCCGGACGTCCTACCGGGGCCTGGACGTCTACGGCGTCGCCCCCTCGTCCTCCGGCGGCACCACGGTCGCCGAGGCGCTCAACATCCTGGAGCGCGGCGACCTCTCGCAGCTCGACACGAAGACCTATCTGCACCGCTACATCGAGGCGAGCCGGGTCGCGTTCGCCGACCGCAACCGCTGGGTCGGCGACCCGGCGCACGAGAAGGTGCCCACCAAGGGGCTGACCTCCCAGCGCTTCGCCGACGCGCGCGCGTGCCTGATCAAGGACGATGCCGTGCTGACCAGCCCGCTCGCCCCGGGCGACCCGCGCCGGCCGGCGCCCTGCGGCACACACGGCAAGGCCGCACCCACCCCCTACGAGGGCGAGCACACCACACATCTGACGACCGCCGACAAGTGGGGCAACGTCGTCGCCTACACCCTGACCATCGAGCAGACCGGCGGCAGCGGCATCACCGTGCCCGGGCGCGGCTTCCTGCTCAACAACGAACTGACCGACTTCTCCTTCGTGCCGGTCAGCCCGGGCGTCCACGACCCGAACCTGCCCGGCCCCGGCAAGCGCCCGCGCTCGTCCGTCTCGCCGACGATCGTCCTCGACGACGGGCGGCCCGCCTTCGCGCTCGGCTCGCCCGGCGGCGCCACCATCATCACCACCGTCCTGCAGACGTTGCTCAACCACGTGGACCGCGGGATGCCGCTCGTCGACGCGATCGCCGCGCCGCGCGCCAGCCAGCGCAACGGGGCGGTGACCGAGCTGGAGCCCGGCCTGTGGGACAGCCGGCTGAGAGGACGGCTCGAAGCCCTCGGTCACGTGTTCAAGCAGAACCCGGAGATCGGCGCGGCCACCGGCGTCCAGCGGCTGCCGGACGGCCGCTGGCTGGCGGCCGCCGAACGGGTCCGGCGCGGCGGCGGATCCGCGATGGTCGTCCACCCGTCGGGCCGCTGACCGGCCCCGACGGACGGCAGGACGTCACGCATCCGCCGTGCTCACGGGCGGCGGGCCTGTCCGGCCCGCCGCCCGTTGCGCGAACACCCCGGGGCGCGCCCCCTCCGGCCCGTCCGCGCCCACCCGTTTCCGTCCGTTTCCGTCCGCGCTCCTCCGCGCGACGCGGGTTATCCACAGGAAGCCGGATGGTCTTGCCACGAGTCGGGGCGGGTCATACGGTCGCATCCACACGTGATCTACGTGACGGGCTGGCTGACGCCCCGGCAAAGGAGCAGCTCATGGCCAACGTTGTCCGCGCCGCACTCGTCCAGGCGACCTGGACCGGTGACACCGAGTCGATGATCGCCAAGCACGAGGAACACGCCCGTGCCGCCGCCGCGCAGGGTGCGAAGGTGATCGGCTTCCAGGAAGTCTTCAACGCCCCGTACTTCTGCCAGGTGCAGGAGAGCGAGCACTACCGCTGGGCCGAGCCGGTCCCGGACGGCCCCACGGTGGCCCGGATGCGCAAGCTCGCCCGCGAGACCGGCATGGTGATCGTCGTGCCCGTATTCGAGGTCGAGCAGTCCGGTTTCTACTACAACACCGCCGCCGTCATCGACGCCGACGGCAGCTATCTGGGGAAGTACCGCAAGCACCACATCCCCCAGGTCAAGGGCTTCTGGGAGAAGTACTACTTCAAGCCCGGCAACATCGGCTGGCCCGTCTTCGACACGGCCGTCGGCAAGGTCGGCGTCTACATCTGCTACGACCGCCACTTCCCCGAGGGCTGGCGCTCGCTGGGCCTCGCCGGAGCCCAGCTGGTCTACAACCCCTCCGCCACCTCCCGCGGCCTCTCCGCCCATCTGTGGAAGCTGGAACAGCCCGCGGCGGCCGTCGCCAACGAGTACTTCATCGCCGCGATCAACCGGGTGGGCCAGGAGGAGTACGGCGACAACGACTTCTACGGCACGTCCTACTTCGTCGACCCGCGCGGCCAGTTCGTCGGTGACGTCGCGAGCGACACCAAGGAGGAGCTGATCGTCCGCGACCTCGACTTCTCCCTGATCGACGAAGTACGCCGGCAGTGGGCGTTCTACCGGGATCGCAGGCCCGACGCGTACGACGGGCTGGTCCAGCCATGAGCGCGGGGGCCCCCGAAGGCGCGGCCTCCGCCCCGGCTCCCGCCCCCTCCGGTCTGCGCGACCGGCACCGGGCCGTCATGCCCGAGTGGCTCGCCCTCTACTACCGCGACCCGCTGGAGATCACCCACGGCGAAGGCCGCCATGTGTGGGACGCCGAGGGCAGGCGCTACCTCGACTTCTTCGGCGGCATCCTCACCACCATGACCGCCCACGCCCTGCCCGAGGTCACCAAGGCCGTCGGCGACCAGGCCGGGCGCATCCTGCACACCTCCACGCTCTACCTCGACCGGCACATGGTCGAGTTGGCCGAGCGGATCGCCGCCCTCTCCGGCATCCCCGACGCCCGGGTCTTCTTCACCACCTCCGGCACCGAGGCCAATGACGCGGCCCTGCTGCTCGCCACCACCCACCGCCGCTCCAACCAGGTCCTGGCGATGCGCAACAGCTACCACGGCCGGTCCTTCGCCTCCATCGCCATCACCGGCAACGCCGACTGGTCGCCCACCAGCCTCTCCCCGCTGCAGACGCTCTACGTGCACGGCGGCATCCGCACCCGCGGCCCCTTCGCCCACCTGTCCGACGCGCGGTTCATCGAGGCCTGTGTCGCGGACCTGGAGGACGTGCTCGCCCAGACGCACGGCAACGTCGCCGCGCTGATCGCCGAGCCCGTCCAGGGCGTCGGCGGGTTCACCGCACCCCCCGACGGGCTGTACGCGGCCTTCCGCGAGGTCCTCGCCCCGCGCGGCATCCTGTGGATCACCGACGAGGTCCAGACCGGCTGGGGCCGGACCGGCGACCACTTCTGGGGCTGGCAGGCCCACGCCCGAAGCGGCCCGCCCGACGTGCTCACCTTCGCCAAGGGCATCGGCAACGGCATGTCGGTGGGCGGCGTCGTCGCCCGGGCCGAGGTCATGAACTGCCTGGAAGCCAACTCCATCTCCACCTTCGGCGGCAGCCCCGTCACCATGGCGGCCGGCCTCGCCAATCTCACCTACCTCCTGGAGCACGACCTCCAGGGCAACGCCCGCCGGGTCGGCGGCCTCCTCATCGAGCGGCTGCGGGCCGTCGCCGCCGGCCTGCCGGTCGTCCGCGAGGTACGCGGCCGCGGCCTGATGATCGGCATGGAGCTGGTCGGGGACGACGGCTCGCCCTCCCCGGAGGCCGCCGCGCTCACCCTCGAAGCCGCCCGGGAGCTCGGCCTGCTCGTCGGCAAGGGCGGCCGCGACGGCAACACCCTGCGCATCGCCCCGCCGATGACCCTCACCATCACCGAGGCCGAGGAGGGCGCCGCCCTCCTCGAAGAGGCCCTGCGCCGGGCCCAGCACGCGATCTCCGGAAAGGAACGGCCATGACCAGGACCGTCATCCGCGGGGGGCTCGTCATCACCGCGGCGGAGGAGGGCCGCATGGACGTCCTCGTCGAGGACGGCAAGGTCGCGGCCCTCGCCACGCCCGACAGCGCCCTCGCCGAGGGCTGGACCGCCGACCGGACCATCGACGCCACGGGCATGTACGTCATCCCGGGCGGCGTCGACGCCCACACCCACTTCGACCTGCCCTTCGGCGGCACCGCCTCCTCCGACACCTTCGAGACGGGCACCCGCGCCGCGGCGTGGGGCGGCACCACGACCGTCGTCGACTTCGCCGTCCAGTCCCGCGGCCGGTCGCTGCGCGAGGGGCTCGACACCTGGCACGCCAAGTCCCAGGGCACCTGCGCGATCGACTACGCCTTCCACATGATCGTGTCGGACGTCAACGAGCACACGCTCAAGGAGATGGACGGACTCGTCGAAGAGGGCGTGACCTCGTTCAAACTGTTCATGGCCTACCCGGGGGTCTTCTACTCGGACGACGGCCAGATCCTGCGCGCCATGCAGCGGGCCTCCGGCAACGGCGGCCTGATCATGATGCACGCGGAGAACGGCATCGCGATCGACGTGCTCATCGAGCAGGCACTCGCCCGCGGGGAGTCCGACCCCCGCCACCACGGCGAGGTCCGCAAGGCGCTGCTGGAGGCCGAGGCCACGCACCGCGCCATCCAGCTCGCCCGCGTCGCCGGCAGCCCCCTGTACGTGGTGCACGTCTCCGCCGAGGAAGCCGTCGCCGAGCTGGCCCGGGCCCGGGGGATGGACCTGCCCGTCTTCGGCGAGACCTGCCCGCAGTACCTCTTCCTGTCCACCGACAACCTCGCCGAGCCGGGCTTCGAGGGCGCCAAGTACGTCTGCTCGACACCGCTGCGGCCCCGCGAGCACCAGGCCGCGCTCTGGCGCGGACTGCGCACCGACGACCTCCAGGTCGTCTCCACCGACCACTGCCCCTTCTGCTTCTCCGGCCAGAAGGAGCTGGGCCGCGGCGACTTCTCCAAGATCCCCAACGGGCTGCCCGGCGTGGAGAACCGCATGGACCTCCTCCACCAGGCCGTCGTCGACGGGCACCTCTCCCGCCGCCGCTGGATCGAGATCGCCTGCGCCGCCCCCGCCCGGATGTTCGGCCTCTACCCGCGGAAGGGCACGATCGCGCCCGGTGCCGACGCCGACATCGTCATCTACGACCCGAACGCGCGGCAGACGCTCTCCGCCGAGACCCACCACATGAACGTCGACTACTCGGCGTACGAGGGGAAGACCGTCACCGGCCGGGTCGGGACGGTCCTCTCCCGCGGTGAACTCGTCATCGAGCGGCGCGAGTTCGTCGGACGTGCCGGCCACGGCCGCTTCACCCCCCGTGCCACCTGCCAGTACCTGAACTAGGAGACACCCGCGTGGACTTCGGACTCGTCCTGCAGACCGACCCGCCCGCCAGTGCCGTGGTGGACCTCATGCGCCGCGCCGAGAGCGCCGGTTTCCGCTACGGCTGGACCTTCGACTCCGCCGTGCTGTGGCAGGAGCCCTTCGTCATCCACAGCCGCATCCTGGACCACACCGAGCGGCTGATCGTCGGTCCGATGGTCACCAACCCCACCACCCGCGCCCCGGAGGTCACGGCCTCCACCTTCGCCACGCTCAACGACATGTACGGCAACCGCACCGTGTGCGGCATCGGCCGCGGCGACTCGGCCATGCGGGTCGCCGGCCGCAAGCCCAACACCCTGGCCACCCTGCGCGAGGCGATGAGCATCATCCGCGACCTCGCGGAGGGCCGCGAAGCCGACGTCGGCGGCACGACACTGCGCCTGCCCTGGGTGCGGGACGGCAAGCTGCCCGTCTGGATGGGCGCGTACGGGCCGAAGGCCCTCGCCCTCGCCGGGCAGGAGGCCGACGGCTTCATCCTCCAGCTCGCCGACCCGACGCTGACCGCGTGGATGGTCCGGGCCGTCCGCACCGCCGCCGCCGACGCCGGCCGCGACCCGGCGTCCGTCACCGTCTGCGTGGCCGCGCCCGCGTACGTCGGGGACGACCTGGCGCACGCGCGGGAGCAGTGCCGCTGGTTCGGCGGCATGGTCGGCAATCACGTCGCCGACCTGGTCGCCCGCTACGGCGAGGGCTCCGGCATGGTGCCCGAGGCCCTCACCGCGTACATCAAGCAGCGCGAGGGCTACGACTACAGCCACCACGGCCGGGCCGGGAACCCCTCCACCGACTTCGTGCCCGACGAGATCGTGGACCGCTTCTGCCTGCTCGGCCCGGTCGGGTCCCACCGCGAGCGGCTGGAGGAGCTACGGGCCCTGGGCGTGGACCAGTTCGCCGTCTACGCCATGCACGACGCGAAGGAGGCCACGATCGACGCGTACGGGGAGCACATCATCCCGGCGCTGTCCTGAACGCCCCGCCCGTCCGGGCTCACGGCACGCGCGCGGTCCACTCGGCCGAGGAGAACTTCGCCGCCGCCAGCTCCTCGGCCCGCGCCATCTCCTCGGGGGTGACCGTGCCCTCCGCCAGCCCGTACCGGCCGCGGAAGGACGCGACCATCTTCTCGATCACGGCGGAGCGCGGCAGCCCGGTCTGGCGGCGCAGCGGGTCGACGCGCTTCTTGGCGCTCTTGGTGCCCTTGTCGGACAGCTTCTCCTTGCCGATGCGCAGCACGTCGAGCATCTTCTCGGCGTCGATGTCGTACGCCATGGTCACGTGGTGCAGCACCGCGCCGTCCGTGCCCACCAGACGCTTCTGCGCCGCGCCCGCGATCTTGCCGGCGTCGGTGGCGATGTCGTTGAGCGGCTGGTACCAGGCCTTGACGCCCATGTCGTTCAGGGCGCCGAGCACCCAGTCGTCGAGATAGGCATAGCTGTCGGCGAAGGACAGGCCCTGGACGAGCGCGTCGGGGACGGACAGCGAGTACGTGATGGTGTTGCCGGGCTCGATGAACATCGCGCCGCCGCCCGAGATCCGGCGCACCACCGTGATGCCGTGCCGCTCGGCCGCCTCCGCGTCGACCTCGTTGCGCAGCGACTGGAAGCTGCCGATCACCACGGCGGGGGAGCCCCACTCCCACACCCGCAGCGTCGGCGGCCGCCGCCCGGCCGCGACCTCGGCGGTCAGCACCTCGTCCAGCGCCATGTGCAGCGCGGGGGGCTGCGGGCCGACGTGGACGAGCTCCCAGTCGTAGTCCCGCCAGTCGGTGGCCTGCGCGAGCGCCCGGCGGACCGCGATGCCCACGGCCTCGGAGGAGAAGCCGAACATCACGGTGTCCTCGGGGAGCGCCGCGTCGATCCGCGCCGCGAGCTGCGGGGCGGGGGTGTCGGCGGGGGCGCCCTCCAGGGCGCGGTCGATGTCGAGGATCGCCTCGTCGGGCTCCAGGAAGAAGTCCCCGGCCACGCGCACGCCGCGCAGCACGTCCCCCTGCGGGGAGGGCTCGACCTCCAGGTCCACGACGACGAGCTTGCCGCCCGGCACCTTGTATTCACCGTGCACGGCGCATCCTCCACTTTGTCTCTTCGGCCGGCTCGGACGGCCGGTAGCACCGTCCACCGTAACGCCGCCACCGGCTCGATCGGCCCGGGGCGGCCTACAGCTCAGGGGACAGCCCGGACCGCTTGGCCATGGCCATCAGCTCGGGCCTGCTGCGCTGATGCATGATGACAAGCACACGCAGGACCTCGCGGCTCATGGGATGTATAGCCGCCATTTGTGGAGCGATGCGGAACGTGGACCTCAGAGCGTCCTCAGCGCCTTCGAGGTCACCCAATGTCAGGCGGGCTCGTGCGGTGTCAATACACAGGCGCCCCAGCCGGGAAGCGCGCAACCCCTTGGGAGGCGTCTTGATGAGAGGCTGGGCCATCGTGGATGCTTCGCCAGGATTTCCGAGTTCGATGTTGGCGCCCACTTCATAGAGCGCCAGATTGCCAGGGCCGAATGTGAGGTTGTGGGCAATGACGTCGCCCTGGCCGCTCGGGAGGCGCTTGGACAACTCCCGGGCTCGAAGCGTGTGAGCCTTGGCGGTGTCCTTGTCCCTGGCTCGGGAGGCCAGGACGATCCCGCGGAGGTGTAGCGACCCGAGAGTCAGGACGGAATCGGGCCCGTCCGGACGCGGGCCCTGTTCGTATTTGACGATGGCCCGATCCACGATCGCCAGGCCGTCGGCGTACTCGCCAGCGCTCTGGTAGGTGCCGGCCTCAGTCCACGCGGCGATGGCCTCGGCTTCGGGGTTCCAGGTCTGCTGCGCTGCCCATGTCTGCCGCGAGACGATCATGTCTGCGAGATCAGGTTGCATCAGCCGGTGCGCGATGGTGTAGGCGCAGCCGTAGGCGTCGGCTGTACGCGACCATGCGCCAGCTTCTCCAGGGTTGGAGAGGGCGGTCGCGGTGACCTGTCCAAGGAGCGTGGGGAGCATGCGCAACAGTTCGAGGTACTGGCTCCCTGCCCGGAGAGCTGTGACCTTCCGCATGTCCTCTTCAAGCTGGGCAGGGTCAGGAACGTTTTCCTTCGGCAACGTGTAGCGGCGCAGCGCGCCACGGAGATCGTCGAGGAGATCGCTTTGCTCCGACGGCCCCAGGAAGGGCTGACCGTTAATCCGAGCGGTGGTCACATGAAGGGCCTTCGCGATCGCGGCCACCGTTGGGGGTGTCGCGGCGCGGGATCCCTGTTCGATCTTCCGAAGGAGCGAGATCGAGATGTTGGCGTCCCGAGCAAGCTTCGTCTGGCTGATCCCCCTGGCCTTGCGTAGCACCTGGATGTTCTCGCCAGCGGCCGGGGTGCGTTCCACTTGTGCGCTGTCCATACCATCACTCTCCCACTCCGGTTCGCCTGCCCCTTGGCTGATGCCCGCTCAACCTGTCGCTGTGTCACTTATGTGTCAACTGATCTTGAATCTAAGGAGTTTCCTTCATGTAGGCATCCAGCGTCGGAACGGTTGAGGAAGGACGGCCATGACGTACCGCACCGGGGTGTTGGTGGTGGACACCACTCGTGAGGACAAGGTCGGTGAGGTTATGGAGGAACGAGGTTCGCTGGTGTGGCTTCGCCCGCCCGGCGGAGGACGTGAGTGGTACTGCTCACCTGGTGCTTTGAGACTGGCGACTCCTAACGAGCGGAACGCTTCGGGGGGCGAGTGCTGATGTTGTGCTGTCCAGAGGGTGCCCAGCCAGAGAGGGCGAAGGTGGAAGCGCGCCACCAAGGCAACATGTCCAAGGTCACCGCCTTGTTGTACTGATCACCTGTCGTGCAAGGAAGCGTTGATGCGACGGCTCTACCGACACGCGGACTGGACCATCATCCAGGACCCGAACATCTGTGCCGAATACTCCGCCGAGTGCAGCGAAAAGGGCTGCGAAGCGGAGTTCAGCATCACGGACGACCAGCAGGCGGCCGACTCGTGGATGTACGACCACACGGCCAGAACAGGTCACCGAAGGTTTTGGCAGACATTCGGGAACGCCGTGGTTGTCGGCCCCCCTCCTGGGTCGATCGTCGCCGCATTGGCCGCCGACCGTGCGAGCGCTGTCGAGCATCAGTGCAAACCCTCCCAGCCCTCGCGCGAACCGGCGCGTACCACCGCCTAGAGCCTGCAGCCTCTTCCCCCGTGTGAAGAGGCTGGGTCCAGCCCCGTCCTGGTCGGCACCCCGAGGCCCAGGGTGGGGCGCTTTGTGGCACGCCGCACCTCCACCCAAGCCTGTCTGGAGGACCACTGTGCACATCACACCTCTGAGTCCGTTCCCAGGCCCTGCCGTTGATTGGACGGCGTGGCGCAATTACATCGCGCTTCGGGGCCAGTTGAGGGTTTCGCTCACGCCTTACTGCCCGATCGGTTGCTGGTTCTGCCACAACGAGGGCGACGTCCCCCCACCCGTCCTGCACGTGGATCGCTCACAGCGGCCGAGGAATCGGGAGCTCCGCGCCGAGCACTACGTCAGCGTCCTCTCCCAGCTGATGAACGCTGGCCTCAAGCGTGTCTATTTCACCGGGGGCGAGCCTCTGACTTCGCCTTTGGCCCGGCCGGTGCTGGAGCGGCTGCCTGACCCCGGGCCTGACGGCGCCTACACGCTGATCACTAATGGGCTCCGTGTCCGCCGTCACCAGTCGTGGCTGTCGAAGACCCGTCTGGACAAGGTGAAGGTGTCCCTGCACTACTTCTCGGACAAGTCGTTCCGCGCCATCGCGCAGACGTCCTTCAGTATTCAGGAGGTGTTCGACGGCATCGCAGCCGCTCGCGAGTCCTTCGAGCGCGTCGAGCTGAACACGCTGCTCCAGCGGGAGAACGAACACGAGATCACGGACATCCTCCACTTCGCCCTGGAACGTCGTATGCCCGTGCAGTTCATCGAACTGGTGGGTACCCACTTCAACGAGGACCGGGCATCGTCCGCAGTGTCCGCCGAAGGCGTCATCTCCTACCTGAGGTCCCTCACCAGTGACGAACACGTCGAAGTCGCAGGCGTCGGGCAGGGGCGACGCGTCTTCCGTGTCGACGGCATCGAAGTCGACGTGATCCACCGCAACCTTGGCCGGCACCATGTCGGTCAGTGTGGAAACTGCCCTGTTAGGGATAAGTGCGTCGAAGGGTTCTGGGCTCTGCGTATCGATCACGCGGGCGGGTTCCAGCCGTGCCTCCTCCGGGATGATCTCCGCCTCGATCTCCGGCCGATGCTGTCCAACCCGGAGGGCATCCCTAAGGCCGTGGCCCGGCATGTTGCCGCCTTCACGGAGGGGACGCTGTGAATCCGCTGTATGGCCCGTACGCACCGAGCAGCGCCGACCGCAGTGGGAATCCGTTCGTGGTCTGCGAGGGCGTGTCCGGCGTAGGCAAGACCACTCTCGTCGCCGCAGTGGCCAAGCGTCTCAAGGCTGCAACCCTTCACACATTGCCTGAGCCACTGAACCCGGTCTCCGGCACGGTCAACGCGAATCTCCGGCCCCTGCCTCAGTTCGCGTTCTACCTGGCGGGGGCTCTGCACGCCTCGGACATTGCCCGCGAGGCGTCGAGGCGCGGCCCAGTGATCGCCGACCGCTATGTGTCCTCGGTCGTCGCCTGCCACGCAGCGGTGCACGGCCTCACTGTGGACCAAGTGACGGCGCTGCTGGAGCCGTTCCGCCCCTACCTCGCCGTCCCCGACATCACGTTCTACCTGCGCAGCTCCGAAGGCTCACTCCGGGAGCGCATGCGGCACAAGGCGGATGTGAAGCAGGACGACACCGACCTCCTCGCCGTATCTGGTCGGCTGACTTCGCTGCTGGCCACCTTCGCCACGGTGGCGGAGTCCGACCCGAGTGCGGTCGTGCTCGACACGGACGGACGCACCCCGGACGACTTGGCCTCGATCGTAATTGATCACCTGGAGAGGCGCCGTGCTTAACCCGATCAACGCCGAGGCCGTCATCCGTGACGGTCAGGTGTCGGGGGTGTTCCCCGACGAAATCCACGAGGGCGTGGCCTGGTGGGTGGCCTCATGCTTCGTCGTGGTCAGCCAGACACACAGTCTGGCAGTCGCCCGCGACGACCACCCGATCACGGCTGAATTCTTCCGACGCTTCTGCTGGGGAGCAGCGAACGCTCAGCACTGGGCCTGCGCAGTTCACGATCTGGGCCTTGCCGAGGAACGGCAGCTCCTTCGGGCAATGCAGGAGCTCGGTGCAGTCCCGGGAGCCCTGTTGACCACAGCGGAGCACGAAGAGCAGCGATCGGTCACTATCCGCCTCTATGGCTCGGACGGCCGACGTTCTAACGACTCGACAGGGCTCGGCGTCATTCGGGAAATGATCGCCAACGACCATGTGCCTATCCCCGTGAACAATGGCGCCAAGGGGCACGTGGAGGAGCGCCACTACGTCATCGCGCGGATGGAGGCTACCAAGTGATCAACACGAGGCAGGTCATCGAATCCGGGACAAGGATCCTCTTCGTGACGCTCGATTCACTGCGTTACGACGTCGCTCGTGCCGCCATGCACAGCGGCGCCACGCCGAGCCTCGCCCGCCTGCTTCCCGGCGGCCAGTGGGAAGAGCGCCGCACGCCGGGCACCTTCACCCTGCCCGCTCACATCGCTTTCTTCTCCGGCTTCCTGCCGAAGCTTCCCCTCCCGAAGCAGCCCCCGCGGCTATGGGAGTGTCGGCCACCAGCCTTCAAGGAAGTCGGCCCCTTGACGTTCGTCTTCGACGCACCGAACCTGCTGGTCGGCCTGGCAGAGCACGGCTACCGCACAGCGTGTGTGGGAGGGGTGACCTACTTCTCCCGCGAGACACCTCTCGGATCGGTCCTCCCTGACATGTTCGACGAGGACCATTGGCGCCCGGAGTTCTGCTCACCCCATCCTGACTCCACGCGTCACCAGGTGAACAAGGCCCTGGAGATCGCCGACGAGCACCACGGCCCGCTGTTCCTGTTCGTCAACGTCTCCGCCACACACGTGCCCCACGGGCACTACCTCGGCGAGAGGGCGGACACGTGGCAGTCCCAGTACGCGGCGCTCGCATACGCCGACCAGCACTTGGGCCACCTCATCAGAGCTCTGAGCAAAGAGAAGAGCTGGCTGGTCATCATGTGCGCGGACCACGGGGACGCTTTCGGCGAGGATGGGTATTTCGGAAGGGGGATCGCACACCCGACGGTGATGAATGTGCCATTCGCCGCCATGCTCCTCAGTCACTGACTACGCTCACGCCCCATGACCGACGAACGAAGCAGCGAGCCAATGCGTGACGCCTCCGTGGTCGTCGCAAGGGATGCGAACGGACTCGTCGCACTCCTCACTGCGGATTTCCCCGATCACGGGGGCGAGTACCTCTTCCTCCCCGGCGGCCGGCGCGAAGAAGGCGAAACTCCGGAAGAGTGCGCGCGCCGCGAACTACGCGAGGAAGCCGGCATCACAGCGGCCTCATGGTGCTCCCTCGGCTCGTACATCATCACGCTGAAGACTCCGGCTCGCGTCCACCTCTTCGCAGCAGAGGGCCTGACCTGCGGACCTCAGCAGCTGACTTCCTCCGAGGAGGGCTTCAAGCTCATGTGGTGGCCCATGCCCCAGGCGATCACAGCTGTCACCGAAGGGCGCTTCCTCCTCCAAGGCGGCCCGCTCGCTCTCCTCCTTGCGGAACGCGTATTCAGCGCCTCTGCTTTGTGATCTAGAGCCGCCAACCGTGCACTGGCCCGTACGGCGTCAACCATGACAGCGCGCAACCGCCCTCGTAGGCTCATAAGCGGAGGAGAGCCTGGTCTCGGTGTAGCACGTGTCTGCGGACACGACCGCCGGGATCCGCAGGCCCGCCTGGAAGTAGGCGAAGGTGGACGAGCCTCGGGTAATTGCCTCTCAACGTTCGCTAGTTTCATGGTGGCCCGGCTCACGGCCGACACGGTCGGCTCAAGCGCAAAGCAGTACGCCGGGACCGTCGCATCAGCGCACGGCCAGACCAGGACGATCAACCTACCGAGCGACCTGAGCGCGGACGGTCCTCAGTTCCTGGCCTCGCCCAGCCCTCGGTCGTCGAGTTCACCCTCGTCAACGACGACGGTGAGCAAATGCTCAGCCTCTACGACGAGGCTTCCGAGTCGTGGGCCCGTTTGACACCCAGTGGCGTCCGCGTGGCGATGCTGGAACACGACGGCCCTCGCGACCTGTGGGCCGAGCGAGAGCCAGTACTGACCCATTGGGCTCTCCGCGGCAAGCCGGCCCCTGAACGGTACGGCCTGACTGTCGAAGATGACGGCTCGCACACGCTGTGGCTCGACTCTCCGAGCGGGGACTCCTTCTCACTCGCTGTCTGAGCGTCCAAGTCCACCCCGTCCGAATGCTTTCCCTGAGGCATTCGGGCGGGCGCAGCGACGGCGTTCAACTATTGCCGCGTACACTCTGTGTACCCCACACCTCGCCACATCCCCCCACCCCGCCTTCCCGGAACTGCCGGGCGCCGGCTCGCGACCGGATGCGGAGCCATGCGCGGAACGTCTCCGCGCAGCAGTACGACAGGGGGGATCCTGATCGTGAGCACGTTCAAGAGGTACGGACTGGGACGAGCGGGCGCGGCGCTGCTGGCCGCGCTGG
The DNA here is from genome assembly GCF_017876625.1 of Streptomyces syringium. NCBI lineage: Bacteria > Bacillati > Actinomycetota > Actinomycetes > Kitasatosporales > Streptomycetaceae > Streptomyces > Streptomyces syringium. The sequence continues at coordinate 6,176,257 of NZ_JAGIOH010000001.1, forward strand.
CCCTTGGCTTCGGCGCAGTGGGCTGTGACGACGGGGACGGCGGGGCCAAGCCGGACCTCAAGCCGACCCCGTCGGCCTCGGTTTCGGCGACGCCTTCGGATATAGCCACGCCGTCTCCGACTCCCACGCCGACGGCCGAGCCCACCCCCACCAGTGCCCCCACCAGCGCCGCGCCCTCGACGGAGCCGCCCGCCGACGGGGCTGGCTCGGTCGGGGGCGGATCCGGCTCGGTCGGGGGCGGGGCGGGCGGCACCTCCGGCGGCGGTGCGTCCACGGCAGGTGTGTCCACGGGCGGCTCGCACAGCGGCGCCTCCGCGCTCTGCAACGACGGCAGCTATTCCTACTCGGCTCACCGTAGGGGCACCTGCTCCCACCACGGCGGTGTCGCGCAGTGGCTCAAGGACCTCCCGTCCTGATCGCTGCCCGGCCGTGGCCGTCCGCCGACTGGTCGGCGGACGGCCACGGCTACAGCGTTCACCCCGGCGACACCGCCATGTCGCCGGACCACCACCGATTGTCGGTGCGGCGTGGTTCGATGGACGTATGATCGATGAATTTCTCGCAGGTGACCTGACCGATGTCGAGGAGGCCGTCCGCAAGGCGGCCGCCGTCGAGATCATGCCCCGCTTCCGGCAGCTCGCCGCGGACGAGATCGTCGAGAAGAACGGCCCGCACGACCTGGTGACCGTCGCGGACCGGCTCGCCGAGCGGCACCTGACGGCCTCGCTCACCGCCCTGCTGCCCGGCTCCGTCGTGGTCGGCGAGGAAGCCGTGCACGCCGATCTGACGCTGCTCGAGGCGCTCCGCGGCGAGGACCCCGTGTGGATCGTCGACCCCGTCGACGGCACCCGGCAGTTCGTGCACGGCGACCCCGCCTTCGCCACGCTCGTCTGCCTCGCGCACCAGGGGGAGCTGCTCGCCTCGTGGACGTACGCCCCGGCGCTGGACCGGATGGCCGTCGCACGGCGCGGCGCGGGAGCGCGGCTCAACGGCTCGCCGCTGCGTTCCGGTTCGCCCGAGCCCGGCCAGGATCTCCACGTGGCGGTCTCGCACTACGACTTCACCACCGACGAGGAGAAGCACGTCCTCGGGAAGCTGCTCACGGACGGCGTCGTGCCGCGCCCCTGCGGCTCGGCCGGTCTCGAGTATCTGCGGGTGGCGGAGGGTTCCCTCGACGCGGTGGCCTTCTCCTGGGAGAACGCCTGGGACCACGCGGCCGGGCTGCTGCTCGTCGCCGAGGCGGGCGGCGCGAGCGCGACCCTCGCGGGGGAGCCGTTCCGGATAGCCGGCGGCAACACCCTTCCCTTCACCGCGGCGAGGGACGCCGCGACGGCTCGGCATATCCTTGATCTGCTGGCGTCCGCCGGTTGATCTGCAGGGGACGAGGGGAGTCCGTGCGGTGCCCACGATGCTCGACGCGGTCGTCGTAGGGGCCGGGCCCAATGGGCTGACGGCCGCCGTCGAACTGGCCCGGCGGGGGCTGCGAGTCGAGGTGTTCGAAGCCGCCGACGCGATCGGCGGCGGAGCCCGCACCCAGGAGCTGACCCTCCCCGGCTTCCGCCACGACCCCTGCTCCGCCGTGCATCCGCTCGGCGCGGGCTCGCCCGCCTTCAACGCCATGCCGCTGGCCCGGCACGGACTGGAGTGGCTGCACCACGAGCTGCCCATGGCGCACCCCTTCCCCGACGGCACGGCCGCGATCCTCTCCCGCAGCATCGGCGAGAGCGCCCACTCCTTCGGCCCGCGCGACGCCGGCGCGTACCGCAGGCTCGTCGCGCCCTTCCACGGCAAGTGGGACACCGTCGCGGCGGACTTCCTGCGCACCCAGTGGGACGGACTGCCGCGCGACCCGGTCGGCTACGCCCGGTTCGGCCTGGTCGCCGCCCAGCCCGCCGCGCTGCTCACCCGACGCTTCCGCGACGAGAAGGCGCGCGGGCTCTTCGCCGGGCTCGCCGCACACGGCATCGCGCCGCTCAGCGGTCTCGGGACCGGTGGCATGGCGCTGATGTTCGCGCTCGCCGCCCACGCGGGCGGCTGGCCGGTACCGCGCGGCGGCTCCCAGTCGATCGCCGACGCGCTCGCCTCGTACCTGCGGGCGCTGGGCGGTGCCCTCCACACGGACTACGAGGTCAAGCGGCTGGACGACCTGCCGCCCGCCCGCGCGTACGTCTTCGACACCTCCCCGACCGCCGTCGCCCGGATCGCCGGCCTGGGAGACGCCTACCGCCGCTTCCGCTACGGCCCGAGTGTTTTCAAGATCGACTACGCCCTGGACGAGCCGGTGCCGTGGACGGCCGAGGAGGCCCGGCGGGCCGGTACGGTCCACGTCGGCCCGACCTACGGCGAGATCTCCGCCGCCGTGCACGCCGCCTTCGACGGCCACGACCCCGCCGTCCCGTTCCTGATCACCGCCCAGCCCAGCCTCGTCGATCCGTCCCGCGCCCCCGAGGGCAAGCACACCTTCTGGGTGTACGGACACGTACCGAGCGGCTGGGAGGGCGACGCCACCGATGTGATTGAGCGTCAGATCGAGCGGTTCGCCCCCGGCTTCCGCGATCTCGTCCTCGCCCGCGCCACCGCCGGGCCGCCGCAGCTCGCCGCCCGCAACGCCAATTACATCGGCGGCGACATCGCGACCGGCTCCGTCGCGGGCCTGCGCCTGCTGATCCGCCCGAAGCTCGCCCGCGTCCCCTACGCCACGGCCCACCCCGCCGTCTTCCTCTGCTCCTCCGCGACCCCGCCGGGCCCCGGCGTGCACGGGATGTCGGGGCACCACGCGGCGAAGGCCGTATGGCGACGGCTCACGGGCGGCTCCGCGGGCTAGGAGCGTGTCCCAGTAACCGGCAACTGACCGGGTGATAGTGGTGCCGAGGCCGGTTGCCGTCGCCCGACCTGCACGCTGCCGGGGTGGCCGGGTCTTGCCGGTCCGGGAAGCGGCCCGAGGGGCCGGTGGTCCGGGCCGGTCAGGCGATCGCGGCGGCGAGTCCGGCGGTTCCGACGTGTCGGAAGATCTTCCGGAAGTTGTGGCAGGCGGCCAGAAGACGCCACTCTCCTCGGGCGCCGTCCGCGCCGCGCAGGAGGAGCCGGCGGCCGTTCTGGCAGGTCATGATCTGCCCGAAGACGGGTTCGACGATGGCCTTGCGGCGGCTGTAGGCCTTCCGGCCGGGCTCGGTCCGCAGCTTGCGGGCCATGCGCTCCTTGAGGGTGGCGTCCTTGGGGATGCATCCGCGGGGTGCGGGCGGGACCTGCTCGTCGTGCCCGAGCCGGCCGGTGGCCATGAACGTGTCGGTGCCGCAGGTCACTCGGCGACCCCTGACGGCTTCGAGGTTGGTCTCGGAGCAGTATCCGGCGTCGACGAGGGCCTGTTCGGGGTGGATGCCGGTGTTCTGGTGGGACTGGTCGAGCATTGGGGTGTAGTTCAATGCGTCGGAGGCGTTGGTCGTCACGTCGGCGGCGGTGATCACCTGATGGTGCTCGTCGACGACGGCTTGGGCGTTGTAGGCCTGGATAGGCGCCGTCGCTGTTCTTCATGATCCGCGAGTCGGGGTCGGTGAAGTTGGCCTGGGCCTTCGGCTTCGGGCGGGCCGTCGTGGCGGCCTTCTCGCCGGCGTCGGTGACGGCCTGCTCGTCGCTGCTGCCTGCACGTGCCTGGCGGCGGCGTTCCTTGTCCTCGGCATGGCGGCGGGCCTTGTCGGCAGCCTCGGCCTCGATCTGAGCGCGGGCGGCCTGCAACCTGGCGAGGCGCTTCTCGCGGCGGTCCAGTTCGGCGGGCAGGTCGGTGTCCTTGCCGTCGACGCCGAAGTGCTCGTCCTCGGCCGTATCGGTGGCCTCGGCGTCGGCCAGCAGGGACCTTGCCTTGGCCTCCAACTCGGCGATCTCGGCCTCGATCCGTTCCTCCTTGTGACCATGCCGAGTTTCTGCGCGAGGTGCAGGGACCGGAGGAACAGGTCGGCGAGGGCGTCGAGGTGGCGGCGGCGGAACCGGGCGATCGAGCGGAAGTCGGGGGCCTGGTCGGCGGCCAGGAACCGGAAGGCGACGTCGTCGACGCACTTGCGCTGGATCGCCCGGGAGGAGCGGACGCCGGTGGTGTAGCCGTAGATCAGCAGGCGGACCATCAGGCGCGGGTGGTAGGGCGGGTAGCCGCGCTTTTCGGTGTAGCCGGCCAGGATCGGCGAGAGGTCGAGAGACTGGTCGACCAGGTCGGCGACGAACCGGGCCAGGTGGTCTTCGGGCAGCCAGTCGTCCAGCGACGGCGGTAGCAGCAGGACCTGGTGCGGGTCGAACGCCCTGAACCGCTTGTCCACCGCCGCCGCACGCGCCTGTGGCCGCTTCTTCTCGACCGGCTCGGCCTCGAACAGGCCCTCCCCATCACGCATACCGGGACTATTTCGCATGAATAATCACACAATGGAGGCGGGTTGCCGGTTGCGGCCCTACTTCAGTCCCCTTGCCCCTACGTTTACCGGCTTCGAGATCGGTCAGGGGGCTTGCCGGGGTGTCTGGGAGCGGAAGCTGTGGCCGAGTTCAGGGCCCAGTCCGTAGTAGTGACGGAAGTTGTAGATCAGCGGGCTCCACGTGGCCGGGTCGACGTGCTGGGAGCCGGGGACGACGATACGCGGATCGGCGTGGACCTTGAGCACGTGGGCTTCGACGATGAGGAACGCCCCGGAGGCGTCGGGTTGGACCCGGGCTGCGCGTGCCTCCAGCTGGATAGGACATTCGGCGGCCCTGGGCGGCCGGACCAGCTCGGAGGGTTCAGGTCGCAGGCCGGCTGCGGCGAACTTGTCCGGCTCGAAGCGGAAGGTGTCGCGCTTGTCCACGGGTACCGGGGTGCGTCCGGTCAGCGGCGCCAGCCGCTCCACCGCCGGCCACTGGGCAGGCTCAGGGAGGTTCACCACGAGATCGGGTCGGCTGCGGAGATTGTGCGCGGTCTGTCCCCCGGGGCCCAGACCGAGGACGATGACGTGGCCGAGTGCCCAGGCCGAGGACATCGGCGCGAGGTTGAAGGAGCCGTTCTCGTTCTCTGTCGAGAGCAGTACGACCGGCGTGCCGAAGTACAGGATGCTCGGTTCGATGGTCACATGGGCGGCCGACGTGTTGCCGGGCGTGGTGCTGCGTGTAGCGGTGTCCATGGGAGTCGACCGTAGGGTGAGGACACTTCGGCCCTCACCGAAGGATCGCTGGTGGATGATGGACGGCGATGAGAAACCATGACGCGCACCTGGAGGGCCCGGACCTCGCCGCTCTGGCCGGACTCCTGGCGGACGGCACCCGCGCAAGCTTCTGCCTGGCCCTCCTGGACGGCCGGGCATGGACCGCGACCGAGTTGGCGCGCCATGCCGGGGTGGCCGCCTCGACGGCCACCGAGCACCTGAACCTCCTGGTCGGCGGAGGACTGCTCGCCCAGGAGCGTCAGGGTCGCCATCGCTACGTGCGCCTCGCCGATCCCGAGACGGCCCAACTGATCGAGACCCTTGCCTCCATGGCGCCTCGTCGCGTCAATCCGCCCCGTTCACTGCCCGCCGTCAACCGGAGCCGGGCGCTGGCCCGCGCCCGCACGTGCTACGACCACCTCGCGGGCGCCCTCGGGGTCGCGATCACCGAGGCGATGACCGACCGGGGGCTGCTGGACTGGGAGCAGGGGCTGACGCTCACCGGCAACGGGATCGCCTGGCTGGCCGGTCTCGGCATCGCGCTACCGCCCGCCACACGGCGTCCGCCCGTCCGCGCGTGCCTGGACTGGACCGAACGCCGCCCCCACTTGGCCGGTGCCGTCGGTGCCGCCCTGTGCCGCCACGCCTTCGACTCCGGCTGGATCACTCGGATCGGCACCGGCCGCGCCGTCGCTCTCACCGAGATCGGCCGGCGTACGCTTCAGGACCACCTCGGCCTGTCCGACGAGACGGGCACTCCCGTCAGCTGATCATCGATCCCGCCCGGTCAGACGCTGCCGCTACCCGCGCCTCACCGCGCCGCACCCTTCTGTGTTACTGAGACACGCTCCTAGGGGCCGACCGGTCACCGGCGCACCCACGTACCCGGCACCGAACGCGCCACCCGCGCCTACGCCGCCCGGTCCAGATCGGCCACGAGCCCGGCCCGCACGGTCGCCGGGTCGGTGCCGAGCCTGCGCAGGAGTCCGGCCGTCACGGCGTCCTCCGGGTGGAGGACGCCCAGCAGTACATGTTCGAGGCCGATGCGGTTGTCCTTGCGGGCCAGCGCCTCGCGCAGCGAACGCTCCAGCGCCTTCTTGGCGCGCGGGGTGAACGGGATATGGCTCCGGGGCCCCTTCGCACCGCCCCGGTGGCGGCCGAACGGCAACCCCCGCCGCCGGGACGGCGCGGGCTCTTCTGGTCCCGGCCCCAGCGCGCCCGGCCCGAACCTCTCCTCGGCACGGGCCCGCACCGCGTCGAGGTCGATGCCGAGCGCGCGCAGCGCCTCCGCGTCACCGGCATCCAGCGGGCCCGCCGGTGTGAGGGCCGCACGGCAGGCGGCGGGCGTGATACCGAGCCGCGCCAGCGTGGCGGCCCCGGGCGCCCCCTCCTGGGCGGCCACGGCGACCAGCAGGTGCTCGCTGCCGATCCACGTGTGGGCCAGGTCGCGCGCCTCCTCCTGCGCCTGGATCACCGCGAAGCGGGCCTCTTTGGTGAACTGTTCGAACATGGCTACCTCCTGGCGTGTTTCTTGTGCACTGCCTGCCTGCTCACACCCAGCGCGGCCCCGATCTCCTCCCAGGACCAGCCCTGCCGCCGCGCGCTGTCGACCTGGAGCGCCTCCAGGCGCTCGACCAGTCGCCGCAGCGCGGCGACGGCGCGCAGTCCCACGTGGGGATCACCGTTCATGGCGGCCTCGGTGGTGCCGACCGCGTCCTTCGCATCCGTTCCGGCCATGGTGTCAACCTAGGGTGACAAGCGCCGGACGTCAACCACCGTTGACAAATGGAGGGGTGGTGAATGACGGCCCCCGAGGTCGGCCCGGCGTCCATGTCGGATTTCCGCGAGCCAAGGCGGCCCCGGACGGGCGATCCTTGACGCATGCACACCGACTTCGACCGTTGCGTACGGGCCGTGCGGTCCAAGGACGCCCGCTTCGACGGATGGTTCTACACCGCCGTTCTCACCACCCGGATCTACTGCCGGCCGAGCTGCCCCGCCGTACCGCCGAAGGACCGGAACATGTCCTTCTACCCGAGTGCGGCCGCCGCCCAGCAGGCCGGCTTCCGGGCCTGCAAGCGCTGCGCGCCCGACGCCAGCCCCGGCTCACCGCGCTGGAACGAACGCGCCGACGTCGTCGCCCGCGCCATGCGGCTCATCGGTGACGGCACGGTCGACCGCGAGGGCGTCCCCGGGCTCGCCGCCCGCCTCGGCTACAGCACCCGCCAGATCGAACGGCAGCTGCTCGCCGAGCTGGGCGCGGGCCCCCTCGCCCTCGCCCGCGCCCAACGCGCCCAGACCGCGCGGATCCTCATCGAGACCAGCGAACTTCCCATGGCCGACGTCGCCTTCGCCGCCGGATTCGCCTCCATCAGGGCCTTCAACGAGACCGTCCGGGAGGTCTTCGCCCTCGCTCCCACCGAGCTGCGCGCCCGCGCCGCCCGGGGGACCCGGCCCGCCACGCCCGGCGTCCTGACGCTCCGTCTGCCCTTCCGGGCACCCCTGAACCCCGACAACCTCTTCGGCCACCTCGCCGCGACGGCCGTACCCGGCGTCGAGGAGTGGCGCGACGGCGCCTACCACCGCACCCTGCGGCTGCCCTACGGGCACGGCACGGTCGCGCTGCGCCCGCGCCCCGACCACATCGACTGCCGGCTCGCCCTCTCCGACCAGCGCGACCTGGCGGGCGCCATCAGCCGCTGCCGCCGGCTCCTCGATCTGGACGCCGACCCGGAGGCCGTCGACTCGCTGCTGCGCACCGATCCGCTGCTCGGCCCCCTGGTCGACAAGGCGCCGGGGCGGCGGGTGCCCCGCACGGTGGACGCCGAGGAGTTCGCCGTACGGGCCGTGCTCGGCCAGCAGGTGTCGACCGCCGCCGCCCGCACCCTCGCCGCCCGGCTCGTCCTCGCGCACGGCGAACCGCTGGCCACCCCGCACGGTGGCCTCACCCACCTCTTCCCCACCGCCGAGGCGCTGGCCGGCCTGGACCCCGCCGCCCTCGCCATGCCCACCGGGCGCCGCGCCACCGTCGTCCGCGTCGCCGAGGCCCTCGCGAGCGGCGAGCTCGCCCTCGGCGTCGGCAGCGACTGGGAACGGGCCCGCGCCCACCTCACCGCGCTGCCCGGCATCGGCCCCTGGACGGCGGAGATCATCGCGATGCGGGCGCTCGGCGACCCCGACGCCTTCATCCCCACGGACCTCGGCGTCCGGCGCGCCGCGGCCACCGCGGGCCTGCCCGCCACGCCCGGGGCGCTCACCCGGCACGCCGCCGCGTGGCGGCCCTGGCGCGCGTACGCCGTCCAGTACCTGTGGTCGGCCGACGACCACGCGGCGGCCCGTATGCCCGCGGCCTGACCGGCCGAGGGCGCGCCCTTGTCCATCCGCCACCCCGAACGGAGAACGCTCCCATGACTCGCGTCCACACCGTCATCGACAGCCCCTACGGCCCGCTCACCCTCGTCGCGACCGACGGCCTCCTGTCGGGTGTCTACATGACCGACCACCGGCACCAGCCGCCCGTGGAGACCTTCGGAGAGCGGGACGGCACGCCCTTCCCCGAGGTGGAGCGCCAGCTGGAGGCCTACTTCACCGGCGCGGCCACCACCTTCGACCTCCCGCTGCACCAGGACGGCACCCCGTTCCAACGCCGCGTCTGGGACGGTCTCCAGCAGATCGCCTTCGGCGAGACGCTCTCCTACGGTGAACTCGCGGAGCTCATCGGGGCACCGGGCGCCTCCCGCGCGGTCGGGCTCGCGAACGGCAAGAACCCCATCAGCATCATCGTCCCCTGCCACCGCGTGATCGGTGCGAACGGCAGCCTCACCGGCTACGGCGGCGGCCTGAACCGCAAGCGCCGGCTGCTGGACTTCGAGCGCGGCGCGGCCCAACCGTCCGTGCAGGACGAGCTGTTCTGAGGCGGCTCAGGTCCGGGGGCCGTCCTCGGTGTCGTCGCGGCCGCGGACGCTCTCCGCGACCCGGCGCAGCCGGGGGTGCCGGTTCGGGCCCCGCTCGGTGATCGCCTCGCCGATCATCGTGCGCATCGCGTCCCGCAGCCCGTGCGCCGCGTGATGGCGGGCGGGACCCGCGCCCGGGTCCGTGCGCAGCTCCGTCAGCAGCGACCAGCACAGCGCCAGCATCACCAGCACGAACGGCAGCGCGACCAGGATCGTCGCCGACTGCAGGGAGCCGAGCCCGCCGGCCACCAGCAGCACGGCGGCGACCGCCGCCATGAGCACCCCCCAGGTCACCACGAGCCAGGTGCGCGGGTGCAGCGCGCCCCGGCTGGAGAGCGAGCCCATCACCAGCGACGCGGAGTCCGCGCTGGTGATGAAGTACGTCATCACCAGCAGCATCGCCACCCACGACACGAGCGTGGCCAGCGGCAGGGTGTCCAGCAGCGCGAACATCGACGCCTCCGCGCCGTCCGCGACCGTCCCCGCCATGTCCGCCGCGCCGGTCATGTCCAGGCGCAGCGCGCTGCCGCCCATGACGCAGAACCACACCACCGTCGCACCGCTGGGCACGAGCAGGACGCCGACGAGGAACTCGCGGATCGTCCGGCCGCGCGAGATACGGGCGATGAACGTGCCCACGAAGGGGGCCCACGACAGCCACCACGCCCAGTAGAAGATCGTCCATGCGCCGAGCCACTTCGAGTCCGTGAACGCCCCCGTGCGCGTCGCCAGCACCAGCAGGTCGTGCAGATAGCTGCCGGTGGCCGCGGGGATGGTGTTGAGGATGTTGACCGTGGGCCCGAGGAGGAAGACGAAGAGCATCAGACACGCGGCGAGCATGATGTTGATCGTGCTCAGCCACTTCACGCCCTTGTGCAGCCCGGAGAAGGCGGACAGGACGAAGGCGCCCGACAGCCCCGCGATGATGATCAGCTCCAGGGTGGTGGAGTCCTCGACGCCGGTCGTGATGTTCAGGCCCTTCGACACCTGGAGCGCGCCCAGGCCGAGGCTCGTCGCCGTCCCGAACACCGTCGCGAAGACGGCCAGCAGATCGATGGCCCGGCCCGGCCAGCCGTCCGCCCGCCGCTGCCCGAGCAGCGGCACGAACGCCGAGCTGAGCCGGTTGCCGCGGCCCTTGCGGAAGCCGGCGTAGGCGAGGGCGAGGCCGGCCATTCCGTAGATCGCCCACGGGTGCAGGGTCCAGTGGAAGAACGAGTATTCCAGCGCCGTCCGGGCCGCGGCGGGGGTCCCGGCGGGGACACCGCTGCCGGGCGGCGGGGAGACGAAGTGCTGGAGCGGCTCGCCGACCCCGTAGAACATCAGGCCGATGCCCATGCCGGCGCTGAACATCATCGCGATCCAGGCGAGGCTGCCGAATTCGGGCCGGTCGTCGTCCTTGCCCAGCCGGATCCGGCCGAACCGGCTCGCGGCGATGACCACGCACAGCACGAGGAAGACATCGGCCGCGATCACGAACAGCCAGGCGAAGTTCGACAGCACCCAGCGCAGGGCGGACGACGACACGCTGTCGAACGAGTGCTTGCCGAGCGCCGCCCAGCCGACCACCGCCAGGACCGCGGCGCCCCCGATGGCGACGACGGCGAGGTCGGGGGGACCGTCCTGCGGTGGGCCGTCCTGTGACCGGTCCCGGGGCGGCTCGGACGGGCCGGACGGCGGGGGTCCGCCGGGCGACTCGGATGCGTCGGTGCTCATGACGCCCCACTATGGCCGGGACAGTCCCAATTGGGCGGCCTGGCACGCCGCCCGAGGGCATGGGCAACGCCATATGCCGCCGGGTAGGGTCGCTGCGGCGCGACTGCCTGTGCGCGAGCAGGCCCGGAGAACAGGGGATGCAAGGTGGCAGACGCTGCGAGGACGACCGGCACGGACGGGAACGACCGGCCGGGACCGACGATGACCGCCTCGGTGGGACGGCCGGCGGACACGGACGCCGCAACGGCGCCGGGCCCCGTGCCCGCGGGTGCGCTTCCGCGGGTGCTGATCGCCGCGGACAAGTTCAAGGGCTCGCTCACGGCCGTACAGGTCGCCGAGCACGTCACGGCCGGACTGCGGCGCGCGGTGCCCGGACTGACCGTCGAGGCGCTCCCGGTCGCCGACGGCGGGGACGGCACGGTCGAGGCGGCCCTCGCGGCGGGCTTCGAGCGCCGCCAGAAGCACGTCAGCGGGCCGCTGGGGGCGCCGGTCGACGCCTCGTACGCGCTGCGCGGCGAGACGGCCGTGGTGGAGATGGCCGAGGCCTCGGGCCTGCGGCACCTCCCGGAAGGCGTCCGGGCCCCGCTCACGGCCACCACGTACGGCACCGGCGAGCTGCTGCGGGCCGCGCTGGACGCGGGCGCCCGGCGCATCGTCCTCGGCGTCGGCGGCAGCGCCACCACGGATGGCGGAGCCGGGATGCTCGCGGCGCTCGGCGCGCGCTTCCTCGCCGCGGACGGGCAGCCGCTCACCCCGGGCGGCGGGCCGCTGGCCGGGCTGGTGACCGCGGACTTCTCCGGGCTGGACCCGCGCCTTGCACAGACCGTCGTCACCCTCGCGAGCGACGTCGACAACCCGCTGACGGGGCCGACCGGTGCCGCGGCGGTCTACGCGCCGCAGAAGGGTGCCGACGAGGGTGACGTCGCGGAGCTGGAGACGGCCCTCGCGCACTACGCGTGGATCCTGGAGCAGGCCGTCGGCCCCCAGGCGGCCGAGTACGCGCGCGCCCCGGGCGCGGGGGCCGCGGGCGGCCTCGGCTACGGGGCGCTCGTCGGCCTCGGCGCGCGCTTCCGGCCGGGCATCGAGGTGATGCTGGAGGTCCTGGGCTTCGAGGCGGCGCTGGACCGGGCGGACCTGGTGATCACGGGGGAGGGCTCCCTGGACGAGCAGACCCTGCACGGCAAGGCCCCGGCGGGCGTGGCGACGGCGGCCCGCGCCCGGGGCCTGGAGGTCATCGCGGTCTGCGGCCGCCTGGCCCTCCCCCCGGAATCCCTGGGCCGCGCAGGCATCCGCCGCGCCTACGCCCTGACCGACCTGGACCCCGACCCCACCCGCTGCATGACGGAGGCGGCGTCCCTGCTGGAACGCACGGCGGAACGGATCGCTCGCGACTTCCTGTCGTAACGGGTTCCGCTGCCGCGGTGGGATGGGGTTGCCCGGCCAGGGCAGTCCGCTGCCTCACGCGGTCACGGTCCGGTACCGCCAGGGGCCGGGCAGGTTCGGCACCGCCGGGCACGGCGGCTGTGGTTGTTCGCCGTCGCGGCAGGGATGGGTTGCCCGGCCTGGGCAGTCCGCTGCCTCACGCGGTCACGGTCCGGTACCGCCACGGGCGGAGCGGTTTCGGCACCGCCGGGCACGAGGGGCGTGGTCGCTCGCCGTCGCGGCGGGAATCAGTTGCCCGGCCAGGGCAGTGCCGCCCGTCCGCGCGGGGCCCGCGCCCCGCGGCCGCGGCGGCATCCGCCCCGCCCCTGGCCAGGGGGGCCATAATTCCTACGACAAATGGCGTGGGCCCGGGCGATCGTATCGCCCGGGCCCACGCCGTTGTTCGGTTACTACAGCGCTACCGCGCCTACCGCGCAGCCGCTCGCGCCTCGCGGCGGTTGTCGCGGAAGGTGTTCACCCGGCGGGCCGTCGCGAAGAGCGGGATGACCGCGCCGAGGACGACCTGGAGGGCACAGCCGGTCTGCAGGAGCAGCTCGCCGCCGGGGGCGTCGAAGGCCCACGCGGCCAGCAGGCCCATGCTGAGCATGATCCAGCTGAGCATCGCCACCGCCAGGCGGCCCCGCGGCTTGGGGTACTCGACCCGGCTCACCATCAGCCACGCCACACCCACGATCGCCAGCAGCGTCGGGATGAAGGGCAGCTCCAGGAGCACGATCGAGACCACCGTCAGCGCCCCGAAGGGGCTCGGCATCCCCTGGAAGATCCCGTCCCGCAGCTGGACGCACGAGAAGCGCGCCAGTCGCAGGACGACCGCGAGCAGCACCACGATCGCCGCCACCGCCGAGACCCGCTGGTGCGCGTCGTCGGCGACCATGCCCCACACGACCACGAAGTACGCGGGCGCCAGCCCGAAGCTGATCAGGTCGGAGAGGTTGTCCAGCTCCGCGCCCATCGCCGAGCTGCGGAGCTTGCGCGCCACGAGCCCGTCGAACAGGTCGAAGACCGATGCGAGGAGCATCAGTATCACCGCGGTGGCCGCGCTGTGGCGGGCCATGCCGCCGTCCTCGTTGCCCGTCAGATGCGGGATGAGGACGCCGGTGGTGGTGAAGTACACCGCCATGAAGCCACAGATCGCGTTACCCAGCGTGAGGGTGTCCGCTATTGAGAGCCGGGTCGACAGCGGCATGTCGTCCGTGTCGTCGTCGGCCTCCACCTCGGGCACCCAGGAGGTCTGTGTCTCCGGATCAATCACGGTCAAGGCGTGTCACCCCTGCCGTGGTGGCCTGGCCGACCTCGACCGCGACCTCGACACCCTCCGGGAGGTAGATGTCGACGCGCGAGCCGAACCGGATCAGGCCGATCCGTTCGCCCTGCTCCACCTTCGTGTCCTGGGGCACGTAAGGAACGATGCGACGGGCGACGGCGCCGGCGATCTGCACCATCTCGATGTCACCGAGCTCGGTGTCGAAGTGCCAGACAACGCGCTCGTTGTTCTCGCTCTCCTTGTTGAACGCCGGGATGAACCCGCCGGGGATGTGCTCCACGGACGTCACCGTGCCGGCCAGCGGCGCGCGGTTGACGTGGACGTTCAGCGGGCTCATGAAGATCGCGACGCGGGTGCGCCCGTCCTTCCACGGCATGATGCTCTGCACCACGCCGTCGGCAGGGGAGATGACTCGCCCGCGCGTGATCTCGCGCTCGGGGTCGCGGAAGAACCACAGCATGCCCGCCGCGAGCGCGGTGGTGGGCACGGCCAGCGCCGCCCAGCGACCGGAGCGCCGGGCGCGGGTGAGGCTGACCGCCGCGGTGGCGACGGTCGGGAGGAGCCACGGCGATGCTCCGCGCGCAAGGCGGACGCGGCCGCGTGGTGCAGAGGAAGAGCTGTGGGGCATGGATGACCTTCGTGGCGGAGGGTGCCGCGTAACGATTGGGGGACGGCGGCTTTCCGGGGATGGTATCGGTTGCGGGCGGCAACTGGGCAAGCGCCAGGGCCAGTCCGTGGCCGAACGCCGATGACAGGGTGTGATCTTCTTCTCTAACAAAACACCCCTAACCGGACATTTATCCCTGGATTCGGTACTCCTCGAGTAGTCGGCGGCCGATGATCATTTTCTGGATCTCGGCGGTACCTTCACCGATCAGCAGCATCGGAGCCTCACGGTAGAGGCGCTCGATCTCGTACTCCTTGGAGAAGCCGTAGCCGCCGTGGATACGGAAGGCGTCTTCGACTACCTCCTTGCAGTACTCGGAGGCCAGGTACTTGGCCATTCCTGCTTCGAGGTCGTTGCGCTGACCCGAGTCCTTCTTCCGGGCCGCATTCACCATCATCGCATGCGCCGCTTCGACCTTTGTCCCCATTTCGGCCAGTTTGAATTGAATGGCCTGATGTTGGGCGATCGGTTTTCCGAAAGTGTGACGTTGCTGCGCGTAGGACACACCCAGCTCGAACGCGCGCTGAGCGACGCCGCAACCACGCGCCGCGACGTTCACCCGCCCCACCTCGACGCCGTCCATCATCTGGTAGAAGCCCCGGCCGGTGGCCCCGCCGAGCACCCGATCGGCCGGAACGCGCAGTCCGTCCATGATCAGCTCGGTGGTGTCGACGCCCTTGTAGCCCATTTTGTCGATCTTGCCGGGGATGGTCAGCCCCGGCTTGACCTGGCCGAATCCCGGCTCCTTCTCGATCAGGAAGGTGGTCATCGACTTGTGCGGGGCGGTGCCCTCGGGGTGGCCCTCGTCCGTCCGGCACAGCACCGCGACCAGGGTCGAGGAGCCGCCGTTGGTGAGCCACATCTTCTGGCCGTTCAGGACGTACTCGTCCCCGTCGCGGACACCCTTGGATGTGATTGCGGACACATCCGAGCCGAGGCCCGGTTCCGACATCGAGAAGGCGCCCCGGACATCGCCCGTGGCCATCCGCGGCAGGAAGTACTCCCGCTGCTCCTGAGTGCCGTGCTGCTTGAGCATGTACGCGACGATGAAGTGCGTATTGATGATCCCGGACACGCTCATCCAGCCGCGGGCGATCTCCTCGACGCACAGGGCGTATGTGAGAAGGGACTCACCGAGGCCGCCGTACTCCTCCGGGATCATCAGGCCGAACAGCCCGAGTTCCTTGAGGCCCTCGACTATGCGGGTCGGGTATTCGTCCCGGTGCTCCAGCTCGGTCGCGACCGGGATGATCTCTTTGTCGACGAATTCATGGACGGTGGCGAGGATTTCCCGCTGGATGTCCGTCAGCCCGTCGGTGTGCGCGAGGCGGCCCATCTCACTTCTCCCGGACGATCGGCTCGGGGCGGCCGGGCTGTTCCCCGCCGCGCTCCTTGATGTACGTGGCGGTGGGGACCATCACCTTGCGCCGGAAGACGCAGACGACGGTGCCGTCCTGCTTGTAGCCCTTGGTCTCGACGTGGACGATCCCGCGGTCGCTCTTGGACTTCGACGGCGTCTTGTCCAGCACGGTCGTCTCGCCGTAGATCGTGTCGCCGTGGAAGGTCGGCGCGATGTGCTTCAGCGACTCGACCTCCAGATTGGCGATGGCCTTGCCCGAGACATCGGGGACGGACATGCCCAGCAGCAGCGAATAGATGTAATTGCCCACCACGACGTTCCGGCCGAAATCGGTCGTCTTCTCCGCGTAGTTGGCATCCATGTGCAGCGGGTGATGATTCATCGTGAGCAGACAGAAAAGGTGGTCGTCGTATTCGGTGACCGTCTTGCCGGGCCAGTGCTTGTACACATCGCCGACGGTGAACTCCTCGAAGGTGCGGCCGAACTGCATGGTGCTCACGCCTCCGGGATCTCGAACTTGGAGTGACGGGTCATGCCGGCCGCGCGGCCCTTGCCCGCGACGACGAGCGCCATCTTCCGGCTGGCCTCGTCGATCATCTCGTCACCGAGCATCGCCGAGCCCTTCTTGCCGCCGGCCTCGGACGTGCAGTAGTCGTACGCGTCGAGGATCAGCTCGGCGTGGTCGTAGTCCTCCTGCGAGGGGGAGAAGACCTCGTTGGCCAGCTCGACCTGGCCCGGGTGGAGCACCCACTTGCCGTCGAAGCCCAGCGCCGCCGCGCGCCCGGCGACCTCGCGGTAGCCGTCCTCGTTGCGGATCTGCAGGTACGGGCCGTCGATCGCCTGGAGGTCGTTGGCGCGGGCCGCCATCAGGATCCGCATGAGGATGTAGTGGTAGGCGTCCGCGGAGTAGCCGGGCGGCTGCTCGCCGACGACCAGGGACTTCATGTTGATGGAGGCCATGAAGTCGGCCGGGCCGAAGACGATGGTCTCCAGGCGCGGCGAGGCGGCGGCGATGTCGTCGACGTTCACCAGGCCCTTGGCGTTCTCGATCTGCGCCTCGATGCCGATGCGGCCGACCTCGAAGCCCATGGTCTTCTCGATCTGCGTCAGCAGCAGGTCGAGGGAGACGATCTGCTGGGCGTCCTGCACCTTCGGCAGCATGATGCAGTCGAGGTTCGGCCCGGCCCCCTCGACGACGGTGATGACGTCCCGGTACGTCCAGTGCGTGGTCCAGTCGTTGACCCGGACGACCCTGGTCTTGCCCGTCCAGTCGCCGTTGTTGAGCGCGTCGACGATCGTGTGCCGGGCGCCCTCCTTGGCCAGTGGGGCGCAGGCGTCCTCCAGGTCCAGGAAGACCTGGTCGGCGGGCAGGCCCTGGGCCTTCTCCAGGAAGCGCGGGTTGCTGCCGGGGACGGCGAGGCAGGAGCGGCGCGGACGCAGGCGGTTGACGGGGCCGGCGGCAATACCAGTCATGCGGAGACCTCCAGAGGGTCGAGCTTGTTCGCTTTCCGGATCTCGTCGACGATACGGCCGATGATCTCCGTGATTCCGAAGTCCTTGGGTGTGAAGACGGCCGCGACACCGGCCGCCCGCAGGGCGGTGGCGTCGGCCGAGGGGATGATGCCACCGACGATCACGGGCATGTCGTCGGCGCCGGTGGCCCGCAGCCGGGCCAGGACGTCCGGCACCAGCTCGGCGTGCGAGCCGGAGAGGATCGACAGGCCCACGCAGTGCACGTCCTCGGCGACGGCCGCCGAGACGATCTGCTCCGGAGTGAGCCGGATGCCCTGGTAGACCACCTCGAAGCCGGCGTCACGCGCCCGTACGGCGATCTGCTCGGCGCCGTTGGAGTGCCCGTCCAGGCCCGGCTTGCCCACCAGCAGGCGCAGCTTGCCGCTGCCCAGCTCGTCGGCGGTCCGGGCGACCTTCTCGCGGACCGCGGCGAGCGGGGTGCCGGCCTCGGCGGTGACCGCCACCGGGGCGCTGCTGACGCCCGTAGGGGCCCGGAACTCGCCGAAGACGTCCCGCAGGGCCCAGGACCACTCCCCGGTCGTCACACCGGCGCGTACGCACTCCAGCGTGGCCGTCATCAGGTTCTCCGAGCCCGCCGCCGCCTTCTTCAGCGCCGACAGCGACTCCTGCGCCCGGCCCTCGTCGCGGTTGTCGCGCCAGGAGTGCAGGCCCGCGACCACGCGCGCCTCGTTCGCCGGGTCGACCGTCATGATCGCGGCGTCGAGGTCGGCGGTGAGCGGGTTGGGCTCGGTGGACTCGTAGCAGTTGACCCCGACGATCTTCTCCTCGCCGGCCTCGATCCGGGCCCGCCGCTCGGCGTGCGAGGAGACCAGCCGGGACTTCAGATAGCCGGACTCGACGGCCGCCATTGCGCCGCCCATCTCCTCGATCCGCGCCATTTCCGCCAGGCACTCGGTGACCAGCGCCGCCACCTTGGCCTCGACGACGTGCGACCCGGCGAAGATGTCCTCGTACTCCAGCAGATCGCTCTCGTGCGCGAGGACCTGCTGGATGCGCAGGGACCACTGCTGGTCCCAGGGGCGCGGCAGGCCCAGCGCCTCGTTCCAGGCGGGCAGCTGGACGGCCCGGGCGCGGGCGTCCTTGGAGAGGGTGACGGCCAGCATCTCCAGGACGATGCGCTGGACGTTGTTCTCCGGCTGCGCCTCGGTCAGCCCCAGGGAGTTGACCTGGACGCCGTAGCGGAAGCGGCGCTGCTTGGGGTTCTCGATGCCGTACCGCTCCCGGGTGATCTGATCCCAGATGCGGCCGAAGGCGCGCATCTTGCACATCTCCTCGACGAACCGGACCCCGGCGTTGACGAAGAACGAGATCCGGGCGACGACATCGCCCTTGCGCTCCTCGGGGACCTGGCCGGAGGCGAACACCGCGTCGAGCACGGCGATCGCCGTGGACATCGCGTACGAGATCTCCTGGACCGGTGTGGCCCCGGCCTCCTGCAGGTGGTAGCTGCAGATGTTGATCGGGTTCCACTTGGGGATGTGGTTCACCGTGTAGGTGATCATGTCCGTGGTCAGCCGGAGGCTCGGACCCGGCGGGAAGACGTGCGTCCCGCGCGAGAGGTACTCCTTGACGATGTCGTTCTGCGTCGTCCCGGAGAGCTTGGTGATGTCGGCGCCCTGCTCCTCCGCGACCACCTGGTACATCGCCAGCAGCCACATGGCCGTGGCGTTGATGGTCATGGAGGTGTTCATCTGCTCCAGCGGGATGTCCTGGAACAGCCGCCGCATGTCCCCGAGGTGGGAGACCGGCACCCCGACCCGCCCGACCTCACCGCGGGCGAGGATGTGGTCGGGGTCGTAACCGGTCTGCGTCGGGAGGTCGAACGCGACCGACAGACCGGTCTGGCCCTTGGCGAGGTTGCGTCGGTAGAGCTGATTGGACGCCTCGGCCGTGGAGTGCCCGGCGTAGGTCCGCATCAGCCACGGACGATCCTTCTGACGCTCAGTCATGTGGTGTTCGGCTTTCGATGATCGGACGGCGCGGATTCGGCTGTGCGGGGTTCAGACGTTCCTGAAGCGGTTGATGGCTTCGATGTGCTGTTCACGCATCTCCGGGTCGCGCACGCCCATGCCCTCCTCGGGAGCCAGCGCGAGCACGCCGACCTTGCCCTGGTGGAGGTTGCGGTGCACGTCGTACGCGGCCTGCCCGGTCTCCGCCAGGGTGTAGGTCCTGGAGAGGGTGGGGTGGATCTTCCCCTTGGCGATGAGGCGGTTGGCCTCCCACGCCTCGCGGTAGTTGGCGAAGTGCGAGCCCACGATCTTCTTCAGCGACATCCACAAGTAGCGGTTGTCGTACTCGTGGTTGTAGCCCGACGTCGAGGCGCAGGTGACGATCGTGCCGCCCTTGCGGGTGACGTACACCGACGCGCCGAAGGTCTCGCGGCCCGGGTGCTCGAAGACGATGTCGACGTCCTCGCCACCGGTCAGTTCGCGGATGCGCTTGCCGAAGCGCTTCCACTCGCGCTGGTCCTGGTGGTGCTCGTCCTTCCAGAACCGGTAGCCCTCGGCGTTGCGGTCGATGACCGCCTCGGCGCCCATGGCCCGGCAGATCGCGGCCTTCTCCGGGCTGGAGACCACGCAGATCGGATTGGCGCCACCGGCCAGCGCGAACTGCGTGGCGTAGCTGCCGAGTCCACCGCTCGCGCCCCAGATCAGGACGTTGTCGCCCTGCTTCATCCCGGCGCCGTTGCGGGAGACGAGCTGCCGGTACGCGGTCGAGTTGACCAGCCCGGGGGCCGCGGCCTCCTCCCAGCTGAGGTGGCGGGGCTTGGGCATCAGCTGGTTGGACTTCACGAGCGCGATCTCGGCCAGACCGCCGAAGTTGGTCTCGAAGCCCCAGATGCGCTGCTCGGGGTCGAGCATCGTGTCGTTGTGCCCGTCGGCGGACTCCAGCTCGACGGACAGGCAGTGCGCGACGACCTCGTCCCCGGGCTTCCAGGCGTTGACGCCGGGACCGGTGCGCAGCACCACGCCCGCCAGGTCGGAGCCGATGACGTGGTACGGCAGGTCGTGCCGCTTGGCGAGCGGGGACAGCTTCCCGTAGCGCTCGAGGAAGGCGAAGGTGGAGACGGGCTCGAAGATCGAGGTCCAGACGGAGTTGTAGTTCACCGAGCTGGCCATGACGGCCACCAGGGCCTCGCCCGGGCCCAGTTCGGGCACCGGCACCTCTTCGACGTGCAGGGACTTGCGCGGATCCTTCTCCCGGGTGGAGAGGCCGGCGAACATCTCGGCCTCGTCCTTGTGCACGGTCACCGCGCGGTAGGACTCGGGGAGGGGCAGGGCGGCGAAGTCTTCGGCTGTGACCGCGGCGGAGCCGCTGTCGGACGCTGTCGACGCGAGAATCGCGTCCAGTATGTGGTTCACGGTGTGGCCTCCGGCGAAGCACGTCGTGGGAACGGCTTGAGGGAACGTCGGGGGTGGTGCAGAGGCGGTGCCGTCGGTTCGGCGGGTGGTGCTCGGCTGCGCGGGTGAGCGCTTGCGGTATCGCCCAGCGGTGACTGGGGAGCCTGTGACGCAGGCGTCCGGGCGCACAAGGTGCTTGTGGGGACAGCCGACGCGCGACGGTTGTGTCAGACGCGCCGGCCGCCCGGACACCCACAAGGTATGGCACCGCGTGCCACTGGACAAGACACTGGGTGCCAACAATTTCTCTCAGATGTCATCCGCAGGGCACGTATGAGCAACTACAGGCGACGCCACCACCGGCAAAGGCCGCCCCGAAGGGCGGCCTTTGTGGTGATTGAGACGGAAATGCCCGCTGTGACTATCCGGGCGGAAGTGCGGGAACGGGGTGCGGGACGGGTGTGCGGGAAAGCGCGTCAGTTCTTCTTCTTGAGCGCCTTCTCGATCGCGCGCATCACCTCGTCGAGCGGGGCGTCCGTACGGGCCACCGTGACCAGCACCTCGCCCTCGGCGCCCGCGGTCCGCGCCGTCGCGGCCGGCCCGCTCGCCGGGGTGCCGGCCGAGGTGGTGCGCCCGGCGCCGATGCCCGAGCCGAAGGTGTCCCGCACGATGGCGAAGGCGTGATCGAGCTGGGCCTCCACATCGCCCTCACCGCCGCCGCGCAGCCAGCGGCGCAGCACGTGGTTGTGCGCGGTGACCACGGCCGAGGCGGCGACCTCGGCGAGCAGCGGATCGTCGTCGCCCACGTGGTGGGCGCCCTCGTCGAAATGGCCGAGAAGGTACCGGGTGAACAGCCGTTCGTAGCGGGCCACCGAGGCGATCTCGCGCTCCCGCAGGGCGGGCACCTCGCGGGTGAGGCGGTAGCGCTCGACGGACACGGCGGGGGAGGCCGCGTACATCCGCATGACCTCCTTGATGCCCCGGCAGACGGTGTCCAGCGGGTTCTCCTGCGGCGGCGCGGCGTCCAGCACCCCCGCGGCCCGTACGAGCGTGTCGTCGTGGTCGGGGAAGATGGCCTCTTCCTTGGAACGGAAGTGGCGGAAGAAGGTGCGGCGGGCGACACCGGCCGCGGCCGCGATCTCGTCGACGGTCGTCGCCTCGTAGCCCTTCGTCGCGAACAACTCCATGGCGGCCGCCGCGAGTTTGCGGCGCATGGTGAGTCGCTGGGCGGCGGCACGGCGGGTGCCGGTGCTCTCGGAGCCTTCCGGTGACCCCTTCTTGGCCGGGCGCGACGGTCGAGCGGGCTTTACGGGCTGGGACATGTGGGGAACGTAACACGCGTCCGTACGGCTGTGCCGGGGCGGACTGCCGGCCGGTTCGAGCAGTCCGCCCCACCCCACCCCCTGATCGGGCACGGCCGGATCAGCGCCGGGCGTACTCACGGAAGCCGCGGCCCGTCTTGCGTCCCAGGCAGCCCGCCGCCACCAGGTGCTCCAACAGCGGCGCGGGCGCCAGCCCCGGGTCACGGAACTCGCGGTGCAGCACCTTCTCGATGGCCAGGGAGACATCGAGGCCCACGACGTCGAGCAGTTCGAAGGGCCCCATCGGATAGCCGCCGCCGAGCTTCATCGCCGCGTCGATGTCGTCCAGCGTCGCGTAGTGCTCCTGCACCATCTTGATCGCGTTGTTGAGGTAGGGGAACAACAGCGCGTTGACGATGAACCCGGCCCGGTCCCCGCAGTCCACCGGGTGCTTGCGGACCGCGGCGCACACCGCGCGGACGGTGGCGTGCGCCTCGTCGGAGGTCAGCACCGTACGGACCACCTCGACCAGCTTCATCGCCGGCGCCGGGTTGAAGAAGTGCATGCCGACCACGTCCTGCGGGCGCGCGGTGGCCCGGGCGCAGGCGATGACGGGCAGCGAGGAGGTGGTCGTGGCCAGCACCGCGCCCGGCTTGCAGATCTTGTCGAGCGCCGCGAAGAGCTGCTGCTTGACCGCCAGGTCCTCGGCGACCGCCTCGACCGCCAGATCGACCTCCGCGAACGCGTCGAGCGAGCCCGCCGGGGTGATCGCCGCGAGGGCCGCGTCCCGCGCCCCGGCCGTCAGCCGGCCCTTGTCCACCGAACGGGCGAGGGACTTCGCGACCCGGGCCTTTGCCGCCTCGGCCTTCTCCGGCGAGCGCGCCGCGAGCACCACCGCGAAGCCGGCCTTGGCGAACACCTCGGCGATGCCGCTGGCCATCGTCCCGGAACCGGCGACCCCGACCGAGGTCACCACCTGCGCGCCCGCCGTCTCGTGCCGGGTGCCCGGGGTCTGCGCGTCCGCGACGACGGTGGCCGAGCCGGGCGTCTCGTACGTATAGAAGCCGCGGCCCGACTTGCGGCCGGTCAGCCCGGCCTCGGCGAGCTGGCCGAGGATCGGCGCGGGAGCGTGCAACCGGTCGTGGGAAGCGGTGTACATCGCCTCCAGGACCGTACGGGCGGTGTCGATGCCGATCAGGTCCAGCAGCGCGAGCGGACCCATCGGCAGGCCGCAGCCCAGCTTCATCGCCGCGTCGATGTCCTCGCGGGTGGCGTACCGCGCCTCGTACATCGCGGCCGCCTGGTTGAGGTAGCCGAACAGCAGCCCGTCGGCCACGAAGCCCGGCCGGTCGCCGACCGCGACCGGCTCCTTGCCCAGCTCGCGGGCGAGATCGGTGACGGCGGTGACGGCGGCCGGCGCTGTGAGCACCGAGGAGACGATCTCGACCAGCTTCATCGCCGGCGCCGGATTGAAGAAGTGCAGCCCGAGCACGCGCTCGGGGCGCGCGGAGTCGGCGGCGAGGCGGGTCACCGACAGGGCGTTGGTGCCGGTCGCCAGGATGGTGTCGGGCCGCACGATCGCGTCGAGCGCGGTGAAGACGTCGTGCTTGAGGGCGTAGTCCTCCGGCACGACCTCGATCACCAGATCGGCGTCGGCGGCGGCGCCCAGCTCGCGGGAGGTGCGGAAGCGGGCCAGCGCGGCCCGCCGCTCCGCCTCGGTGATCCGCTCGCGCCGCACCGCGCGGGCGGTGGCCGCGTCGAGGGCGGCCGTGGCCTGCACGGCGGCGGCCTCACGGATGTCGATGCCGACGACCTCGCGGCCGGCCAGCACCAGCACCTCGGCGATGCCGGTGCCCATGGTGCCGAGGCCGATCACGGCGACGGTCCCCAGCCGGGGCGCGGGCAGGGGAGAGGAGGGGGACAGAGGGGACGGCTCAGGGCTGGACGTACGGTCCATCGCGAGACTCCAGGATGTGTTCCCGGCGCGCAGGGGAATGTCGAAGGAGGGGCCCCTGGCCGGGCTGCGGCGACTGAGGATTTTCCGGGCACGGTAAGGAACGTCCACGGAAAGGGAGTTGTGCGACCGGCCGGCCCTGTCCCGGGGCCGTGCCGTACTCGAAGCGCCGAACCGACGAACCGCCATCGAGAGTGCTGAACGAGAGCGCTGAAGCCGCTGCGGCGGCTGCGTCACCAGGCCGCCGAGCAGGTGTGCTGCTCTTGTCCGGGAGATTAACCCACCGGTAACCAAGAGCGCCAGAGGGCATGCGCGCCACTTACCATGTGGTCTGGGCCACTCGGGGAGGAGAGCGGTACATGGAAGACGAATTCCGCGCACTGCTGAGGCGGGTACGGGCCGAACTGGTCTCCCCGGCCGAATTCACGGCCTACGAGCGGCTGCTCGAACTCGCCGTCGACGGCGGCCCGGCCCCCGGTGCCCCGGCGGCTGCCGACCGGGCCGACCGGCTCGCCGGCATCCTGGTGGCCGGCGAACAGCCGCTGTGGGCCCGTGAGATCGCCGCCTTCACCCTCGGTGTCCAGGGCGACCGCCGCGCCTTCGAGACCCTCGTCCTCCTCCTCAACTACCGCGAACCCGTGCGCTGCGCGACCGCCGCCCACGTCCTCGGCCGGCTCCGCGACCCCCGCACCGCCCGCGCCGCCGCCGCCCTCGCCACCAATCCGCTGCGCACCGCCTACGCCCTGCACCCCGTCCGGCTGCTCACCGAGCTGCGCGCCCCCGAGTCCGTGCCCGCCCTGCTGTCCACACTGGAGCGGCTGCTGGCCGCCCCGGACCACTGCTGGCCGGTGGCCAGGGCCTGCGTCGAAGGCCTGAGCGCCCTCGGCGACGACCGCGCCACGCGCGTGCTCCTCGCCGCGCGGTCCCATGACCGGCTGCGCTCGCTGGCCGACGAGGCGCTGGCCCGTGTTCGCGGGGGGTGAGTCTGGTCGGCGGGTCGTTCGGCTGCGGGTCGTGGCGGGTGCACCTCCGCTGCGCGGCTGTGTCCTCAATCGCCGGACGGGCTGCTGTGCTGTGTCCTCAATCGCCGGACGGGCTTATATAAGCCCGTCCGGCGATTGAGGACGTGCCCGCAGGGCGCCCGCCGCCGCAGGCGGCAAGACGGGCCGGTAGCCGAGGATCCGCCGGCCAGGCGGGAGGCGCCTGCCGCCGCAGGCGGTAGAACGAGCCCGTGCGAGAGCGGCACACACGTTCGCCACCGGCGACCCGCCCCGGATTTGGGCGGGTGTGGCGATGATGGTTGGCTTTGCCGCACAGGCAGGTATGCCAAGCACGACGTCCGGGAGGACAAGTCATGGGCCAGGTCGAGGCCACCACGGAGCGGATCATCGCGGCGGACCCGGAGGAGGTGTTCGACGCGCTGGCGGACTACACCGGCACCCGCGCCAAGCTGCTGCCCGAGCACTTCAGCGAGTACGAGGTGCGCAAGGGCGGCGACGGCGAGGGCACCCAGGTGCACTGGAAGCTCCAGGCCACCAGCAAGCGCGTCCGCGACTGCCTGCTGGAGGTCACCGAGCCGACCACCGGACAGCTGGTCGAGAAGGACCTCAACTCCTCCATGGTCACCACCTGGACCGTCACCCCGGCCGGCGAGGGCAAGGCCAACGTCGTGGTCAGCACGGTCTGGCAGGGCGCGGGCGGCATCGGCGGCTTCTTCGAGCGGGCCTTCGCGCCCAAGGGGCTCGGCCGGATCTACGACGCCGTCCTCGACAACCTCGAGGCCGAGGTCAAGAAGTAGCGGACCAGGGGTGCCCGGCGGCGGGCGGTCTGCGGAAATGACCGGACCCCGCCCGGTTCGCGCTCACCGATTCGAGTGGTTTTCATAGCAGCACCTCAACGTGCTGTACGCCTCCGACCGGCACGAAAGCCGCACAGGCACCCCTCTTGGGCCCTCTCCGGCCAATCGTCGCGCTTGCTCGCCGTTGTCGCGTAATGCGAGAAATGGGCGGCGACGCAGGCGCGACGAGGGGAGACGTACGTGGGCGTGACCACCTTCGAGACCATCGTGGTGAAGAGCGAGGAACCGCTCGCCCTGCCCGCCGCCGAACCCGCGCCGGCCGTCTGCGCACCGTGCCCCGGCCCCGTCCGGGTCCGTCTCGTCCTCACCGGTCTGCTGCTCACGCTGCTCCTCGCGGCGCTCGGCCAGACCGTCGTGGCCACCGCCCTGCCGAAGATCGTCGGCGAACTGCCCGGCCTCGGCGGCATGTCCTGGGCCGTGACGTCCTATCTGCTGGCCTTCACGGTCGTACTGCCCCTCCACGGCAAACTCGGCGATCTCCTCGGCCGCAAGAGCGTCTTCCTCTTCGCGATCGTCGTCTTCGTCATCGGCTCCGCGCTGGCCGGCGCCTCCCGCACGATGGAGCAGCTCATCGCCTTCCGCGCGCTCCAGGGCATCGGCGGCGGCGGGTTGCTGATCGGGGCCCTGGCGATCATCGCCGACCTCGTCCCGCCCCGTGAGCGCGGCCGCTTCCTGGGCGTCATCAGCGCCGCCTACGCGACCGCCGTCGTCGCCGGACCGCTGCTCGGCGGCTGCCTCGCCGACCACGCCTCCTGGCGCTGGTGCTTCTACGGCAACGTCCCCCTCGGCCTGCTCGCGCTCGCGTTCGTCGCGTTCGCCCTCAAGCTGCCCCGGCCGCCGCGCCGGGCGCGCTTCGACGTCCTCGGGGCACTGCTGCTGCTGACGTCCTCGACCTGTCTGGTGCTGCTGGCCACGTGGTGCGGCACCGTATACGCGTGGAGTTCCCACGTCGTCCTCGGCCTCGGGGCGGGTGCGCTGGGCACCGCACTGCTCTTCTTCGTGGTCGAGTTCTACGCAGCAGAACCGATTATCCCACCGCACCTCTTCCGTGACCGGGCCTTCATCGTCAACGCGCTCCTCGGCGCGTTCGTCGGCGCCGCCCTCGTGGGCGCCGCGAGCTGTCTGCCGACGTATCTGCGGATGGCCGACGGTGTCGGCGTCACCACGTCCGGACTGCTGATGCTGCCGCTGATGTGCGGCATCGCCCTCGCCTCGCCGGTGGCGAGCCACTTCGCCGACCGCACAGGACGCCGCACGCTCCTCCCCGTCCTCGGCTGCGCCCTGACCGCCGTGGGCATGTATCCGCTCTCCCACCTCGACGCCGGCACCGGCCGAGCGGCCTACAGCCTCTGGACGGGTGTCCTCGGCCTCGGCATCGGCATGCTCCTGCCGGTCCTCGTCCTGGCCGTGCAGAACTCCGCGCACCCGGCCGACCTCGGCGCGGCCACCGGCGCCCACGCCTACTTCCTGCAGATCGGCGGGTTCGCCGGCACCGCCGTCTTCGGCACCCTCTTCGCCCGCCGGCTCGCCGACCGCCTCGCGGGCGAACTGCCCGGAGACGCCGCCCTCCCGCCGTCCGACTCCCTCCCCCCGCAGCTGGTGCACGCCCTGCCGGCCGCCCTGCGCGACGGCTACGTCCGGGCCTACGCCGAGGCCATGCCGCGGGTCTTCCTCTACCTCGTGCCGGTCCTCATCGTGGGCTTCCTGCTCGCCTTCCTGCTGAAAGAGAAACCACTGGTGTCCCACAACGCCCCCGAGGCCCCCGTCGTCCCGTCCCCCCGAGCCGCCGCGCTGCCTTCGGCCGGCGAACCGGCGCCACCGACCGCGGGCGTCCCCGTCACCGGAACCGTCCAGCACCCCGACGGCACCACGGTGCCCCGCGCCGCCCTCACCCTCATCGACGTCCAGGGCCGCCAGATCGGCCGCGGCGCGACGGGTGAGGACGGGCGGTACGCGCTGAGCACACCCGGCACCGGCGCCTACGTCCTCATCGCCGCCGCCGGCGGCCACCAGCCGCAGGCCGTCACGGTCACCGTCGGCGAACGGCCGGTCGAGCTCGACGTCGTCCTCGGCGGCGCCGGGCGGCTGGCCGGCACCGTGCGCACCGGCGACGGCACCCCCGTGCGCGAGGCCATGGTCACCCTGACCAATGTGCACGGCGAGGTCGTCGCCTCCACCCGCAGCGGGCGCGAAGGCGACTACCTCATCAGCGAGTTGGTCTCGGGCGAGTACACCCTCGCCGCCAGCGCCCCCGCCTTCCGCCCCGCCGCGCTGCCGGTCACCGTCCAGTCCGCCCGCGAGACCCGGCAGGACATCGAGCTCGCGGGCGGCGCCGTGCTGCGCGGGACCGTACGGGCCGGGGCCGGGCGGCCCGTCGAGGACGCCCGGGTGACCCTCCTCGACGCCGGGGGCAACGTGGTGGACACCGCCACGACCGGCGCGGACGGGGCGTTCCGCTTCGTCGACCTCTCCGCGGGCGAGTACACGGTCGTCGCCACCGGCTACCCGCCCGTCGCCACCGTCCTCCAGATCGCCGGCGGCGGCCGGACCGAGCGCGACCTGCAACTCGGCTACGCCGACTAGGGGGTTGGCCCCGGCCGGGCGCCGGCCGGGGCGATGGACGCGCGCGCCGGGGCACGCGCACGCACCGGCGCACGACGGATTCCGCCAATGGACCGCGCCCGGCCCCGCCCGGGGCCTACCGTGGTAGTGGTGGCGCAGATCTTGCGTACGCGTACGAAGGAGCAACCGCTCATGGACCGTGGCACGTCAGAGCCCGCCTTCGCACAGCGGGGAGCCTCCCTCGGGCGGCTTCCGCTCGCGGTCGTCGTCGTGGACTCCGCGGGGTCGGTGACCCACTGGAGCACCGGCGCCCGCAGGCTGTTCGGGCACACCCGGCAGGAGGCCGTCGGCAGCGCCGCCACCGACCTGCTGCCCGTGCACGGTGCCCTGCCCGGCGCCGACGGCTTCCAGGGCTACGCCGCGTACGACTCCCTCGACTGGGACGAGGCCCCGTCGGCCGGCACCGACGCGGCACCCGGCTATCCGAGGGCCGGGCGGGCCCGTCTCGCCGACCCCGGGCGCGGCCCGCTCGACGTGCTGTGGTGGGCGTACCCGCTGGCCGGACCCGGGCCGGAGCGGCTGCTGGTGCTCGCCGCGGACGCCGCACGGCTGCCCGGCGGCGAGGCGGAGCGGGTGGCCCCCTGCTTCGCCCCGCACACCGACTTCCCCGGCGCGGACGACCTCGTCGACCGGCTGCCGGACATCCTGCCCAGCATGGGCCCCACGACGAGCGGCCGCATCGTCGAGCAAATGCTGGAACTGGGCTACCCCGCCCTGGAGACGATCCGGTCCGAGCGGGTCCCCGTGACCCCCGACTGGGGCACGCCCAAGTACCTGGAGCGGCGTGCCCGGCGCCGGCGCGGGTTACCGGCGGCCAACGGCCGGATCCCGGACCCGCGGGCGGGCTCGGGCCCGGCCGGGGAGCCCGAAGGCGCCGACGGAACCGAAGGGTTCGACCCGACCGAAGAGTTCGACGGGGCCGAGGACCTCGAATACGCAGCCGTGCGCGAGCGGCTGGAGTTCCTCAACGAGGTCAGCGGCCGCATCGGCACCTCCCTCGATCTGGAACGCACGATCCGCGAGGTCACCAGCGCCGCCGTGCCCCGCTTCACCGACTTCGCCGGCACCCACCTGCGGGCCGCCGTCCTGGCGGGGGAGGGCTTCCCCGACGGCCCGCCCGACGTCACCACCGTCTGGCACCGCGTCTGGGTCGAGCACAACGACGAGCCCGGCCGCTGGGACGACACGGTGCCGGTCGGCGAGGCCATCGCCTTCCCCGAGCACACCCCGTTCTTCCGGTGCATGGTCAGCGGCGAGCCGGTGCTGATCCCCCACGTCAGCGAGGAGATGGGCAACCGCATCTCCGGCCGGTTCGAGAAGCGCGACCTGCGCCCGCTGATCAACGGCCGGTCCATGCTCATCGTGCCCCTCAAGGCCCGCGACGTGGTGCTCGGCTTCATGGTCCTGATGCGCCGCGCCGGGCGCGAGCCGTTCGACGACATGGACCGCACGACCGGCGCCGAACTCGCCGCCCGCGCCGGGCTCGTCCTCGACAACGCCCGCATGTACACCTACCAGGAGAACGTCGCCGACACCCTCCAGGACAGCATGCTGCCGCGGCTCGACCCGCGCATGGCCGGCTGTGACACCGCCACCCGCTATCTGCCGGGAACCCGCCTCGGCCGGGTCGGCGGCGACTGGTTCGACAGCGTCAAACTGCCCGGCTCCCGCACGGCGCTCGTCGTCGGCGACGTCATGGGTCACGGCCTCAACTCGGCGGCCATGATGGGCCAGTTGCGCACCGCCGTACAGACCATGGCCGCCCTCGACCTGCCGCCCGAGCAGCTGCTGCGCAATCTGGACGGCATCGCGCAACGCCTCGGCGAGCACTATCTCGCCACCTGTCTCTACGCCGTCTACGACCCCATCCGCTCCGAGCTGACCCTCGCCAACGCCGGCCACATCCCGCCCGTCCTGGTACGGGCCGAGGACGGCCGCAGCATGCTGCTGGACCTGCCCACGGGCGCGCCCATAGGCGTGGGCGGAGTGCCGTTCGAGGCGGCGACGGTCCGGGTGGCGCCCGGTGACCGGCTCGTGCTGTGCACGGACGGCCTGGTGGAGGTGCGCGGGCAGGACATCGGCACCGGCCTCGCGGCCCTGTGCGAGTCCGCCGCCCATCCGGCGGCCTCCATGGACGACGCCTGCGACACCATCATCCGGGCCCTCAACAGGGGTGACGGACGCAAGGACGACGTGGCCCTGCTGATGGCCCGGCTCAACGGCATCCCGCCCGAGGACGTCGCGGAGTGGGAGCTGGAGGCGGATCCGCGCGAGGCGGCCCGGGCCCGGCGGCTCGTCCGGGACCGGCTGACGGAGTGGGGACTGCGGGAGGCCGTGGAGACCGCCGAGATCCTCGTCGGCGAGATCGTCGGCAACGCCGTACGGCACGCCCGGACGGACCGCATCGGGCTCCGGCTGGTGCGGACCGACGTACTGCTCTGCGAGGTCACCGACGACGACCACACGCTGCCCGCGCTGCTGAGCACGGACGCCGGCGACGAATTCGGCCGGGGTCTGCGGGTGGTGGGCGCCCTCGCCCGGGCATGGGGCGCGAGCCACTCGGGGCGGGGCAAGACGGTCTGGTGCGAGCAGGCGCTGCTGCGCCCGCCACGGCGGTCCCCGGCCGGGTGAAAGCGGGCCGGGCGGTCTTGCCCGGGACCGGTGACGGCGGTAGTCAAGATCGTGACGAGTCGTCGCCCTCGGCATCGGGAGCACCCATGAGCGTGTCGGACCAGTACAGCAAGGCCTGGGAAGGTTTCTGGGAGGAGACCTCCGACGTCCCGGGCGAGGTGATCTGGGATTCGGACCCGGCCCTGACGGCAGCGCCCCATCTGGCGCTCCTCGAACCGTATCTGGACCCCGCGCTGCCGATCGTCGACCTCGGCTGCGGCAATGGCACCCAGACCCGTTTCCTGGCCACCCGCTTTCCTCGCGCGCTCGGCGTGGACCTCTCGCGGGCCGCGGTGGAGCACGCACGGCGCTCGAACGGGGCCGCCGGGGCCGGGAGCCCCGCGTTCGAGCAGCTCGACCTG
Organism: Streptomyces syringium; assembly: GCF_017876625.1. Lineage (NCBI taxonomy): Bacteria > Bacillati > Actinomycetota > Actinomycetes > Kitasatosporales > Streptomycetaceae > Streptomyces > Streptomyces syringium. Next base: position 6,207,451 of record NZ_JAGIOH010000001.1, read on the forward strand.
GTGGACACGGAGGCCGTCCGCGCCCTCCACGGGCGGCTCGGGGACTGCAACGTCTATATGCGCGCCGTGATCCACCAGAGCGACCCGCAGGACCGGATGGCCGTCGCGGAGGCGGTGGCCGAGCTGGTCGGCGTCAGGGGGCGGGGCTTCGTGGCCGAACTGCGGGGGCGGGCCAAGGAGGTGCTCCAGGAGGCGGCGGGCCGGCCGGGCGGGCCGTCGCGCAAACTCCAGCGGGTGTTCGCCCATGGGCTGCGGCCCGCGGAGGTCGCCGACGACGAGGTGCGGGAACTGCTGCGGGCGGCGGGCCTGGAGTTGTTCGCCGAGGGCGACATCGACCTGGCGATGGAGGATTTCCACTCGGACGGCAGACGTATCGAATTGCCCGCCCGCTGGTTCGTGACCGGGCGGAAATAACGGCCGTCGGCATTCTCGGCACCGTGGCGGACTTCGGCCGACCGGAATGGGTTCAACCATCCGAAGCGCTGAGTGTCGAGCCAAGGGTTCGTCAACAATCCGCACTTCACATCGGGCCTTCCGAAACGTCCCCGGAAGGCCCGACGTGTGGTGACCTGTACAGGGGCCGCCACACCACCCACCGCCTCGCGGACCAATGAGTGCCGCTTGTTCAACTGCTCGCCCCCGCACAGACGGAGGCGAGCCGGACGGTACCCGGGCTCGGGGCGCGAGGGCTGACCCACGGTAACCGCGCTGCCTGACGGTAGGTGCCATTCCGGCCGCCCAGCACCCGGATTTCGATCTTCCGAATCCGTGTTTCCGCTGATGAACGTAAAGCGCGGGCCAAAAAGACGATGCGGGATTCCGGTTGCCCGCCCATGCCTTCCTCTACAGGGAGTGTGCGATTCCATAACTCCCGAACCGCCGGTGATGTGGATCACGTTGCGACTGCTTGATCTTCGGCAGTCGCCTGTTCCTATAGTGATCCGCGCAACGGGGAAGCCGGTCGATGGGGCGACCGGCGGTTGAATCCATATTGCGAATGCCCGTATCACGTGGCCGGAGGGGCATTCCGGTGTGGGGAAATCTTTTACCGGGTTTGCCGGACTCCTGTCCTTCGGACAGCCGACCTCGTTCCGGGAACAGCCGGACGTGATGACTCCGCGCCTGCGGGCGCGTTGTGGCCCACGCCCTCGGCACGGCGAAAGAACCGGCAGTCCCCGTCCGCCGCGTACGCAACTCGACGAAGCCCGAGGGAGGGTTCGTGACCGATCACGTCACGCGGAGCGATCGCGTATCCATCGCCGTACGCGGCGCGGCGTCGTATCTGCCGGAGCGGGTGGTGCCGGTGGCCGGCATGGCGGCACTGGACGAGAACGAGCGGCGCACCCGCGCCGGCCTGGGCATCGACACCGTGCGGGCCGATGACCGGATCGGCGCGGTGGAGCTCTGCGAGCGGGCCGCCCGGCAGGCGCTCGACCGGGCCGGGGTGGACGCCCGGGACCTGGGCGCCCTGATCATGGTGGAGTCGCGGGCGCCGGAGACCTTCCTCAGCTCCGAGCCGACACGCTTGCAGCACCTGCTCGGGGCCGAGGCGGCGACGACCTTCACCGTGGGCGGCCTGGGCTGTGTGTCCGTCACTCCCGCCCTGCTGACGGCCCGGGGACTGCTGGCGGCGGATCCGGACATGGACAACATCCTGGTCGTGCACGGCAGCAAGCCGGCCGCCGCCACGCGGTACCGGCACCCGGTGACGGTCAACGGCGACAGCGGGCAGGCCCTGCTGCTCTCCCGTCGCGGCCCGGTCCGCATCCTCGACATCGCGCAGCAGACCAACGGCCGCTACTGGGACCTCTTCCAGGTGAAGTACCGGGACCGGCCCACCTCGCAGTGGCGCGAGGAGTGCGCGGACGCCACCGCCTACTCCTTCCGGCTCGCGGTGGAGACGCGCAACAGGACATCGGCGCTGCTGGACGGGCTGCTGTGGCGCAACGGGCTGCGCCGCGAGGACGTGCGCGGCTACGTCAGCCACAACCTGTCGGCGGGCAGCCTGGCCTTCACCGAGGAGGCCCTGGACATCGGCATCCTGCCCGTGTGCAGGGAGAACCTCCGGGCCTACGGCCACCTCGGCCCCAACGACGTCTTCCTGAACCTCTACACGGCCCTGGAGCGCAAGGAACTCGCCGCCGGGGACCGCGTCGTGCTGATCAGTGTCAGCCCGGTGGCTGCCTGGAGCCTGCTGCTCGTCGAGATAGGACCACAGGAGGGTGTGGCGTGAACAGCATCACCGAGGAGATCACGGAGTACCTGGCGGCGGCGCTCCGGCGGCCGGTCGCTCCGGACGACGACTACTTCGAACTGGGCCTCGCGGACTCGCTCTTCGCGCTGGAGCTGGTGACCTTCGTGGAGGAACGTTTCTCCATCGTGGTGGAGGTGGAGGACCTCGACCTGGACAGCTTCCGCACGGCCGAGCGCATCACGCGGTTCGTCAGCCGCAAGACCGCGCCGGCCGGGTTGGCGGAGAGCCCATGACCACCGTGCCTGACGGAGGGCAGCAGGGGCCGGACGGGCCGGACGAGCCAATAGGGCCGGACGGAACGGCCGTGGTGCGGGCAGCGGCGGAGCTGGCGGCCGAGGCGCGCGGCGACGCGGCGGGCTGGGACCGGGACGGTGCCCTGCCCGCGTCCGCCCGTAAGGCCATGGCCGCGGCCCGCCTGCTCGCCCCGGATCTGCCCCGCCGGTACGGGGGAGCGGACCTCGGCCCGGCCGCCCTCGGGGAGGCCGCCGCGCACCTGGGCGGGGTGTGCAGCGCGCTGCGCGGACTGCTGACCGTGCAGGGGATGGTTGCGGCGGCACTCGCCCGCTGGGGCACGCGGGAACAGCGCGACGACTGGCTGCCACGGCTGGCGAGCGGTGAGCTCACCGCGGGCTTCGCGGCCACCGAGGAGGCCGCGGGCAGCACCCTCGCGGCCGTACGGACCCGCGTCGAGGACACCGGCACGGACGTCGTCGTGAGCGGCCGCAAGAAATGGGTCACCTTCGGAGCGGTCGCCGATGTGTTCCTGGTCCTGGGGGAATGCGGGGGCAAGCCGGCCGCCGTGCTGGTGGAGGCGGACCGCGCGGGAGTGGTCCGCGAGCCGGTGAGCGGTCAACTCGGCATGCGCGCGGCTCGGATCGCCCACGTCACCTTCGACGGTGTAAGGGTGCCCCGGAGCCATCTCGTCGCCCCGCCGGGGCTGGGGCTCTCCCACGTCGCCGCCACCGCGATCGACCACGGGCGCTTCACCGTCGCCTGGGGGTGCGTCGGCATGGCCGAGGCCTGCGTGGCGGACGCCGCCTCGCACGCCGCCACCCGCGCCCAGGCCGGCGTGCTGCTCGCCGACCACCAGCTGGTCCGGTCCCTGCTGGCCCGCTCCGCCGTGGCGAGCGAGGGCGCGCGGGAACTGGCCCGCCGGGCAGCCGGGTTCCGGGCGAAGGGTCCCGGGCGCGGCGTGAGCGAGACCATCGTCGCCAAGTACGCGGCCGCCGCCGCGGCCGCCTCGGCCAGCCGCGACGCCGTGCAGATCCTCGGCTCGGCCGGCTGCGAGCCCGACAGCAGGGCGGGACGGCACTTCCGGGACGCCAAGGTCATGGAGATCATCGAAGGAGCGCCGCAAGTGGCCGAACTCCACATAGCCGACCGCCTCCTGCGCCGGTACGGCCCGCCACCGGCCGCGCGGCAGCCCGGGGCGCCGGCATGACGGCCGCGGCGGGCGCCCCGGTCGTCAAGTGCCTGGTGTGGGACCTGGACGACACGTTGTGGGACGGGGTCGTCCTGGAGAACGACGACCCCGATCCCTTCCCGGCGGCGCTGGAGACCCTGAGCGCGCTGGACAAGCGGGGCATCCTGCACGCCGCCGCCAGCCGCAGCGAGCCCTCCGTCATCCACCGGCATCTGACCGAGCGCGGCCTCGACGACTGGTTCTGCGCGGTGCGGGTGGGCTGGGGCGACAAGTCCGCCGCGGTGCGCCGGATCGCCGAGACGCTCGGCATCGGCCTGGACACCGTCGCGTTCATCGACAACGACCCGGCGGAACGGGCGGAGGTCGAGGCCGCGCTGCCCATGGTCCGCTGCTACCCGGCCGACGAGGTCGACCGGCTTCCGGACCGCCCCGAGTTCCAGCCGGAGCACCTCACCGAGGTGGCCTCCCGGCGCCGCGAGCTCTACCGCACCGAATGGCAACGCCGCGAGGCCGAAGAGGAGTTCGGAGCCGACCGGCAGGCCTTCCTCGCCTCCCTCGACCTCGTCATGGAGCTGCGCCCGGCGACCGAGGACGACCTGACCCGGGCCAGTGAGCTGACCATGCGCACGCACCAGCTCAACAGCACCGGGCTGTTCTACGACGCGGACGAACTGCGGCGGCTGAGCGCCTCACCGGCCCACCGGGTGCGCGTGGCGCGGCTTCGCGACCGGTTCGGCGACTACGGGATCATCGGCCTGGCCGTCACCGAACTCGTCGGCACCGACTCGGTGCTCCGGCTGATGCTCATGTCCTGCCGGGTCGCCTCACGGGGCGTGGGCAGTGTGCTGCTCGGCCATCTGATCCGGGAGGCCCTGGCGGACGGCCTCCGGCCCGTCGCGCACTTCGTCCCCACCGACGTCAACCGGAACATGCTCGTCACGCTCCGTTTCGCCGGCTACGAACCGGTCGCCACCGAAGGCGACCGCATGGTGCTCAGCGTGAACCCGGACCGTCCGCTGCCGGAGAACCGCAGTCACACCCGCGTGATCAGCGAGGGCGGAGTGAGCGGAGTGACGGGGGAGTGAGACGGGAGACCATGGCGGTGCGCACCGGTGCCCGACACCACGACGGAACGGACCAGGAGCCGTGGTCGGTCCTGGCTGCCTTCCGGCGGCAGGCCGCCCGCGGACCGGAGAAGACCGCCCTGGTCATCGGGGGAGAGACCCTCACCTACCGGGAACTCGACCGGGCCTCGGCCGGGCTCGCCCGGCTGCTGTGGCGGCGCGGCGCCCGGCCGGGCCGGGTCGTGTGCGTCCGCGTCGAGCCGAGCGCCCTCGCCGTCATCGCGGTCCTGGCCTCCTTGCGGACCGGCGCGGCGTGGGCGGCCATCGAACCGGACCTGCCGCCCTCGCGAGTGCGGCAGTTGCTGCGCGACACCGACTGCGCGGTGATCCTCGGGGAAGCGCCCGAGCCGGACCCGGGCGACGTCACCGCACCGCCGGCCGTGCTCGACGCCGCCGGACTCACGGTGGCGGGCCTCGTCGAGGCAGGCGCCTGCACCCCGGACGACTGGTTCCCGCCCGTCCCCGAAGGCACCCCCGCCTACCTCGTCCACACCTCCGGATCGACCGGGCTGCCCAAGGGGGTCATGGTCAGCCGCGCCCAGCTCGTGGCGTCCATCGGCTGCCGGGCCGAGGTCTACGGCACCGAACCGTCCACCTTCCTCATGGCCATGCGGCTGTCCTTCGACGGCATGCTCGGCGGCATGTTCTGGTCGTTCTGCAACGGCCACACGCTGCTGCTGCCCGGCCTGCGGGAGCTGCGGCAGGTGGGGGAGCTGGCCCGGCTGGCGGCCGAGCACCACGCGACGCACCTCGTCGTCGTCCCCTCCTACTACCGGGCACTGCTGGCGGAGAGCCGGCTGCTGCCGGACACCCTGCGGCTGGTCGTGGTCGCCGGCGAGGAGTGCACCCCGGAACTGGTCCGCACCCACCACGAACGGCTGCCCGGCGCGCTGCTCGTCAATGAGTACGGCCCCACCGAGACCACCATCTCCTGCGTGGTCCAGCCCGGCCTGGACGCCTCCTGGGACCGGATCCCCATCGGCCGGCCCTGGCCGGGCGCCCTGGCGAGGGTGCTGGACGAGCGGCTGCGCGAGGTGCCCGCCGGGGAGCTGGGCGAACTGTACATCGGGGGCATTTTCGTGGCCCTCGGCTACGCGGGAGCACCCGGCAGAACCGCCGAGCGGTTCGTCGCGGACCCGTTCGGGCCCCCGGGTGCGCGCCTCTACCGCACCGGCGACCTCGCGGTCACCGACGAGCGGGGAGCGTTGCACTACCGCGGCAGAACCGATCTCCAGGTGAAGATCCGGGGCATCCGCGTCGAACTCGGCGAGATCGAGAGCGTCCTGGAGAACCACCCGGCCGTCGGACAGGCGGTGGTGAACTGCGAACGGACCGACGGCGACGAACCGCGACTGATCGCCTTCGTCACCCCCCGGGCGCCCGGGGCCCCGGCACCCACCGGAGCGGAACTGCGCCGGCACTGCCGGGGATCCCTCGTGGAACAGGCGGTCCCCGAACGGTTCGTCCCCGTGGCCCGCATGCCGCTCAATACCAGCGGCAAGGCCGACCGGGCCGCGCTGCGGGACCTCCTCCCCACGGATGTCCCCACGGGCTCCGCCACGGACGAGGCCCCGGCGTGGCGGGACTGGACCCGTGACCAGCGCACCCTCGGCAGGATCTGGGCGGCCGTCCTGCGGCACTCCGACATCGGACTCGACGACAACTTCTTCGCCGTCGGGGGGAGTTCGCTGAAGGTCATCGACCTGCACACCCGGATGAACCACGAGTGGCCCGGAGTGCTGCGCATGGGGGAGCTGTTCGACCTGATCACGATCTCTGCCCAGGCCGCCGCGCTCCACGACCGCCTGGGCACAGGCGCCGGGCGCGAAGCCCCCGCACTCCCGACCGCGTACGAGCTGTGAAGGCGGAAGCATGAACGGAACGGTGACATGAGCGAGACCGGTACGACGCAGGGCGGCCCGGCCGTCGCGGTGATCGGCATCGCCACCCGGCTTCCCCAGGCGGACACCCTCGAGGAGTTCCGCGAGAACCTGCGCAAGGGCGTCGACTCCGTACGCCCGATCCCCCGCGAGCGGATCGAGTCCACCTGCCTCGACCCGTCCGTGGACTACCCGGAGCTGGGATACCTGGACCGGATCGACCTGTTCGACCACGAGCACTTCGGTCTGTCGCGGCGCGAGGCCGAGGTGACCGACCCCCAGCACCGGCTGGCCCTCCACCTCACCCACGACGTCCTGCAGAGCGCCGGATACGCCGCCGCCGGCCTGCGGGACAGCCGCACCGCCGTCATCTTCAGCTCGCCCGGCACCGGCTACGCGCCCCTGGTCCGCGAGCAGGGCACCCTCAGCCTGATGGGCAACATCCCCTTCGGACTGCCCGCCCGGATCTCCCACCTCTTCGGCTTCACCGGCCCCTGCTACGGCGTGGACACCGGCTGCAACGGCTCGCTCGTCGCGGTGCACCAGGCCTGTCGCGAACTGCGCGACGGCGACGCGGACTACGCCGTGGTCGGCGGCGTCAGCCTCCGCCCGATCGTGGCCCCGGCGGCCGGCGTGGCGGCCTTCCCCGGCATCAGCTCGCCGACGGCCAGATCCCGGGCGTTCGACCACCGGGCGGACGGCGCCGGCGGTGGCGAGGGCGGCGCCGTCCTGCTGCTCACCACCCTCGACCGTGCCCTGGCCGACGGGGCGTTCGTCCACGCGGTCATCCGCGGCAGCGCCGTGCTGCACAACGGCGCGCACTCCGCGACCATCGCCACCCCCAGCGCCCGGTCCCAGGCCGAGGTGATCCGCAAGGCCTGGCACCGCGCCGGCCTGGACATCGGATCAGCCGGCTACGTCGAGGCGCACGGATCCGGCACCCGGCTCGGTGACGCCGTCGAGGCGGAGGGCCTGGCCCTCGCCCGTCCCGTCCGCGACCGGAGCCTCGCGGTCGGTTCGGTGAAGACCAACGTCGGGCACCTGGACCACGCCGCGGGCATCACCGGTCTGGTCAAGACCATCCTCAGTGTGCGCGACGGCGAGCTGTACCCCTCCCTGCACTTCGAACGGGCGGCGGACGAGGTCGATCTCGACGGCGCCCGCCTGGAGGTCGTGACCTCGCTCCGGCCGTGGCGGGACGACGACGTCCGCCGGGCCGGGATCAGCTCGTTCAGCCTCGGCGGCATCAACGCGCACTGCGTCGTGGAGCAGGCACCCCCGACCGCCGTGCCGCCCCGCGCGGACGGCGGGCCCGGGGCCGACGCGGCCCGCCTGGTCGGTGTCTCCGCCCGCACCCGGGCGGACCTCGTCACCCTCTGCGAGCGGCTCTCGCTCGAACTGCGGCACAGCGACCGGCCGCCCGCCGACATCGCCCGGACGCTGAACGAGGGCCGTGACCACCACCCGTACCGCGTCGGCGTGGTGGCCCGCCGGACCACCGAGCTGGCGGTCGCACTGGCCGCCGAGGCCACCTGGCAGCGGCTCGACACTCGCCCGGAGCCGGCAGCCGGGCCCGCGCCCCGGGTCGTGTTCCTGCTCTCCGGGGACGCCGAACCGGTCCCGCTGCCGGACTGTGACCCGCTGCCGGACCCGCTGCCGGACCGGCTGCCCGTGCCGGCCGACCGCGTCGCGATGATCCAGGGCCAGCTCGCGGCCCACACCCGGCTCACCCGCGCCGGAGTGGCACCGGACGGCCTGATCAGCTCAGGGATCTCCCGGTACGCCGTCCGCCACCTCAGGGACGGCCTGAGCGCCGCCGACACGGCCGCGCTGGAACAGGCGACGAGCGGCGCGGACCCGGCCGTGGCCGGAGAGCCCGTCCGGCCGGAGCGACTGCGCGCCGCGGCGGACGAACAGCTCGCCGCCGGTCCCGTGGTCTTCGTCGAACTCGCGGCCCGGGGAGAGCTCGGCGCACTGCTGAAGGCCCACCTCGCCGACCGGCCCGACGTCACCGTGCTCACCCTGGACTCCGGCACGGACGGCGTGCTCGACGTGCTCGCCCGGCTCTACGAGCTGGGGTGGAACCCCGACTGGTCCGCGCTGGCGGCCGACGCGGGCCCCGGCCGGGGAGCGGGCCGCCGGACGGCGCTGCCCGGCCACCGGCTCCGCGGCGTCCGCTGCTGGGCCCTGCCCCTGGGCGAGGTCATCTCCTTCGACGGCGTCGAGGGCGCCCGGCAGACGGTGGCGAGTGCGGTGGCGGCCCCGCCCACCCGCACCAGCCCGTCGCCGGGGCCCGGGCACGCGCCCGCACCCCTGCCGGTACCGGTGCCGGTGCGGGCGACGCCCCCGGCACCCGTGCCCACGGCGTCATCCGCACCGCAGACCGTGCTGAGCTGGCTCCAGGAGTCCCTGACCGAACTGCTCCACGCCGACGCCGTCGCGGCCGACGACGACTACTTCGCCATCGGCGGAAACTCCATCATCGGATTGCAATTCGTCGAACGCGCACGACAGCGCTACGACGTCCACCTCAAGCTGGTGGACATTTACGATCACCCGGTCGTCGGTGATCTCGCGGACGCCCTCTCCGCCCGCATGCCGCGGACCGAAGCCCCGCTTCCGGCACCCGAACCCGTGGCCCTCCCCGCCGCGCCCGACGACGACGGGCACCACCTGCCCCCGATCCACCCCGGCCCGGAACTCGTGCTGTCGTACGGGCAGGAACGCATGTGGTTCCACCACCAGCTCGACCCGACCACCACGCTCTACAACCTCCCCGGAGTCTCCCGCCACCTCGGGCCGCTCGACATCGACGCCCTGCGGCTCGCCTGGGAGGACCTCGCCCGGCGGCACGAGGTCCTGCGCTCCAACTTCGTCGAGGAGGACGGGCGGCCGCACCTGGTCATCCGGCCCGAACTGGGCGACTTCTTCCACTACGTCGACGCCTGCGACGAACCCGACCCGGTGACCGCCGCCCGGGCGGCCGCCGAGGCCGCCACCGACCGGGTGCTCGACCTGGCCCGGGACCCGCTGGTCAACGTCACCGTCGTGCGCTGCGCCCCCGACGACTACCTGATGTGCTGGGTGATGCACCACGCGGTCAACGACGGCTGGGCACCCCAGATCCAGCGGACGGAGCTCCTGGAGTTCTACACCGCCCGCACCGAGGGCCGGGTGCACCGGCCCGCGCCGCTGCCCGTGCAGTACCGCGACTACGCCCGCTGGCAGCGGGAGCTGATGGACGGCTCCCGGCTCGACGGCGAACTGGACTACTGGCGCGGGCGGCTGACCGATCCCCCCGCCCTCGAACTCCCCACCGACCGGCCGCGCCCCACCCGGATGGACTTCGCCGGGGCGTCGCACGGATTCACCATCCCCGCCGAACTCGTGCGCGAGCTCCGGGCGGTGGGCGGCCGGGAGACCGCCACGCTGTTCATGGTGCTGCTCACCGGACTCAAGGTCCTGCTCTCCCGCTGGTCCGGCCAGCGGGACATCGTGATCGGCACCCCGACCATCGGCCGCAGCCGCCCCGAACTGTGGGACCTGCTCGGCTTCTTCAACAACACCGTCGCCCTGCGCAGCGACCTCTCCGGCGACCCGACCTTCCGGGAGCTGCTGCACCAGGTCCGCGGGGTCGTGCTCGGCGCGCTGGACCACCAGGAGATCCCGTTCGACAAGATCGTGCGTGAGGTCGCGCAGCAACGTGACCCGGGCCGGAACCCGGTCTTCGACGTGATGTACGTCCACCAGACGCTGCCGCCGAACGTCAACTTCGGCGAGAACCTGTTCGGGACGGGCAGCGACGAGGACACCGGCCCGTACTTCCCCGGACTGCCCCCGGGCACGGCCAAGTTCGACATCACGGTGGTCGTCGCCGAGAAGTCGGGCGAGGACTCCCTCGACGTCGTCGTGGAGTACGCCACGCAGCTCTTCGACGCCGGCACGATCGAGGCCCTGACCGACTCCCTGCTGGAGCTGCTGCGCGCCGCCGCGGCCGACGCGGACCTCCGGTACGGGGAGCTGCCCGTCCGGCCCCCGCGCCGTCCCGCGCCGCCCGCCCCCGAGGAGCACGCCCGGCCCGCCGATGACCATCTCGACCACTGGAAGAGGACGTTGACCGGGATGGGTGCCTTCGAGCTGCCCGCCGACCGGTCGCGCCCGCTGGGCAGCGGCCCGGGCGGCCCCGGCGCCTGCCACACGTTCACCGTCCCCGACGACCTCGCCGCCACGCTGATCCGTACCGGTGCCCGGGACCGGCTGCTCGCGGGCCTCGCCGCGCTGCTCGGCCGGCGCGCCGAGACGGACGAGGTGGTCATCGGCGTCGACGTGCGGGGAAGCCTGCTGCCGCTGCGGATCCCCCTGGCCGACGACCCCGCCTACGACGCCCTCACCGAGCGGGTGCGGGCGGGGATCGCCGCCGGGGAGCACCACCGCGACGTGCCGCTCGCCGACATCGAGCGCGCCCTCGCCCTGAGCCGGGAGCCCGGCCGGCCCCCGCTGTTCGACGTCACCTACACCCACGGAGGCGTCGCGCCGGCCGCCGGCAGGGCCGTCCACGACCTGGCCTGGTCCGTGACCGAGGGGCCCGAACCGGCCGGGCTGCACGTATCGGTCGCGTACCGCACGGACATGTTCGACGCCGCGACGGTCTCCGCGCTCGCCGACGACCTGGTCGCGGTGCTACGAGCCGCCGTCCACGACCCCGGGGCGCCGCTCGCCGGGCCGCCGTTCGCCACCGCCTCGCACGCCGACTGACGGCACGGACCGAACCGAAGGAGATCCCCCACCGTGGGTGAACACCAGAACACCGTGCGGGCCCTGGCGGCCGGCGCGACCGTCGGCGTCGTCGGCGCGGGAACCATGGGCATCGGCGTCGCGCAGTGCTTCGCGGAGGCCGGGCACCCGGTGGTGCTCGTCGACCCCGTCCCCGAGGCGCTGGGCACCGGACCCGCACGCCTGCGCGCCGGGGTGCGCATGGCGCACCTGCTGCGACGGCGGGACGGGCTGCGGGTCCCGGCCGGGGCGGCGCGCCCCGAGGAACGCGTGACGTGGTCCGCCGACCTCGCCGACCTGGCCCCCGCCCTCTTCGTGGTCGAGTGCGCGCGGGAGAAGGAGTCGCTCAAGGAGGAGATCCTGCGGCACCTGGACGAGGTGTGCGGACCGGACACGGTCTTCGCGTCCTGCACCTCGTGCATCCCCATCACCCGGCTCGGGTCCTTCACCGGCCGCCCCGACCGGGTCATCGGCACCCACTTCATGAACCCGGCACCCCTCAAGGACGCCGTGGAGGTCATCCGGGCGCCGCGGACCAGCGACCACACCCTGGAGCTGACCACGGCCTTCCTGGCGGGGATCGGCAAGCGGCCCCTCGTCGTCCGGGACGCGCCCGGCTTCGTGACCAACCGCGTGCTGATGCTGACGCTCAACGAGGCGGCGACGGTGCTGGGCGAGGGCACGGCCGACGCCGACACCGTGGACCGCATCTTCCAGGACTGCTTCGGCCACCCCATGGGCCCGTTGCGCACCGCCGACCTCATCGGTCTCGACACGGTCCTCGACTCGCTGGAGGTGCTGCGCGAGCACACCGGCGACGAGCGCTTCCGGCCGTGCGACCTGCTCGCTCGCCTAGTCGCGGAAGGCAGAACCGGCCGCAAGGCCGGTGGCGGCTTCTACCCCTATGCACAGCACCAGCGCGTCGAGCGAGGAGAGATCCGCCATGGCTGACCACCGGAGCAGGCACGTCACGATGTCCGCCGCGGGCCTGGAGGCGTGGCACGCGTCGAGGGACACCCCGGGCGGCCCCGGCGCGTACGCCGCCGAGGTCGTGGAGATCCACGGCCCCCTGGACACCGCGGTGTTCGAGGCCGCGACGGCCCAGGTCGCCTCGGAGGCCGACGCGCTGCGGCTGCGGTTCGCCTCGGGCAACCAGGGGGCCGACGAGCCCCCGGCCCTGGAGACCACCGACGGTCTCCCGCTGACCGTCGTGGACCTCGGCGCCGAGCCCGACCCGGTGGCGGCGGCCGAGGAGTGGGTCCGGGCGGAACTCGCCCGGGCGCCCGGGCGCGCCATGTCCGCCCAGGCTCTGCTCCGCCTCGCGCCGGACCGTTTCCATTGGTTCCACCAGCACCACCGGGCCGTCGTCGACGGCCACAGCTGCTCGCTCGTCACCCGCCGCGTCGCGGAGGTGTACACCGCGCGCGTCGAGGGCCACCCGCCCCAGGACGGCGCCCTGGCGCCGCTCGCCCGGCTGGCGGCCGAGGAGGCCGCCTACCGGGAGTCGGACGCCCACGGCCGGGACCTCGCGTTCTGGCGGGAGCGCTTCGCCGACCGGCCCGAGCCGGTGACGCTCGCCCAGGACGCGACCGACGCCGTCGACCGCCCCGACGGGCCCGCCCGGCCGGTCGTCCTCACCGCGGCCGACACCGACCGGGTGCACGCGGCCGCCCGCTACAGCGGCACCCGGCCGGGTGCCGTCCTGCTGGCCGCCGTGGCCGCGTACACGCACCGGATGACCGGCGCCACGGACGTGGTGCTGGGCGTGCCCGTGGACGGCCGGCCGAGCAGCGCCGCCCGGCGTGTCCCCGGCGCCGCCGAGGACATCGCGGCCCTGCGGCTGACCGTACGGCCCGGCACCGGCTTCGCCGGCCTCGTGGGCCAGGTGACCGAGGAGACCCGCCGCGTCCGGAGCCACCAGCGGCTGCGGCACAGCGAGCTGTGCCGGGAGCTCGGGCTGCCGGGCACCGGCCCGCGCCTGTACGGGCCGGTCGTCGACGTCCGTACCCCCGGGCCGCGCCTGCGCTTCGGCGCCCTCGCGGCCGTCGTCCGCCGGGTCGGCGCCGAAGCGGCGCCGGACCTGCGCATCGTCATCGACGAGGACCCCGCGGACCGCCGCCTGCGGGTCGTCTTCCTCGGCGCCCCGGGCCGCTGTGCCTCCGCCGAACTCGCGGCCCACGGGCGGCGCTTCACGCGCCTGCTGTCCGCCGCCGTCGCCGCCCCCGGCCGGCCGGTGAGCGCCTTCGACCTCCTGGAGCCCGACGAGCTGGCCGCCGTGCGGTCCTGGGCGCGGGCCGACGAGCGGCCCCCGGCCGGAACCCTCACGGCACTGCTCGAAAGCGCCGCCGCCCGGCACCCCGAGGCGGTCGCGGTCAGGGACCGCATCCGCAGCCTCACCTACGGCGAACTCCACGAGCGGGCCAACCGGCTCGCCCGTCTGCTGATCGGCCGGGGCGCCGGCCCGGAGCGGACCGTCGGTCTGCTGCTGCCCCGCTCGGCCGACACGATCGTCGCGATGCTCGCGGTCCTCAAGACCGGTGCCGCGTACCTGCCGCTCGACCCGGCCTACCCGGCCGAACGCCTCCGCTACATGATCGACGACGCCCGGCCCAGCTGTGTGCTGACCAGCGCCGCCGACACCGGCCGGGACCTCGGCGGCCTGTCGGCGCCGCTGCTCGTGCTGGACGCCCCGGACACCGTCCGGGAGCTCGGCCGCTGCTCCCCGCAGGCCCCCACCGACGCGGACCGCACCGCACCCCTGCTGCCCGCACATCCGGCGTACGTCATCTACACCTCCGGCTCCAGCGGAACGCCCAAGGGCGTCGTCGTCCCCCACCACAACGTCGTCCCGCTGATCGCCTGGGCGAGCGCCGAGTTCGGCGCCGAGGCGCTGGCACACACCCTGGCCGCCACGTCGTTCAGCTTCGACGTGTCGGTGGCCGAGATCTTCCCCGCGCTCGCGACCGGCGGCAGCGTCGAGGTGGTCGGCAATCTGCTGTCACTGCTGGACAGCGACCCGCCGCGCTGGTCGGGCGGTCTGCTGTGCGCGATCCCCTCGGTCTTCGCGAAGCTCATGGACTTCAGCGACCTCCGGCTGTCCGCCAGGACCCTGTCCATGGCCGGCGAGGCACTGCCCGCGGCCATCGCCGACCGGGTCGGGGAGACCATGCCCGGCACCTGGCTCCTCAACGTCTACGGACCGACCGAGGCGACGGTGTACGCCACCGCCTGGTCCTCCGACGCCGCCCCGGCCGGGCACACGCCGCCCATCGGCCGCCCGCTGCGGCACGTACGGGCCTATGTGCTCGACGGGTCGCTCCAGCCGGTCGCGCCCGGGCGGCGGGGTGAGCTGTACCTGGCGGGCGACGGACTGGCGCGGGGCTATCTGCGCAGACCGGGCCTGAGCGCCGGACGCTTCGTGGCCGACCCCTTCGGCCCGCCCGGCAGCCGGATGTACCGGACCGGCGACCTCGCCCGCTGGCGCGAGGACGGACACCTCGACTTCCTCGGCCGGGTGGACGGACAGGTCAAGATCAATGGTTTCCGTATCGAGCTGGGCGAGCTGGAGGCGGTACTCGCCGGTCACCCGGGGGTGGCCGAGGTCATGGCCTCGGTGGTCAAGGACGCGGCCGGTGACGCCCGGCTCGTCGCCTACGCGGTGCCCGCGGCCGGAGCCCCTCCCCACGCCGTCGAGCGGCTGCGGGACTGGGCGGCCGAGCGGCTGCCGGCCCATCTCGTCCCGGGCGAGGTGAGCGTGGCGCGGTCACTGCCGCGCACGCCCAGTGGCAAGCTCGACCGCGAGGCGGTGCCGGAGCTCGCGGCCGTCACCGAGCGAGCTGTCACCGAGCCCGTCGTGAACGAGCCGGCCGTCGCCGAACCCGCAGTCGCCGAACCCGCAGTCGCCGAACCCGCAGTCGCGGAACCCGCCGCCGTCGAGGCTCCCGAGCCGACCCCGGCCGTGTCGCGCGAGCAGCAGGTCGCGCGCGTCTTCTCGGAGGTGCTGCGCCGCCCCGAGGTCCCCGTGGACGCCAGCTTCTTCGACCTCGGCGGCGACAGCATCATGTCGATCCAGCTGGTCAGCAGGCTGCGTCAGGCGGGGCTGGTCCTGACCCCGCAGGACATCTTCGAGTACAAGACCGTCAGGGCGCTGGCGGCCGCCGCGCGCGAGACGACGCGCGCGGAGGGCGAGCACACCGTCTCCGGTGTCGGCGAGGTGCCCCTCACCCCGATCATGCACTGGCTCCGCGAACTCGACGGCCCCGTCGACGGCTTCCACCAAGCCGTACTCCTCCAGGTGCCCGGCGGGCTGCGGGAGGACCTGCTGGTCAAGGCCGTGCGGCAGCTCGTGGACCACCACGACGCCCTGCGGCTGCGCCTCGACCGGTCGTCGGCCGACTGGCGGCTCGAGGTACGGCCGGCCGGCTCCGTGGCCGCCTCCTCCTGCGTCCGGCGGGTCGACGTCCGCGGTCTCGACGACCTGGGGGAGACCCTCGCCGACGAAGCGCGGCGGGCCCAGGGGCAACTGGACGTCCAGGCCGGCACGATGGTGCGCGTCGTCTGGCTGGACGCGGGCCCCGACGCGCCGGGCCGGCTGATGTTCATGGCCCACCACCTCGCCTGCGACGGGGTGTCGTGGCGCATCCTCGTACCCGACCTGGCCGGGGCCTACCAGGACCTGGAGGCCGGCCGCGCTCCCCGGCTGCGCCCGGTGGAGACCCCGCTGCGGCACTGGAGCCGTGCGCTGTCGGAGCAGGCACGCGAGGAGCGGCGGACGTCCGAACTGCCGCTGTGGACCGACATCCTCCGCAGCCCCGGCCCGCAGTTGGCGAACCGGCCCATGGATCCCGCCCGGGACACCACGGCCCACGCGCGCTCCCGCGCGATGACCTACCGGGCGGACCGGGCCCGGCACCTGTTCAGCACCATCCCCGCCGCCTTCCACTGCGAGATCAACGACGTGCTGCTCACCGCGCTGGCGCTGGCCGTGCAGCGCACCCTGGGCAGTGAGCGGGACGTGGTGATCGACGTGGAGGGGCACGGGCGTGAGCCCGTCGTCCCCGGCGCGGACCTCTCCCGCACCGCCGGATGGTTCACCAGCATGTACCCGGTGCGCCTCGCGCCCGGGACCCCCGGGGCGGGCGTACCGGCGGGCGGGCACGGCTCGCGCCGCGAACTCGGGCGCGCGTTGCGGCGGGTGAAGGAACAGCTGCGGGCGATCCCCGACAAGGGCATCGGCTTCGGTCTGCTGCGGTATCTGAACCCGGAGACCTCGGCCACGCTGGCCGCCGCCGCACCGCGGCACATCGGGTTCAACTACTTCGGGCGGTTCCTCCTGCCCGCCGCGTCGGGCGACCGGGACTGGGGCCCCGCGCCCGAGGCGGGCATGAGCGCCGGGGCCGACGCCGGCATGCCGCTGGCCCACCCGCTGGAGATCACCGCACTGACCCAGGACACCGAGCGCGGGCCGGAGCTGGGCGTCAGCCTCACCTGGGCCGACGGGATCCTCGACGAGCGGCTCGTCGACGAACTGGGCACGACCTGGTTCGAGATCCTGGACGAGCTGGCGGCACACGCCGCCGAGCCCGGCGCGGGCGGCCGCACCCCCTCCGACTTCCCGCTGGCCGAGCTCGGTCAGGAGGACGTCGAGCGGCTGGAGCACGACTACCCCGGCCTGGAGGAGATCCTCCCGCTGTCGCCGCTGCAACAGGGCCTGCTGTACCACGTCCTGGTCAGCGGGCTGAGCGCCGAGCAGGCGGCGCTGGAGGGCGAGCACAGCGTCTACACCGTGCAGGTGTGGCTGGAGCTCGTCGGCGATCTGGATCCCGCGCGGCTGCGTGCCGCCGGCCAGAAGCTCCTGGAACGGCACACCAATCTGAGTGCCGCCTTCGTCCACGAAGGGCTCGTCGAGCCGGTGCAGGTCTTCGGCTCCCGGGCCGAACTGCCCTGGCGCCAGGAGGACGTGAGCACGCTGTCGGGGGACCGGCAGGAAGAGGAGATCGACCGGCTGCTGTCGCACGAGCGCGGCCGCCGCTTCGAACCCACCAGGCCGCCGATGCTGCGCATGATGCTCGTGGACATGGGTGACGGCCGTCGCCGCTTCGTCCTGACGACACATCACATCATCCTGGACGGCTGGTCGCTGCCCGTCGTGCTGCGGGAGCTGTTCGCGCTCTACGAGGACACCGCGCCCACCGCGGACGGCAGCGCCACGGCGGCCCTGCCGGCCATCACCCCCTTCCGCGAGTACCTGGCCTGGCTGGAGAGGACCGACGGCACCAAGGCGGAGGAGGCCTGGCGTGCGGCGCTGGCCGGGCTGACCACCTCCACCCTGATCGCCCGGGGCGAGGGCGACGGGGAGCCCCTGACGCCCCGGTTCGTGACCGTGGAACTCGGCGCGGACACGACCGTGGCCCTCATGGACATGGCCCGCCGCCACGGCGTGACGGCCAACACCGTGCTCCAGGCGGGCTGGGGCGTTCTGCTCGGCCAGGAGACGGGCAACACCGATGTGGTGTTCGGGTCGGTGGTGTCCGGCCGGCCCGCCGAACTCGCGGGGGTGGAGACCATGGTGGGTCTCTTCATCAACACCGTGCCGACCCGGGTCCGGCTGGACCCGGGGGAGCGGCTGGGCTCGCTGCTCGTCCGGCTCCAGCGCGAGCAGGCGGCACTGATGCCCTACCACCACATCAGCCTCGGTGAGATCCGCCGGATCACCGACATCGGCAACCCGTTCGACACCGTGATGGCGTTCGAGAACTACCCCCTCGACTCGGACGAACTCGCCGAGCCCGCGACCGGACTGAAGCTGGCCCGCGCCTACGGCGACGACGCCCCGCACTTCCCGCTGAACCTGGTGGTGTCGGCCCGCGGCGAGCGGCTCCTGCTGCGGTTCGACTACCGCCCGCACCTGATGGAGCGGGAGCGGGTCGAGTCGCTCGCCGAGCGGTTCGTCGACCTGCTGACGACGGCGGCCCACGAGCCCACCCGGTCCGTCGGCGCCCTGACCTCCGACGGTGACTCCACGGCCGATACCGCGGTGCGGCCGGCGGACGTGCTGCCCGCCCTCCGCAAGCCGCAGGAGAGCGGCATCGGCGTCCTGCTGCCCCTGCGCGAGACGGGCACCGAGCCCCCGCTGTTCTGTGTGCACCCGGCCGCGGGGATCGCCTGGTCCTACGCCGGACTCACCGGCCCGCTGGGCACCGGCCACCCCGTCTACGGCCTCCAGGCCAGGGGACTCGACGGTGAGGAGGTCCTGCCCGCGTCCGTCCGGGAGATGGCGGCGGACTATGTGGACCACATCCGCTCCGTGCAGCCCACCGGCCCGTACCACCTGCTGGGCTGGTCGTTCGGCGGCATGGTCGCCCAGGAGATGGCGGTGCAGCTCCAGCGGAGCGGGGAGGAGGTCGCCCTGCTGGCCGTCCTCGACGCCTACCCCGCCGGCGAGCCCACGGAACAGTCGCCGGAGGAGTCCTCGGTCGCCGGCCGGGACGTGCTGGCGATGGTGCTGGAGTTCTTCGGCTACGACCCGTCCGCCTGGGAGGGCGAGTCGCTGACCTACCCGCGGTTCGTCCGGATCGCCCGTGAGCAGAGCGGGCTGCTGGCCTCGTTCGACGAGCAGCGGGTCGCGGCGGTCGCCCGGATCTTCGCCAACAACGCCACCCTCTCCCACGCGCACGAGCCGCGCCCGTTCGCCGGGGACCTGCTGGTCTTCGCCGCCCGGGAGACCTCCCCGGAGCTCGCGCGGGAGCTGTGGGGGCCGTTGATGACCGACGGCCGGGCGGACGTGGTGCCCGTGGACTGCACGCACGGCGAACTGGGCCGCCCCGGCCCGCTCGGCGAGGTCGGCCGGGAACTCGTCCGGCGGCTGGGGACGACGCCCACGGTGCCGGAGGGCGTCGGATGAGAACGGACCCCGAGCCGGTGCCCGGCACTCCCGCCGGGCTTCCCCTCTCCACCGCGCAACACGGGGTGTGGCTGGGGCAGAAGCTCACCCCGGGCTCGGCCCGCTATCACGTGGCGGCGGGCTTCGAGGTCTCCGGCGACCTGGACGAAGGGCTGTTCGAGACGGCCTTCCGGATCGCCGTGGACGAGGCGGAACCGCTCCGGGCCCGGTTCACCGCACCGGACGGGGAACAGCCCTGCCAGCGCCTCGGGCCGCTGCCCGGCTGGGGCGTGACGTTCGTGGACCTGCGCCACGAGGCGGTCCCGCTGGCCGCCGCGGTGGAGTGGATGCGGGCCGATGTGGCGCGCCCCTTCGACCTCGCCGTCGGCCCGCTGTTCCGGACCGCCTTCATCCGGCTGTCGCCGGCCCGGGTCTGCTGGTACCTGGTCTGCCACCACCTGGTCATGGACGGCCTCGGCGGCGCCCTGTTCGCCCGGCGCCTCGGGGAGGTCTACGCGGCCCTGGAGAAGGGCGGGACCCCCGAGCCCGGCCCCCGGGTCTCGCCGGGCGCGCTCCTGGCCGAGGACACCGCCTACCGGTGCTCCCCGGCCTTCGCCGCCGACCGTGACTTCTGGCTGGACCGCATGGCCGGCCGCCCCACGCCCACCGGGCGCGGGGCGGCCGCCCCGGCCCCCGGCTCCGCCAACGGGGTCGCGGCCCGCGGCGCGGCCCGGCTGCCCGCCGCCGGATTCGCCGCCCTGCGCCCCCTGGCGCGGCGGTTGGGGGTGCAGTGGCCGGTGGTGGCGACGGCCGCGGCGGCCCTGCTGGCCCACGCCCGCTCGGACACCGGCGGCGACGACGTGGTGCTGGGGCTGCCGGTCGCCGGGCGCACCGGTGCCGCGACCCGCGCCGTCGCCGGCATGATGTCGAACGTGGTGCCCCTGCGGGTGCCGGTCCGCCCGGACCGGACGGCCGCCGAACTCGTGCGGGCCGTCGGCGCCGAGGTGACCGCGGCCCTCGCCCACCAGCACTACCGGCAGGAGGATCTGTACCGCGACCTGAAACTGGCGGGCACCGGGCAGGGGCTCTACCGGCTGGCTGCGAACGTCATGCCGTTCAGCTTCGGCCGGCGGTTCGCGGGGCGGCCGATGGCGATGCACCACATCGCCGTCGGCCCGGTGGAGGAGCTGTCCGTCACTGTCCACCCGGAGGCACAGCGGTCCGGCCTGCGCGTCGACCTCTACGCGGACCCCGCCCGCTACGGCACCTGCGAAGCCGCCGCCGAGGCCCGCCGGTACGTCCGTCTCCTCGGCCGGCTGATCACCGAACCCGACCGGCCCGTCGGGCACTTCGACCTGCTCTCGGCCGCGGAACGACGGCGGACGGTCCCCCGGGTGACGGCCCCGCTGCCCGAGCCGGCCACCACCCTGCCCGCGCTGGTCGAACGGTGGGCCGCGCGCACCCCCCGGGCCCCTGCGGTCAGCTGCGGCGACGACGCCCTGGACTACGGGGAACTCAACGCCCGCGCCAACCGCCTCGCCAGGGCGCTCATCCGGCGCGGGGCCGGCCCCGGGCGCACCGTCGCCGTCGTGCTGCCCCGCTCCGTCGACCTGGTCACCGCGATCCTCGCCGTCACCAAGACGGGCGCGGCCTATCTGCCCGTCGACCCGCGATGGCCCGCCGACCGCGTCGAGACGATCCTCGCGGACGCGGCGCCCGCATACGTCCTCACCCCCGACACCCTGGCCGGGCTCCCCGAGGAGGAGTCCTCCGCCGATCCGACGGACACCGACCGCCGCGGCCCGCTGACCCCCGCCCACACCGCCTACATCATCTACACCTCCGGCTCCACCGGCCGACCCAAGGGGGTGGTGGTCCCGCACCGCAACCTGGTGTCGCTGCTGGACGGCACAGCGTCCGCATTCGGCTTCCACAGCGGTGACGTGTGGACGATGTTCCACTCCTGCGCCTTCGACTTCTCCGTCTGGGAGATGTGGGGAGCACTCGCGCACGGCGGGCGGCTGGTCGTCGTCCCCCACGAGGTGACCCGCTCGCCCCGGGAGTTCCTCGACCTGCTCGTCCGGGAGCGGGTGACGGTCCTGAACCAGACGCCGTCCGCCTTCCACGCGCTGGACCACGCCGACGCCCAGGAGCCGGAACGGGGCCGCGGCCTCGCCCTGCGCTGGGTGATCTTCGGCGGGGAGGCGCTGCGGCCCGCCCGGCTGCGCTCCTGGTTCCGGCGGCACGGCGACACCTCACCCAGCCTCGTCAACATGTACGGCATCACCGAGACGACGGTCCACGCGACCAGACTCGACCTCCGCGCCGGCCACCGCGAGGAGGCCGGCAGCCCCGTGGGGACCCCCCTCCCCGCGACCCGCCTCTACGTCCTCGACAGCCGGCTGAGGCCGGTGCCGCCCGGGGTCGCGGGCGAGCTGTACGTCGGCGGGCCCGGCGTCGCCGGGGAGTACCTGGGGCGGCCGGACCTGACCGCGCAGCGGTTCGTGGCCGACCCGTTCGGCCCGCCGGGCTCGCGGCTGTACCGCTCGGGCGACCTCGCCCGGTGGCGGAACGACGGAGGCCTGGACTACCTCGGCCGGGCCGACGACCAGCTCAAGGTCCGCGGCTTCCGCATCGAGCCCGCCGAGATCGAGGCCGCGCTGCTGACCGCCCCCGGCGTGGGCCAGGCCGCGGTGACCGCCACGGCGGCCGACGACCGCGGCGGTGACACCGGAGAACCGCGGCTGGTGGCCTACGTGGTCCCCGCCCGCGGAACCGGACCGGAAACGGCAACCACCCCGGGCGGCCGGCCGGTGACCGCGAGCGGCCCCGGGGGCGAAGCCGTGCACGGGACGCCGGACGACGAGGACCGCCGCATCGCGCGCCTGCGGGACCATCTGCGCGCCCGCCTGCCCGAACACCTGGTCCCCGCGCTGTTCGTGCTCCTGGAGACACTGCCGCTCACCCCCAACGGCAAGCTCGACCGGCGGGCCCTGCCCGTCCCCGCCCCACGGACCCCCGCCCGGTCCCGGCCCCCGCGCACGCCACGGGAGCGGCGGCTCGCCGCCCTGTACGCCGAACTCCTCGGCCACGCCACCGTCGGGGCCCACGACGGCTTCTTCGACCTCGGCGGCGACAGCCTCCGCGCGACACGGCTCGTCGGCCTGGTGCGCGCCGCCTTCCACACCGACCTGGACGTACGGGACGTCTTCGCGCACCCCACCGTGGCCGCCCTCGCCGACCGGATCGGCCGGGCGCCGGAACTGCCCGCCGCGCACCCGGCGCCGACGGGCGCCCGCCCCGAGCACATCCCGCTCTCCTTCGCCCAACGACGGCTGTGGTTCCTGCACGCGCTCACCGGCCCGGACAGCGCGTACAACGTGCCCCTGGTGCTGCGCCTGGACGGGCAGGCCGACCAGGAGGCGCTGCGGGCGGCGCTCGCCGACCTGACGGAACGCCACGAAACGCTGCGCACCGTCGTCCGGGAGACGGCCGGGCGGCCCTTCCAGCGGATCCTGCCCCCGGCCGACGCCCGCCCCCGGCTCACCGTGACGACGGTCGCCCCGGCGAAACTGGCGGACGCGCTCGCCGCGAGCGCCCGGTACGCCTTCCGCCTCGACGACGAACCGCCCCTGAGAGCCGAGCTGTTCACCGTCGGCCCCGACGAGCAGGTCCTGCTGCTGCTCCTGCACCACATCGCCTGCGACCACGCCTCCCTCGACCCGCTGGCGGCCGATCTCGGCACGGCCTACACGGCCCGGCTCCGGGGCACGCCGCCCGACTGGTCACCGCTGCCGGCGCAGTACGCCGACTTCACGCTGTGGCAACGCGGGACGCTCGGCACCGACGACCGGCCCACCGACGTCGCCGAACGCCTCCTCACCCACTGGACCACCGCGCTCGACGGGCTCCCCGAACGCATCCAGCTGCCCACCGACCGGACGGCGCCGGCGGAGGACGCCGGCGCCACCGTGACCTTCCGCATCCCCGCCGGAGCCCACGGCCGGCTCGCGGGACTGGCCCGGGCCGAGCGGGCGAGCCCGTTCATGGTGGTGCACGCGGGACTGGCAGCACTGCTCACCCGCCTGGGCGCGGGCACCGACGTCCCGGTGGGCACGGCGGTCTCGGACCGCCCCGACGCGCGGCTGGACGACATCGTCGGGTTCTTCGTGAACACGCTGGTGCTGCGCACCGACACCTCCGGCGAGGTGACGTTCCGGGAGCTGCTCGCCCGGGTCCGCGAGGCCGACCTCGCGGCCTTCGCCCACCAGGACCTGCCGTTCGACCTGGTGGTGGAGGCGCTGGCCCCCGAGCGCGCGGCGAGCGGCCAGGCGCTGTTCCAGGTGATGCTCGTCGTCACCCCGGCACCCCCGCACCGCATCGACCTCGCCGGGCTGTCGGCCACCACCGGAACCGTCGCCACCGGCGCCGCCAAGTTCGATCTGACCTTCAGCCTTCACGAGCACCGCGGGCCGGACGGCACGTGCCTCGGCCTGGACGGCGTACTCGAATACCGGACCGGGCTGTTCGGCCGGGCCACGGCGGAGGCGATCGGAGCCCGCTTCACGCGCCTGCTGGAGCAGGTGACCGCCGACCCCGACGCCCCCGTCCACCGCGTGGACCTCCTGACGAGCGAGGAGCGGCGGCGCCTGCTCACTGCCTCGTCTCCCGAGGCCCCTCCACCGGGCGCCCACGGCACCCTGCCGGGCCGCTTCGCCGAGCAGGTGCGCCGCACACCCCACGCCCCGGCGGTCCGTACCGCCGGTGACCTGCTGACCTACGCGGCGCTGGATGCCCGCTCGGACCGGCTGGCCGCCCGGCTGGCCGCGTGCGGCGTCACCGCCGAGACGCCGGTCGCGGTCCTCATGGACCGGGGCGCGGACTTCGTCGTGACGGTGCTGGCGATCCTCAAGTGCGGCGGAGCGTACGTCCCTCTGGACACCCGGGCCCCACACGCCCGGCAGGCCACCGTGGTGGCCGAGGCGGCAGCCCCGGTGCTGGTCATCGGCGCGGGCGCATCCCCAGACGCCCGGGCGTCCTTCACCGGCCCGCGGGTCGTCGACGTACGGGACACCGCGCCCGCCGCGCCCGCCCTCATCCGGCCGCTGCCCGCGGACGACCCGGCACGCCTCGCCTACGTCACCTACACCTCCGGCTCGACCGGCGTCCCCAAGGGCGTGGCGGTCACCCACGGCGACATCCTCGCCCTCGCCCTCGACGGCTGCTGGCGGAGCGAGGGGCCGCAGCGCGTCCTGATGCACTCCCCGTACTCCTTCGACGCCTCGACCATGGAGCTGTGGGTCCCGCTGCTGACCGGCGGGGAGATCGTGGTGGCACCGCCGGGCGACATCGACCTCGCGACCCTGGAGACGGCGGTCACCGGCACGGGCGTCACCACCCTGTGGCTCACCGCCGGCCTCTTCCAGCTGGTCGCCGAGGAGAAGCCCGGCGCTCTGCGCGAGGTGGACACGGTGTGGACCGGGGGAGACGTCGTATCGCCACGCGCCGTGCGCGCGGTGCGGCGGCACTGCCCGGCCACGCGCGTCGTCAACGGCTACGGGCCGTCCGAAGCGACGACGTTCGCCACCTGCCACCCCGTCACGGACGCCGACACGGCGGACACACGGGACCCGGCGGCCCCGGACGGCCCGGTCGCGGTGCCCATCGGGCGGCCGCTCGACGGCGGCCGCGCCTATGTGCTCGACGCCCACCTGCAGCCGGTCCCCCCGGGGGTGACCGGGGAGCTGTATCTCGCGGGCACGGGCATCGCCCGGGGCTACCTCCACCGGCCGGGGCCGACCGCCGAGCGGTTCCTCGCCGACCCGTTCGGCCCGCCGGGGGCGCGGATGTACCGCACCGGCGACCTGGCACGATGGCTGCCGGACGGTGTGCTGACGTTCGTCGGCCGCGTCGACGGCCAGGTGAAGCTGCGGGGCTTCCGCGTCGAGACCGACGAGGTCGCCTCCGCGCTGACCGGGCACGGCGGAGTGGGCCAGACCGCGGTGGTCGTCCGGGAGGACCGGCCCGGTGAACGCAGGCTCGTCGCCTACCTGGTGCCGGAAACCGGCGCGACGGTGAGCGAGCGGGCCGTACGGGAGCACGCCGCCGCCGTACTGCCCGACTACATGCTGCCCGGCGCCTACGTCGTCCTCGACCGGTTGCCGCTGACCGGCAACCACAAGATCGACCGGGCGGCCCTGCCCGCCCCGCCCCGGGCCGTACCGCGCTCGGGGGCGCCGCGGACCGCGCGCGAACGCCTGCTGTGCGGCATCGTCGCGGAGCTGCTCGGGGAGCGGTCGGTCGGTGTCGACGACGGCTTCTTCGCTCTCGGGGGCGACAGCATCACGGCCATCCAACTGGTGAGCCGGGCCCATGACGCCGGACTGCGGATCAGTGTGCGCGACGTGTTCCGCCACCCCACCGTGGCACGACTGGCCGAGGTGGCCGGGACGGACCACCGACCGGCCCCGACCGTGGACGGTGAGGCCGTCGGGCCCTTGCCCCTGACGCCGATCATGCACTGGTGGCGGGAACAACCCGGCGCGAACCGCGCTTCCTTCAGCCAGTGCGTGACCGTCCGCACGCCGCCCGGGCTGACCCGGGACCACCTGGTCGCCTCCGTCCAGGCGCTGCTCGACCACCACGCGGCACTCCGCCTGCGGCTGCGCTGCGACGGGCCGTCACCAAAGTGGGCGCCGGAGACCCTGCCGGCCGGGGCGTGCCGTGCGGAGGACCACGTCCGCCGCGTCGACGCCGGCGACAGCCCCGGGCGGTTGCCCGGGCTGCTCTCCGACGCCGTCGCCGCCGCGCGCGGCCGGCTGGACCCCGCCGCGGGCGTGATGCTGGAGGCGGTGTTCCTCGACGCCGGCCCGGACCGGCCCGGACGGCTCGTGCTGGTCGTCCACCATCTGGCCGTCGACGGGGTGTCCTGGCGCGTCCTGCTGCCCGACCTGGCCGCCGCCCACCGGGCCGTCGCCGCCGGCCGGACGCCCGCCCTGCCCGGTGCGGGAACGTCCTTCCGAGGGTGGGCCCGATCGCTGGCCGAACAGGGCCGGAGCGGCGCCCGGCAGGCCGAGTCGCCGTACTGGCGGGACGTGCTGTCCGCCGGCGACCCCCTGGTCGACGACGCGGACGCCGTCGCGGGCGGCACCACCGGGCGGCTGTCGCTGTCGATGCCGCCGGAACGCACCCGCCCCCTCCTGACGGAGGTCGCGGCCGCCTTCCGGTGCGGTGCGGAACCCGTCCTGCTGACCGGGCTGGCACTCGCGCTGGAGGAATGGCGGCGCCGCCGGGGACGGCCCCCGGGCCCCGGTGGTCTCCTCGTCGAGCTGGAGTCCCACGGCCGTCCCGACACGCCGGAGACGGACGTGTCCCGCACCGTGGGGTGGTTCACCAGCATCTTCCCGGTCCGGTTGGAGAACACCGGGTGCACATGGACGGACGTGTGGACCGCGGGACCGGCGCTCGGCCGGGCCCTGAAGCGGGTCAAGGAGCAGCTGCGGGCCGTCCCCGACCGGGGCATCGGCTACGGCGTGCTGCGCCACCTCGACCCGCGGACGGCACCGGAGCCGCACGCCCGCCGCGCACCCCAGGTGGGCTTCAACTACCTCGGCCGGATCACCGCTCAGCCAGGGACCGACTGGGGCATCACCACGGAATTCGCCGGCCTGACGGGCCCGGAGCCTGCCGGGGCGGACGGGACGACCGGCGGGGCGCATCTCCTGGGCCTCGACGCCCTGACGATCGACGGCCCGGCCGGGCCCCGGCTGCACGCGGCCTGGTCCTGGGCGGACCGGGCGTTCACCGAGGAGGAGGTCCGGGAGCTCGCGGAGCTCTGGTTCACCGTCCTCGACGCCCTGGTGGTGCACGCCCGCACCCCCGGCGCCGGCGGTCACAGCCCCTCCGACCTGCCCCTGGTCCCGCTCGCCCAGCCGGAGATCGACCACCTGGAAGCGGCCTACCCGGGCCTGGCCGAGGTCCTGCCCCTGACCGCCCTGCAACAGGGGCTGCTCTTCCACTCCCTCTACGCCCCGGACAGCCCGGACGTGTACCAGGCCCAGCTCGTCCTGCACCTGCGGGGCGATGTGGACGCGGGCGCGCTGCGCGCCGCGGGCGCGGCACTGCTGGAGCGCCACCCCAACCTCGGGGCCGCGTTCGTCCACCAAAACCTGCCCCACCCGGTCCAGGTGGTGCCCGGCGGGGCAGCGCTCACCTGGCGCGACGTCGACCTCACCCCCGTGGCCGCCGGCCGCCGGGACCGGGTCTTCGACCGGCTCGCCCACGCCGATCTGCACCGCCGCTTCGACCTGGACCGCCCGCCGCTGCTGCGCTTCACCCTGTACACCCTGGGGGCGGGCGCCCACCGGCTGGTGCTCACCCACCATCACCTGGTGCTGGACGGCTGGTCGGTGTCCTTGCTGGTGCGCGAGCTGTTCACGCTGTACGCGCACGGCGGCGATCCGGCGGCGCTGCCCCCGGTGACCCCCTACCGGGAGCATCTGGCGGCCCTGGCGGCCCGGGACCACGACGCGGCACGGGCGGCCTGGCGGGACGCGCTCGCCGGAGCCGCCGCCCCGCCCCGGCTCACCGCCGCGGTCATCAGCGGCGGCGCGCGGCCCACGCGGCACCTGGAGACCGTGCTCACCGCCGGGCTGACCCGGTCGCTGCGCGAGGTGAGCGCCGACGGCCTCACGCTCAACACCCTGGTGCAGGGCGCCTGGGCACTGCTGCTGGCCCGGACCGGCGGCACGCGGGACGTGGTGTTCGGCACGACCGTCTCCGGCCGCCAGCCCGACCTCGCGGGCATGGAGGCGATGATCGGCCTGTTCATCAACACCCTCCCGGTCCGCCTGACGATCGACCCGGCGGAGCCGGTACGGGACCTCCTGCTGCGCTTCCAGGACGAACAGGCGAGGCTGCTGCCGCACCACCACCTGGGCCTGGGGGAGATCCAGCGACTGGCGGGGCGGCGCGAGCTGTTCGACACCCATCTGGTCTTCGAGAACTACCCCCTGGACCGGACGGCCCTGGAGAAGGCCGCTCCGGGCCTGCGGCTGGTGCGCAGCGAGGGACGCGACGCCACGCACTACCCCTTGACCCTGGCGGCCTTCGTCGACGGCACCCGGCTGACCCTGCGACTCGGCTACCGCCCCGACGCGGTCGACCGGACACGGGCCGAGCGGATCGCCGCGGAGCTGGAGCGGCTGCTGGAGGCGTTCGCGTCCGCCCCGGGACGACCGGTCGCCGAACTGCTCGGGCACACTTCTGATATCCGATGACCAAGAAAGGAACTCCCATGACCGACAACCCGTTCGACGACGCCGACGGCACCTTTCACGTCCTGGTCAACGACGAGGGCCAGCACTCCCTGTGGCCCTCCTTCAGCCCGGTACCCGCGGGCTGGACGCCGGTGCTGAGCGACGCGGACCGCCCGTCGGCCGTCGCCTTCGTCGAAGAGCACTGGACGGACATGCGGCCCCGCAGCCTCCGGGAGGCGTCGGCAAGCGGCTGACGGGCAGCGGAACACCAGGTCGCCGACCGGTGTTGAGCCACCCGGGTCGACCTTCCGTGGTCTGGACCTCCGGAGTTATCCACAGGCCTGGTCCGGGTGTTCGCCGACGCGTAACGTGACGGGGCATGAAGATCCTGATCTCCGCGGACATGGAAGGCGCCACCGGCGTCACATGGCCCGCCGATGTGCTGCCCGGCACGCCGCAGTGGGAGCGTTGCCGCCATATGTTCACCTCGGATGTGAACGCGGCGATCGCCGGTTTCTTCGACGGCGGCGCCGATGAGGTCCTCGTCAATGAGGCGCACTGGAGCATGCGCAATCTGCTGCTGGAGAAGCTGGACGAGCGGGCCGAGATGCTCACGGGCAAGCACAAGACCCTGAGCATGGTCGAGGGCGTCCAGCACGGTGACGTGGACGGCATCGCCTTCGTCGGGTACCACGCGGCGGCGGGCGCGGAGGGGGTCCTCGCGCACACCTATCTGGCCAACTCCCTCACCGGCGTATGGGTGAGCGGCGAGCGCGCCAGCGAGGGTCTGCTGAACTCCCTGGTCGTCGCCGAATACGGTGTTCCCGTGGTGTTGGTGACCGGCGACGACCGCACATGCGAGGACGCCAGGGGGTATGCGCCGCTGGCCCCGTCGGTGGCGGTCAAGGACTATGTCTCGCGGTACGCGGCGGTGTGCCGCACCCCGGCCCGTACGGCCGCGGAGATCAGGGCCGCGGCGAGCCGGGGAGCCGCGCTCGCGGTGCGGCACGAGCCGGTCAGGGGCGGGCCGTTCACGATGGAGCTGGAGTTCGACGCCACCCACCTGGCCGGCGCCGCGACGGCCGTGCCGGGCGTCGAGCACTCGGGCGAGCGCCGGGTCTCCTACACCATGCCGACCATGTACGAGGGCATCCGCTGCTTCAAGGCGGTCACGACCGTCGTGTCGGCCGCGGTGGAGGAGCAATATGGCTGACGTCATGACGGAGCGGGTCGACGGGCGGGCGCTGGAGGAAGCCGTGCGCTTCACTTCGGAGCTGATCCGCATCGACACCACCAATCGCGGTGGTGGCGACTGCCGGGAGCGCCCGGCCGCGGAGTACGTCGCGGAGCGGCTCAGCGAGGTGGGCATCGAGCCGACCCTGCTGGAGAAGGAGCCGGGCCGGACGAATGTGGTCGCCCGGATCCCCGGCAGCGATCCGGGCGCGGACGCGCTGCTGGTCCACGGCCATTTCGACGTGGTCCCCGCCGAGCCCGCCGACTGGAGCGTCCACCCCTTCTCGGGAGAGGTCCGCGACGGGGTGGTGTGGGGCCGGGGCGCGGTCGACATGAAGGACATGGACGCGATGGTGCTGTCCGTGGTCCGGGCGTGGGCCCGCGCCGGGGTCCGGCCGCGGCGGGACATCGTGCTGGCCTTCACCGCCGACGAGGAGGACAGCGCCGCCGTCGGCTCCGGCTTCCTCGCCGACGAGCACCCGGAGCTCTTCGAGGGCTGCACGGAGGGCATCAGCGAGTCCGGCGCGTACACCTTCCACGCCGACGGCGGGCTGCGGCTCTACCCCGTGGCGGCGGCGGAGCGCGGCACGGCCTGGCTCAAGCTCACCGCCCGGGGCACCGCCGGGCACGGCTCCAAGGTCAATACGGACAACGCGGTCCGCGCGCTCGCCGCCGCCGTCACCCGCATCGGCGACCACCGGTGGCCGGTCCGGCTCACCCCGACCGTGCGGGCCGCGCTGCGCGAGGTCGCCGCGCTGTACGACATCGAAGCCGATCCGGACGACCCGGAGTTCGACGCCGACGGGCTGCTCGGCAAGCTGGGCGCCGCCGCCGCGCTGATCGCCCCGACGATCCGCAACAGCGCCAATCCGACGATGCTCGACGCCGGGTACAAGGTCAATGTCATCCCGGGCACCGCCGTCGGCTTCGTCGACGGGCGGACGGTGCCGGGTGGCGAGGAGGAGTTCCGGGCCACCATGGACCGGCTCACCGGGCCGCAGGTGTCCTGGGAGTACTACCACGGGGAGCGCGGGCTCCAGGCGCCCGTCGACGCCCCGGTGTTCGCACGGATGCGGGCGGCCCTCGAGCGCTTCGATCCGGGCGGCCGCGTGGTGCCGTTCTGCATGTCCGGCGGTACGGACGCCAAGCAGTTCGCCCGGCTCGGCATCGCCGGCTACGGCTTCGCGCCGCTCCGGCTGCCCCCGGGATTCGACTATCAGGCGCTCTTCCACGGAGTCGACGAGCGGGTTCCCGTCGAGGCGCTGCACTTCGGGGTGCGGGTGCTCGACCACTTCCTCAGCGAGTGCCCCATGGGCGAAACGGATCTGACGGCCGATCACGGTCGTAAGGAGGCGCGGTAATCATGGTGTCCACGGCGCCCTACGGAGCCTGGCCGTCCCCGATCGACGCCGCGCTCGCCGCGTCGCACGACGGCAAACCCGAGTTCGCGGGCACGGTCGGCGACGAGGTGTGGTGGGTCGAGCCGCGCCCGGCGGAGCAGGGCCGGCAGACCCTCGTGCGCCGCCTCCCCGACGGCAGCGAGGTCGGCCCGCTGCCCGCCCCGTGGAACGTCCGCAGCCGGTTCCTGGAGTACGGGGGGCAGCCCTGGGCCGCGGTCCCCCGGGAGACCGGCGGGCCGCTGCTGGTGTTCGTCGACTTCGCCGACCAGCGGCTGCACGTCTGCGAGCCCGACCGCCCGGCGTCCGGCGGGCCGCGACCGCTGACGCCGCTCTCGCCGGTCGGCGGCGGGCTGCGCTGGGCCGACCCGGTGCTCCGTCCCGAGCTGGGCGAAGTGTGGTGTGTCCTGGAGGAGTTCACCGGGGACGGGGCGGGTGAGGTGCGGCGGGTGCTCGCCGCCGTCCCCCTGGACGGCTCCGCCGCCGAGGACCGCACCGCGGTGCGTGAGCTGACCGACGACCGGCACCGCTTCGTCACCGGTCCGCGGCTCTCCCCGGACGGTCTGCGGGCGGCGTGGATCGCCTGGGACCATCCCCGGATGCCCTGGGAGGGCACCGAGCTGAAGCTGGCCGACGTCACGGCGGACGGCCGGCTCACCGGCGCCCGGACGGTCATGGGCGGCCCCGGGGAGGCCGTCGCCCAGGTGGAGTGGGGCCCGGACGGCTCCCTGCTCGCCGCGACCGACCGCACCGGCTGGTGGAATCTGCACCGCCTCGACCCGGAGACGGGCGAGAGTGTCAATCTGTGCCCGCGGGAGGAGGAGTTCGCGGGCCCGCTGTGGCGGGTGGGCCACCGCTGGTTCCAGCCGCTGGCCCACGGTCTGATCGCCGTGATCCACGGCCGGGGCGCCACCGCCCTCGGCATACTCGACACCGAGACCGGTGAGCTGGTCGACGCGGCCGGCCCGTGGACGGAGTGGGGGCCGACGCTGGCGGTCTCCGGCACCCGCGTCGTCGGCGTCGCCGCGAGCCCCCGCACGGCCTACGAGGTGGTCGAGCTCGACACCTGCACCGGCCGGGCCCGGGCGATAGGCGCCAGACACACCGACCCCGTGGACCCCGCCTACTACCCGGAGCCGCTGATCCGCACCTTCGTCGGTCCGGACGGCCGGGACATCCACGCGCACATCTACCCGCCGCACAGCCCCGACCACACCGCGCCCGCCGATGAACTGCCCCCGTTCGTGGTGTGGGCGCACGGCGGCCCCACCAGCCGGGCGTCGCTCGTGCTGGACCTGGAGATCGCCTACTTCACCTCGCGCGGCATCGGGGTCGCCGAGGTCAACTACGGAGGTTCGACGGGCTACGGGCGCGAGTACCGTGACCGGCTGCGGGAGCGCTGGGGCGTCGTCGACGTGGAGGACTGCGCGGCCGTTGCCGAGGCGCTCGCCGACGAGGGCAGCGCCGACCGCGCCCGGCTGGCCATCCGTGGCGGCAGCGCGGGCGGCTGGACGGCCGCGGCCTCGCTCGTCTCCACCGGCCTGTACGCCTGCGGCACCATCAGCTATCCGGTGCTGGATCTGCTGACGTGGGCGTCGGGAGGCACCCACGACTTCGAATCGCGCTATCTGGAGAGCCTGATCGGGCCGTTGGCCGAGGTGCCCGACCGGTACCGGGACCGCTCGCCGCTGCACCGCGCGGACCGGGTGTCCGGGGCCTTCGTCCTTCTCCAGGGCCTGGACGACCCCATCTGCCCGGCCGCGCAGAGCGCGCGGTTCGTCGAGGCGATGGCCGGGCGGGGGGTGCCGCACGCGTATCTGACCTTCGAGGGGGAGGGGCACGGATTCCGCCGGGCCGACACGATGATCCGCGCGTTGCACGCGGAACTCTCCCTTTACTCGCAGACCTTCGGAATCGACGCGCCGGGCATACCCGTTCTGCAGCTCGCCACATGACGATGTGTCGGGCGCGGGGCGGGCGGGGCGAGGGGCCGGGCGCGGGGGAGCGGCGGGGGGATCCGCGCGGCGACCTGCGGGGAAGGGGCAGGGGATGGGGGCGCCTTGTGACAGGCGGCGGGGGTGAGGTTAGGCTGGCCTAAGCCGCGGTGGGTTCGATTGTGCGACCTCCCGGCATCTTTCTTGACGTTTCCGCATTTCCCGTCGTTTACCGAAACCTGGGGTTCCGCATGTTCACTCGGTGTTCCGCGCGAGCGGTCTCGGGTGTCGCGCGACCGGTGTGCGGCATTCCGGACGGTCAATTCCCTTCGGGTGCGTCCGTCCTGTAAGGTAAGGCTTACCTAATTCAAGCGGAATGGGGGGAACCGTCGTGCAGCAGTCAGAACTCGCCGGCCGCGTCGCGCTGGTCACCGGTGCCGGACAAGGCATAGGCGAGGCCGTGACCCGCGCCCTCGTCGCACGGGGAGCGCGCGTCGCGGCCCTTGACCGGTCCACGGAGGGCGTCAAGGAACTCGAAGCGGAATTCGGTGCGGAGCGGGTCGTCGCACACAGCGCCGACGTCGCCGACAGCCTCGCCGTCGACGCCGTCGTCGACGAGGTGGAGCGCACCCTCGGACCGATCGCGATCCTCGTCAACGTCGCCGGTGTGCTGCGCACTTCCCCCGTGGTGGACATCACCGACGAGGTGTGGGACCGCACCTTCGCCGTCAATTCCACCGGCGTCTTCAACACCTCCCGTGCCGTGGCCCGCAGGATGAGCGAGCGCCGCGACGGATGCATCGTCACCGTCGGTTCCAACGCCGCGGGCGTGCCCCGCACCAGCATGGCCGCGTACGCCGCCTCCAAGGCCGCCGCCACCATGTTCACCAAGTGCCTCGGCCTGGAGCTCGCCCGCAGCGGAGTCCGCTGCAACGTGGTCTCGCCCGGCTCCACGGACACCGCCATGCAGCGCGGCCTGTGGGCCGACGAGCAGGCCCCCCAGCGCGTCATCGACGGCGACCCCGGCACCTACCGCGTCGGGATCCCCCTCGGCCGCATCGCCGAACCGGCCGACATCGCCGACGCCGTCACCTTCCTCGTCTCGGACCGGGCCCGGCACATCACCATGCACGACCTGTACGTCGACGGCGGCGCCACCCTGCGCGTCTGACGGCCCGCCACCACCGGGGAGACCCACGCAGCCGCCCTCCACGGCGGCCCGCGCCTCCGCCGCCGGCCCGCGCCGCCCCCCCCACGACCGGCCCCCACCGGCCGGCCCGATCAACCCAGGGACTCCCGCCCGACCCGGGGCGGCTCCCGCCGCACCACACCAGCGCCGGGCGAGGCCCGTCCTGCCGGGACCCGGCCGCCCGGCCCGCCCGAACCACTTCACGCCACACCGGTGCGACCCACCGGAGGAACGGAGCAGCAGGTGACCACGGTTCACCACGTCGCCGACCGGCCGAGCGAGCCCGGAGCTCGCGCGGACGGCCGCCTCACCGCAGTGCCGGGAGGCGTCGGTCAGCGGATCGAACGGCCCGAGGACACCGTCGGTGCCGCGACCTCGCTGCTCGACGCCTACGAGCCCGCCCGGGCCCGCTTCTTCGCCTCGCCGACCCGCACGCTCCTCGCCCACGGGACGCGGACCGAAGTACCGCACGGCGGGACCCCCTTGGCGCGGCGCGTCACCGAGACCCTCGACGCCGAGCTGCTCGCGGGCAACCCGGCGCCCATCGTCGTCGGCGCGGTGCCCTTCGACCAGAGCGCCCCCGCCTCCCTCGCCGTGCCGCAGGCCGTCCGCTGGGCGCCGCCGCTGTCCGAGGACCCGCTGATCGCCCTGCCCGCCGCCGCCCCCGCCGCCGCCGACTGGGACATCAGACCGATACCCGAGCCGGACGTCTACGGAGCCGCGGTCGCCGAGGCCGTCCGCCGCATGAGACGCGGCGACTTCAGCAAGGTCGTCCTCGCCCGCACCCTGGAGCTGCGCTCCTCCCGCGAGCTCGACCTCCCCGCCCTCCTCCAGCGCCTCGCCCGCCGCGACCCGGCCGGATACACCTTCGCCCTGCCGACCGGCCCCGGCCGCACCCTCCTCGGCGCCAGCCCCGAGCTGCTCGTCGCCCGGCGCGGCGGCGCCCTGATCGCCAACCCGCTCGCCGGCTCCACCCCGCGCAGCGCCGACCTGGCCGAGGACGTCCGCCGGGCCGCGGCGCTCCTGGAGTCCGAGAAGGACCTGCACGAGCACGCCGTCGTCGTCGACGCGGTCCGTGCGGCGCTCGCCCCGTTCTGCCGCACCCTCGACGTGCCCGAGCGCCCCACGCTCGTGCGGACCGCCGCCATGTGGCACCTGTCCACGACCGTCACCGGCGAGCTGGCCGACACAGCCGTCTCCGTCCTCGAGCTGGCCTGCGCGCTGCACCCCACCCCGGCCGTCTGCGGCACCCCCACCACCACCGCGCGCGACGTCATCACGGAGCTGGAGCCCTTCGACCGGGGCAACTTCACCGGCATGGTCGGCTGGGGCGACGCGAGCGGCGACGGCGAATGGGTCGTCACCATCCGCTGCGCCGAGGCCCGGACCGAGGAGCGCACCCTGCGGCTCTACGCGGGCGCGGGCGTCGTGGCCCAGTCCACGCCGGAGGCCGAGACCGCCGAGACCGGCGCCAAGTTCCGTACGTTCCTCGACGCCGTCGGCGCGGACCACCAGGAGAGCGGCCGATGAGCACCCAGCAGAACCCCACCCCCGACGCCCCGGGCTACCCCGCCGAGTTCGCCGAGCGCTACCGCGCCGCCGGCTGGTGGCGCGGCGAGACGTTCGGGCAGATGCTGCGCGAGCGGGCGCTGAACCACCCCGACCGCGTCGCGATCGTCGACCCCGCGGGCGCGGGCCGGCGCTGGACGTACGGCGAGCTCGACGACCGCGCCGACCGCCTCGCCGCCGGTTTCCTCGCCCGGGGCATCGCGAAGGGCGACCGCGTCGTCGTCCAGCTGCCCAACGTCGCCGAGTTCTTCGAGGTGATCTTCGGCCTCTTCCGCATCGGCGCCCTCCCCGTCTTCGCGCTGCCCGCCCACCGCGAGACCGAGATCCGCTACTTCTGCGAGTTCACCGAGGCGGCCGCCTACGTCATCGCCGACACCAGCGGCGGCTTCGACTACCGCGACCTGGCGACGAAGGTACGGGCCGAGGTGCCCACCCTGCGCCACGTGTTCGTGGTGGGGGAGCCCGGCGAGCACACCGCGCTCGCCGACCTGGAAAGCCTGGAAAGCCCGGAAAGCGACGCCCGCGAGCCCGGCACCGTCGTCGACGGCCCGGCCCCCGGCGACCTGGCCTTCCTCCAGCTCTCCGGCGGCTCCACCGGCGTCCCCAAGCTCATCCCGCGCACCCACGACGACTACATCTACTCGCTGTGGGGCTCCAACGAGCACTGCGCGGTCGACGAGAACAGCGTCTACCTCTGCGCGCTGCCCGCCGCCCACAACTTCCCCCTCAGCTCGCCCGGCACCCTCGGCGCGCTCTACGCCGGCGCCCGCGTGGTCCTCGCCCCGCAGCCCAGCCCGGACGTCGCCTTCCCGCTCATCGAGCGCGAGGGCGTGACCATCACCGGTCTCGTGCCGCCGCTCGCCCTGGTGTGGACCGAGGCCGCGTCGAGCAGCCCGCACGACCTCGGCAGCCTGGAGGTGCTGCTGGTCGGCGGCGCGAAGTTCAGCGAGGAGGCCGCGCGGCGCGTCAGGCCCGCACTCGGCTGCACCCTCCAGCAGGTCTTCGGCATGGCGGAGGGCCTCGTGAACTACACGCGGCTCGACGACCCCGAGGAGACCATCGTCACCACGCAGGGCCGCCCGATCTCCCCGGACGACGAGATCCGCGTCGTGGACGACGAGGACAACGACCTGCCCGTCGGCGCCACCGGCCACCTGCTCACCCGCGGCCCGTACACCATCCGCGGCTACTGGCGGGCCCCCGAGCACAACGCCAAGTCCTTCACCGCCGATGGCTTCTACCGCACCGGCGACGTCGTCCGGCTGACCGAAACCGGCCACATCGTCGTCGAGGGCCGGGCGAAGGACCAGATCAACCGGGGCGGCGAGAAGGTCGCCGCCGAGGAGATCGAGAACCACATCCTCGCCCACCCCGCCGTGCACGACGTCGCCGTCGTCTCCATGCCCGACGACTACCTGGGCGAGCGCACCTGCGCGTACATCGTGCTGCGCGAGGGCGCCGAGCCGCTCAAGTCGATCGCGGTCAAGAAGTTCGTCCGCGAGCGCGGGCTCGCCGCCTACAAGGTCCCCGACCGGGTGGAGTTCGTCGAGGAGTTCCCGCAGACCGGCATCGGCAAGGTCTCCAAGAAGGACCTCCGCGCGGCCATCGCCGCCCGCCTCGCCACCTCCTGAATCCTTCCGTCACCGCAGCCCGCCACCGCGGCTCACCGCACGCTTTTCGAAAGGCCCCCCACCACCATGGCGCTCCCAGCCATCACCCCCTACGCCATGCCCACCGCGGACGCCCTCCCGGCGAACAAGGTCGACTGGACCGTCGACCCGGACCGCGCCGTGCTGCTCGTGCACGACCTGCAGAACTACTTCCTCGGCGCCTTCACCCCGGACGCCTCCCCGCTCACCGAGCTCCTCGCCAACACCGCCCGGGTCAAGAGCGACTGCGAGCGCCTCGGCGTGCCCGTCGTCTACTCCGCCCAGCCCGGCGGCCAGAGCGCCGAGGAGCGCGGCCTCCAGCAGGACTTCTGGGGCCCCGGCCTGCCGGACGACGAGCGGGCCAAGGCCATCGCCGACGCCGTCGCCCCCACCGGGCGCGACACGGTCCTGACGAAGTGGAAGTACAGCGCCTTCGTCCGCACCGACCTCGCCGAGCGGATGGCGGCCCAGGGCCGCGACCAGCTGATCATCGTCGGCGTCTACGCCCACATCGGCGTCCTGATGAGCGCCTGCGACGCCTGGATGCGCGATATCCAGCCTTTCCTCGTCGCCGACGCCGTCGCGGACTTCTCCGCCGACGACCATGAGATGGCCCTGCGCTACGCCGCCGCCAAGTGCGCCGTCGTGACGACCACCGACCGCCTCTTCGAAAAGGTCTGAACCTCCCATGGCACTCACCCTGGACCGGATCCGCGCCGACGTCGCCGACGTGCTCGGCGAGGACCCCGCGGACATACCCGACGACGAGAACCTCGTCGACTACGGCCTCGACTCCGTGCGCATCATGACCCTCGTCGAGCGCTGGCGCCGCGACCACGGCACCGAGGTCACCTTCGTGGACCTCGCCGAGCAGCCCGCAATCGAGCAGTGGGCACCCCTCCTGGGGGTCCGGGCGTGAGAGCCGCGCGGACCCTCGACCGGCCCGCCACCGGCGCACCGCGCCCGGCGGCGCCGGAGGGGCTGCCCCTGACCGCCGCCCAGTCGGGCATGTGGTTCGCCCAGGCCCTCGACCCCGGCAGCCCGGCGCTCAACACCGCCGAGTGCATCGAGATCCACGGCGAGGTCGACCCCGTCCGCTTCGCCGAGGCCCTGCACCGTACCGTCGGCGAGGCGGACGCCCTGCGGGTCCGTCTGGTGGCGCCCGCCGAAGGCGAGAGCGGCCCCCGCCAACTGCCCGTCGTCATCGAGCCGCCCGGCCACGGCTTCCCGCTGCACACCGCCGACCTGCGCGGCGAGCGCGCCCCCGACGCCACCGCCCGGGCCTGGATGCGCGCCGACCTCGCCGTGCCCTTCGACCTGGCCACCGGCCCGCTGTTCGCGCACGCCCTCTTCCACGTCGGCGACCGGCGCTGGCTGTGGTACCAGCGCGTCCACCACGCCGTCATGGACGGCTACGGCTACTCCCTCATCGCCCGCCGCGTCGCCGAGGTCTACACCGCCCTCGCCGCCGGCACCGCCCCCGGCCCGAGCCCCTTCGGACGGCTCGCCGCGCTGGTCGCCGAGGACGCCGCCTACCGCGACTCGGCCACGCACGAACGCGACCGCGCCCACTGGGAGGACCGGTTCCGCGACCGGCCCGCCGTCCCCACCCTCGCCGGCCGCACCGCCCTGCCCTCCCGCACCTCTCTGCGGCACTCCGCGCACCTCGGCCCCGAGGCCACCGAGCGGCTGCGCGAGCTGGCCGGCTCCGTCCGGGCCACCTGGCCCGACGTCCTGTTCGCCGCCCAGGCGCTCTACCTCGCGCGCGCCACCCGCAGCGAGGACGTCGTCCTCGGACTGCCCATGATGGGCCGCATGGGATCCGTGGCGCTGCGCGTCCCCGGCATGGTCATGAACGTCCTGCCGCTGCGCTTCACCGTCACCCCCGACACCACCTTCGCCGACCTGACCCGCCAGGCCGACCTCGGCATCCGGGACGCCCGCCGCCACCGCCGCTACCGCTACGCGGACATCCGCCGCGACCTCGGACTGCTCGGCGAGGGCCGGGCGCTCGTCGGCCCGCTCGTCAACGTCATGCCGTTCGACTACGGGCTCACCTTCGCTGGCGCCCGGTCCGACGCGTACAACCTCTCCGCCGGGCCCGTCGACGACCTCACCGTCAACATCTACGACCGGGCCGATGGCACCGGGCTCCACATCGACTACGACGCCAACCCGGCCCTCTACGACTCCGCCGAGATCGCCACCCACCAGGAGCGGTTCCTCGACCTGCTGACCCGGATCGCCGACAGCGACCCCCACCAGCCGCTCACCGCACTGTCCCCGGGTACCGAGGAGGAGCGCGAGCGCGTCCTCGTCGAGTTCAACGACACCGCCGTGCCCGTGCCGCCGACCACCCTCATCGGCCCCATCGAGGCCCGCGCCGCCCGCAGGCCCGGCGCGACCGCCCTCGTCGCCGGCGAGGTGACGCTCACCTACGGCGAGCTGAACGCCCGCGCCAACCGGCTCGCCCGCCACCTCGTCGCCCTCGGCGTGCGGCCCGGCGCCCTGGCAGCCGTCGCCGTCCCCCGCTCCGTCGACCTCGTCGTCGCCCTCCTCGCCGTCCTCAAGGCGGGCGGCGCGTATCTGCCGCTGGACCCCGGGTATCCCGCCGAGCGGCTCGCCGACATGCTCGGCGACGCGGCCCCCGTCTGCGTCCTGACCGACACCGCCACCCGGGCCTCGCTGCCCGGCACCGAGCTGCCCGTCCTCACGCTCGACGACCCGGCGCTGCGCGCCGAGCTGGCCGCGCACCTGCCCACCGACCCGGGCCGCCCGCTCACCCCGCAGCACCCCGCGTACGTCATCTACACCTCCGGCTCCACCGGCCGCCCCAAGGGCGTCGTCGTCCCGCACTCCGCGATCGACAACCGGCTGCGCTGGGCGCAGGGCCAGTACGGGCTCACCCCCGACGACCGGGTGCTGCAGAAGACGCCGTCCGGATTCGACGTGTCCGTCTGGGAGTTCTTCTGGCCGCTGCGCGTGGGCGCCACCCTCGTCCTCGCCGAGCCCGGCGCCCACCAGGACCCCGCCGCGCTGGCCCGCACCATCCGCGAACAGGGCGTCACCACGGCCCACTTCGTGCCCTCCATGCTCCGTCTCTTCCTCGACGAGCCGTCCGCCGCGGCCTGCACCGGCCTGCGCCGGGTCCTGTGCAGCGGCGAGGTGCTGCCGCGGCAGGCCGCCGAGGCCTTCCACCGCACGCTCCCCGGCGTCCCGCTGCACAATCTGTACGGGCCCACCGAGGCGGCCGTCGACGTCACCCACCACGCCTGCACACCGGGCGAGGAGGGGCCCGTGCCGATCGGCCGGCCCGTCTGGAACACCCGGCTCTACGTCCTCGACCCCGACCGCCGCCCCTGCCCGCCCGGCATCCCCGGCGAGCTGTACGTGGCGGGCGCCCAGCTCGCCACCGGCTACCTCGGACGCCCGGAGGAGACCGCCGAGCGCTTCGTCCGCGACCCGTTCGCCGAAGCCGCCGGCCGCCCCGGCGAGCGCATGTACCGCACGGGCGACCTGGCCCGCTGGCGGCAGGACGGCGCCCTCGACTACCTCGGCCGCACCGACCAGCAGGTCAAGCTGCGCGGCCTGCGCGTCGAACTCGGCGAGGTCGAGGCGGCCCTGGCCGCCGACCCGCACGTCGCCGCCGCCTGCGCGACGGTCCGCGAGGACCGCCCCGGCGACCGCCGTCTGGTCGCCCATCTGACTCCGGCCTCGGCGGATGCCGCCGCTGAGGCCGGTCCTGCCCCGACGGGGGGACCGGCCCCGCTGGACCCCGACGCCCTGCGGGCGCGGCTCGCCACCCGGCTGCCCGACCACATGGTGCCCAGCGCCCTCGTCGTCATGGACGCCCTGCCGCTCGGCCCCAACGGCAAGCTGGACCGCGCGGCGCTCCCCGCCCCGCCGGCCGCCGCCCGCACCGGCGGCAGGCCGCCGCGAGGCCCCCGCGAGGAGACTCTCGCCCGGCTCTTCGCGGAGGCGCTCGGGCTGCCGCGCGTCGGCGTCGACGACGGGTTCTTCGCCCTCGGCGGCGATTCGCTGCTGGCCGCCCGGCTCGTCGCCCGGATCCGGGCCGCCTTCGGCGTGGACCTCGCCCTCGGCTCGCTGTTCCGGGCGCCCACGCCCGCCTCGCTCGCCGACCTGCTGCACGGCGGGAGCGAGGAGAGCGCGCTCGGCGCCGTGCTGCCCCTGCGCCGCACCGGCGACCGCACCCCGCTGTTCGTCCTGCCCCCGGCGGTCGGCCTCAGCTGGTGCTACACCGGGCTGCTCGAAGGGCTGAGCCCCGACCAGCCGGTGTACGGGCTCCAGGCGCGCGGCCTGAACCCCGGGGAGACGCTGCCCGCCACGATGGAGGAGCTGGCCCGCAACTGGCTGGACCGCGTCCGCGAGATCCAGCCGCACGGCCCCTACCGCCTGCTCGGCTGGTCCGTCGGCGGCGTCGCCGCCCACACCCTCGCCGTACTCCTCCAGGAGGCCGGCGAAAAGGTCGAACTGCTCGCCGTCATGGACGCCTACCCCGCCGACCAGTGGCGCGGGGCACCCGCCCCCGGCGAGGCCGAGGCCCTCGCCGCCCTGCTGAGGATGGCCGTGGACGACGGGCCGGGCGGGCTTGGTGGTCCGGGTGGGCTCGGTGGACCGG
Source organism: Streptomyces syringium (assembly GCF_017876625.1). NCBI lineage: Bacteria > Bacillati > Actinomycetota > Actinomycetes > Kitasatosporales > Streptomycetaceae > Streptomyces > Streptomyces syringium. Next base: position 6,249,654 of record NZ_JAGIOH010000001.1, read on the forward strand.
AAGGCGGACCGCTCACCCGGGAGCGGGTCACCGCCCGGCTGCGCGCCGAAGGCAGCGCGCTCGCCGCGCTCGACGACGACACGCTCGACGCCGTCCTCGACGTCGTCGTCAACAACGTCACCCTCATGCGCACCCACCGGCACCGTGTCTTCGACGGCGACGTCCTCTTCTTCACCGCCGCCGCACCCCGCGCCGAGCACTGGCTGTCGCGGGACGCGTGGCGCCCCTACGTCACCGGTAGCCTGATCAACCGCGATATCGACTGTCTGCACCCGCAGATGACCCGGCCGGGGCCGATCGCGGAGGTCGCCGAGGCGGTGGCCGGCTATCTGGGGGAGGGCTGAGGTCCGTGGACGACGGTGAGCGGACCGACGGGACGCGCCCCCTGATCCTCGGCCGCGACCCGCTGCCCGGCGCGTGGACCCCGGGCCCGCCGCACCTCTGGCTGCTGAGGATCCCCGACCACGCGCCGCTGCCGCCGGCCACGTACGAGCGGATCCTCGACGCCCGGGAACGGGCCCGCGCCGCCGCCTTCGTACGGGACCTGCACCGGGAGCGCTACGCCGCGGCCCACGTCGGGCTGCGGCGGCTCCTCGGCGCCTACTTGGAGACGGACCCGGCGGCCGTCGAGCTGACACGCGAGCCGTGCCCCGGGTGCGGCGGACCGCACGGCCGGCCGGCCGTCGCCGGGGCACCCCTGCACTTCAACCTCTCCCACGCGGGCGACCTGGCCCTGTTCGCCTTCGCCGGCACCCCGGTCGGCGTGGACGTCGAGGAGCGACAGCCCGCCGTCGTCGCCGAGGTGGTGCCCTCGCTGCACCCCACCGAGACCGCCGAACTGACCGCGCTCCCGGAGGCGGCACGCCACGCCGCCTTCACCCGCTGCTGGACCCGGAAGGAGGCCTACCTCAAGGGCATCGGCACGGGACTCTCCGAGGACCCCTCGGTCACCTACGTCGGCTCCGGCCCGGCCCCGGCGTCCCCCACGGGCTGGTCACTGACCGACATCGCCGTGGACCCCGGCTACGCGGCGGCCCTGGCGGTCGCCGACACCGGCGGGTGAACCGACCGCCCCCGGTGGCGCCTCACCCATAAGGACCGGCCCTGACGCCCTTGTGCCGTGCGGGCCTTGAGACCTGCCGACCGCACGCGTGCCCGTCTCGCGGAGCGGGGGGTGCCCCGAGTTTGTTAGCGTCACCCGAATGAACAAGATCCACATGGTGCGCGTGATGGCAGCGACCGCCTGCGCGGCGGCGCTGATCGGCGTCACCGCCTGCGGCAGCGAGAGCGGCGGCAAGGGCGACGGCAAGAGCGGGCTGGACGCGATGTCCGCCCAGCAGATATCGGACAAGGCGATGCAGGCACTGCGCGATGCGAAGTCCCTGCGTTTCAAGCAGGACGGCTTCACCCAGGGCCAGCCCGTCAAGATGAACCTCATCCTGGACCGCCAGGGCTCCTGCGCCGGCCAGGCCGGCGGCGCGAAGGGCGGCTCCACCGACGTCATCAAGCTCGGCGACAAGGTCTGGATGAAGCCCGACCACGCGACGTGGGAGGAGCAGATCGGCGCCACGAAGGCGGCGACCATCGAGGGCGTCACCAAGGGCCGCTACATCCACGGCCCGACGAGCGACCCGCTGCTGGCCGGGATGGCCAACACCTGCGACCTCACGAAGTTCCAGGCCGCGATCAAGGGCGGCGACGCCTCCGGCGAGGACATGGCCAAGGGCAAGCCGGCCACCGTCGAGGGCAAGAAGGTCATTCCGCTGGAGAGCAAGAGCGGCAAGGGCGAGGCGACGACCGTCTACGTCGCCTCGGAGGGCACGCCCTACCCGGTGAAGATCGTCCAGACCGAGGGCGGCAAGACCACCACGACGCTCATCACCGACTACGACAAGCCCGTACCGACGGCGACGCCTTCCGCGGCCGAGACGATCGACATCGCACAGCTGCGTCAGCAGCTCCAGGGCGCGTGAGCCCACGCCCCGGATCCCGGCTCCCCCTCTGCCGGGAACGGTGACGTTCCCCTGACGCGCTTCGAGGCGGCGCGCTCTCCGGTGGGAGAGCGCGCCGCCTTCGGTGGAGTCCGCCGCCGAACGGCGGCGGGCGTCTGCCTCAAGCCGGTGCCGACTCCAGGAGGATCGTCAGGAGCTCTTCCGGGACGTCCCGCATCAGGTCGTGCTTGCCCGCCAGGGCGTGCGTCGTCCACCGGGGGTCCGTCCGCAGGCGCTCGTACAGTGCGGTGAACGGTGATGGGCCGCCCCACTCCGACTCCGTCGCGTACACGTACGTCCGGCTCCGGAAGCGGTCGAGATCCCCGCTGAGACGGATGCGTTGCAGGGCCGAGGCCAGGGGGTGGGGAGTGGTGCGGCGGTCGAAGAACGGCAGCGGCGGGATCGTGTAGCCGGTCTCGCCGACCGTCCGGTGCCAGTCCGGCTCCGCGGGGATGAGGTCGAAGAGGGAGTCGCCGTCCTGCGGGACGAGCGCGTCGAGGTACACCAGGGAGTCCACGCGCTCCGGCAGCCGGTCACCGACACCGGTGATCACCATGCCGCCGTAACTGTGGCCCACGAGCACCGCGTTCTCGATGTCCTCGGCCTCCAGGACGCCGGCCACGTCCTCGATGTGGGTGTCGAGGTTCACGGTGGAGGCCAGGAGGTGGGCGCGCTCGGCGACACCGGTCAGCGTCAGCGCGTGCACCCGGTGGCCGAGCAGCCGCAGCGGCCCGGTGAGCGTCTCGAAGCTCCAGGCCCCGTGGCACATGCCGGGAACAAGCACGAAGGTGGCGGTCAACTCTGGCTCCTCAGTGGTGACGGTCGTGCTGCGGGCGGCCGTGCTGCGGACGGTCGGCGCCGGTGGCGCGCCGGTAGCGCTCGGTGATCCGGGCGAGTTCGGCGGGGGTACGGGCGCCCGCGCCCGCATGCATCTCGCGGTTGGCGGCGATCACGGCCGCCGTCGCCTCCCGGCGCGTCCTCTCGTACGCGGCCAGGCCCGCCGGGCCGCCGGCGCCGGCGAGCGCGTCGGCCAGGGCACGGGCGTCGACGACCGCCTGCGACGCGCCGTTCGCCCCGACCGGATACATGGGGTGCGCGGCGTCGCCGAGCAGGGTCACCCGGCCCGAACCCCAGGACGGCAGGGGGTCCCGGTCGACCATGGGGTACTCGAGGATCATCGAGCTGTCGGCGATCAGGGCGGGCACGTCGAGCAACCCGAGCTTCCAGTGGCCGATGTGGCGCAGAACGTCCTCCGGGCGGCCCGGGAGGTTCCAGTTGGCATCGCCGGGCAGTGGGCCCGGGTCGGCGACCTGCACCTGGGCCACCCAGTTGACGAGGTCCGGTTTGATCGGGTAGGCGATGAGTTCCAGACCCGCCTCGCTCCCCGCGCCCCGTGCGACGACGCCCGCGCCGCGCGCGATGAGCATCGACTCGCCGCCGAGGAAAGGCCGTCGCTCGGTCACCCCGCGCCACATCCGTACCCCTGACCACGCCAGTGGTCCCTGATCGGGGTGCAGTTGGGCGCGCACGGCCGAGTGCAGCCCGTCCGCCCCGACGAGGAGGTCCGCCGCGGACTCCGTGCCGCCCGCCTGGGCCCGTACGGATTCGGCGTCCTGCGTGAAGCCCGTCAGCCGGGCACCGGTGCGGACGGCGTCCGCACCGAGCCGCTCGCGCACCGCGGACAGCAGCAGCATCTGCAGCCGCCCGCGGTGCACGGCGTACTGCGGCCGGTCATAGCCCCCGGCGAGCCCGCGCTTCTCGGTGAAGAGCGTGGTTCCGGACCGGTCGCAGTAGACGTTCTCCGTGATGGCGACGCCGATACGGGCCAGGTCGTCACCGAGACCGAGGTCGGTGAGCTCCCGCACGGCGTGGGGGAGGAGGTTGATGCCGACGCCCAGAGGGCGGAGTTCGCGGGCGCCCTCGACCAGGGACGACTCGATGCCCGCAGCGTGCAGGGCGAGGGCGGCCGTCAGCCCGCCGATCCCGGCCCCGGCTATGAGGACGCGCATGATCAGCCGGCGATCTCGGGGCGGTCGATGATGCGCAGCCAGGTGCCGTCGGCCTGCTGCCGGGCGACCTGGACGCGCCCGCCGGTACCGTCGGAGGGCCGCGTCGAGGTGACGGCCAGATCGCCGTTGCGCACGGTCGGCAGCGGCTCCTCCACCTCGAAGCGCGGCGCCTGCGCCATCATCTGCCGGTACAGGGCGAGGATCGCCTCCCGGCCGACGGTCTGCGACCCCGGCGGGTAGGCGACGACGGCGTCCTCCTCGTAGAGCTCGGCGAGCCCTTCGGCGTCACCGGCGTTGGCACGCTCCACGAACATCCGGGCCAGGTCCTCGGGCTCGTCGGCGCGAGTACGGGGGGTGGGGCTCATGGCGGATCGGCTCCTTCTTGGTCCTCGACGTGCGGGCCCGGCCTTTGGCGGCCTGCCCTGTCACTCCAGCGTGGCGTCGAAGGATCTAGAAGTCCAAGAGCGGAATGTGCTGGCCGCTAGAAGCAATCGTTATGGCGTCTCGCCGACTCGCCTGAGTCGTCATGGTGGCCGAGGCGGCCAACCCGGTGCGGCGGCGGCCACGTTGCGTCGCCGACGGGAACGCGGTGCGCCAGCCTTTACGGGGCCGTGGGGTCAGTGCTCGCACAGCGGCCGCCGCCTCCGGCAGGGAGCCAGCTGTCGACCTCCCCCGCCGGCCCGGCTGCCATTCGCGGTTACAGCGTGACTTCGACGAGGCGAACAGGACGGACCGCCGGACTTCGGTGAGACCGGTCAAGGCCCGCTGAGACGGGACACGGGTTCCCCATCCCCGAGCGGCTCACGTCCCACACCGCCCTCCCCGCACCGGTGATCGACCCGGTGGCTGATGATCCAGGCCCACAGGTGATCGGCTCGGCGTCAGCACGCCAAATGATCCCCGGGATCCCACCTCGGACCATCTTCCCTTCGTCACCCATGAGTGGTCCTCCCGCCTCTCACCTGCTGAACCTGCCCGTCAACGTCTGAGCCCAGCTCCCCGACCGGTTGAACGTCAACTGAACTCACCACCAGCGGTACTGCCGGCCGCCACCCTGGCGCGATGCGAACCATCGCCGCCATATGCGCGGCCATCCTCGCCCCCCCTCACCGGCTGTACGGAGAACAGACTCACACCCGCGGCCACCGACGCCGCCCCAGCCCACACCCTCAGCCACGCCCAGGTCACCCAGCAGTGCATCGACGCCGTCGCCACCCGAGCCACCGAACAAGCAGGCGACACGCCATTCGAACCCGCACTTCACGCCTGCCTGTCTTTATCAGACAGCGAATACCTCGACGCCTACATGCGCGGCCTCCGCCAACAGAGCCAAGCCGGCCGCGACGAACTCCAACGGCAACTCGACGCAGCCCGCAGCAACGACACCCAGTAACTCGCACCGACCGGAGACCCCATGGTCCAGCCCAGTCCCTACATCACTACCCCGATGCCCGGCCGGCCCCGCATGTACAACACCAAGATCGCCCAAGCGATCTGGACGGCCGTACCCGTCATCACGATCGGCTTCGCCGCAGCCGTCCCCGTCGTCGTCGCCGCCGTCAAAGGCGTCACCAAACCCTGGGTCCCCGCCGCCTACGTCCTCGCTGAAATCATCACCTTCGGCACCGCCTTAACCCTCGATGACGGCGGCAAAACCGAACATCCGCTCGGCGGCTTGCTGATCCTCGCCCTCATGCTCACAGCAGCCACCCACACCGCACTTCTCGACACCCACAAAGCCCCCGGTGCCAAGTAGCCGCGCCCTGCTCTTGTCGGGTCACGAGCAATACGGCAAGGCCGCCAGCCCGGCCACTATCCCTGTACGCCAACGCGGCACCTGACAACCCCCGCGCCCCCCGCCAACCCACCCGCAGCCCGCACCATCGGCACAAACGGCCAGCGAACGCCTGACCGCCGAAGCCACAAACCGGCAACCTGTACTAAATGGGGGGCAACCACACCACGCCAGACGCCGCATGCCCCGACTGCGGCAACGTCCAAGACCACCGACCACTCCGAAGCGGCGGCTGGATCCGCCTCGAACCCGAACCACAACTCCCCACCGCCGCCGTCCCCGAACAGCACCGATGGTTCATCACGGCCGACGGGTATGAGAGCGGACAGCGCAAGATCCTTGTAGGCGGACGGGACGGCCCCCGCTGGGCGGACAGCTGATCTCCCTCTCCGTGGACCCATTCGTGTCGGTTCCGAACAGACGATCCCTCCGGGGGTTGGCTCAGTGCTGCCTGGCATTGAGACCGACCACCCGGAGGGACGTTGAAGAAGTCTGACAGGGAGATCATGGAAATCTTCGAGGCCCTGGACGCCACTGAATGTGCGCATTCCGCGGCTGCGCTGGCGGGGGTCGATCCCAAGACCGTGCGACGTTACGCACGGATGAGGGACACCGGTCGGCCAACCGGTCTCGTCCGCCGGCCGAAGATGATCGACCCGTTCATGCCGAAGATCGAGGAGTGGGTCGACCGATCGCAGGGCAGGGTGCGGGCCGACAAGCTCCACGACCGCCTGGTCCTGCTGGGGTTCACCGGTGATGAGCGCACGACCCGGCGGGCGGTGGCGAAGGCGAAGGAAGCCTGGCGGGCCGGGAACCAGCGGACCTATCGGCCCTGGATCACCGAGCCGGGGCTGTGGTTGCAGTTCGACTGGGGCTGGGGGCCGAAGGTCCCGGGCCCGGGCGGCGGTGAGCCCCGCGTGACGCTGTTGTTCTGCGCGTGGCTGGCCTGGTCGCGGTTCCGGGTGGTGATCCCGACCTGGGACCGGACTCTGCCGACGCTGGTGACCTGCATCGACTCGACCTTGCGGGCGATCGGCGGGGCGCCGACCTATGCGCTGACCGACAACGAGAAGACGGTCACGATCGACCGGGTCGCCGGCATCGCGGTCCGTCATCCCCAAGTCGTCGCGACGGGGCGGCATTACGGGATGCAGGTTCACACGTGTGTCCCCTTCGATCCCGAGTCCAAAGGCGGGTCGGAGGCGACGGTCCGCATCGCGAAGGCGGATCTGGTGCCCACGACGGCGAATCTCCGCAAGGAGTACGACTCGTTCGCCGAGCTCCGCGGCGAGTGCGCGATCTTCTGCCAGACGGTGAACAACCGGACCCACCGCGAGACGGGCAAGGCTCCGTCCTCGATGCTCGACGTCGAGCGGACCAGGCTGCATCCGCTGCCGCCGGCGCCTCACACGCTCGCGCTGGGCGAGTCGAGACAGGTGCTGCGGGACCAGACCGTCCGTTTCGGGTCCGTGCGCTATTCGACGCCGTCCGGGCTGGTCGGCCAGGAAGCCTGGGTGAGGGTCGACGGCGACGAGCTGGTCGTCGTGGCCGACCTGTCGAAGCTGGCTCACCGGCCGGAATGGATGCAGGGCCCGGCCGGCCTGGCGGAAGTCGCCCGGCACGAGATCGCTCTGCCCGGCCGTCCGGTCATCCTCGCCGAGCACTATCCCAACCACCCGCAGGAGATGGACGGTTCACCGAAGCCGCCGCGGCCCCGGCCCGTCGATGCCGCCGAGGAAGCCTTCCTCGCGCTCGGTCCCGGGGCGAAGTCCTGGCTGATCGAGGCCGCTGCGGCGGGGACCACCCGGATGCGGGTGAAGATGGCCGCCGCCGTCGAGCTCGCGGCCCTGGTCAGTGTCGCCGAGGTCGACATGTCGCTGGGGCTTGCCGCGACCGCGGGCCGATTCGCCGAGGACGACCTGCTCTCCATCGTCCAGCATCGCAAGTCCGGCGTCCGTCCCGCCGACCTCGTCGTCGCCGACGAGGCCCACTCCGTTCAGCCCGGCACTTCCGCCTGGGCTGACTTCGGCCGCAACGGCGGCCCGGCAGAAAGGAATCTTCCATGACCGGCATCGCGTTGCTGGACCCGGAAACCGACCAGCCCGTCCCGGCCCCGTCTCCGGTCCCCTCCTCACCGGCCCCGCCGCCGATCCCGGCCGATCTGGAATCCGTCCTGAAGCGGATGCGGTTCCCCTACTTGCGCAAGGCGGCCCCGGACGTGCTGGCCACCGCCCGGTCGCAACGCTGGGACCCGGCCGAAGTGCTGCGGATCCTGCTGGAAGAGGAGATCAAGGGCCGGGAGGCGGCGACCCGCCGCAGCCACCGCAAGCAGGCGAACCTGCCCACCGGCAAGACGTTCAGCTCCTGGCGGGAGGAGGACTCCTCCATCCCCGCTCCGACCCAGCAGGCCCTGATGACGCTGGAATGGGTCGGCCGGTCGGAGAACCTCGCCATCGCCGGCCCGTCGGGCACCGGCAAGAGCCACTTCGCCGAGGCCCTGGCCCACAAGGCCATCGACCGGGGCATGCAAGTCGCCTGGTTCAGCCTCGAATCGCTGACCGCCCACGTCGGCCGGGCCACCGTCGACAACTCCGTCGCGAAGGCGATCGCGAAGATCACCCGGGCCAACCTCATCATCCTGGACGACATCGGGATGCTGCCGTCCGGCCAGGCCGCCGCCGAGGCGTTCTACCGGGTGATCGATGCCGCCTACGAACGCAGGTCCGTGATCGTGACCTCGAACCTGCATCCGTCGGGATTCGACTCGATCATGCCCAAGACGCTCGCCACGGCAGCAGTCGACCGGCTGTTGCATCACGCGCACATCGTCCTGACCGAGGGCAGCAGCCTCCGGCTCACCCAGGCAACCACGGGCAAGGGCGTCAAGCCACTGCACTGAGCCAGTCGAGGGACGAAAAGTCACACCGCACAAGGAGATGAACTGTCCGCCCACAAAGAGGTGCAATGTCCGCTCACCCGGATGACCGCGTGTCCGTGGACAGGGTACGCCGTCGACGGCCACGGAAGCGATCCCAACTGCTACATCGCGCACTACCGGGTCTGCAGTCGTCGGCCACACCCCGAGCACATGCACCCCGTGTTCACGGCCATCTGGCTCCGCAACTGCGCCCGCGACGGAATCCCCTTCGACTGAACAACACCAACGCGCAAGGAAGCGACCGGGTGGCCACCTCGCCGCCTGGTCGCTCATGAGCCTGGAGCGAGTCAGCCCTGGCCGTACCGCGCGATCGCCGCCACCAACTGGGCGCGCACCCCCTCAAGCAGTCGAGGTGCGCCTTCACCTGCCCGGTCACCCCGCCGAGCCCCTCCGGGCCCCAGGGCGTCCAAGCCCTCGCCCTCCCACGACCACACCGGCGCGCACGGCACACGACGCGGGCTTACCGCCGCTTGCGCGGAGGCACGGTGGATCACCTCGTTGTCAGTGGTCGCTGCGACGATCACGTGACGCGACACGAGAGGATCACCGGCATGGGTACCTGGGACATCGGCCCGTTCGAGAACGACATGGCCGCAGACTTCGCCTTCGCCCTGGACGAGGTTGCCGAGACCGGTCGTGAGGCCATGGTCCGCCAGGCTCTGATCACCGCGATCAGTACCCAGGGGTACCTCGACAGCTCCGAGGGAGCGGAGGCCGTGGCCGCAGCCGCGCTCGTCGCAGCTCGTTGCCCCGGAGGCAAGCCGGTCAGCTCCGTCTACGGCCCCAAGGAGCCCATGCCGGCTTTCGCCGACGACCTGCGCGCGTGTGCAGCCGAGGCTCTCGACCGGGTCCTGGCAGCGGATTCCGAGCTGGCTGAACTCTGGGGCGAGAGCGGTGATGACCGGTGGCGACAGAGCGTCATCCGCCTGCGGGAGACAGTTGTGCGGCGGCATGCGGTCACCAGCTCCAGGTAGTGAGCCGGGCCCCCTTGCCGCGCACGGATCCAGAGGGCAGTGAGGCAGAGTCCGGCTGCGGGGCCGACGGTCTCGTGGCGCCGATCGGCGCCGCGGTGGCTGACGGACCCGACGGTCATCGGGCCAAAGCCGCAGAGCCGGACCGAGACGATCGGCATCGCGCAGCTGCGGAGGCGGCTTCCCCCAGCACGCCGGGGGCAGGGGAGGACCGATCAACTGTGGCTTGATCGGTTCCTTGTACATGGATCTGTCGCTTCATAGCGTCGTTGTCGCACCTGTACGGCTATCGCACCGCACACGCCCCACTCGCGGAGCGCGCATCGCGCTGTCCGCATGTCGCAAGGAGGCAGTTGCATGAACGACGCCACGGAGCCCACCGAAATCGTCGAGCCGTCCCCGTCCGTCGTGGACGCGAACCGCGGGATCATCAACACCGTCCCGCCCAACGCGGAGGACTTCCGGGACGCCCAGCGGGGGCTGCTGGCCGTGCCGGGCTCTCCGGCGATCCCGTCCCGTGACGGCAAGAGCTTCGTGTGGAACTTCGCGGGATACGACTTTCTCCTGGAGGGCGACGAGACGCCTCCGCCGTCCGTCAACGCCAGCCTGTGGCGGCAGGGTCAGCTCACCGCCACGGCCGGACTGTTCCAGGTCGTGTCCTCCGGCAGTCGTGTCATCTATCAGGTCCGCGGTTACGACCTGTCCAACATGACGATCGTCCCCGGCGATACCGGCCTCGTCGTCATCGACCCGCTGGCCTCCTACGAGACCGCGCAGCACGCTCTGAAGCTGTACCGCGACACGACCGGGGACAGCCGGCCGATCAGCGCCGTGATCTACACCCACAGCCACGTCGACCACTTCGGCGGCTCGCGGGGGCTGTTCCACGAGACCGGCGACGTGATTCCCGACGGTCTCGCCGTGTACGCGCCCGAGGGGTTCCTCGAGCACGCGATCAGCGAGAACGTCTACGCGGGCCCGGCCATGGCCCGCCGCGCGGAGTACATGTACGCGGCGAACCTGGACAAGGGCCCCCACGGGCAGGTCGGCTCCGGCCTCGGCCTGACGGTCTCGACGGGCGAGGTGACGCTCGTCCCGCCGACCCACTACATCGGCGGACCGCTGATCCAACCCACCCCGCGCGACAAGTGGTCGCCCGCGAGCGTCATCCCCTGGCGGCCGGGCCTGTACCAGCACTCCGTCGACGGCATCCCCATGGTCTTCCAGCTCACCCCGGGCACCGAGTGCCCGGCGGAGATGAACTTCTACTTCCCCGAGCTGCGCACCCTGTGCATGGCGGAGAACTCCACCCACACCCTGCACAACATCCTGAGTCTCCGCGGCGCCCAGGTCCGTGACGCGCACGCCTGGTCGACGTACCTCACCGAGGCGATCCGTACCTTCGGCGAGCACACCGACGTCGAGTTCGCCTCCCATCACTGGCCCCGCTGGGGCCAGGACAGCATCATCGAATTCCTGAGCAACCAGCGGGACATGTACGCCTACCTCAACGACCAGACACTGCGACTCATCGACCAGGGATTCACCGGCATCGAGATAGCCGAGAAGCTCCAGCACCTGCCGCCCGGCCTCGCCGAGCACTGGTACAACAGGGGCTACTACGGGTCGCTCAGCCACAACTTCAAGGCCGTCTACCAGCGCTACATCGGCTGGTTCGACGGCAACCCCGCCCACTTGTGGAATCTCCCGCCGACCCAGGCCGGTGCGAAGTACGTCCAGGCGATGGGTGGCCCGGCCGAGGTCGTCCGCATCGCACAGGAGGCGTACGACGCGGACACTCCGGAGTACCGCTGGGTGGTCGAGCTCCTCAACCACGTCATCTTCGCCTCCGGTGACACCGGCGATGTCTTCGAGGTCCCGGCCGATGTCCTGCGGAGCGCCAAGGAGCTCCAGGCCAAGGCCATGACCCAGCTCGGTTACGGATCCGAGAACGGTACGTGGCGCAACTTCTACCTCACCGGCGCCCAGGAATTGCGTACCGGTCCGCAGAAACCGACCTCCCACGGCGCCTCGGACCTGGTGAGGAGCATGTCGTTGGAGCAGTTCTTCACCGCCATGGCCAAGAGCGTCGACGGCCCCAAGGCCGCGACGGAACAACGATCGCCCATCGTGCTGCGCTGGGTCCTCACGGGCACCGGCCAGGAGTGCACGACGACGCTCCGCAACGGTGTACTGATCTACGTCGAGGGCCAGGACACACTCGCCGGGAAGCCCCAGGCGACCATCAGCCTCACGCGTGCCGCCCTGGACCAACTGGCGCTGTCGGGGATCCAGTTCAAGAAGAACTTCGACGCCGCGGTGACCAAGGGTGACATCCAGGTCGACGACCAGGCGGCCGCCGACACGGTCTTCGGCTATCTGACCTTCCCGGACCCGGTGTTCCCCATCGTCACGCCGCGTCCTGTGGTTTCCGACCAGGAGCCGGGGCCCGTGACGAACTGATCAGTGGGCGTGGACGCCCCGGACCGTGCGTGCCCGGTCCGGGGCGTCCAGGCGAGGTCGGCCGGCTCCAGGCCGCCCTGCCCGACGCGGTCAGACGCCCAACTCGGCGGCAGCCAGAGCCGTGCCCTCGATCCGGGCGCGGATCTTGGCGAAGGCGGTTTCGCGGGACGTGGAGGTGTCGTCGGCGAAGGGTGAGAACCCGCAGTCGTCGCACGTTCCCAGGCGGTCCACGGGCAGATGGCGGGCTGCGGTCAGGACCCGGTCGCGGACCTGCTCGGGGGTCTCGACGTGCGGGTCGATCGGGTCGGTGACTCCGATGAACACCCGGGCCCGGTCGGGCAGATGGTCGGCGAGGACGCCGAGCACCTTGTCCGGTTCCGGCTCGCTGGCCAGCTGGACGTAGAAGGCACCCGCCTTGAGCCGCAGCAGGCCCGGCAGCAGGGCGCCGTAGTCCACGTCGAGACTGTGGGTCGAGTCCTGGTCGCCGCCGGGGCAGGTGTGGACGCCGATCCTGGCCTGCTCGGCGGCGGAGAAGCGCTCCAGGACACGGTTGTTGAGCGTGACGAACTGCTCCAGCAGTCCCCCCGACGGGTCCAGCTTCAGCGCGAGGCGGGCCTCGGTGAAGTCCAGTTGGACGACGTGCGCCCCGGCGTCCAGGCAGCCACGGATGTCGGCCTCGGCTTCGGCGGTCAGATCGTCGAGGAAGGTCTCGCGGGGATAGTCGGCGATGCCGTCCGGCGGGTAGAGCAGGCTGAGCGCCGAGGGGGCGATGACGGCCTGTTTCACCGGGACGGTCGCGTGCTGGAGGGCGGCGCGCAGATAGCGGTCGGCGTGCACGGCGTAGCGCAGCGGCGGTGCCGTCAGGCGGGGCAGTTGCCGCTGGTGTCCGTCGGCGAAGGGGATGACGACGCCGTCGGGCGCCAGATGGTCCAGCCCGGTGAGGGGGTACGTGGCGAAGCTGGGCTTGGACTGTTCGCCGTCGGTCACGACCGGCGAGCCGATCTCCTCCAGACGGCGGACGGTGTCGCGGACCGCGTCGTCCTGGGCGGCGGCGAGTGCCGCGTCGTCGATCCGGCCGTCCGCATGGTCCGCCATGGCCGCGAGCAGCGCGGCGGGCCGGGGAATGCTGCCGATGGGTTCGGTGGGAATGCCCACGAAGGATGCGCTCATGGCCGGACCTCCAGCTGTGCCTGACCGCTGTTGCCCGGGAGGCCGGAGGAGAGACATTCCGTCGGCAGCTCACGGGGCAGTGCGAGGAGTACGTTCCGCTGCGCCGACTGTCCCTTGCCGCGTCCCTCGGTGACCCGGCCCGACAGGTGGACGTCGAGAACGCCGACGGTACGTACCGTGGTGCCGGTGTCGTAGACGATCAATGACTGTTTGCCGTCGGCGTACCGCACGGTCTCCGTGATGCGGGGGTTCGTCAAGCCGTTGCAGGACGCCGACGGTGACACCCCGTCCAGGGTTCCGGTGGCCGGGACGATCCGGCCGGGTCCGACGCTGCACGTGTACCGGGCCTCGGTGTGGACGCGGGTCGCGCGTGCTTCGAGGGTCAGGGGCGGGTCGTACGCGCTTTCGCTGGGGCCTGTGCACAGGATGACCCCTGTGTCTCTGTCTCTGTGCCTGCCCTCGTCGGCCTGACCGGCCGGCGCCGCCACCCACGACGAGCCCACCAGGACCAGGGAACTTAACGCCACCGCCGTGCGACGTCCGCCGATCATGCATCCTCCAGGGATCCGGATCCGCTACCGGCCCCTGCCTACCCCCCTGTCGCATCGGCAACCCCCGGCTGTCGGTGGCACCCGGCTGTCGGTGGCACCCACCCGCGCGCGCCTCGCCTCGTGCGCCGGGCCCGCACCACTCGCACCATGTCAGCGCGCCGCGAGCTGTCACGGCCGTCTTGGACCCCGGCGTACGGGGTAGTGACAGCCGAACGAGAACACAGCTCCCATACCATGATGAAAGGTGCCGCAATGAATGAAACCGCCGCGAAGAGGCTCGTCTTCACCATGCTGGACGCCGACGGGGACGGGGTCATCTCGAAGGACGAGTACGCGGCGCGGGCCGACCGTGTGACACGGGCCTCGGGGCGCAGTGAGGACGACCCCCTGGTCGTCACCGCACGCACGGCCGGTGCGCGGGCGTGGGCGGCGATGGACGCGGACGGCGACGGAGGGGTGACGTTCGAGGAGTACGCGGCCTGGGCCGGTGCCGAGGCGTTCGACACCGTCTGCGAGCCGGTGCTCGGCGCACTTTTCGACCTCGTCGACGCCGACGGGGACGGCGCTCTGGACCTACCGGAGTTCACCGCGCTGCGGACCGCGCTGGGAAATCCGGTCGGCAACATCGAGGCCGCCTTTGACGTCCTGGACGGCGACGGCGACGGGCTTGTCAGCCGCGACGACTACCTCGCCTCCGTCCGCGCGCACGTCAGCGGGGAGAGCTCACCCGTGGGTGAGGCCCTGTACAGCATCGGCGAGGCAGAGGCAGAGGCAGAGGCAGAGGCAGAGGCAGAGGCGGCGGTGGTCAAGGGCGGGTGACAGCAAGAGGGTCGAGTCCGAGGACACCGGCGGCGGTGCGGGCCGCGAGCAGCTCGTCGTGCTCCGCCTGGCCGGCCAGCGCGATCACGGTCCCCTCCAATGCGCCGACGAAGGCGAGCGCGACGGCTCTGGCCGGGGGGCCGGGCGGGATGGTTCCCGCCTCGCGCCCGGCTTCGATCAGGCCCGCGCAGTGCGTGATGAGCGCTTCGTAGCCCTCCTCCACCGTGCGCCCCACCGGGTGGTCCTGCCCGGAGAACTCCAGGCGTAGCGCGATCGCCACCCGCGCGATGTCGCGCCGGCAGAAGACGGCGTGCCCGCGGGCAAGGGTGAGCAGAGCCGCGACGGGATCCGACTCCTGCTCGACGAACCGGCCCACTTCCTGGTCCCAGGTCTCCAGGACCCACTCGGACACGGCCCGCGTCAGGTCCTGCTTGTCCTTGAACTGGTGATAGAGGGCACCGCGCGTGTACCCGGCCTCCTTGGCCACCTGCTCCAGCACGAGGTTGCCGTAGCCGAAGCGGGACAGTCCCCGCGCGGCCGCTTCGAGCAGAGCGGCGCGGGTGCGCAGCCTGCGGTCGCCCTGGGTCGGCCTCTCCCGTGTCTCCTCACGCATTTCCCGCTCCGGTCATTCGGTCGAAATCTTGTTGGCGATCAATTGTCGTGCCACCCGCCGGTGACCGATGCCGACGACCGCCCAGACGAGGCGGGCGAGCACCGGTCGCCGGTAGCGGAGAACGCTGGTGAACGTCCGTCGGTCCGGCTCGATCCGGCGGCCCACGAGGACGACGTGCATCAGCGGCAGGAATGTTTCGAGATGGATCACCTCGGGGCCGGACTCGACGATCCGCAAGGAACCTATCCGGTCGGTCGCTTCCGCGGGTGCCTTGCGCATCCCCAGCAGTCCTACGACCCGCTCGGCCCACTTCGGGGTGGAATCCATCCCGGCCCGGACCCAGGTTTCCGGCCAGTGCGGGTCGGGCTCGGGCAGTCGGAGTTCGAAGGCGTCGGCGTAGTCGTACCGCTGCGCCGTGGCGATCGGGTCGGTGACTTCGATCTGACGTACCTGTTGGGCCAGTTGGGTCTTCATCCCCATGCCTCCCTTGGGTGGTCCACGCCTTCGCATCGTACATACATGCATGTACGTATGTAAGTGCGGGGCGGGGGTCCGGAATGGATCACCGCTTCGCGACGCTTGTCGCTCATGGATCCCATGCCGGGGACCGCAGTCTTCTCGGCCTCGGCGCTTGTCGTGAAGTGAGAGAGAGTCAGCATGTCCTTCGCTCAGCCCGCTCCCGAGCGCGTCCGTGTCACGGCGGACCCCGATTGGTACGAGTCGGCCGGCATCTCGCTCGGTGTCCGGGTCGGGAACCTGGTGTTCACCTCGGGGCAGGCCCCGATCGACGAGCACGGCACGACGGTCGGCGTCGGGGACTTCGAGGCCCAGGCCCGGCAGGCGCTGGCCAATCTGTCGACGGTGCTGACGAACGCGGGCTCCAGCCTCGCCGACACGGTCAAGGCGACCGTGTTCGTCACGGACATCGCGCAGCAGGACGTCTTCGCCGAGCTGCGCGCGGAGCACTTTCCGAACAAGCCGCATCTCGCGGAATCGTTCGTCGAGGTGTCCTCGCTCGCCGATCCGGAGTGGATGATCGAGATCGAGGCGATCGGGCTGGTCCCGTAACCGGTCGGAGATCAGCAGACGCGGCCCGGGTACAGTCGGCCCCGGAGCAGGCGCGGCACGGGGGCCGCCCCCGGGTCGCCAGGGACGTACGTACACATGACAGCAGTTGACCGGCTCGCCGGACGTGGGCGCGAGCTCGCGGCGATCGACGATTTCCTGACCGGTGTGCGGTCCGGCACCGGGCAGGCGCTCGCATTGCGGGGCGAGCCGGGAGCCGGGAAGACCGCGCTGCTGCTGCGGGCCGCAGAACGGGCGGCTCCCGCCCGTGTGCTGCGGGCGACGGGCGCCGAGCCGGAGAGCCAGATGGCGTTCGCCGCGCTGCACCAACTGCTGCGGCCCGTCAGCGGCTTGGTGGACGCGCTGCCCGAGGCGCAGCGCGAGGCCGTGCGGGGCGCGCTGGGACTGGCCGCGCCGACGGGTGGGCAGGACCGGTTCCTGGTGTCGGCCGGGGTGCTGTCGCTGCTCGCGGAGGCGGCTGTTCCGGACGGGTTGGTCTGTATCGTCGACGACTTCCAGTGGGTCGACCGGGCCTCGGCCGACGCCCTGATGTTCGCGGCGCGGCGGCTCGGGGCGGACGGCGTGGGGCTGCTGTTCGCCGCGCGGGACACGGCGGAGGCCCGCCACGCGCTCAAGGACGTACCGGGCCTGACCGTCGCGGGGCTGGACGCGGCGGACGCCGCGCTCGTGCTGGCCGCGAGGTCGGCCGTGCCACCCGTCCCGGACGTCGCCGCGCTCGTCGCGGCCGCCACCGGCGGCAATCCGCTCGCCCTGCGGGAGACGGCGGGGCTGCTGACGCCCGAGCAACTGACCGGCCGGGCGCCGCTGCCCGACCCGCTGCCGGTCGGTGACGGCATCGGCGCGGTCTTCGGCGAGCAGATCGCCCGACTGCCCGGGCCGACCCGGCTCGTCCTGCTCGTCGCCGCGTTGGAGGGCCTGGGCGACCTGCGGCTGGTGCTCCGCGCCGCCGCGCGCCTCGGGGCGGCGGCGGACGCGCTGGACGCCGCCGAGGCCGCGGGGCTCCTGGACGTGACTCCGACGGGCGTCCGCTTCCGGCATCCGCTGATCCGGTCGGCCGTCCACGCCGGGGCGGGGGCCGCCGACCGGCGGGCGGTCCACCGCGCGCTCGCCGCGGAGTCGGAGGAGGCGGGCGACACCGGCCGCGGGGCCCGGCACCGGGCGGAAGCGGCGCTGGGACCGGACGAGGACATCGCCGCGGAACTGGCGGCCGCCGCCGGCCTCGCCCGTGCCCGGGGCGGCTACGCGGACGCCGCACGGACGCTCGTCCGCGCGGCGGACCTGACACCGGACCGGCGGACACGGTCCCTCAGGCTGAAGGACGCGGCCGTCGCGGCCTGGCTCGGCGGTCGGCCGGGGCAGGCCCGGAGCTCGCTGGCCGCGGCCCGGGAGACCGCGGGGGACAGCGGGCCGTCGGCGGAAATAGCCCAGCTCAGCGGCCGGTTCGAGCTTCACTCGGGGGATGCGGCGGAGGCGCTGCGGACCTTCCTGACCGCGGCGGAACAGACCTCGGAACAGACACCGGAACAGGCAGCGCGAGCGCGACTGTCCATCCTGGCGGACGCCGCCGAGGCCGCCTCCTACGTCGGGGACACCGACGCCGCCGTCCTCATCGGCCACCGCGCCGAGGCGCTCCCCGAACTGAGCGGCCCGGCCGACGCGTTCCTCCGGGACGTCCTGATCGGTATGGGCGCCCTCCAGGGAGGGGACAGCCGTGGCGGAGCGCGGCGGCTGCGCCGCGCCCTCGACGCCGTCCCGGACGACGGCTTCGACGCCGTGCTCCTGCTGTGGGCGGCGGCCGCCGCGAGCCTGCTCGGCGAGGGCGACGTCGGGGCCCGCTTCGCGGCCCGCGCGGGACGCGTCGCCCGGGTCTCCGGCATGGTCGGCACGCTCCCCGTCGTCCTGGAGAGCACCGCCACCGCCGAGCGCATGAACAGCGCCTTCGCGCTCAGCGCCGCACTGTCCGAGGAGGGCCTGGCGCTGGCGCGGGAGACCGGCATCACCAACTCCGCCGCCGCGCACCTGGCGAACCTCGCCGTCTGCGCCGCCGTGCGCGGCGACGAGACCGACGCGCGGGCCCGTGCGCACGAGGCGCTGGCCATCGCCATTCCGCACCGCCTCGGCCTGCGCGTGGGCGTCGCCTCGTACGCGCTGGGGCTGCTGGACCTCGGCCTCGGCCGGTTCGAGCAGGCACACGAGCGGCTCACCGCGCTGACCACCGCCGGCCCGGGGGCCGGGCACCCCGCCGCCGTGTGGGGGTCGACGGCGGACCGCGTCGAGGCCGCCGTCGGCGCGGGCGACCTGGACGCCGCCCGTGCCTCCGTCGACTTCCTGGAGCGGTGGTCGGCCAACGCGGCATCACCGCGGGCGCGGGCGCTGCTCGCCCGCTGCCGGGCCCTCGTCGCGGAGGACGGCACCGCCCCGGAGCTGCTCCGCCGGTCGCTCGACCTTCTGGCCGACGACTCCGGTGCCGCGTACGACCGGGCCCGTACCGCCCTCCTGCTCGGCGAGCGGTTGCGCCGGGAACGCCGTGTGGGGGAGGCACGCCCGCATCTGCGGCACGCCGCGGAGGCGTTCGGGCGCCTGGGGGCCGTGCCGTGGGAGCGCCGGGCCCTGGGCGAGCTGCGCGCGGCGGGCGAGGCGGGCGACCGGGCCGAGCCGGCCGCCCTCACCACCCTGACCGCGCAGGAACTGCGGATCACCCGGCTCGTCGCCGAGGGACTGTCCAACCGGGACGTCGCCGCCCGGCTGTTCCTCAGCACGCGCACCGTCGAGTACCACCTGTACAAGGTGTATCCGAAGCTGGGCGTCACCTCGCGGACCGAGCTGGCCCGGCTGCTCGCGTAACCGCTGCCGGAGACCTGCCGGAGACCTGCCGGAGACAGGGCCCAGTGGACTACGTACTCACACCAGTAGTCCTACGGATGGGCCCGTAGCCGCAGTGCGGCAGAGTTCCGGCTTGTCAGCAGGACACCCCGCATCACCAGCACAGGAGAACGCCACCTTGACGGCAGCAGCACAGCTCATCCGCGTCGGCGACATCGAGCTCTGGACGGAGCAGTTCGGCGACCCGGCCCACCCGGCCGTTCTGCTCATCATGGGCTCGATGTCGCAGGCACCCCTGTGGCCCGACGAGTTCGTCGGCCGGCTCGCGGCAGCCGGCCACCGGGTCATCCGCTACGACCACCGGGACGTCGGCCGCTCGACGGCCCGGGACTTCGAGGCCCACCCGTACACCTGCGCCGCCCTCAAGGACGACGCCGTGGGGCTGCTCGACGCCCTCGGCATCGAGCGGGCGCACCTCGTCGGCCACTCGGCGGGCGGGCTGCTCGCGCAGTGGATCGCGGCGGACCTCCCCGACCGGGTCGAGACCCTCACTGTGATCGGTTCCTCGCCGCTCGGCGGCCGGGAGGGACAGGTCCTCATGCGGGCCCTCATGGGGGAGCCGCAGCCGGAAGGCAGCCTTCCGGAGCCGCTCCCGGCGTTCCTCGAGCTGTTCCGGCGGGCGGCCGTGAGCCCGCCGCCCGCCGGCCGCGCCGAGGTGATCGACTTTCAGATCGAGGTCGCCCGGATGCTGGGCGGTGCCGGGCTCCCCTTCGACGAGGACGCCCAGCGGCTGCTGGAGGAACGGCTCTTCGACCGCGCCCGCGACCCGAGGACGGCGGCGAACCACCAGCTCGCCTGGGGCGCCGACCCGGAGTTCGAGCCGGTCGGCGCACTGGAGCGGATCAAGGCTCCGACCCTCGTCGTGGAGGGCACCGGCGAACCGGTCAAGCCGGGGCACGGCAGGCTGATCGCGGCGGAGATTCCCTCGGCGCGACTGCTCATGGTGCCGGGGATGGGCCACATGATCACACCCCCGGTCGTCGAGCCGCTCGCGGAGGCGCTCGTCGCGCACCTCACGTCGGCGCCCACCCGCGCCTGACCGCCACCGGCCGATGGTCCGGCAGCCGAAGCCGGTCCGGGGCGGAGCGCCCCGGACCGGCCGGTCCGCACCACTCAGTACGGGTGCCGGTCCGGCTTGTTCGTCCAGGCGTCGTACGCCCGGGCGCCGATCTCCGGGTGGATCTGCTGGATGTCGATCCTGCGCTCCTCGAGCGGCTTCCCGAAGTCCTCGTACTGGAAGGAGTCGTCGAAGCCGATGTTCCGGGTGTCCTCCAGGCTGCGGCTGAAGTACACGGCGTCGATCCGGGACCAGTAGATGGCGCTCATGCACATCGGGCACGGGGCGCCGCTGATGTAGATGGAGCAGCCCTGGAGCATCCGGGCGCGTTCGGGCACGGGGTCCGGTGAGCCCTCGGGGCGGGGTACCAGCTTCAGCGTGCTGTCGTTCTGGTGTTCCTCGGCGATCGACGGCGCCTCGGCGTTGAGGCACTGCACGGCCTTGCGGATGCTCTCGACCTCGGCGTGGGCGGTGGGGTCACCGGTCAGCAGGACGCGGTTCTGTCCGCGCGCGATGATTTCCCCGTCGCGGGTGATCACCGCGCCGAAGGGGCCGCCCCAGCCGTTCTCCACGGATTCGGTGGCAAGGCGCACCGCCTCGGTGATGAGTTCCTTGTGGTCCATTTCCGCGTCTCCGATCGGCATCGATTCCCTCTGCGAGGCCTGGACGAGGGGCAGGGAGCCGGTCGTTAAAATGCCCCGTTTGCCCTATAAATACTGTATGCACTAGGCTACTCCGGGTGAGTCCACGTGCAAGCCGTGACTCAGCGGCCGAGCATGCCACGGTGGTGACCTCGCAGAAAGTACGTGCGGGTCGCGTCGACGACTACCAGCGCTGGCAAGCCAGGACGAATGAGGCAGCCCGCGAATTCGAGGGGTTCGAGGGCGCCGAGGTGTATCCGCCCGGCGCCGGTGCCGAGAACGAATGGGTGGCGGTCTTCCGCTTCTCCGGGATCGGCCGTCTGACCGCCTGGCTCGCATCGGACCGACGGCGGGAGCTGCTCGCCGAAGGACAGGGACTCTTCGAGGGGCCTCCGACCCAGGAGGTGCTCCAGGGCGGTGCCCCGGCCGAGCAGGCCACCCCGGAAACCGTCACCGCCGTCATCTCCCATGTGGTGAAGCCCGGCCGCGAAGAGGACTTCCTGCGGTGGCAGGAGAAGGTCCTCAAGGCGCAGGAGGCCTCGCCGGGCTTCATGGGCTCCGAGATGTTCAAACCGGTCGAGGGCGTCCAGGAGCGCTGGGTCGTGGTCTTCCGCTTCGATTCCCGTGAACACCTGGAGAGCTGGCTGGAGTCCGACGTCCGCGCCCGGCTTCTGGAAGCGGGGCGCGACTGCTTCACGTCGTACGACGTCCGCAAGGTCGGCTCCGCCTTCAGCGGCTGGTTCCGCTTCGACAAGGGCGCGCAGGACGGCGCCCCGCCGAACTGGAAGCAGGCCATGTCCGTGGTCCTGGCGCTCTATCCCACCGTCATGGTGCTGAACCTGACCGTGGGCTCCGAGCTGGACGGCCTCGATGTGCCCGGCTACATCGCCCTGTTCATCGGGAACGTGCTGAGCGTCAGCGCGCTGACCTGGCTGCTGATGCCTCTGGTGAACAAGGCACTCGCCTTCTGGCTCGTGCCCGCCCGCGCGCGAAGTCGCCGCGTCCATGTGGCGGGTGCCGCCGTGGTGATGCTCTGCTATCTGCTCCTCATCGTGATCTTCGGCCTGACGACCCACTGACTTCACCCGCGAGGAGGTCGTGATGCCCGGACGGACACCCGCAGCACGCGTCGAAGGGGACGTCATCCGGCGGGGCGAGCGCGCGTACGACGCCGCCAGGGCCGAAGCGGTGTGGAACGGGCTCAAGCCGGAGCGCTTCCCCGACGTCATCGTGCGGGCCGCGTCCGAGCGGGACGTCCCCGAAGCCCTCGCCCACGCGCGCTCCGAAGGGCTCCGCGTCTCCGTCCGCTCCGGTGGTCACAACTGGTCCGGCTCCGCGCTCCGCGACGGCAGTCTGCTGCTCGACCTCTCACGCCTTCGGCAGTGCGACGTCGACCCCGCGTCGGCGACGGCCACGGTCGGGCCCGCCGCCACCGGCGGGGACCTCGTCGCGGCCCTCACCCCGCACGGACTCGCCTTCCCCGTGGGGCATTGCCCGTCCGTGGCCGTGGGCGGATACCTGCTGAGCGGCGGGCTCGGCTGGAACTCGCGCGCGTGGGGACCGGCCTGCGCCGACGTCCGGGAGATCGAAGCCGTCACCGCCGACGGTCGGACGGTCGGCTGCGGCGAGACGGACCACCCCGACCTTTTCTGGGCGGCCCGGGGCGCGGGGCCCGGCTTCTTCGCCGTCGTCACCCGCTTCCGGCTCGCCCTCCACCCCCACCCGGGGGCCGTCGTGACCACCGGCCTCACCTTCCCCCTGTCGGAAACCGCTCGCGTGGCGGCCTGGGCGGAGGCGACCGCGGCCGGGCTCCCGGCGAGCATCGAGACGGCTCTCGTCCTCACCGCCTCCGGCGAAGCCACCCGGCACGCCCCGTCGGGGCCGCGCATCACCGTCGGCATGACCGCGTTCGCCGCGACCCGCGAGGAGGCAGCAGCCGCCCTCGCCGTGGCGGACGCCTGCCCCCTGGCCGACAGGGCCGTCTCCCGGCAGCCGCCCACGCCGACCTCGTTCGCCGACCTGCACGCGGCCACCGGGTCGGCGTGGCCCCCGGTGCACCGGTACGCGGCGGACACCCTGTGGTCGCCGGAGTCGTACGAGACGCAGCTGAGCCGCGTCGCCGACGCCGTGGCCCGCGCCCCCTCCGCCAAGTCCCTCGTCCTCGCGCCGGTACGGCCCGTCTCCGAAACCCCCGCGCTGCTGCGGAACATGGCCTTCTCCCCGCTCGGCGCCTCCTACCTCGTCTGCTACGCGATCTGGGACGACCCGGCCGGGGACGCGGCCAACCAGCAGTGGCTGCGGGACGTGATGGCCGCGGTGGACCCGTCGGGGCTCGGCGGCCACTACATCGCCGAAACGGACCTGGAGGCCGACGCCTCCCGGGCCCGGCGCGCCTACGCACCCGCCGACTGGGACCGGCTGCAGGAACTCAAGGCAGCCTGGGACCCGGACAACCTCTTCCAGTCCTACCTCGCGCCCTGACCCGAGGGCTGTGACGGAAGGCTCTCACCGCACTCCGTCGCACAGCTCCAGCACCAGATCCGCCACCGCCTCCGGCTCGCGGAGCGTCGGCAGATGGTCCGAGCCCGGCAGCCGCACCAGGCGGCAGCCCGGGATGCGCGCGGCCATGTCCTCGTTGCAGCGCACGACCTCCGGCTGGTCCTGTTCGCCCAGGGCCAGCGCGCACGGGACGGCCAGTTCGCCCAGCCTGCCGAAGGTGGGCGGATCCTGCACCTGGTACGGCTGGTTGGTGAACCACGCCGGGATCGACGCCCGGATTTGGGCCGCGGCCTCGGCGTCGTCGCCCACGCCCGCCATCGCCCAGGTGCGCATGGCCAGGGCGAGAATGCCGTCCATGTCGCCCGCCTCGGCCCGTGCCTCCAACTCGGCCATGAACTCCGGTGTGGTGAGCTCCCCGGGATATCCGGTGACGCCCGGGCACAGCAGGGCGAGCGCGGCGACCCGCGCGGGGTCGTCGAGGGCGAGATTCACCGCCGGGACACCGCCCATGCTCGTGCCGACCAACGCCACCCGGCGCAGCCCGAAGTGGTCGAGGACCGCCACCAAGTCCTCCACCAGGGAGTACGTCGCCGTCGCCACCGGTGAACGGCCGAATCCCCGCACGTCGTAGCGGATCACCCGGTGCCGCTCCACCAGACGCGGCCGGATCGGATCCCAGACGCTGGAGTCGCCGATTCCGGGGTGCAGCAGAACCAGGGGCAGCCCGTCACCCCCCGAGTCCTCCGCCCAGACCTCGCCGTTCTTGACCGACACCATGAGTTCCATGGGCCAAGTCTGCTCGCGGTGCCCTCGGACCACCAGGGCACGCCAACTCCTGGCCCGAGCCCGGCACGGAGTGCGGTGTGGGTTCCACAGCCTGGTGCAGGCCGCCTACGGCATCGCCGTCACCGAGCAGCGCACGGCGGGCGGCAGCCACGTGGCACGCCTCGCCCTCGTGCGGACCGCGGCGTGGCTGACGAAGATCACGGGCCCGCCGGGCGTACGGCGATCCCCGGAAGGGAACGAGGTTGGCGTGGCCACGATCATCCGACGAGCTGTCCTGTCCCTTCCCGCCGCGTCGCCGGGACCCGAGAACCCGCTGCCCGCGCTACGGCCCCGCACCGAGGTCCACCGCGTCGACAGCCGGCAACGGGCCGGGTTCCCCGCCGACATGGCCCGGCAGCTCGGCCACGCGCCCTTGCGCACGGTCCTGCCCGTGCGGCTGCGCGACGGCTACACCCGCAAGCGGGTCCCCACCGACCTCGACGCCGTCGTCATCGAGAACGACCGGCTGCGCGTCACCGTCCTCCCCGGCCTCGGCGGCCGGGTGCACTCCATCGAACACAAGCCGACCGGGCGTCAGCTCCTCTACCGCAATCCCGTCCTCCAGCCCGCCGACTTCGCCCTCAACGGCGCCTGGTTCTCCGGCGGCATCGAGTGGAACATCGGCGCGACCGGGCACACGACGCTCTCCGTCGCCCCGCTGCACGCCGCCCGGGTGCCCGCGCCCGGCGGCGGCGAGATGCTGCGCCTGTGGGAATGGGAGCGGCTGCGGGACCTTCCCTTCCAGGTGGACCTGTGGCTGCCCGACGGCTCCGAATTCCTCTACGTCGGCGTGCGGATCCGCAACCCCCACGACCGCCCCGCGCCGGTCTACTGGTGGTCCAACATCTCCGTCCCCGAAGCGACGGGCACCCGCGTCCTCGCCCCGGCCGACGAGGCATGGCACTTCGGCTACGAGCGCGCGCTGCACCGCGTCCCGGTGCCCAGCCGCGACGGCGTCGACCGCACCTACCCGCTGAACAGCGAATTCCCCGCCGATTACTTCTACGAGCTCCCCGACGGGACCCGCCGCTGGATCGCCTCGCTGGACGGCGACGGGCGCGGGCTCGTACAGACCTCGACCGATCTGCTGCGCGGCCGCAAGCTGTTCCTGTGGGGCTCCGGCGCGGGCGGCCGCCGCTGGCAGCGATGGCTCACCGAGCCAGGCACCGGCGGCTACGCCGAGATCCAGGCGGGGCTCGCCCGCACCCAGCTGGAGCACGTACCCCTGGAAGGGGGCGGGGAGTTCGCCTGGCTGGAGGCCTACGGGCCGCTCGCCGCCGACCCCGGCCGGGTCCACGGCGCCGACTGGGCCGCCGCGTGCGGCGAGGTCGAAACCCGGCTGGAGGAGGCCCTGCCCCGCGCGGACGTGGACGCCGCGTACGCCGCGTGGCGGCCCTACGCCGACCACGAGCCCAAGGAGCGGCTGGCCACCGGCTCCGGCTGGGGCGCGCTCGAAGTCGAACGCGTCGGGTACCGACTGCCGGGCACGCCCTTCGACTCCGCGACGCTGGGCGAGGAGCAGGCGCCGTGGCTGGAGCTGTTGCGGACCGGCAACTTCCCCCACACCTCGGGGACGCTGCCGCCCGGCCCCTCGCTCGTTTCCGCGCCGTGGCGTGACCACCTGGAGGTGGCCGAACCGGATCCGGTGGTCTGCTACCACCTGGGGGCCGCCCAATGGCACGCGGGCGACCGCTCTCAGGCGGTCCGCAGCTGGGAGCGCGTCGCGGACGGCCACTGGCCGTCCCTGCGCTGCCTCGCGGTCGCCGACCAGGAGTCCGGTCACTGCGAACGCGCGGCCGACCGCTTCCTCGACGCCTTCCGGCGGGCCGGCGCGGCCTGCGGGGCGAGCGCCGAAGGGGCCGCCGCGGTGGCCGCGCTCGGCCGTGAGGCGATCACCGCGCTGCTCGCGGCCGACCGCGCGGACGACGCCGCCGACGTGCTGGCGGGGCTGCGCCCCGGCGTCCGCGAACGAGGCCGCTTCCTCCTGCTGAGAGCCCGGATCCTGCTCGCCCAGGGCGACGCCCCCGCGGCGCGGGCGCTCTTCGACGACGGCTTCGAGGTGGCCGACCTGCGGGAGGGCGACGAGACGCTGGGCGACACGTGGTACGCCATCGCCGAACGCCTCGAAGCGGGCGACGGCCCCGTCACCGACGCCGTACGGGCGACGGCCCGCGCCCGGCACCCGCTGCCGGAGCGCTACGAGTACCGGATGCGACCGTCGTGAGACGCGCTGCTTTTGTCCCCAATCTCCCCCAGCTACCGCTGGGAGGTGCCCCCAGCGGGCTGGATTTTCGAGCCCGTCCGGCGATTGAGGACCGGGTCCGGGCGGAGCCCGGGGGGTTGCCGTCCGGTGCCGGTCCAGGTCGTCGCCGTCACGACCCCGGTACGACCGCCTCGCCGCCCTGACGTACGGCTTGCACGACCGCGAGGTGCAAAGCTTCCATACCGTCCGGCGGTACGTCGGCAGGGCTGCCGGTGAGCGTGTACCACTCCTCCGCGCCGGTGTACTGGACGCGCACCGTCGCCCGGCCGTCGGGCAGGCGGGTGGTGGCGACGGTGAGGTCACCGGTGACGACGCCCACCTCCTCGGTCATCGCCCCGCCGGGGCCGGCCGTGACCTCGTCCGCGTATCGCCGCGTCTCCTCGCTCATCAGGCGCACGTGTCCAGCATCGAGCCCAGCTTGTCCTTCTCCGGCTGTGTCACCGACAACTGGTACAGGTGTTTGACGTCGGTCCAGGCGCGGGCGTACGTGCACCAGTAGGCGCTGCTCGGCGGGGACCACTGGTCGGGGGACTGATCGCCCTTGCTCCGGTTGGAGGCCGCGGACACGGCGATCAGCTGGGAGTGCTCCAGATCGTTGGCGAACGCCTTCCGCCGGTCCGTCGTCCAGCCGTCGGCCCCGGACCGCCAGGCGTTGGCCAGCGGCACCATGTGATCGATGTCCACCTGTGACGCCGAGGTCAGGGTCTTGTCGTCATAGAGGCTCTTCCAGGTCCCGGAGACCGCCCGGCACTCATTGTCCTGGCCGACCTCCTGGCCGTCACGTCGCAGCACGACCTCCCGGGTGTCGCATTTGTTGCCCTGCTGCGCCCAGTGCGGGAACTTCGCGCGCGCGTAGCCGTCCATCGAGTGCGGAGCCTCGACGGCCAGCTTCCCGAGCTCTTCGCGGGCGACGGCCGCCGGGGGCGGCTCGGGCATGTCGGCGGGCGCCGCGGCGGCCGGAGAGCCCACGGCCGGACCGAGAAGGGCGGCCAGCGCGAGGGCGACGACGGCAACCGGGCGCTGTGCGCGCGTGGTGAGCATGCGTCAGGAGTACCGGACGGTACCGATGAGGCGAGGCAGGTCACCCGGTTGGTTGCGTGTCACCTGGGGCCGAGGCCCCTCCAGGCGGCCGGGCCGCGCCGGAGGGGCCGTCGTCCGGGGTGCCGGGGGTCAGGCGGACTTGCGGTCGACGTACTCGAAGACCGAACCGTCCGGGTGGCGGGCCACGAGGTTGCGGCCGATCGGGGTCGCCACCGGGCCCGCGATGATCTCCGCGCCCACGGTCCGGAGATCGGCGTGCGCCTCGTCGACGTCCGTGACGGCGATGGTGGCCGTGATCTTCCGGAGGATCGACAGCTCCTTCTCCGGGCCGCTCATCAGGAAGAAGCAGCCGACCGCCGCGACGTCGACCCCACCACGCCGGAAGCGCAGCGCCTCGGCGCCGGTCAGACGTTCGTAGACACCGATCGCCGCGTCGAGATCACCGACACAGACCCGTAGCGAAGTCCCCAGAATGTTCATGGAACAAGGCTAGTTGGCGCACGGAGATCACGGGGAGGGACCGCTTCACCCCCGGCACTTCATACCCGGCACAGGAGTTCGCCGTTCAGCACGGCGAACCACGCGTCCTCGTGCCGTCCCCACTCGTGCCAGGCCGCCGCTATGTCCGCGAGGCCCGCCGCGTCCGTGTGGCCGCCGTCCACGGCGAGCCGCGCGTACGTGGACGCGACCGTGCGGTCGGCCCACAGCCCGCTCCACCAGGCACGATCGCCCTCGCCGGCGAAACACCAGGCGCTCGCGCCGGCGGTGACGTCGGTGAAGCCCGCCCGCCGCGCCCAGGACAGCAGCAGGCGCCCCGCGTCGGGTTCGCCGCCACCCGCGCGGGCGACGCGCTGGTACAGGTCCAGCCAGTCGTCCAGACCCGGCACGCGCGGATACCAGGTCATGGCCGCGTAGTCCGCGTCCCGGACGGCGACGACGCCGCCGGGGCGGCAGACCCGGCGCATCTCGCGCAGCGCGGCCACCGGGTCGCCGACGTGCTGGAGCACCTGGTGGGCGTGGACGACGTCGAAGGAGCCGTCCGGGAAGTCCAGCGCGTGGACGTCACCGGTCGTGAAGCGGACGTTGTCCAGCCCGCGCTCACGGGCGACGGCGCGGGCCCGCTCCAGCACGTCCGCCGCCGCGTCCAGCCCGGTCACCGCGCCCTGCGGCACCCGCGCGGCCAGATCGGCCGTGATGGTGCCCGGCCCGCAGCCGATGTCCAGGACCGCCATGTCCGGCCGCAGTTCGGGGAGCAGATACGCGGCGGAGTTCGCCGCGGTGCGCCAACTGTGCGAACGCAGGACGGACTCGTGGTGTCCGTGGGTATAGACGGCGGTCTCGTGCGGCATGGCGACTCCTCGGTGTCCGCGGGCCTAGGGCCGCCACCGTAGGCGATCGTCTCGGATCACGAGAGTGGCGTCTCGTCATTCGGGCAGCCGATAGACGACCAGCCCTTCGTTCTCCTTCGCCATGGTCAACGCGTGCGGCGCGGAGGCGACTTCGCCGTCGTACGCCAGGTGCGTGCCGGGCCGGATGCCGCTGATGCGCAACTGCCGCGCCCGGGCCGTCCCGAGCACCGGCGAATGCCGAAGCGCGCCCGTCAGCGCGGCCGCGAGCAGCCGGGTGCGGGCCAGCCGGCCGCCGTAGACCATGCGGACGTCGAGGACCCCGTCGGCGAGGTCGTGACGCCGCACGGGGGCCAGACCCACGCCCCGGTACGTGCAGTTGCCGACGAAGAGCATCCACAGCTGCCGTTCCCGGCCGTCGACCCACAGCCGCACCGGCTTCGCCGAGTTCAGCACGTGCACGGCCGCCAGCACCCCGGCCGGCCAGGCCCCGACCCGCGGGGCCCACCGCTCGCGCACCCGCACGAGCTCCGGGTACGCGCCGATGCTGAAGGTGTTGAGGAAATGCCGCGTCGTGTCCGCGTCCGCGCCGTCGTCCGCCGGCCTGAACCGCACCAGATCCACCGCCACGGCCTCCCCGGTCTCCACGGCCCGGCAGGCGTCGGCCACGGACTCGATGCCCAGGTCGTACGCGAAGTGGTTGTACGTGCCGCCCGGCAGCACCGCCAGCGGCAGCCCGTACCGCCGCGCGACGGCCGCCGCCGCGTTGACGGTGCCGTCACCGCCGAAGACGCCGAGCGCCCCGCCGAGCTCCGCCGCGCGGCCGGCCGCCGCCGTCAGCGCATCCTCCAGCGTCTCGCCGTCGTCCTCCGACCCGCACTCGACCACCTCCGCGAGCGGGAGCACAGCGCGCACCTGCTCCGCCACGTCCGACCGCACCGCCGCCCGCTGACCGGAGCCCACGTTCGCGACCACGACGAGGCCCTCGCCACCGGGCAGCGCCGGTGCGCTCGCCCGCGGCCGGGCCGGCGGCGCGAGCTGCGCCCGCGTGGGCACCAGCCCCCGCACCGCGAACGCCGCGCCCGCGCCCAGCAGCGCGCCCGCCAGGACGTCCCCGGGGTAGTGCACACCGGTGTAGACGCGGGAGAAGCACACCGACGCGGCGATCGGCGCCAGGGCCAGACCCCACGCCGGCTTCTCCAGCGCGACACCCGTCGCGAATGCCACCGCGGAGGCGGAGTGCCCGGAGGGGAAGGACGTCGTGAACGGCTGCCGAGCCAGTTGCCGTATCACCGGCACGGCGTCCAGCAACGGCCGGTGACGGCGCACGGACGACTTCGCGACCGTGTTGACCGTCGCGGACGCGACAGCCAGCGAGGCCACCCCGCGCAGCGCCGCCCGCCGCACGGGCCGCCCGCCCACCACCGCGGCCCCTGCCGCCAGCCCGAACCACAACACCCCGTGATCGGCGCTGCGCGACAGCTTGGGCAACACGCGGTCACCCCCAGGCCAATGCCTGCCGGCGACCATTCTGAACAATGACCGGTCCCACGAACCAAGTACACGTCGCATGCGCAAACGTGTACCCGGTCTTGGCCTTTCCGCACCGGCGTGTTTCCGCTGGTGCAGCGGCAACAGCCCGCGCAGCGGGAAACGGCGCCGCACCCGGCAAACGTCAAAGCCCCAGGCAGTGGCCACGGCGGGGCACCCGCTGAGTGGCGGGGCCACCTGCGAAGGTGGAGGCTGGCCAGGTAAGAGGTGGAGGTAAGGATGCAGGCGAACCCGCCGCTTCCCGCTCTCACCGCGCCGGAGCGCGGACTGCCCGTGCTGGCGGAGCTCGCCGCGCGGGTCGCGGAGGCGGCCGGGCGGACCGGGCCGGAGGCCGTCGGGGGCGGGAGCGAGCTGCGTGCCGCCGCCTGTGGGTACTGGGCGCGGCGCGGACTGCCCACCGGGCCCGGTGACGTCATCGCGGCCCCGGGCGCCGAGCCCCTGCTGCTCGCGCTGCTCGCGGCGGCGGGCGGGGACGTGCTGCTGACCCGGCCGTGTGCCGCCGGGTACGGGCCGCTCGCGCGGCTCGCCGGGCGGTCCGCGTACCACGTGCCCGTGACGGCCGAGAGCGGCGGCGTCCCCGATCCCTTCGCGCTGCTGGAGACCGTGCGGCGGATCCGTGCCGAGGGCGGCAGGCCGCGGGTGCTGCTGCTGTCCGTCGCCGACGACCCCACCGGCACCGTCGCGCCGCCCGAGATCCTGCACGAGGTCTGCGAGGCCGCTGTCGCGGAGGAGCTGACCGTCATCAGCGACGAGACGTGGCGCGACACCCGGCACGACCCGCACGGCACCGTTTTCGTCGGACCGGCGGAGATGATCCCCGGTCACGTCGTCGTCCTCACCGACCTCGCGGGGTCCCTCACCCCCACCGCCTGGCCCGCCGCCGTGGCCCGCTTCCCCGCGCAGGGGCGCGGGCCGGTTCTGCGGGCCAGGGTCACCTCCGCCCTCACCGCCGTACGGGCCGAGCTGCCGCCCCCCATCGCCGCCGCCGCGGCCTACGCGCTGGGCGAGCCCCAGCCCATCCGCGCCCGGACCGCCGCCCTGTCCCACCTGTACGGCTCACTCGCCGCCGCCGCCCGGGAGCGGCTCGCCGCCGCCGGGGTGCTCTGCCGTCCCCCGCAGACCGGCCCCTATCTCTACGCCGACCTGGGCGAACTGCGCGCGCCCCTGGCCGCCCGCGGCATCACCGACTCCGTCGACCTGGAAACGCATCTCAGCGCGCGGCTCGCCCGGCCCGTCCCCGGCGGCCACCGTTTCGGCGACAGCCCCGACGACCTGCGGGTCCGGCTGTCCACGCCGCCGCTGCTGGGCACCACCGACGAACAGCGGCAGCGGGCCTTCGAGGCCCGCGATCCGCTGGAAGTGCCGGAGGTGCGGGAGGCTTTGAGCCTCCTGGGTTCGGTCTTCGGCGAACTCGCCGGCGGGTGACCTCCCGCGGTGGGCTGTCGGTGCCGCCTGCGGCGGCGAGCGCCCTGCGGGCGCGTCCTCAAGCGCCGGACGGGCTGGATTCGGCTGAGCTCGGCCGCCAAGCCCGTCCGGCGCTTGAGGACACCGCCGCGCAGCGGAGGCGCGGGCGACACTCCTAGCCGGCGGAGCCACGCCGCAACCGCCGCCACACCGTCGGCGCCGCACCGACCGCCACCGTCAGGGCGACGGCGGCGACCACGCCCTGCCACGGCCGGGCGAACAGCGAGCCGCCCAGGACGCCGATGACCTGGTACGTGGCCGCCCACGCCAGCGCCGCGGGGAGCGCGCCGCGGGCGAACCGGCGGGCGGGTACGCGCGCGAGCAGACAGGCCAGCATCACCGGGATCCGCCCGGCCGGCATCAGCCGGGACAGCACGAGCACGGTCACCCCGTGCTCCTCCAGGCCCGCCCGCGCCTGCGCCAGCCGCTCGGGCGCCGCCCGCTCGCGCAGCCGTGCCAGCCAGCGCGAGCCGCCCCGCGAGGCGACGCCCCGCCGCCCGAGCCCGTACAGCGCCAGGTCACCGAGGAAGGCCGCGCCGGCCGCGACCAGGAAGACCCACAGCAGGGAGAACGGGGAACTCTGGTGGAACGCCACCACCGCCGCCGAACTCACCACCGCACCCGTCGGCACCACCGGCACCAGCGCACCCAGCACCACCAGCAGGAACAGCGACGGATAGCCGACCGCCTGCTGTGTCGACTCCGGCGGCACGGCCCGCGTCACCGTCTCGGCCAGCGACCCGATCACACGGCCTCCGTCGGCCGCACCGACTCGCCGTGGGCCAGCCGGTGCACGGTCGCCTTCGGCGCGAGCTGCGCCGCGAGGCGGGCGAACTCCTCGCCGGGCGCGTGGAATTCATGCGGCCGCACGGCGTCCATGCCGATCGGCCAGTACGTGCCGTAGTGCACCGGAACCGCGCTCGCGGCGTCGAGCAGGGCCAGCGCCCGCGCCGCGCGGCCGGCGTCCAGATGCCCGTGGCCGAGGAACGGTCCCCAGCCGCCGACCGGCAGCAATGCCACGTCCACCGGGCCCACTTCGTCGGCCATCGCCCGGAACAGCCCCGTGTCCCCGGCGAAGTACGTCGTGGCCTCGCCGCGCATCACATAGCCGAGCGCCGGGACCCGGTGCGGCCCGTACGGGCGCCGCCGCCCGTCGTGCTCGGCGTGCACCGCCCGCACCCGCACCGCCCCGACGGCCAGCTCGTCGCCCGGGGCGGCCTCGCTGACCAGCAGGCCACGGGCGGTGGCCACCTTGCGCAGCCCGGGCACCGCGGCGGGCGCGCCCCGGGGCACCACCAGACGGGTGCCGGGGGCGAGCCGGGCCAGCGAGCCCAGGTGCAGATGATCGGCGTGCAGATGCGAGACGAGCACGACGTCCGCCACGGCCGCCGCCGCGGGCGGCAGCGCGCCCCGGCGGCGGCGCAGATGCCCGAGCCGCCGGACGAAGAGCGGGTCGGTCAGCACCCGCACCCCGGAGTCCTCCACCGTCGCGGTGGCATGCCCCCACCAGGTGATCTCCACCGGCACCCGGGCACCTCCCCGTATCGCTGCCCACGCCACTTCCGTGACGCACGTACGCGTCCCGAGCCTACGGCCTGACCGCGCGGGACTTCACGAGCGCGCCTCGATGACGTGGACACACAGCGGGAGCCCGTGCACCGGGTGTGTCGTCTCCCGCTCGCGGCGCATGCCGAGCTTGCGCATGATCTGCTCGGACGCGTCGTTGCCCACGGTGTGGACACTGACGACGCGGGCCAGACCGCGGTCGCGCAGCGCGAAGTGCAAGGCCGCGCGCGCCGCTTCGGTGGCCAGACCGCTGCCCCAGAACGGGCGGCCGAGCCGCCAGCCCAACTCCACCGCCGGCAGGATCTCCGGCAGGAAGCGCGGCACCGACAGCCCCACGAATCCGGCCAGTTGACGGCTCTGGCGCACCTCGACGGCAAACAGCCCGAGACCCAGCTCCTCCCACTCCCGCTCCCACGCGGCGATCGCGTCGGCCGTCTCGGCCCGGTCCCGCACCGAACCGTCCCCGATCCAGCGCATCACCTCCGGGTCGGCGTTGATGGCGGCCATCGCGTCGAGATCGTCCTCGCGCCAGCGGCGCAGCGTCAGTCGGGGGGTGCGAAGGGAGGTCATGCCGCCATCCTGCCCAGCGACAGGACCGAAGCCACGTGAGAGGGGAATGATCTGTGAACCAAGGGGATTGAGAGGGACGGGGGTGACACCGCTGCCCCGGGCCGCCCCGCGGCCCGGCCGTCCGGACCACCGCTGTGCCACGCTGGAGGAGAGCCCGCCCGAGGCGCCGAAGTCCGGGTCCCCCCCGGCGCGGGCGGCGATCGTGAGGTGAATCGCGTTGCGCAGGCCCCGTTGGCGGACCGTGGGCGGAGCCCTGATCAGGGTCGTCGCCGTATGGGCGGTCAGCACCCTCACGATGCTGCTCCTCGCGGGTGCCCTGCCCGACTTCCGGCTCCAGTCCGCCGACGGCGAGAGCACCACCCGCATCGCGATCACCGCCGCCCTCGGGGCGGGGGCGTTCGGCCTGCTCAGCGCGCTGGTGTGGCCCCTGCTCGTGCGGGCCCTGCTGCTCGTGCCCGCCTTCGTGCTCGGGCTGCTGGTGTTCTTCCTCAACGGCTCCCTGCTGCTGATAGCCCTGCGTCTGGTGCCCGTCGGCAACGGCGCGGCCGAGCCGGAGACCGCCGTCGTGGTCGCCGCCGCGATGTCCGCGGCCTCGTCCGCCACCAGCACCTTCCTCGCCGTGCGCGACGACGGCGCCTACCGGCGGCGCCTCGCCCGCCTCGCCGACCGCAAAAGACGCCGCCGGGGCGCCGAGGGCGGCCCCCGGACCACGCCCGGCACGGTCTTCCTCCAGCTCGACGGGGTCGGTCACGACGTGCTGTGCGAGGCCCTGCGGCCGCGCACCGGGGCGGGCGGCCGCCGCAGACCGCCGCTGATGGAGACCGTCGCCGGCTGGGCGGCCGGCAGCCACCGCCTCACCCCGTGGCGCACCGACTGGTCCAGCCAGACCGGCGCCAGCCAGCTCGGCATCCTGCACGGCACCAACGAGGACGTGCCCGCCTTCCGCTGGTACGAGAAGGAGACCGGCGAGGTGCTGGTCAGCGGGCGGCCCGCCGGCGCGGCCGAGCTCCAGCGCCGGGCGGTGGCCCGCACCCAGGACGGCGGGCTGCTGAGCGCCGACGGCGCCAGTCGCGGCAACCTCTTCAGCGGCGGCGCCGACCAGCTCGCCCTCGTGCTGTCCGTCGCCGCCCGCCGCGGCAGACACAACCGCTCCCGCTCCGGCTACTTCGCCTACTTCTCCGACCCCGCCAACGCCACCCGCACCGCCGTCTCCTACCTCGCCGAAGTCCTCCGGGAGATCGGCCAGTCCATCGGCGCCAGGCTCCGCCGCGAGCACCCGCGCCTCGGCCGCGGCGGCCTCTACCCCTTCGTCCGCGCCTTCGCGACCGTCGTCGAGCGCGATGTGGTCGTCGCCGCCGTCATCGGCGACATCCTCTCCGGGCGCACCGCCGTCTACGCCGACCTCGTCGGCTACGACGAGGTCGCCCATCACTCCGGGCCCCGCGGCCGTGACACCCACCAGGTGCTGCGCGGTCTCGACCGCGCCATCGCGCTGATCGCCAAGGTCACCGAGCACGCCCCGCGCCCGTACCGCCTGGTGCTCCTCTCCGATCACGGGCAGAGCCCCGGCGAGACCTTCGCGGCCCGCTACGGGCTGACCCTGGAGGAGCTGGTGCGGGCCGGCCTCGCGCCGGGCCCCGGGCGGGAACCGGTCGTGCTGGCGTCGGGCAACCTCGGCCTGGTCTCCTTCCCCGACCTGCCCGGCCGGGCGAGCCGGGAGCTGATCGAGGAGCGGCACCCCGGGCTGCTGCGCACGCTCGCCGATCACCCGGGGATCGGCTTCCTGCTCGTGCGGTCCGAGGAGCACGGGCCCGTCGTCCTCGGCCCCGGCGGGGCGGAGCACCGGCTGGACACCGGCGAGGGCGCCGAGGACAGCCCGCTGCGGGCGCTCGGCCCCGGCGCGGAGGAGGCCGTGCGGCGCACGGCCGGCTTCCCGCACACGGCGGACATCATGGTCAATTCCGCCTATGACCCGGCGACCGGCGAGGTGCACGCCTTCGAGGAACAGATCGGCTCGCACGGCGGGCTGGGCGGCGAGCAGGGCCGCCCCTTCCTGCTGTGGCCGAAGGATCTGAGCGCGCCCGTCAGCGAGGGCGAGGAGCTGGTCGGCGCGGAGGCGGTGCACCGGGTGCTGCGGCGCTGGCTGCACGAGGCGAGTGGGCCGCAGGTACCGGTGGGTCGGATTCCGATTCATCGGGGGGCGGTGGACGAATCGCTGTCGATGGGCGATTTGCCTGCACCTTTTGCGGTCGGCGACCCGGGAATGCTTGACAAAACTCAGTGATTTGGCGGAGTGTCGCGCCTCGTTGAACCATGTGTTGTCGCACGACCGGCGATTTCGCCAGCAGGACGAGAGGCGCACCACCCCATGCACGAAACCGACGGCAAGACACGCCGTTTCGGCCTTCCCACCGCCACAGCTCTGGTCATGGGGAACATCATCGGCGGCGGCATCTTCCTGCTCCCCGCCTCGGTCGCCCCCTTCGGGACCGTCAGCCTGCTCGCCTTCGGCGTCCTCACGGTCGGCGCGATCGCGCTTGCCCTCGTCTTCGGGCGGCTCACCGAGCGCTTCCCCCGCACCGGCGGCCCCTACGTCTACGCCCGCGAGGCGTTCGGCGACTTCGCCGGCTTCCTCTCCGCCTGGTCGTACTGGACGATGACCTGGGTCAGCAACGCCGCGCTGGCGGTCGCGGGCGTCGGCTACGTCCACGTGCTGACCGGTGACGACGGCTCCAAGGCCGGGGACCTGGCACTGGCGCTGGCCATGATCTGGCTGCCCGCGCTGGCGAACCTCGCCGGCACCCGCTGGGTGGGCGCCGTCCAAATGATCTCCACGGTGCTGAAGTTCGTGCCGCTGCTGTTCGTCGCCGTCATCGGGATGTTCTTCTTCGACCCCGACAACCTCGGCTCCTTCAACGCGGGCGACGGCAACTGGACCGGCGGGCTCACCGCGGCGGCCGCGATCCTGCTCTACAGCTACGTCGGCGTCGAGTCGGCCGCGATGAGCGCGGGCGAGGTCCGCGACCCGGAGCGCAACGTGGGGCGCGCCAGCGTCCTCGGCACCATCGGTGCCGCCGTGGTCTATCTGCTGGGCACGCTCGCCGTCTTCGGCAGCGTCCCGCACGACAAGCTGGTCGGCTCCACCGCCCCGTTCTCCGACGCGGTCAACGCGATGTTCGGCGGCGAGTGGGGCGGCACGGTGATCGCGGCCTGCGCCGTGATCTCCATCGTCGGCGCGCTCAACGGCTGGACGCTGATGAGCGCCCAGGCACCCTACGCGGCGGCCAAGGACGGGCTGTTCCCCGCCGTGTTCGCGAAGAAGCGGCGCGGGGTCCCCACGGCGGGCGTGCTGGCCGCCGCGGTCCTGGCCTCGCTGCTGACCGTCATCAACTACACGTCGGGCGTGGCCGGGGTCTTCGAGATCCTGGTGCTGATCACGACCTTCTCCGCGACGGTCCCGTATCTGCTGTCCGCCGCTGCGCAGGTGTACTTCCTGCTGACCGGGCAGCGCGAGAAGATCCGCCCGGCCCGCTTCACCCGGGACATGGTGCTCGCCCTCGGCGCGTTCGCCTTCTCCTTCTGGCTGGTCGCGGGCGCCGGATACGCCGCGGTGTACCAGGGAGTGCTCTTCCTCTTCGTCGGCATCCTCGTCTACGTGTGGA
This sequence comes from Streptomyces syringium, assembly GCF_017876625.1. NCBI lineage: Bacteria > Bacillati > Actinomycetota > Actinomycetes > Kitasatosporales > Streptomycetaceae > Streptomyces > Streptomyces syringium. The sequence continues at coordinate 6,287,428 of NZ_JAGIOH010000001.1, forward strand.
TCGTGGCCCGCCGCCCGGACGCCTCCGGCGCGGTCGCTGTGTCCGAGCCGGATGCGGTGGCCGCCTCCGCGGCTGTGAAGCAGTAAGCGGCCCGGACGGGCTGCTGTGCCTTGTCCTCAATCGCCGGACGGGCTCATTTCAGCCCGTCCGGCGATTGAGGACGCGCCCGCAGGGCGCTCGTCGCCGCAGGCGGCAACGGCACTACGCCGTGATGCCACCGTCGAGGACGAGTTCCGCACCGATCGTGTACCCGGCCTCCGCACCGGCCAGGTGGAGCACGGCGGCGGCAACCTCCTCGGGGGTGCCCGCCCGGCCGACGGGCACCTCGCGGCTCATCCGCTCGGCCTTGGCCGGCGCGGACTCGCCCGGTCGGGAGGACATCGGGGTCTCGATGGGGCCGGGGCTGACCGCGTTGATCCGGACCCCGTCGCCGATGTGGTCCAGGGCGGCGTTGCGGGTCAGCGCCGATACGGCCGCCTTGCTGGTCGCGTACGCGGCCAGGCCCGCTATGCGCAGATGGGCGCCGAGGTTGGACGAGATGTTCACGATGGCGCCGCCACCGTGGGCACGCATGTGGTCCACCTCGTACTTCATCGACAGATAGACGCCGGTGAGGTTGGTGGCGATGATGCTCTGCCAGTCCTCCTCGGGGATGTCGGCGAGCTTGGCGGGCGGGACGAACAGCCCGACGTTGTTGACGGCCACGTCGAGGCCGCCGAAGCGCTCGACGGTCTGCCGGACGAGGGCCTGGACGTCCTCGGAGCGGGTCACGTCCGCGGTGATCGCGGCGGCCTCGCCGCCCTCGGCCTCGATGAGGGAGACGGTCTCCTTCAGGGGCTCCGCCCGACGGCCCGCGACGACGACCCGGGCACCCTCGCGGGCGAAGGCCAGGGCGACGGCCCGGCCGATCCCCGTACCGCCTCCGGTGACGAGGGCGGTCTTCCCGGTGAAGCGTGCGGTCATGGCGACGACTCCTCAAATGAGAAATTAGAGAACGATCGGTCTTGAATCAGGGTGTGGCGAGGCGCCCCTCGGGCGGTGTCGCCTTCGGGTGCTCCTGGTGTCCGGTGTCCCGGCGTGCGGGGGAGGGGCTCAGTCCAGCAGGGACAGTGCCTGGTCGGCGGCGTCCCGCAGCAGGCCGGCGCCGGCGTCGACCTTGCCGACCACCCGCATGCCCTGCATGAGGACCAGCAGCAGCCGCGCGAGCGCGACCGGGTCCCGGTCGGCGGGCAGCTCCCCCTGGGCCCTGGCCCGCATCAGCGCCGACGTCAGCGCGGCCTCCATGCTGTGCCAGCTCTGCTCGACCCGCCGGGCCGCGTCCGGATCGTGCGATGCGAGCTCCACGGCCGTATTGGTGACGAAACAGCCGCGCCGCGACTCGTCGTGGGCGGCTTCCTCCGCGAAGCGTTCGATCAGTTCCCGCACGGCGGGCAGGGCCGGCCCCGGCTGGGACAGCTCCTCCAGGATGCGGGGGCCGTGCTGCTCCGCGTAACGGTCCATGGCCTTCGCGTAGAGCTCGCGCTTGCTGCCGAAGGTGGCGTACAGGCTCGCCCGGGCGATGCCGAGGTGTGCCACGAGGTCCGCCATCGACGTCGCTTCGTAGCCGCGCTGCCAGAACAGCTCCACGGCTGACTGCAGGGCGGCGTCCGGATCGAATTCCTTGGTCCTGGCCACGGGAGTGACCCTAGGGGAATCGAGAACGATCAGTCAAGAAAGTTTGGGGCGGCCCGCCGGGTACGCCGTGTACCCGCCGGGCCGCCGTGTCGTGCGCACCGCGGACCGCCCGGACCTTCAGAGGGCGTCCAGACTGACCGCGGGGGCGGCGGTGGTGATCACGGCGCGGCCGTGGGCCACCAGGACCGTCCGCAGCTTGTCCCAGCCCTCCTCGTCGTCCGGGGCCAGTCCGGTCATCAGCCGGCGCTGCTGCTCCACGACGAAAGGCCAGGACGCGATGCCGATGAGGGTCATCAGCAGGGTCCCGGCCTTCCGTGCGGAGCCGATCTCGAGTGTTTCGCTCAGGATCTCGCTCTTGAGCGTGTAGTACGCCTCCCGCTCGGCCTCGCCGGGGATCTCCTTGTTGCCGTAGTGCAGGCCCTCCCAGGCCAGCAGGCGGATGAGGCTGTTGTCGCGGCGGTGGTAGTCGAAGACGTGGCCTACGTACTCCTCGATTCCCTCCCTCGTGGTCGGCACCGGCACCTGCTCGCTCAGGTCCCGGTAGGCCTGGGCGAGCACGGCGGCGAAGAGTTGGTCCTTGTTGCCGAAGTAGGCGTAGATGCGCTGCTTGTTGGCCGCCGCCTGTTCGGCGATGCGGTCCACCCGGGCTCCGGAGATGCCGTACTGGGCGAACTCCGAGCGGGCGGCTTCCAGGAGGCGAGTAGGTGTGTCGGGGGTCGTTTCCTTGCTCATGAAGCCACTCTAGAGGAACTCCAACCAACCGTATAGTTGTCGGCAACCAACTAGATGGTTAGGAAAAACCAACTGGATGGTTGCGCGGTCCCCGGACTTGTCCTAGTGTCTTCGACATCGGCCCGGCCAACCCGCCGGCAGCACTGAAGAAACACCGCACGACGAAGCACGGGGGGCGTGCCGCGACCTTCGCGGACCTATGCCGCCGTAGCCGTTCTTCGCGCTTTTCGCACCTCTTAGCGCACCTCTCACTTCCATGTCACCGCCGTGGCGCAGCCATGCCTCAGGGCGGTACCCACCGAGGAGTTCGTCATGAGCCAGACCCTTCACAGCGTTGTTCTGGTAGGGGACCGTTTCATCGGTTTCGCCGTGCAGGAGAACGTCTTCACCGTCTCCCAGTTACTCGACCGCATCCGTGGTGGCTTCTACGCTCCCCAGGGCGCGCCGGTCCTGATCGAGAGTGCCCAGGGTGTGGCCGAGTCGGACGTCGTCATGATCGTCGAGGAGCTGCGCCACCAGGGCCTGCAGGAGCGGGTGCAGATCAGACTGCAGCCATCCACCCTCAGCGGGGCGGGCGAGGTGCACAAACGCGTGGTCGCCAACGCCCTGATAGCGGACCTCTACCAGGTCAGCGACGTGCTCTACGGCGCCGGGCTGCGGCTGCACAACGACAACGAGCTGCTGCTCGACCACCAGACCGGGCAGCACGTCCAGGGCATGGTCGCCGTCGAGGCGTCCCGGCAGATGTTCCTGGCCGTCACCGAGCGCTATTACGCGGCCCAGTGGCCGCAGCGCCGCTACTACTACGTCATCGAGTCCATGAACACGGACTTCGAGAACTTCCTCTTCCCGCTCTGCTCCACCATCGAATACCGCGTCACCAAGGCGCAGACGCAGGACCCCGCGCGGCTGTCCTTCGGCGCCGACATCTCCATCCACCAGGCGGGCCGCAGGGCCTCCCTCACGCAGGTGGCGTTCACCGCCTTCGACGCCGACCTCATCGAGGCCAAGGAAGACCGCCGGGCGCGCCAGGCCGTCGAGCACATGCTCCGGTCCCCGATGGCGGCCCTCAGCGGCGTCTGACCGCCCCGGCCGCCGGTCCGGCCCCGCGCGTCACCCCTCGACTTTCTCCTTTCTCTTTCATCCACCCCTTTGTTCACCATGAGGAGCACCACCATGTCCGCATCGCTGATCACCGCCGTCGAGCTGTCCGTCAAGCCCGACCGCATCGACGCCGCCGCCGAGGCCTGGAAGGCCCACCACGCCGCCTCGTCCTTCACCGGCCGCGCCCTCTTCCGCAGCCTGGAGGGCTCGAAGCTGCTCGAACTCGCCCCGGTCGCCGGCTGGGAGGAGTTCCCCGCCCTGCGTGAGGACTGGGCGAAGCTCTGGGACACCGTCGGCCCGCTGGCCGAGGGCGACTTCCGCCGCCAGGTGCTGGGCTTCGTCGACGCTCCCAAGCCCATCGACACCCCGCTGCCGCTGACGCCCTACGTGCAGATGCGCCACATCGAGGTGCCGCCCGGCGTCCACACCGCCTACCGCGCCTGGCGCGAGGAGACCATCTACGACGTGGTCCGCACCTCCGACGAGGTCGAGGCGTTCGTCGCCTACCACTCCGTCGTGAGCACCGAGCCCGGCGTCATGTTCGTCTCCGGCTTCAGCTGCGACCCCGCCGAGTACAACGCGGTCTTCACCTCCCCCCGCTACCAGGAGATCGTCCGCCAGGCCGGCGACCGCTACATCGCGGGCGGCGAGCGCGGTCTCTTCACCGAGATCTACGCCCGCGTCTCCTGACACCTCTCCTGGAACCTTCGAGAAGGAGAAGACGGTGACCCAGTCACGCACCTTCCAACTGAGTCTCACCACCCAGGGACCGGCCTACCCGCCCAGTGAAGTGATGGACGGAAACGGTGACTTCGTCGTCATCGGCCGTATCAATCGCGACAACGGCGCGGGCGGGGTCTCCCAGGCCTGGGGATCGGCGATCGTCTCCGCGGGCAGCCCGCTGCCGAAGTTCGGCGAGCACCGGCCGTACGAGATCGTGAGGGAACTCCCCGACCACCCCGCGCAGTTCAGCCCGGCGGACAACGAGATCGTGCTGCACACGCTGCCGCTCCCGCTGCCGTGCAACAACTACCCCATGGTGTTCGCCCCCGAGCAGTGCCCGGACGCGCACCTGGTCACCCGCCCCAGCTACCCCTTCCACCAGGTCGCCGTGCCGGACCTGCGGGCCCAGGACGGCCCCAAGGTCACCGAGCCGGTCACCCTCGGCAAGTGGGCGGAGGCCCGCGGGGAGCTGGAGGTGCGGCTGGTGGACGGCGGCACGGCCGCGGAGTTCGCCTGCGACTTCTCCGGAATGCTGCCCAACAGCCTCTACACGGTGATGTCCCTGCGGGAGCACGACCTCGACCCCGACGGGCCCACCCGGCCCGGCCCGCTGGGCGTGCCCAACGCCTTCGTCACCGACCAGGACGGCAGGGGCCGCTACCGGGCCGTACTGCCGGACCCCTTCCCGGCGCCCGGCACCGGCGGCAACCGCATCGTCAACGTCATCGTGCTCTGGATGAGCTACCAGCAGAACTACGGCGGAGCGATCGGCTGGTTCGGCCTCGGCGGGGACATCCACGCCCAACTCAAGCTCCAGGGGCCGAGCTTCATGGAATTCGTCACCACCGCCGAGTGATCACCGGCGCCCTACCGACAACCGCCCCACCGAGAACCGGCAGTCCGAAAGAGGAATCACCATGCCCATCGTCTCCGTGACGACCTGGCCGACCGACAACGACGAGCAGTGCCGCGAGCTGATGGAGGAGCTGACCGCGACCGTGCACCGGATCACCGGCGCCCCCCTCGACAAGATCACGGTCTATGTCCGGGAGGTCCCGCGCGAGCGCTGGTCCGAGGGCGGCGTCCTCGGGTCCAACCCGGAATTCGCCAAGCTCAGCCGGCGCACCGGCTGACCGCGGACGTGAACGGGGCCACGGGGCCGGGCGACGTGCCCGGCCCCCGCCCCGGCCCCCTCACCCCGTCCCACCGCAGCCCCGAACCCCGACACCGAAAGTTGACCGTCATGTCCCCGAACTCCGCAGGCACCGCCGCAGACGACCGCATGGAGCGCGGCCTGGAGACGATCCGCCGCATCGAGCGCGCCGAACGGCCCGGAGTCCTCGACGGATTCAGCGACGTGGCCCCCGGCTTCGGCGAGATCATCGTCGGCTACGCCTTCGGCGACATCTGCTCCCGGCCCGGCCTGGAGACGCCCACCCGTCAGCTCGTGACCGTCGCCGCGCTGACGACCCTGGGCAACGCCGCCCCGCAGCTCTCCTTCCACGTACGGGGGGCGCGCAACGTCGGCTGCACCCGGCAGGAGATCGTCGAGACGGTCATGCACCTCTGCCCGTACGCCGGGCTCCCCGCGACCGTCGAAGCCCTGAAGGTCGTCACCGCCGTGTTCGAAGCCGAACCCCGGCCGGCCGGGGACGAGCCCACCGGACCGGCCGCGACCGACGACCGCTACGAGCGGGGTCTGCACCTGCTGAAGGCCCTCGACGGCCTCACCACGCAGTCCGCCGGCTCCCAGGGCCCGGTCACCGACCTCGCCCGCTGCCTCATCGAGTTCGCCCTCGGCGGCATCTCCGGGGACGGCGGCCTCGACGCCCGCACCCGGGAGATCGTCTCCATCGCCGCCTGCACCGCGCTGGGCACCCCTTCGCGACTGCCGCTGGAGAGGCACCTGCGTGCCCTGCTCGCGGCCGGCGGCACCGAGCAGGAAGCCATCGAGACGGTCCTCCAGATGGCCGTGTACGCGGGCGTCCCGACCGCGGTCAACGGCCTCAACGCCGTCCGCGACGTCTACCGGACGGCCGCCGGACAGCCCGCCTGACCCGCTGCCCCGACCACCCCGGCCCGCCGGCGCCCCCACCCCCGCAGCCGTCACCGCCGTTCACCGCCACCCGGAAGGAGAGCCCCATGGCCTCTCGTCCCTACCTCGTCTTCGCCGACGTGGACGAGACCCTCATCAACTGCAAGAGCATGTTCGACTTCTTGCGGTACCAACTGACCATCCGGTACGGCGCCGACGGTGTCGTCGACTACGGACGGCTCCACGAGGGGTTCCAGCAGGCGGCCCGCGAGGGCGCCGCCCGCGAGGACATCAACCGCGCCTACTACGCGGCCTACGAGGGCGACTCGGCGGCCACCATCGCCGCCCTGGGCGAGCGCTGGTTCACCGAGCGGGACACGGCCGGGCTCTTCATCGAGGAGACCCGCCGGGAGCTGGCGGAACACCGCGCGGCGGGCGCCGAGATCGTCCTGGTCTCCGGGTCGTTCCCCGCGTGCCTCGACCCCATCGCCCGGGTGGTCGGCGCCGCCCATGTGCTCTGCACCCGCCCCCTCGTCGAGCGGGGCCGCTACACCGGCCGGATCGGGACGCCGATGATCGGCGCGCACAAGGCGGACGCCGTGCGGGACCTGCTCGCCACCCGGCCGGACATCGACTCGCGCGACTGCTACGCGTACGGCGACCACCCGTCCGACCTGCCGATGCTCGACGCCGTCGGCCACCCCGTCGCGGTCGGCGACGACCCCGTCGTCCACGCCCACCTCGACGACCGGGCCCGCATGAGCCACCAGTACTTCTTCACCCCCCTGGAGCCACAGCGATGACCGTCTACTCACCCGCCACCACCGCCACCGGAATCATCGGCACCGGCTCGTACCTCCCCGCCGAGATCGTGCCCAACTCCGTGGTGGCCGACCGGGCCGGCGTCACCGCGGACTGGATCGTCCAGAAGACCGGCATCCACGAAAGACGCCACGCCGCGCCCCACGAAGCCACCTCCGACCTCGCCTACGCCGCGGCCCGGGCCGCGATGGACGACGCCGGCATCACCGAGCGGGACATCGCCTGGGTGATCGTGGCGACCTCCACTCCCGACCACCCCCAGCCCGCCACCGCCTGCCTGGTGCAGGACCGGCTCGGCGCCACCCAGGCCGCGGCCTTCGACATCAACGCCGTCTGCGCGGGCTTCGTCTTCGCGCTCCAGACCGGCGCCCAGCTGCTGGCCGGCGTCGGCGAGCGGACCACGGCCAAATACGCGCTCGTCATCGGCGCGGACGTCTACTCCCGCATCCTCGACCACACCGACCGCCGCACCGCGGTGCTCTTCGGCGACGGCGCCGGAGCCGTCGTCCTCGGCCCGGCCCGCCCCGGCCACGGCATCCTCGGCACCGGCACCAGCACCGACGGCAGCCTGCACGGGCTGATCGGCGTGCAGGCGGGCGGCAGCCGCCACCCCGCCTCCGCCGGCACCCTCGCCGACGGGCAGCACTTCTTCAAGATGCGGGGCCGGGAGGTCCGCGACTTCGTCAACGAGCGGCTGCCGCTCGCCGTCCAGGGCGTACTCGACGCCCACGGCATCGACCCCGCCCACGTCAAGCACTTCATCCCGCACCAGGCCAACGGCGTCATGGTCGGCGAGGTCATCCCCCGGCTCGGGCTGCCCAACGCGCACGCCCACCTGCCCGTCGACCTGCACGCCAACACCGGCGCCGCCTCCATACCGCTCGCCCTCGACCACGCCCGCCGCGCCGGGGCCCTGGCGGACGGCGACCTGATGCTCCTCGCAGGCTTCGGCGGCGGCATGGGCGTCGGCACGGCCCTGCTCCGCTGGGACAGCGAACCGCCCTGCCACCACACGCGGCACGCGGCACGGGAACTCGCCGGGAGCGTGGCCCGATGACCGCACTCGCGACCGCCCCGGCCCCTCTCGCCACAGAACACCTCGACCACGGCTACCCCGGATACCCGGTGTACGCCCGCCGCCGGCCCGCCCCCGCGACCGCCGACCTCTGCGCGGTCCCCGGCTGCGCCGTCGCCTGCTGGTCGATGGGGCTCGACGCCCCGGACACCACCCCTTGCCCGCACGGCTGGGCCCAGCGCCCCACGGCCGTCGCCTCCACCCCCGTCCCGCCCATGGGAGACCACCAGTCATGACTCAGACCACCCTTACGCACGCACCGGAAACGGACTCGGGCGTCAAGCGCGGGGCGCCCGTCGCCACCGACCCCGTCGGCTACTCGCCGCTGCGCGCCTGGCTGGCGGTCTTCGCCCTGGCGCTCGGCACCTTCTCCTTCGTCACCACCGAGACTCTGCCCATCGGCCTGCTGCCGTCCATCGGCGCCGGCGTCGACGTCTCCGTCGGCACCGCGGGCTTCCTCGTCACCGGCTTCGCCGCCGTCGCCGCCATCACCGCGGCACCGCTGACCACCCTGTGCGGACGCGTCGACCGCAAGTGGCTGCTGGCCGCGCTGCTCGTCGCCTACGTCATCGGCAATCTGCTGGCCACCGTCGCCTCCAGCTACGCCATGCTGCTCGTCGCCCGAATCGTGGTCGCCCTCGCCCACGGTGTCTTCTGGTCCATCGCCGCGGCCATCGCCGTCCGGCTCGTCCCCGAGCGGCACGCCGTCCGGGCCACCGCCATCGTCCTCGGCGGCATCTCCCTCGCCTCGGTGCTCGGCGTCCCGCTGGGCACGATGATCGGCCAGAACTCCGGCTGGCACACCGCGTTCGCCGCCGTCGCCGCCGTCGGCTTCATCGTCCTGGTCGCCGTGCTGTTCCTGCTGCCGGGCCTGCCCGCCCAGGGCAGCGGAAGCCTCGCCGCACTGCCCCGCGTGCTCCGCAACGGCCGACTGCGCACCGCCGTCGCCGTCACCGCGCTCGTCATGATCGGCCACTTCCTCGCCTTCACCTACATCGCCCCCTACCTGGAGGACATCACCGGCATCAGCGAGGGCATGGTCGGCGTCCTGCTGCTCGTCTTCGGCCTCGCCGGATTCGTCGGGAACTTCATCGCCGGAGCCGTCGTCGGCCGCTCCGTGCGGGCCACCCTGCTCGGCGCGCTCGCCGTGATGACCGCCTCCCTCGTCCTGCTGTGGGCCTTCGGTGACAGCAAGGCCGCGGCGGTCACCCTGCTCATCGTGTGGGGCCTCGCCTTCGCCGCCCTGCCGGTCGGCCTCCAGACCTGGGTGCTGGAACTGGCCAAGGAGGAGTCCGACGCCGCGTCGTCCCTCTACGTGGCGGCCTTCAACGGCGCCATCGCCATCGGTTCCCTCGTCGGCGGCCTGATCGTCGACTCCTCCGCCGGCCCCCGCGCCGTCACGGCCATCGGCGCCGCCCTGGCCGCCTGCGCCCTGCTCACCCTGGTCCTCGCCGGACGCGGTACCCGCACCACCGAGAACGCCTGACACCCGCCGCCCCCGGCGCCCCCAGACACGCACCGAACCAGCATCGACAAGGAAGTCAGGAATTCATGTACCAGCGCACCCTCGGCGCCTCCGGCCTGCAGGTCTCCGCGATCGGCCTCGGCTGCATGGGAATGTCGGTCTATTACGGCGCCAGTGACGAGGCGGCCTCCGTCGCCACCATCCACCACGCCCTCGACATCGGCGTGAACTTCCTCGACACCGCCGACGCCTACGGCAACGGCCACAACGAGGAGCTGGTCGGCCGGGCCCTGAAGGGCCGCCGCGACGAGGCCGTCCTCGCCACCAAGTTCGGCATCCGGGGCGTCGGGCCCGGGGGCACCTCCGGCGGGGCGACCATCGACTCCCGCCCCGAGTACGTCCGGGAGGCCTGCGACGCCTCGCTCGCCCGCCTCGACGTCGACCACATCGACCTGTACTACATGCACCGCCGCAACCCCGAGGTCCCCATCGAGGAGACCATCGGCGCCATGGCCGAACTCGTCGCCGCGGGCAAGGTCCGCCACCTCGGACTCTCCGAGGTGAACGCCGACACCCTGCGCCGCGCCCACGCCGTCCACCCCATCGCGGCCCTGCAGAGCGAGTACTCGCTGTGGGAGCGCGGCCTGGAGGACGACATCGCGCCCACGGCCACCGAGCTCGGCATCGGCCTCGTCCCCTACTCGCCGGTCGGCCGGGGCTTCCTCACCGGGGCCCTCACCTCGCTCGACCAACTGGACAAGGACGACTACCGCCGCACCACCGACCCCCGCTTCCAGGGCGAGAACCTCACCCGCAACCTGGCCCTCGTCGAGCGGGTCCGCGCCCTCGCCACCGGCATCGGCTGCACCCCCGTCCAACTGGCCCTGGCCTGGCTGCTCTCCCGCGGCGAGCACATCGCCCCGATCCCCGGCACCCGGCGCGTCAGCTACCTGGAGGAGAACGCCGAGGCCGCCGACCTGGCCCTCACCGAGGACCAGTTGCGCGCCCTGGAGGAGGCACTGCCCGCCACCGAGGTGTCCGGCGGCCGCTACCCCGAGGCCGGGCTGCGCCTGCTGAACACCTGACCTCCGGGTGCGACGACGCCGGCCGCCCCCGTGCAGACAGGGGCGGCCGGCGTCGTCTACGGCAGTCGACCGTGCAGCTCCTGAAGGTGCGCGGCCGTCTCCCGGTCGGCGGGCAGGAACGTCTCCATCGCCAGCTCGGAGACGGTCACGTCCATGGGGGTGTTGAACGTCGCGATCGTCGAGATGAACGACAGCACCCGGCCGTCGTGCTCGATCACCATCGGCAGCGCGAACGGCACCCCGCCCTCCCCGGACGCCGCGCGCTCGGTGCCGCCCTCCGGCAGCGGATATCCGCTGACCTCGTCGTAGAGGGCGCGCAGCGGCGCGGACCGCATCAGGGCCAGCTGCCGTTCCATCTGATGCAGCAGATGACCGCGCCACTCACGGTAGTTGCGGATGCGGGGCGCCAGGCCGTCCGGGTGCATGGTGATCCGCATGGCGTTCAGCGGCGGGGCCAGCAGCGGCTCCGCGACGCCCGCCAGCAGCATCGCGATGCCGCGGTTGGCGGCCAGCACCTGATACGTGCCGTCCACCACCAGCGCCGGGAACGGCTCGTACGAGCGCAGCAGCCGTTCCATCCCCTCCCGCAGCCCCGCGAGCGCCGGGTCGTCCAGGGACCGTTCGGCGTAGTACGGGGCGTAACCGGCCGCGATCAGCAGGGCGTTCCGCTCCCGGACGGGCACCTCCAGATGGTCCGCGAGGCGCAGCACCATCTCCTGGCTCGGCCGGGCACGGCCCGTCTCGATGAAGCTGATGTGGCGCGCCGAGGAGCCCGCGCGCAGCGCCAGATCCAGCTGGCTGATCCGCCGCCGGTCCCGCCACTCGCGCAGCAGCGCGCCCACCCCCGTGGTCTCTGCGACAGTCGTCATGGCCCGACCGTAACCGGTGGCCCGCCGCCCACCGGCGGCTACCCCAGGTCGAGGGCGTTGCGCAGCCCCAGCCGGTAGCGCACGTCGTCCTGTGCCTTGAGGAGCTCCAGCTCCGGCGCCCGGTACAGCGGTGTGATCGAACACCGCTCGGCCTTCGAACCCGTCTCGTCCAGCAGGGCGTTGACGGCGGCACGGGCCGCGGCGTTGGCCCCCTCCATGGTCGCCAGGTCGATGTCGGTGGCCACGTAGTCGCCGCAGAGGAAGAGATTGGGGATCGCCGTCCGGGCGTCCGGGCGGTTGTACCAGGTGCCGGTGGGGTGGATGAGGAGCTGCTCGTCGTTGGTCGGACGGGGGCCGCCGATCTCCACGGCCGGGTCGAGGAACCACGAGTGGAGCGTCGCGTCGCGCAGGACCGTGCGGCCGGTGTCGTTGAGGCCCGCCTTCATCTGCGCCCACACCTCGCGCGCGACCTCCTCGCGGGTGCACTGCTTGCCCGTCTTGCCGTAGAGGATGCCGGGCTTGTCCCACTCGGAGACGTCCACTGACAGACAGTCCACGGCCGCGCCGTCGCCGTAGTCGGCCCCGAAGTCCCGCCCCGACCAGTACTGCGCCTGCCCCACGGAGGTGATCGACCAGGCGGAGTCGATGTGGTTGACGTGCCCGTGGACGACGGGCGTCGGCTCGGTCAGATAGAACTGAATGCCCGTCATCCAGTCGGTCTGGAGCTTGTCGCAGCGCGCCAGCTTCGGGTCGGCGGCCCGCACCGCCGCGTTCCACGTCGTGCGGGCGTGCTCGACCGGCATCGCCGAGACGAAGTGGTCGGCGGTCACCGACTGCCGGGCGCCGGACGGGTCCTGGACGACGGCCCCGGTGATCCTGCCGCCCCCGATGCGCAGGTCCCGGACCGACCAGCCGACGCGGAACGTCACGCCCAGCGACCGCAGATGCGTCACCCACGGGTCGATCCACGCCTCATTGGTCGGCGCGTCGAGGACCCGGTCCGGCTGGCCGTCCGCGCCGCGGCCCAGCGCGTTGAAAATGAACGCCTCGATGCACGTCGCGACCGTCTTGGTGCTGGCCACCTCCGCCTTCGTGGCCACGATGTTGCGGGTGATGCCGATGGCCAGCAGCCGCTGGTAGTTGGGCGACATCCGGGCGGCCCGGATGAACTCCCACCACGGCACCTTCTCCCAGGCGCCGACCCGCCGCCGCTCGCAGCTGGTGAACCAGACCAGCAGCCGGCCGACGAAGTACAGGACCTCCTGCGGCGGGATGTTCCCGAAGGCGTCGAGGAAACCGGTCAGCGCGCGGCGCAGGGCGTCCGGGGTGAGCAGCGGGGGAGGGGTGCCGATGATGCCGAACGGGAGCCGGATGTCCTCGTGGCCGGTCCGGGCCAGCAGCACCTCGCTGGAGGCCACGAGGTTGTCGTGACAGCCGTTCGCGTTGCCGGGGAAGGGAATGCGCCGCATGGTGTCGGGGAGGTTCTGGTAGAAGCCGGGAAAGAACCGGAAGCCGTGCTCCCCGGGCAGCGGCTTGCGGCCGCCCTTCGCGCTGCCCGGCACGTCCATGCTGCGCGCCTTGCCGCCCGGTGCCTTCTTCTCGTACACCGTCACCTGGAAGCCGCGCTCGGCGAGTTCGTGCGCGGCCGTCAGTCCGGCCACGCCCCCGCCCAGCACGGCGACACTCCGCCCCGCGGCCGCACGCCCCGGCCCGCGCCGGGGGGCGGCCACCGCGCGGCTGCCGAGCGCGGCCGGACCGACGCCCGCGGCGACGGCCGCCGCCCCGCCGATGAAGCCTCTTCGTGTGCTGCCCGTACCGCCCATGCCATGACCCCTACCGCCGGTAACATGTCCCGTCCGGCGCAGGAGCATAGAAGCGCCACCTTCTTCCCGGAAGGGTGCATTCGACTCGCCGTGCGCCCCCTGGCACATTGACGCGAAAGCGCCCCCGCGCCGTGGGACGCTTGGACCACCGGTACTCGCGATGAAGGGGATGCGCCCATGGCAGTCGAACCGCTCTCGCAGAAGGACGTCGAGGACCGCCTCCAGGAACTGCCCGGCTGGACCACCGACGGCGATCGGATCAGCCGTACATACTCCTTCGAGGGGCACTTCGCGGCGGCGGCGATGGTCGTCCACATCGCCCAGATCCAGGAGGAGCTGGGCCACCACTCCGACCTGACGCTCGGCTACAACTCGGTCTCCCTGACGGTGAACACGCACAGCGCGGGTGGCAAGGTCACCGGCCTCGACGTCGAACTGGCCCGCCGCGTCGAGGCGGTGGCCCCGGGCCACGGGGCCCGCTGACGCGGGGTCGGTGCGCCTGGGCCTCTTCGGCTGCCGGCCGTGCCGGGTCGTATCTCTGCTGCGCGGCGGTGTCCTCAATCGCCGGACGGGCTTTCCAAGGGCAAGGACAGCCCGGAGGGGCCATGTGAGGCGGTCAGTCGATGCCGCGCGCCGCGCGAAAGCGGGCCAGGGCGTCGTCGAGGTCGACGATCGGCTCGGGGTAGGCGTACCGGCTCCGTTCCGTGGCCCGTAGGCGCCAGGGGTGGTGGACCGCCGGGCCCGGCAGCTCCGCCAGTTCCGGCACCCAGCGGCGCACGTACTCCCCGGTCGGGTCGAAGCGTTTCGCTTGGGCCAGGGGGTTGAGGACCCGGTTGGGGCGGGTGTCGCTGCCGGTGCCCGCCACCCACTGCCAGTTCAGCTGGTTGTTCGCGACGTCCCCGTCCACCAGCAGGTCCAGGAAGTGCCGGGCGCCGGCCCGCCAGTCGAGGTACAGCGTCTTGGTGAGGAAGCTCGCCGACAGCAGCCGGGCCCGGTTGTGCATCCAGCCCTCGTGCGCGAGCTGCCGCATCGCCGCGTCGACCACCGGGTACCCCGTACGGCCCTCCCGCCACGCGGCCAGCTCCCCGGCGTCCTCGCGCCAGTGGTCGTGCCGGGTGCGGTAGTCGTGCCGGGCGGCGTCGGGGCGGGCCGCGAGCAGCTGGTGGTGGAAGTCCCGCCAGGCCAGCTGGCGTACGAACGCCTCGGCGCCCGCGCCGGCCGTCCGCCGGGCCCGCGTGACCAGCTCCACCGGTGACAGACAGCCGAAGTGCAGATAGGGGGAGAGCCGGGAGGTCGCGTCCCCGGGCAGGTCGTCGTGCCGGTCGGCGTAGCCCGTCACACCCGTGCGCAGCCAGGCGCCGAGCCGGCGGCGGCCCGCCCGCTCGCCGCCCTCCGGCAGCGCCGGGGACGGCTCGCCCCGGGCGAGGGACGCGGCCCGGGGGAGGGGCTCCGAGCGCACCTCGGGCGGCACCGGGACCGTGCGCGGTGCGGCGATCACGGGCCGCGGAGCCTCGGCCGACCAGCGCCGGAAGTACGGGGTGAACACCGCGTAGTGGTCCCGGCCCGTCGGCAGCACCGCACCCGGCGGCACCGCCGTGACCACCGCGTCGTGCACCCGCAGGCCCCGCCCGTCCGCCGCCAGCGCCGCCCGCAGCCGCTCCTCGCGGCGCAGCGCGAAGCCGCTGACACCCCCCGCGAGATGCACCTCCCCGGCGCCCGTCTCCGCCGCCACCCGGCAGGTCTCCTCCACCGCGTCACCCCGGCGGACCACCAGCCGGCCGCCGCGCTCGCGCAGCGCCTCGTCCAGATCGGCGAGACAGTCCGCCAGGAAGGCGGCCCGATTGGGCACGGCGAAGCCCGCCGCCGCCAGGCGCGAGTCGACGACGAACAACGGGACCACCCGGCGCGCCGCACGCAGCGCGCCGGCGAGCACGGGGTGGTCCCGCAGCCGCAGGTCCGAGGTGAACAGGGCGATGGATACGTCCATCCCCCGATTGTGAGCGCCGCGCGCCCGCCGTCCGGCAGGGCGCGCGGGCCCGTCACGACCCTCGCGGGGCCGGGCCGGTCAGTTGAAGTCGAACTCGTCCGGGTCCGGGCCGAGGCGCGTGCCGTTGTCGAGTCCGGCGATCGCGGTGAGGTCCTCGTCGTCCAGCTCGAAGCCGAAGACGTCGATGTTCTCCCGGATGCGCGAGGGCGTCACCGACTTCGGAATGGCCACGTTGCCGAGTTGGAGGTGCCAGCGCAGCACGATCTGCGCGGCCGTCCTGCCGTGCTTGGCGGCGATCCGGCCGATGACCGGGTCGGCAAGGAGGTCCTTGCCCTGGCCGAGCGGCGACCAGGCCTCGGTGGCGATGCCGTGCCGGGCGTGCAGGGCGCGCAGCTCGGCCTGCGGGAAGTTGGGGTGCAGCTCGATCTGGTTGACCGCGGGGACGACGGACGTCTCGGCGATCACCCGCTCGAGGTGCGCGGGCTGGAAGTTCGAGACGCCGACGGCCTTCGCGCGCCCGCTCTCGGCGATCTCCGCGAAGGTGCGGAGAATCGTCAGGTAGTCGTCGCGTACGGCCCGCGGCCAGTGGATGAGATACAGATCCACGTAGTCCAGGCCGAGCTTCGCCAGGGAGGCGTCGAACTCGCGCAGAACACTCTCGCGCGTCCACGTCTCGGACGCGCTGTTCCACAGCTTGGTCGTGACGAAGAGCTCGTCACGCGCGATGCCCGAGGCGGCGAGAGCCTTTCCCGTACCCACCTCGTTCTCGTAGATCGCGGCGGTGTCGATGCTGCGGTACCCGGCGGCCAGGGCCTCGGAGACGGCGGCGGTGGCCTCGTCGTCCGGTACCTGCCACACGCCGAAGCCCAGCTGGGGCATCTCGACGCCGTTGTTGAGGGTGATGGAAGGGACCTTGCTCACGAGCAGTCGATCCTTACGTCAGGGGCTGCTTACCTCATGGTCAACCGGCACCTGCCCCGAACGCATTCCCATTACACCGATCTCGTTCACCTCTTCATCAGGCGTTTCCTCGGACGCGTCATCCGGCGCGGTACAGCGCCTCCACCTCCCGTGCGTAGGCCTTCTCGATGGCCTTCCGCTTCAGCTTCAGCGACGGAGTCAGCAGCCCGCGCTCCTCGGTGAACCGGGCCCCCAGTATCCGGAACGTACGGATGGACTCGGACTGCGAGACGAGGGTGTTGGCGGCCACCACCGCCCGCCGGACCTCGGCCTCCAGCTCCGGGTCGCGCACCAGGTCACCCGGCGGCGGCGCCGGCTTCCCCCGGATGGCCAGCCAGTGCGCCACCGCTTCCGGATCGAGGGTGACGAGCGCGGCGAGATAGGGGCGGTTGTTGCCGACGACCACGCACCGGTCGACCAGCGGGTGCGACCGTACCCGCTCCTCCAGCGGCAGCGGCGACACGCTCCGCCCGCTGGACGTCACCAGGATCTCCTTCTTCCGCCCGGTGATGGTCAGATAGCCGTCCGCGTCCAGCTCGCCCACGTCACCGGTGGCGAGCCAGCCGCCGCGCAGCACGGCGTCGGTGGCCTTCCGGTCGCTCAGATAACCGGTGAAGACCTGCCCGCCGCGCAGCCAGATCTCCCCGTCCTCCGCGATGTGCACGGTCGTCCCCGGGACGGGCTGCCCCACGGTCCCGAACCGGGTCCGCTCGGGCGGATTGGCGGTCGCGGCCCCGGTCGTCTCGGTCAGCCCGTACCCCTCGAAGACCGTGATCCCCGCGCCCGCGAAGAACAGCCCCAGCCGCCGCTCCATGGCCGAGCCGCCCGACATGGCGTGCCGCACCCTGCCGCCCAGCGCCTCGCGCACCTTGGCGTAGACGAGCCGGTCGTAGAGCTGGTGCTGTACCCGCAGCCCGGCGGACGGCCCCGGCCCGGTGCCGAACGCCTTGTGCTCCAGCGCCTCCGCGTAGCGCACCGCCACATCGACGGCCTTGTCGAACGGCCCGGCCTTGCCGTCGTTCTCCGCGGCCCGCCGACCGGCGGCGAAGACGTTCTCGAAGACCTGGGGGACGGCGAGGACGAACGTCGGGCGGAAGGCCCGCAGGTCGGGCAGCAGCGCGGCGGCCGTCGCCTGGGGCTGGTGGCCCAGCTTGACCCGGCCGCGCACCGCCGCGACCTGCACCATCCGCCCGAAGACATGGGCGAGCGGCAGGAACAGCAGCGTGGCCGCCTCGTCGCCCGGCCGGGAGTGGAAGACCCGCTCGTAGCGCCGGACGATGTTGTCGGACTCGGCCATGAAGTTGGCGTGGGTGAGCACACAGCCCTTCGGCCGCCCGGTGGTGCCCGAGGTGTAGATGACCGTCGCCGGTGTGGAGGGGGTGAGCGCCATGCGGTGCCGGTGCACCACCTCGTCGTCGACCCGCTCCCCGGCCGCGCCGAGCTCGTCGACCGCCCCCGTGTCCAGCTGCCACAGCCGGGTGAGGTGCGGAAGCCGGTCGATGACCGAGCCGACGGTCATCGCGTGGTCCTCGTGCTCGACGACACACGCGGTGACGCCCGCGTCGTGCAGCATCCAGAAGACCTGCTCGGCGGAGGAGGAGGCGTACAGCGGAACGGGCTGCGCGCCGATCGTCCACAGCGCGAAGTCGAAGAGCGTCCACTCGTACCGCGTGCGGGACATGATGGCGACCCGGTCGCCGAACCGGACCCCCCGCGCGAGCAGCCCCTTCGCCAGCGCCATGACCTCGTCGCGGAACGCGGCCGCGGTCACGTCCCGCCACCGGCCGTCCGTCTTGCGGCCGAGGGCGACCCGCTCCGGGTCCTCCTCGGCGTGGGAGAACACGACGTCCGCCAGTCCTCCGACGTGGGGCGCCGTCGCCAGCGGTGGGACGGTGAACTCGCGCAACTGACGCTCCTTGTGACGCTCCGCACAGCGCCGTGACCGTACCCGGCCGGGGACCGGCCCGAACCCCTTTCCTACCGCTTGATGCCCGGCGCCCGGAGGGATCCGCACGGAATCTCCGCGCCGGGCGCACCGGCACTCCTTCTGCCCGCGTCAGGCCTGGACCACACCCGGTGGCAGGCCTGGACCAGGGCACCCGAGGGCCGGGACCCGCGGCTCACGGGACCCCCGCGGCTCACGGATCCCACAGCTCACGCCGGGCCCGGGGCGAAGCCGTCCGGGCCGTGCAGCCGGTCGCCGCCCGCGAGGATCGCCGCCGCGAGCGCCTCCGCGGGCTCCCGTGCCGCGCCACCCCGCGCGGTGCCGTGCAGCAGCACCATGTCGACGGCGCCCAGCTCCGGCAGCCCCGCCCGGGCCGGGATCCGCACCAGCCCCGGCGGGATCATGCCCCGCGCGTGCGCCATTACCCCCAGCCCGGCGCGCGCCGCCGCGACCAGGCCGTTGAGGCTGCCGCTCGTACACGTCACCCGCCAGGCGCGGCCGTCACGCTCCAGCGCCTGAAGCGCCCGCGCCCGGGTCACCGCGGGCGGCGGGTAGACCACCAGCGGCAGGGGCCGGCCGGCGTCCAGACGCAGTCGCTCGGCCCCGATCCACACCAGCTTGTCCCGCCACACCAGGTGCCCCCGCGGCCCGTCCGGGCGCCGCTTGGCGAGCACCAGGTCGAGCCGTCCGGCCGCGAGGTGCTCGTGCAGCGTGCCCGACAGCTCCACCGTCAGCTCCAGATCGACCTCGGGGTGCTCGCGGCGGAAGCCCTCCAGGATCTCCGGCAGCCGGGTCGACACGAAGTCCTCCGACGCCCCGAACCGCAGCCGCCCGCGCAGCCGGGTCCCCGCGAACCAGCTCGCGGCCCGCTCGTTCGCCTCCAGGATCGTCCCCGCGAAGCCGAGCATCGCCTCGCCGTCCTCGGTCAGCCGCACGCTGTGCGTGTCACGGACGAACAACAGCCGCCCGGCCGCGTCCTCCAGCCGGCGCACCTGCTGGCTGACCGTCGACTGCCGCAGACCGAGGCGGTGGGCGGCCTGCGTGAAGCTCAGCGTCTGGGCGACGGTCAGAAAGGTGCGCAACTGCGTCGGATCGAACATGGACCGAGGCTATCGCCAATGGTGATAACAGTCAGAGCAGTGAACGGGGTTCCCGATGGATCGTCCCAGAGGCAGGGTGGACGTCATGCGACGCCCCGCCTTCCTCTCCCGCCTCCCGGTGGACCCGTACATCGCGGCCCTGCTCGGCACGGTCGCGCTCGCCGCGCTGCTGCCCGCCCGGGGCCCGGCCGCGGGCGTCGCCGACGGCGCGTCCACGGGCGCGGTCGCCCTGCTGTTCTTCCTCTACGGGGCCCGGCTCTCCACCCGCGAGGCGATGGACGGCATGCGGCACTGGCGACTGCACCTCACGGTCCTGGCCGCCACCTTCCTCCTCTTCCCACTGCTCGGCCTCGCCTCCCGGGGGCTCGTGCCGTACGTCCTGACGCCGGAACTCCAGGCCGGGCTGCTCTTCCTGTGCCTGGTGCCCTCCACCATCCAGTCCTCGATCGCCTTCACCTCCCTCGCCCGCGGCAACGTGGCGGCCGCGGTCTGCGCGGGCTCGTTCTCCAGCGTCGTGGGCATCGTCCTCACCCCGCTGCTGGCGGCCCTGCTGCTGGGCGGCAGCGGCGGCTTCCCGCCGCACTCACTGGTGTCGATCGTGGGCCGGCTGCTCCTGCCCTTCCTGGCGGGCCAGCTGCTCAGGCGCCGGGTCGGCGGTTTCCTCATCCGCCACGGCAAGGCGCTGGGTTATGCCGACCGGGGTTCGATCCTCCTCGTCGTCTACGCGGCGTTCAGCGAGGGGATGGTGAGGGGGGTATGGCACCAGGTGACCCCACTGCGGCTGCTCGCGCTCGTCGGGGTGGAGGCCGTGCTGCTGGCCGTGATGCTCACCCTCACCGGCTACGGCTCGCGGTGGCTCGGCTTCGGCCGCGAGGACCGGACAGCGATCGTCTTCTGCGGCTCGAAGAAGAGCCTCGCCGCCGGGCTCCCGATGGCCGGCGTCCTCTTCGGCGCCCACGCGAGCCTCGCGGTCCTGCCGCTGATGCTCTTCCACCAGATGCAGCTGATGGTCTGCGCGGTATTGGCGAGAAGATACGCGCGCGACAGTGGGTCTCTCCCCGCCCACCCACGGGAGGCCCGTATCCCAAGCCCGTCCGGCGATTGAGGACGCTCCGCGCAGCGGCAACGGTGGGATCGGGGAACTACACGACGTCCAGCGGCAGCCGCAAAACGGTGTCACCGATCGCCGCCCCCGACTCCCGCAACATCCCCAGCTCCCCGTCCGACAACGCCCGCCGGTACACCCGTACCTCGTCCAGCTCCCCCGTCAGATGCCACCGGCTGTCCGGCTTCTGCCCCAGATGCACCCCGAAGGTCGACGTGCGGCTGACCGTTCCCGGCACATCGGGTACGGACGTGCTTGCGCCGTCGACGATGAGCGTGAGGAGCCCGTCCGCGCGGCGCAGCGCCGCGTGGTGCCACTGCCCGTCGTGGTACGCGCCGGCCGCCCGCACCGTGGCGGTCCGCGACGGGCCCCGGCCCACGATGCCGGTGATCTGTCCGGTGATCCGCCGCGCACCCGGCTCGCCGCGCAGCACCACCTGCGGGGCCCCGCCGACCCCGCCCATCCACAGCAGCGGCTGCTCGCCCCGGGCGGCGGTGTAGCGGAACCACAGCGAGGCCGTGAAGTCCCCGTCGCCCAGCGGCAGGGAGGCCCGGTGGGGGAGGCGCACCGCGTCGTCCCTGCCGTCGAAGGCGAGCGCTCCGCCGAACCGGCCGCCGACCGGCCGGGCCCCGCCGAGCACGTAGGCACCCCGCGCGCCCGGCGCGTGGTCCGGGGTCGTGGGACCGGGGCCACGGCGCGGGCCGAGCCAGTCCTCGGTGAAGCGGGCGAAGCGCATCTCGTCGCGGGCGTCGGCCTTGCCGGCCTCGTAGAGCAGCCCGGTGGTGGCGCGGCCGACGACCGTCATGTCGGAGTAGCCGGACCAGTCGGCGGTGACCGCCCGGCCGCGGTCGACGCCTTCCCAGGTGCGGCCCTGGTCGTACGAGGAGCGGATGGTCATCGTGCGGCGGCGGTCGGGGTCGGCGGGCGCGGAGAACAGCCAGCGGCCGGACGGCAGCGGCAGGACGGTCCCCTGGACCATGGGGGTGTACAGGTCGGGGACGGCCCTGAAGGGCGCGGCGAAGTGCCCGCCCCCGTCACGGCTGACGGCGTGGTCGCGGTTGCCGAGGTCCGTGCCGTCCTGCTCCCGACCGCCCACGTACACGGTGCCGCCGGAGTCGGAGTCGG